>CAVQOB010000035.1:0-413606 GCA_963714325.1 uncultured Alphaproteobacteria bacterium | reverse complement strand
CCGGTAGGGCACACCATCGCGGACCATGTGGTAGATGGCGGTGAGGATCGAGCCGGCGACCGCGATGGCGGCCTTCTTGGGCCCACGCCGGGCGGCGATGCCGGCGAACTGACGGGACAGATAGGTGTTCTTGGTGCGGGCTGCAGCCATGGCGCATTGCACGAGCAGCGGTTTCAGCCAGGCCCCGCCCTTCTTGACCCGTGTCGAGCGCTTCTTGCCGCCGGTCTCGTCGAGACGGGGCACGAGGCGGGCCCAACTCGAGAGATGGCCGGCGGTGGCAAAGCAGCTCATGTCGGTTCCGATCTCGGCCAGGATGGCAGACGCGGCCCGCTTCTTCACACCAGGGATCTTGGTCAACTCGGCGACGAGCTGACGAAAGGGGGCGAGCAAAGCCTCCACCTCCGTCTCGAAGCTGGCGATCCGCTGGGCGAGCACGTCGATCATGGTCAGGTGCTCACGGACCAGGAAGGCGTGGTGGCGCGTGAAGCGGCCGTCGAGGGCGGCGGCCAGGTCCTCGCGAGACGCCTTCAACCTGCGATCGACGAGCGCCGCCAGTCGCGCAGGATCGGTCTCGCCAGCGACCAGCGCCTCCAGAATGCGCCGGCTGTTGATGCCGAGCAGGTCGGACACGACGGTTGCGAGTTTGATGTTGGCGTCCTCCAGAACCTTGCCGATACGGTTCTCGTGCTGCGTCATCTGGCGTTGCAGCTGCGTGCGCGTGCGCGTCAGATCGCGCAGCTCCCGGATCGGCTCCGGCGGCACGAAGCTCGCGCGGATCAGGCCGTGGGCCAAGAGATCGGCCAGCCAGCGGGCATCGCTCGCATCGCTCTTGCGGCCGGGCAGATTGCGCGCCTCGTGGGCGTTGACCAGCATCAGCGTGAACGCGGCGTCCAGGATGTGCCACACAGGCTTCCAATAGACACCGGTTGCCTCCATCACGACATGCGTGACACCACGCTCTTCGAGCCAAGCTGCGAGCGCGAGAAGATCGCGCGTCGTGGTCGCGAAGCGGCCCTCCTCGTAGGCGATCTTGCGGCCTCGCACGGTGCGCGCGCAGACCGCCACGAAGGCGGAATGCACATCAAGACCGGCGCACTTCTTATGTAGGATATTCACGGACACCTCCCAAGTGACAGGAATGCCGTGGCCAGGGGCCTCGTCGATTTGAACTCTACTCTGCGTGCTCCGGGACGGAACGGTGGGCTGAGCCCGCCGCCGTCCGTGGCGACAATGACATGTGCTCTGAGGCCCCAGGATCAAACTCTCCCTCGGGCTCGACGGCGCCAGGGAAAAAACGACCTCAATGCCACGACGCCGACAGTAAAACCGCTTTCATCCATTCATGTGCGCGCCTTCGGCGCGCATGGAACTCTCCCCGTAAGAACGGGGAGAGGGAAAATCGCAGCAAAAAGTCGGCACATGAAGCCGTGCTTGGCGGCCGGCTCCGCTCACGTGGAGTCGCTACCGGGCCGGCTCGCCGCAGTGGTGTCGGAAGCGACAAGCAAAAGAGTACCGGATGCTTGTGGGCATCCTATCCGACGTCAACACTCCTGAGACGAGTTTGACGGCTTGTGGACTGGAGGAGCGCGCAAACGCCGGGAAGGTCGGCGTTGCCGCAGCCGACATGGTTGCGGCGCAGCGCGATTTGCTCTGGGAACTAGTCGAGATCTTCGCTGTCGGCCACCTGGTACCGGCGTTGGCGGAGGTGCAGAAGAAGCGGGTGCGCGACGGCGATATGGTAGCCGTCCATTTCGGCTGGTACGGCGCGAATGCGACGGAACAGTCGTTCGGATATCGGGTCATCGCCGATGGGTTTGTCATCGAGCTTGGCTGTGTCGACGACAAGGCGCAGCACGTCCACACCATTTACAACGATCTTGGCAACGTGCTCGGGCGCGCGAGCTGATCGGCTGACGCCGTCTAATTTTTGGTTGATGTCGCGCGGGAAGGCGCGGTTGCCTTGATGGCATCGGGTCCGCGTTCCGGTTTGGGCAGCGACGCGTAGTATGCTGCGAGAGCGGTCATTTGCGCGTCATCGAGCGATTGCGCGACGGAGACCATCGCCGGATTGGCGCGGGCACCATCCCTGTAGAATTTCATCGTGGTGATGAACGTCTCGCGATCCCAGGCGACGATTGAGGGGATGCCGTTGTCGATGCCGTCGATGCGATGGCAGCTGGAGCACTCCTGTGACAAATGACGCCCGTAGCTGAGCGCTTTGGCGTCGTTGGCGACTGCGGCGCTCACAAAACTCAGGCTCACAGCGGTTGCCAGGGCCAAGACGTAAGACTTCAAGAACTCTTGTCATGGCCGTTTCGTTCTGCACAGAAGTGGCGGTAGAGGATAGTGACGATGTCTTTTGCGGGCGTCTCAGTGAGCGAGTAGTAGGCGAAATGGCCGCGACGCTCGACTTTGACCAAACCATCGAGGCGCAACCGTGTCAGATGCTGTGAAATCAGACTTTGTCGCGCGCCGATAGCATCGCAGATTTCTGTGACCGTACGTTCGCACTCCATGAGATAACAGAGGATCATCAGCCGATGCGGGCTCCCAATCGCGCGGAGCATGTCAGCAGCGTCATTGGCCGCCGCTCGGAGCCCAGCCAATTCAGCATCTTGCGGTGGCGGGGCACGTTCCCGAGGGGATGTTTCAACGTCGGGCGGACGGCTCGTCATGCGTTCGGCTTTCAATCCTGCAGGGAATTCCAGGGGTTGGCTGATCCACAGACGGTATGCGCAAGTCAGTCCATGGGCAACAATGATTGCGAGCGGACCGCCGCCAACCGTCCACAGCCAATTTGTCTCGCCAGCACGCTCGAAAACAAATCAATTCCGCGGTTTGCGGGAGGAAACTATAGTACGGGCATGGACACCTTGGGCTGAGTTTAGACCTGCGCACCAATCACGTGCGGTCAGGATCGGCGACACCAAGACCCAGTGCGTAAATTGACGTTAACGTCAACTTCATGTACTGCGGGCTGACATGAACAATGCGAGATTGCGCCGCTCGGCGCGGCACTCGACCCATTCGGAGCGGTGACAATGGCTGAAACGGTCATGATTGTTGTTGGGCTTGCCGTGGCCTTCGTCTTTGCGATGAAGCGGGCGCCACTTGGGGCCTATGGGGTGCTGCTGGCGCTCGGCACATTGGCTTGGCAGACGGGGTTCATGGATGGCACCCCGGAATGGCCGTCGTTCGGCCTCTGGGAGGTACTCGGCGCTCTGCCGGCCGTGGCATTACTGGTGCTCGCCATTCCCGCGGTACGGCGGGCGTTGGTAATTGCACCGGCGTTTCAAATGGTGCGGAAGGTTTTACCGCGCATCTCCGACACCGAGCAGCAGGCACTTGACGCCGGAACGATTGGTTTCGATGCCGAGTTGTTCGGCGGCCGGCCCGATTGGGAGAAGCTGCGCGCTGTCGCGCCGATCACGTTGACGGGCGAGGAAAAGGCGTTTCTCGACGGCCCGACCGAGCAACTCTGCGGCATGATCAACGATTGGCAGGTGCGTCACGGGCAGAAGGAAATCCCTGAGGAAATCTGGGCGTTCGTCAAGCAGCACGGCTTCCTCGGCATGCTCATCTCAAAGCAGCATGGGGGCCTTGGTTTTTCGGCACAGGCACAGTCGCTCATTCTCGGCAAGATCGCGTCACGTTCGGCTGATGTGGTGACGATCGTCATGGTGCCGAATTCGCTTGGACCAGGCGAACTGATCGAGAAGTACGGCACCGACGAGCAGAAGCATTATTATCTCCCGCGATTGGCGCGCGGCATCGAAGTCCCCTGCTTCTCGCTGACTGGACCGACATCGGGTTCCGACGCGGCGACCATGCGTGACATCGGCACGGTCATGCGCGGCATGTACAAGGGCCAGGAGACATTAGGTATCCGATTGTCGTGGGATAAGCGCTACATTACGCTTGGGCCTAAGGCGACGCTCATTGGTCTGGCGTTCCGGCTCTTCGATCCCGATAAGATCCTCGGTCGTGGCGAGGATATCGGCATCTCCGTCGCATTGATCCCGGCCGATCATCCCGGCGTTCATATCGGCCGCCGGCATCTGCCCTGTGGCGCCGCATTCCCGAACGGGCCGAACTGGGGCAAAGACGTCTTCATTCCGATGGAGTTCATCATCGGCGGCGAGAAGATGCTCGGCCACGGCTGGCGCATGCTGATGGAATGCTTGGCGGCGGGACGCGCGATCTCGTTGCCGTCATCAGGCACCGCCGGCGCCAAGGCAATGCTGCGCTTCACCACGGCGTACGGCCGCATTCGCAAGCAGTTCGGCTTGCCGGTCGCAAAAATGGAAGGCCTGGAAGAACCACTCGCCCGCATGGTCGAAACGGCCTACGTCAACGAGGCGGCCCGCGCCGTGACCGCGTCGATGGTCAGCGCCGGCGAGAAGCCCTCGGTCATTTCCGCGCTGATGAAGTATCAGACGACCGAGAAGCTGCGCCAATCGGTCAACGATGCGATGGATATTCATGGCGGCCGCGCAATTTGCGATGGACCGACCAACTATCTGCAGTCGGCTTACCAGATGGTGCCCGTGGGGATCACGGTCGAAGGCGCCAATATCCTGACGCGCACGCTGATCACCTTCGCGCAAGGGGCGTTGCGCTCGCATCCGTTCCTCTACAAGGAAGTGCAGGCCTGCCAGAACCCCGATACGCGGCAGGGCCTCATTGACTTCGAGAAGGCATTCTGCGGCCACGTCGCGTTTTCAATTTCGAATGTCACCGGCGCGCTGTTCCACAATGTCACCGGCGGATTGTTCGGGCATGTCCCGGATAAGTCCTACGGGACGGCCGACTGGTATCGCCAGCTCTGGCGGCAAAGCCGCAACTTCGCGCTGGTCGCGGATCTGACGGTCGCGCTGCTCGGCGGCGGTTTGAAGACAAAACAGAAGCTGACCGGACGGCTTGCCGACGCCTTGTCGGAACTCTATCTCGTTTCTTGCGTCATGAAGCGCTACGAAGACGATGGCAAACCGTCGAACGATCGGCTGATCGTCGCGCTCGCCGCCCGTAATGGCCTCTACCGGTTCCAGCAGGCGATGCAGGGCACAATCGACAATTTCCCGATCACCTGGGCGCGCGTATTGATGCGGACCATCGTATTCCCGCTTGGTGCACGCGCAAGACCGGCGCCGGATTGGCTCGGGCATCAGGTTGTCAGCCTCGTTCTCGAACCCGGCGACGTGCGTGATCGCCTGACGCGCTACATCTACATTTCGAAAGACGTCAACGACCCGACGGGGCTGCTGGAAGTGACCTTGGAGAAAGTTGTCAAAGCCGAGGAAGCCGAAAAGAAGCTCGACCGTGCTATCCGGCAAGGGGCGATCAAGCGCTACCATGGCATTGATTGGATCGGCGACGCGCACGCGAAGGGAATCGTTACGGAAAGCGAGGCGATCCTGCTGCGCGAGGTCGAAGCCCTGACGGCGCGTGTAATTGCCGTCGATCATTTCGATCCAGCCGAAGTCAAACCTAACTACATGGTTCCCGGCCATAACGCCATAGCCTCGCGGTCGGCAGCTGCGGAGTAAGGCAATACCATGGAGGCTGCTTTGGTTCGCATTACTGCACTCATTGCGATTTTGGTTGGAGCATTGCATGGCCTCTTCGGCATCGCGACAGTGCCGCATCTGGGTGCCGCGACGTCCGACAGCGCGATCGGCAAGATCGTTCTCGATAGCCAGGATCGGTTTTATGGGGCGAGCTTTATGGGATACGGAGCGTTACTCCTGCTGTACCTCAGTGATCCCGCGCGCTACAGGTTGGTGTTCCAAATTGTAGCGGCCGCGGTTTTTGTTGGAGGGTGTGCGCGGGTGCTTGGATTTGCTCTCCATGGCGCGCCACCAGCCCAAGTACTGGGACTATTGGCCATTGAGTTGATTTTTCCGCCTCTGCTTGTGTTCCTCGAACAGCGGACACAGCGCGCCGTTTGAACGTGACGACCTGTTATAACAGCGTTTCACAATGCCTATCGGAGCTACCCCCATGACCGATCTTGCCGCGCTGAAAGACTGGAAATTTTCGATCGACAATGAAGGCATTGCCTGGGCGATCTTCGATCGCGAAGGGGAGAGCCAGAATTCGCTCGGCCGCCGCGCCATCGAAGAACTGATGGCGATCGTCGATCGCGTCGAAGCCGGGGCCAAGGATAAGAGCATCGCTGGTCTCGCCATCCTCTCCGGCAAGGAAAAGGGGTTCATCGTCGGCGCCGACATCCGCGAGTTCGAGCAATTGACCAGCGAGCAGGTGGTGCTCGACGCGCTGAAGCCGGTGAACGCGATGTTGAATCGGATCGAGCGGATGACGGTGCCCGTCGTCTGTGGCATGCACGGTTCCTGCCTCGGCGGTGGGCTTGAGTTGGCGCTTGCCTGCCACTGGCGGATCGCCACGCGCGACGACGCAACGCGCATCGGCTTCCCCGAGGTCAAGCTCGGCATCTACCCAGGGTTCAACGGCACCGCGCGCTCGATCCGCCAGGCCGGTGCGATGGCGGCGATGCCAATGATGCTCTCCGGCAGTATGATCCGTGCCAGTGCCGCGCGCGGCATGGGCCTGATCGACGAACTGGTCGCGTCGCCCGGTAATCTGCGCTGGGCGGCGCGCAAAGCGATCGAGCGTAAGCGCCGATCAAAACCGGTGGGCGGGTGGAAAAAAATGCTCTCGCAGTGGCCAGCGCGCGGGTTCCTGGCCGAGAAGATGCGGACGGAGACGCTGAAGAAGGCACGCGAAGATCATTATCCCGCGCCGTTCCGGCTGATTGATCTCTTCGAGAAGCACGGCGGCAGTTACGAGGGCATGAAGGCCGCCGAGCCGATTGGCTTCGCGCCGCTGATGGTGTCGGAAACCTCGCGCAGTCTGCGCCGCGTCTTCAAGCTTTCGGAGATGCTGAAGGCGCAGGCGCCGAAGGATATCGCCTGGAAGCCACTGCGCGTGCACGTCATCGGCGCCGGCACCATGGGTGCGGATATCGCGGGGTGGTGCGTCGCGTCGGGCATGGAAGTGACGCTGCAGGATCTCAAACCTGACGTCATCGAGAAGGGGATCGCGGCGCAAGCCAAGCTGTTCGGTCGCAAGTTCAAGACGCGTGCGCAAAAGGACGCCGCGAAAGCCCGCCTCATCGCCGATCAAGCCGGCGCCGGGATCGCGCGTGCCGACGTCGTTATCGAAGCCATCGTCGAACGGCTCGAGGTCAAGCAGGCGCTGTTCAAGGAACTCGAAACGAAACTCAAACCCACGGCCATCATGGCCTCGAACACCTCATCAATCATGATCGAGGAGATCGCCAAGCCGCTCGCCGACCCCGGCCGCTTGATCGGCATCCACTTCTTCAATCCCGTCGCGCAAATGCCCTTAGTCGAAGTCATCAAGGGCGCGACCAGCCGTGATGACGAAGTCAGGAAGGGCTGCGCATTCGTCGCAGCCATCGACAAATTCCCGCTAATCGTCAAGAGCTGCCCGGGGTTCCTCGTCAATCGCGTGCTGGCGCCCTACATGATGGCCGCCATGAAGCGCGTTGAATTGGGCGTCGCCAAAGAAAAGATCGACGAGGCCGCCCGCGTGTTCGGCATGCCGATGGGGCCAATCGAATTGGCTGATACCGTCGGCCTCGACGTCTGCGCCCATGTCGGCCGGATCCTTGGCAACTCAGCCGATGGCTCAAAACTCGACACGCTCGTCAAAGCCGGCAAGGTCGGCAAGAAGTCCGGCGAAGGGTTCTACGTCTGGAAGGACGGCAAGCCCGACCGCACTGAGGGTAAATGGGACAAGGCCGAGCTTGAAAAACTTGGCCGCGAATTGGTCGATCCGTTGATCCGGGAATGCGAGAAGGCCCGCGACGACGGCATCGTCGCCAATGCCGATCTGGTCGACGCCGGCGTCATCTTCGGCACGGGCTTCGCGCCCTTCCGCGGCGGACCGCTGCACTTCAAGGCGAGCGAGCCCAAGACCAACGTGACACCGTTCCCAAAGGCTGCGGCGGCGGAGTGAGGATTGGCTTGCGCTGAATTTCAGGCAAACCGGAGCCAATCCATGTTGACAGGTCAGATTGCACTTATTCTCGCTGCGGCGTTCGCCGGTGCCGCCTTCTACATCAATTTTGCCGAACATCCCGCGCGTCTCGGCCTCGATGACCGGAACCTTCTGCGGCAATGGAAACCGAGTTATGATGCAGGCTACACACTGCAAGGTAGCCTTGCAGTTGCGTCGGCGGGGTTCGGCTTTATTGCAGCGTGGATGAGTTCAGACTGGCGCTGGGTGCTAGGCGCATGTCTGATCCTTGCAAACTGGCCCTATACACTCCTCGGCATCATGCCGACCAATCACAAGCTCAAGGCCATCGCCGAGGCTGACGCCGGTCCTGCTTCACGTGCGCTGCTGGAATCTTGGGGACGCCTCCATGCCGTCAGAACTGCGCTCGGCGCTGCAGCGACTTTGGTCTACCTGTGGGCATTGCACTGACGACCTGTGACCGCCTTCAAAAACTCTGACAAGGAATACTCACAATGTCCCAAACGCTCCGCAAAGTCGCCATCGTCGGTGGAACGCGCATCCCGTTCTGCCGCTCGAACACGCTCTATGCCGATCAGTCCAATCTCGACATGCTGACGGCGACGCTCAACGGCCTCGTTGAAAAATATCGGTTGAAGGGCGCGCACATCGATGAAGTCATCGGCGGTGCAGTCGTGTCGCATTCCAAGGATTGGAATCTCGCGCGTGAAGCTGTGCTCTCAACCAAGCTCGCACCCTCGACGCCGGGCATCACGCTGCAACAGGCTTGCGGGACTTCTCTGCAAGCGGCCATGATGATTGGCGCAAAAATTGCCGCCGGCGCCATCGATAGTGGGATCGCCATGGGTTCGGATACGACCTCCGACCCGCCGATTGTCATTTCCAAAAAGCTTGCAACGCGTCTGGTGCAAGTCGGCCAAGCCAAGTCGTTCGGCCAGAAGTTCGGTGCCTTCAAAGGCTTTTCGCCGAGCGAACTCGCGCCGCAGCCGCCCTCCGTCAGCGAACCGCGTACCGGCCTCGCGATGGGCAACCACTGCGAGATCATGGCCAAGGACTGGAAAATTACGCGCGCCGACCAGGATCAATTGGCTTTTGAAAGCCACACCAAGGCGGCAGCCGCTTACAAGTCGGGGTGGATGGATGATCTGATCGTGCCGTGCGCCGGCGTCTTCCGCGACAACAACATGCGCGAGGATATCCAACTCGAGAAGCTCGCCACCCTCAAGCCGGCCTTCGATAAGTCGGCTGCAGGCACGATGACTGCTGCCAACTCGACGCCGCTGACGGATGGCGCTGCCGCCGTGCTGCTGGCGTCCGAGGAGTGGGCGGCCAAGCGTGGCCTGCCAGTGCTGGCTTACCTCACCTACTACCAGACCTCCGCCAACGATTTTGTCGCGGGCGAAGGTCTGCTGATGGCGCCAACCATAGCGGTCTCAAAGATGCTGGATCGCGCCGGGCTGAAACTTCAGGATTTCGATTTCTACGAAATCCATGAGGCCTTCGCAGCGCAGGTGCTCGCGACACTGCGCGCCTGGGAAGATCCCGCCTACTGCAAAGAGTATCTCGGCCGAGATGCGCCCCTCGGGTCGATTGATCGCGCCAAACTAAACGTCAAGGGATCGTCATTGGCATTCGGCCATCCCTTTGCCGCGACAGGCGCACGCATTGTCGCCAACCTCGCCAAGTTGCTGCACGTCAACGGTGGCCGCGGCTTGATCTCAGTCTGCACCGCTGGCGGTATGGGCGTTGCTGCCATCCTCGAAGGCACCAAGGTTGAGCGGATGGCGGTTGCTGCGGAGTAGGGGCGGCGCCATGGTCGAAGCGATGTCGATCGAGCATCTCAATGCCGACTGCACGTGCGTGACGTTGGATCTCGATGCGCTGTGCAAAGCTGCAGAGGAGGTCGTCGGCAACGCGCAGTTTTGTCGCGACCTCGCGGTTACGCATCCGCATCTGCTGTCAGCCCAACCACTCTTTCTGTCGTCCGCGCACGCTGCGCGAATGCAAGCGATCATCAAGGCGATCGAGGCGGTCGTGATGCTGCCCGCCTATCAGGCGGCGGTCATGATTGACGCGCCTGACATTGCGCAGTTCGTGGCCGGTCCCGTCGGGCTGTTCATGGGCTACGATTTCCATCTCGGCGCCAATGGTCCGCAGCTCATCGAGATCAACACCAATGCCGGTGGCGCGTTGATCAATGCTTATCTGCTGCAGGCTCAAAAGGCCTGTTGCACCGAAATGGGGGCGTCGGGCCTCGCGCAGTTCAATGTCGACACGCTGCTGAAGACATTCATGTCCAATGTGACGCGCGAATGGCAGCGGCATGGCCGGACGCAGGCCTTGCGTACGATCGCGATCGTCGATGACAAACCGCAGGCGCAATACCTTTATCCCGAGTTCGTGCTTTTCCAACGGCTATTCGAGGCGCACGGCTTGCAGGCCATCATCGCCGCGCCCGAAGCGTTGGTTTATCGAGACGGCGCGCTATGGCATGGCACGATGGCAATCGATTTTGTCTACAATCGTCTCACGGATTTCGCGCTCGCGGGTCCACAAAACCAAAATCTCAAAAGTGCTTACCTGAGCGGTACTTGTGTGTTGAGCCCGCATCCGCGCGCACATGCGCTGTTCGCCAACAAGCGCAACCTCGCAGCTTTGACCGACGCGACGACATTGCGGACGTGGGGTGTCGATGAGGCGTTGATTGCGACGCTGCTCACCGGGGTTCCTCGGACCGAAGTCGTCAGCGCCTCTGCTGCTGATGATCTATGGGCGCGACGCAACAGCCTTTTCTTCAAACCCGATGCGGGCTTTGGCAGCAAGGCCGCGTATCGTGGCGACAAGATCACACGCAAAGTCTGGGCTGAGATCCTCGCTGGCAATTATGTCGCGCAACGGATTGTGCCACCAAGCGCGCGAGTGGTTGCGCGCGAGGGTCAAATTCTTAGCATGAAGGTTGATCTGCGGAACTATACCTACGATGGCAATGTGCAGTTGATCGCCGCTCGGCTCTATCAGGGCCAGACGACCAACTTCCGAACACCAGGTGGCGGGTTCGCGCCGGTCTTTGTAGGCGATGGCACGCATCCTCATCCCCGACCATGATGCTCGGCCTTACGCCGGCATAAACCCGGTCGCCAGCGCATGAGCCCAGTCGGGTCGGCCGTTGTCAATTGCGCGCCGCGAAGCACGGCCCCAGTCGTAGGCAACTGAGATGAGTGCGACCGACCATGCGCCGGACTTGTCACGCGTCGCCATCGCGTAACGCGCGTGTGGACTGCCGGCCTCGCTGACGTGATCGCCATCGCTATAGGCCGGACACCCAACTGAACCCGGATTGACGATTTGCGTCGCTTCCGGCCCGCGCACGACCCGCGGTTGATGCGAATGCCCACACAGCATCAGTGGCGCCCGCGCCGTGCCGAGTCGGTTTGTAATCTCGGAAGACGGCGCAAGCATCAGATGGCCGCTCGTAATGGTCTCCAAAAGATAAGACACGTCGGACATTGGCGTCGCGTGAAAACACAGGATGCTCTGTTCCAGCAGCACTGTCTGCGGCAAACGTCCGAGGCGCTCGCGCGCAGCCGTTGTCATCTGGTCGAAGGCGTAGCCGTCGGATGGCCCCATCAACGCGCGCGGCGTTTCGCAGAGCTGGCGATCATGATTACCACGCACGGTTGGCAGCTTCAGTGTCTCGAGCAGGTCGCCCGTCTCGCGCGGCCAAAGCGGCCCCGAGACGCAATCGCCGAGATCGACGGCTTGGTCCACCCCTCGCGCTTGGATGTCAGCGAGGACCGCCTCCAGCGCGAGTAAATTGCCATGGATGTCGGCGATGACAGCCAGTCGCATCAGCTTTTGATCCTTGTAAGATGATGCTCGCACTCCCTGGCGATGTCATTCAATTCCTTTAGCGATCGGTCGATGTCGGCTCTCTTGGTCTGGAGGTCGGCGATGGCAGCGGTGATCTTTTCGAACAGTAATCGTGTTTGGGCGACGTGGCCCGGATCGCTGTCATACAGCTCCAGATATTCAGCGATATCTTCCAGACTGAAGCCGAGGTTTTTGCCGCGCAGGATCAGCCGCATGCGTGCGCGATCGCGGCGTGAATAGGTGCGTGCCGACCCCTTGCGCGCTGGCTGGATCAAGCCTTTCTGCTCATAGAAGCGTATCGTTCGGGTGGTGATGCCCAATTCTCGCGCGAGTTCCCCGATAGCGTATACGCGATCGGCAGTGCTGGTGTCGGCGGCCGGAGGCGTCGCCTTTGGAGAGAGCTTTGGGCGGCGCATGGGTCGGGATTTTTCTGGCGTAATGTTGCAAGGATTCGAATGCCTAGCCTGCAGCTGCTTTGACAGCTGCGTTGTCAAGCTTTCTTCTGGCGCTGCTCTTCCTCGGCCTTCAACTCCTTCTTCGAGAGTTTGCCGATCATCGTCTTCGGCAGCGCATCGCGGAACTCGATTTCGGCCGGCAATTCGATCTTGGAGATTTTCACTTCCAAGTGCTTCATCAGATCTTCCTTGGTCGCCGTGACGCCAGCGCGCAGCTTGACGAACGCTTTCGGCGCCTCGCCACGATAGCTGTCCTTGATGCCGATGACCGTGACTTCCTCGACTGCAGGGTGTTCGTAGAGCGCCTCTTCGATGCGACGGGGGTAAACATTGTAGCCCGAGCAGATGATCAGATCCTTGATGCGGTCGACAATGAAGATGAATCCCTCCGGATCCATGATGCCGACATCGCCGGTGCGAAGGAAGTCACCGACGAACTGGCCGGCGGTTTCGGCTGGTTTTTTCCAATAGCCCTTCATGACTTGCGGGCCCTTGATGCAGATCTCGCCCTTCTCGCCTTGGCGTACTTCCAGTGTCGGATCGGCGAGATCGCGCAGCGATACGATCGTCGCCGGGATCGGCTGGCCAATCGAGCCTTCCTTGACCGGGCCCTCTATCGGGTTGATTGTGACGGCCGGCGATGTCTCGGAGAGACCGTAGGCCTCAACCACCTTACATCCGGTTAGGGCTTCGAAGCCGCGCTTGACCTCGACGGGCAGCGGCGCGCCGCCGGAAAGACAGAACTTGAGCGAGGAAAGATTGTAGCTCTTGAGCTTGGGGTGGTTCATCATCGCATTGAAGATGGTCGGCACGCCCGGCATCACCGTCGGGCGTGTTTTCGAAATCAGGGCCATGGCGTCGTTCAGCACGAAGCGCGGCATGATGATGATCTCGGCGCCGATGGCGATGCCGAAGTTCATCACGCCGGTCATGGCGAAGACGTGGAAGAACGGCAGCGCGCCGAGCACGCGTTCGCCGCCGCGGACGAGATCGGGTGTCCAGGCCAGCGCTTGCTGGGTGTTGATGTAGACGTTGGCGTGCGTCAGCATTGCGCCTTTCGGGGTGCCGGTCGTGCCACCGGTATATTGCAACACGGCAATGTCTTCGACGGCATCGATCGCGATCGGTACGGGCGAAGCACTTCCCGCCAGAACGTCAGCTTCAAGATAGATTTGCTTTGCAACAGGCGAGTTCGCGACACGCGCCAGTTCTTTGCTTTTGAAAAGTTTAAACAGGGTCGACTTGGTGCCGGGCAGCAGCGCCGGGAAGGACGCGACGATGGCTTTGGTCAACGTTCCGGCTGAAAGAAGCGCTTCAACTTTGTCGAACAGCAGCTTGAGGTCGAGCGTGACCATGATCTCGGTCTCGCTATCCTTCACCTGGTGCGTCAACTCGTCGATCGTGTAGAGCGGATTGTAGTTAACCACCACTCCGCCGGCCTTCAGGATCGCATAATAGTAGACGATGAACGTTAAGCTGTTCGGGAGGAAAAGCCCGACCTTCGTGTCCTTTTTGACGCCCAAAGTCTGCAGGCCGGCAGCCGCCCGGTTCACCAGTTGCGCGACGGTCGCATAGCTGGTCTCTCGGCCGAGGAAGTTGGTGCACGTCTTTTGGCCGAATTTGGCGGCCGTATCGTCCAGCAACCGGAAAACGGGTGCGGGCTCGAACGTTTGATTCCATTGCACATTTTTCGGATAATGGGCGAGCCAGGGATAGCCTGCAGTGCTGACGGCAGGCTCGCGCGCGGCCGATGGTGCGGTGCTCATGGAATGGTGTCTCCCCGTTTGACCCTTCTTGGCGTCATACGCCTGGGTTTTCTCCATATTAGCCTACGGGATGGCGCTGCTCTAGGACAATACGCTGTCGATCGGGGCCGCGGGGCTTTGCGTCGGTCTTGCCGCCGTTTTCTCGTTCGTTTTCCATAGTCTGCGACAGAAACGCCCCGGCCACCGGTGAGGTGGACTTGAACCTTGTTTACGTATATGTGACCGGCAACCTTGCGATCCCGGCCAGTCCGGACTAGCAAAAGCAACTGGGTCCACGATATGAATCCCGAGGCCGCCAACGCGGCGCGGTTGGAGAACGATATGGACGACGTTTCGACGAAAATCATCGACATTCTGAAGAAGCACATGAAAGAGCCGCGGGACGACATCGGTCTTGGCACGGCGTTGACGGACCTTAAGATCGAGTTGCTCGATCTCGCTATGATCGTGTTCGACATCGAAGATACGTTCGGTGTGGAGATCCCCTACAACGCGAACGAAGACACATCCGACTTCAAGACCGTGGGTTCGGTGGTGGATCGCGTCCGCAGCCTGGCCGCTGCCAAGGCCTGAGCGCCGTTGATCCTGGCAATGCCGGGTTCGACAGTGAAGTGCGATGGTCACGTTGGCGCGCATCGGGCGCGCCAAATTGTTTCTAGAGTAGCAGATGAATACGATGACAGATCCCAAGGGCGCTCGCCGCGTTGTCGTCACCGGTCTTGGTACCGTGACGTCGATCGGCAATACGGTGGATGAAACCTGGGCCGCCATGAAGCGCGGCCAGTGTGGCGTCGGACCCGTCGAGGGTTTTCCGCTGGAGGATCTCTATATCAAGATTGCGGCGCAGGTTAAGAACTTCGACCACAAGGCACGGCTCAAGCATTTCAAGCGCGACAAGCTTGTGACGATGGCCGACCGGTATTCCTGGTTCGCGGCCGCGGCTGCCGATGAAGCCGTCAAGCAGTCGGGCCTACAGGTGCCGTTTGTCGATCCCTATCGCTCCGCCTGCATTATCGGCTCCGGTGCCGGCGGCCTCGTCACCTTCGAGACGGCCTACCGCGATCTCTTCATCCACAATAAGCGCGCAACGCATCCGTTGACACTGTTGCGGATCATCGGTTCCTCGGCGTCGGCACACGTCGGCATCGAAATGGGTATCAAGGGTCCGACCTTCGCGACCTGCTCGGCCTGTTCGACGGCATCGCATGCCCTTGGCATCGCCCGCGATTATATCCGCAATGGCGTCGTTGACGTGGCCATCGCCGGCGCTTCCGAGAGTGTCATCAACTATGGCACCATGAAAGCCTGGCAGGCCCTGCGCGTGTTGTCGCCAGAGGGTTGCTATCCCTTCGCCAAAAAGCGTAACGGCACGGTGCTCGGGGAAGGCGCCGGCATTCTGGTGCTTGAGTCCTACGAGCACGCCAAGGCGCGCGGAGCTACAATCATCGCGGAACTGTGCGGTTATGGCATGGCGTCCGACAGCGCTGACATGGTCAAACCGACGGTCGAGGGTCCGAGCGAAGCCATGCGCATGGCGCTCGATGATGCCGGGCTCCAGCCGTCGCAGATCGACTATCTCAATGCGCACGGCACCGCGACCGCAGACAACGACATCAACGAGACCAAGGCGATCAAGGCCATCTTCGGCGACCATGCCTATAAGCTGGCTATTTCGTCGACCAAGTCGATGCACGGCCATCCACTCGGCGCCGGTGGCGGCATCGAGGCCGTTGCAAGCATCAAGGCGATGCAGGAGGGCTGGGTGCCACCAACCATCGGCCTCGACGTCGCTGGCGAAGGCTGCGATCTCGACTATGTGCCGAACGTCGGTCGCGATCGCAAGGTGACCTACGCCATGTCGAACTCGTTCGCCTTCGGTGGGCTCAACGCCGTCCTCATCTTCGGCCCCCCGCCGGCCTGATATGGGCAGGCCTGATCGCCTACTTCGTGCCGTATAAGCGATCACCGGCGTCGCCGAGGCCTGGCACGATGTAGCCGTGCTCGTTGAGATGGCTATCGACGGCGGCCGTGTAGATGCGGACATCCGGATGGGCTTCGTGCACCGCTCGAATGCCTTCTGGTGCCGCCAGCAACGACACCGCCTTGATGTCGCGAACGCCGTAGTCTTTCAAGCGGCTGATGGCGGCGCTCATCGAGTTGCCGGTCGCCAGCATCGGATCGACGACGATGACGAGGCGCTCTGTTATGTCATCCGGCATTTTCATATAGTACTCGACCGCCGTCAGTGTTTCGGGATCACGATAGATGCCGATGTGACCGACGCGGGCTGAGGGAACCAATTCGAGAAAGCCATCAAGCAGCCCCATGCCGGCGCGCAGGATCGGCACGAAAACGAGTTTCTTGCCCTTCAGGAACGGCGCGTTCATCGGGCCAACGGGCGTCTCGATCGCGCGCGTCTCCAATTCCAGATCACGCAGCACTTCATAGCCAAGCAGCAGGCTGATTTCGCGCAATAGCTGGCGGAACATCGCCGATGGTGTCGTCTTGTCGCGCATGAAGGACAGCTTGTGGGCGATCAGCGGATGGTCGACGACGATCAGCTTGTCAATCGTTGAAACGGGCATCGCGTGTGGCACTCCTGCCTAATCCGATCCAGGTAAATCTGGCGCATCTCGCCGCTGCCATCACCTTATCGCCTCGTCATCTCTTCGATCAGCGCGCGCTTGGATAGCTTGCCGACGGCCGTCTTCGGCAGCGTATCACGGAATTCAAGCTTGGCCGGCAGCTCATGACGGCCAATCTTATCGGCGAGGAAGGTGCGTAGTTCGTCCAGAGTGAAAGTCTGCGCGCCCGATCGCAGCACGACGAAGGCTTTGGCGGCTTCACCGCGATAGGCGTCCGGAACCCCGATCACGACAGCTTCAGCGACGCTTGGATGCTCGTAGATGGCTTCCTCGATAGCACGTGGGTAGACGTTGAAGCCGCCGGATATGATCATGTCCTTCCGGCGATCGACGAGATAGAAAAATCCATCTGTATCGCAGTGGCCGATGTCGCCGGTGAGTAGCCAGCCGTCGACGAATGCGGCCGCCGTCTCCGCGGGACGGTTATAATAGCGGGCGACAACATTTGGGCCACGCACGCGGATTTCGCCACGTTCGCCGGCAGGCAGAACGCGCCGGGGATTGTCCAACGCAACGATCTGCATTTCGATTGCAGGCAGCGGCAGGCCGATGGTGCCGGGCTTGTCCGGCATCGAAGTGTCCGCGTTGAGCGGTCCGGGCGTCGGGATGTTTGATCCGGCCGGA
This sequence comes from uncultured Alphaproteobacteria bacterium, assembly GCA_963714325.1. Lineage (GTDB taxonomy): Bacteria > Pseudomonadota > Alphaproteobacteria > Rhizobiales > Hyphomicrobiaceae > CAVQOB01. The sequence continues at coordinate 396,224 of CAVQOB010000035.1, read as the reverse complement.
CAGGTTTCTGTCATCCCCCAACCGCCGCCGAGGCGCAGGCCGGTGATCGCCTTGATCCGGTTTTCGATCTCGATTGGGCACGCAGCTCCTCCCGAACGGATTCCCTGCAGCGATGAAAAATCGCGGCGTTCGACGCCGGGATGATTGGCGATTGCCGTCCACATCGTTGGCACGCCGGCGAACAGCGTGATCCGCCGGCGCTCGATATCGTCGAGCACGGTCTCGGCATTAAAGCGGGTGTGGAGCACGATTTCCGCGCCGCAGTTGACGCCGTTCAATAATACTGCTGTCAGGGCATAGATGTGAAATAGTGGCAGCACGCAGAGTATGCGTTCGCCACCTGGCTGCTGGAAGCCTTGCGGGCGGGCCCAGGCTTCATAGATGGACACAGCCGCCGTCAAATTGGCGTGGGTGAGGACCGCCGCTTTCGGCGAGCCGGTCGTGCCACCAGTGTATTGCAGCACGGCGATATTATCGGGATTGCCGGATGGCCTTGTCGCGCGTGGGTTCGGTTCTGCCTTCAGCATTGCCGCTCCCGAAAGCGTTCGGGGTGGTAACCCCACCGTCGCTTGGAGCCCGTCGCGCCATTGCGCATCCTCGCCGACGATGACTTGATCGATGCGACCATCGGCTAGCAGTGCTGACGCACGCGCGGCAAGCCCTGCCAGATCCGTCGTAACGACCAGGCGCGCGCCGGAATCGGAGAGCTTGTGGACGAGTTCACGCTCGGCATCGAGCGGCGACAGATGTACGACGGTAGCGCCGAGCTTGAGGGTGGCGAAGAAAAAGATCGGGTGCCACGGTGTGTTGGGGAGCAGGAAGGCGACGTGCGTTCCCGGTCCAACACCGGCCGTCGTCAGACCTTGCGCCGCACGCCCGACGGCATCTGCGAAATCGCGATAGTGTAGTGTGCACGTGCCATAGGACAGGGCGGGTTTATCGGCAAAGGTCGCTGCAGCCCGGTCCAGCAGATCCGGAATCATACCCGTTGCGATGGCAGCGTCCCATCGCACGCCAGGTGGGTAATGAGCCTCCCAGGCGAACGGGCGGCGGGTGGTGGGCCGCTCAGTCATGACAGGCGTCGACATTCATGCGATCCGTGCCTTGCGCAGTGCGCCATCGCTTCTGCTATTGTCGGACGAACGTAGGCGGCGGGGCCCAGGATTGGCAAGTGTGCCGGGCCAAGCCGCACTCAATCGTGCATCTATTGGAGACAACTGATGACCAAGTGCAACCCGTTTGACCTTTCCGGCCAGGTCGCCGTCATCACCGGATCGAGCCGCGGCATCGGCCAGTCCATCGCCGAGACGATGGCCCTGATGGGCGCCAAGGTGGTCATCTCCTCGCGCAAGTCACAATCCTGCGAGCAAGTGGCGGTCGGTATCCGCAAGGCCGGTGGCGAGGCGATCGTGATCCCCTGCAACGTCTCGCACAAGTCGGAGACGGAAACGCTGGTCAAGACGACGCTGGATCGTTTCGGGCGCCTCGATTGCCTGGTCGCCAACGCGGCCGTCAGTCCCTATTTCGGTCCGATGTCCGGCATGGACGATGAGGCCTTCGACAAACTGATGAACGTCAACGTCAAGAGCACGCTGTGGCTGGCCAATTTCGCGCGGCCGGCGATGGAGGCGCAAGGCGGCGGCACGATTTTGATCGTCTCGTCGATCGCCGGCATTCGCTCAACTGGTAATCTCGGCGGTTACGGCATTTCGAAAGCCGCTGACTTCGGTGTTGCGCGCGCGCTGGCCGTGGAATGGGGGCCGCAGAACATCCGCATCAATTGCATCGCGCCGGGGCTCGTCAAAACCGATTTCGCCAAAGCGCTGTGGGAAGATGAAAAACGATTGGCCAGGCGCCTGGAAACAACGCCATTGCGGCGCATCGGCCAACCTGCCGATATCGGCGGCGTTGCAGCGTTCCTGGCGTCGCCAGCCGGCAGCTTCATCACCGGGCAGATCATCGTCGCCGACGGCGGTATCACCATCGGTTGAGACGCTCAGTGCGCGCCGTCAGTTGCCTACCTGCAACCGGCGTAGAGCCGTGCATTGCGGGCAGGGCGCGGCTGCGCGATTGGGCCGAGTCGCCGAGGTGATCGCATGCTAGACCACCGCTGATGCAATACGCCAATCCCCCGCCGCCGCCCCTGATCGTCACCGTCACGCTACTCGCGGTCGCCAGTCTGACGGTCATGGCCAATGCGACAATTGCGCCGTCGCTGCCGGGGCTCCGGGAGGCATTTCGCGAGACGCCGCATGTCACGACGTTGGTCGGTCTGGTGATGACGTTGCCGTCGCTGTCGATTGTACTGACGGCGGCGCCGGCCGGGATCGTCGCCGACAAAATCGGGCGCAGACCGTTGATGTTAGTGGCGCTGGTGCTCTATGCTTTGGCGGGCGCATCGGGGCTATTTGCGCAATCGCTGACCCAGCTTTTGATCGGGCGTGCGCTACTCGGTTGTGCTGTCGGTTGTACGATGACGACGACCATCGCGCTGATTGGCGATCTCTACAAGGGGCCGGCCCGCGAGCGGATCATCACCTGGCAGGCGGCGACCATGTCGGGGAGCGGCGTATTGTTTCTACTGGCTGGTGGCACGCTGGCCGAGACCGGATGGCGGTTGCCGTTCCTGCTCTATCTCGCATCACTCCTGGTGCTGATCCCAGCGACTCTGCTGTTGCACGACGTGCCGAGGCGACCGCCTATGCGACCAGGCGACGTCGAAGCGCAACTGCCTTGGGGAACGCTGGCACTGGTGTGCGGTGTCGCTTGCTATGGCATGACCGCTTACTATCTATTACCGACACTGCTGCCGTTTCAGTTGGTCGGCATCGGCGTCGCCTCGCCGGCGCTGATTGGCATCGCGGTGGCGTTTTCGGCGCTGTGTACCGCGCTCAATGCTTTAGCGTTCCGCTGGGTGCGCCAGCGCCTGTCGCCGCTCCAGATCTACGCGCTGATGTTCGTGCTGATGGCGGCCGGATTTGGCGTCGTTGGCGTTGCCGGCGATCTTCCAACCGTCATGCTCGGTGCAGGCCTCGTCGGCTGTGGGCTTGGCTACCTGTTCCCGAATAGCAATGGACTGCTGCTGGCGCGGACGCCAGACGCGGTACGGGGGCGGGCGGCCGGACTGCACACAACAGCGGTGTTCCTGGGCTCCTTCTTGTCGCCGTTGATTGGTGGGCCGATTGCTGACCGAATAGGCTATGCTGGTCTGTTCCTGGGCGCCGGCCTGTTGTCCGCGTGCGTCGCGCTGGGTTTTGGAGTTGCGGGAGGCCGGTGGCCCAAATGACGCGGGCGCGAGTGTGGGCGAGTGTGTTTCCCGCGCGGGCTCTATTCGCTATAATCGAGGCATGACGCACTCAAAATCTCCTGACACCTCTGGCACGTTCGGTTTCGAGGCGGTTGCGCCGGCAGCCCGGCAGGCCAAGGTCAATCAAGTCTTTGCCTCGGTTGCCGAACGCTATGACCTGATGAACGACTTGATGTCCGGCGGTTTGCATCGGCTGTGGAAATCCGATTTCGTGACGTGGCTCAATCCGCCGAAAGCGGCGAGCTCCTTTCGTCTGCTCGATGTGGCCGGCGGCACCGGCGACGTTGCGATGAAAGTGATCGCTGAGGGCGGGAGCGGCTGCTCGGCCGTGTTGTGCGACATCAGCCCGGAAATGATCGCTGTCGGCCGGCGGCGTATTTTTGCGGCTGGTTTAGCGGATCGGATCACGACGACGGTTGGCAATGCGGAGACGCTGCCCTTCCCCAATAAGCACTTCGATGCCTATACGATCGCGTTTGGTATCCGCAACGTCACCCACATTGATCGGGCCTTGACCGAAGCGTACCGCGTATTGAAGCCCGGTGGACGTTTCCTCTGCCTCGAATTTTCTGAAGTGACAGTGCCACTGCTGGATACACTCTACGATTTCCATTCCTTCCAGGTGATCCCCAGGCTCGGCGAGCTCGCGGCGGGTGATCGCGCGTCTTATCAATATCTCGTCGAAAGCATTCGCCGGTTTCCGAAACAAGAGTCATTCGCCGGCATGATCCGAACTGCTGGTTTCGATCGCGTCAGCTATCGCAATTTGACGGGCGGCGTTGCCGCGATGCATTCAGGTTGGCGGCTTTGATATTGTCGGGTCAGCGCCGGCGCTGACTCGTCCCATTGAGAAGTTCCGGTCAAGTTGATCGTTGCGCCTTCAGCTGACAACCAGAATCCGCCGCGATCAGCCCGCCAATCGCTTCAGGCCCAGCGAGAGCCACTGCAGGAAGCGCTCGAGTTTCTGGATCGTTTCTGGGGCATTCTGGAACACTTGCCAGCCAATGGTGGCGGCTGGCGCCAGCAGCCTGAGCATGATCGCCTTGGCCTCGGTGCGGCCGAGATTGAGATGGATGCGGTCGAGATGCGTGATCCGCAGCATCGCGACGGCCTCGCCGAGGCGCTGTTCGATCAACTTGAGGTCTGGTGTCGCGGCCATTTCGGCGGTGGCGAGTTGATGATGGTTCGTTTGGGTAACTGTGCGTTGCAGTCGCGCCGTTTCGGACATGACGGATCGGCGGACCTTGGCCTTGAGCATGGACCAGGGAACCGCAAAACCGAGGACGAGCAATGCGCAGGTAATGCCGAGGCCGAGATAGTCGCTGAGCGCGCCGCCGGTGTAGGTGATGTAGAATACGGTGATGAGACTGAAGCCGAGCAGTATCGTCGAGCCCTGTGAACTCATTTGCAGGAACGGCCGATAATGCCTTTCGTGCAGCACGACGTCGACAGGCGCACGGAACGGATAGTGACTGAGGATCCAACAGTTCTTCATCGAGTAGCCGACCAGCACGACCCACAGGAAGGCATTGATGAACCATTCGACCGACCAGATCGCCCACATCACGAGATCGGCGGTGCTGACGGTTCCGGAGCCGCTGAGTTTTTCGTAGCGGGAGCTGGTGAGGTATTGATAGTCGAGAAAACAGAAGGGCACGGCGATAGCCAATGCCGCAATCCGCCCAACCGGACCAAGGATGAAGCGCAAGCCTTCAACACCTTGCTCGGTCTCGACATCGAGGCGAGCGAGGCCGGTTGTGTAGTTGCGTGTGTAGACACTGATGATCATGCGCAGAGTGATGAGGTGGGCCGCAATATAGATCGGTTGGAACCGCCATTCCGGCGACGCCAGGAAGCGGGCGCGATCGGGAGTCAGCGCAAGGCCGAGGCCCCAGCAGCCGGCCATCATGACCAGCACCAGCAATAGGAACGTACGCGGGTTCTTTGGCAGGATCGTTCGCGCCTTGCCGAGCGCCACCCCTTCGAGTGTGAAATTACTGCGATTGTTCGCAGGAGCGGGCGGCGGTACCAGGGTATCTGCTGCTGCGGGACTTGCCGGTGGCGGCGCAGTGTTCAGTGCCGTGTTGGTCGAGCGATGGTCTTTCCGCGGCGCTCGGCGAGCCACGGCGATCCAAAGCAGCAGTAGGAAGAGTAAGAGGGCGAGGGTCAACGCAATCGTCAGGCGCGCTTCGCCAAGGATGTTCGCGACAAGTCCGATGGCAAAGGTCGCATGATCACGCCAATCCATGGGGCCGCCTCAATTATCAATGGAGAAACACGCCAAACCTCGGGCATGGCGCTGACAATCTACCCAGCATAGGCCGTGAGGCCACGCTCAGGCAACTGAGGCGGGCGATTAGCCCAACAGCGTCCTCCGCGCCAGTGCAGCACCGGCTCCAAGCGCTTGCAGTTTGGCTGCCGCAATCGTCCGCGGGAACGGCGCCAGGCCGCAGTTCGTACACGCCTGGATGCGCTCGGCATCGGCATGTTCGAGCGCGGCTTTGATGGTGGCGGCGATCGCCTCGGGTGTCTCGATCGTTTCCGAGGCAACGTCGATGACGCCCACCAGGATTTGCTTCGACGTGAGGTGACGGATGAGCGAAATCGGTACCCTCGATCCCGCGCACTCCAGCGAGACCTGCTGGATTTTCGACGCGTTGAGGGCGGGAAAAATTTCGTCGTACTGCCGCCATTGCTCGCCGAGCGTCGCTTTCCACTTGTTGTTCGCCTCGATCCCGTAGCCGTAGCAAATGTGGACGGCAGTCTGGCATTTGAGGCCGGCAGCGGCGCGTTCGAGCGCGGCGATGCCCCATTCGTTGACCTCGCCCATGAAGACGTTGAAGGCCGGTTCATCGAACTGGATGACGTCGACGCCGATGGCTTCGAGTTCTCGCGCTTCCTGATTGAGCAAATCGGCGAAGGCCATGGCCATGTCGGCGCGGCGGCCGTAATGCTGATCGGCGATGGTGTCGCAAATCGTCATCGGTCCAGGCAGCGTGATTTTGAGCCGGCGCTTGGTATTGGCGCGGACGAAGGCTGCGTCGGCACTGTGCACCGATTTCGGTCGGCCGAGCTTGGAAGTGACGGTCGGCACGTCGACGGTATAGCGATTGTTGCGAATGCCCATCTTAGTTTTTTTAGCCCAATCGATGCCGGTGACGTGTTCGAGGAAGCCGTGTACGAAGTGGATACGAAACTGCTCGCCATCGGTGACGATGTCGATACCGGCATCCTCCTGCAGCTTGAGCCAGATCAGCGCCGCGTCGCGCTTCATTGTTTCCAAATCGGCGCCAGTCGCGCGCCACGTCGGCCATAGTTTTTCAGGCTCTGCAAGCCAAGCCGGCTTCGGCAAGCTGCCGGCGAGCGTGGTAGGGAAAAACGACGGTTGCGACATGATCTCGGACCTCACGAACGATTTTGCCGTTTTTTATAGCGGGATTATGAACCAGCCGCGATGCAATTTGCGGCGTCATTTTGCGCGGGCGGCCACCCACTCCCGCGCGCGCGCCGGGCGTTCTACCGACTTGCGTTGGGCTACGGCCTTCGGGGCGGCTTTGGTTGGCGCTGGAGGGACAGCGTCGGTGCCGAAGCGTTGCTGGAATTCGGCGCGGATATGGCGGGCGAGTTCCTGGGCGATGTCGCTGCCACCGCTGGCCGGCAGTGTCAGGTTGATGCGAAAATCTGGCAATTTTGGCAGGCCGCTGGCGGGACCGAGTGCTTCGAGGTCATCGGGAATGCTGTCGGCCAACATGGCGGAAACGGCCATGCCGGCGGAGACCGTGGCATTGACCGCGTCCTGGTTCGAGATTGCGAGCACAACCCGCCAATCGCGGCCAGCCTGGCGTAACGCGTCGAGCACGACCGGACGGAAGCGGCAGGTTGTCGAGCCGATGGAAACGGGGAGTGGTGATTTTAGGTGGGCGTCGCCGCGTCTGGCACCGACCCAGACCAGGCGATCGACGCGCAATGTTTCACTATGACGCCCGACATCACGATCGGTCGAGAGCGTGATGTCGAGCTTTCCGTTGGTAATGTCGTCGAGTAGCTCGAGCGAGTTTTTCGCGATCATTGTCACGCGCACGCGCGGCCAGGCGGCGTGGAAGCGGCGCAGGATCGGCGGCAGGTACGCGGGGATGATATCGACCGGCACACCGAAACGCACCTCGCCTTGGAATGCGGGTGTCGTCATCTGGTTCCAGATGTCATCATTGAGCGCAAGCAACGATTGTGCGAGCGCCAGCAGTTTTTCGCCGGGCGGCGCTAACGTCAGCTTCTTGTGCTCGCGGGCAAAGAGTTCGACTTCCAACATATCCTCGAGGCGCTTGATCTGCAGCGATACCGCGGCCTGCGTGCGGTTGAGCAGTCGAGCCGCCGCCGTGACGCTGTTAGCATCAACAACGGCGACGAAGGCGCGCAGCAGGGAGACATCGATATCGCGGGTCATGGCGGGCATTCCTTGGCGCGCATGTGGTGATTGATGAAACGCTATGCAGAGCATTAAAAACATTCGATTTCGTTATGCAAGTGAGAAAATTAAGCTGCAGATATCGAAATCGATTCTTGGAGAGATCCCATGGCTGCGACCATTTTGGAGTGTGAGCACGCGTGTCTTGACCAGCCGGATCTGCAGCGGGTCACGGGCAAAGCGCGCGTGTCGTGGGTTGATTGGCTGTGGACCATCTACGATGTGCGCCGGCAGCGTCGTGATCTGCTGAGCCTCAATGATCGCATGCTCGCGGATATCGGCTTATCGCGGGCGGATGCCTACCGCGAGGGCTCGCGCGGCCTGTACGATCTGCCGGAGGTTGGCCGCGAGCATTTTCGCCATTAAGCGTTCGCGGCGGGTCTATGATCGGGCGTCCCGGCGTGCCACTGTGGTGATTGCATCATCAGCACACCGGATCGGACTGGCATGGAGCGCTCCTTCGCGCAGGAAATCGAAAGCCTGAAACTCGGAAACGGCGAGACGTTCTACGGCGAGGGCATTCTCGCCGTGACAAAGGCGCTGCTGCAATCGGGTGTCTCCTATGTTGGAGGCTACCAGGGCGCGCCGGTCTCGCATCTGCTTGACGTGATGGTGCAAGCCAAGGACTACATGGGCGAACTCGGCGTCCATGTCGAAGCCTGCACCAACGAGGCCTCGGCCGCCGCCATGCTCGGCGCCTCCATCATGTATCCGGTCCGCGGCGCAGTGACGTGGAAATCAATTGTCGGTACCAACGTTGCGGCCGATGCGCTTTCAAACCTTGCCTCACCCGGCGTCATGGGTGGCACACTTATCATTGTCGGCGAGGATTATGGCGAGGGCGCCAGCGTCATCCAGGAGCGCACGCACGCCTATGCGATGAAATCGGCGTTGTGGCTGATGGACCCGCGACCGAACCTTGCGACGATTGTCGCCTGCGTCGAGCGCTCGTTCGAGCTGTCGGAGGCGTCGCATACCCCGGTCATGATGGAATTGCGGATTCGCGCCTGCCACGTGCAGGGCCGTTTCGAGGCGAAGAACAACGTCGCGCCCAAGCTCTCGACGCGGCAGCTGGTCGCTGAGCCGGCGCCGCACAACTATGAGCAATTGGCGCATCCACCCGTCACCTATGGCCATGAAAAGAAGAAGTATGAGGTGCGGATGCCGGCGGCGCGCGCCTTCATCGAAAAGCATCAGCTGAACGAACACTTCGATGGCGAACACGCCAGCGTCGGTATTATTGTCCAAGGCGGTATTTTCAACAGCCTAGTCCGCGCGCTGCAACAGATCGGGCTCGCCGATGCATTTGGCCGATCGGAGCTACCGATCCTGTGCCTCAACGTCGTCTATCCGTTGGTGCCGGTCGAGATTGAGCGGTTCGCGTCTGGCAAGACGGCAATCCTCGTTGTCGAGGAGGGGCAGCCCGAATATATCGAGCACGAGATCGGGTCACTCCTGCGCCGCGCCAACGTGAGCACAGCGATCTTCGGCAAGGACGTTCTGCCGATGGCCGGCGAATATACCTCAGAAGTGCTTCTCGCCGGGCTGGTGACATTCCTCAAGAGCCAGTTGCCGAACCTCGGCAATACCGGCGATTTCGGCTATGCTGATGAGGTCGCCGAGTTGCGCAGAATAGCCAGTGCGGCCCTTGGCGGCCATGCGCCGCCGCGTCCGCCGACGTTCTGCACGGGGTGTCCGGAGCGGCCGGTTTTTGCAGCGCTCAAGCTTGCCGAGCGCGAGACCGGCAAGGTACACGTGTCAGCCGATATCGGTTGCCATGCGTTCGGCACTTTCGCTCCGTTCTCGTTCGGCAATTCGATCCTCGGTTACGGGATGAGCCTCGCGTCGAGTGCCGGCGTGCAGAGTTTTTCCAAGCGGCGGCCGATCGCCATCATGGGTGACGGCGGGTTCTGGCATAACGGGCTGCTCTCCGGCGTATCCTCGCGACTGCTAAACAAGAGCGACGGCGTCCTGCTGATCATGAAGAATGGCTACACCTCGGCGACCGGGACGCAGGATGTCGTGTCCTCGCCGCTCGAGGCGCGCAAGCAAGAAGCGCAAGCCAAAAGTGCCACCGGTACCGAAATGACGATCGAGAAGACGCTGCAAGGCGTCGGCGTCGAATGGATGAAGACGGTGCATACCTACCGCGTCGCCGAGATGCGCGACGTCCTCAAGGAGGCGATCACCTCGCCGTTCAAGGGGCTCAAGGTGATCATCGCGGAAGGCGAATGTCAGCTGGAACGCCAGCGACGGATCAGGCCGATGCGTGCGAAGCAACTGGCCGACGGCCGGCGCATTGTGCGCACGCGCTACGGCATCGACGATGCGACCTGCACCGGCGATCACTCCTGCATCCGGCTCTCGGGCTGCCCGACATTGACGGTGAAAGCATCGGTGGATCCATTGAAGACCGATCCCGTCGCGCACGTCACCAATGGCTGCGTCGGATGTGGACTGTGCGGGGAAAATGCGCACGCAGCAACGCTATGCCCGTCGTTCTACCGCGCCGACATCATTACCAATCCGAACTGGTGGGACCGATTTAAGGCGCGCGTGCGGGCGCATGTGACGGGGGCCGCGTGATGGCGAGCCACCCCACGGAACAGCCGATCTGCATTCTGCTCGCAGCACTCGGCGGCGAGGGCGGCGGCGTGTTGATGAACTGGATCGTCGACGCGGCACTCAAGGCGGGCCTCGCCGTGCAAGCAACGTCGGTGCCGGGCGTTGCGCAACGGACGGGCTCGACCAGCTACTACATCGAAATGTCACGCACGCCGCTGCCGGCCCGTGCGCCGGCGCCGGTGTTCGCACTGGTTCCGATGCCGGCGCGGGTCGATTGCGTGGTCGCCAGCGAACTCGTCGAGGCCGCACGGATGATGGAGCGCGGCTTTGTCTCGCCGAAGCGGACAACGCTCATTGCGTCGACAAGTCGCGTCTACACGACAGCTGAAAAAATGCCGATGGGAGACGGGCGGTTCGATCCGGCGAAGGTGGAAGCGGCGGGAAAAGTCCTGGCGCAGCGTTGGATCACGCTCGACCTTGAGGCCCTGGCACGGCAGCACAAGACGATGATCTCGGCGACGATGTTCGGCGCGCTGGCGGCGAGCGGCGTGCTGCCGTTCGATCGTTCGGCCTGCGAGGCGGTGATGGGCGATGGGAGACAGTCGCAAGCGAGCCGCGCCGGGTTCAACGCCGCATTCGAGGCCGTGCTGCGCGGTGGCGACGCCCCAGCAGGCATGACGCCGTCGGACCAGCTTCTTGCAGAGGTTGCGCCGCGCACGCAACATGCCGAGGTGCTGGCCTTGGGCGACATACCAGCAGCCGTTCTCGATGTGGTCGGACATGGTTACGACCGCGCGGTCGAATTCCAGGACCGCGCCTATGCCGATCTCTTTCTGCAACGGGTGAAGCGGCTGCTGGCGGCGACGACCGCCCGCGATGCCGTAACGGTGCATGCGCTGGAAGAGGGCGCGCGCCGGCTCGCGCTCTGGATGGCGTACGAAGATATTCCGCGCGTTGCCGAGCTGAAAACCAAACCTGAGCGCTTTGTTGGCATCCGGCGCGAGGCAGAGATGAGCCCGGGCCAGGTGCTGATCGTGGCGGAGTACCTGAAGCCCGGCGCCGAGGAAATCGCCGCGATGCTGCCTGTCGCCTGGGGGCAGCGGGTGATGGCGCGAGTAAAGCGCGGCAAGCGCATCCCGTTGCTAGGGACGGGGCTGACCGTGTCGACGACCAGCGTCACCGGTTTTGCCGTGATGCGATTGCTGGCGCGGTTCAAATCCATCCGCCGGCGGTCGCTGCGGTTCCAGGAAGAGCAAGCGGCGATCGAGCGGTGGATGGCAGCGATGGAACAAGCCTTACCGCGATCGGGGGCTTTTGCCAGCGCACTTGCAGAGCTACCGCGCGTGCTCAAGGGCTACGGCGAGACGCATGTGCGAGGGCGCAAGAGTTATGCGCGGATTTTCGACGGCGTTGTCGCGCCTGCACGGCATGCCGGCGCTGAGGCAGCGGCGGCTGTCGAGCTGCGCAAGGCCTTGTCGGCCGCGTTGGCCGATCCCGAGCATGGCGCATTGACAGCACTGATTCCAAAATCGACGACGGCGCGACCTCGACAGGCCGCGCCGGTTTGAACTGGTGGCGATGGTCAGGGGGCGGGCGTCGCGCGTCAGGCGTCGAAATCGCTGCCGCCCATATCGCTGCCGCTATCATCATAGGCCGTGTCGTAATTGCCGGGATCGTTGTCCTTGGGATCCTGATACTGCGGCTCAGTGTTCGCAGCGGCCTCCGGCTCGCCAGTCGTGGCGTCCGTCGAGGGCGATGCCGCCTGCGCACCATGATTGCCGGAGTTCATCATGCCTTGGATCGAGTTGGCAAGGAGCATGCCGCCGGCGACACCAGCGGCGGTCGCCATGGCGGTTTTCATGAATCCACCACCACCACCGGCAGCCTGTGCCTGCATCGGCGCCGGTGCCATGCCGGGTTGACCAGGACGGCCCCAGGGACTGTTGGCTGGCGGCGACGCCATCGCCGGACGGCCGGTTGCCGGAACGCTGGACATGCCGCGTGCCGACTGTGCGGCCGGACGGCTACCACCGAACAATCCACCCAGGAAGCTGCCGGATTGTGCGGCGGCTGGCGCTGAGCGCTGGGTCATAGTTTCAAGTTCCTGCACCCGGGCTTCCAGGTCCTGGATGCGCTGATCGGCCTGCTGCAGGGCATTGTCCTGCACCAGAACGGACTGTACGAGCATGTAAGGCGCATCTGGATTAGCGCGGACGGATTGGGTGATGAGGTGTTCGGCGTCGCGGTCCTTTTCGGGCGCTCCGAACTGCTGCATACGGTCGAAAAGTCCGGAAATGAGCTGGCGTTCCTCGTTGTTCATGGCGCTGTTCACGTCCTCAAGGTTGTTGCTAGGCACATATTGGGGCTGGCGGCGAGTTCTACAAGTGTCGGACCCGATGATGACTGACCGTGACACACCGGAGATACGGGATTATGACGCTTGGATGAAATGATCTATTATATTTGCGATCAAAACAGCGCGCCGCGCGCCGCAACCGGCCAAAGACTTTCGACAGTTGGGGATTGCCCGCCGAGGCCACGGACACCGACGTACCAGTCGTGCTGGTTGACGGTCGGGTCGCAGTGGCCGGGGACCAGCAGGATTTTGTCGCCGAGGGCTGGGCGTTCGGCCATGGGGGTGCCGGCCAGATCAATGACGCCGTGCTCGTCGGAGGGACGGTGGTAGACAGCGCCTGTAATGTTGCGGACCAGGGGCATGCCACTATCGATCGGCAGTGCCTTGTGTCCGGCATCGACGACGGCGCGGTCGCTGAGGGGGCGGCTCATGATCGTCGCAAGGACGAACAAGGCGTGTTCGAAGGCAACGTACGGCTTGCCGTCGGCGCCGGCGTTGCGGGCGTAGTCGGCGTCCATGAAGATGTACGATCCCGGTTGCAGTTCATTGACCGCGCCGCTCGCGGCATCGAGATCATAGGAGCCGGTACCCGCGCCGCCGACAATCGCCGCCGTCAATCCGCGCGCCGCGAGTGCTACTTTGGTTGCGGCAACGGCGGTCGCGACGCCTTGGATCGCGGCTGCGCGCTCGGAATGGGTTCGCATATGCTGCGCGGCGCCGTGATAGGCCTGCAAGCCGGCGAAGGCGAGGCCGGACATTGACGCAACGTGGTTTGCCAGGCCTGCTGCTGCTTCGCCCGGCGCGATGCCGCAGCGCTTCTGTCCGACATCGATCTCGACCAGCACGTTGATCGTAGCGCCGTGCATCTGTGCCGCTCGCGCGAGTTGCGCGACTCCGACGCTGCTATCAACGCAGATCGAGATGCGCGCGCGTTTTGCAAGTGCGGCGAGACGATCGAGTTTAGCCGCGCCGATCACTTCGTTCGAAATGAGCACGTCACGGATGCCGCTGTCGACGAGGATTTCGGCTTCTGAAACTTTCTGGCAACACTGACCGATCGCGCCGCGCGCGATTTGCAGCCGGGCGATGTCAGGTGATTTGTGTGTCTTGGCGTGTGGTCGAACGCGTACGCTGGCACGTCTGCCGAACGCCGCCATGGCATCGAGATTACGCTCGAAGGCGTCGAGGTCGAGGATCAGGGCGGGGGTGTCGATTTCGGCCAATCCTGCGCCGAGCACAGCCGGTGGGCGTTGGGCCATGGGTTTACCCACCTCCGCGTTGGAATGACGTTTCGAAGCGGCGCTGGAAGTCCTGCTGCTCTGACGTCGACGCATTTTCGAATTCAATCGTCACTTCGGCTTGCGGCAACGTGAGCAGCCCGCCGCCGATCGTGCGGGGTGGCAGCGGCGCATAGCGAACGCGCGCTGACCCGTTTGCACCCAAAAGGTAGCAGGCAACGATGGCATCGCCGGCGGCCTCAAGGATCGCGCCGCCATCCAGCGCGCGAGCACTCGCCTCGAACTCACCCCGAGAGAGCGACATCAGCTTCCGGAGCGTGCCGAAGGTTGCGGTCATGGGCTGGGGTTGTCGAGCATAATTGGACCGCGCGCACGTCATCCCACTTTCAACGCATGCGCAATCAGCTTTTTCATCAGGCTTGGAAGAGCCTGGGCGTGCAGGTCGCGTCGCGGGACCCAGCTGCAGCGCGTTGGATCGGCCCAAAAGGTCAGCGTCGCGTCGGCCGGCACAATGGCGCGATAGACGATCATCTCCAGGCGGAAGTGCGTGAAAACATGGACCACGGTTTGCGGCACTTGCCACCAGTCGCCGCGAACCGGCGCGCCGCGCATCGCTTCGTCAAGAGGCGGCAGCGTTTCAGCCCACTCGGTTGAAGGGATTTCCAACATGCCGCCTAGCAGGCCAGAATTGGGCCGTCGGCGCAGGAGCACATGGCCGTCTTCGCGTAAGGCCAGGAACGCGATGCCGAGGCGATTGGGTCGCTCGGACTTGGCGGGCTTACGTGGGAGTTCAGCTTCGATGCCCATCTCGTGCGCCTCGCAGACTTGGGTCAACGGGCACATCAGGCACGAGGGGCGTTTGGGCGTGCAAATGGTGGCCCCGAGATCCATCATCGCTTGAGCGAAATCGCCGGCCCGGGTTTGTGGTGTCAAGGTCGCCGCCAACTGCCGCAACCGAGGTTTGGCTTTTGGCATCGGGTCTTGGACGGCGAACAGGCGGGCCACGACGCGCTCAATATTGCCGTCGACGGGGGTGGCACTTTGCCCGAAGGCGATCGAGGCGATCGCTGCCGCCGTATAAGCGCCGATGCCCGGCAACTCCAGCAGTTCCGTCTCTGACGAAGGGAACTTGCCCTTGTGCGCCTTGGCGACAACGCGCGCGCAGGCATGTAAGTTGCGCGCGCGGGAATAGTAGCCAAGCCCCGCCCACATCGCGAGCACATCATCAAGTTCTGCTTTGGCAAGCGCCTTGACCGTCGGCCAGCGCCGCGTGAAGTTGTCGAAGTAAGGGATGACGGCTTTCACCGTCGTCTGCTGCAGCATGATCTCCGACAGCCAGACGCGGTAAGCGTCCGGTGTTTCATCTGGCCCATAACGCCAAGGCAACGTGCGATGTTCGCGATCGTACCAATCGAGCAGCGCGGCGGCCGGATCGAAAGCCGCGACAGCTGGCTTTTTCGGCTTGCGCGGCGGCGAGATCATATCTTGGGCCATGCGCTGATGCTCCTTGGCCGCACAAGTCAAGACGATGACAATGAGTGGCAGTCCCAGCACGAATCGAATGATCTATAGTACGGATAGAGGGTGACTGTGGGAATGCTTGATGTGCGGGAGGTGGTAACATGAATGCGAGGGTGCCTCCGAAACCGCCGGCTGCGCCAGCAAAACCGAAGTTCAGGCGGCTGGGGCCGAAGGCCGTGGGCACGTTTGTTCCGGGCCTCACTCGCAAAGCATTTGAGAAGTATGGATTTTCGGCAGCCGCACTGATCACTGATTGGGCGACGATCGTTGGCGGGGATCTGGCCGGGTACACCAGTCCAGAGCGGCTCAAATGGCCGAAAGGGGTCGAAGCCTACCAGGAAACGGCGAACGACGCGCGCGGGCGGCCGGGTGCGACATTGGTCCTGCGTGTCGAGTCTGCGCGCGCGCTCGACGTGCAGTACAAGACGCTGCAGATCATCGAGCGCATCAATGCCTATTTCGGATATCGCGCCGTCAGCGATATCCGTCTGTTGCAAGCAGCGCTGCCGCGCGCGGACACTCGGAAACTGGCGCGTCCACAGCCCAGGGATGCTGTGTCGCTGCCAGCCATCGCAGATGAGGGCCTGCGAGCGGCCTTGGAAAAGCTCGGCGCCGGGGTCAAAGCCAAAAACCGGAAGAACTGAGGCCTGCTTGACACGCAGTTGATTGCTGAGCGCTGTTCAGGAGCGGTTCAACGAGGATTTGACTTAATCCCACGCCAAAACCTGTGCTACGGGCGATAGCAAGAACAATGGCCACTCTGATGGCACTGAACAACGTCCCCCAATCGAGGAACTTGCGGAAGCCATGAGCAAAACGACGATGCCAAAGATCTCGCGCCGCAAGGCCTTCGCGCTCGGCGCTGGTGGGCTGTCACTGGTCGGTTTCGCTCGATCAGTACTGGCGCAAAAAAAGCCAGCATCGCCTGACGAGGTCTCGGTTGAAGATTTGATGAAGCCCGGCCCGCTTCCGGATGTGGCGGTCGGCAAGGCAGATGCGCCCATTACCATCGTGGAGTACGCGTCGATGACCTGTGGGCACTGCGCGGCGTTCCACAATAAGGTCTTTCCGGCGATCAAGGAAAAGTACGTCGATACCGGCAAGGTGCGCTTCATCCTGCGCGAATTTCCGCTCGATAATCTGGCGGCTGCAGCTTCGATGCTGGCACGCTGCGCTGGCAGCGAAAAGTCGTATCCGCTGGTTGGCGCGCTGTTCGCCAAGCAGGAGGATTGGGCGTTCGTGCGCACCAATCCGGTTCCCGAACTATTCAAGCTGGCAAAGCAAGCGGGCTTTACCCAGGAAAGTTTCGACAAGTGCCTGACCGACCAAAAATTGCTGGATGACCTGATGAAGGGTCGGGAAACCGCCAGCAGCCAATTCGGTATTTCCGGCACACCAACGTTCTTTATCAATGGTAAGCGGTTGAAAGACGCGCCGGTCATTGAATCGTTCGACAAGGCGATTGCGGCGCTGGCCAAGAGTTGAACACATGATGTTTCGTGATCCGAGGATGCGATGGGTTCTGGGCGTAGCGGCCGTGGTTGCGGCGCTGGCCGCGATGATGGCGCAACCGAAATCGGCGCCGTTAGAGCGTGGCGCCGTCGCGGCGACTACGGCGAGGCGCTAGGACCGACGTATGACATCGTTTCGCGAGGCCTTGGCTTTTGGACTGTTGGCGCTGACACTTGCTGGATGCAGCGGCGACGGGTTACCGACGACGACGCTTGGCGATGCTTCCGCGGTTGGGCAGGCATCGGTTGAAACGGCGAGCGACAAGCCGACCTTCAACCCGTTCTCGACAGAGCCGGAAACCGCGACCGGCGGCCGCGAAGTCATTGCCAATCCAACCATTGCCGAGGTCATGCAGGCCGGGCTGCTCCCTGAGATGAGCTTCGGCCGCAGCGATGCGCCGGTGACGATCATCAAATACATGTCGCTGACCTGCCCCTATTGCCGCAAATTCCAACTTGAGACTTGGCCGCAGCTCAAAAAAGAGTACGTCGACAACGGTAAGGTCCGCTTCATCATGCGCGAATTTCCGATTGGCAAGGCGTCGGGTACGGCAACGGTGGCGCTGCGCTGTGCCGCCCCTGATAAATATCTGACTCTCTATGAGAAATTCTTGAGCCAGCAGGCGGCCTGGGTCGCCCAGGAGGTCCGCACCGACCAGATTTTCAAGGTCGCGTCGCAGGTGGGGATAACCCGCGAGCAATTTGATGCCTGTTTGCAGAATCGCGGCATGATTTCGCAACTGAATGCGGTCAAGGAGCGTGGGCGCAAGCTCGGCATCATCGGCACGCCGAATTTCTTCGTAAACGGCCGCTTGGTGAAGTCGGTCGTCGGCATGCCGGAAATCCGCTCGATGGTTGAGGCAGCGCTGACGGGCAGAGTGGCAGCGTCCGAGACCAAGCCTGTGCAGCGCTAATTGCCCCTCCAACTGCTGGTCTGGGGCTACGCGTCCCGAATACGTGAGACGTCATGCATATCAATCGTTTGCGATTGTTGGGTTTCAAGTCGTTCGTCGAGCCGACAGAGCTTGTTGTCGAAAAGGGATTGACCGGCGTTGTCGGGCCGAATGGCTGCGGCAAGTCAAACCTGCTCGAAGCATTGCGCTGGGTGATGGGTGAGACCTCGTACAAGAGCATGCGCGCGTCGTCGATGGATGACGTGATCTTCTCCGGCACTAACCAGCGCCCCGGTCGCAACATCGCGGAAGTCACAATTTTTATCGACAACTCGGATCGCCGTGCGCCGGCCGAGTTCAACGACAACGACATGCTGGAAGTGACGCGGCGGATCGAGCGCGAGATGGGCTCGGCCTATCGCATCAACGGCCGCGAGGCGCGCGCGCGCGACATCAAGATCCTGTTCGAAGACGCAGCCACCGGCGCGAGGTCGCCAGCGCTGGTCCGCCAGGGGCAGATCGCGGAAATCGTCAATGCCAAGCCGGATCAGCGCCGGCGCATTCTGGAAGACGCGGCAGGAATTGCCGGTCTGCACTCGCGCCGGCACGAAGCCGAACTGCGGATGAAGGCGGCGGAAACCAACCTTGCCCGCGTCACCGATGTGCTCGGCCAACTCGGCTCGCAGATCGAAAGCCTGAAGCGGCAGGCGCGGCAGGCGCGCCGCTACAAGGAACTCTCGGTTGAAATTCGCCGTGCCGAGGCGCTGTTGTTCCACATCGGCTGGATCGAAGCCCAGGGGATGGTTGATAGCGAAGAGGGCAATCTGGCGGAGGCGCTGCGGCGACTTGGCCAAGCGACACAGGCTGAATCCGAAGCCATACGGCTCGAAGCTGAGATGGCCGACCAGGTGCCGCCCTTGCGCGACGCTGAGGCGGTCAAGGCGGCGGCATTACAGCGGCTCAAGGTCGAGCAGGAGAACTTCGAGCGCGAGGCCGAGCGTGCCGTCGCGCGGCAGAAGGAATTCGAAGCGCGCGCCGAGCAGTTGAAGCGCGATCTGCAACGCGAAGCCGCACTTGTCCAGGAAGCGCGTGATGCGCTGGTCCGGCTTGGCAACGAGAAAACCGAACTCGACGAGACTGAAATCGTCGCGCGCGATTTCGAGGCCAAGGCGCTGGCCACCTATGAAAATGCCGAAGCGTCCGTCAAGACGTTGGAACAACGGTTGGCCGCGATGCAAACGGCGGTCGCTGAGGCGCGCGCCAAGAAGAAAACCCTCGATGCACAGAAACTCGAACGCCGCGAGCAAGTTACCAAGCTCGAGCGGCAGCTCGCGGGCCTCGACGCGCAACTGCGCGAGATTGCGGCGCGCGCGCCGGATGCTTCGAAGCTGAAGAGCACCAGTGAACTCGGCCAGAGCCTGATGGCCTCGCTCGGCGACGTCGAGACGGGCGCGTTGGCGGCGGAGGAGAAGGCGCTGGCCACCGCTGCAGACGCCAAGGGACGGCGCGAGGCCGCCGCGACATTGATCCTTTCCGCCGGTCAGCTGAGGACGGAAGTCGATACCCTGCTGAAACTACTGCGACCAGCCGGCGATCTCGATGTGCCGCTGATGGTCGATCAGATCACCGTGGCGCCCGGTTTCGAGACGGCGCTGGGAGCAGCTCTTGGAGATGATCTTGAAGCAGCGACTGCGGCCGATCAGCCAGTGCGCTGGACGCTCAATCAGGGTGATGTCTCCGATCCCGCGTTGCCAGAGGGCGTCGAACCGCTTTTGCGCTACGTGCAGGGCCCAAAGGAACTGGCGCGACGCTTGGCACAGATTGGGCTTGTGGATCGTGCGACAGGGCAGCGTCTGCAGAAGCGCCTGCTGCCCGGCCAGCGCCTCGTCACCCGCGAGGGCGATTTGTGGCGGTGGGATGGGTTTGTCACTGACGCGCATGGTCAGTCGGCGGCGGCGGTGCGGCTTGAACAGCGCAATCGTCTTGGCGATCTGATGAGCGAGGAATCGCGCGCGAGAGAGCAGGCAGAGTCGGCAGCGCACATGGCGAATAATGCGACCGCAGCCCACACAGCGGCCGAGGTCGAGGAACGCCGCCTGCGGCAGCTCTGGCGCGATACGCAGAGCCGCCTTGCCGAGACGCGCGGCGCGCTAACGGCCATGGAACAGCAGGCGCGTGAGACGGAAGCCAAGCTTGGCAACGTTCGCGATGCCAAGGAGGCCGCCGCCGAGGCGCTGATCGAGGCCAACGTCAAGCTCGATGAAGTCGACATGGCGCTCGACGCGCTCGGCGAGCTTGAGCCGCTCGAAGCACAGCTTAACGCGGCACAGGCGGAGATCACGCAGAAGCGTCGCGAAGTCGCCGACAGCCGCGCGCAGTTGGCGACGCTGGAGCGCGAACATCGCATGCGCACCGAGCGCCTGGTGCAGATCACCGCCGAGAACGAGCGCTGGTCGACGCGATCAACGGCCTCGGACCGGCAGATGTCCGATCTGAATCAGCGCCTCACGCAATCCACTGAAGAGTTGGAGGCGATGTCGGAGTTGCCGGCGCTGATCGACGAGAAGCGCCAGACGCTCTTGTCGACGCTGGCGGATGCCGAGAAGGCGCGACAGCTTGCGGCCGACCATGTGGCGGCGGCCAATTCCGCCCAGAAAAAGGCGGTTCAAGAGCTGCGCTTGACGCAAGACGCAGTGGCGACCGAACGGGAGGGACGGGCGCGTACGGAAGCACGGCTCGAGGCCGCTCGCCAACGCCGCCAGGACGATGCGCGCAAGATCCGCGATGCGCTGGGCGTCGCGCCCGATGGCTGTCTCGCCTTGGCGGAGATCGCGGCCGATGTGGCGTTGCCGGTGTTCGACGATCTCGATCGCAGCCTGCAGCGATTGAAGGGCGACCGTGAGCGTCTCGGCGGGGTCAATCTCGCCGCCGACGATGAGTTGACCGGCATCGCCGAACAGTTCGACAACCTTGACAAGGAGCGTCAGGACGTCGATGCGGCCATCGCCAAGTTGCGGCAAGGGATCGGCCAGCTCAATCGCGAGGGCAAGGAACGGCTGGAGACGGCGTTCCAGACAGTCAACGGCCATTTCCAGCGCCTATTTACGGTGCTGTTTGGTGGCGGCGAAGCACGGCTCGAAATGATCCCCGGCGAAGAAGATCCGCTCGCCGGTGGCCTCGAGATCATCGCCAAGCCGCCCGGCAAGAAACCCGCAACGTTGTCATTGCTCTCGGGCGGCGAACAGACGCTAACGGCGCTATCGCTGATCTTCGCGGTGTTCCTCACCAACCCCTCGCCGATCTGCGTTCTTGACGAAGTCGACGCGCCGCTTGACGACGCCAACGTCGACCGCTTTTGCCTGATGATGGAGAGCATGGCGAACGAGACCGACACGCGGTTCCTGGTCATCACGCATCATCCCATGACTATGGCGCGCATGAACCGCCTGTTCGGCGTGACCATGGCCGAGAAAGGCGTCAGCCAGTTGGTCTCGGTGGATCTCGAAACCGCGCGCAGCTTCCGCGAGGCGGCGGAGTAGGGAGCGGGGGTGCTGGTGTCCCGGCACTCGCCCGGTATCGTGTCATGCATTCTGGACGAGGCGACCCTCTGCGGCTCGGCGCTTCAGGCAACAGGTATCGGGTCGAGCGTGCGGATCATGGGTTTACCGTCGGTTCCGCGCGCTCGGTGACGGACGAGCTGGCCTTTCCACTCCTTGTTGCGCAGCCGGTCGACGACCGTCGATATCACGCGGGGATCGCCGATCGCCTCGATGATCCAATGGATGTGCCCGGAACTCCAGTCCTGCGGTTGCAGGCGGATCCGCTTGTCAGGTGATGCCGCTAGTTGAGCGTCGATTTCCGGCGATACTCTGGCCCACAGCACGGCCGCAACAGGGGCCGGCACGCCGATCGTTTTTGATTGCGCATCGATGATCAGGACTTGGCCGTGTTGGAGAGCGGGGACCACCATCCATTCGAGATCAGACAATGTCAGTTGCTTGTATTTTGGGGTGCGCATGAGCAGCGAAACGACGCTGCCAAACGCTGATGACGCGGCCCTTGCGGCTGCGGCGCGCTGCTTCATTTCCTCTGGTGACAATTCCGGGAGTGCGTTGGCCGGCGGCGCGTTCGATTGCGGGGGTGCGATGGGCGCGGATTGAGGCGGGCGCGCTGTTGGCACTGGTGCCGCCTGCGGTGGAACTCGGGGGCGAGTTTTTTACCGGTTCGATTGTTGGCAAAGACTCAAGGATACTGGTGTTTGCCGGCTTACTACGGGAAAAAAATGCCATAGGCTGCATCCCTCTCACACAGGCACTGACACGACGAAAACCGCGCACTGCTGGACCAGCAGCCAAACATATGCAGCTGTATGAGAGTAACGGCTTTTTTTTATCGTTAACACGTTGCGATTGCGGGAACAAGTATTTTGAACTGACATACTTTAAATTGCATTTTGCAATGCATAGTTTTCGACGAGTTCGAGCAACGCCGGCCTGCATAAGCAGATTGTTCGCAGCCGTTGAGTGTGCGTGAGCCGATGATGCCTCAGAGGACGTGGGCGCCGTTGGCGCTGGCCTCGAACTGACCGCGCCGGTATTGACGCTGCAGTCGCCATGCATGTCGTGCCGTCGGCGGCGGTCCGGTTACAGCAGCAGCGTTGGCATCGACCGGCGTGTCGCCCACTGCCCGGCAGGTCTCACGGCTTCTGCGGTTCCCTCGCAAATAAATTCGTCGCGATCGCGCGTGCGAGATATTCTGCCATGCAGGTGTAGCTGGCCTCGCTCAATTCGCTTTCGTTGACGGGATCACCGTGCTGCTGGCGAATTTTTTCGATTGTCTCGACGGCCTCATAGCGACCGATGCGAATGACGCCCTGCTCCTGCGCGACGTCGCGGATGGCCGTTCGGATGGCTTGATAGTGGGTGTCGCTGGCTGCATTGCGCGTATAGCGCAAACCAATCAGTGCGGTATCGACATTGCGCGCCTTGAGCCACTGGATCGTATCAGCGACGACCATCTTGAATTGCGGGACCGGAACCTGTGCCATGGCATCGGCAGTGCCGAGCTGCCACAGGATCAGATCCGGCGCAGTCAGCGCAACCTCGATCTTGATGCGTTCGGTGGCGTCCCGCGTGAGCTCGCCGGATATCCCGCGGTTGACGATCGTCACGTTCAGTCCCTTGAAGGTGTGCTCGAGGAAGTTTTCGATCAGGGCATGGTAGCCGCCGGGCGTGGAGTCGCGCTGTCCGATCGATGAGCCACCAATGGTCAGGATGGTAATGGCCTTGCGACGCTTGAGAACATTCAGGACGTTGGGCAGCGGTTGATTGGTGACGATGGTGGCGCCGGGCGCGAGGCAGTCCTTTGGGACCGGGGCAAGTACCGGCCGTTCCTGAGCACACACCGATCCCACCACCAGAACAGCAATGCTGCCAGCGAGCGCCGCGAAGCCTCGGCGCCCAGGCGTTAGTCTAGTCGGTCTCGCCACTCTGACACCCATGCGATAGCGCCCAATAGGGCAACACCAGTGCAAACCAGCACCGTATCAAGGAACATGCCACCCCTGAAGTAGAAACGGATGATCTGGCAGGCTAGGCTCAGCAGCGAACCCGCGCAAAACACCTGCAGCGAATTGCGACCTAGCCGCGCCGAAAAATTAACGACACTTGGGACAGTCCGGGCAATTGCCGGATAAACCACGGAGAATGCGGCAACCAGCGCCAGGAGATGCAGGAGCCTGATTGGTGTGGCGAAGGTCTTGCCATTGATGAACAGCAGTTTCGGCTCGGGTACGCGTGTCGGGTCGATCCAGCCATTGCCGAACCAGACGGCCAGCGCGCTGACGATCACGACGGGCCATGCCAAGCGCCGGAGCAGGGTGATATTGGCGCGCGCCCACCCGCCCAGGCCATCGTCCCGCGACAGCAGGAAACCCAGGACCATGACCAGCTGCCAGCACAGGGGATTGAAGAACCATTGCCCCTCGGTCGGCCAGGTCGGCACGCTGATTTTGAAGATGATCGCGATCAGATAGATCGCCAGTGATGCGGTTAACAGGCCATGCGGCGAGGCGCGGTGGATGAACGCCATCAGCGGCGCCGCGAGCAGCAACACGATGTAGAGTGGGAGGATGTCGAAATAACCCAATTGATGGCTGAGGACGACGAGACCAAGGTGGGTGTTGGGTGGATCGAAGAAGACGGCGGCCGCGTTGTGCCACTCGAGCAGCAACGGATTGTCGAGAATGCGCGCTGACCATGCCAGCATCGCAATGGCGAGCATGACGATCAGCATATGTGCTGCGTAGAGCGTGAAGGCGCGCCCGCCCAACCGCAGGACCACTTGGGCGGTGGGGGTTGGTCGGTGCGTCGGCCCAACAACGAAGCCCAGCGACCAACCGGCGAGAAACACGAACAGTTCAGCCGAGTCCGAAAGCGCGACGTTGCGATAGGTCAAGTTCTCGAAATAGATGCCGGGGATGTGATTGATAAAAATTGTAACCAAGGCGAACCCGCGCCAGAAATCGACGGGATTGGGCAGCCTTGGCAAGGGGACCTCATAGTGTAGTACAATCGGAAACGTGGCGCGGTTGCCGTCAGTACACTAGGCGGACCGTGCCAAGGTCTGTCACTGACGTCAATCAGTAATGCGTGAAGGTCATGACAACCGGGATTCTGGTCGCCGTATGAGTGAGGGTGAGAGCAAAAAGGCGAGGCAACTGGCTGCTACGGCCGATCCGGCCGGGACGGGCGCTGACCTCGAACTCCGCGTGCGTCGCGTGCATCGGCGTGATCTCAACCGCATCTGGCAGTTCCTGAAACTGGTGTTCCGCGACGTCAATCGTGAGACCGTTGAGTTCCAGCGCCCGCGCCACAAGAAGCATTTTCTTGAGATCTACGAGGAAGACGGCATCGAGCAACTCTTGTTTGAAGTTAAACGCGGTGCGAAGTTCGACCTCGTTGGCTACGCCGAGTTCGCTTATGAGATCTCCGGTTCCGACAGCTGGATGAACCATCGCTACTTCGACAATCGCGGCATGCGGCCGCTGTTCGTCGAGGAGATCGCCGTCCATCCGGACTACCATGGCATCGGTATCGGCTCGTTTATGTTCGAGCAGATCGAGCATGCGGCGCGCCGGCGCGGTTGCACGCATATCGTGCTGGAGGTCGCTGAGAACAACGAAGAGGCGCTGCATTTTTACCGCAAACGCAACTTCATGAAACTTGATGCAGCTATTTTCCTGTCGCGCAAGCTCGATAGCGGCGACGACCTCCTGGCCCCCCGCAAGATCAAACGGCCGCGTAAGGCGGACTGATACCCACGTGCGAAAGTTCCGACCTGAAGTGGTCTGCACTTTCGCGATGCGGCGCTTGCGCCGGGCCGCGGTCGCGGCCTCGCCGAGCGAATGCGGATGATAGGTATTTGATTTCGCTCGGCGGTATGACGGCCAAGAACTCGTCCCTAAGCCGGCCTAAGCCCGGCGATAGATCATGCGCGAGCGGATGGTCCCGGGGAGATCGCGGATCTGCTTGACGATGGTCTCAGCATCTTCGATGCGTCCGTCGGCGTCGAGCACGACGTAACCGATGTCGCCGGCGGTCTGATAGTGCTGGGCGGCTATGTTGACCTTGTGGCGCGCGAAGACCTCGTTGAGGCGGCCGAGTTCGCCGGGCATGTTGCGCTGAACCTGGATGAAACGGGTGCCGGCGTGGCGCGGTGTCAGCAGAACCTGGGGGAAGTTGACCGCGCCGGAAGTCGAGCCGATATCGGAATAGTCGACGAACTTGCGTGCCACTTCGGCGCCGATGCGCTCCTGCGCTTCCTCCGTCGAGCCGCCGACGTGAGGCGTCAGGATGACGTTGTCGAGGCCTTGCAGCGGACTGACGAAGCGCTCGGCGTTGGAGCCGGGCTCGACCGGGAAGACGTCGATCGCCGCGCCAGCCAGATGTTTTGATTTGAGCGCCGCCGCGAGTGCCGGGAGGTCGACGACGGTGCCGCGTGCGTTGTTGATCAGGAAGCTGCCCGGCCGCATCAGGTTGAGCTCGCGCTGCGCCGATCATGCCTTGCGTCGCGTCGGTTTCGGGCACGTGCAGCGAAACGACGTCGGATTTGGCGAGCAACTCGTCGAGACTTCGCTGTTGGCTCGACGTTGCCGTGGCTGAGCTTATCGGTGTGATCGTGATAGATGACGCGCATGCCCATCGCTTCGGCGAGCGTCGAGAGCTGCGAGCCGATGTTGCCGTAGCCGACGATGCCGAGCGTCTTGCCGCGCACCTCGCGCGAGCCGTTGGCGGATTTATCCCAGCCGCCTGTGTGGGCTGCCGCCGATTTAGGCAGCACGCGGCGGAACAGCATGACGATTTCAGCGATCGTCAACTCGGCGACCGAGCGCGTGTTCGAGAACGGCGCGTTGAACACGGGGATGCCCATCGTCTGACAGGCGGCGAGGTCGACCTGATTGGTGCCGACGGAAAAGCATCCGACCGCGATCAGCGAACGGACACCGTCGATGGCATCGGCGGTCAGTTCGGTGCGCGAGCGAATGCCGAGAATGCGCACGCCGGGCAGCGCGTCTTTCAGCTCCTTGGTGTCGAGCGCTTTGGTCAGTCGCGTGACGTTGTTGTATCCGGCGGCTTTCAGCACATCGACCGCTGTCTCAGAGATGCTCTCCAGCAGCAGGATCTTGATCTGATCCTTGGCGAGGGAATAGGGAAAGGGCTGGGCGAGTGTCGGTTTGGTCGGCATGGGCGAATCCTCTAGTGCGACGTGCGCACCGTGTACCGCTCTCACGGAGATTGCGCCAGTCGCGGAGATGGCTGCCAGTCAGCCGCGTGCGCGGCCATGCCGCGGCGTGCTTGCCGAGCGGCACGGATGGTCGCGACCAATAGCGCTGGCGTTTCGGCGAGTTGTGCTGCGTGGCGAACTGCCGTCATGGCGCCGAACCCTGATTCGCTGGTCTCCAGCAGATCGGCGATATCAGCCGGCTGGGGATCCGGTGCTGAGCAGGCCCCCTGGATTGCGCGGCAGCCGTTTCAACCACTCGCCGACCTGGGCAAGCGAGACGCGGACATGCCATGAGCCGCCAACGGTCGCGCGGCGATGGAGGGCCAGCATCGCGCCGAGCCGCGATCAGATATCCGGCGCCGTGGTCGAGCGCTTGCGCGGGGAGTTCCTTCGGTCTGGCCTGGCCGGCGGCGGCGGCTTCGGCGACATTGATGCCGTTGGCGTTCTGCGTCAGGCTGTCGAAGCCGCGCCGGCTGTCCCAAGGCCCAGCATGACCATAAGCGGAGAGCGAGACCGCGACGATGCCGGGGCGCAGGTGCTGCCAGTTGCTCGGGCGAGAAGCCGCGTGCGGCAAGGCCGCCGGGGCGATAGCCCTGGATGAAGACGTCGGCGTCGCGAACGAGGGCGGTCAATCGTTTCGCGGGCTTCGGTTGTATTGAGGTCGAGCGACGGCAGAAAGTTTGCCGCGACCGGTGTCGATGACGAGACTCGGGATCGACGGCAGGTTGGGACTGGTGACGGTGAGGACGTCGGCACCATGTGCTGCCAGCGTGCGCGCGCCAACGGGACCGGCGATGATGCGCGTGAGATCGAGGACGCGAACGCCGGAGAGCGGGCGGGCGCCGGCGGGCAAGGGCTTCGGGAGCGGCATCGCCGATGCGGATGATTTCGAAAATCGGCAAGCGCAGCGATGGCTTGGCCCTGAGGATGGGCGGCCCATTGTTCGGGACTGCGGGTGAGGGTGGCGACGAGATTGCGCGCGGCAGCGGCCGCCTCGAATTCGGCGCCGTTCCACTTGAGCAGAGCTGCGCTGCACGGCGTCGCGGTCGTATTGTGCGTCGAGCAGGGCGAGGATGCCGTCGCGATGATGGGCAAAGTTGGTGTGGATGCGGACCCAGCGATCGTCGCCGGTGCGATAAAGTCCAGCGATCTTGTCCCAGAGATGGGGCGGTTCGGTCGCGACCTTGATATAGCGTTCACTGCGAAATTCGATCGCTGCGTGGCGCATGTCGACTGAGACGGTCTGCCGGCGGCCGGTTTTGAGATGCCAGAGTTCGCCGGCAGCAAGTCCGGCGGCGGCGATCGTCGCCTGCGCGAGAGTGCCGACGGCGAACGATGAGGGCAGGACAGGATCGGCACCGGTCAGTTGCGCTTGTGTCGAGTGCTGTCTGATGCCCGCCGCCGAGCGTCCAAAGCACAGTCGAGGGCGTTGTGAGCGGCGACCGATGGCATCGGTGTCCTCATTGAGTTGCCGGCCCCTCGCCGCGCTCCTTCAGCTGCCGGCTTTAGCCGGACGGCGCAGGAAGGCTGGAACGTTGTCGGCAAAGCCGAGGTCGGTCGGCGGTTGGCGATCGCCGGCGCCGCGCTTGGGCGGCCTTGGCTGTTCGCGTCCCAGGGTGCGTGCCGGTCGCTCGACGGCTTCAGGCTGCGGCGCGGGTTGTGATGGCTGTGCACGCCGCTGTCGGTTGGTCACGACGTGGTTCGCGATCACGTCCACCTTCGGGGCGCCGCTCCTGGCGTGGCTGCTCGTCACGGCGGGTTTCGCGTGGTTGCTCCGGGCGCTCTGCCGACGGCTGTGGGCGCGTCTCGCCGCCATCATCGCGACGTGGACGCTCGCGGCGTGGCGGACGGCCGTCGGGTCGGCTCTCGCCCACGCTCGGCCTGCCGTTGCGACTGATGATTGTCCGCTTGGCTTGAGCGCCGTCATCGACGCGGGTTTCGCGCGGCACGCGGGCGGGGCGTTCAGCTCTCGGGGCGAGGGTCGCTCGCCTGATCGTTTTTCGGTCTATCATTGCGGGGGCGGTCGCCGCGCGGTCGATCGCCGGCTGGACGTCCGCCACGGTCCTCGCTGCGCCCGCGTGCGAACCGTCCGCGGCCGCGTTTGCGTTTGGAGCCCTCGGCGATGTCTTCAGCGGTTGGCGCGTCGCCGATCCATTCGATGGGCTCGCCGAGCATCTTCTCGATGTCTTGCACCGCCTTGAAGTCGTCCGGCGTGACGATCGTGAAGGATGCGCCGAGCTTGCCGGCGCGGCCGGTGCGGCCGATGCGATGCACATAGTCGTCGGACTGCCAGGGAACGTCGAAATTGAAGACGTGGCTGACGTCGGGGATATCGAGACCGCGGGCCGCGACATCGCTGGCGGCGAGCAGTGCAATGCGACCGTCGCGGAACGCGTCGAGCGTTGCCGTGCGGCTGGACTGGTCCATGTCGCCGTGCAGTGCGCCGGCATTGAAGCCGTGCTTCTGCAGCGACTTCAGCAGGATCGCCACGTCGCGTTTGCGATTGCAGAAGATGATTGCGTTCTTGACCTGCTCGACTGCGGATGAGATCGCGCAGGATCTCACGCTTGTCCCAATCTTCGGCCGAGGCGCAAAAGCGGAAGCGCTGCGTGATGGTCTTGGCGGTGGTCGCGGGCCGCGCGGCTTCGACGCGCTGTGGGTCTTTAAGGAACTGATCGGCGAGGCGGGTGATTTCCGCCGGCATCGTCGCCGAGAAGAACAGCGTCTGCTTCTTTGGCGGCAGCAGTTTGCAGATCTTCTCGATGTCGGGAATGAAACCCATGTCGAGCATGCGATCGGCCTCGTCGATGACGAGGATTTCGACGCCCATCAGCATGACGCGGCCGCGCTGATGATGATCGAGCAGCCGGCCAGGAGTGGCGATCAGTACGTCGACGCCGCGATCGAGTTTAGCGGTCTGATCGTCCATCGAGACGCCGCCGATCAGCAGCGCGATCGACGAGCTTGTTATTGATGCCGTACTTTTCGAAGTTCTGCGCGACCTGGGCGGCGAGTTCGCGCGTCGGTGCCAGGATCAGCGAGCGTGGCATGCGGGCGCGGGCGCGTCCGGTTTCGAGCCGCGTGATCATCGGCATGACGAACGCCGCGGTCTTGCCGGTGCCGGTCTGCGCGATGCCCAGAACGTCGCGGCCGCTGATGGCGATCGGCACGGCTTGGGCCTGGATCGGTGTTGGTGTGGAGTATCCGGCCGCTTCGACGGCGGCGAGCACTTTGGCGCTGAGACCAAGATCGGCAAATGTCACGGGTTTGGTTTCAGTCGTGGCGCCTTCGGTGGCGCCGGCAGGTGAGGTGGTATCCAAAAACGTACGTCTCCTGATGCGCGGATGCCGGCGGAATGCCAAAGCAACGGCGCCCGGCCGCACGCTGCGGTCCGGTTCGTTTCACTTGAGCGCAGCGCAGGGGGATGGTGCCGCAAATGGGCTAACAGGAAATGCGTCACTTCGTGCGATCAATACGCGTAAATGAATACGTATCCCCTGCGCGTGCGCGTTCGCGTTCCCATGAAACCACTGAAATAGCAAGCGGTTTTGGCTCTTGATGGTTTCAGGATAGCAGCGGGGACATGGCGACGGCTTGGTGATAACCTGCTGTTTTGACGCGGTTTTATTGCAGTTTTGGCGCGGCGGATTGCTAATCGATCAATATCTGGCCTGTTGATAGGCTTCAAGAGGGGAGATGCCCGTGCCTGTATCGCATTTGGTTTTGATTCCTGGCTTGTTGTGTTCCCCGGCGTTATGGGAGCCGCAGGTCGCGGACTCGGCGGGATCACCGACGTGCGGATCGGCGATCACACTCAGGCCGAGAGCATAGCGGCTATCGCCGCCGATATTCTGGCGAAAGCGCCGGACCGGTTTGCGCTCGCCGGGCTGTCGATGGGCGGCTACGTCGCCTTCGAGATCATGCGGCAGGCGCCGGAGCGTGTGAGCAAACTGGCACTGCTCGACACACTCGCGATTGCTGACACGCCCGAACGCCGCCAGGGGCGGCGCGACCTGATCGCGCTGGCTGAGCGGCACGGGCTCGATTCCGTCATGGAGAAACTGCTACCGCTGTTCATCCATCCCGACCGTCTCGACGATGCAGCGTTGGTTGCGACCGTGCAGGGCATGGCGCGCGATACCGGGCTTGCGGCGTTCAAGCGGCAACAGGCGGCGATCATGACGCGGTCGGACTCGCGGCCAACATTGGCTCAAATTCGTTGTCCGACGTTGCTGCTGGTTGGCCGTGACGACATGCTGACGCCAGTGGCGGCGCACGAGGAGATGGCAGCGGCCATTCCGGGTAGTCGTCTGGCGATCATCGAGAACTGCGGGCATCTGTCGACGCTGGAGCGCCCCGAAGCGGTCAACGCCGCGTTGTTGCAGTGGCTGCAATAAGAAAAGGCCGATGCGTGGGCGCCGGCCTTTTCAGATTTCACGCGATGGCCGCTTACTCGTTCTGCAGCCACTTGCCGATCGTGCCGCCGATGATGCCGCCGAGGATCGGAGCAACCCAGAACAACCAGAGCTGACCGATCATCTCAGCACCGGCAAAGAGTGCCGGTGCTGTCGAGCGTGCCGGATTGAGCGACGCGTTCGAGACGGGGATCGAAACCAAGTGCAGTACCATCAGCGCGACGCCGATGGCGATCGGGGCGAAGCCAGCCGGGGCGCCGCGTGCCGTCGAGCCGACAATGACGATCAGGAAGATGGCGGTGATGACGACTTCCATGAGGAAGACCGACATCATCGAGAAGCCGCCTTTGCCGCCGTATGAGTTGGCGACCGCGGCAAAATTATTGAAGGTTGTTTTGCCGCCACCGAGATATCCGCCGAGGATCAGCGAGAAGATGAATGCAGCCAGCACGCCACCGACGACTTGCGCAATGATGTAGGACGGCGCCTTCGCCATATCGAACCGGCCGGCGGCGACCAGTCCGAGTGTGACGGCCGGGTTGAAATGCCCGCCGGAAATGTGCCCGACCGAGTAGGCCATAATCAAGACGGACAAGCCGATCGCAATGGCGACGGCAACCAGGCCGCCACCTGCAGGGGCGGAGAACAACGCTGATCCACACGTGGCGGTGACAAGGGCAAAGGTTCCGATCGCTTCTGCTGCGAGTGCTCGTTGGTTCATGGCCAACTCCTTGGTAAAGTGAGGTTCGGAAAGCGGGACTGCAAGGCTGCTTCGGCAAACAACGCACGAACTTGACGTGCGCACTGATTCAGGCGCCACGCATGTCAAGCATGAGTCTGTATGCCGCGCTACTCAGATTGAGACAAAGGGTGCCGGATGTTGCGACGCACAACAATTGTCGGCCGGGCCATCAATAAAAAAAAGCGCCAGTCCGTAAGGACTGGCGCGTGGAATCTTTGCTAGGAGCGTGTGATCGCCACGATGGCCATCATCGGCACTTAAGCGAGATCAAAGCGATCGAGGTTCATCACCTTGGTCCACGCCGCTACAAAGTCACTCACAAACCGTTTCGTCCCGTCGGCACAGCCATAGACTTCCGCGATGGCGCGGAGTTGTGAATTCGAGGCGAAAACGAGATCGGCGCGGGTGCCGGTCCATTTGACGGCGCCGGATTTGCGGTCGCGACCCTCGAACACGTCCTGGGCAGCCGAGGTCGATGTCCAGGCGGTGTTGATATCGAGCAGATTGACGAAGAAGTCGTTGGTCAGCGTCTCCGGCCGTGTCGTCAGGATGCCGTGCTTGGCGGCGGCGACGTTGGCATTCAAGGCGCGCAGTCCACCGACCAGAACGGTCATCTCTGGCGCGGTTAGCGTCAGTAGTTGCGCGCGATCGAGTAGCAGTTCCTCAGCCGGCTGCGCCTGCCCGGGTTCGAGGAAGTTGCGGAATCCATCGGCAGTCGGCTCCAGCACCGCAAAGGATGCGGCGTCGGTTTGTTTCGGCGTTGCGTCAGTGCGGCCGGGTTTGAAAGCGACAGTGAGGGTTTGGCCGGCGGTTTTCGCGGCTTTCTCAACAGCGGCATTGCCGGCAAGCACGATCAGATCGGCGAGCGAGATTTTCTTGCCCCCCGATGCCGACGCGTTGAAGTCCTTCTGGATGGCTTCCAGCGCAGCCAGAACTTTTGCCAGCTGCGCCGGTTGGTTGACGGCCCAATCCTTTTGTGGGCTCAGGCGAATGCGTGCGCCGTTTGCGCCGCCGCGCTTGTCGGAGCCGCGGAACGTCGACGCCGATGCCCAGGCGGTGGCGACCATCTGGGAGACGGAGAGGCCTGACGCTATGACCTTCGCCTTGAGTGCGGCAACGTCGTTGTCATCAACGAGCTTGTGATCGACGGTCGGCACCGGGTCCTGCCAGATCATTTCCTCCTTGGGGACCAGCGCACCGAGGTAGCGCGAACGGGGCCCCATGTCACGGTGGGTCAGTTTGAACCAGGCTCTGGCGAACGCATCGGCGAACTGATCGGGGTGGGCGTGGTAGCGCCGTGAGATCGGCGCGTAGATCGGATCCATCTTCAGCGCCATGTCGGCCGTGGTCATCATCGGCCGGTGCTTCTTCGAGGGATCGTGCGCGTCGACCACCATGTCCTTCTCGGCGCAGTTCTTCGGATGCCACTGGTGCGCGCCGGCCGGGCTCTTCGAGAGTTCCCACTCGTAGCGGAACAGCACATCGAAATAGCCGTTGTCCCATTGGGTCGGGTTGGGCTTCCAGGCGCCTTCGATGCCGCTGGTGATGGTGTGGCCGCCCTTGCCGCTGCCGAAGCTATTCTTCCAGCCAAGCCCCATCTCTTCGATGGCAGCGCCTTCCGGCTCCCGGCCGACATGCGATTCAAGGCCCGCGCCGTGCGCCTTGCCGAAGGTGTGGCCACCAGCAACGAGTGCTACGGTTTCTTCGTCGTTCATGGCCATGCGGGCGAAGGTCTCGCGGATATCACGACCCGAGGCCACTGGATCAGGATTGCCGTTCGGGCCTTGCGGGTTGACGTAGATCAGACCCATCTGCACGGCGCCGAGCGGGTTCTCCAGCTGGCGATTCCCGGTGTAGCGCTTGTCGCCGAGCCAGGTCGCTTCATTGCCCCAGTAGATGTCTTCCTCGGGCTCCCACACATCCGCGCGGCCGCCGGCAAATCCGAATGTCCTGAAGCCCATCGAGTTCGAGGGCGCAGTTGCCAGCCAGGATCATCAGGTCGGCCCATGAAAGTTTCTGGCCGTACTTCTGCTTGATCGGCCAGAGCAACCGGCGCGCCTTGTCGAGGTTGCCGTTGTCGGGCCAGCTGTTGAGGGGGGCAAAACGCTGCGTGCCATTGCCGGCGCCGCCGCGTCCGTCGCTGATCCGGTAGGTGCCGGCACTGTGCCAGGCCATGCGGATGAACAGCGGGCCGTAGTGGCCATAGTCCGCCGGCCACCAGTCCTGCGAGACGGTCATCATCGCGATGATGTCTTTGCGGACGGCGGCGAGATCGAGCGACTTGAACTCCGCAGCGTAATTGAACGCCTGGCCCATCGGATCGACCCGGGGGGAATTCTGGTTCAGGATCTTGAGGTTCAGCTGATTGGGCCACCAGTCGCGGTTTGATCGGCCGCCGACAGCGGTTGTCGCGTGCTGGCCGCCCGAAAACGGGCATTTTGTCGTGTCGGTCATGGTGGCCTCGTGGGTTGGTGTGATGGGTTGGTCGGCTTCGGCGGCGGCTACACCTTGTTATGCGTTTTGGCAGCCAGGGGCTCCGCGCCGAAGGGACGAATTAGAATAATTCTAATAGGCTCGGTGGGGGTTGCAAGCGCCATTGTTGCGCCTTTCGGCCGCAACTCCAATCGCCCGCTCAAACGTGATGCGCTGCTGGCCGTCTTGCAAAGACGCGGGCGATCAGCGGCCAGAACAGCAGCACGAACGCCAGTGTCATCAAAGTGCCGCACAGCGCATTTGACCAGAACACGCCGAGCGAGCCATTGGAGATGATCATCGATTGGCGGAAGGCATCCTCGGCCTTGTCACCGATGACCATGGCGAGGACCAGGGGCGCGATCGGATAGTCGAGTTTCTTGAAGGCGTACCCGACGATGCCGAATGCGAGCGCCAGCCAAAGGTCGGACAGCGCGCTCGATATCGTCCAGGCGCCAACGACGCATATGACTACAATCAGTGGGCCGATGATCGAGAAGGGAATGCGCAGGATCGCCGCGAACAATGGCACGGTGAAGAGCACCAAGATCACCGCGACAACGTTGGCGACGTACATCGAGGCGATCAGGCCCCAGACGAAGTCCTTCTGTTCGATGAATAGCATCGGGCCGGGATGCAGGCCCCAGATCATCAAGCCGCCCATCATCACCGCCGCCGTCGCAGAGCCGGGAATGCCGAGCGCAAGCATGGGGAGAATAGCACTCGTTCCGGCGGCGTGGTCAGCGACTTCGGGCGCGATGATGCCTTCGGGCTCACCCTTGCCGAAGTTGGCTGAATTTTTCGAGAAGCGTCGTGCGAGGCCGTAGCTCATGAACGAGGCAGCCGTCGGCCCGCCCGGTGTGATCCCCATCCAGCAGCCGACCAGCGCCGAGCGCAGCAGCGTCGCCCAATAGCGGGGAAGAGCGGCGACGACCTTGAGTACGTCGCGCGGCGAGACGCGGGCCGCGACGCCACTGAATTCCAGTTTCTCCTCCATGGTTGCCAGCAATTCGCCGATGCCGAACAGCCCAATCACGGCGACGAGAAAGCTCACTCCCTTGATGAGCTGCGGCAGATCGTAGGTGAGGCGGACGGCGCCGGAGATATTGTCCATGCCGACTGCTGCCAGCGCGAAACCGATGCCAGCGGAGACGATGGTTTTCCACGGCGAGGTGCCGCCAAGACCGATGAAGCAGCAGAAGGCCAGGAAGTAAATGGCGAAGAATTCAGGGCTCGAGAATTTCTCGGCGAAATTTGCCGCCGGCTTCGACAGCAGCGTGATCAGGATGACGCCAAACAGTGCGCCGAACGCAGCCGAAAGGAACGCGTAGGAGAGCGCCTCCGTGGCGCGGCCTTGCTTGGCCATCGGGTGGCCGTCGAACGTTGTGGCGACCGATGACGGTTCGCCCGGGATGTTGAACAGGATCGATGTCGTCGAGCCGCCGAACAACGCGCCCCAGTACATGCTGGCGAGCAGGATGATCGCCGAGACCGGCTGCATCGCAAACGTCAGCGGAATCAGCAGTGTCACGCCATTGGGCGCGCCAAGCCCGGGCAATACGCCGACGAGAATGCCGAACAGCACGCCGACCAGCATGAGCCCCAGATGATAGGGCGTCAGCGCGACGGTGAAGCCGTTCATCAGGTCGGAAAAATTCTCCACGCGGCGTGATGTCCTTCAATAGGGTTATGTGGATCAGTAGATCCCGAGCCAGGCTTCGAGTGGGCCCTTCTTCAGCGGGACCTGCAGCCAGCGCTCGAATAGCCAGTAGAACGACAATGCCGAGCCGAGGCTTACGGCCAACGCGGCGGGCAATCGATAACCGCCCTGCCAGATCATGACGATGAAGAGATAGAGCATCATAGCGACGTAGATGCCGGCGACGGAGGTCGCGGCAAGGAAAGCCAGCATGGGCACAAAGAACTTGGCAACGCGCACGCCCTGTTCGGCGGTCAGCGCGGCCTCGCCCTTCTCGACACCGCGACGCATCGCGGTCTGCACAAGCGTAACGAGGCTCGCCAGCATGATGATGACGCCCATGCGGAAAGGAAAGTATCCGGTTTCGGGTCCGCGTTCACTCCAGCCGATCGAGTGCTCCAGCGCGCCATAGGAAATGACAGCGCCGAACGCCATTGTGGCGAGCGCTGTGGCGAGCCCAAGTGTCGAGCGGGAAAGAACGGTGCGGGATTGGATGACCACGAAGACTTTCGGCGCGTTGGGCGCAGCAGCGGCACACCACATCGCGCGGGAAGCGCGATGTGGTGCCAAGTCAATCGACTACTTCACCAGCCAGTTCTGTTCGGCGAAGATACCGCGCTGGCGCTCGTAGTCTTTATCGATGAAGGCCTTGAGGTCGCCGCCGGTGAGCGCGCGACTGGTTTGTGAGGTCTTGTCGATATAGTCCTTCCACTCCGGCGTTGCCGCGACCTTCTTGAATAGGTCGGTCCAGAAGGCGGCGGCTTCGGCTGGTACCTTGCCGGCTAGCGAGGCGATCCGTGGTTGGGTGAAGCTGTCGACGGCAATCCCTTCTTTGTTGCACGGTGGGATATCCGACCAGCTCTGGGTTTCGGTGACCTTGGCGCCGGCCGGCAGATTGGACGGATTGAAGACGCAGAGCGGGCGAACCTTGCCGGCGCGCCATCCGCCGATCGACTCGCTCGGGTTATTGACGTGGCTGGTGAAGTGTCCGCCCGACACCTGCACATCAGCTTCGGCGCCCGATTTGAACGGCACGTAGGTCAGCTTCGCGCCGATCGCCTTTTCGATGAGTTTGGTAAGCAATTCATCGGAGTCTTTCGATTGGGCGCCGGTGACCTTGAAGCCGTCGGCGCTCGCCTTGGCGGCGGCGATGTAGTCCTTGGCGGACTTGATCGGGCTGTCGCCTTTGACCCAGAGCAGGAATTCGTCGAACGCCATGGCAGCGATCGGGGTCAGGTCGTTGTGAGTGAAGGCAACCTTGGCGCCGAGCGAGAGCACATAAAGATTATGGGTGCCGAAGACGACCTTGTGAGGGTCGCCCTCCTGGGTCTTCATGTAGACGTAGCCTTCAGCGCCGGAGCCGCCACCCTTGATCTGCACGATGACGGGTTGCGCCATCAAATTGTGCTTTTGCACGATCGCCTGGACGGTGCGGGCGAAAATGTCGGTGCCGCCACCGGCGCCGGCCGTGACCACGAACTCGACAGGGCGTTGCGGCTGCCATTGGGCGTCAGCGGTGCTGGCGGCCAGCGTCAGCCCGAGGCCGAGCGCAAAAGCCGCACGTCGCGCAGTGATCCGAGAGAATGCCATCGTTGTCGTCTGCTCCCTGAAATCGGCCAGCGTTGTGCTGTGCCGCCTGTGTCGGGTCGAGTTTGCCACAGCCCATGATCGCGCAACAAGAGGGATGATCGCGCGAATGCAGCGCTTCCGCCTGATCCGAACGTCCGGCAGCCCAGTGATAACCGGAACCAGTAGTTTGGGCTTCTATCGGTCAGCAAACTGTGGCATTCCCGGAGGTAGAGAACGGCTCGTGGGAGGACTAGGCATGGGAACGATCGGTTGGGTTGCGCTGGGCGTCATCGGTGTGCTCGCCCTGTGGCTGATGATGACCTACAATGGTCTTGTCTCGCTGCGCCAACGGTGCCGGCAGTCGTTTGCTGACATCGAAGTGCAGCTGAAGCAGCGCCACGATCTCATTCCGAATCTGGTCGAGACCGTCAAAGGCTATGCTAAGCACGAGAAGGAAACGCTGGAGAACGTCATCAAGTGGCGTAACCAAGCGGTAGGAGCGCAGGGGCCAGCGGCGCAGGCGTCAGCTGAAATGCAACTCTCGGCGGGTATCCGCCAGTTGATGGTCGTTGCCGAGGCCTATCCTGATCTCAAAGCCAATGCCAACTTCCAGCAGCTGCAGGGCGAACTCTCCGACATCGAGAACAAGGTCGCCGCCTCGCGCCGCTTCTTTAACAATGCAGCGTCAGAATACAACGCGACACGCGAAAGCTTCCCCGCCGTGATAGTTGCCAGTCCATTCGGATTTGGTCCGCAGGACTTCTTCAACCTCGACGAAGCCGAGCGCGCCGCCACCAAGTCGGCTCCATCGGTCAAGTTCTGAACGAAAACAGTCTCCCTCTCGACGGCGATTGCGCGTAGACTGGTCGTTTACGCGATCGCCGAGAGGTTTCGCCATCATGGCCGAGCAGAAGCATATTGTCCTGTCGTCACATCCCCCGCGTGGTCCGAGCAAAATTGTGCCGGTCAATTGGGGGGCGGCGACGGCGAAGGAGCGCGGGCCGGTGATCGGCTCGAACAAGAACCCGCATCAGCGTAACGTCATCGGCGTGCATTCGGGTGCCTACGGTCTCTATCGCGCGTTGGCGATTGCTGCTGGCAAACTTGATCCGGTGCATCGCCCCGATCTGACCAATACGTCGCCGACGATCCAGATTGGGCCCCATCCGCAATGGTCGGATCCGGCAAAGATCGTATCGCTCGATCCGTGGGGGCATCTGGTCGCCGACGCGTTCAAGGAGGAATTGGCGGCGGGCTATGACATCCGCCCGACGATTGCGATCACCAAGGCACGTATTCAACTGCCGGAAATGCGCGAGGCAATGGCGGCCGGGCGGATACGCTCGGACAATCGTGTGCTGCTGCCGTCGGGTGAAGCGAACGTCACCAAGGCCGCGATCGAGCCGGTCTGGTATCTGCCAGGGATCGCGCAGCGGCTTGGCATCAAGGAAAGCAATCTGCGGCGCGCGCTCTACGAGCACACCGGCGCGATGTTCTCCGATCTCGTGACGCGCTCGGACATGAAGGTGTTCTTGCCGCCGATCGGTGGCATCACGCTCTACATTTTTGGCGATCCCGAGACGCTGCCCGATGCGAACAAGGAACTGGCCTGCCGGGTGCATGACGAATGCAACGGCTCGGATGTGTTCGGGTCCGACATCTGCACCTGCCGGCCCTATCTGACGCACGGCATCGAGGAATGCATCAAGACAGCGCAAGGGGGCGGAGCGGGGCTCATCGTTTACAACCGCAAGGAAGGCCGCGCACTCGGCGAAGTCGTCAAGTTCCTGGTCTACAATGCGCGCAAGCGCAGTGCCGGCGGCGATAGTGCAGCTGCCTACTTCGAACGCACGGAATGTGTGGCGGGTGTTCAGGACATGCGCTTCCAGGACCTGATGCCGGATGTGTTTCATTGGCTCGGCATCACGCGTGTGCATCGCTGGATATCCATGAGCAACATGAAATTCGATGCGATGGCTTCGCACGGAATCGAGATCCTCGAGCGCGTGCCGATCCCTGATGAGCTGATTCCGGCCGACGCACGAGTCGAGATGGACGCGAAAAAGGCCGCCGGATATTTCACCGACGACAGCGTCTCGAAACCGGTCAATCTCGACGACACCAAGGGGCGCGGGTTTGACAAGTACTGAGGGGACAGCGCCGGCGGACGTGCGAAGCCTGTTGTCGTCAGTGGCGGTGCGGTCGCGCGCGCATATGCTGCTGGCGGCGGGGCGAGCGGGCAAGCTCGCGCATTTTACCGTGCACGACGAACATCTAGCCGCGACTGCTGATTTTGTTGTCGACACGATCCGGCAGAATTATCCCACACTGAAGGTGCCGTTCCATTCGCGATGGCGGCATTTCGTGGTGGGCGGGGCTGATCGCTGGCAATCGGCTTGTAAACTCGGACTTGTGGCGAACGAGCCGCGCGAACGAGCGCTCGTGCGGTTCGAACTGGCGATCACCAGTGTGCTGCTCGATGCCGGCGCCGGGCCGCGCTGGCAGTGGCAGCAAGTCGTCGCGACGCCGGCAGGGGGCGTTGCTCTGCTGTCCGTCGCGCGTTCTGAGGGACTGGCGCTGGCGAGCCTCAATGCGTTTGCTTCCGGGCTGTTCTCGAGCCAGCGGGCCAAACCGATGCGGGTGGATGCTACCGCCTTGCAGGCGCTGTCGCGCGATGCGCTCGGCCGGGCGTTCCAGGTCAGCGCCGAGAAACCGCTGGCGGGGCTCGATGGCCGCGTGGGGCTACTCAACCGGCTCGGCGATGCGATCGCGACGCGCCCGGACGTGTTCGGCGGCGAAGGCCGGCTCGGCGGATTGTTCGATACGCTCATTGCGCGTTCGGATGGGATGAGCGTCGCCGCGCCCGACATACTCGCACTGCTGCTGGAAGCGCTTGGTCCCATCTGGCCGTCGCGCCTTAAAATCGATGATGTTGATCTCGGCGATACGTGGCGGCATTCGGCGATCGATGTGGCCGGCCCGACGCGCGGACTGATCCCCTTCCACAAGTTGTCGCAGTGGCTATGCTACTCGCTGATTGAGCCGCTGCAGGAGTTCGGCGTCGTGGTTGCCGACATTGACGGGCTGACCGGGCTCGCGGAATATCGCAATGGCGGGCTGTTCGTCGATCTCGGTGTGCTCGAACTACGCGATGCCGGCCTGGCGCAACGTCCGCTCCATCCCGGCGACGAGGCGATCGTCGAATGGCGGGCGCTGACGGTTGGTTTGCTCGATGAGCTGGCACCGATGATCCGTTCTCGCCTCGGGAAATCGGCGGCCGACATGCCGCTCGCCGCCATTCTCGAAGGCGGGACATGGGCGGCCGGCCGGAGGATTGCAGCCCTCAAGCGGCCGGGCGGTGGACCACCGTTGACTATCGTCTCGGACGGTTCGGTGTTCTGAGGAACGTCAACCCATCGCCGCTATCGCGCCGAAAGGCGCTTGATCGGCTCGTCGGCTTCCTTGGCACCAAGGGCGCGGGCCTTTTCATACCAGGTTTGGGCTTCGGCTGGGTTCGGCTGCACGCCCCGCACATTCAGGCTGGCAAGGACGGCGGGATCATAGGTCTCGGCCATCCGCAGCGCGCCTTCTGCAAGGCCGGCGTCGGCGGCACGCGCATAGTAGTTGCGGGCGGCGGAGATGTTACCGTCGCCAAGCTGCTTTTTGCCGAGCGCCATTAAGCGCTGCGCTTGCGCCAGGGCTTCGGGTGATAGGACGGAGACGGATGGCGCTGGTCGCGGGGCGGGGACCACTTCCAGTCGCGGCGGTTGTGCTGCAGCGTCATCCTTGGCGAGCGGCAAGGCCGCTGTTTTCGTCTCGGGCTTTGGTTCAGCTTGGACTTCCAGCGGCGATACGGGCGCGGCGGGTGTTGACGTGATCGGTACTGATGCGGTGGGTTCAGCCGCTGCTTGCGGCGCCGGCGCTTGCGCGGCGGCGATCGTGCCGGTGCGCAGCGGCAGATTTTCTGCAGCCGGCGGTGGCGCTACCAGCGCGGCGGGAGCAAAAATCAGGGCGCTGCGTGCTTCCGCGACAACACCACCATCGATGTCAACGAGGCTCAAAGTGAGTTCGCTGCGCCCCTGCATGCCCGGCGGGATAATGGCGCGCAGATTAGTGATCGCAAACAGTGGCACGGCCCAAACCCCTGGCGAAATCGCGTGCCCATCGGACAGCGAGATACGGGCCGGCAATCCACGGACGCGGACGAAGGTGTTGCGCGGCAGATCGTCGGACGGTCCGACTTTCAGAGCGAGCAGCGTTTCGGTTCCGGGCTCGGCTATGATGACCGGCGCCAGCTCGATGGTCGGCGTTTTGGCCGGGCTTACTTGCGCGAGCATAATCCGGCCGCGCGCGGCCGTTTGCTCGGTAAATCCAGGCCAAGCATTGAGCGTGATGCCAAGCGTGCAAACGACAATCGCGTAGCCGCGGTTTCGCGCGACGAGACCCGGCCGATCGTTTTGTTGCGAATTGACGCGGACGCCGGACGGCATGCTGGGAGGCCTTTATGCGTGGGAACACGTTCGAATGCTGTTATTGTTTGGGCGCTGATTTGTTCTGTTCGAGAAACTGGCGGAACTGGCGCTCTTGCTCAACTGAATTACCGGCGACCGGCTGGCGCGCCGGGATCGGTTTCGGAGCCACCGGCGTCAGTGCATCAAGTTTCGCCTGCATTGGCCGGAAGCGCGTCCACCCCGGCACGCTGGCGGCGAGATTGAGATCCTTCCACTTCGGGTGATAGCCGGCTTCGGTTTGCAGCTTCGGGAAGCGGGCAAACAGATAGTCAATAAAGCGGACCATGCGGCGATGGCGTTCGGTGTCTGACGGCCAGTCGTAGACGGCGAGCACGGCCGGCACAGAAATCGTCGCAACCTTCTGCCCCTTGGGGATGAGGTCGGGATAGTCGGCAAATTCGAGGTCGGCGGGGGCGTAGTATTCCTCAAGGCGCTCATTGAGCGGGATCGGCAGGAACTTGAAGCCCTCCGGCCATTTGCGTTTGACGAAGGGATCGAGCGGTTTCGATGAAACAAACACGACGGCTGCGTATTTGTCGCCTTTTGCGAACTCGCCGAGGGCGACCGGGTGGGGATCGAATTTTGCGTCGACCTTGATGCCCAGGCGGTCGAAAATGATCGGCCCGGAATAGGCCGCAGCGGTGCCGACGGTATTGAAGTTGACAGGTTTTCCCGCGAGGTCGGACAGTGACTTGATTTCCGGCCGGACGAAGACGTGCACTTCGCTCGGGAACAGGTTCATCACGTAGTTGATGCGCTTGGAGATGTTGGAGATCTGTGGGTCCTTGCGGAAGTGTTCGAGCACGTCACCGTAGACGATGGCAGCATCGACGCCGCGCAGGTAGAGCAGGTCAAAGATATTGTCGAAGACACCACGGGTGACGATCGAGACGACGCGCATATTATCGCCATCGTCCATGACGCGCGCCAGTTCGGTCGAGAAGCGCAATGGCGCGCCCTCTAACTGGCCGGCGGCGAGGCCGACCGTCCAGCCGTTGATCTTCTCCTTCATCCGCGCTTCGCTGCCTGTTGCGCGGGCGCTGGACGGAGCGGCTGACGTGGGTTGCGCCGGATTTTGCTGGCGTGCGGACTGAGCCCAGCATGACGAAGCAGCGGCGAAAACGGCGAACATTGTTGCGGCGACACGCAAACCGCTATGCCGAACGCTGGAACGGGGAGTACGCATCGTTTACCTCTTCTGCCTTGCGTCCGTTCTGCCGTCAAATGGCGAATGGTCCGGGCTCATCTGCTTACACTACGGTGCGCCCTCTAAGGTGCGCCCACTTTGGTGCGCCCACTACGGTGCGCCATGACGCGTCTTGCGATTGGAGCACGCTGCGAGCCCTCCTATGATGGGGAGGCAACCACTCCGGTTGTCCGGCCCGCAGTTGGCGCGGCCTTAAGCGACTGGGTGAGGACCGCAGTCCCCTTCAGGGCCGGAGGTAGGCGTACCCGCTTTTCTGCAACTCCATGATCTGCACGACACCGGATGGCACCAGTTTGGCCTCGCTGATCAGTGGTATGTCCTTGCCCTCTTGTTTCGCCATATTGCTGCGCGTGTTGCCGCAAGCCGCGAAGGCGATGTTGGTATTCTCCAACGACATTGCGGCGATGCGTTGTTTGACCGCGCTTGTATCCGAGCGAAGCATGTGCAGACCGGGTCCATAGGTGACGATCTGGATGTCGACCTTCTGACCCTTTGCTGCATAGTACTCGGCGACATTCTTTGCGTTGTTCAGCGCGAGATTGTGCAGCTTTGGGTCGTTGTCGTTGACTTGGATGACCAATTTTTCAACGGCGACCAAATGGGCGACGGGTTGTTTTGCAACGGCTTTCGCGGCTTTTGCTGCGGGCCGGCCAGCGCCATCCTGGGCCTGGGCAGGCGCTGTTGCAAACAGCGCTATGGCGATTGCCAAGCTAGCGGACGAACCGAGGCGACGCATGGCTACAAAATTGGACATAGACACTCCCACGAAATTGACGTTGCCCCATTCATTCTCAGATCGCAACCAAACTCTACTCACGGCGAACAAAACGGCCATTGACGGAGCCATCTTGTGGCGAAACAACAACAGCTACGCAGCCGCAGCACCTAAACGCTCTACCGCACATGAGATCGACGAGCGGCGTTGGTGTAGACTGAAGCTTAGCGGCTTTCAAGGCGCCGCAAG
Organism: uncultured Alphaproteobacteria bacterium; assembly: GCA_963714325.1. GTDB lineage: Bacteria > Pseudomonadota > Alphaproteobacteria > Rhizobiales > Hyphomicrobiaceae > CAVQOB01. The sequence continues at coordinate 352,005 of CAVQOB010000035.1, read as the reverse complement.
CGATCGGCGGCTTGCAGCGCGCCAAGGGCCTGGGCTTTACGATACCACGCGCGCGCCACCTCTATATCGGGGCGAATTCCGACCACCTTAAGGCGGGCGAGCTCATTGGGATCGTAAGTCGCACCGAGTGACAGCGCACCCTGCGCATGCCCTGCTTCGGCGGCGCGCGTGTACAGCAACCGGGCTGCCGCGACGCTGCCCTCCGCGAGCTGCTCGTCGCCGCGATCAATCAAGCGTTGCAGGCGCTGTCGTTCTTCAGGCGTGACACTGGGAATGAGGGTGGGTGGCGGCTGCGCCACGGGCGGGGCGAGGGCGGCGACGCCGGGGAGGCGGGATTGAGGTGCCGGAGTGACAGTGGGTGCTGGCGCCGGGATAGGTGCCGGGGTTGGGATTGGTATGGGCGCGGTCGCGACAGGCGGCGGCGGAACCGCTGCGGGTGGTGTTGCTGCAATTGGTGCTGGGGCTGCTGGCGCTGGCGGAACGAGGACAGGTGGCGGCCCACCAAGCCCGGTCATGCCGCGGGCGACACCCGCGCGCGCCGGACTTTCGTTGGCCGGCGGCTGCGCTGGGATCTGGTCGGTGAGCTTCGCTGTCGGCGCGACGACCAACTGTGTTGACGCTTCGGCGAGAATGGTGCCGTCAAGACTAACCAAGCTAAAGAGAACCTCGCTGCGCTGCGTGATGCCAGCCGGGACGATGATCCGCAAATCAGGAACCGCGCGCAACGGCACGGCCCAAAGTCCTGGACCAAGCGCATGGCCGTCTGACAGCGCCACCGTTGGTGGCAAACCGCGTATCCGCAAGAAGCTCTTCGGCGGCGCCGCATCGGCGGGCTCGACGGCAACTGGTAGCAGTGTCTCGCGGTTGGCTTCGGCGAGGATCATCGGCCCGAGGCGCAGGACCATCTTTGGGTCTTGAGCCATGGCCGAGGGTGTCGTTGGCGCGACATACGCCGACGCCAACATGCAGCACAGGACGAGTGCCAGCCGGCGCTCGTACGGCCGATCGCGGTAACGCTTCATTATCAGCTTCATGTTCCCCCCAGTCCCCAAGCGTCAGCGTTTCTGCTGCCGACTCCATTCGAGGAACTTTTGGAACAAGCGCTCCTGTTCGGTGGGATTGCCGGGAGCCGCGCGTTGTGCCTGCTCGCGCGCAAGTGCCAGATCGACATTGGTCGCGGCCGGTGTGGCTGCAGCGGTCGTGGCATTGCGGTTCAGCCATTCCTGGGCAGCGGGTAAGCGGTTCCACCCTTTCACCACGCCGGCGAGGTTGGCTTCCGACCATTTGGGGTGGCGTGGCTTTTTCTTGAACTCATCAAAGCGCGTGAAGAACGTGTCGATGAAGCGCGAGACGCGGCGGTATCGCTCGGTGTCCTTCGGCCAGTTATAAACCGCCAGCACGGCGCCAACGGCGATTGTCTCGATCGATTTTCCAGCAGGGATCAGATTGGGATAGTCGGCATTGGTCAGCTGGGCCGGGAAGTAATCGTTCTCGAGCACGTCGGTGTAGGGGATCGGCAGCAACTGCATGCCGGGTTCGAGCTTGAATTTCGCAAACGCACCGGATGGCTTGCCAGCGATGAGAACGGTCGCTGCAATCTCGCCGCTCTTCACTTTTTCGTAGCCGTCGGCCTGGCCCATGTTGACTTCGGTCGCCTTGATACCGAGTGCCTCAAAGATCAGCCGCGTCGAGAATTGTGTCCCGCTGCCGACGTCCGAGAAATTGACGGTCTTGCCATGCAGGTCCTTGATATCATTGATGCCGGGACCAGCGAGGATGTGGATTTCCTCGTTGTAGAGCTTGGCGATATAGGCGAGGCGATCATTGATGTTGGCGCCGAGTTCGCCGGTGCGCTTGAGATAACTCATGATGTTCGACTGGGTGATGCCGAGATCGACGCCCTTGAGGTGGAGGATGTCCTTGACGTTCTGATAGCCGCCCTTGCCGATGATCGGCAGCACGCGCATTTCTTCCCCGTTGTCCAGCACCGCCGACATGTCATAAGCGAAAAAGAGATAGGTGCCGTTGGGGTTGCCGGAGACAACTGTGACGACGTTCTGGTTGGTGCGTTCGCGCAGCGCTTCCCAACTGGTAAGGGCGCGTGTCTGTGGGCGCGGTACCAGACCTTTACCAGCGGGAGCGGCCGGAGCGGCCTGGGCGTAGCCGAGCGGGCCTTCGATCGATTGAGCTTGCGCAGTGCCGGCGGCGAAGGCGAACAAGCTGCAGCACACAATTGCTCGCAACGCGTGAAATCGTTTTGGCTCGTTGGACATGACCATCCCCTGTCTCCCCTTAGTCTCGCGGCGTAGATTATCGTCTTGAGTTGACATGCGAATTCGCAACTCTGGCCGATACGACGGAACTTCATAGCGGCATTTACAAGGCGACAATCGGGAAAGATTGCGGCAACCTTAACGTGCATGACGGACAATCCGGATACTGTGGTCCGCACTCGCGTCCCGCGCGGCTTCGAGTGTTTCAACGTTGATCAGAGCAAGAACCGGGCAACAGGCGCGCCTGTGCTGGCGAAGTCGCGCCTCAACGGCGCGCAAAGGTCCACAGCCGATTGAGCACATAGCTCGCGATCGGATAGCCGATGGCAATCGCGGCGGTGACGAGAGTATGGTTGAGTGTCAATCCATAGCGGCCGATAGCCATGACGGCAGTGCTCAGTACAAAAAGAGCGGCTGTTACGGTGAGGAAGCGCGGGAAATGGAAGTCATGTGCGCCTTGCATCTGGAATGTGAAGCGGTGATGGCCGAAATACGAAACCAGTATTGACGCAGCCGTACCGAGGACATGCGCAGTGATTGGTTCGATGCCTATGGCGGGCTGGCCGAGCGCTGCCGTGACCATGAAGTAGAGCAGAGTCGCCAAGGCACCAATGGCGCCAAAGCGAAATAGCGTCGAAACATAGGGCCAGAATTTGAGTGTCAGTGCCACGGTCGCGGTCCCTAGCTGCGCTTGACGCCGATGCTCAGCAGATTGCCGACGTTGACGCGCAGCTTGATATCGCCTGCACCACTGCGTGCCGCAAGCTTCTGTACGGAAGGCTTGATCAAGCTGGGGAACGGCGCCAATCGCAGCCAATAGGCGAGACGATAGCGGTTGGCGAAACTTTGGATGGCGACGGTCTCGAGTCCACCACCCACCAGCAGGCGATCGAGGCTCGGGCGGCAGAACAACTGCAGATGTTCGATGTCGATGATTGGCGATCGGCGTCCCAGCAGGCGATTGACCACTGAGCGATAGTCGTGGGTGATCAGCGCCAGCAGTCCACCCCTGCGCAAGAGCCGTGCCGACGCCGTGACGAGGGCCAGGGGATCGGGGACGTGTTCGAGGGTCTGGAAGCAGCAGATCAAATCAAATGTCTCGGCCGGAAAATCATCGCCGACAAAGATGCCTTCGCGAATGTGCGACCGGATCGTCGGTTCGGCGGCATCGATCGCCGCGCGTGAGGGCTCGATGCCGATCACCTCGGCAAATCCCGCCTGCTGCAATTGGGTCAGGAACACGCCGGTGCCGGTGCCGATTTCAAGCGCCCGCTTGCGCGCTGGGAGCGCCGCCAGAAAGGGCGTGAGCGCGGTACGATAGGTCTCGGCGGCAAGGCGGGCCTCGTCGGCTGAATCGTACTCAGCTTCATGGTACGCGCGCGAGATGGCGCCCTTCGGCGGCGCCGACGAGGCGAAGACGGTTGCACAGTGCCGGCAGCTCACGAGCTCAAAGCGCATGTACTCCGGCGTCTTGCGTGACGCATAGCTGAAACCGCTGATGCGCGACATGTCGATCGATTGCTTGAGGAAGATTTTCGAGCCGGCTGGGCCTGCGCCGCAGACGGGGCATTGGCGCGGCTCAAGAGCGTCCCATCGATCAGATGTGGTCATGTTCCCGGGCCTCACTTTTGGGCAGCATTTGTGTAGTCTCGCCATGCCGGATGATCGAGGCGCGGATGAAGCGCGGGCGCCCCTTCACCTCATGCATGATCTTGGCGATGTATTCCCCGACCAACCCAACGGCGAAAATATTGATCGAGCCGAAGAACAGGATGGCCAGCAGCACGGTGGTGAGCCCCGGCGGCACCAGTTCGGGGGCGTAAATCCGCAGTACCGTCTGCACCAGCGCCAACAGGAAGCAGATCCCGAGCAGCGCCACGCCGCCGGCCGTCAGCATCGTCATCGGCACGTCACTGAAGGAAAAGATGCCGCGCTTGGCCCAGGCAAGGTTCTTGAAAAGATTGTTAGTGCTCTTGCCGAACATGCGTTCTGGCCGGGTGTAATTGACACCGACCTGATTGAAGCCGACGTAGGCTCTGAGCCCGCGCAGGAAGAGGTCGCGCTCCGGGCAGCGCAGCAGCCACGCCACCACACGCTTGTCCATCAGCGAGAAGTCGCCCGCGTCGTGTGGGATCTTGATGTAGCTAAAGGCGGAAAAAACGCGATAGAAGCCCTTGTAGACATAGCCCCACAGCCGCGGCATGTCGCGCTTGACGCGGACGCCGTAGACGACGTCGTTTCCTTCGGTCCATTTCCGGTAGAACTGCTCTATCAGCTCCGGCGGGTCCTGCAAGTCGCCGTCGAGCAGGACGACGCTTTCCTTGGACGCGAGTTCCATGCCGGAACGGAACGCCATCTGCGAGCCGAAGTTCCGCGAATGCGTGATCCCGACAACGTTCTTGTCGAGCTGGCTCAATTTCAGGATGGCGGCGGCCGAATTGTCGGGGCTCGCGTCGTTGACGAAAATGATCTCGTAGGCGATGTCGAGCTTCTTGAAGGTTGCGACAAGGCGCTCGTACATGATCGGGATCGCCGGCTCGTCCTTGTAGCAGGCGACGATGGCGGTGATGCTGCGCCGCGCCTCTGGGCGATGCTTCTTGGTCATCGCTTCGGGATCGATCGGGCCGATCGCGCGGAACCAGTCGGCGGTCGCCTGCAGACCATCGGCAAACCCGATTTTCGCCGACCAGCCCAGTTTCTCCAATGCCTTCGTTGGGTTGGAATACCAATCGCCGAGATCCCAGGCGCGCGCCGGCATGGCGCCGAACTGGGGAGCGGCTTCGATACCGAAGGCTCGCCGTGCGGTTTCTGCGACCTCGCGGATCGTCGTGCGCTGGCCGGTTCCGATATTGAAGGATTCGCCGTAAATCTCTGGCGTCATGCGCGCGGCCGCCAACAGGAACGCTTCGCAGACGTCATCGACGTGGACGAAATCGCGGGAGATGTCGGGATTGACGAGTGGGGGATAGCGGCGCTCCAGACCGTGACGCACGACATTGGGGATCAGCCGCGAGGCATCTTCATAGGGGCCATAGACCGAATAGAGCCGCAGATTGACAATCGGCACGCTGAGGCACTTGCCGGCGTAGCTGATGTAACTTTGCGCGGCATTCTTCGAGACGGCGTAGTGGCTGTTCGGCAGCAGGACCGAGGATTCGACCGGGGCGGCGCAGTTCAAGCCATATTCCGAAGAGCTGCCGGCGTGGACGAGGGCCGCGAACCGGCCATCGCGCATCTGCTCAGTGAGCCGCACCAGCGACAGGAAGTTGGTTTCGTAGATCTGCTGCCAGTCGGTTTCGAAGGAATAGGCGCCATAGGAGATGCAGTCGAAGATCGTCGCCGGCTTGACGTAGTCGATCAAAGAACGAACTTCGCCGCCGTTCGTCATCTCGACTTCCAGCAGATGTTTGTCATCGATGCCGGTCAGCCGCCAGACCGGCAGCTTGCGCGCAACGCCAAAGACATCCGACCGCGACGCCAAGATCCGCCGCAACAGATTTGCGCCGACGAAACCACCCGCGCCGAGCACGATGATCGGGCCGCGCAATGCGAGCGCCCAGTCATTGGTCTTGTTCGCCGGGTTGAGCATCAGATTTGCATCAATGCGTTGATGGCCGTTTTGATGGCGTCGGGGCCCAACTGCGAATGCTGCCGCAGATAGTCCTGCGAGCCGCTGAACTCCGATGGATAGCCAAGCGCATGCAGATGCCGGAAGTCAGGGACGTGGATGCCGGAACTGACCAGCCAACGGCAGAGCATGCTGCCAAGGCCGCCGTGCGCGACATGCTCCTCGATCACGCAGAGTTTCCCTGCGGCGGCAATGCGACGCGCGAGGTCTGGCGGTACATCAAGCGATGCCGCCTGCATTTCGGAGAGGAGCCAGAGATCGGGGCGCGGATCGCCGAAGCTTTCGAGCGCCGCCTGGACGGCGCTGGCGAGCGGGCCGATGGCAATGACCACTGGGCCATCGCCGGGCGAGATCCGGCGCCAGGGCGCATAGGCATGGGCAATGGATTTATCTTTGCGTTCATCGCGGCCGAGCCGGATGTAGCAGGGTTGCTTCGCGTCGCCGGCTTTGCTGATGACCGGTGCGATATCGTCCATGAACGCTGGCGCGTAAACGCGCATTGCGGGGAGTGTGAGCAGCACGCCGTAGTCCTCGATGGCGTGATGGGTAGCGCCCATGACGCCGTAGCCGTAACCGCCACCATTGCCGAGCAGGCGGACAGGCAGGTTGTGCAGACAGACGTCGTTGCGGATCTGCTCGAAGGCGCGGGCGTAGACGAACGGCGCGATCGAATAGGCCCAGAGTTCCAGGCCTTCACGCGCCATGCCGGCCGCGACTGTGATCATGTTCTGCTCGGCGATGCCGCAATTGATGAAACGATCGCCGAGGCGGTCGCGCAACGGCTCAAGCGCCATGAAGCCGAGATCGCCGGTCAGGAAGACCATGTTCGGGTTTTCGGCGCGGGCGACGAGTACATCGCAGACCTTCTGCCTCATCGCCGGCCCTCGAATGCCGCCATGCCGGCCAGGAACTGCGCTTCAGTCACCGGCAGATAGTGCGACTCCATGCGGCCTTCGAAGTCCGGGATGCCATTGCCCTTGCGGGTTTCCAGGATTGTAATGCTTGGCCCGGCGGTATTGGATTGGGCGAGGGTCTCCCGCAAATCATCGAGGTCGTGCCCATTGCAGCGGCGCAGCTCAACGCCGAAGCCTGACAGCTTTTCATCGAGCGGGTCCATCGAGGCGACCGCCGATGTCGTGCCGAAGCCCTGCAAACCATTGTGGTCGACGACGATCGAGAGATTGGAAAGCTTGTGATGGGCGGCGAAGACCAGCGCCTCCAGCGTCGAACCCTCCTGCCATTCGCCATCGGAGGTCAGGCAGTAAATGCGATGCCTCTGGCCCTTGAGCTTGGCGGCCATCGCCAGCCCCGCCGCGAGCGATAGGCCATGCCCCAGGCTGCCGGTGGCAAATTCAATCTCGGGAATGCCGCGTGATGGGGGATGGCCGGCAAGCCGCGTGCCGTCCTTGTGAAACGTTTTGAGATCAGCGTCGGAGAGTTTGCCGAGCGACCAGAGCGTCGCGTAATAGGCGCCGGCCGAATGCCCCTTGGAGAGCACGAAGCGATCACCAGGCCGAAACAACTCGTGATGGATGACCAGCATGGCGTCGATGGCCGAGAGATTACCTCCGAGATGGCCGACCTTGTTCTCGTAGTGCATGCGCAAGAGCCGCGCGCGAACCTTGTTCAAGAAGGCCTGATCGAGACGGATTTCGACCGGCGGCTCGGTAATCGATGGCGGAAGTTGACGCGCGAGGACGCGCCGCAACGATGTCACTAGATTCTCAATCCAGCCATCGGCGGGATCCTGGCTCGGCGGTCGGTGTTGCGATTTTCTGTCGAGCATCGTGCGGTGATCCAGGGCGCACCCGATGGCCTAAGCCAGGAAGTGGGACCTTTGGTTGGACTGACGATTACCGCAGGAACGCGAATACTCCCCCGTCGGCACCTGCTTGGCCGGTAAACGGGCTTGCCGCAGGATCGATCACGCAACGGACTGGACGCGCTGGCACACACGAACGCAACATCGATGTTGCGTGTATCTGCTTCGCTAGAGCGGCGTCAAGAAAACTGTGCAGAGCACGCGATAAGCGCTTGATCATGTTGTTTTTGGCAACACGCCACCGCCATCGGCAACCGAATCACTGCGCTCGGTTTGGCTGAGCGTCGATGCGCAGCACGTGATAGCCGCCAGCACTGAATGCGACATGATCGCGGAACGAGTCCGGGATTTGGAATTCCGGAGAGAGCAGGCACCAATCTATGCCGGCGGCCCTCGCGGCCTTGATGAACTGGTCGACCGACGCCGTCGACACTCGAATCTTTTGAGAGATCTCCTGGCGGGCGAGAACTTGATCGTGCAGGCGGCCAGGCTGTGACACCGCAAAGGTTTCAATGGATGAGAAGGTGGTACGCTCCGTCAATGCTGTATTGATGGCCCAGGGATCGTCCTGATTGGACCAGACCACATCGGTCAGAGCGGCGTGCGAGCGGATGAATTCAGCGGCTTGCCGCAGCCCCTCATCGACGCTGAAATGAATGCTCGGCCGGGTCAGCGACCAGGTGTTGCCGGCACCCTGAACCAAGCCAATCGATAGCAACGGGTTGAGGGCGAGTGGCGCGCAGATCGCCGCCAGCAACAGTTGCTGGCGCGGCTGCCATGATTGCGCCGCCCGCAGCAGAAAGACGCTGCACCAGATGGTTAGCGCCGCGTAGACCAGGACGAACGGCCGATGCTGGTACTCGCGGCTCCTCTCGAACGGAAACAGCACGAGCATGCCGATGTAACAGATCAGGAGAAAGCCCGGCAAACTGTCGCCGATCATCAGCCGCTGCCGATTGACAGCCAAGTAGGTGAGGTAACTCGGGGCGAGTAATGCCAAGGCGCAGGTCAGAAACAGCAAGACGCCGACGACCAGGACCAGCATGCCGGGAACGGGCAGCAACACAAACGCCTCGAACCAATCCGAGACGGCTCCACCGCCGATGGAGCTCAACGTCCCGATGGCAAAGATGGCATCGAAATGTCCAGAGAAGAAATGCGGCGCGCGCGGGATGCGCTCGGCGATCAATGCGCCGATGCAGGCGACGGGGAGAATCGCGGCCAGGCATGCGCTGCGCAGCCACTGCCGCTCAGGATACCAGTTGACATAGAGGACGGGTATCGCGGCAAGCACCAACAAGACGAAAAGATGCACGCGAAAGAACGCAACCAGCACGGTCGTCACGATCGTCAGCGTCAGTGCTTTGCCGTCGCCACGCAGCGTCAAAACACCGAAAGCAAGGGCCATCAGCGACAGCCCGAGCCCATAGGCGCTGCCGCAGAACACTTGCTGCGCCCAGTGGAAACTGAAGAATGTTTTCTGCAGCAGATACTGGCCGGAGTCGGGAAGCAAGAGGACGGCGGCGACAGCGACTAACCCTCCCGCGCGGCCGTGCAGCACATGGCCGAGAACCAACGCGCCGAGCCCCATCATGATAAAACCGAGTAGGCCCCAGGTGGTGGTGATCACAGCCAGTGCCGGCAATCCCGTGAAGGCTTTGATGGCGGCGGGCAACATGTAGCTGGCGAAATGATAGATCGCGATCGGTTCGCCGGCGACGAACATCGATCTGCCGCCGAGCGGCGCGAGGTGCGCGAACTGCGTGACGAAACCGGCGTGGACGAAAAAGTCGATCCAACTGTTGAAGATGCCATCGGAAAGCAGCCGCGGCACAGTGCCTATGGCCTCCCAAGACCAAGCCAAAGAAACGGCGGAGATGATGGCCAGCACGGCCAAGCCGGCGGGTGTCCAACGGTCGCGCGACGGTGGGGCGGGCGCCAAACAGACGCACAAGGCGAGACTCCCAACGCAGCAGGCGACGAAGCTTGTACCAGCCGAGAGCGTTCCAGCGAGTGCAATGAGCAGCATGGCCGTGCAGAACAGCGCCAGGCCGAGGAGAAGTTCGGCAGGTGCGCGGGCCTCGGCCGGCAACGTTACGGGGCAGAGCGCCAACACCGTGCGGCCGATCGGGACGGCAACCAGGACCGCGACGGCGATCGTCAGCGGTGCGGCGATTGAGAATCCGGCGCCGATGACGAGTGCGACAGTCAGCGTTGCGGTGATGATCGCGGCCGCCATAATGTCGGTCAGAGAGAGTAGGCGCGCGAAACGCCGGAGCGACGCCCCTGCTTCGCTCAGTGATGCGTCGTTGGGGAGGGGCAGTAGCATACGGCGAAGGGCAATCATGGCGCGTCCGGCTCTGACTTCGGTTCGGTTCAACGGCGATGTCATGGGGTGTTGGGACGCGACGCGAACTACCGAAGGCAGATTCGTGCCAACGGTCAATATTGCGTGTTGGATTGCAGGCTCGGCGGCAGATCAGATTGGACGCTACTCTGAACGCAGACGCCGTTGCGGGTTGCCCCGGTTGCAGAACGCCGCGCGACAACCGGCTTGCGCGAAGCCCCCCGGCTGCGGTAACTCGGTGCCGCGGCCCAGGAAGGTCCTGGAACGACGGCCCTGAAAAAATGCGAAACGCTCTTACCTGCGTGGTTGGCAGCGATTGAGAGGATGGAACGATATGACGGATGTCACTCTGACGATGCCGGATGGCGCCAAGCGCGTGATCAAGTCCGGTACAACGGGCATGGATGTGGCCAAGGCGATTTCGCCGTCGCTCGCCAAACGCACAGTTGCCATGACGCTCGATGGCATGGTGGTCGATGTCGGCGACCCCATTCTGCACGACGCCAAAATAGCTTTTCTGCCTCGCTCCGATCCGGCGGCGCTGGAACTGATCCGGCACGACGCGGCGCACGTGCTGGCGGAAGCCGTGCAGCAGCTGTGGCCGGGCACACAGGTAACGATCGGTCCGGTGATCGAAAACGGATTTTTCTACGATTTTGCGAAGACTGAGCCGTTTGTACCGGACGACATCGCAAAAATCGAAAAGCGAATGCACGAGATCATCGCCAAGAACGCTGCCTTCACGAAAGAGATCTGGTCGCGCGACAAGGCGAAAGCCTACTTCAAGGAGAAGGGCGAGCACTTCAAGGTCGAGCTGGTCGATGCGATCCCGCCCGGCCAGGACTTGAAAATGTACAAGCAGGGCGAGTGGATGGATCTGTGCCGCGGCCCGCACATGACTTCGACCGGTCCGATCGGCAAGGCGTTCAAGATCACCAAGTTTGCCGGTGCCTATTGGCGCGGCGATGCCAAGAACGCGCAGTTGCAGCGCGTCTATGGCGTCGCGTTCGCGGAAGAAAAGGAACTGGCGACTTATCTGACGCAATTGGAAGAGGCGGAGAAGCGCGATCATCGCAAGCTCGGCCGCGAAATGGATCTGTTTCATTTCCAGGAGGAGGGGCCGGGTGTCGTCTTCTGGCACGCCAAGGGGTGGACGTCGTTCCAGCAGCTGATCTCCTATATGCGCCGCCGGCTGGATGGTGACTACCAGGAAGTGCAGGGGCCGCAGCTGCTCGACAAGTCACTCTGGGAAACGTCGGGGCATTGGGCTTGGTATTCCGACAATATGTTCGCGGTGAAGTCGGCGACGGCGTTCATGAATCCGCTCGACGAGGCGGCCGAGCAGAAGGTGTTTGCGCTGAAGCCGATGAACTGTCCAGGGCATGTGCAGATCTTCAAGCATGGCCTGAAGAGCTATCGCGACCTGCCGTTGCGGCTGGCGGAATTCGGTTGCGTGCATCGCTATGAGGCGTCCGGCGCGTTGCACGGGTTGATGCGCGTGCGCGGGTTCACGCAGGATGATGCGCATATTTTCTGTACCGAGGAACAGCTTGAAGCGGAATGCCTGGCGATCAACGATCTGATGATGTCGGTGTATCGCGATTTCGGCTTTGAGGAGGTCGTCGTCAAGCTCGCGACGAGGCCGGCCAAGCGCGTCGGCACCGATGCTATGTGGGACCATGCGGAAAGCATCCTGCGCAAGGTGCTGGCGAAGATGGCGGCCGACTCCGGCGGGCGAATCAAGACCGGCATCAATGAGGGCGAGGGCACGTTCTACGGTCCCAAATTCGAATACACGCTGCGCGATGCGATCGGGCGGGAATGGCAGTGCGGGACGACGCAGGTCGACTTCAATCTGCCGGAGCGGTTCGGCGCATTTTATATTACCGCCGATGGCGAGAAGAAGCAGCCGGTGATGGTGCATCGCGCGATCTGCGGATCGCTCGAACGGTTCCTTGGTATTCTCATCGAGAACTGCGCCGGGCATCTGCCGCTGTGGATGGCGCCGGTGCAAGCAGTGGTCGCAACCATCGTCTCGGACGCCGACGATTACGCGCGTGAGGTGGTCAAAGCCTGCCGCAAGGCGGGGCTCCGCGTCGAACTCGATCTGCGCAACGAGAAGATCAACTACAAGGTGCGCGAGCATTCCCTTGCCAAAACACCGGTCCAACTCGTCGTCGGCAAGCGCGAGGCTGAGGAACGCAAGGTCTCGATCCGCCGTCTCGGCAGTCAGGACCAGACCGTGATGCCGCTCGACGAGGCGCTGGCGATGCTGAAGGCTGAAGCCGTGCCGCCGGATGTGGCGCGGGGGTGATGTGAGTGCGATTAGTCCTCGGCGGGGGCGTGGCAGGCTGGGTGCCGCGTGTTTTGGCTGGAGGTATCGGCGAGCAGTTTGAACGCGGTCCTCAGGCCGGCTTGCGGCGCGCGTGTTTCGGGACTCGCGAAAGCGACGGCCAGAGTTGCCGCGCACAGCAGCGCTGTCAGGAGGCTGGTTGCTTTTGCCCTGGAGCGGCGACGTGGTATTGTTGTGAGTGAGGACGGCATCGGCTTGGTTCCGTTTTTGGGGCGCTATCGTCTTTGACGACGATGCCCCCGCCGGAGGTTCAAATCGAATGCCGCGTGGCTATGTTTTCAATGCCCGTTCATGTAAGGCCGACCGGCATACGGCCCGCGCGAGGCTGGGCGACCTCCGATGGCCATATTGATCGCGAAGTATAAAACACCGAAGGACAGCCCGGCCACCGATGCCGATTATTTCGCAACGCACGTGTTCGCCGCGAACGTGCTGTTGGTTGGCGAAAACCATCCCGCGCCGGCGCCGCGACGAGGTGAACAGCGGACTGGTCCTCACGTCGACGGGGCGATCGGGATAGCAGCTGATCGCGATGCTGCCTTTCGACAGCCTCGATGCGATCGCTGCAGCTCTTGCCTGCCCTGAAGGCAAGGCGACAGCGGCCGACCTCGCGAACTTCGCGAAGCGTCAGGCGTTGTGGGCGACCAACAGTGCCGGCGCGTAGGCGTCGGTGACATGCACGCCGCCGATCCAGCGGTCGATGCCATTGACAACAGCGTGATTGGTTTCGCCGTCCAGAATCGCACGGCCGAGTGGCGTCAGTTCGGCACGAGCCGCCCGATAGGCTTCGCGGGCGCTCGCGTTGTCGTCGAAGGGATAGCGACCATCGAGCCCGCTGATCGATGGTTCGGGCGCAGCGGCGAGGTCGTCGAGCAGGCGATAGACGCTCCAATCCCCCATGTAGGCGTCGCTGAAACGCCGCCGGTCCTCCAGAACCGCCGTGACGATTGCCGACGGTTCGTTGAACCCCTGGTCGACCGAGTGGATGATTGTGATTTCCGCGTCAGACAACCCGGTCTCCATCGACGGGTAGAGGCTCTTTGAATGCAGCACCGTCGTCCACAGATGCAGAAGTCCGAGCCGCTGCTCGTGCAATTGTGCAAACCAGGCGCGATGATCCGGCGCGCGCCACGCCGCCCAGGATTGACGCGCCTGATTGAGGCGGCGGCGGCCGACGGGTGTCGCAGTCGTTGCCAGAGCTTGCAGGGCGTCGTCCGAATGATGGCCAAGCGCACGTGTGCTGTGGATCAGCCGAAGCGATCTCGGATCGCGCTCGGACGTCGCAAAAAAATCGAGGATCTGCAGCAGTTGCAGCATGTCGGCGAGGTCGCTCTCAAACCACAGTGTCACCGTATCGAACGCCGCGTGTTGCGACAGCCGCCCATCGCGCGCGGCAAATTCGCCGGCGATGTCGCGGTTGGGCTGCGGATAGGCAGCGGCCAGATACGTCACGCGGACTTGCGACAGCGCGGCGAGCGACTCCGTCTGCGGCACAGGACCTTCATAGAGAATGTCGCGCCAAGGCAGAACCTCGCGCGCGAGGCCGAGGTGTTCCAGGCGTCGGGCGACGTCGTCGCCGTTGGTGATGACGAGGTCTCGCGTCATGCCTCCTGGTTAGCCGCGCCCGCGATAGGGCGCAACACCCTGCTCGGGCAGCCACACACCTTTCGGCAACGTACCATGTTGCCAGAAAACGTCGATTGGCATGCCGCCGCGCGGATACCAGTAGCCGCCGATCCTGAGGAAGCGGGGGCTGAGCCGTTCGACCAGGCGGCGGCCGATGCCGACGGTGCAGTCCTCGTGGAAGGCGCCGTGGTTGCGATGTGATTGAAAGAAAAGTTTCAGCGACTTCGATTCAACCAGCCATTTGTCCGGCACATAGTCGACGACAAGATGGCCGAAGTCGGGTTGACCGGTCACCGGGCAAAGTGACGTGAACTCCGGGCAGACGAAGCGCGCGACATAGTCTGTATCGGCGTGCGGGTTTGGCACGCGATCAAGGATGGCGGTGTCGGGGGAGGTTGGGATGGGGGCCGGCACGCCGAGTTGGGTTGCCCTGGGTGGGGCGACGGATTGGGGATCTGGGGCCTTCTTGGCCATGCTGAATCTCCGATTTCTAAAGCGCAACGAGATGGCGCGCTGGTTGGGCCGCGGGGCTGCGGCATGGATTGGCCAGTAGCCGATCTTGCATGATTTGGCCAATGGTGCCGCCAATGTTGCCTACCGCGCGGCTGCGGGTGCGCGTTCTCGGGTGAGCGACTGCATCAGCCCGCTGCGGGCGGAAGACGCCGCTCGATAGGCTCCGGGGCATGGGGGACTTGCCCGACGATCATTGCGTATTCGTTCCGGGAGGCTGCTATTGCTTCGCGCTCAATCGACCACAATCGTCGATTGTTGATTGAGAAGGTCGATAACCTTCGGACTGCCGTGTGCTGGCGCACGACGCGTCTCAATAACGATGCGGTTCAGGCGTCCTGGCGATGGCCAGCCCACCTAATGCTTTCAGGGCGCTTTGCAATGGTCTAGCATTGACGCAACCTCAGCCATCGTCAGGGGTGATGCCGGTGCAATCACAGCAACCAAATCCACTGGGAGGACTTCATGCGTTATCTCAATCTGGCTGCCATCGCCGTCGGCGCGATGTTGTCGCAACCGTTCGCCGCCCTGGCTCAGGTGCCCGAATACGGGACCGCGATTAATCTCGAGGCGGCCAAAAAAGTGATCGCTGCCGCCCAAACTGAGGCACGCAAGAACAACTGGCCGGTCGCCATCGCGGTGGTGGACAATCACGGTTTCCTGGTCGCCTACGAAAAGATGGACAATACGCAGACAGCGAGCGTCCAGGTCGCCGTCGACAAGGGCGTGTCGGCGGCCATGTATCGCCGGCCGACCAAGGTGTTCCAGGACGCGGTGGCCGGCGGCGGCGCGGGGATGCGCGTGTTGAACCTGCGCGGCGCGTCGACCGTAGAAGGCGGGTTGCCGATCATCGTTGGTGGCAAGCTCGTCGGCGGTGTTGGCGTCTCCGGAGTGAATGCCGACCAGGACGGTGTCGTAGCGAAGGCCGGTGCGGACGCTTTGAAATAAGTGGGGATGCGCATCTTGCGGCGTCGCTGGCAGTGACGTTCGCGATGCTGGAGACGGCAGTCGCGGACGTCGGTGGATTCCCCGTGGCGCTGCTGGTGCGCGCTAATCAGCCAGCATGTCATCGCTGCCATCACTGGCGTCGTCTGCCGGCACGCATCGTTGCGTGCGCGGGTGCTGGGGTGAGGAAGCGTCGATTGAAACGTGCGAGTTGTGACTGTAGGTTGGGTCAAGCCTTCGCGCGACCCAACAAATCACCTCGAACGGGTTGATGCAATCTGTGTTGAGATCAGGAGTGCGGTGCGCGGTGATTCCGCAACGGGGCATTAATCCGCTCCGGCGGCAACGGCGGTCCCAACGAAATTGTGCAGCGAGGCGCGGCAAAGCCGATGAGTCCACACGCAATGGCCACTCCGCCCAAATCATGCTTGGTAGTCCACACTTCAGAAACAGCGGCTGGCGTAAGGTCAGCGCGTGGGCCATATGAGGCTGATGACCGACCGGATCGTATCATCCGAAAAACGCGAGCAGGACGCGCTGGAGCAAACGATCCGGTCCGGCCGCAGGCACTCGACGATTTCATTGGCCAGAAGCAGGCGCGCGCCAACCTGCGCGGGTTCATCCAGGCCGTGCAAGCGTTCAACCCTTTCAGATCGGCACTGAAATCGCCATGCCGTCGCGTTGCGGGTCGGCGCCGCCCGAGCACCATCCGTCATCGATGCGGATGGCATGAATGGCGGCAAACGCATAGCTCTGCGGCGATCGCTTGACGTCATAACCCAGTGCAACGAGACCCTCGCTGACGCGGCGTCTGATGCGGTTTGAAATATCGATCGAATTTGACACCGCAACAATGCGGGGCGCCGCGACGGCCTCAAGCATGCTCATATCGAAATCGATCACGTTCATGATCCCCTGGGCCATCGAGGGGGCAATGTAACTGCCGCCCGGTGCGCCCATGACGATGAACGGCTTGTCGTCCTTAAAGACGATCGTTGGCGCCGCCGAAGACGATCGGCGCTTGCCCGGAGCGATCGAGCCGGCCCTGCCAGGACGGGGATCGAACCGGCTCATCGTACCATTATAAATGAAGCCCAATCCCTCGGTGATGGCGCCGGACGGACTGCCAAGAGTGTGTGTCAGGGCGACGGCATTACCGTGGCGATCAACGACTGAGACATGCGTCGTCTCGCGCGACGACGAGCGCTCGAGCCGCTGCACGTCGGCGCGCTCGCCGCGGCGAATGCCGTCGGCTTGGGCTGCGGCGTGGTTCTTCGAGATCAGCCGATCGACGGGCACGTCGACATAGGCGGGGTCACCCATGTGCAGGTCCTTGTCGATGGTCATGCGCTTCATTGCCTCCGCCAGCAGACGGACGTGCTCGACGCTGCCATGGGTGAGTTCGGAGATCGCGAACGGCTCTAGCATGTGCAGGATCTGGAGCATCGACATGCCACTGGCCGGCGGCGGACTGGTCGCGATCCGATGGCCACGATAATTGCCCCAGATTGGGGCTGCGACGGAGAGTTGATAGCGTGCGAAATCCTCGCGCGAGATCAAGCCACCGTGGGCGGTGAAATCCGCGGCCATCTGTTCAGCGATTGCGCCGGTGTAGAAGAATTCTGCGCCGCCTCGTGCGAGGCGCTCCAAGGTCTCGGCCAGATCGAGGTTCGTGACAATGTCGCCCGGCCGCTTCACGCTGCCGTCCGGACGAAAGTACAACCGCTGGCCGGTCGCGCTGGTGCGCAGTTTGTTGGCCGTGTTGACCTCGCCGCCGCCGCTCTGATCCTGCGACCAGAACCAATGCATATGCGGGCGTACCAGCACGCCCTCGCGCGCCTGCCGGATCGCTGGCGCGATGACGTCTGCCCAATCTATGGTGCCGTAGTTCGACAGAGCGAAGTCGTAACCTTTGACGCTGCCCGGCGTGCAAACGGCAAGGTGGCCGAATTCGCTGATGCCGCCCTCGAGCAGAAATGCAAAGCCGTCGCGCGATTGTCCGCGCAGCTTGTCGAGCCACATGTCGGGACGAGCGGCGAGCGGGGCGCGGGCATAGAACTCAATGATCTGGTGCACGCCGCGGCCAGGCATATAGAGTTGCATCGAGCCGAAGCCGCCGATACCCGACATCAGCGGATCGACGACCCCTTGCATGAAGGCGCAGGCGATCGCGGCATCGACTGCATTGCCACCACGCTCCAAGATGGCTGCACCCGCCTCGACGGCCTCCGGCTGCGGCGCGACGATCATTGCGTTTTTCATAAGTGTCCCCTCGCGATGATGTCAGTGTCGTGAAAGCGCCAGAACAGACGCACACCGCCGTCACGCGTGCTCTCAAGGCCCGGTACGGCTGAAAGCAATTGACGCGTATAGACGTGCTGCGGCGCATCGAAAATGGCGTCGCGCGTGCCGTGTTCGACGATTCGACCTTCCTGCATGACGATCACGCGGTCCGCAACCTGCTCGACCACCCCGAGATCATGACTGATGAACAGGCAGGAAAAACCGTGCTTGCGCTGTAACGCAGCCAGAAGTGCCAGGACTTGGGCCCGCACCGTCACATCCAACGCCGAAACAGGTTCGTCGGCGATCACGAACCGTGGCCTACGCACAATCGCGCGGGCGATGGCAACGCGTTGGCGCTGTCCCCCCGAGAGTTCGTGGGCGTAGCGGTCGGCAAACCCTTCGGACAAACCCACCTCGGCCAGCACCTCATCGAGGCGTGCTTGCTTGGCGGCAGCGGTCAGGTCTGACACGAGACGCAGCGGTTCGGCGACGAGTTGTTGCACGCGCATGCGCGGGTCAAGTGACGAATTCGGATCCTGAAACACCATCTGGCAGTTGAGACGGTAGTCCCGGAACGTATCCGCGTTGCCAACGATAGGGCGGCCCTCAAACAGAATCTCGCCGCTGCTCGGGCGAACCAGTCCAGCAATGGCATGCCCGAGCGTCGTCTTGCCCGATCCGGACCCGCCGACGACCGCGACAACTTCGCCCGGGTGTACGTCGAGACTGATCGCGTGCAACGCCCGCTTTGCAGATGATTTCTTGATCAGGCTCTGGTGGCCGGGATAGTCGATGATCAGATCGCGCACGCTGACGATGGGCGTCGGCGCAATCGGGACGTGCCGCACTGGTCCACGCTGCGGCATGGCAGCCAGTAGCCTTCGGGTGTATGGATGTTGCGGCCGCGCGAGAATGTCGGCGGTTGCGCCCTGCTCGACCGCGACGCCCTCGGACATGACGATGATGCGACTACAGTAGCGCGCGATCATACCGAGATCGTGGCTGATCATCAGCACGGCCGCCGCATTGGCCTTGGTCAGCTCGACCATACACTCAAGCACGTCACGCTGGACGATGGCGTCGAGCGCTGTGGTCGGCTCGTCAGCCAGCAGCAGGGCGGGCTCCAGTAGCATGACCGAGGCCAGCATGATGCGTTGCCGCATACCGCCCGAGAATTGATGCGGGTACGCCTGCAGTGCTCCTTCAGAATCATGCAATCCAACGCGGGCCAGCATGTCGACGATGAGCCTATGGCGGTCTGCTCCGTCGAGGTTGCGATGCAGCGCCAGCCCTTCCTCGAGCTGGCGACCGACGGTCATGGATGGGTTGAGCGATGTCATCGGCTCCTGAAAGACCATGCCGATTTTGGCCCCCCGCATCGTCCGCAGATGCTTCGGTGACAGGCTCGTGATCTCGTCGCCGCCGAACTGGATCGAGCCGTGCAGCCGCCTCACCGCAGGCGGCAGGAGCCCCATTACCGCGCGTACAGCCAGTGTTTTACCGGAACCGGACTCGCCAACGATTCCGACGATTTCGCTGGGTGAAACAGCAAAGCTGACTTGGTCGACGACAATTTTACCCGACGATTTGATTGCGAGCGACAAATTCTCGACGGCGAGCAGGGGCGCGGCGTGTGTCACCGGGCGCCCCGCATTCTGGGATCGAGCCGGTCGCGAACGGCATCGCCGAGCAGATTGATGCCAAGCAGTGTCAACGCGATGCACAGGCCTGGAAAAATACCGAGCCACGTTGCCTGACCGAGATATGGCCTGGACGCCGCGAGCATGTTGCCCCAGGTCGGCGCCGGTGGTGGCACGCCGAGGCCCAGAAATGAGAGTGAACTTTCCGCTAGCAGCACGTAGCCGAACATGGATGTTGCGAGCACCGTCAGCGGTGCGATGCAGTTGGGCAGGATGTGGCGCGCCATCGTGTAGACTTCAGAATTACCCATCACGCGTGAGGCCGCGATGAACTCCTTTTCGCGCAGCGACAGCACCGAGCCCCTCACGATGCGCGCGACACTCGGCGTATAGGCAATCCCGAGGGCCAGGATGATGCCGTATTTGTTGGCACCAACGACCGCAAGCAGGCCGAGCGCCAGAAGGATGCCGGGGAATGCGAGCAGCGCGTCATTGAACGACATGATGACGCGATCGATCCAGCCGCGGATATAACCGGAGAACAGGCCGATCAACGTTCCGAATAGCACGGCGAATGTGACCGTGAGCAGGCTGATCCAGACCGATGTCGTGGCGCCGACAATCAGGCGCGAGAGCACATCGCGACCGAATTCGTCCGTGCCGAGCCAATGCATCGCGCCGGGTGGTGCGAGCTTGGTGCGCAGCGACAGGCGGAGGGGATCATAGGGCGTCCAGACCGCGCCGATGGCAGCGACAAACAGCAGGACGCCAATCAGAGTGCCGCCAATGAGAGCGTTGAGCGGGGGCAATTTCATGCAGCGGTCACACGCGGGTCAAACACGGGGTAGAACAGGTCGATCACGAGATTGACGATGACATAGACGAAAGCGACGAACAGCATGCAGCCCTGGATGACCGGATAATCGCGAGCAAAGATGGCATCGACCAGCAGCCGGCCAAGGCCCGGAATGGTAAAGACGGTTTCGACCACCGCAATGCCGCCGAGCAGATTGCCGAGCACCAGTCCGATCAGCGTCCAGGTCGGCCCGAAGGCATTTTTGAAGGCATGGCGCCACAGGACGGCACCTTCGGATAGCCCCTTGGCGCGGGCGTGCGTGATGTAGTCGAGCCGCAGCACCTCCAGCGTCGAGGCACGCGCCATGCGCATCAGCACGCCGATCTCATGCAGGAAAAGCGTGAGGATGGGCATGACCAGATACAGTGCCCCGGCCAGTGGTGCATCGCCGATCGATACGTAGCCGACAACCGGCAGCCACGCGAGTTTCAGTCCGAAGAACAACAAGATCAGCAGGCCGAGCCAGAACGTCGGGATCGACAGCAGCAGTGTCGCGACGGCAACCAGCGTGAGGTCCAGTGCGGTATCCTGTTTCCAAGCCGCCATGATGCCGGCGGGCACCGCGACGAGGCTGGCGAGCAGAACAGCGACGAGCACGACTTGCGCGCTGATCCAGAAACGCGACAAAACGAGCGGCAGCACTGGTTCTTGCGAACTGATCGAGTGGCCGAGATCGCCCCGGAACAGATTGCCGAGCCAGATACCGAACTGCACCGGCAGGCTTTGGTCGAGCCCGAGCCTCGCACGCAGATCGGCGAGACTGGCAGGCGTGGCAAGGTCGCCTAGCAGCAGCGCCGCCGGATCGCCGGGGATCAGGCGGATCAGCACGAACACTGTCACCGCCACAATAAGCAGTGTCGGTATGGCCATCGCAACCCTGGCCAGTGCGAAGCGCAGCATCGTCAACTCTCGCGTTACGGCGTGATCGTGACTTCCCACATCCGCAATTTTGATTGCCAGGGCTGGAAACCGGTGATGCGCTTGGAATGGGCGATCACGTCGACACCATTATAGTAGTTGATCAGCGGCACGTCGGCGATGACACGCTTGTGCAGATCATCGAATAGTGCCTGCCGTTCTGCCGTGTCAGCCACCGCCATCGCTTTGTCGATCAGCGCCTGCGCCTCCGGATTGTCCCAGACCTTGCGTGGCTGTTTGTCTTTCGGGCCAGCGAATTGCTCGAAACCAAGGGCAGGATCGAAGCGCGCCGAATACGAGAAGGACTGCATCTGGTAATTGCCTTTGTTGTAACGATCGAGCTGCGTCGCCCAATCGAGGACTTCGATCTCCGCGTTGATGCCGGCTGCCTGCAGCATCGCTTGTGCGACGACGGCTGCCGGGAAACTCGGTACCGTCGGTCGCTTGTTGGCGAGGATCGAGATTTTCTCGCCCTTGTAACCAGCCTCCTGCAGCAGTTTCTTGGCCAGCGCCACGTCGTATTTGAACCCCTGCATTTGCACAGGCCCGTAGTAGGCCGACCGCGAATAGATTGGCGAGTTGTTCGGCGTGCCAAGACCGTTCGAAGCGGCGGCGACGAGTTCCGGCATGTCGAGCGACGCCGCGATAGCCTGGCGCAGTTTGACATTGCTCATCAGCGGATCACGCGTCTGGATCAGAAAGACGTGGCGTGTTGCGGTCGGCGCGGTCACCACACTGAGTTTAGGGTTTTTGCGGGTCTCTTCGACGTCGCTCGGCAAGATTTCCGCCAGATCGATGGCGCCCGAGGAGAGACCAGCCTTCACAGTCGCGGGGTCTTTGACGATCAGAAACTTGACGTCCTTCACGCGCGGGCGTTTTGAGCCGACATAGCCGTCGACAGCGCCGTCCTTAGGGGACTTGTAGGCGTCGAACGCGGTCATGCTGAAATATTCGCCGCGCTTCCATTCGGTAAATCTGAACGGTCCGGTTCCGATGGGTTTATCCCAGCTACCATCGGCCTTGACCGAGTCCTTATGCGTCACCGCCGCCATGGCACAGTCTGTGCGGGCCAGCGTATCGAGGAATAGGGCGTTGGCCTTGTTTATCCGCATGACGACCGTGCGCGGATCGGGCGCGCCGATCGCCTCGACCTTCAGTCCGCCGCGGCCGTCGAACTCAGACAGGCAGCGCCAGTCGGTTTTGGGGTCCATGTAGCGGTTCCAGCTCCACAAGACGTCGGCCGACGTCAGGTCGGCGCCGTTATGAAACTTCACGCCCTGCCGGAGCGCGAATGTGTAGGTCGTGCCGTCGCTGGAAACGTCGACCCGTTCTGCGAGCAATGGCGCGACGGTCCCATTCTCGCCGTAGCCGACCAGCCCCTCGACGATCTGCAGCGCGAAGTCGTCGGTGTTGTCATCGCGGTTCACGCCGGGATTGATGCTCCGGACATCGGCAGCGACGGCAACAGTCACAGACTGCGCTTGAGCCGGATTGGCCAGCACGGGCACGAGACAGACGGCGGCGAGCAAGCGTTTCATGGCAGGTTTCCCGAATGGTAATTGGGGGCAGGTTCAGGTTGCGTTGGTCTTAGAACGACGACGATGCAGCACATCAGCAAGGAAATCCTGGACCCGCGGCACGGCGCGCAACCCATCATGGGCCATGTTCGGCACGAGGTCGAACGTCACGGATATACCCACTGCTGTGAACGAGTTGCGCAGGCGCCCGAGGCGCTCGGGCCGGGTGGCGCCGGCACGGTTTGCGTCTGGCATGTAATAGCGACCGCCCGGCTTGTGCGTGATCTCCCAGGTCTCAAGATCAGCGGCGCCGACGATCATCTGGACTGGGACTTGCGCGATCGCCGTTAGATCGGGCGTGGCACCGAACAGCGCCGCCATGTTGCGGGTGCCAACCCACCAGTCCCGAGACGGATCGAGCAGTGTGACCGAGCCAGGCGCCCCGATCGATGCTGCCCAGAGCCGCTGTGGCTGAACCATCAGGAAGCGGTGGACAAAGTGACCACCACCAGAGTAGCCGAACAACGCGAAGCGTTCGAAATCGAGCCCGTATCGGGCACCCACTTCGTCGACCATCGCCAACAGAATGTGATCATAGCGGATCGCACCCTCGCGCAGGTATTTGAAGCCGTCGCGATTGTCATCGCCGAGCACCCCGATCGGGAACAGTGGTGCCAGGATCACGCAGTTGTTCCAGCGCCCGAATGCTTCGAAAGCATCGCGATAACCCGTGAAGCCGCGCCCGGTGCCGTGCATCGCGACGACGAGTTCTGGTCGGGGCCCGCCATTGCCGACAGTCCGAGGGACATAGAGGCAGTAGCTGAAACGGGGATCTGCCTTGCAGGCGAATACGGGCGTCGCGCCGTGGTCGTAAAGGGCTCGCGCCGTCGCGGCCGCGTCCTCGCTCAAAGGCGTCGTCGCACCCGCTCGGTCCATCCTGGCTCCTTGACGTGCTGTGATAGCAGTCGTGACAGCTTATTGGCATGACTTGCCGCGGCCCGCTACCATCAGAACAAGGTCGTCCCGATGGCGTTGGCGACGGTTCTTTCCATCGTGCCCGGCATTGGACCGTTCGCGGCCTGTCTTTCCACACAACATGACCGCATTGCCAAACTGTGCTAACCGGAGAACGATTTCAGAAACACGGGCAGATTGAGGCCGATGACCGACCGGATCGTATCATCCGAAAAACGCGAGCAGGACGCGCTGGAGCAGACGATCCGGCCGCAGACGCTCGATGATTTCATCGGCCAGGAGCAGGCGCGCGCCAATCTGCGTGTGTTCATCCAGGCGGCCAGGGCGCGTGGCGACGCGCTCGATCACGTGCTGTTCGCAGGGCCGCCGGGCCTTGGCAAGACGACACTGGCGCAGATCATGTCGAAGGAGATGGGCGTCGGCTTTCGTTCGACGTCGGGTCCGGTGATCGCCAAGGCCGGCGATCTGGCGGCGCTCTTGACCAATCTTGAAGAGCGCGACGTGTTGTTCATCGACGAAATTCATCGCCTCAATCCGCAGGTCGAGGAAATTCTTTATCCGGCGATGGAGGACTATCAGCTCGATCTGATCATCGGGGAGGGCCCGGCGGCGCGATCGGTCAAGATCGATCTGCCGAAATTCACGCTGGTTGGGGCGACGACTCGGGCGGGGTTGCTGACCAATCCGCTGCGTGATCGCTTCGGGATTCCCATCCGGTTGAATTTCTATTCGGTTGATGAATTGGAACGGGTCGTGGTTCGAGCCGCGCGGGTGCTGGGAGCGCCGGTCGCCGCTGACGGTGCGCGCGAAGTGGCGAAACGATCTCGTGGCACGCCGCGCATCGCCGGGCGATTGTTGCGGCGGGTGCGGGATTTCGCGGCGGTGGACGGGGCTGATCTGATTACGGCGGCGGTTGCCGATAAGGCGCTGCGGATGCTGGAGGTCGACCACGAGGGCCTCGATGCACTCGATCATCGCTACTTGAATTGTATCGCGCGGACTTACGACGGTGGGCCGGTCGGGATCGAGACGATGTCGGCGGCGCTATCGGAGCCGCGCGATGCGCTCGAAGAAATTGTCGAGCCTTATTTGTTGCAGCAGGGTTTCATCGGCCGAACGCCGCGGGGCCGCGTCATGACGCTGAAAGCCTACAAGCATTTAGGCATGTCGGGGCCTGCGCGCGCTGCCGCCCCGCAGTTCGGGTTGTTTGATGGTACCGTTGACGGTGACACTGAGGCGGAGTGACGGCGCAGGCCAATGTGGACCGCGCCGCATGCGCTGTTGCTCGTCGTAGGTCGAGACGATGCAGAGGACGTAGGTTGGGTTAGCGCGCGATCTGAACGCGCTACTCGCTGCATCGATCGATGCGCGTAACCCAACGCCGTTCGGCGGTGCGCGTGACGTTGGGTTACGCGCGGGTCTAACACCGAGACCATTTTTAGTGCTCGTTGGCCGCGCTAACCCAACCTACAGGCTGCACGCTTGCTACTGACTCGCCAAATTGCGAGGTCCGAAGAAGGGGATGAACCCCTGCGCGCGGACTTCGCCACGCACCTTGTCGGCGGTGGCGCCGGAGAGGTACTCGATCACGTAGATCGCCTTGCCGCGCGCTTTCAGCCGCTTCAACAGACTGACGGAGTGACTGACGTCGCCCGAGCTGTTGCGGCTGCCATCGTGGCGAATGCCATGGAACAAATCTTCCTTGGCGATGGCATCGATGGTTGCGAGATAGCTTTCATCGGTGAGCAGTTCTTCCGCGTTCTGCACCATGATGGCGAAGTTCGAGTTCTTCGCACGTGCGGCCGAGGCGACTTCCTTGACCAGCTGGATCATCTCGCTACGCGCATTGGCGTTCTGCCCCTTCATGGTCTCCCAGGTGTCGGCGCGGTCGAGGTAGACGCCGTCAAAGCCGGCGTCGACGAGCTGGTTGAGGCGCGTCATGACGATGTTTTTCCAGCCGGATTCCCAATAGCGGGTGGCATAATTGCCGGCCCAGCCCTGCGTGCGCGAGGTCAGCCAGCTCGGCTTGTTGCCACCAGCACAGCAGGACTTCCAATAGCCGCGCCAGTTCTCGGCTTCGCCAATGGCAAGGTAGCCGATGACGAGGCGACGGCCGCCGCCTGGCTTCTGCTTGAGGCGATCGACGGTGCCGCGATTGGCGACATGATCCCAGTCGATGACGGCGACGTCAGCGTTGGTTGGCGCAATGGCCATAACGTTACCCTGCAACTGATAGGTCCAGCTGGAAGCGCTCTTGATGAGGGTGCGGCTGGCGTCGGCGGGTGTGGCGACGAGCGCCGTGGCGATCGTGCCAGCGAAAATGGCAAGTCCGCGCGTCGCCGTGGAAATGGATGGCATGTTGGGCCTCCAGGGTTTGATCGAATAACAAGCGAGATGCGGAGCCAACTCGGTCCCCGTCCCGGGCTTCTGGTGGCGCAAACAGGTTAACGGCGCCACCCGTCGCCGCTCGGATTGGTTAACGTGGACAGGATTGCGGCGTGCGATAAATTGGCATTGG
The DNA here is from genome assembly GCA_963714325.1 of uncultured Alphaproteobacteria bacterium. Classification (GTDB taxonomy): domain Bacteria; phylum Pseudomonadota; class Alphaproteobacteria; order Rhizobiales; family Hyphomicrobiaceae; genus CAVQOB01. The sequence goes on along the minus strand of CAVQOB010000035.1, from coordinate 325,791 downwards.
ATGGCGCGGCGCTGGACCGTGCGGGCAAACAGGATGAGTTTGATATGGCAGCGAAAAAACGGGTGGTGGTGGTCACGGGTGCGGCGCAGGGGATAGGCCGGGCATGTGCCGAACGGTTTGCGAGGGATGGCCAGCGGGTGGTGGCTTCTGACGTGAATGTGAAGATCGGCACCAAGACCGTCGATGCGATCAAGGCAGCCGGCGGCGACGCAACGTTCATCGCTTGCGACGTCGCAATGCCCGCCGAAGTCGACGCCTTGGTTGCCGGCGCGCTCAAGGTCTATGGCCGCATCGACGTGCTGATCAACAACGCGGGCATCATCGATAGTGCCGATTTCGTGGATCTGAAACTCGAGGATTTCGATCGGGTGCTGGGCGTCAATCTGCGCGGCGCCTTCATGGTCGCGCAAGCCTGCGCGAAGCAAATGGTGAAGCAAGTAAAAGCAGGCGACAAGCCGGGCGCGATTATCAACATGAGTTCGGTCAATACCCACTTCGGCCTGCACGATCACGTCGCCTATTCGGTGTCAAAGGGCGGCATCAATCAGCTGACCAAGGCGGCCGCCATCAGCCTCGCCAAACACAAGATCCGCGTCAACGCGATCGGTCCCGGCACGATCAATACGGAGATCGTCAAGGCGGTTGCCGATAATCCAGCGGCGATGAAGAAAATCCTGTCGCGGACGCCGCTCGGGCGGATAGGTGAGCCATCGGAGGTCGCAGCGATCGCAGCTTTCCTGGCGAGCGACGAAGCGAGCTATATCACCGGCCAGACGATTTTCCCCGATGGCGGGCGGATGTTCCTGAACTACACGGTTGGTGTTGCAGAGTAAGTCGGGCGTCGAGAATCAAGTCGAAACCTGAAACCCGCGACCACGCCACGCGTAACTGCCTGATCCAGATCGCGATGAGCGGCTGGGATGGGGTCCGTTGAACAGCTTGTTCAAGCCGGATCTTCAAACTCTGGAAAACAGGGACATTGGAGAATGCACATGCGTGGACTGAAACTTGCGATTGCTCTGGCCTTCGCCGCAACCGGTTTGCTGACGATGTCGTCAGTGGGTGAGATGAATACCGCCGAAGCCAAGGCGCACGTCACTAAGGGCAAGCCCGGCAAATGCGGCATGGGCAAGCATTACAGCAAGAAGGAAAAGGGCTGCATCGCCAAGTAGTGCTGGCCCAGTAACGTCTTGCAGAAGCATCGGAACGGGTTGGGCTTGTCCGATGGGCGCAACCGGTTCCGGTGCTTATTTTAAACCGCAACCTCCTTCGCCAGATATTGGGCCAGATATTGGATGGCGGCTTGCACGCCACCGGCGCCGTGCGGAATTTTGAGGGCACCAAGGCCGACTTCGATCGCGCCGAGCGTGCCGAGGACCATCGGCGCGTTGACGTGGCCCATGTGGGCGATGCGGAAGGCTTTGCCTTCAAGCGCGCCGATGCCGACGCCGAGCGTGACACCGCAATTCTCCCGCACGAAATCGAGCAGTCGTTGGGGGTCTTGGCCCAGCATCAACACGTTGGTCACGGAGTTTGAGCGTTCAGCTGGATTGGCGATGTTGAACGACAGCACTTGGCCTTGCGCCCAGACCTCGACAGCCCTGCGGGTCGCTTCCGCGAGGAGAGCGTGACGCTTGAAGGCGGCAACCAAACCTTCGCCGAGCAGTAGATCGAGGGCTGCGCGTTGCCCCCAGAGTAGATGCTCAGGCGGTGTGCCGCAGTATTTCTGATAGTGCAGCTCGCCCTGCCGGAAGGTCCAGTCCCAGTAGCCGGTTTTCATGTTCGCGGTCTTGTGGGCGGCGTGCGCTTTGTCGTTGGCCGCGACGAAGGCAAGGCCGGGTGGGGTCATCAGACCCTTCTGCGAGCCGGCCATGGCGATATCGACACCCCAAGCGTCCATCTGAAAGGGCATGCAACCGAGCGAAGCAACAGTGTCGACCATCAACAGCGCGGGATGGCTGGCGCGATCGATAGCGCGGCGAATGGCCGCGATGTCGTTGACGACGCCAGAGGCGGTGTCGATTTGCACGACCATGATCGCCTTGATGCGATGGCCTTTGTCGCGGGCGAGACGCGCTTCGACGGCGAGCGGATCAACGGCGCGGCGCATATCGCCGGACAGGATTTCGATTTCCGCTCCCATGGTTCTCGCCATCTCGCCCCAGCCGATGGCGAAACGGCCGCTCTCCAAGACGAGAACGTGGTCGCCGCGCGAGAGGACATTCGAGAATGCAGCTTCCCATCCGGCATGGCCGTTGCCGGCGTAAATGTAGGCGCGGCCGGTGGTGCCGAAAATGGTCTTGAGATCAGCGAGCAGAGTGCGGGTCGTCTCGAGCATCGGACCGGCATAGATGTCGACGGCTGGCCGCATCATCGCCTGCAGGACCGCGTCGGGCACGTTGGTCGGACCGGGGATCGATAGGAAGGGCTTACCGTTGGCGATGGTCATGGGTTGCTCGCAGATGGTGGCGATATTGTCTGTCTGACTGTGCCATGCGCGGCCGCCACATTGAAGCGTGTATTCGTAGCGGCCGTGCTTGGCGAGCGGTTATACTGTGCCAATGCTGCGCCGGGTGCTGCGCGGCATGGGATCATCGATGGTCGCGGCGGTCTGGCTGCGCGGCGTATGCGGGGCGAATACCGGCATTTGCTCGGCGAGCACTGCGCGGTCGGTCGGGCGCGCGACGAGATCGACCTGGGCGCAGACGAGCGTGCCGATACACAGTTTGCTCGTCGATTGCTCTGCTGCAGTGAGCAGGTCGATGGGTCCGCGCTCGGTCGCGACCAACAACCATTGATAGGCGAGACCGGTCACCGGATTGATCAACCGGCGCAACTGAATCACTTCGCCAGTGATCATGGCGGCGGCCTGTCCGGTTTTGCCGATGCGACGGTGTAGCGTGTCGACAGACGCGGCGGGAACGATCGACCCCGGTGGACACAGCAGTTTGGCCGGCAGATGCAGGAGGTAGTCCGAGAGTGTCGTGAAGACGTCGAGCCGATGGCAGAAACCGACGATCTGGAGATTGCGTGGCAGTGGTGCTGATGTCGTTGCCGGGATCGGTTCAAAGGGCACTATTTCGACCAGGATGCTGGGCGCGCGGCCGGTATGGCGATCGGCTTGCAGTGCAATCTGCCAGAGGCCGGCCAGTGGATCGTCGGTCGGACCGGTGAACGCCGCGATCGGTGTGACCGCATGCGCGCCTTGGCCGTGATGGAAGGGGCTCATGCCCACCAGGTCCGTCAAGGCGTTGACACGATCATCGGCACGGCGATCGCTCGGCGGTGGGCGATAGCGGAAGACGATTTCGGCGCCGCTCGCCCCCCGCCAGTGGCGAACAATGCCGCCGCCGGCAGTGAGGGGTGTCGTGATGGGTTCCGCTTGCTTGTCAATGATGGTGGCCAGTGTGGCGGCCAATTCCTGTCGCGATCGGCACGCAAAGCCAATCGCGTTGAGAGATCTCAACGTCATACGCAATACTCCCCGCACTCTTCGGCGCGCGTGCCTGCCGGATTCCAGCTGCGGCGTGCGACGCCATTTTTCCGGCCGCAGACAATGCCCTTGTCTGCGGTCTCGGCGGTCTCGTCGATGGTTGCCGTCGACGGGTGTCATCGACGACGGCCATGACAGCCGTCGCCACCAGCGGGGCCCTCACCCAACTGACTGGCATGAGACTTACACATGTGCGTGGTTCAGAAAACCCGTGACGTTTGCGGCAACCCGCGTTCGTGACAGATGCGCAACAGCGACATCAGTTTTCCGTAAATTTGTCCGGAGATCGGCAGAATTCGGCGATGGGGCAAAGACCGCAGCGTGGTTTGCGGGCGAGGCAGGTGTAGCGGCCATGCAGGATCAGCCAATGATGCGCGTGAAAGAGAAATTCATCTGGCACGATGCGCATCAGATCGTCTTCGACGGCTTCGGGCGTCTTGCCTTTTGAAAATTCCAGCCGATGGGAGACGCGGAAGACGTGCGTGTCGACTGCCATAGTTTTCTGCCCGAAGGCCATGTTCAGGACGACGTTCGCGGTTTTGCGGCCGACACCAGGCAGTGCCACCAGCGCATCGCGGTTCGCGGGCACTTCGCCGCCGTGCTCGGCGATCAATTTCTCGGAGAGCCTGATGACATTTTTGGCTTTGTTGCGGAACAGGCCGATCGTCTTGATGTAATCACGGACGGTGTCTTCGCCGAGGGCCAGCATTTTTCGCGGCGTATCAGCTGCGGCAAACAGCGCGCGCGTCGCCTTGTTGACGCCGGCGTCGGTCGCCTGCGCCGACAAGACCACCGCGACCAACAGCGTGAAGGCGTTGACGTGCTCGAGTTCGCCTTTGGGCTCCGGTGTTGCCTTGGCGAAGGCTGCGAAGATCTGGTGGATGGTGGTGGCCGTTGATGATTTCGCGGGCTTGGTGGGGGAAGTGGACTTGGCCTTTGGCGTGGGTTTCGATTTCGCCTTGGCAGCTGGCTTCGCCACGGGCTTTTTGGCCGGTTTTTCAGGGCGGCTGGCGGCGGGTTTGGTTTTTGTGGCCATGGTGGGCTAGGATTCCCCTCAAGATCGGTCGGATAAGGCAAGGCAGGTTGAGTGATGAACGATCGGAGCATGACGGCGCAAGGGGGGAAGGCAGAAACGGATGTGCATTGGCGGGCGGTGTTGACGCCGCACCGGTCGCTGCCGCCGCTGGGGTTTCTGTTGCTAATGAGCGCGCTCGGGTTGGTCAGCTTCGTCACCGGAGTCGTCTTCGCGGTGATGGGGGCTTGGCCGGTTCTCGGGTTCTTCGGCCTCGATGTGCTGATCGTCTATGGGGCGTTCAAGCTCAACTATCGCGCCGGGCGGATGCAGGAAACGGTTGAGGTTGGCCACCCCGATCTGGTGATTATCCGGCAGCATCCCTCGGGGCGCTCAGAGCGGTTTCAGCTCAACGCCTATTGGGCGCGCGTGCATTTGAGCGAGCATCATGATGGCCGCACGGCATTGAGCGTCGGCTCACACGGGACGCGGATCCGCTTTGGTGCGTTTCTGACGGACGATGAGCGGCGCGATTTTGCTAACGCACTGTCGGCGGCGCTGGCGAATGCGCGGCAGAGTTTCGGCAAGTAACCTGTGACGGAAAGGGGTGCAAGCCCGCACATGCAGGCCTCGAGTTTACCGCTCGCCTCGCCGTCATGTGTGGACGGCGCCCGGGATGCATCGATTTTCCGATGCACGAACTATTCCGGGAGTCCTAACGCACCGCCAGCGCTGGGAACAGGTACGTCTTGCCGCCGGCGTAGTCGTAGTTGGGGTTGTCCCAGGCGATCATCTTGCCGGGGTTGAGCAGGCCTTGCGGGTCGGCTTCGCGCTTAAAGGCGAGTTGCACCGCGTCGGTCTGCTTCATACCGCCTTCTTCCAGCGTATAGCGGTGCGGATTGAAGATCGGTGCGCCCATGGCTTCGTGGATGCGCACGATCTCGTCGAGGCGTTCCTCCGTCGTGAAGCGAACCAGCGGCAAGCCGAACGCGGTGACGCGTCCATTAAAGCGCACGAATTCGAGATGGGCCTGAACCTCGTCGCCGAAGCGGGCGTGGATCTTGTCGACGAGGTCGACGACGTCCGGGAAGGGATAGAGCACCTGCAGATAGGTGATGGCCGGATCGACGCGGAGCGCGCGCAGCGTGGTGTGGTTCCAGCCAAGTTCGTAGATCGGTGGCAGGCCCTTGGCGTCGGTGGCACAAAGCGTATCGGAGCGCATGAGCAGCTCGACATCGCGGATCGTTCGTGTGAAGGCAAGCATGGCATCGACGGCGAAGTCGGCGACCATGATCGTGACGATGTTCTGGTCGCGGGGGATGAACTTGCGGTGGCGCAGGAAATAATCGTGCGCGGCCGGGGCGGCGATGACCGCCAGTTGTTTCAGAGCCAAGCCGTCCTGCTCGCCGAGCGCGTTGGCGTATTCGGTGGCGGCGCGCAACGTGGCAAAGCCGACGATGACGTCGATCCAGGTTGTCGCGGGTGCGAGGGGCACCTCGACCTCGGTGATGATGCCATTGGTGCCGTAGGCGTGACTGACTTTGTGCAGATCCGCGCCGGTCAACTCGAGAAGGCGCGGAGCGGCTTCCATCGTTGCGACCTTGAGACGGATGATGTTGCCCCAGTCGCGCAATCCGCCCCAGCGGATCGAGCCGACGCCGCCTGATCCCCCCGCGATGAAGCCGCCGATCGACGCGGTCTTGTAAGTCGAGGGGTGGAGCCGCAACTCTTGGGCCCCGGCAGCGATCGTTGCCTTGTCGATGTCGGCGAGGATGGCGCCGGGCTCGCAGACGACGCGGCCGGGTTGGATCGCTTTGACGGCATTCATGGCGGAGAGATCGAGGATGACGCCACCGGCGAGCGGCATCGCCTGGCCGTAGTTGCCGGTGCCAGTACCGCGCGGCGTGACGGGGATCTGCAGCGCATGGCAGGCGGCGAGAGTGCGTAACAGTTGCGGCAGGTCCGTGGGGGTGACGATGCAATCGCCGGTCACCGCCGCCAACTGGCGTTTGAGGACGGGGGAATACCAGTAGAAGTCGCGCGACTTCATCTGCACGAGGGTAGCGTCGTCTTCGCAGCGAATGCCGGCAAGCTGCTTTTTGAGTGCGGCGATGTCGTAGATGGGCATCGGGTTAGCCTGTCAGCATGTCGAGTTCCCGATAGTCGGGCAAGCTCGTGTCGATGGCGCGGCCGTCGACGACGACGATGCGATCGGATTGGGGGCGGCTATTCAGTTCATTGAGCGTGCGGGCGCGGGTGAGGACGAGATCAGCAGGACCGCCGACGGTGATCCGGCCGGCGGCCGGCAATCCCATGATGGCAGCCGGCGCAGCTGACAGCATGTGCGTCCAAGATTTTTGCGTATGATCGAAGTGGGCGATGCGCGTTGCCTCGCGGAACACTTCCAGCATGTCGAGATCGCCGTAGGCGTAGAAGGGATCGCGGGTGTTGTCGCTGGCGACGGCGACGGCGATGCCGGCCGCGGCGAGTTCGTGCAGCGGTGCGATGCCGCGCCAGCGCGGCGTGCGGACGGGCGCGCGGTCCTGCAGGTACATGTTGCACATCGGCAGCGAGACGACGGCGATGCGGGCTTCGCCGAGCTTGTCGAAAACGCGACGTCGATAGGCGTCCGTCTCCAGTGACAAACGGCAGCAATGCCCGGCGGCGATGGCCCCCTTGAATTTCGTGCGCAGTGCCGCATCGGCGACGGCTTCCAAGGTAGTGGCGTTGGCGCTGTCGCTTTCGTCAACGTGGAAATCGAGGTCGAGGCCGTGCGCGGACGCGGCAGCGAAGGTGCGATCGAGGGCCAGATGCAGGCGGGCGTCGGGCGCGTCGCCGACGAAGGTAAGGCCGCCAAGCAATCCGCCGTGCCGGGCGACCGTCGCGACGATCGCTTTGAATTGCGGCTCGTCATCGACGGCGAACAGCGTCGGGAACAGCGCGACGGCCTGGATGGCGATACGATCTTTCCATTGCGCGCGCATCTCTGCGAGAACAGGCCAGGAGATGCCGGTTTGCTTGCCGATGCTGTCGATGTGCGTGCGGATCGCGCCGGTGCCGTGCGCGCAGGCTGAGCGTAGCGCAAAGTCCATGCGCGTCGCGACGTCGGCGGCGGACCAACGCGCTTCGCGGTCGGCGCCAACGGTCAGGCGCGCGTTCTGGTGCGTGCCGTCGGGGTTTGGATTGCGGGCGAAGATGTGGCCCTTGTCGAGGTGGGTGTGGATGTCGACGAAGCGGGGCAGCGCGAGGCTCGCCTTGAGATCGACGGTTGGCGTGTCGGGCGCGGCGGCTGTTGAGCCAAGCGGGTTGATCGCGGCGATGCGGCGGCCTGCGATGTCTATGTCGCAGGCGATGAGACCGTCGTGCGCCAAGACGGTTGCGGTGGACGCCAGTAGGTCGGCTGGAACGCGCGCGTTGGCGAGGCGGAAAACCGGCGCGGCGGGGATGTCGGTGAAAAGCTTGGTCATGCAGGCGTGTCCTCGATGCGGGCGTATCGGAGCGGGACGATAACGGATCACGGCCGCGATCGCATCTGGTTTGCGTGGGTTGGAGGCCAGCGTAGTGCGTGCAATACTGTGGATCCGATATGTGCGACGGCCCCGGAGCATGTGCGGGGTTGATGGCCAGGGATGAGCGAGCGTATGGCGGGCGACGTGAGCAAGCGTGCAGTGAATCCGAAGGCGATCTGTGCGCCGTTCGCCGCCTACAGTCATGGCATCGTCGTGCCGGGGGGTGGACGGTTGCTGGTGACATCGGGGCAGCTGGGCGTGGGTGTCGATGATGTGATCCCAGCCGACGTCGAGGCGCAGTGCGTGCTGGTGTTCGAGAATTTGAAGGCGATCCTAGGCGAGGCCGGGATGAGCTTTGCGGATGTGATCCGTTTCAACGCGTACGTGACGGATCGTGCGCATTTCCCGATCTATGGCGCGGTGCGCGGCCGATACGTCGCGGGCGATGCGTTTGCCTCGACGCTGTTGATCGTCGCGGGCTTCACGCGGGCGGAGTTCAAGGTCGAAGTCGAGGTGACGGCGGTGAGTGGGTGAGGGGGAACGCCCACCAACGTCATGCTGTACGCGCATCACCCCTCGTTATCCCGGAAGCCGAGCGGAAGTGCTGCTCTCCGGGATCTTTACATCTTGAGGACGGGAAGTGGTCCCCGTGTGCCAGCGGAGCAGCGTTCCGCTCCGCCGCCCGCTGCACGCGCGTGCGGGAGGACAGTCGCAACGCGTTTTGACCGCAGCCCGGCTATTTCATCATGCCGGGCAGCCACAGCGACAGGATCGGGAAGGCGATCAAAATACCCAGCCGAATGACGTCGGCGACGCAAAACGGCAGGCAGCCCCAGAAGATGGTTTTCATCGGCACGTGCGGCAGCAGCGCGTTGATGACGAACATGTTCATGCCGACCGGCGGACTGATGAGGCCAATTTCGACGACGCAGACGATCAGGATGCCGAACCAGACGGGATCGATGCCAAGATGGACAATGACCGGAAAGAACACCGGCATCGTCAGCAGGATCATCGACAGCTCTTCCATGGCCGTGCCGAGGATGACGTAAACGATGCAGATCGCGACGACGACCATGACTGGCGACAGATTATAGTAGGTGACAAGGGCCTTGAGGTCGTTCGGCATGGTCGTGTAGTTGACGAATTCGGCGAACATCAGCGCGCCGATCAGGATCGCGAACAGCATCGCCGTCGTCCGCGCCGATTCGACGAGGGATTCAAGCAGTGTCTTCCAGGTCAGCGCGCGCCGCGCGATCGCGAAGCACAACGCGCCAAAGGCGCCCGCGCCAGCGCCTTCCGTCGCGGTGAATAATCCGCCGTAGATGCCACCCATGACGATCGCGAACAGCGCAACCACCGCCCAGATATCCTTGACGGCGGTGTAACGCTCGGCCCAGGTTGATTTGGGACCAGCGGGACCGGCGGCGGGGTCGCGCCAGGTGATCCATTGCACCGCAATGCACAAGAGAATGGTCGCGAGGATGCCGGGAACAACGCCGGCTGCGAACAGTTTGCCGATATTGGTTTCGGTCATCACGCCATAGATCACCATCAGCGTCGACGGCGGGATGAGAATGCCAAGCGTGCCGCCGGCGGCGATCGAGCCGGTTGAGAGCTTGTCGGAGTAGCCGAGCCGGTTCATCGCGGGGTATGCGACCTTGGCCATTGTTGCGGCGGTTGCGATCGACGAGCCGCAGATCGCGCCGAATCCAGCGCAGGCGCAGACGGTCGCCATCGCGAGGCCGCCGCGCAGATGACCGACGAAGGTATTGGCGGCGCGAAACAGTTCCTGCGACATGCCGGCGCGGGTGACGAGATTACCCATCAGGATGAACAGCGGCACCACCGAGAGCGTGTAGTTGCGCCCGGTCTCGTAGATCTTGGTCTGCACCATCGCGAGCGCCGGGGCAAAATTCCAGTCGCGCATGTAGGCGACGCCGAACAGGCCGACGAGACCCATGCAGACAGCGAGCGGCAACCGCAACAACGCGAGCAGCATCATGACGCCCAAGCCGACGAGTGCTTCGGTCATGTCGAGCTGGCCTTGTCGGGATCAAAAGGGTGCGCGTGCGGCGGCGCGACGGGCATGAAGGCGCGCGCGATATGGACAAGGCCAGTGACGGTGACCATGAAGGCCATGAAGTAGACGAAGGGGCCGACCGGCAACTTGAGCACGTCGGTGGTATCGCCATATCCAGCAATCTTGCCGGCCTTCAGCCAAACCTGCCAGGCGAGGCCGAGCACGATCAGTCCGACGATCAATTCCATGACGCGCATCAGGACGCCGCGCGCGCGTGTGCTGATGATCGCGTCGATAAAATCCATGGTGACGTGCTCGCCTTTGCGCGAGGTCAACGGCAGGCCGGCGAAGATCAACGTGAGCAGGCCGAGTTCGGTCAGCTCAAAGGCGCCGCGCAATGGCCAATTGAAGAGATAGCGGCTGACGACGTCGACCGTCGTCAGCATCATTACGCCAAACAGGATCAGTGCGGCGGCCAGTCCGAGAATCCGGTCCAGCCACACGCCCTTGTCGGTTTGAGGTGCCATATCTGTTGGTGGTGATTGCGCGACCGCCAGATTATTTTCCGGCGGCGACATTCTTGACTTCTTCCTTGAACTCGGCGAGCACCTTGGCGCCGTCGACGCCTTTAGCGGTTGCGGCGGCGACCCACTTTTCGATGATTGCCTTGGATTTCTCTTCGACGCCCTTGACCAGTTCAGGCGAGGCTTCCGAGATCTGGATCCCCAATTTTTTCATCTCGTCGATCGCGACTTTGTCGGCCGCGTCCCAGGCCTTGCCGGCGATGCGCGCGATCATCTCGCCGGACACCGACGTGATGGCGTCCTGGTCCTCTTTCGAGAGCTTGTTCCATTTGTCCTCGTTCATGAACATACCGAATGCAGACCCGTAGAATCCACCCGGAAACATGGTCGCGTGCTTGATGACGGAACCGAGTTTGAATGAGACGATGGACTCGGCTGGGAAGAAGGTGCCGTCGGCGACGCCGGAGCTGAGCAGTTCGTAGGACTCAGGCGCGGGCTTGACGAAGGCCGAGGCGCCGAGCGCGCGTGCCATCTCCTCGGAGATGCCGCCGCCCGAACGGATCTTCATGCCGGCAAGGTCTTCGACCTTGGTGATCGCACGTTTCGAATTGAACATCTGGCCGGGGCCGTGCGTGAAGACGCCGAGCAGCTTGACACCCTTGTATTCGCCGATGCTCTGGAAGTGCTTCCAGTGGATGCGGGAGAACGCGACCGAGTTGATTTCCGCCGTCGCGCCGCCACCGGGAAGTTCGGGCAGTCCGGGCAGAACGTGCCGCGCCGGTGTGTAGCTCGCTGTCACATAGGAGACGTCGACGAGGCCGTCCTTGACGGCGTCGAAGGTGCCGCCCGGAGCGGACGGATGTTTGGGGAGCATCTGCAGCTTGACGCGACCCTTGGTGGCTTTCTCAACTTCAGCGGCCCAATTCGGCAGCATATCCTTGGTCAGCGCGTGGGTCGGTGGCACCCAGCTCGACATGGTCAGCGTCGTCGTCTGCGCCACAGCGGCAGTGGTCCAGCCGGCAATGGCCGACACCGTCAACGCCAGGCTCGCGCCGAGCGCGGTCCGCTTCGAATAGACGTGCATGCAGTCCTCCCTAGTTGCATTGTTGCGGCTATCCGGCCATCTGGACGGCGTCGCGTCAAGCCACGAATGCGAACTTGGACATGTCTTTAGCCGACTTTTTTTATTCCTCCGGCCAATCGACCGCGCCGGAATGGGTGACGGCACCTTCCCGCGCCGGGCCGACCAGACGGGCGTATTTTTCGAGGACGCCGGCGAGACGTTCTGGCGTTCGCGGTGGATTGGCGGCGCTGCGGGCCTCCAGCTCGGTCGGCGATACCAGCAGTGCCAGGGTGGCGGCTTGGCAATCGATGCGGATGCGATCGCCATCCCGGACGAGCGCAATTGGCCCGCCGACAGCCGCTTCCGGGCCGACATAGCCGATCATCATGCCACGCGTGGCGCCGGAGAAGCGACCATCGGTGACCAGCGCGACTTTCTCGCCCATGCCCTGACCATAAATCAGTGCGGTGACGCCGAGCATCTCGCGCATGCCGGGGCCGCCCTTCGGCCCCTCGTTGCGGATGATCAGTACATCGCCGGCACTGTACCGGCGGGATTGGACGGCGGTGAAGCAGGCTTCCTCGCCATCGAAGACGCGGGCTGGACCTTCGAACTGCAGCGATTTCAATCCAGCGACTTTGACCAGCGCGCCGTCAGGCGCGAGGTTGCCACGCAGCACGACGAGGCCACCGGATGTCTGCAAGGGGGTGGCGGGCGATCGGACGATGGTGCCGTCGGCGCCGGGGTGGTCGGCCAAGCGCGCAGCGAGTGTTTCGCCGGAGAGACAGAGCGCGTCACCATGCAGATGGCCGGCATCAAGCAGCGCCTTCAAGACCACGTCGGTTCCGCCGGCGTGATGCAGGTCGACGGCCAGATATTGGCCGCCGGGCTGTAGATCGGCGATCAGCGGCGTGCGCTGGAAGACGGCTGCGATGTCATCGAGGGTGAAGCGTATGCCCGCTTCGTGTGCGAGGGCGGGGAGATGCAGTCCGGCGTTGGTTGAGCCGCCCGTCGCCGCGACGACGGCCGCAGCGTTTTCCAGCGACTTGGCGGTCACGAGGTCGCGCGGCAGTGGACCGCCGTTCTCGAGGATCTCGGTCGCACGCCGGCCAGCGCGGCGGGCGAGAGCCAGACGCTCGGCGTAGACTGCGGGCAGCATGGCGGAGCCCGGCAGTGCAAGGCCAAGCGTTTCCGCGACCATCGCCATAGTGTTGGCCGTGAACTGTCCGGGGCAGGCACCGATCGTCGGCGCGCAGGCGCGTTCGAGGCTGGCGAGATCGTCGGCGGTCATGGTGCCGGCGAGATGGGCGCCGACGCCTTCGTAGCTGGTGAGGATTGTGACATCGCGCCCGCGCCAGCGACCGGGCAGCATGGCGCCACCGTAGACGAACACGCTGGGGCAATTAAGCCGGACCATCGCCATCATCATGCCGGGCAACGTCTTGTCGCATCCAGCGAAACCAACGAGCGCGTCATAGGCGTGACCGCGCATGACTGCTTCGATGCTGTCGGCAATCAGTTCGCGCGAGATGAGGCTAAAGCGCATGCCCTTGTGGTTCATCGAGACGCCGTCGGAGACTGAGACGGTGGTGAAGGGCACGGGGTTGGCGCCGCCGGCCGCAACACCGAGACGCGCAGCATCGGCTTGCGGCCCAAGCGACATCGAGCAGGGCGTGTTTTCGCCGTGCGTCGAGACGATGCCGACGAAGGGTTTTTCCAGATCGGCATCGTCGAGGCCGGTGGCGCGCAGGAAGGCGCGATGGGGTGTCCGGTCGAGCCCTTCGACGGCAATACGCGAGCGATGCTTTTTCATGCGGCCTCAGGAGTAGCGACGGTGGCCCGTCATTGGAGGCGAATTTGCGCAGGCGGTCCAGGGGTACCAGGGGCCAGCTGGGGATGCTGTTCGCGTTGAGCACGGGAATATTGTCCGACGACGGCTTGTCGTGCTATGCAGTGGGCATGAGCACGTTTCTGAACACCGCCATCCTGATCGGGCTGGCCCTGGTTGGATTTCCAGCCGACAAACGCGCCGAGAGCGGCGACACACCGTGACGCCCGGACTGGCGATGCTCCCCAATTTTATGAAGTAGGCGACATCAAATGGCAGAACCAGAGCGGCAACGTTCGCGGCTACTTTCCGAACACCTCGTCAATCGTGCTGAGCATCATCCTCAGCTTAGCGATGCGGTTCTTTACTTGAGCTTTGCCGATTGGGCTTGCGGGCGCAGTTATTTCGCGGTATTTTGAACAAAACAGGAACGTGGTTGGCTTGGCTCAGATGAGCGGTGTTGGAATCCAGGCACTGGCCAGGCACTGGCCAGGCGGTGGGATGCGGCGCGGTCATCGTGAAGGCCTTCGTGGTGAGGGACTTTATGTGAATAGGCAACTCATGTGGACAACTGGCGGATCGGCGCGGCCAAGGTTGGCTGATCGCTTTAGTGTTGCCTTGGAGTGGTGAGTTGTGCGCGGCCTGAAGCGGGGCGGCGGCGAACATTGGCAAGGCATGTATTGGCAAGGTGTGGAGAAGGGCTTGTGGCAGGCGGATGGTCCGCCGCGATCCAGAAGTCCAAGTCGCACACAGCCCTGAAAGGAGACACGTCATGGCCGGTTCGGTCAATAAAGTCATTCTAGTCGGTAACGTCGGCAAGGATCCGGAGATCCGCCGCACACAGGACGGCCGTCCGATTGCTAATCTGACGCTGGCGACCAGCGAAACCTGGCGCGACAAGAATTCGGGCGAGAAAAAAGAAAAGACCGAGTGGCACCGCGTCGTCATCTTCAGCGAGGGCCTCTGTAAGGTCGTCGAACAGTACGTCAAGAAAGGCGCCAAACTCTACATCGAGGGCCAGCTGCAGACGCGCAAGTGGCAGGACAAGGACGGCGTCGAAAAGTATTCGACGGAAGTCGTGCTGCAGGGCTTCAACGCAACGTTGACGATGCTGGACGGTCGCTCTGGCGGAGCCGGCGCTGGCATGCAGGAAGGCGATCAGGCTGATTACGGTGGTGGCGGGAGCAGCAGTGGCGGCGGCTATGAGCCGAAGCGGTCGTCGGGTGGCTCGAGCGCGGGTGGTGGCGCCAAGGGTGGCGCGTCGAAAGGCAATTTCGACAAGCAGCTCGATGACGAGATCCCTTTCTAAGGATTTGGCTGCAATGCGGTCTGTCAAACGGCGCGCCTCAGGGGGTGCGCCGTTTGGCGTTCGGGGCAAGGGTGCAGGATGCTGGAGCCGTTGGATGCGGATGGGCAACCCCGCGGCAAGGCGCCTTTGTGGCGATGACGACGGCTCGCACCCCAAGGTTGGCAGAACTGCCAAATTCGAAACGGAACGCGCCATTGGCTAATACAACCCTTTGGTTTGGCGAAATTTCCCATGCAACTCTCAGTAGCTCACTGGAATGCCTCTAAAAGCCACGCATTTGACCGCTGAGTGCTATCTCGCAGTGCTTGGCTATCCCCCTTGCCGAGCACGTAGCGACGCCTGTAGCACCCCTCTGTGTGGCTCCAGTGTGATTAACCGTCTTTGGGCGCTTTAGCCGAGCTTTTGCCGCGATCGGGCCCAGGTCATCAGGACGAGGCCGGTGACGACAAGACTGATCGCGACGATCTGCGGAACGGTAATCTGTTCGCCGAGTAGAACATTCGCGAGCACCGCGATGTAGACCGGTGCCAGCGAGATCGACGCCGCGGTCAGGACGGGACCGGAAAGATTGATCGACAGGTTGTAGCCCAGGAATGCGCCGACGCTGGAGATCAGCACCAGTGCCGCGAGCCAGAGCGCGTAGATATGATCGAACGGTGGCAGGCCTTTTTCAGCGACTTCCATAACCGCGATCGGCAGCGTGAAGGCGGCGCCGATCAGCGCCATGACCGTGAATAGCGCGAACGGTGTCATGCCGCCGGGCTTCTTGCGCATGGCGAGGGTATATCCAGCCCACAATACGGTGCCAGCGATGGCCCACAACTCGCCCGGGCCGATCCGCACATCGGCGAGGGCGAACAGATCGCCGCGGGTGATCAAGACCGCGACACCGGTGAAGCAGGCCATCAGCCCGGCAAAGAGCAGGATCGATGGGCGCGTCGAGCGTTCGACCAATTCGACCGCTGTGACCACGGCCGACGTGCAGGCGTAGATCAGGCCAACGGTTGTTGCTGTGGCCGTTGTGACGCCGACGTAGGCGGCAAAGGAGCAGAACCCCATTCCGAGCGCACCCAGGAACAACAGGCGCGGCAGATCGGAAAGGTTTAACGCCCATTTTTCATTACGCCCCCGCGCGAGGGCAATGGCGCCGATCAGCATGGCCGAGATCAACCAGCGCAGGAAGGTCAGCGTTCCCGGTTCGTAGATGCCAGCGAGCGCCCGCGCGATCACCGGATTCAGTCCGAAGGCTGCTGGCACCGCGGCGAGGAGGAGATAGGGCATGAATGCTCGGGCAAGGGGCAGCGGTGGCAACTGCTATCGCAGAAGCCGGGCGAAGCTGCAATCGCGGCCATCGCTGGATCGCCGGACTGTGACTTGCCGCCAGGGCCCGGAATGACCATCTTCGTCGTCTAAGGGTATCCGACGCAATGGTGCCGCGTGAGAGCGTAACGATGGACGGCGACCGGGACAACAAGACGAGACCAGCTCCATCGCCGGCGGATGTGGCGGGCGCACGCGTGGACGCCGGGCAAGTGCCGGCAGCCCGAGCGGACGGCGCGGCGCCGCAATCGCTGCCGGACGCCGCCAACGAGGTCGCGGACTTCGTTCAGAAGATGCGGGCGATGGCGCCGGCAACGACCACGGGGCGCGGGCGACTGTGCTTTGCGATGGACGCGACGATGAGCCGGCAGCCAACCTGGGATATGGCGCTGGCACTGCAAGCGGAGATGTTTCACGGCGTCAAGAGCATTGGCGGTCTCGATGTGCAGCTCGTTTATTTCCGAGGCACTGAGGAATGCCGCGCATCGAAGTGGGTGTCTGATCCCGATGCGCTCGCCCGCCTGATGACGACGGTGACGTGCGCTGGCGGTTACACACAAATCCGCAAGGTGCTCTCGCATGCCCGCAAGGAGAGCGAGTTGCGCCGGATCAATGCGCTGGTGCACGTTGGTGATTGCATGGAGGAGGATATCGACGATCTCTGCGGCCGCGCCGGAGAACTGGCCCTGCTGGGCGTGCCGGTTTTCATGTTTCAGGAGGGCCGTGACGCGGCGGCTGAACGCGCATTCCGCGAGGTCGCACGGCTGACGCGGGGCGCTTGGTGCCGGTTCGATGCGGGCTCGGCGGCGCAGTTGAAGGAGCTGCTGTCGGCGGTTGCTGTGTACGCAGCCGGTGGGCGCAAGGCGCTCGAAACCCTGAGCTTGGAGCATCGCGGGCGCGGCGCGCGGTTGTTGCTTGAGCAGCTCAAATAGACGAGGGCACTCGGTGCAATATCTGTTGTTTGGATTGCTGGCCCTGGCGCTCTTTTTGCTGACGGCGCGGGCGTTCGCGGCGGCCAATCCGGCGGCATTGGCGCGCCAGCTGCGGGTTGGTGCCGGGCTCGCCGCGCTGGCGGGCGGCGGCGTATTCGCGCTGCGCGGCGCCATGACGTACGGACTGTGGATGACGGCGCTGGGCTCGTGGCTGCTCTGGGGTGGCCGCGTCTGGCGATGGCCGGGGTGGTCGGGCCAAGCCAACCCGCAAGCCCATCAATCCTCGCGCGTCGTCACCGATCATCTCGATGTCGCGCTCGATCATGAAAGTGGCAGCATTCATGGCCGTGTGCTGCGGGGATTTTTCAAGGACCGCGACCTCGAAAGCTTGCGCCCTGTTGAACTGGCGCACTTGTGGTCCGATTGCCAGTTCGCCGATCCGGCATCGGCTCAAATCCTCGAAGCCTACCTTGATCGCATCCATCCGACTTGGCGCGATGACATGGCGCGCAGCAGCGCCGGTCAAACCGGTGACGGCGATGCGAGGCCCGGCAAACGCGCCGATGGTCGTATGAGCCAGGACGAGGCGCTCGACATTCTCGGGCTGAAGGCCGGCGCCAGTGAAGACGAGATCCGCCACGCGCATCGCGAGCTGATGTTGAAAGTCCACCCCGATCGCGGCGGGTCGCACACGCTGGCCGCGGCCGTCAACGAAGCGAAGGACGTGCTGCTTGGCGGGCGTTAGTTTTTGTCATTGACTGATGAGTCCCAATTGTCTCCCAGCATGTATTGCCGGGATCCATTGGCACGCAGATGGCGGAGCCAGGAGATGGATGGATGCGGGCACAAGTCCCGGGGCGACAACGTACCAAGCGTCGGGGTTATGAAAACTAAATCAGCTTCCGAATTTCAGCCTTCAGCGCTGGTCCCAGATCGTCGCGGGCGAGTGCATAGGCGACGTTGGCGGTGAGGAACCCGATCTTCGATCCGCAATCGTAAATTGCTCCATCGAAGCGGACAGCGAAGAACGGCTGGCCACCAGCCTGCGATTTGATCATCGCGTCGGTCAGCTGGATTTCGTTGCCAGCGCCGCGCTCCTGCGCGCTGAGAATGCCAAGCACGTCGGGTTGCAGAATGTAGCGGCCGGTGATGTGCAGATTGGACGGCGCCTGGCCACGCGGCGGCTTCTCGACCATCTTCGTCACCGGCGACACCGCCGCCTTGGCATCCTCGACGCCGACGATGCCATAGAGGTGTGTCTGGTCTTCGGGGACCGGCTTGACCGCGATGTGGTTGCCGCCGTGCTCCTCGTAAGCCGCGATCATGTCGGCGAGGCAGGCACGCGGCGAATGATGCAGCATATCCGGCAGCAGCAGCGCAAAGGGCTCGTCGCCGATCAACTCGCGGGCGCACCACACGGCATGGCCGAGGCCGAGTGGTGATTGTTGGCGCGTGAAACTCGTCTGCCCCGGGCCTGGCAGGTCGCGCATCAGCGTTTCGAGTTCGTTCTTGCGACCGCGCTGGGCCAGCGTGTGTTCAAGTTCGTACTGGCTGTCGAAATGATCTTCGATGACGCTCTTGTTGCGTCCCGTAACGAAGATGAAATGCTCGATACCGGCGGCGCGGGCCTCATCGACGACATGCTGGATCACCGGGCGATCGACGACGGTCAGCATCTCCTTCGGCATCGCCTTGGTGGCGGGGAGGAAGCGGGTGCCGAGGCCGGCAACCGGAAATACGGCCTTCCTGATTTTACGGCGGGGGTGGGTCATTGCGTGATCTCCGGATTACCCGATATCCGGGCATGGGTGTCGTGGCACGGCCCTTGTATACCGTAGAGGGCCTAACGGCGTAGGGGTCAGATGCCGCAGTGCCGCAAATTCGAGCGCAAAAGCTTAACTGCTTTGGTGTATGTAGCCCATCCGGTTCCGAGGCTTGGTTCCGAGACCCGACGATGAAGGGGAAGATTATGAGCGTTCTTGTGACCGGCGGCGCCGGATATATCGGCAGCCATATGGTGCATGAGTTGACCGATGGCGGCGCCGAGGTGGTCGTTCTCGACAACCTGACCACCGGCTTTCGCTGGGCGATGCCGGCATCGGCGCGGCTCGTGGTCGGCGACATCGGCGACCAGGACCTCGCCCGCACCATCATCCGCCGCTATGGCGTGACGGCGATCATCCATTTCGCCGGATCCATCGTTGTGCCGGAATCGGTCGCCGATCCACTCGGCTACTACAACAATAACACCGTCAAGTCGCGTGCGCTGATCGAAGCGGCCGTCGTGACGGGCGTCAAGCATTTCATTTTCTCGTCGACGGCGGCGGTCTATGGCGACGTCAAGGAGATGCCGGTCCGCGAAACGACGCAGCTCAATCCGGTCTCGCCCTACGGCTCGTCGAAGCTGATGACCGAGATCATGTTGCGCGATGCCTCGCGGGCGCATGACATCAAACACGTGGCGCTGCGCTACTTCAATGTCGCCGGCGCCGATCCGCAGGGGCGCACCGGGCAGTCGACGCCGCGTGCGACGCATCTGTTGAAGGTCGCCTGCGAGACGGCGCTTGGCAAGCGCGCGGGCATGGAGGTGTTCGGCACGGACTACGCGACGCCTGATGGCACCTGTGTGCGCGACTACATCCACGTCAAGGATCTGGCCCGCGCGCACGTCGCAGCACTCCAGCATCTCGAGCGCGGCGGGCAGTCCGACGTCTTCAACTGCGGCTACGGCAAGGGCTATTCCGTGCTCGAAGTTCTCGATGCGGTGAAGCGCGTATCGGGACAACCGTTAAACGTCAAGATGAGTCCACGCCGCCCCGGCGATCCGCCGGCTATTGTCGCGGCCTCCGACAAGATCCGCGCGGACCTCGGTTGGAAGCCGGAGCACGACAACCTCGATCTCATCGTCGGCCACGCGCTGGCCTGGGAAAAGCATCTCGGCATCAAGAATTCAGCTGCGTGATTCGTTTGTAGGGGCTTGGGGAGCAACGGAGCAGGATTACTAGGTAAGGCCTTCGGCAGGATCGTGTCTCGTCCTATGTGTCTCGTTCTATTGCCTCGGTCGCCCGTGCAGACTATCGTGGCATGTCAGGAGATGGGGAAGACCGACCGCGTTCGGTGCGGCGGAACGATCCACGCTTTTTGGCCCATTCCGACCGTCCCGATGAACGCCGTAGCTGCGTGCGGGAGTGTCCGTTAAAAATCAATTGCGGCAGCGTAAAAAAAGCGATGGAGAGCGGCATGAGCACCAACGATGTTTTTCAGTCCGTTGACGAGCTTGGTGCCGAAACCATTCAAAGGATCGTCGATCGGCTTGAGTTTCGCGCCAAAGATACTGACTTCGTACGATTGCGCGAACAATACCTCGCTAAGATGGACCTCGGGGGTAGCAAGCGCCTGCTGGATTTGGGCTGCGGTACCGGCGTCGTTGCGAGGTCGCTTGCAAGGGAGGCTGAATTTAAAGGTGAACTTGTTGGTGTTGATTCAAGTCACGCATTAATCGAAGCAGCGAAGCAATTTGCATCCAACGAGGGCGTGGCGGAACGAGTTCACTTTTCGAGTCGGAGATTCACAAGCTCTCGGCGAGTCTGATAATTCGTATGATGCCATCGTAGCCCATACACTGATCAGTCATGTTAAAGATCCCTCGTCTGTCATTTCAGAGGCTGCCCGAGTTCTAGAACGCGGGAAGATTATCGCAATCTTTGACGGTGACTACGCGTCACTTTCGTTTGGCGCTGGAAACCATGAACTCAATGCCAAGATTGTAAAGGCGATGCTCGACACTGTAGTAGCGAACCCTTACGTGATGCGACAACTCGCGGGCAGTCTGACTGAGCATGGCCTCGACATTGTAGAGTGTATCCCGGCCGTTCGCGCGGAGGCAGGAAGGGCAACATTTTTTGCCGGCTTTGCGGAAAGCTTTGTGCCGATGGCGGTCAAGGCCGGCAATTTGGTCGAAGATGTCGCAGAGCATTGGTTGGCTCACCAGCGTCGTGCTTCGGAAGCCGGCACCTTTTTTGCGGCGTGCAATTACTACACCTACTTGGCGAAGAAGCGATGATCCAAGGTGAGGCGAACCATTGGCCAGTCGGGCATGAGAGTATAAGCGATGACGATGAATGCGAGCTAGTTGTCAGTCAATTGCGGTGTGCCGTCCCGGTGATCCGCCGGCCATTGTCGCGGCCTCCGACAAGATCCGCGCGGACCTCGGTTGGAAGCCGGAGCACGACAATCTCGATCTGATCGTCGGCCATGCGTTGGCCTGGGAAAAACATCTCGGCATCAAGAATTCCGCAGCCTGATGCGAGACTTGTGCGCTTGGAGGTATACTGTGTCCGGCGAATTGATCGCCGGTGTTGGCGGTCCAAGTCGCTGACCTAAAAGCAGTATCGTCATGGCCGCGGAGGCGGCCACCCAAGCAAGGTTCAGTTTTGCGTTAAACGACCCTGCAACTACTGCTCGCGCCGATGGTCCGAGGCGACCGACAGTGATCACGTTTGGTTCGCTTGGGTGGCCGCCTCCGCGGCCATGACGGCTTTTGGTCGCGTGATCAGCGCTTTAAAATAATTTCTTTTGCCAACCATCAGCCGCGTAATCCCGGCGCCTCGTAGCCGGTGCGCGCGACGTACTCCGTGTAGCCGCCGCCGTACTGGTGGATGCCATCGGGCGTTAGTTCGAGCACGCGGTTGGAGAGGGCTGCCAGGAAGTGGCGGTCATGTGAGACGAACAGCATGGTGCCCTCGTACTGTGCCAACGCGCTGATCAGCATTTCCTTGGTGCCGAGATCCAAGTGGTTGGTCGGCTCGTCAAGCACCAGGAAATTGGGCGGATCGAACAGCATCTGCGCCATCACAAGGCGCGCCTTTTCGCCACCCGACAGCACCCGGCAGCGCTTTTCGATTTCGTCGCCGGAAAAGCCAAAGCATCCCGCGAGCGCCCGCAATGAACCCTGCCCCGCTTGCGGGAACTGATATTCGAGCGATTGGAAAACGGTTTTTTCGCCGTCCAGCAACTCCATCGCGTGTTGCGCGAAATAACCCATCTTGACGCTGCCACCGAGTGCGACTTGACCTTGATCCGGTGCGGTCGTGCCGGTCACCAGTTTCAGCAGTGTCGACTTGCCGGCGCCGTTGATTCCCATGACGCACCAGCGTTCGCGGCGGCGAATCTGGAAGTCCAGTCCATCGTAGATGCGCCGTTGGCCGTAGCCCTTGTGGACGTTCTTCAAGCTGACAACGTCTTCGCCCGAACGTGGCGCCGGCAAGAATTCGAACATGATCTTCTGGCGGCGTTTGGGCGGCGCGACACGGTCGATCTTCTCGAGCTTCTTGACGCGGCTTTGCACTTGCGCTGCGTGTGACGCGCGCGCCTTGAAGCGTTCGATGAACTTGATCTCTTTGGCGAGCATGGCTTGTTGGCGCTCGAACTGCGCCTGCTGCTGCTTTTCGCTGAGCGCCCGCTGCTGCTCATAGAACCCGTAATCGCCACTGAATGTCGTCAGTCCGCCGCCATCGATCTCAACGATCTTGGTGACGATGCGGTTCATGAATTCACGATCGTGCGAGGTCATCAGCAGCACGCCGTCATAGTCTTTGAGGAACTGCTCGAGCCAGATCAGGCTTTCGAGATCCAGGTGGTTGCTCGGCTCGTCGAGCAGCATCGCGTCGGGGCGCATCAGCAGAATGCGGGCGAGTGCGACGCGCATTTTCCAACCGCCCGAGAGTTTGCCGACATCACCGTCCATCAACTCCTGGCTGAAGCTGAGGCCGGCCATCACTTCGCGCGCGCGGCCGTCAAGGGCGTAACCGTCGAGTTCATCGAAGCGCGCCTGCACCTCGCCGTAACGCTCGACGAGGTGTTCCATCTCATCGGCGCGGCCAGGATCGGCCATGGCAACTTCGAGCGCTTTGAGTTCCGTCGCGAGCGAACTGACCGGACCGGCGCCGTCCATGACTTCCGCGACCGCGCTCTTGCCGGCCATCTCTCCGACATCCTGGCTGAAGTATCCGATGGTTGCACCACGATCGACCGCCACTTGGCCCTCGTCGGGTTGCTCCTCGCCGGTGATCATCCGGAACAGCGTCGTCTTGCCGGCGCCGTTGGGGCCGACGAGGCCGACCTTCTCGCCCTTGTTGAGGGCCGCCGATGCCTCGATGAAGAGAATCTGGTGGCCATTCTGCTTGCTGATGCTGTCGAGGCGAATCATCGGCGGCGAGGTCCTAGCGTGCGAGGTTGAGGCGCCTTATGGCATGAACCGGGGCGATGGCGGCATGGCGCGCCGTGCCGCAGGCTCGGGTGGCCGCGCCGCTGGCCGCAAATCGGCCGCGAATGCCATGAATGTCGGTGGCGGTTATGCTAAGGACAACCCGATCCTGGACGATTCCAGGATGGGCGTGGAGACGGGCGCGATGGTCGGAGGTTGGGCTTTGGTTTGGCGCGCGGCAGTCGTCGCTGCCGCAGTATTCGCGGGTGTGCCCGCGCAGGCGCAACCGGCTCCCGATGCTGCGTTCCAAACATTCATTGCCAATGTCTGGCCGGACGCGGAAAAATCCGGCGTGACCCGCCCGACTTTCGATGCAGCCTTTCTCAGGCTCACCCCGGACCTGAACTTACCCGATCTGATCAAGCCCGGCCAAAGCAAGACCTCCGGGTCCGG
Organism: uncultured Alphaproteobacteria bacterium; assembly: GCA_963714325.1. Classification (GTDB taxonomy): domain Bacteria; phylum Pseudomonadota; class Alphaproteobacteria; order Rhizobiales; family Hyphomicrobiaceae; genus CAVQOB01. The sequence continues at coordinate 302,120 of CAVQOB010000035.1, read as the reverse complement.
GCAAGCCGAGTTCACCAAAACGCCGCTCGAGTACCTGAACCTTGGCCTGCTGCAGAGCTTGACCACGCAAGGTCGCAAGCTGGCGAGCGAACATAAGCCGACACTCGCCGCCGTGCAGGCAAAACTTGGCGTCGCGCCGGATATCGTGCTGGCGATTTGGGGACGCGAAACGGCGTTCGGAGGGTATAAGCTGCAACACGACGCGATCCGCGTACTCGCAACGCAGGCCTACCTTGGCCGCCGCAAGGATGTGTTCCGCGCTGAGCTGATCGCGGCCTTGAAGATGCTGGAAGACAAGTTGGTGACTCGCGCCGCGATGAAAGCATCGTGGGCCGGCGCCATGGGCCTGACGCAGTTCATGCCGACTGAATTCTACTCGACGGCCCTGGATTTCGATGGCAATGGACGGCCGGATCTTTTCAATTCAATCCCGGATGCACTGGCCTCGGCTGCCAACCAGCTGAAAATGAAGGGGTGGCAGACGGCCAAGAGTTGGGGCGCTGAAATCAAATTGCCGGCAGCCCGGTCGTGCCTAGACGAAGGCATTGCCAATGGTCGACCGCTCAAGGAGTGGGTGGCGCTCGGCGTGACGCGGGCCGATGGCCGAGGCTTCACCGCCGATCAGCTGGATGATCAGGCGTTCATTCTAATGCCGGCGGGAACGCACGGTCCGGCCTTCCTGGCGTTCGAGAATTTTCTCGTTCTGAAGCGCTACAATTTCGCCGATCTCTACGCGCTGTTCGTCGGCCATCTGGCTGATCGGATCGCGGGGGGCGGGGATTTCGTCGGCCGCTGGTCGAGCCCGAAGATGTTGACGACGCGCGAGCTCGAAGAGATCCAGGAACGGCTCAAAGTGAAGGGCTATGCCATCGAGAAAATTGACGGCAAGGCCGGCATGAACACCCGCAATCAAATCGGGCTGTATCAGAAAGCCAATGGCCTCGCGCTGGATTGCTGGCCGTCCGAGGTGGTGTTGAAGCATACGCGCGCGCTGGCACAGCGATGAGGCCGGCGATGGGGCGGTGGGCGCGTTGCGTGCTGGCATGGGTTGTGATCGCCGTCGTTGGCGTTGGGGAGAGAGGCATGGCGCAGACATCGGTCGCCGTCGAGCTGCCGACAGCCACTGCAACGGCCGCGTCAGACGTGGCGGCGTTTGTCATGAACCTTTGGCCGCTCGCCGCGAAGGCCGGCGTTTCCCGCTCCACCTTTGATGCGGCATTCAAAGATCTGACGCTCGATGGCGAGATTGCCGGCCTCAATGCATCGCAACCCGAGTTCGCCAAGACGGCCGGCGAATACGTAGGATTGCTGGTGTCCGAGAAGCGCATCGCTGGCGGCCGTGAGAAAATCGTGGAGCTCTCAACCTTGCTCGATGCGCTCGAAGCCAAGCACGGCGTCGAACGACAAATCCTGCTGGCGATCTGGGGGATTGAATCGAGCTACGGTGCGGCGACCGGCCAGCGCTCGGTGGTGCGATCTCTGGCAACACTGGCCATCACGGATGCGCGGCGCGGCGCCTTCTGGCGAGACGAACTACTGGCGGCACTGAGTATCCTCGATCGGCGCGACATCACGCCGGAGCTGATGCTCGGCTCGTGGGCCGGCGCCATGGGGCACACCCAATTCATGCCGTCGACATTTCAGCGCTTCGCCGTTGATTTCGACGGCGACGGTAAGCGCGATCTTTGGACCACGCCAATCGACGCGTTGGCGTCGGCTGCAAACTATCTGAAAGCGTCGGGTTGGGTGATGGGTGTGCCGTGGGGTTTCGAAGTGCGATTGCCCGACGCATTCGATTTCGGTAGCTCCGGACCCGATGTGTCGCGGCTCTTGGAGCAGTGGCACGCCCTGGGTGTCGTGGCGATCAATCCGCGGCCGTTGCCGGCCACATTGGGGTCGCTGCAACTCATCCTGCCGGCAGGGGCTGGCGGCCCGGCCTTTCTGGTGTCGGCAAACTTCAAGGTGATCTTGCGCTATAATCGGGCAATTCCCTATGCGCTGGCTGTCGGGCATCTGGCCGACCGGCTGACGGGTGGAGACGCCTTAGCGCGGGGCTGGCCCGCGGATGACAAGTCGCTATCCCGTGCGGAGCGGGAGGAGTTGCAGACGTTGTTACAGCGAGCGGGCTTTGATGCTGGCGCCGTCGACGGCGTCATCGGGTCGCAGACACGGGCGGCTGTTCGGGCCTTTCAGAGGGCGCGCGGCCTGACAGAGGACGGCTATCCCGGCTCGGCTCTGGTCGAGCGCCTGCGCGGCGAGGCAAAGCCATGATCGCGGCATTGCCAGAATTGCGGTAAGCGGTAAAGGTTGTGACTAAGACGGGCCTGGAACAACGAATGCCATGGGACTTGGGTTGATGAGCGCCGTGATAGTCAATTCTTCGAAATGGATGGCGGCTTTGGTTCTGGCTGCGATCCTGCTGCTGGCGCCGACATCGCCGCGTGCCCAGCAGGAGGACTCCAGTGGCTCTGGTATCAGCTATGTCACGCCGTTCCCGGAAGCCGACACCTATAAATTGCAGGTCTATGGCGACGTCTTTGCCGAAGGTCTGCTGGCCGGCTTGATCGAGGCGTTCCCCAACGAGCGCGGGCTGCAGATCGCCAAGAAGCATCGTCCATTCGGCGCACTCGTGCGGCCCGAACACGACGAGGAAATCAAAGGCGAGGAACTTTCGCGGGAGGTCGTGCATATCGGTGTGGTGATGCTCGGCTTTGGCGACCGCGCGTCGATCCGGATCAGCAGCAATGTAAGGCCGTTGCAGATGACCTCGGAGGAATGGCAGAGCGAATATGGTCGTCGCGTCGATCGGTTGCTGAAAGCGCTGAAGAAGCGTTCGATGGCGGTCTACCTGGTCGGGCAGCCGATCATGCGCAATACCGGCGTTAATCGCGATGCGGCGATTATTACCGAAGTGATGCGCGAGCGCGCGCTGCAAAACGGCGTGCGCTTCATCGACGTTTCTGAAGGTTTTGCTGACGAGAACGGCGATTTCAGCCAATTCGGTCCTGATCTCAGCGGCGCACGGCAGAAATTGCGCGACGGTGACGGCATCATGTTCACGAGCATCGGCAATCGCAAGCTCGCCCACTTCGTCGAGAGCGAGATACGCCGCGACATGGCACAGGCCAAGGCCGAGCGCGCAATCCCGCTCGCCGGATCTGACATTGAGCAGAACAAGATCAACCCGGCGAAGGCCGCCGGTCAGTTGGCCGCTGCCGGCAGCAAAAGCGCGACCGTCAAAGAGCAACGCGTCGCCGGTCAACCCAAGGCCCAATCGACTGCGCCGGTGCCGGTCGCCGTCGATACCACCGGCGATCAGAAGGCAGACAACAGTCGCATTTCGTTTCGCACCATCGGCGCGGGTAATCGCGAAGAAACGCTGACACTTGATATTGTGCGGCCGGCTTTGACGGGCGCTGTGGTGGCGCTCGTGACTCGACGCGAAGTGGCCGAGCGCGCCGTGCCATCCGTCGCCGAAGGGCTGATCGACGACATTGGCGATGGGTTGACGGTCGTCAGCACGATGTCAGCACTCACTGACAATGTAACAGGCCCGGTCTCGGCGCGACGGTCCGCACCCAACACGGTGCTGGTCAAAGGCGAGCGGCTGGCGTCGAAGCCAGGCCGTGCCGACGATCACGCGTGGCCGCGCAAGGATCTGGCGATCGTGGCGCCGGCACCCGTCGCGGCGCCAGCTGCGAGGCCAGCGGCACAGTCACCACCGGCACGTCAGCCAGCGCGCGGACCAGTGCCACCCAAAACCTGACTACTCTTCGGCGCGGCCGTTGGCGAGTGGCGCGGGGCGGCGGCGGCCACGTTCCTGCTTGGTCCGCGATGACATCTTTGCGGCGACATCGTCGACCCGCCGCGTCGCAACCTCGAAGGCGTCGCGAATGGCCAAGCCCAAATCCTCTTGGGCGTGCGCACCCTCGCGCTCGTGCGTGACGATGATGGCCTGATGACCGGGAATCGATACCTCGATCTTGACCTGATAGACCTTGGGTTTTGCAGGATTGCGGTGCGGCGCCTCAAGCACGACGCGGCAGGCACTCATGCGGTCAAAATGACGTTGCAGCTTGGCAACCTTCTCGCGGACACGCGTCTCGATCGCCTCGCTCTTTTCAAGTCCATGAAAATGAATTTCAAGTGGCGTGGTCATGCAGTCAATCCCTTCTGTGAGCCAGATTGGACGAACCAGTAGAGCATGCGATTGACGACTTGTCTCGGGTCAAGTCAAAGTTAGGTTGAACATTTGTTTCCAGCGAGTGAACAGGAGCGCGCGTGGCCTCGGAGGATGAACTTCGTGACAAATTGCGCAAAATCGAAGCGTTGTTTGCAGGCGCGAAGACGCAGGGCGAACAGGCCGCGGCGGGGGCCGCAGCTGATCGGATCCGCGCGCGACTGACATCGGCGGCGGCCCTGGAGCCGGCCGTCGAAATGCGGTTCGCGATCCACGATCCCTGGGCGCGGCAATTGTTTTCGGCGCTGTGCCGGCGCTATGGACTGAAACCCTTGCGCTATCCGCGCATGAAACGGCAGTCGATCGTCGTGAAGGCGCCGGCGTCGTTCATCGAGACGGTCTTGTGGCCCGAATTCAATGCGTTGAACACCGCGCTCGCCGCGTTCCTCGCCGAGACGACGACGCGGATTATCCGAGACGAAGTCAACCGCGACACCCGCGAGGCGGAAGAGGTGCCCGAGCCAAAGGCGATCACATAACAAGCGCCGAAGCCGACAAAATTGTGAGCGCCGAAGGCGATCACGTGACGAGATGGAGGCTGGCGTTGAGATCCGTTGGCCGAAGCCCCGCGCGGTGACCAACGAAAGTCGCCGAAGCTGGGCTTCGCGCGAGCGTTCAGCATGTGCCAACTTGCATCACATTGAGCAAGCCCCTATCGCGGCAAGTCACTCCGTCCCATCAGTGCCTTGTCGATGGCGTGCGCGGCTTGGCGGCCTTCGCGGATCGCCCAGACAACGAGGGATTGCCCGCGCCGCATATCGCCGGCGGCGAAGATTTTCGCGCGCGACGTGCGATACTCGCGCTCGTCGGCTTTGACGTTGCCGCGCTTGTCGAGCTCGACATCAAGCCTGGCAATCATGCCGTCGGCGACGGGTGCCACGAACCCCATCGCCAGCAGCACCATGTCGGCGGGGATTTCGAACTCGGAACCGGTAATTTCCTTGAAGTTCTTGTCAACCCGCGCGCAGACGAGTTTGGTCACCTGGCCAGCCTTGCCTTCGAAGCGCTTGGTGGTCACGGCGAAATCCCGCTTGGCGCCTTCTTCCTGCGACGACGACGTGCGCATTTTCAGCGGCCAGTGCGGCCATGTCAGTGTCTTGTTCTCGTGTGCAGGTGGCGCTGGCATGATCTCCAGCTGCACGACGGATTTGGCGCCCTGTCGAAAACTGGTGCCGATGCAGTCGGAGCCCGTATCGCCACCGCCAATGACGACGACGTGCTTGCCGGTGGCCAAGTCATCGGTGCCTTGGCCCAATGCTTCGCCGGCGACGCGGCGGTTCTGCTGCGGGAGGAAATGCATGGCGAAGTGAATGCCACCGAGATCGCGGCCGGGGACGGGGATGTCACGTGGTTTTTCAGCGCCGCCCGCGAGCAGTACGGCGTCGTGCTTGGCTTCAAGGTCTTCGATTTTATGCGTGACACCGATGTGGGCGTTGCAATGGAAGGTGACGCCCTCCGCTTCCATTTGGCTGACGCGGCGGTTGACGGCGTCCTTTTCCATCTTGAAGTCGGGAATGCCATAGACCATCAAGCCGCCGGGCCGCGCGTTCTTCTCATAGACGTGGACAGCGTGGCCGACCCGCGCCAGTTGCTGTGCGGCGGCTAGCCCGGCTGGGCCCGCGCCGACGATGGCAATCTTTTTCCCGGTCTTCTTCTCCGGTGGCTGCGGGACGATCCAGCCTTCTGCCCATCCCTTGTCGACGATCGCGCATTCGATCGTCTTGATGGCGACGGGATTGTCGTCGAGGTTGAGCGTGCAGGATGCTTCGCAGGGCGCCGGGCAGACGCGCCCCGTCACTTCCGGAAAGTTGTTCGTCGAGTGCAGGTTGGCGAGCGCTTCTCGCCAATTGCCGCGATAGACGAGATCGTTCCAGTCGGGGATCTGGTTGTTGACCGGGCAGCCGTGTGTCGTGCCGCTTTGCCCGCTGTGGCAATAGGGAATGCCGCAGTCCATGCAGCGCGCCGCCTGCGTCTTGACGTCCTGGTCGGACAGCGGCGCGACGAATTCAGTCCAGGTCTTGACGCGCTCCTTGACCGGCGCATAGGGCCGTTCAGTGCGCTCGAATTCCATGAAGCCAGTGATCTTACCCATTGTCGGTTCTCTCGTGTGTCATCCCGGGCCTTGTGCCCAGGAACTATCGTTCGGGGATTGCAAGTGGTTCAGTTCTGAAACAGGAGTGAGTGGCCTAGATCGAGTTCTGCATCTGGCACGATGAATGCTGCACCATGGGTCCCGGGCACAAGTCGCGGGGTGACTGTGCGTGTGTCAATGTCTACCTCCTGGGGCAGCGGCACTTGTACGTGCCCTGAGGCCGAAGTCGACGTTGCAGTGGGCGATCCAGCGTTGTGCATTGGGCCGCGTGCTCAAATCAAATCCGCCCTCGTGCGCGACGTGGGTATAGGCGAGCAGCGCAATGTCCGCGATCGTCAAGCTGTCGCCGACGAGGAACGCGCGGCCGGCCAGCATCGCGTCCATGTGGTCGAGGGCCTTCTCGCCGCGCTCGACGCGCTGCGGATCGCGGCTCTCCCTGGATTTGCCGAGATAGAGCATGTGATAGCGGCAAACCGCGATGTAGGGCTCGTGCGAGTACTGCTCCCAGAACAGCCATTCGTCGATCTTGGCCTGTGTGAACACGTCGTCGGGCAGTAGCGCAGAGTCGCGTGCGAGATAGCGGATGATCGCGTTCGATTGCGCGAGGATTTTCCCGCCGCCGAAGTCAACGGCTGGCACTTGCCCCTGCGGGTTGAGCGCGAGGAATGCCGGCGTCTTCGCGCCACCATTGACAACATCGACCGGCACCCACTCGTATTTCAACCCGAGCCGGTCAGCGGTGGCTTTCACCTTCAAGCAATTGCCGGAATGCAGATCGCCGTAGATTTTCATGCGCTTACCTCCCGCTCAGGTGTCATCCCGGGGCTTGTCCCCGGGATCCAAATTTCAGAGCACACGGTGTAAGCCGTAGCTGCACTAGCAGCGCAACAACAGCACATGCCATGCCCGCTTCGCGTTGGTTCCCGGGGACCAGCGCCGGGATGACAACGGCGACTGTTGCGCACGCTTCGACCCATCACCGTCCCTCCGGCCCCGAATAGGCGCGCTCGACTTTGCAGACGCGCATTTCGTAGTGCTCGTACCAGCGTTGCTTGCCGATCTTCTGGGCGAGTAAGTGCTTTTCCTGGTTTTTCCAAGCGAGGATTGAAGCTTCGTCATTGTAGTAGATCACGGTGACGCCGAAGCCATCGGCGGCGCGCGCGCTCTCGCGGCCGAGATAGCCCGGCTGCTCGACCGAGAGCTTGGCGATGACGTCCATCATCGCGTTGTAGCCGTTATCGCCGTCGCTGCGCTTCGAGGTGAAGATCACGGCGTAATAGGGCGGCGCGGGTGTGGTGGCGAATTCAATTCCAGCCATGGGTCCCTCACTCCGCGGCCTTCGATTTACCCTTGGCTTTCTTCGGCACGCCGATTTCAAGAACGTCGAACCCTGTCTTGTCGGCATCCTGATGCTTGGTCATTTCGGAAAGCGCGCGGCGATACTCGACCGGCATCACCTTGCGGAACTTCTTCTGCCAGGCCGGCCAATCGGCGAGGATCGTTTTCGCTTTCGCCGAGTTCGTATAATGCGCATGCCGGGTGATCAGCGCGTGCAGGCGCTCGGCGTCCTGCCCGCTCATGTCGCCCATGACGTCGACGAGCCCATGACTTGCGAGATCGCCGCCCTGGTTCGACAGCCGTCGCATGACTTCCTCTTCCGCCGCGACCGGCTCGAGATCGATCATCGCGAGGTTGCACTTCGTCTCGAATGATCCGTCCTCGTCGAGCACGTAGGCGATGCCGCCGGACATGCCCGCCGCGAAATTGCGCCCGGTCGATCCGAGCACGACGACGACTCCGCCGGTCATGTATTCGCAGCCATGATCGCCGGTGCCCTCGACGACGGCAACGGCGCCGGAGTTGCGCACTGCGAAGCGCTCGCCAGCGATGCCGCGGAAGTAGCACTCGCCGGCAATCGCGCCGTACATCACGGTATTGCCGACAATCATGCTCTCTTCCGGAACGATACCGGATTTGGGATCGGGGCGGACGATGATCTTGCCCCCCGACAAGCCTTTGCCGACGTAGTCATTGGCTTCGCCAATGAGATCAAGCGTCACGCCTGCCGCCGTCCAGGCGCCGAACGATTGTCCAGCAATGCCTTTGAACGTGACGTGGATAGTGTCTTCGGGCAGGCCGGCGTGGCCGTAGCGCCGCGCAACTTGGCCTGACAGCATGGCTCCTGCAGCGCGATCGCGATTGAAGATCACGCTTTCGATCTTCACCGGTGTCTTCTTCTCGAGCGCCGGCTTGGCCCTGCGAATCAACTCCTGGTCGAGAACTTTTTCGAGGCCGTGGTTCTGTCGCTCGCTGTGCGAGATCGCGACGGTCTCCGGCACGTCCGGCTTGTGGAAGAGATTGGCGAAGTCGAGCCCGCGCGCCTTCCAATGGACGATTGCCGCGTCCTTATCGAGGAATTCCGATTGTCCGACCAAATCACTGAAGGAGCGAAATCCGAGGTCCGCCATGAACTCGCGCACTTCCTCGGCGATGAAGAAGAAGAAGTTGATGACGTGCTCGGGTTGGCCCTTGAACTTTCGGCGGAGTGCTGGATCTTGCGTCGCGACGCCGACAGGACACGTGTTGAGATGACATTTGCGCATCATGATGCACCCGGCCGCGATCAGCGGCGCAGTCGCAAAGCCAAATTCGTCAGCGCCGAGCATCGCGCCAATGATCACGTCACGCCCAGTGCGCACGCCGCCGTCGACCTGCACGGCGATGCGGCCGCGCAAGCGATTATAGACGAGTGTCTGGTGCGTTTCGGCAAGGCCGATTTCCCATGGGGATCCTGCGTGCTTGATGGAGGTCAGCGGCGAAGCGCCGGTGCCGCCCTCGAAGCCTGCAATCGTCACATGATCGGCGCGCGCTTTAGCGACGCCGGCCGCGACGGTGCCGACGCCGACTTCCGAGACGAGCTTGACCGATACATCGGCCTGCGGATTGACGTTCTTCAGGTCGTAGATGAGCTGCGCCAGATCCTCGATCGAGTAGATGTCGTGGTGTGGCGGCGGTGAGATCAAGCCGACGCCCGGCGTGGAGTGGCGCACCTTGGCAATCGTCGCGTCGACTTTGTGGCCGGGCAGCTGACCACCTTCGCCGGGCTTGGCACCCTGTGCCATCTTGATTTGCATGACATCGGAGTTGACGAGGTATTCGGCCGTGACGCCAAAACGTCCCGAGGCCACCTGCTTGATCGCCGAACGCATCGAGTTGCCGTTGGGCATCGGCTTGTAGCGATCGGATTCCTCGCCGCCTTCGCCAGTGTTGGATTTGCCACCGATACGGTTCATCGCAATGGCCAGCGTGGTGTGCGCCTCGCGGGAGATCGAGCCGTAGCTCATGGCGCCGGTCGAGAACCGCTTGACGATCTTGTCCGCACTCTCGACTTCGGAGAGCGGCACGGGTTTGCGGCCCATGTCTTCGGCCGATTTGATCCGGAACATGCCGCGCAGCGTCATCAGCTGTTCGTTCTGTTCGTTGATCTCGCGAGCATAGTCGCGCCACTTCTCCGGCACCTTGCCGGCCATGGCATCCTTCACTGGCGTGCCGCGGACGGCATGCTGCAAATCGGCGACGACCGATGGCCTCCACATATGCGCTTCGCCGCGTGTGCGGTAGGCGTAATCGCCGCCGACATCGAGCATGCCGTCGAGATGTTGCACGTCGCCGAAGGCTTGCCTGTGCCGTTCGAACGTCTCGCGCGCGATCTGGCGCATGCCAACGCCTTCAACTTGCGTGTGCGTGCCGGTGAAATACTTCTTTACGAACGACGTGCGCAGGCCAACGGCGTCGAAGATCTGCGCGCCGCAATAGCTCTGGTAGGTGGAGATGCCCATCTTCGACATGACCTTCAACAGGCCTTTGTCGACCGCCTTGATGTAGCGCTTCTGTGCTTCCTTGACCGTCAGCTTCTCGTCGATTTCGGGCAGTACCTGCTCCAGCGTTTCAAAGGCGAGGTATGGATTGATCGCTTCCGCGCCATAGCCGGAGAGCGTCGCGAACTGATGCACTTCGTGCGCTTCGCCCGTCTCGACGACGAGACCGACGGAGGTGCGCAGGCCTTGCTTGATCAAGTGGTGATGCACCGCTGATGTCGCCAACAAGGACGGGATCGGCACGCGATCGGGCCCGACGCCGCGATCGGAGAGGATGATGATGTTGTACTCGCCCGAGCGCACGGCTTCTTCCGCTTCCGCGCAGACGACGTCGAGCGCCCAGCTCATGCCGGCGGCGGCTTTGTCCTGCGGATAAGTGATGTCGATGGTGATCGAGTTGAACTGATTGTCCTTGACCAGTCCGATCTGGCGAATGCGTTCTAGGTCCTCGTTGGTCAGAATTGGTTGATAGACTTCCAGCCGCTTCTGCTTGGCTGTGCCTTCGAGGTCGAGCAGGTTGGGTCGCGGGCCGATGAAGGACACGAGGCTCATGACGAGCTCCTCGCGGATGCTGTCGATCGGCGGGTTAGTCACCTGCGCGAAGTTCTGCTTGAAATAGGTGTGCAGCAACTTCGGCTTCGACGATAGGACGGAGACCGGCGTATCGGTGCCCATCGAGCCGACCGCTTCCTGGCCGGTGTGGGCCATCGGCGCCATCAGGAACTTCAGGCTTTCCTGCGTGTAGCCGAACGCCTGTTGCAGGTCGATGAGTGCAACGTTGGATTTCTTCTTGACCGGCTTCTTCGGTAGCGGCAGATCGCCGACCTGGACCTGTGTGCGTTTCAACCACGTCTCATAGGGGTGGCGGGCGGCGAGATCGCGCTTCAGTTCGTCGTCAGAAATGATCCGGCCCTGCTCAAGATCGATCAGCAACATTTTGCCGGGCTGGAGGCGCCACTTCTTGGCGATGTTGGCTTCGTCAACGGGCAGCACGCCCGATTCCGACGACATGATCACCACGTCGTCCTTGGTCACCAGATAGCGTGCGGGGCGCAAGCCGTTGCGATCCAGCGTCGCGCCGATCTGCAAGCCGTCGGAGAATGCCATGGCGGCGGGCCCGTCCCAAGGTTCCATCAGGCAAGCGTGATACTCGTAGAAGGCGCGGCGGCTTCCATCCATCAACGGATTGCCGGCCCACGCCTCGGGGATCAACATGACTGCGGCGTGCGCGAGGGAATAGCCGCCCATGGTCAGGAATTCGAGCGCGTTGTCGAAGCAGGCGGTGTCGGATTGGCCCTCATAGGAAATCGGCCACAGCTTCGAGATGTCGTTGCCCCACAGCGGCGACGACACCGAGGCCTCGCGCGCAGCCATCCAGTTGACGTTGCCGCGCAGCGTGTTGATCTCGCCGTTGTGCGCAACCATGCGGTAGGGATGCGCCAGACGCCACGATGGGAACGTGTTCGTCGAGAATCGCTGATGTACCAGCGCCATCGTCGAGGCGACGCGCGTGTCGGAGAGGTCCTTGTAGTAGGCCTTGACCTGGAATGACAGGAACATGCCCTTGTAGATCAGCGTGCGCGACGACAGCGACACCGTGTAATGGCCGATGTCGCGACCCTTGTAGGCGTCGTAGACCGCGTTGGAGACGACCTTGCGAATGAGGTAAAGCTTGCGCTCGAACGCCTTCTGGTCAGCCATCGCAGTCGGCCGGCCGACGAACAACTGGCGATGGACGGGCTCGGTACCCCTGACCATCTCCGAGAGCGAACTGTTGTCGACGGGTACCGAGCGCCAGCCGAGGAACTCGAGGCCCTCCTGGCGAATGAGGCGAACCCACACGCGCTCACAGTGCGCGCGCAGGCGTTCGTCCTGCGGCATGAAGATGTGCCCAACGGCGTAGTGGCCGGGCTGCGGCAGATCAATCTTCAGTGCCTTGCATTCCTCGCGCAGGAACGCATCGGGGATTTGAATCAGAATGCCCGCGCCATCGCCGGCCAGCGGGTCGGCACCGACGGCGCCGCGATGCTCGAGGTTTTCCAGGATGGCGAGCGCGTCAGCGACGATGCGATGGCTGGCCCGCTTTTTCAGGTCGGCGATGAAGCCGACGCCGCAGGCATCGTGCTCGCGCTTCGGGTCAAACAGGCCCCGTGCCGGCGGGATCACGCCGTAGACGTCGTCTTCGACGTCATCGAGGGTCGCGGGGGCGTGCGGCTGGTTTTGATTGGCCATCGGTCTGGTGCCCAGGTTAAGCGTTGCGGCATGCGGCGGATAACTGAGGATGCGGACAGCCCGCTACGCGGCGGCCCGACCAGCCCCTAAGTCCGCGCCTTTTGGCACAGACGGAGCGCTCAAGCCACCATGCAACGGAGCCGATCCGACGCCTCAAGTTTTGGGCCTGACGCACCAGCCGTCGCCTGTCACCTGAGCGGACAGGGGCGGGGGTGCGGCCGTCAACGGGGCAGCCGGAGGACCGATCCTCCTGGAGTACACTGCAGTACTGGGTGTCCTGCATCACGCAGCCGGAAATCCGTGACCGGCGGCGGCGTAAACAGGCTGAGTCTCAGCACCGAACTAGGACAACATAGCTGACCTAATTCGGTTTGCAAAGCATAAATGCCCAAGTCTTTTTAATGGTGCCCATGAGCCCCGGGCCGCGGTCGCCTGGACACCAGCCGATTACACCCGGTCAAAGGTGATCAGTCCGTTAGACGCGATATTGCGTTGGGCGCGGCCTTCAGCGGCCAGATAGTGAGCGTGCGCCAAGGTCTCGGCGGTGGCGAGCACGGTTTGGCCCTCGGCCATGGCGCGCGTAAATAGCCCTTCCGCCAATTGCACCCCGGATTTGGGTTCGGTCATGAGGTCGACCAGCTGCCTGAGACGTTTTTCATGATGGACTTCGAGTTCACCAAGGCGCGCATGTAAGCCATAGAACGGCAAACCGTGCGACGGCAGCACCAGCGTGTCGTCGGGAAGGCTCGCGAGCCGCTGCAACGAAGCGAGGTAGTCGCCGAGCGGATTGGCCTCCGGCTGGCTTGGAAAGACGCCGACGACAGGGGATATTTTCGAGAGCACCTGATCGCCGGCGATCAGGATTTTTTCGGCGGCGCAATAGAACGAGGCATGTTCGTCGGCGTGACCGCCATTGACCAGAACTTGCCAGCTGCGCCCACCGAAGTGCAGCGTGCTGCCATCGCGGAAACGGCGAAACGTGGCGGGCAGCGGATAGTTGCGGAAAGTCGCGTTGTCGCGGGCCGATTTCAATTTTTCGATGGCCACCTCCGAACAGCCGTTGTTGCGCCAGAACGCTTCGATCTGTGGCCGCATCGGCTTCAAGCCTTCCTCACGCCAGACCTGTGGCGCGAGCCACTCGGCAAGCGTCATCGAAAGCGGAACGTCGAGCTTTTCAATCAGCCATCCCGCAAGCCCGATATGGTCGGGATGGCCATGCGTGCCGATGAGCCCGTCGACCTTGCGGTCGCGCAAGACCTCGTCCCAGATCGCACGCGTCTCGGGTTTGTCGGCACCGGTGTCGATGATCGTCCAGCGGTTCTGATCGGGCAGCAGCCAGACGTTGACGTGGTTGAGAATGAAGGGGAGCGGCAGTCGCAACCAGTGCAGGCCAGGGATCACCTCGCGGGTCGCGCCGTTCTCCTGCGGTTTGTCAAAGAGATAGCGGATCGTTGGCGGCGCGGTCTTCTGCATGGGCTGTGGGCTCCGTTTCCTCGCCACACCTACATGCTGCACTGCAAAACGTCCACTGCGGCGAACGCAATCGTGTCCCGCAGCGTCAAGTGGCGCGCCAAATGCGGTAGCGGCCGTCATCCGTCAGGATGTCAACGGTCTTGAATACTGGCTCCAGCATCCGATCCAGGGGGATGCGGCGTTGCACGACCAGGATCAGCGCGCCGCCGGAGAACAGTCGGCGTGGCGCGCCTTCGATCAGCGACCGCAACATCGTATGGTCCTCGCGAATCCCGACGTGTAGCGGTGGATTGGATACGATTGCGTCGTATTGGCCTTTACCGCCGTTGGCAATCGAGGCGCCGAGCAGGGGTTGCGCGCCGGGAACATTTTCGCGCGCTGCGGCGAGGGCAGCAGAATTGTTGTCGAGCATGGTGACGCGGCAGCTTGGATCGCGAGCCAGGATGTGGGCTGCGATCAAGCCGGTGCCGCAGCCATAGTCGAGCACGCGGCTGCCGGCTTTGATCAGCGGTCGGTGAGCGAGGAGTAGGGCGGTACCGGGGTCGAGCGCGCCATCGGCGAAGACGCCGGGATAGCTCACCCAGGATTGCGTCACACCAGCGATCGCGATGGCGCGCGTGCGCCGCCAATCGGCCAGCGAGCATTTCAGTGCAATGGTGTCGTTTGGCCGCGTCACCGCGAGGATGCGGCCGTGGCCTCGCGCTGCGACGGTTATCACATCGCCGCTGATGTCGGCTAGGACCTTGGCGCTCGACTTGATGCCCTCATCATTACCGCCATAGACGATCAGTCGGCCGCCGTCGACCAACGTGCTGAGCGCGGCATGGATTGCCATCACCTGCTCGTCCTTGGCCTTCGGCAGTCGCAGCAGTGCGAAGTCGAACGGACCGCTCGGCGGCCATGGCGTTGCACTCGGTTGGCGCGGCGTGTAGCGACGGTTCCATATCGTCACCGTTGCGTCGCGGGCACTGATCTGCTGTGCGAGTGGCAGTGGCGGATCGGCGAGAAGCACGCGGCCGGTGATGCCCATGTCATCAAGCGCGCTTTCGATCAGCGCACTGGCAGCGGCGTCGGGATCATCGGCCCAGCGACTCATGCCGATTGCAGCGCCGCGATGATTTTGTCGCCATTGGCCTTGAGCACCTCTGGCTTTTCCATTGCACCGGTGTGGCGGCCGAGCGCTACGCCATCGTGGCGGGGAAGGACGTGATAGTGCAGATGGAAAACAACTTGGCCGCCGGCCGCCTCATTGAATTGCTGGATTGTAACACCAGGCGCTGCAAACGCCTTCATCACTGCGTGTGACAGTTTCTGAACCGTTGCCATGCAGGCGGTCAGTTGCGCCGGCGTCGCGTCGAGGACATTACGGGCTGCGGACTTTGGAATGACGAGGCAATGCCCGGGGCAGCGGGGCATGATGTCCATGATGGCCAGTGTTTCGGCGTCTTCGTAAAGTTTGACGGCCGGCAACTCGCCCCGCAGAATTTTGGCAAAGACGTTCGTGGGATCGTAAGCCGTCACAGCGGAAGACTTGGGCGATGACATGGGGGAAGGGACCTCGTGCAACGCGATTAATGCAAACTTACCGGCACATCGCAAATATCAAGCGCTCTGTTAAGCGTCCACTGACGCTGCCGTCAAGCAGGCTGCACGGTCGGCTGAAGTTGCAATCTGTTAGGCATTTGCCTTAAGCCGCCAGCAAACATGATAGCGCTACCATGCCACTATGATCGCGGATTTCGACAAAACGTACGCTCGGGAAGTGCTGCCAGTCTTAGCGCGGCAGCGGGTAACCGATGCCGAGGCGGATATCGTTGCAACGCATCTCAAGGCGCGCCGCCTGCAAGCGCCGCTGGTGTCGGTGATGATCATCGTCTGCGCGCTCGCCGGGTTGACAGCCTATTCGCGAACCTTCGCCGACGGGCCGTTCATTCCCCCCGGCGATACCGGCCGTTTGGCGCGCTAGCGCGCGTCCTAATACACGTCCGGAATCCGCGACTTCATCGAGATCGTCGGGGTCCGGACGGCGGATGGTTGGTAGCGGTGTCTCGGCGCTGATCCCAGCGGTTCCGCCAGCGGTTCCGAATGAGACGCAGCACCTGGAGCGTGATGCTCCAAGCAAACCACAGAAAATCCAGAAACAACATGAGGTATTCAACACCGAGGATGGTGTTGAGCAGAACCGCGTCGGTGGTGATGCGCAGCTTTACGAAATCATGGACGAAATTCAAACTGATCGCCGCCATGAGGATCAGCAGGAACAGGATGAAATTCTTCAACGAGTGTTTGAGAAAGTGCTTGTCGTCGATATCTAAAGAGTTCGAGTAGCCAAGTCAGCAGCCGTTGCGATGGCGATCGACTCATTGCGTGTCAGGCTGTTTTTCGCAATCACGATCCGAGTTTGACCAAGACTTCAATTGCGACAAGCCGACGAAAAGAAATGCCGCCGTCGCGAAGAAATCGAGGAACCACAGGACTTGGCTGCCAAGATCGAAGGTCCAAAGCAATTGATACAACGGGCTATCCGGAAGCACGTTCTTGCGGAACACAATTTCATCATAGGATCCAATAAGGATCGCGGGCACGGCGAGCAGACAGAACAGGATCAGCGCCTGCCCAATCAACACTATGGGCGGGAGGAGTTGATGACGAGCGCTGTTGATAACACTGTGCATTGTGTACCCGGTTCGTTTGGACGTGGGTGTACACAGCCTTGGGCAACACCACGGCATACTAACCCGAGTCACAGCCGGTAAACAAGCGCGCGGGGCAAGGTATTGATTTCAAACTTGAGTTACCTCAAGCACGCCCTACTTCACGTCCGCCGCGACTTTCATTGTGATCATTTTGTCGGGGTTCTGCACGGGCTCGCCGCGCTTGATCTTGTCGACGTTGTCCATGCCGTCGATCACCTTGCCCCAGACGGTGTAATTCTTGTCGAGGAATCCGGCGTCATCGAAGCAGATGAAGAACTGGCTGTTGGCCGAGTTTGGCGCCGACGAGCGGGCCATCGAGCAGACGCCGCGGACGTGCTTCTCGGCGTTGAATTCGGCGGGCAGGTTGGGATACTTCGAACCGCCGGTGCCCTGCCCCTTCGGACAGCCCGTCTGCGCCATGAAGCCTTCGATGACGCGATGGAAAACGATGCCGTCGTAGAAGCCTTCGCGCGCCAAAATCTTGATCCGCTCGACGTGCTTCGGGGCGAGATCGGGCCGCAGCTCGATGATGACTTTGCCCTTGCTGGTTTCGATGATCAGGGTGTTCTCGGGGTCTTTGATTTTGGTGGCCATGGTTGGGTTCCAGGTGTGAAGGGTGAGGTCGTGAGGTCGTGAATGATGAGTAGTTAGATCGCATCGTATTGCATTGACGACGCTGACAGCAGCGGACAGGAGAGACGTTCGATATCACAATCCCACGGCATGTGCTCAGCGTGCCGCTGATTGCAGATAAACCTTCTGCATCACGTCGGGGCCGGATACTTCGCCGGAGCCCGGCGCGCCGCGCTTGATCTTGTCGACGTGCTCCATGCCCTGGATCACCTGCCCCCAGACCGTGTATTGGCCGGTGAGACTGAGGCAACCCTGGTCATTGAAGCAGATGTAGAACTGGCTGTTGGCGGAGTTGGGATTGCCGGTGCGCGCCGCCCCGACCGTGCCGCGCCGATAAGCGTAGCGCGTGAACTCGGCCTGCAAATCGGGAAGGTCCGAACCGCCGGTGCCGGTGCCGGTCGGGTCGCCGGTCTGGGCCATGAAACCGTCAATGACGCGGTGGAATTTGATGCCGTCGTAGAACCCTTTGGCGGCGAGCGTCTTGACCCGCTCGACGTGCTTCGGCGCCAGGTTTGGCAGCAACTGCACAAGCACCTTGCCGCCCTTGAGTTCGATGACGAGTGTATTGTCGGGGGTCGCAACCGGCCCGGCGGGAGCCGCCGTCTGGGCCACGGCGATCGTCGCGGACGCAAGGCTCAAGGCAAAGGCGAGGGCAATCTTTTTCAAGGGAAGCTCCGAGAGGACGTTGTTCGGGCCGGCCTGTGCAGCCGGCATCGCCAAGTCTGTGACGCGGCCTTATGGCGGCAATTCGGCGGGGGAGCAACGGGCGACTGACTTGGAACCGTCGCTTGTCGCTAAAAATACTGTACATTTGCCGCCTGCGAGATGAGAACAAATTGACAACATTCGAGTTGCCAACTACGGTTTTGTCGTGAACCGGCAATTGGTGTCCGACTCGCGTTATACTTCAATCTGTCGGGTGATCGAACGGGTGGGAACAAGTTTCATGTCAACGCAAGCGCTGAAGGCGCAAGCCGACTTCAATGCGTTCGTCGCATCGCGGCGCTTCGCAACAGTACTTGCCGATCCGCCATGGCGCTTTACCAATCGAACCGGAAAGATGGCGCCAGAGCATAAGCGGCTATCGCGCTATGGGACGCTAACAGTCGACGAAATTGCAGCGCTTCCTGTGGCCGATGCGTTGGCGCCAACCGCACACCTATACCTGTGGGTTCCCAACGCCCTGCTTCCAGATGGTCTCAAGGTTATGGAAGCCTGGGGGTTCCAGTACAAGTCGAATATTGTCTGGCACAAGCTGCGTAAGGACGGTGGTTCGGATGGCCGCGGCGTCGGCTTTTATTTCCGCAATGTCACTGAGGTCATTCTGTTCGGTGTGCGCGGCAAGAATGCCAGGACGCTCAAAGCCGGGCGGACCCAGGTCAACTATCTCGGCACCCGCAAGCGAGAGCATTCCCGCAAGCCAGACGAGCAGTACGACCTCGTTGAAGCATGCAGTCCTGGTCCGTATCTCGAACTGTTTGCGCGCGGCGCGCGCAAAAACTGGGCTGTGTGGGGAAACCAAGCCAACGAGAGCTACGAGCCGGATTGGAAGACGTATTCGTACAATTCGGCGACGGTTTCGAAGAAAGAGAAGGAGAGGCGTTTACTGGTCGCTCAAGACCTTTTCGGGAATTCCTAACAGAAGCAGTGGGCATGGATTGCCAACTCCTCGATCGACGCGGTCGATCAGCTTGCGCCAATGCGTTGTTGACTGGCCGAACTTGTCGCTGACGAAGACATTTGACCAAGCTGCCGCAAAATTATTGCCGTTGGCTTGGAGTTGCCTCTGGATCAGTTCTCTCTGCCGGGCGGTAGGCGCGAGTCCGAACTGAGCAAGTGACTCGATATTTTGAAGGCTTTTTGCCTGAGCGAATTGTTCGATTGCCGGGCGAATTGCCTCCTGCAGTTGCGAACCGCGCGTAACGATGACGCCGACGCTAATGGCCCCCTCTGCGTGAAGACGTTTAAAGTTTTCCAAGTCACGATCGAAAAATGGGTCTTTGTTGTTCCACTCGATTTCGAGGGCGATCTTGCCGTTAGAAAATCCTTTGGTGTGGTCGACAATGTGACTGATGGACTCTCGTGGCACACCGTCGATCAATTTTTTGATTTCAAAAGTGTGCTTGTGCCAACCAAGCGTTGCAAGCGCCCTTCGCAGTTCTTGCGTGGGTTCCGCCTCGCCACCACCACCCCGCACGAGTGTCTCAACTGATATTTTGATGCTGCCAAGGATTTCGGAAAGTTCTCGAACAGCGTCGGGAAAGTCTCGCGCCAGTATCGCTTCAGCGTGTGAAAGCAACCTGATATTGAAAGTCTGCTCTCGCAATCTTTGAAAAGACACAACCACCGCCTACTTCCACTCGACCTTCAAGATCTCGTAGGAGCGGGAGCCCTTGGGCGTCGTCACTTCGGCGGTTTCGCCTTTGGTCTTACCGATCAGGGCGCGGGCAATCGGCGAGCCGATTGAGACCTTGCCGTCCTTCACGGAGGATTCCAATTCGCCGACGATGCGATACTTGGCCTTCTCGCCGGTGTCTTCGTCCGATACCGTGACGGTGGCGCCGAACTTGATCGTTTCGCCCGAGAGCTTCGATGTGTCGATGACATCGGCGCGGCTGAGCTTATCCTCGAGATCGCCGACGCGCGCCTCATTCAGCCCCTGCGCCTCCTTGGCGGCGTGGTATTCGGCGTTTTCCGACAGATCGCCATGCGCGCGGGCTTCCGAGATCTGCTGGATGATGCGCGGGCGCTCTTCGCCTTTCAGGCGCTGCAGTTCGATTTCCAGCCTCTTGAAGCCTTCCACCGTCATCGGAACGCGTTCCATCGACATCGTCTATATCTCCTGGTCGGCGCCGGCCTCCGTTGCCGGCTCCATCCTTATCGTCTCGCGACTTTGTTGAATAAACTAGCCGACCATCGCGCACAGCTCTCGAACCGTTTCAAGCTCTTGAGGCTGACGAGCCCGGGTGCCGGACCGACAGCTGGCCAGCCGTCAAGATAGGGTGGCGAGATAACTTTGCAATGGCGCAACCGTCAGACTACCAGCTTTCAGCGCGGCGATGGCCTCGGTGGCCGCCAGCGCGCCAGCTACGGTTGTATAATATGGGATGCGGTTGAGCAAGGCAGTCCGCCGGATATCCTTGGAATCCACCAACGCCTTGGCACCTTCGGTTGTGTTGATGACGAGATGCACTTCACCGGATTTCATGAGGTCGACGATGTGCGGCCGGCCTTCCAAGACCTTATTGACGGCTTCGGCCGCAATGCCATGGGATTCCAAGTGCCGCTTGGTCCCGCGCGTCGCCAAAATGCGGAAACCCATCTCAGCCAACTCCTTGACTGCGCCTAGAATTTCGTCGCGATCGCCTTCACGGACCGAGACAAACGCCGCGCCTTGAAGCGGTAGCACGGTGCCCGAGCCGAGCTGGCTCTTGGCAAAGGCAATGGCATAATCGCGGTCGAGGCCCATCACCTCGCCGGTAGATTTCATTTCCGGGCCGAGGATCGGGTCAACGCCGCTGAAGCGGGCAAACGGAAACACCGCCTCTTTGACCGCAACGTGCCCGAGCTTGCGCGATTTGAGCTTGAAGGAGGCTAGGCTCTCGCCTGCCATCACCCGCGCCGCGATACCCGCCACCGGATAGCCGATGACCTTGGCGACAAAGGGCACTGTGCGCGAGGCGCGCGGGTTCACCTCCAGGATGTAGATCTGGCGATCCTTAATGGCGTACTGCACATTCATCAGGCCCGATACCTTGAGCGCCAGGGCGAGATCGCGCGTCTGCTTCTCTATCCGCACGACCATCGCGCTGTCGAGCGAATGCACGGGCAGCGAACAGGCACTGTCGCCGGAGTGAATCCCTGCTTCCTCGATGTGCTCCATGATTCCGGCAATGAACGCATCGCGGCCGTCGCTGATGCAATCGACGTCGACCTCGATGGCGCCCGACAGATAGCGATCAATCAGCAGCGGACGCCGGTCCGAAACGGCGAGGTCCGAAGGGCGCTGGAGTTGCGCCGTCAGCCGTGTGATGTAGCGGTCGATTTCGCTGCCGTCGGCGACGATTTCCATGCCCCGCCCGCCGAGCACGTAGGACGGGCGGATGACGACGGGATAGCCGAGTTTGTCGGCAACCGCGCGGGCTTCTCCGGGCGAGCGCGCGATGCCGCTTTCCGGTTGTTTCAATCCGAGCTGGTCGATGAGCGCCTTGAACCTGTCGCGGTCTTCGGCGAGGTCGATCGCGTCGGGCGACGTTCCCAGGATCGGTACGCCAGCGGCTTCCAGAGCCTCGGCGAGTTTCAGCGGGGTCTGTCCGCCAAACTGCACGATAACGCCTTTCAGCGTGCCACGTGACTGCTCGACAGCGACGATTTCGAGCACGTCCTCGGCGGTCAAGGACTCAAAGTACAATCGGTCGGATGTATCGTAGTCGGTCGAGACGGTTTCCGGATTGCAATTGACCATGATGGTTTCGTAACCGGCCTTGGTCAGCGCGAAGCAGGCATGGCAACAGCAGTAGTCGAACTCGATGCCCTGGCCGATGCGGTTCGGTCCGCCACCGAGGATCATGATCTTGGTTTTGTCGGTGGGACGCGACTCGTTGCCCTCTCCCAGCGTGCGGGGAGCGGGTTGGGGTGAGGGGCGGCCAGGAGTGTCGGCCGTGTTGCCGCCCCTCACCTGTCCTTCGGACATCCTCTCCCCGTTGAAGAACGGGGAGAGGGACAACACCCGCTCATACGTTGAATACATATACGCAGTCGGTGCTGCGAACTCGGCGGCGCAGGTGTCGATGCGCTTGTAGACCGGACGAACGCCCATTTTGTGCCGCTGCGCGCGGACGTCGTCTTCGCTGAGGCGCGCAAGTTTGGCCAGCCGCGCATCCGAGAATCCCATCGCTTTCAGGCCGACCAGATTGGCGGCATCGCCGGGAAGCCCGTGCGCGATGACGCGCGCCTCCATGTCGATGATTTCCTGCATGCGTTCCAAAAACCACGGATCGACTTTGCAATAGGCGTGAATTTCCTCATGCGAAACGCCCATGCGCATGGCCTGCGCGATCTTCAGCAGGCGATCGGGGGTCGGTCGCGCCAGCGCTTCACGGACGACGTTCTTGTCATCGCCTTGGCCAAGGCCTTCGAACACGACGTCATCGAGCCCGGTCAACCCGGTTTCGAGGCCGCGCAACGCCTTTTGCAGGCTTTCGCTAAACGTGCGTCCAATAGCCATTACTTCGCCGACCGACTTCATCGCCGTCGTCAGCGTCGTATCAGCGCCGGGGAATTTTTCGAAGGCAAAGCGGGGGATCTTGGTCACGACATAGTCGATGGTTGGCTCGAATGAGGCGGGTGTCGCGCCGCCGGTGATATCGTTTTCGATTTCATCGAGCGTGTAGCCGACCGCGAGCTTGGCCGCGACCTTGGCAATCGGAAATCCTGTCGCCTTGGAGGCCAGTGCCGATGAGCGCGACACGCGTGGATTCATCTCGATGACGACGAGGCGCCCATCGGCAGGATTGACGGCAAACTGCACATTTGACCCGCCGGTCTCGACGCCGATTTCGCGCAACACCGCCAGCGAAGCGTTGCGCATGATCTGGTATTCCTTGTCTGTCAGTGTCAGCGCCGGTGCTACTGTGATGCTGTCGCCGGTGTGCACGCCCATCGGATCGAGGTTTTCGATCGAGCAGACGATGATGCAGTTGTCGGCCTTATCGCGGACAACCTCCATCTCGTACTCTTTCCAACCCAACACCGACTCCTCGACCAGCACCTGCGTCGTCGGCGAGGCGTCAAGCCCACCCTCAACGATCGCAAAGAATTCCTCACGGTTGTAGGCGATGCCGCCACCGGTTCCGCCCATCGTGAAGGACGGCCGGATGATGGCCGGCAAGCCGATCACGGCCAGCGCTTCAGTCGCTTCCTTGCGACTGTGCGCCATCATCGACTTTGGCGTTTCGAGGCCGATGGTCTTCATCGCTTCGCGGAAGCGCTGGCGGTCCTCCGCCTTATCGATAGCGTCGGCGTTGGCGCCGATCAGCTCGATGTCGTATTTGGCGAGCGTGCCGTCCTTAGCCAGCGCCAGCGCCGTATTGAGCGCGGTCTGGCCGCCCATGGTCGGCAGGACGACGAGTTTGTCATTGGGTCGCTCGGCGCGTTCGCGCGCGATGATCTTGGCGACGATCTCCGGCGTAATCGGTTCGATGTAGGTCGCGTCGGCCAATTCCGGATCGGTCATGATCGTGGCCGGATTCGAATTCACCAGGACGATCCGATAGCCCTCGGCTTTCAGCGCCTTGCAGGCCTGTGTTCCCGAATAGTCGAATTCGCAGGCCTGCCCGATCACGATAGGGCCCGCTCCAATGATGAGAATGGATTTGATGTCTGTGCGCTTGGTCATTAAAGCTGGCTGCTTAGGGTAGTCGCGGCGGTTTGGCTAGTGTCAATTCGAGCGGGCTGTTGTAATCGGGTCCCCGCGTGCAAGCCACCTTTGGCCGCGGCTGGAATTTCCTGTGGACGATCTGTGGACAAGTGGGCATGCGTCTTGTGTGCGTGCGTCATTGATTCGAGCGAATTTTATCGAACTCGAAGACGGCAAACGATGCAGGACATGGCCTCGGGCAGCAATGCCATCGACACGAACAACGCGGAGTTTTTGCCCGACGAGCGCTTTGCGCCCAGCTCGTTGGATGCGGTGCTGCGTGCGCAATTCGCCCAGCGGATTTTCAATCTGCGGATGTATCCCTGGCGCTTCCATGATCTCCTGCTCGCGCGGTATTTGGCGGCGATGCCAGTGGAGGCAATTGCGCCGATCATCGTGACTGGTGACTCAACGCTCGCGCAAAACAACCTGGCGCCTATCGATACCGTCGCCGGTTACTTGAAGCGGGCGTTGGCCCGTCGCAACGCTGGTGCCGGCACCTGCCCGATTTTGAACATTGCCATTGATGGCACAGCCGAGGCTTACCTTCTCGTATCGATCCGTGCGGCGCTCGCGCTCAACCCGCAGACGATCTATGCCGGCATCACCATTCGCGATTTCACGCAGGTCAACGACTGGCTGCTTGCGAACCCCGATCACGTTCTGGATTGCATGAATGCGGAGGGATTGTTCAACGATTTCACGCCGGCAGATCAATGCCTATCCGAGGCTGATTTACGGCCATTGCGCCACCGCGCCGATCAGATGATCCAGTCTATGGGACGGGAGCTCTTGGAGCCAGCGGGCATGGATCAGCTTGCCGGCTTGGCCGGTGGCGCCACGCATCGGTTGCCACAGACTACGTCTGAGCCGTCAGGACTGATGAATAGCCAGCCCGTACCGACCCAGTTGTCTGGCCTCTATTGTAGGCCCGAGGAACTCGCAGCCCGTATCACGGATAAGAATACGCACAAGACGCGCATTCTCGAACAGAACCCGTTTCTCGAACGCCTCGATTATGTGATGCGCGCCTACCAGTGGGAGTGCCAGCGTATTGTCTGGGTGCTGATGCCGCTGAATGGTGACATCGATATTGCGCAGTTCGGCCTCGATCGTGAGATTCCTTCCGTGCTTGAGAGCAAAATCCTTCGATTGGCTGAGCAATACGGCTATCGGGCGGTGAGCGGTGGCGCGATCTGGCCCGGCGAATTGTTTGCGCCTGACGATGTCGTGCATCTTAACGAAGCAGGCTCAGCGCGGATGGCGACGTTGATCGCGGACAGCGGTTGCACGGAACAGGAAAACCGATCGAAATCGCTGCCTGTCGTGGTGGAAGACCTCGCCGTCGAATACCGCAGTCGCGTCAGTGACGCGGAATTTGCGCAAGCCGTGCAATGTGCGGGGACGCGGGTGCGTATTGTCGCCCTCGGCGAAAATCGCCCCTTTCTGTCGGCGCCGCTGGTCGCTGATGGCAGCCTACATCTATCGGTTTCTGCGCCGGGGCCTGGCGTGCCGTTGCAACTCTGTCTGTCAACCGGGGTCGGCGATACTGTCCTGGCTATACCGCTCGATTGCGCCGGCGAAATTCATCTGCGTGTTGCCGGACATACGGTGCTGATCGATACGCCCAATTTCCATCGCCGTGCCGAGGTCGCCGATCCCATCCTGCGCATCGGTTATTTTGATGGAGACCTCGCCGATCGCGAGGCGTTCATTACGATCGATGAAGTTCGCGCGGAACGACCGATGTGGGACCTCGCGATTCTGCAGTCGGGCGAATGGTTGCCGCTGCCGTTCGATTTTGCGATGAACGATGACGTGGCGGATGTCGAAATCAATGCGACGACGCGTGAACAGTCCGTCAATATCGCTTTGCCGTAGGGACGGCTGGAGTGGTTGATAGCAAGAGTTCTGCTCGATAGACGGCGCGCGCACGGAGATGGTGGGGATGGTGGTCGGGCGGTCAATTCTCTATCGGGCGTATGCGACACCATTGCTGCGGTTCGCTGACGCCGTGCGGGTGTTCTGGCCGTTGGCGGCGTTTTCGATTGTCTCGAATGTTTGGTAACTTTGGAGCGTCGCGCAGGCATTGGCTACTTTAAATCAATTTCTTTCACTCGCAATGCCTTTCGCAATCATGCTGGTACACGGCGCGCTGGCCGCCGTTGCCGCGGTTCATTGGCACCAGACACTTAATTCTCGGCGCGCGACGACGTCCGGTGTCGCTGATGCTCGATGCCTGGGATCGGCCCTACTGGAAGCGGGCGTTTTTCTTGGGGCTGCCCTATTTTCTCGGTTTCGTCGTCTTTGGAGCTGGCAATCTCTTCATGGTTCCCGCGATTGAAGCATTGGCAAAGCAGGACGATCCGAATTCAATGGTCGTGTTTGGATTGTTCCTGGCTGCCAGTGTGGCTTTGGTCTGCGTTCTGTGTTGTGCTTGTTTTCGGCGCGCAAAGCCCTGCTGCTCCCGGTTGTCGCGGTTGAACCCCGCGATGTGGCGGAAGCGGCCAGAACACACTGGGCTGGAGCCACAGGCCCCTGGCGATGGACGCTGCTGATGGCGCTTTTACCAATGACGCTTCTGCCGATGCTGGTGCCGCCGGCACTCCTGCATCTCGGGATCGAAGTCGCGCCGGCGCACCAAGTCGGGCAGTACATGATGCAAGACGTGACGCCGTTGTCCGTCGGCTGGTCGCTGCTTTCGATTGCGATCTGGATTTACGGTTCACTGGTTTTTCTGAGTGCGATGTCGCTCTGATATCAGACGTACGAACGCGCAGATGTTCTGGCCCACGGCCCGAGCGGTTCGTTGCCGACGTGAGGCGGCTATCCCGGCGTTCGCACTATGCGGCGTTGATCCGTCGTTGTGTCGACTGGGACTTTATTGCACTCATCTGCGGTTCATCGGCACTCTGTTGATCTGAGGCACGCGGCATTGTCCGCGCTCAATCCCCTCAGGAGGCATCGATGATCACATCCATCTTACGTACAGCCGTTGCAATCGCCGCCATCGCCATTGCACTTCCAGCCCTCGCGCAAAAGGCCGATATCGGCAGTGCTGCCGAAGCCAAGGCGATGCTCGAAAAGGCCGTTGTTGCCGTCAAGGCTGATAAGCCGAAAGCGCTCGACGCCTTCAACAAGGGCGAAGGCGGGTTCAAGGACCGCGACCTCTATCCGTTCTGCGGCAATGAAGGTGACGGCGCGATGGTTGCGCACCCCAGCGAAGCGATCCGCAAGTTGAAGCTCGCCGACATCAAGGACAAGAACAATTTTGCCCTGGGCGCCGAGATGATCAAGGTCGCCAAGGAAGGCGCCATCGCCGAGGTCGCGTACATGTGGCCGAAGCCAGCGGGCGGCGAGCCCGTGCAGAAGGTCAGCTTCGTGACCAAGGTCGCCGGCCTCGTCTGCGGCGTTGGCTATTACAAGTAAAATAGCGGTGCTGCTGGTGTCAGACGCTTGCGTCTGACACCTTTACTTCGGCTACTTCGGCGGCTCAATCTTGATGGACTTGTCGTAGGTGATGCGGATGACGGAATGGCTTTCGGCGCCGGCGGCGCGCGACTTAACTTCTTGGCGAACCGGCAGGCCGTTCGCCGGATCGACGAAGAGTTTCGCCGATGATTTTCCCGACGTCGTCATGAACGTGAAGGATTGGTCGTAGGTGTAAAGTTTGAGCGTCTTGCCATCAACGGTTTCGCTCGTGCCACATTGCGCGTTTTCGATGGTCGGGGTGGCCTTGGTCATTTGCTCGCGGATGAGCTTGGCAAACTGTTTTCCCCGGTCGGCCTCCTGCTGACGCCATTCGCGCCCATCGCCGAGCCATACGCTATCACCAACGACGATGGTATCAACGATGCCGCGCTCGCCGCCCTCGGTGCGCACACGCAACGCTCGCGGCAAGTCATTCTCGGTCAGTGATGTGACAGTGCCGGCCGCACCTCTTGTTGTCATCTCCTTGCGCACCGGCGTCGTCGTCATCAGGCGCTCAAGGGCTGCGGCTATGTCTCCGGCGCAGTTGGCGTGTGCGGGGGAGGCGAGGAGGAGTGCTGTCAATCCAAAAGCTGTCATCCCGGCATTCATTGCCGGGATCCATCGAGCAGCAATACTCCCTGTCGCGTTCACGGCAAGATGGGTCCCAGGGACAAGCCCCGGGATGACACCGACCATGTGGCAGGCGGCATTGCGGGGCATCGAACAGTCCACAGTTCCGCTCATTTTTTCTTCCCGAATTGTTCGCGCATTTTGATGCAGGGATCGTCGCGTTTGGTCACGGGCGTGAAGATGACGAAATCTGCGGCGGGCCGGCAGTCGCGGTATTCTGGGCATGTAGGTCGTGGATGTCCCAGTCTTGCCCATTTGCTCGCCTCAGACAAGTGTGACGGTAAGGACCGGGCGCCCCGGCGCCATTTGCCTGAGATAGTAGGGCACGCCACGATCGCTGCGCACGTGGCCATTGCCGGCGAACAGAATCGCCGCGCCGTGCTTGTCGGCAGCTTCGACGAGTTGCAATGCAAGGTGCGCGTCGCGATAGCGCTGAGCCATCGCCATATTCGTAAAGGCAGTCTTGGGCATCAGGCCGCAGTGTGATGCTTCCAATTCCGTCAGCAGGGCGTCATTGAGCGCATCAGGCAGTGGCTGGTCGAGCTTCAGTCGAGTGAGATCAGCCGGCACAAGCGCACTCGCGCCTTCTCGCGCGACGCGACGCACGGTGTCGCGCGGCGCGTCGCCGGGCAGGATCGGCGACTGGGCGCGGAGGGCTGCAGCAAAAAGCGGCTCAAACATCGCCTGCGCGGGCCAGCCAGATTGATCCCATTTCAGCGCCTGCAGCAGATCTCGGGCGGAACCGATCCGACCGGCCAGAGCGCTCTGCTGCAAAAATTGCACCAGCCCCGCGAATTGATCCGTCCGGATGTGCTCGAACACGGCGGCGAGCTTTTGCGTCGCCTCCTTCATCGCGTGATCGATCATCGCCGCGCGCAATTTGTGATGCTCGGGGTTGTCGTGCGTTTCGCCAAGCAGCACGATGCCGCCCGCGTCGATGGTTTCGGTGATGGCTTTCGAAAGAGCCAAGTCGTGCGCGTTTTCGCAGGATGTGCCGGTCATCACTGGTTTCGCCGCGACGACTGTTCCGGCTATCTCATTGGTCTTGGCCCACTCTGCGCGCAGCTCGGCCCAAGGTTGGACGTAGCGGCAAGCCAACGCGCCGTGGGCACTCAACATCAGCCAAACGAATGCCAACAGCATCGCGATGGCGGGCGGGCTACGCGTTGGCGGATCGATGGCGGTGTTCTCAGTCATGCGATAGAGTTACCAAAAAGCGCTGCGGCTACAAAGTCGTCGCCAACTCGGTCAAATCAAGGCCGGACCATCTGGATCGCGACGCCGGCCTCGAACTTAGCGCGTCGGATCGCGAGCGTGGTTTTGACGCCGGCGACATTCGGCGCGGCGGTGAGTTCCTTGATGACAAAATCCTGGAAGCTCGGCAGGTCTGGTGCCACGCACTTCAGGATGTAATCGGTCTCGCCCGAGAGCATGTAGCTTTCGCGTACGATTGGCCAGGTCAGCAGACGGTTTTCAAACGCGCGCAAATCGGCCTCAGACTGGTTGTGCAACCCGACCATGGCGAAGGCGATCAGGTCAAAGCCGACCATTTTCTCGTCCAGCAGTGCCGCATAGCCGGTGATGATGCCGGCCTCTTCCAGCGCACGAACGCGGCGCAGACACGGCGGCGGGGTAATGCCGACGCGCTCAGCGAGATCGACATTGGTCATGCGGCCATTGGCTTGCAGCTCTTTCAGAATGCGCCAGTCGACGGCATCGAGGCGAGGCTTCATCGGCCATCCCGCAGGTCATTATTTCGGGTGCAATTTTAGGACATCACGAACTCGCGCGCAAGAAATGTGCGCACGTGACGCTAATTCAGCAGTAAAATTTCAACGTGAAAACTGTTTTTGTGGCTACGGGCTGCGGCAGTGCGCGGCCTCGACAGCTCAAACTGATGTGCGATGACAGGAGCATGAGCGAATCGATCGACAAGACCCAGGAGACCCACCCCCGGCCATTGGCTGGCAAGCGCGCATGGTTGATCACCGACGGCAAGGCGGGGATGGATGTCCAGGCGGTTGGCGTCGCAGACGCGTTAGGGCTCGTCGCTGAACGAAAAGTGGTGGCGCCGACCGGTCCATGGAAGTGGACGGCGCCCTGGGGCCCAGCCGATCCAAAAAGCGGGTTTGGCAAGGTGGGCGGCGATTTTGGCCCGCCCTGGCCTGATATTGCAATTGCTACGGGGCGTATGTCGATACCCTTTATCCGGGCGCTCAAGCGGAAGGCTGGCCTCGTCACTTACACCATCGTGTTGCAAGATCCGAAGACCGGATGCCGGACTGCCGATATGATCTGGGTTCCTGAGCATGATCGATTGCGCGGACCGAATGTCGTGACGACGCTGACCTCACCGCACAGTTTCACGCGCGAGCGTCTATCTACGTTGCGCAGCAGGGTTCCCGCCGCGATTGCCGCATTGCCAGGACCGCGCGTGGCCGTGGTCCTCGGCGGCAAGAATGGCGTCTACAAGTTTACCGACGCCTGCGACGATCGCCTTAAGGCCTCTTTGACCAGCCTCGCCGCCCTTGGCGCCAGTTTCATGATCACGCCGTCGCGCCGCACGCATCCGCGCTTGCTCCGAGCTGTTGACGCGGCAACGGCGAACGCGCCGCGGATACTTTGGAACGGCGAGGGCGCTAACCCCTATCCAGATTTCCTGGCGCATGCCGACCTGCTGGTGGTCACTGCGGATTCCGTCAATATGACCGGCGAAGCCTGTGCAACCGGCCGGCCCGTTTATGTGTTCAGGCCGCAAGGTGGTTCGGCCAAGTTCGAACGGTTTCATGGGGCCTTGGTGCGCTCGGGTGCTACGCGCGAACTGCCAGCGGTGGTGACGGCGTTGGCGCCATGGGATTATACTGCGCTGCATTCCGCCGAGATTATCGCCGCCGAAGCCGAGGCGCGGTGGATGAGCCGACAACGCCTGCTGACATCAACGGGTGCGACAGCGTAGACTGACCACGGATGCATCCAAATAAGCTCGCGAGGGGCAGTACCGCATGGCACATCTCAATCTCGATAAGCTGAAATCGGCCACCATCGAGACATCGCCCTACTGTTATACCATTATCCCTGGCTTCCTCGCGCCCGAGAGCGTGCGTCTTGTGAATGCGACTTACCCGAAAATTGAGCGCACGGGCTCGTTCCCGGTCGAATCGCTCGATGACACCATGGTCATCAAGTCCGTCATTGCGGAACTCGACGGGCCGGAGTTCGAGCGCGTGATCGCCGAGAAGTTCGGCGTTGAACTCACGGGCAAGCCGAAGATGTATTCATTGCGCGGCTACACGTCGAATGCGCGCGACGGCAATATCCATACCGATAGCAAAGACAAGATCATCACAGTTCTGCTTTACCTCAATGAAAACTGGACGCAGCCGGGCGGGCGCCTGCGCATCCTGCGGAATGGCAAAGATCTGAACGCGGTGGCGGCTGAAGTGCCGCCGGACAATGGGACGCTGCTTGTCTTCAAGCGCGCCGACAATTCCTGGCACGGTCACCCACCCTTCGAAGGGCCACGGCGGTCGCTGCAGATGAATTGGATGACAAGTGAGGGATCGAAAGGATTCCACGCTATCCGTCACAAAATCAGCGCCGCGCTTAAAAAATTGGCGCCGGCGAGCTGATTGCTGCGCGTGGCGCATGGTCCCTTTTGACAAGGCGAGGATACCGATGGGTGTATTGCATTCACTCGATCATGACAGCTGGACGCCCAAGTTGACTGGGGATGCGCAGGCATCGGCTACGCGGGCCTTGGAGATGGGCGCCATTGTAATCTTGCCGCGCTTGCCGTTCGCATTAAAGAGCGACGAGCAATATTTTCTGTCGCCGAAATGGACCGACGGTAAAGCGAAAAATGTCAGCTTCGATCCTGCCAATCGTGCCGTTCGGCATACGTCGGCAGAAGGGGCCGACAAAGAGGCGCTCGGGCGGATGATTGGGCGTTTTTCCGACAACGCACGGGGGCTTGTCGACTGTCTGTTCCCGCTTTATGGGCGCGGCATTCGGTTTGGATTAACGAGCTACCGCCCGGTTGAGGCGGCCGGACGCGGTGGCTCGAAGACCAAAGATGATACGCGTGTCCACGTCGACGCGTTCGTCTCGCGACCGAACCAGGGCGAGCGGATCATGCGCGTTTTCTCAAATATCAATCCGCAGGGCCGGCCGCGCGAATGGATTGTCGGTGAGCCGTTTGCCGATCAGGCCAGACAATTCCTTCCGAAGATTGCAAAGCCGACACCGGGCTCTGCGTATGTGATGAAGGCACTGGGGATTACGAAGGGGCTTCGCACGCCCTACGATCACTATATGCTGCAGCTGCATGATCGCGCCAAGCTCGACGAGCAATACCAGGAAAGCTGTCCCAAAACGCCGATCAGTATACCCGCTGGTGCAACGTGGATCGTCTTCACGGATCTGGTTTCCCACGCCGTCATCTCCGGGCAATACGTTCTCGAGCAGACGTTCTATCTGCCTGTTGCCGCGATGCAGGAACCGATCCTGTCACCCTTGAAAACTCTGGAGCGGATGGTCGGACGCGAGTTGGTCTGACGCGGTTCGCCGCGCCGTTCATGACGCGGAGAAGTCCTCAATGGTCTGCCAGCCGTGCAGCAGGCGCCGGGTGGCGCATTCAAAGGCAAAAATGCTCCCGCCCCCCGCCGGCTGATCGTGTTGGCGCGCTATGGGTAATCCGGCGACATGACAGAGCAGCAGCGTGCCGACGCCGCCGTGGCCAACGAAAAGGATGTCACCAACGGCGGGATGCGCGAGTGCCGCGTCGACCCCGCGAACGATGCGGCTTTGCGCGTCCAGTGCGCGTTCCCAGCCGCGGATGCTGGTCGTGGGATCCGCGAAGAACTGATCGGCCACGACTTCGAATTCCGCGGGCGGCAGAAATCCAGTAGCGGAGCGATCGTTTTCATGCGTGGCCTCACGAATGTCGATTGCAATGCCAAGTGCCAGCGCCAGGATTTCGGCTGTCTCGATCGCCTTCATTTCGGCGCTGCTGATGACGCGAGTCGTGCCAGCGAGCGCGCCGGACGCCGCCAATGCCGCCGTCCGCGCCCGGCCAAGTGGCGACAGGCGCCATTCCGGCACCGGCACTACAGGGTCAATGGCGACCTGCGGGTGGGTCAGGTAGCGGACGATGACTGTGGGCCGAGACATGGCGGGCGCCCTTAGATTTTCACTGAACTTAAGCGATGAATATGGCGCAGGGAGTGATTGCCCGCGCCGCGGAGGTCAATTAGGTTGAAAGACAACGCTCCCCTCAGCTCTGGCTTGGAGGCCATCGCCTATGATCGATCTCTATACGTGGTCAACGCCCAATGGCCGCAAGGTCTCCATCATGCTGGAGGAATGCGGCCTGCCCTATGCCGCACATGCCGTTGATATCAATAAGGACGAGCAGTTCAAACCGGATTTCCTGAAGATATCGCCCAACAACCGCATCCCCGCTATCGTCGATCGCGACAACGGCTTGGCGTTGTTCGAGTTTGGCGCAATCCTGATGTATCTCGCTGACAAGACCGGCAAGTTCTGGCCGAAAGAGCAGAAGGCGCGCTGGCATACCGTGCAGTGGGTGATGTGGCAGATGGGTGGCCTTGGCCCGATGCTCGGACAGGTGCATCATTTCGTCAAATATAACGCCGGCAAAGCGCCCTACGCCGAGGAACGGTTCGCGAAGGAGGCCCGCCGTCTCTACGGCGTGCTCGACCGGCAGCTGAAACAAGCGCCGTTTGTCGCCGGCGAATACTCGATCGCCGATATGGCGATGTGGCCTTGGATCAGCCGCTTCGAGTGGCAGGGTATTGATCTCAATGAGTTCCCGAATGTGAAGCGCTGGTATGTTGAGATCGCCAAGCGGCCAGCCGTGCAAAAGGGTTATGATGTGCCGGTCAAACAACCGGGAATTCCGATGCCGAAGTGACGGCCGCGCAATCTCCTGCAAACAACCGACGTCGCGAATCGCCTCACAAGGACATGCCATGAGCAAACGCAATTTCGAGGGTGTCATTGCACCTGTATGTACGCCGTTCGGCGAAGACGGCACGCCGGATGCTGACCGCTTCATCGACCACGCGGATTGGCTGATGGAAAATGGCTGCACAGGGCTCGCGCCCTTTGGCACCACCAGCGAAGCTAACTCCCTCGGCCTCGACGAGCGGATGGAATTGCTCGAGGAACTGGTCGATGCCGACATCGATCCGGCCAAGCTGATGCCGGGCACGGGCATGTGCTCGGTCGCTGATGCCATCGCGCTGACCGGTCACGCCGTCGATATCGGAGTTGGCGGTTGCCTGATGTTGCCGCCGTTCTACTACAAGGGACCGAGCGAAGAGGGGCTCTACCGCTACTTCGCGCAGGTCATCGACAGCGTCGCCGACGATCGGCTGAAGGTCTACCTCTATCACATTCCGCCGATCGCGCAGGTCGGCATCCCGCTCGGCCTGATCGCTCGGCTGCGCAAGGACTATCCCGATACTGTCGTCGGGTTGAAGGACAGCTCCGGCGACTGGAACAGCATGAAGTCAATTCTTGAAGCCAACCCGACGGGCTTTGAGGTGTTCGTCGGCTCGGAAGCCTTCCTGCTCGATGGATTGCGCAATGGCGCGGCCGGCACCATCTCGGCCTCGGCGAACGTCAATCCGGGGCAACTCCGCCGGGTGTTTGACAATTGGCAGGGTGCCGACGCCGACAAGCTTCAGGCGGGCATCAGCGGAATCCGCAAGGTGTTCCAGTCCTATCCGATGATGCCGCTATTGAAGGCGGTGATCGGCCACTATCGTCGGGACCCAGCCTGGTCGGTGCTGCGCCCGCCGCTGACGGAACTGTCGGCAACGGATTTGGCCGCTGCCGTCAAAACGCTCGAAGCCGAGCACGGTTTCACAATGGCAATGCCGGCCGACGACGCCTGATCCAACGCGCTAACTCCGCACCACCGCCACCGAGGATTGATCCATGCCGATCGTCAATCGCATCGCCGGAATGCAGGAGGAGATCACGGCCTGGCGCCGCGATATCCACGAAAATCCGGAGTTGCTGTACGAAGTTCATCGCACCGCTGGCGTCGTGGCTGAAAAGCTTCGCGCCTTCGGTTGCGACGAAGTGGTGCCGGGGATTGGCCGCACCGGCGTCGTCGGTGTGATCAAGGGGAAGCGGCAGACCTCGGGCAAGGTGTTTGGACTGCGCGCCGACATGGATGCGTTGCCGATCGAAGAAGCAACCGGCGTCGCCTATGCCTCGAAGGTCAAGGGCCTGATGCACGCTTGTGGCCACGATGGCCACACCGCGCTGCTGCTCGGTGCCGCCAAATATCTTTGTGAAACGCGCAACTTCGATGGCACCGCGGTCGTTATTTTCCAACCGGCCGAGGAAGGCGGCGCGGGCGCCAAGGCGATGATTGACGACGGGCTAATGGAGCGCTGGAACATCCAGGAAGTCTATGGCATGCACAACAACCCCGGCATGCCTATCGGCCACTTCGGTACCAATCCCGGCGCACTGCTGGCGGCATCGGATCGCCTCTACATCACCGTCGAAGGCAAGGGTGGGCACGCGGCGAAACCGCATCTCGCCGTCGATACCGTTTTGGTTGCCTCGACCATCGTAACCAACCTCCAGCACATCGTCTCGCGCAACGTCGATCCGCTGGAAAGCTTGGTCATCTCGATTTGCATGTTCCACGCCGGCAACGCCGGCAACGTGCTGCCGCAGACAGCTGAATTGACGGGGACGGTGCGCACGTTGAAACCGGAGCTCCGTGATCTCGCGGAAAGGCAAATCATCGAGGTGGTGGGGCAGACGGCCGGCCTGTTCGGTGCCAAGGCGACGGCGCGCTATAACCGCGACTATCCGATCACCAAGAACCACCCGCAGCAAGCATCCTTCGCCTGCGATATTGCGGCTCAAATCTCCGGCAAGGACAAGGTCGAGGGCAACTTGACGCCGGTCATGGGCGGAGAGGATTTCTCGTTCATGCTGGAGAAACGGCCTGGCGCCTTTATCTTCTTCGGCAACGGCGACAGCGCGCCCGTGCATCATCCCGCCTACAACTTCAACGACGACGCCATCCCCCCTGGCGTTTCCTTCTGGGCCCGCCTCGTCGAAACCGGCATGCCGGCGTAGCAACGTGGCAATCTACCCCGCCTAACCCTTCACCGGATGCTCCGCGAACTTGGCGCGCAGGTCTTTTTTCGAGATCTTGCCGGTGGCGGTCATCGGGAGGGTGTCGACGAACACCACGTCATCGGGCATCTGCCAC
Source organism: uncultured Alphaproteobacteria bacterium (assembly GCA_963714325.1). GTDB lineage: Bacteria > Pseudomonadota > Alphaproteobacteria > Rhizobiales > Hyphomicrobiaceae > CAVQOB01. Next base: position 266,091 of record CAVQOB010000035.1, on the reverse strand, counting down.
TTCGCGAGTTTCGAGGCGAGCAGGGCTAACACGTCCTCGGGCTTGGGATCGGCGCCTTGCGCCTTGACCGCGATCAGTAGCGGCCGCTCCGTCCATTTGGGATGCGGCACGCCGATGACCGCGCAGTTGGCCAAACCGGGATGCGCCATCGCGGCGTTTTCGACGTCGATCGAGGAAATCCATTCGCCGCCGGACTTCACAAGATCCTTGGTGCGGTCGACGATCGTCAGCCAGCCGTCGCTGGTAATGCGCGCCACGTCTCCGGTGGCGAACCAACCTTCTTTATCGAAGGCTTTGGCTGACGCTTCCGGGTTGTTGAAATAGCCCGACACGACCGCGGGGCCGCGCACGAACAGTTCCCCGGCCGCGGTGTCGTCATGCGGTAGGCGACGTCCCTCATCGTCGACGATCTTGAATTCAACGCCGTAGGCGCGGCGCCCGGCCTTGGCTTTGAGATCCACACGTTCGGCGAAGGTCCGCTCGCCTTCTTCCGGCGTCAAAACTCCGATCGAGCCGACCGGGCTCATCTCGGTCATGCCCCAGCCCTGCACCACATCGATATCGAAATCACGCTCGAAGGTCTCGATCATCGGTTTCGGCGCGGCCGAGCCGCCGATCAACACCTGTTTCAAGCCAACCGGGCGGCGGCCGCGTTTTTTCATCTCAGCGAGCAGTCCGAGCCAGACCGTCGGCACGCCCCAGCTGCCGTGAACGTGTTCTGCGTCCATCAAGTCGAACAGACTGGCGCCGTCGAGCTTGGCGCCGGGCATGATCAACTTGGTGCCGGTGATCGGCGCTATGTACGGGAGGCCCCAGGCGTTGACGTGGAACAGCGGCACCACCGGCAGTATCGACCGATCCGGTCCGAAGGCGCGCGAAATAGACGTCATCACAAACAGCGAATGCAGCACGCTCGAACGATGCGAATAGAGTGCGCCCTTGGGTTCCGCCGTGGTGCCGGATGTGTAGCACAGCGCGCAAGCCGTCTTCTCGTCGAAGTCCGGCCAAGCAATCGTCGCGGCGCCTTGTGCGAGCAGTTCTTCGTAGCAGGCGACGCCTTCGAGCGCCGGCATGTGCGCGCGGTCGGTCATGGCGACGAAGGTTTTGACCGGCTTGAGGGCGCCGCGCAGTTTTTCGATCAACGGTGCAAACGTCGTGTCGAAGAACAGCACTGTATCACCGGCGTGATTGACAATGTAGCTCATCTGCTCGGGGAACAGGCGCGGGTTGATGGTGTGGCAGACGGCGCCGATGCCGGCGATGGCGTAGTAGAGTTCGAAGTGCCGATAGCCGTTCCAGGCGATGGTCGCGACGCGATCACCGGGCTTGACGCCCATGTCACGCAATGCGTTGGCCAGCTTGACGATCCGGGCGCGGGATTGGGCGTAGCCATAGCGATGAATGCCGCCTTCGACGGTTTGCGAGACGATCTCGACGTCCGGGAACAGCTCGGCGGCGTGGTCGATCACGCCGGACAGCAGCAGCGGGCGGTCCATCATCATGCCGGCGATCATCGTCTGGCCTCCTGGGATCGATCTGTTAGAACAGTAGTCGGTGGCTGGTGCTATAGGCTAGAGCATGGTTGTGCGGGCGCACAATGTGCGCGGGTTCAGGGAGTGATGGGCATGTCCAAGGTCGGTTTCAAGCGGGTCGGTCACATCGCCGTCATCACGATCAACAATCCGCCGGTCAACGCACTCAGTCATGAAGTGCGCGGTGCGCTCCTTGGTGCGGTGCGGGTCTTGGGGCAGGACACCGGTGTCAAGGCGATCGTTTTGACCAGCGCTGGCCGCGCGTTTTCAGCCGGTGCCGACATCTCCGAATTCAAATCGGCGCGCATGGACCCTTATTTGCCGGACGTCATCAATGCCATCGAGGCGACAGCGAAGCCGGTCATCGCCGCCATCAACGGTCTGGCGCTCGGTGGCGGGCTCGAGCTGGCGCTCGGCTGCCATTATCGCGTCGTAGCGAAGGACGTGCGCCAATTGGGGTTGCCTGAGGTGAAGATCGGCCTGCTGCCGGGCGCCGGCGGTACGCAACGGCTGCCGCGGCTGGCCGGTGTCGAGGCAGCTTTGGACATGATCACATCGGGCGCACCGATCGATGCAGCGAAGGCGTTGAACATCGGCCTCGTCGATCGGGTCGCGGACGGCGATGTGGTGGCAGCCGCCGTTGTCTTTGCCGAGGAATTGCTGGCGCGAGGGTTGGGTCCGCGTCCGACGACGGCGAGAACGATTGATATGACAAGGGTCGCGGCCGACGTGTTCGACCAACGGCGTGCGTCGCTGGCGCGGCATCCGAGCGGGCCATGGGCGGCGAAAGCCTGCATCGATGCCATTGAAGCGGCGACCAAGCTCGCCTACCCGGAAGGCCAAAAGCGGGAAAGCGCGCTGTTTCGCGAGGGCCTGGCCACGCCCTACGCCAAGGCATTGCAATACGCATTCTTCGCTGAGCGGCAGGCGGCACACATTCTGGGCGTTGCGGCCGACGTGAAGCCGCGCGAGATCAACCGCGTCGGCATTATCGGCGCAGGCACGATGGGGGTTGGCATCGCATTGGCGTTTCTCAATGCCGATATCGCCGTGACCATTGTCGAGATGCAGCCGGCAGCCCTCGACAGGGGCGTCGCGCGGATCAAGGAGACGATCGACGGGTTGGTGAAGCGCGGCCGCCTGACGGCGGAGGCCGGAGTGGTACGGTTCTCGAAATTGCGACCGCTGCTCGGCCTCGGGGCCTTGGCTGACGCCGATTTGATCATCGAAGCCGTGTTCGAGAGCATGGACGTCAAGAAGGATGTATTCGGCAAGCTCGATTCGATCGCCAAGCCCGGCGCCATCCTCGCGACCAATACCTCGACCCTCGACGTCGATGCCATCGCGGCGGCGACGAAGCGGCCGGGCGATGTGCTTGGGCTGCATTTCTTTTCGCCCGCCAACATCATGCGGCTGCTCGAGATCATCCGTGGCAAGGATACCTCGCCGGACGTGCTGGCGACGGCGATGGCCACCGCCAAGCGGATCGGCAAGGTCGGTGTCGTTTCCGGTGTCTGTTTCGGATTCATCGGCAATCGCATGGTCGAGGCCTATCTCGAAGAGGTGCAGGCGATGCTGCTCGAAGGCGCAAGCCCCGAGGACATCGATGGCGCGCACGAGGCCTGGGGTTGGGCCATGGGGCCGCTCGCCGTCATGGATCTCGCAGGAATGGACGTCGGCTGGCGCATCCGCCAGGAACACAAGTTCTCTGACGAACGCCACCGGCTGTATCGTGTCACAGATGCTCTGGTTGAGAGCGGACGGCATGGGCAGAAGACAGGGGCGGGGACCTATCTCTATGGGGCTGATCGCAAACGCACGCCGGACCCCAATGTCATTGCACTGTTTCGCGCCGAAGCGGCCAGGCAAGGGATCGCGCAACGCAATGTCATCCCGCCGGACGAGATCGTTGAGCGGACGCTGCTCCGGCTGATCAACACCGGTGCGCAGATTTTGCACGAAGGCATTGCGGCGCGGGCCAGCGACATCGATACGATCTACCTCAACGGCTACGGTTTCGCGGCATGGCGCGGCGGGCCGATGTGGCAGGCGGAAGCGATGGGTCTGCCGGTTGTGGCGGAGAAAATCCGCGGTTACGAGGCCAAGTATGGCGCGCGCTGGGCGCTCGCGCCGCTGATCGCCGAGCGCGTGGCGAACTCCGAGTCGCTCGCCGGGAAAAACAGCTGAGTCCGGCCACTGAAATCGGGGCTTGCGGCGGTACGCCCCACTACCACGCGCGACATCGAGCGTGTAGGCATGGGCTCGCTCCACCAACACGCGAGACCGGCCATGACCCGCGCCTGCGGCATTGACTTTGGTACGTCCAATTCTTCGGTCGCGCTCAGCGATGCCAAGGGCGCGCGGTTGTTGCCGTTGCAGGATGGCGCGACGGCGGTGCCGACCGCGTTGTTTTTCAGCTTTGACGACGACGCGACGACCTTTGGCCGGCCGGCGATGCAGCGCTATCTCGACCGGGACGATGGCCGGTTACTGCGATCGATCAAGAGCCTACTTGGCACTGAACTCTATGACGAAGGCACGCAGATCAAGAACCGTCGTTATCAATTCTCGGAGATCATCGCGGAGTTTCTGGGCTTCTTGCGCGATGCGGCAGCCATCGAACTTGGCCACGCTCCGATCGAGGTGGTGATCGGCCGGCCGGCTTTCTTCGTCGACGATAATCCGAAGGCCGACGCAATGGCTGAGGCACAGTTGGCGGCCGCCGCTGAGGAAGCGGGCTTCCAAACCGTCGAATTCCAATTCGAGCCCATCGCCGCCGCGTTGCACTACGAGCAAAGTGTTCGCGCCGAGGAAATTGCGCTCGTTGCCGACATGGGTGGTGGTACGTCAGATTTTTCAATAGTGCGTGTGTCACCGAAGCTCGCGGCCAAGGTCGATCGGCGCTCCGATATCCTGGCCTATAACGGCGTGCATATCGGCGGCACCGACTTTGACCGGCAGTTGAGCATGACGACGTTGATGCCTTTCCTCGGCCTGCACAGCAAGTTGACGATCAAGGGACTCGAGGCGCCGTCCTGGTATTTCTCCGATCTGGCGACGTGGCATCGCGTCAACTTTCTCTACGACAACAAGGTGTTCACCCAGATTCGTACGGTGCTGCGCGATTCAGCGGAACCTGAAAAAATTGAACGCTTGCTACGCGTGCTTGAACTGCGCAAGGGGCATGATTTGCTCGCACGTATCGAGCGGGCGAAGATCGAACTTTCCGCCCAATCGACTGCGATAGTCGAGCTTGCTGATATTGCCGAAGCGTTGACGCTTAAGGTTCAGCGGCCAGGATTTGAAAAAGCGATTAAGACCGGTCTGGCGCAGATCGAGGGCCGGGTGCGCGATGTTATTCGGCTGGCGGGCGTCGCGCCAGCTGCCATACGCACAGTATTTTTGACGGGCGGGTCGAGTGGCGTGCCAGCCGTCCGCGCGGCGATTACAAAAGCGGTGCCCTCAGCAGCCGTCGTGGCCGGCGATGCCTTTGGCAGCGTCGCGGCCGGCCTTGCTCTCGATGCGCGGCGCCGGTTTGGCCCGCGCTAAAAATCTTCGATCGCGTAGACGCGGGCGGGCGCGCCGTCGGCGCCGGGAATTTTGATCGGTGCGGCCGAGAGGAGCACACGCGCCTTGATGATCGCCGTTGTATTGATCAGGTACTCAATCATATGCACGCCGGCGCGCAACAGGATGTCGTGCGTGACGTGCTCTTCGATCGGACGCTGTTCGCCGTGCAGCAGCAGGCGGATGCAGTAATCCTGCGGGAAATCATAGGCGATGGTCGTGACAGCGCGATCACGCAGATAAAGCGCGGCGTCCCGTGTCAGGTAGGGAGATTCAGTCCAGAATTCCTTGCTGCGAAAGGAACGCTGCTCGGCCCAGCCGGTCTTGAACAAGATCTTGTCGTGCGCGCGGACATGGGTGAAGCGAGCGGCCAATCGCTCCGGCGTGATCGCTTCGTTGGGCTTGATGTCCATCAGTTCAATCACGGCAGCGTCGCCGACGACGGCATCGAGCGGGGTTTCCTCGATCGTCTTGCCATCGGCGAAATAGTGCCGACGCGCATCGACGTGGGTAAACGAATGACAGGAAATTTTGACGCTGGTGACTTGAAACAGGTCGCCCTTGGTGACGTCGCCTTTGATGGTCTTCTCCGCTGCCCAGCGCACATGGTCGGTGATGATCGGCATGGTCAGGTCGATGATCCGCATTGCGTCACTTTCCCGAGAATTTTGGTCGGCGCTTGTCCTTGAAGGCTTGGCGACCCTCTGCATAGTCGGCGCTAGCAAAACAGGCGGCGACATGGGCATCCAGCACTGCCATGTCGACGCAGCCGGCAGGGTGCGCGAGGCCATCGACGCAGCGTTTCGCGGCAAGCATCGAGAGCGGCGCGTTATCGGCGAGTTCAGCGGCGAGCCGTTCGGTTTCCTCGCGCAACTGCGCCTGCGGCACAACTGTCGTGACGAGCCCCATATCGAGGGCGGCCTTGGCGTCATAGCGCCGGCCGGTCATGAGGATTTCCTTCGCCTTGGCGGGCGTGACGACGGCGAGCAGGGGCTTGATCCATCGCGCGTTGTAGCCAACGCCGAGGCGGGCAGCCGGAATCGAAAACCGGGCCGTCTCCGAGGCAATGCGGAAATCGCAGCAGATCGCCAGTTCGCAGCCGCCGCCGAAACAGATCCCGTCGATCATGGCAATGGTCGGTTTGCTCGATTGGAGCAGGACGCCAAAGGCTGAACTGTCAAAGTCATTGTGGCGGCGGGCTTCGTCGGCGGCCTTTTCCCGGCCAAGGCCGCTGATATCGGCGCCGGCCGAAAAGGCTTTGTTGCCGGCCCCTGTCAGCACGATGACGCGGACGTTTGGATCGGCTTCGGCAGCCCTGATCAGCGTCGGAAGTGCCTGCCACATCGCGGCCGTATAGGCATTGAGCTTTGCCTCGTTATGAGCGATGATCCAATGCACGTCGCCGGTTAGGGCGGTCCGCAGCTCCGCGTCTTGTTTGATGTGCCAGTTGGGGTTATCTGTCATCACGGTCCATCGGTTCGGTGTCACGAAAGAGTAAATCCAGCCCGGCGCAATATTTGCAAGTCTGGTGCGCGCAAGGCTGCCCTCCGGGCCTGCGGCCCTTGTAACCGGGCCGAGCGCTGCCGACATACCAAGGCTGCTCGACAGCCGATCATGGAAAGGTGCCATCATGGCCTCGAATACAAGCAGTGCCCGGCATAGCAAAATCGCCACCCACGATCCGATCTGGCAGGCGGTGCGTGCCGAGGCAGAAGCGGTCGCACGTAATGAGCAGGCGCTCGGTGGATTCGTCTATGCAACTCTGCTGTCGCACACTCGACTTGAAGATGCCATCTGCCACCGCCTGGCGCAGCGCCTCAACCATTCCGACGTCGATGCGGGTCTGATCGGGCAAACGTTTGCCCAGGTCATGGCCGATCATCCCGAACTCGGTGATATTTTCCGCGCCGACCTGCAGGCTGTCTTTGACCGCGATCCCGCATGCCACCGCTATCTCGAGCCGCTATTGTACTTCAAGGGCTTCCACGCCCTTGTTACGCACCGCTTCGCCCATCAGCTGTGGAAGGACGGACGGCATGATTTTGCGCTCTATCTGCAGAGCCAAGCGTCGCGCATTTTCGCCGTCGACATCAATCCAGCGGCCGTGATCGGCAAGGGTATCATGCTCGACCACGGCACCGGCATCGTGATTGGTGAAACAGCCGTTATTGGCGATAACGTTTCAATCCTGCAGAACGTGACGCTCGGCGGCAATGGCAAGGAAATTGGCGACCGGCATCCCAAGATCGGCGATAACGTTTTGTTGGCTGCAGGTGCAAAAGTGCTCGGTAATATACGGGTTGGCAACTGTTCGCGGGTTGCGGCCGGTAGCGTCGTATTGCAAGAGGTTCCGGCCAACAAGACGGTCGCCGGCGTCCCCGCCCGGATCGTCGGGGATGCCGGGTGCCCGGAGCCGGCCCGAACCATGGATCAGCGGCTTGCCCCTGGCGATTGCGGTTGCGGGTATTGACCCAAGTGGCGTAAGTCGGGGCTTGAAAACAAGCCTGACGGAGCCACTTCCATGACACCCAGTGAGTTGAGCAAGCTGCAGGGGTACCTGCGCAAAACGCTGAGCGCTAAAACGCTCGCCGTTCGGGCGCGCCCTCAGAAGAACGATCGCGCCGACGTCTACATGGGCGATAAGCCGATTGGGGAAATTCTCGTCGACGACGAGGATGACGAACTCGCCTACCAGTTCGAGATGAAGATCAAGGAACAGCCACAGCCGTTGAGCGCGCAGGAGCTAGTGCGGATCCAGACGTTCCTGCGTGAGCGCTTCGGCGCCAAGACGCTGTCGGTACGCGGTCGCGGCAAGCTCAAGGATAGTGCTGAAGTTTTTGTTGGCGAGGACAGCATTGCGACGCTGTCGGTCGCCAAAGATGGCTACGAATTCCAGATGGCTATTCTCGAGATGGATCTCGAGGACATCGACGACTAATGCTGGACAGGGGATAACGCCGATGGCGCTCTTTGAGCTGGATGGCAAGCGCGTGACGACGCCCGGGCGCGGTCGCTACTGGGTGGCGGACAATGCCGCCGTATTGGGGAATGTGACGATCGAGGAAGACGCCAGCATTTGGTTCGGCAGCGTCATTCGAGGCGATAACGAGCCGATCATTATCGGCCGGGGCTCAAACATCCAGGAAGGCTCGGTCCTGCACACCGACCCCGGCTTCCCGATGACGATCGGGGCCGACTGCACAATCGGACACATGGTGATGCTGCACGGCTGCACGATCGGCGAGGGCTCGCTGATCGGCATCGGTGCCGTCGTGCTCAATGGCGCGAAGATCGGGGCCGGTTGCCTGATTGGTGCCGGCTCGCTGATTGCCGAAGGCAAGGAAATCCCGCCGCGCTCACTGGTGTTCGGATCGCCGGGAAAGATCATCCGTCAGATCGACGATGACCACGCCGCACGAATCCGACACGCGGCGACCCACTACGTCAAGAACTGGAAACGGTTCGCGGGCGGCCTCAAGTCGCAAACAGAGTAACGCGCGCGATCGTGGCCGCTCAAGCGTCGCCGTCGGCTGCTAATCGCAACAGGACCTCGCCGACGGACAGGCTGTCGATATCGTCCTTATGGAGAATGCCGAGCGGCGCCAAAGCCATCAGTTCCTTCCGGCGTGACGTCGTCAGCATCGCCGTTACGATGATGACCGGTGCAGTCAGGCCATGCCTATGCAGTGATTTCAAGGAGCTTTCGGCGCGGTCCAGTGGTGGTAGGACGTCATCAAGGAACAACAGATCGGGCATGCGGTTTCGCATATCGGCAATGGCCGTGGGCACCGACTTGTGATGAACCACTGAAATCCCGCGTCCCAACAAAAGGTTCAAGATTGCCGTGACATGTTGGGCGTCGAGGGCATTGTCGTCCACGACCATGATGTGCTGCAGGCCTATTAGCTTCTGCAGTTCCTGCGCTAGTCGACTTTTTCGTGCTGCGAGTTCGCCGCCACTTGCTGCTGCTATGAGCATACTCACTCCAATCAAGCGCGACAGTGTCGGCTCGAAGCCAAGCGGGTCGTTGCCGAGCGGGATCACTGCGGCCAAATTCCTGCAAAGGTTCTGATTCCAGAAATAACGTATTCGGTGAGGCGCATTGCGCTGCAAATGAGAGAATGAGCTATTGCGAGCCTCGGCTAGTTGCCTTGGAGTCGTCACAATCGCGAATCGACCTGGGTTGGGCAAAAAAAGAAGAGGCCGGACTGTTGCCAGTCCGGCCCACAAGTTTCAGGCCCCTATGGGTCGGGATGGCAACGTGAGGACATTGCCAAGGGCCTGATTGGAAAACGGAGTCAACCCAGTGTGAGATTATCGGTTGTTTCTGACGCCGGCGATTGCCCCAGCCGGAATGACCTCGCGTGGATCCAGTGACATCCAGATCCGTGGATTAAGGTAGGACTGGCGCATAACAAACCGATAGGATGTTTTGCTCCAGAGTTTGAGTTCATCGGTCTTGTTGTCGAGGATGAAATCGCCGTGCGCGGTGCGGGCCGTCAGTACCGCATGGCCTTCGTTCTTCTCGTCCATGACAACCGTCATCAGCAGGGCACTCGCAGGCCAGCCCGCCTGCATAAGACGATCCCGCTTGAGTAGGGCATAATCCTCACAGTCGCCTTTGCCGTGCGTTGGGATCGTCCAGTATTCCGTGACGCCGTAGAGTTCGCGATCTGTCACAGGCTCGATCTCGCCATTGACGCCGCGATTAATGCGATCAAGGAGAGCCTTGAAGTCACCAGTTCCCGGCATGCGCGCTTCCTCGAGCGTGCCGCCCTGACAAGCGACGGGATTTCGATCGCAGAATTGGACGAAACCATAGGGGGCATTTGCGACGCCAAAGACTCGCATATAGAGCGAGGCAGCGTCCTGCTGTTTGGTGGCAGCCGTCGCATCAGCGTTGGCGCCGTCCGGCAATGCCGCGACCAGCGCCGCGGCAACCGCAATTAAAAACATGGGCAAGCGAAGCAACATAACTCGAACCCCACACACTCACAAACCAGTCTACCACCCAAATACTGCAGACCATTGAACTGCGCACACCGCATTCGACACAAACTCGGCTCAACAAAGTCTTTCATTTCGCCAATCCGATTAAGGTCTTGGAAAGATCGTGGCGTTGGTTTTCCACAGCTCTAGTTCAACCAAAATAGCGCCGCAGGGCGTTTTGGCTTTGGACATCAATGAACTTCAAGCCGATGCCTTGGTCGTGATGACGCGCAACGCGCGCGCGCAGATTTCCAAGTTTCACTTCCATCCCAAGCTCGGGGCGTGCCGGTGTTGCGACCGACGCGCCGGACATCGATACGTCGATGATGGTGCAGGAAATCGTCAGCCCTTCCGCAAGCGTCAATGCCTGACTGCTTGACAGCACCGGAATGCGCTCGTGTTCGCGCGCTTCCAGCCCATTGAATTCGTGGCGGTTGATGAGCCACGTCAGTTGTGCAGCTAGTTTTTCGCGTTTGTGCTGCGTCACGTCCAAACCGATTGCAAATCCACCGGAATAGAGTCGACATACCGTTCCTTCGAGTCCCGCGATCTGGTCGAAGTAGGCGACAATCCGTTCACCCACGTCGACGTCAACGGGCGCGTAGATCGATGCGCCGCCGACGGAGATATCGTTCAGTTTGCATGGGTACTCCTGGCGATTGCCGCGCATAAAGCGGCCGAGGAGCGTGATTGGTACGCGCCGGTGGCGTCGGCGATCGGAGACGATCTTCGGAATAATGCTCTCGCTACGTCGCGCGAATGGAACTGGCTGGATCGACATGGGTGTACGGGACGTCCTGCGCGGTAGCCGGGTTTACAACGATGCGGCAGACGGCGGGGTCTGCACCACCTGGGGTAGCGCATTGGACTGGCGCGACCTGGGATGGTAGCTTGAGTATGCCAAGAGTGGGTTTAAAGAAATGCTAACTGGCGGCGTCTTTTTGATACAAATCGTGCCGTTGGATCAGCTGGAATCTTCGGTGCTGGGTGAGCGGCCACCGTCGATCACGTGGAATGCGCGGCGCTCGCGACGGACGAGGCGCGCGCTGGCGATGGTCTTGAGCATGGGAGCGTTTTCGCGCCATTTCTCTGCTACGATGTAGGGGCGGCCGTCCGGCCATTTGATTTCGTGGGTCAGGATGCGCTTGCGCCACAGGCGCATGCTTCCGAGCCATGCGGGCGGTGCAATGGCACTGCTGGCGCCGACGAGGCGTGTGACGGTTTCGCCGGTATGGACAAGCGGCAGAACGCAGATTTCGAAGGTAGCGCGGCGGCGTTCATCGGCGGCGGCCTCGATGTCGAAAACCAGGACACCGCCACGGTTGCAAACGGTATCCAACTGTCGTTCGAGGGTCAGACGATCCTCGTCGATCCAATCGGAAAGGAAATTCGTGCCGCGGTGCTCAATACCAAACTGATCGCTGATTTTGGTGCCGGCGATGCGATAAGGGTAAGTGGTATGATTGACACGTTCCAGGATGAAGGTTTCCGGTAAAATCTGCGCGAGGCGGCCAGGCTCGATTTCAAACCGGCGGGGAGCCATGCGTTCGCCGCGAACCTCGTTCCAGTAGGCGTATAGAAGCTGATTGGTCTTTTGTTTCATAGTGAAGAAATGGCCTATACTGGTCGGGGCGCTGGTCGCGCTGATGGTAAAAGCCGAGCAATTCGTTGTCCGTAGGGTTGGATCGCTCCACGGAAAAGCGTAAACCCGGCATTGAATCATCGGTTGAAGGGGTGGAAAGCATCTTCCGTGCCAGTGGTCGCCAGGAAGGCCTGGGGCTGGCAAGATGGTCGATTATTCGAGAGAGCGAGGACAATCTGGGCCAGTCGCGACAGCCCATCTTCAATGCGCCGACGGTTGTCGTCGCAGTGCTGGCAATCCTTTTGGCGGTGCACGGCCTGCGCGAGCTGTTGGCCGAAGAGACGTCACTTTGGTGGACGGTCGCGCTTGCGTTCGTACCAGCGCGATTTGTCGGGCTAACGAATGATATTCCCGGCGGTGAAATTGCAACGGTCACGTCGTTCTTGACGCATGCGCTGGTGCATGGTGATGTACTGCATCTCACCATTAATTGCGCTTGGTTGTTGGCCTTTGGCAGTGCTGTTGCGCGACGCGTCGGGACGCTGCGGTTCCTCGGGTTATTCGCTGGATCGGCAATTGCCGGCGCTCTGCTTTACCTCGTGTTGAATGGTGAGCCGAAGACGCTGGCGATCCTGGTCGGCGCATCGGGTGCCATCTCAGGACTTGTCGGGGGCGCGTTTCGCTTTCTATTCAGGGCGATGGAGGCCGACGATCCGGACGGGATCGGGTCTGCTGCAACTTGGGTGCCGGCGATGCCATTGGCTGACATGGTGCGCGATCGCCAAACCTGTATCGCGATCGTCGCCTGGATGGTCATCAATATTGTCTTTGCGTTGACTGGTCCGATCTTTGGTTGGGCGTCTGCTATTGCTTGGGAGGCGCATCTTGGCGGATTTCTATTCGGCCTGTTGGCGTTCACCGCATTTGACCGCGTGCGCAACGTTTCGCGTCGGACGTGACGTGTTGAAAGCGTACGCCTCGATCAGAACGGGTTCCACGTCGGTCGCCGCGTGAAGCGCAAATAGCCGAGATTAGCGCCGACACGCAGGCCAAGGCCTGATCGGATCGGAGCGAGTTGCACGGTGCCGTTGGTCATGAGCGTCAGTCCCAGCCCACCGACGACATACGCGGATCCGTCGATCCCGGTGAAACTCGAAAACAGATCGTCGGCTTGGCCGAGTTTGTAGATCAAGAACATCGTTCTCGATCCGGCGGCGCCGACGTCAAGGCCGAGCGATGGCCCATGCCAATAAACCCGAGTTGTGCCGCCAGTGCGCATGTAGAGCGTGCCTTGGCCGTAGCGCACGCCTGCAACCAGCGCGCCGCCGCCTTCGGTGCCAATGATATACCCAGCCGGGCGGCCGGATTTGCGGAACGCATGTTCGATCACCGAACCCAAGCTCGCGGTCACCTTGCCGAACACACCCTCGCTGGCCGAGGCGATTTCATCGATCGTGTAACCGTCGTCGTCGGGCGGCAGCATCAATGCTCCCGGTGGCAGCGAAGGTGGTTGGGATTGGGCTTGCGTCGGCGGGGTGCTTGCCTGAGGGCGTGGCACTTCCGGCGTCGTGCTAGTCGACCAGGGTGGTGCTGGCTTCGCCGGTGGTTTGGCAGCAGGCGGCGTCACAGCAGCGACTGGCGGCAGCGGCGCTGGTGCTGCCTGCCTAGTTTCCGGTTTAGCTTCGGGCTTGCCCTGCGGTAAAGGGGCCGCAACGGTCGGTGTTGGTGATGCTGTTGGCGGACCACCTTCTGCCACCAAACTTTCGAGCTTTTGGAGGACATAGGCCATACGTGTTCTCACGGTGGCCTGCAGTTCGAGGCTAGCGGCATCTAGTTCAGGGATCTTCGAGCAATCAGGCGTGCCGCCTGATGCGATCGCGCCGAGCGTATCGATCCGTTGCACGAGGTCGCTGGATTGTTGATCGAGGCTGTTCAACCGGGCGTCGGCGAGGAGTGCATAGGCCTTGTCTTCGGTCTCGGTTTCGCTCCAGCCCCGCTTGGCACGCAATTGACGCATCAGCGCCTGCAACTTCGGTGCACTTTCGGACGTCATGGTGCGCAGGTTCCCGCCGGCGCGGTCGACGGCCGCCGCGAAGCTTGCGGGCGTGCAGTTTTGCGCTGCGAGCATGCCCGATGGCGCCACCAGGCTGGCGACCACGGTTGCGCCGCGTATAACCCGCAGACCACCATTACGCGCCATCGTCAATGATCGATACTGCGCCATCCAAGGTCCTTCTGAAAACAGGCTTTGTCGCGTTGCTCAGTTCAGATATGGGGTCTTGGCGGCAGCGTCAAAGTGAAAGTCTTGCAATGTCGCAGTGTTGCCGCAATTGGGTCCAAACCACGCGAATAACGGAGCTCGCATGACTGTCCGCTACGACTTCACAGGGAAGGTGGCCGTGGTCACCGGTGGCGCGCAGGGGATAGGCCGCGCCATTGCTGAGTGGTTTCGCGACGCTGGCGCGCGCGTGGTCGTCTGGGATTTGCGGCGTCCAGATTATGCGGACGTCGCCTTTGCCCAAGTCGATGTCAGTGATCCCGCGACCATCGCGGCGGCGATCGAGCGGTTAAAAAATGAAGCTGACCACGTCGATATCCTTGTCAACAATGCCGGTTATGTCGGTCCCAGTGTTACGCTCGAAGCTTTCGAACCGGCGGAGTGGCGCCGCATGATCGATGTCAATCTGTGTGGTGTCTACGAAGTCTCCCGGCACGTCTTGCCCATCATGAAGCGCAGCGGCAACAGCGGCCGAATCATCAATATCGCGTCGATTGCCGGAAAAGAAGGCACGGCGAACGCCACCGCTTATTCCGCCGCGAAAGCCGGCGTCATCGGGTTGACCAAAGCGCTTGCCAAAGAACTCATCGCTGATCGGATTACGGTCAATGCCATTGCGCCTGGTCCAATCGCGACGGAGTTACTCAAGCAAATGAGCGACGAGAATTTGCGGATCATGCTGGGAAAGTGTCCCATGGGCCGGTTGGCGACGGTTGAGGAATGCGCAGCTCTAGTATTGTGGATTGCCTCGGAGGCCGCGAGCTTCAATACCGGAGCGGTATTCGATCTCTCTGGTGGTCGCGCGACGTATTAAGACGCAATGCCTATTTGCCCATGACGAGGTTAGGCAGCCACGTCGTCAACGGCGCCCAAAGGGTGATCGCGAACAGGACGGCGAGCAGTGGGATCAACCAGGGAACAATCGCGCGGCTCATCGCTTCGAACGAGATGCCGGCAATTTTAGACGTGACGAACAGCACGATCCCGACCGGCGGCGTGATCGTGCCGATCATCAGGTTCAGTACAAAAATCAGTCCGAAATGCACGGGATCGATGCCAAGCATGATTGCCGGCGGAACCAGGATCGGGATCAGGATCAGCATCGCGGCGAGCGCTTCCATGAAGCAGCCGACGATCAGCAGCACAATATTGATGACCAGTAGATAGGCAAGGGGACTGTTGATGTTGGCGACCAACCACGGCCCGATCGTCTGCGGCAGCCGGCTGATGGACAGGCACCAGCCGAGTGCGGCCGCAGTCATGACTAACGCCAGGACGACGCCCGTCGTTTCAACCGTATCAACGATAATCGTCGGCAAAGTAGCGAGATCGAAGTCGCGATAGATGACGAGTCCGAGGAAGAGGGCATAGGTCGCGGCGACGGCCGCAGCTTCGGTCGGCGTGAAGTATCCGCTCATCATGCCGCCGAACAGAATGACCGGCGTCATCAATGCCCAATGTGCACGCCTATAAGCGGCCCAAACGCCCGACAGCCCGGGGAAAGGATGGCGCGGCATGTTCCGGCGCCGCGCGAGTTCTCGCACCATCAGCATGAGGGCCACCGCCATCAGCAGGCCAGGGATGACACCCGCAAGAAAAAGCCGTCCGATAGATACATCGGCCGTAACACCATAAATCACCATCGGCAAAGACGGAGGTATGATCGGGCCGATGGTCGCCGACGCCGCCGTTATCGCCGCCGCCGTTTCCGCGTCGTAGCCTTCATCCTTCATCGCCTTGATTTCGAGCGTGCCGACGCCGCCAGCGTCCGCAACGGCTGATCCCGACATGCCCGCAAAAATCACGCTGGCGAGAATGTTGGCGTGACAGAGTCCGCCACGCATCCAGCCGACGCAGGCGGTAGCGAATGCGAAAATGCGATCGGTGATGCCGGCGCCGTTCATGACGTTGCCCATCAGGATGAACAACGGTGCCGCCAGCAATGGAAATGAGTTGGCGGCCTGTGCGATCTTCTGTGGAACGATGGAGAGCCCAAGTCCGCCAAGCCAGACGAACGCCATTGCGGCAATGCCCATCGAGGCAAAAAGGTGCACGCCAAGCAGCAACGCTGCCAGCCAGACGCCCAGGACCTGCGCCATCATCATGGTCATAGAATTTTGCCGCTGTGATCGAGCTTGGCGCGGTCGCGGCCGGTGATGGCTGCGCGAACATCGGCGGCGGCTTCGACGATCAGTACGCAGCCAAGGAGCGGTAATAGGACGTAGAGAAGTGCTGATGGGAACGGCAGCGTGACCGCTTCGACGTCGATGTTGCGCTGGATCAATCCGTGAGACTGCCAGATCAGAACGGAGGCAAAGCCAATGATGGCAAATTGGATTGCGACTTCGAGCCAGCGGCGTAAAGCATCGGGAAGCTTTTCAAGGAAGATGGTGATGCGGATATGATTGCGACGCCGGCTGGCAATCATCCAACCGATGAAGCCGATCCAGACGAGTAGATATTGCGCGAGTTCATCGGTCCACACCAGCGGCGAGCCCAGCGCGCGAAAGACGACGCCGGCAACAACGACACCGAGCATGGCAAGCGTCAGGGCCACCGCCACGATTGCAAGCGAGCGATCAGCTATTCGACGCAGCAGGTTGGGCATCGTTTCGTCCAAGTGAATGGCGGCCCTGGTCAGCGCATTGCCAAGCGGGCCGCCGGCTGTTGCGGCCTTACATTGCCGCGAGTTTGTCGTACTGGCCTTTGCCCCACTTCTCCTCGAACATTTTCGGCACACTCGCGACAACGGGTTTGCGGAAGCTATCAAGATCCGGGTCGATGACGGTCATGCCGGCCTTCTTGAAGGTATCGACGAGGTTGACTTCTTGTTTGCCTAGTTCGGCGTCTTGCCAAGCGGCGCCGGCCTTGATTGCCACCACTAACACGTCGCGGTCGCCGGCTTGCAGGCCCTTCCAGAAGCCCTCATTCACGAGCACCAGTCGTGGCGTGATAATGTGACCGGTCAACACGAGAAACTTCTGTACCTCCTGGAACTTGCCGGACTGGATCGTCGGCAGCGGGTTCTCCTGGCCATCGACCGCGCCTTGGCTCAGTGCCAAGTAAAGTTCCGGGAAAGCAATCGGCGTCGGTCGCGCACCCCACGCCTCGGCCATTGCCTTGAAGGTATCGACCGGCGGTACGCGCAACTTGAATCCCTTCATGTCGTCGGCGGTCTTCACCGGCTTGTCTCTAGTCGTCACGTGTCGCTTGCCATAGTAGGTTGGCATCAGCATGCGCATGCCGCGCTTCTCGACGAGCGTCTTGTTCATGTCGTCGAGAATGCCGGAGCTGAGGGCTTTTGCCATGTGGGCCGCGTCGCGCCACAAGTAGGGCGCCTCGATCAGTGAGATCTGCGGTAGGAATTGTCCGATTGCGGCGCCGCCATCGGTCGTCATGGTCAGGTTTCCGGCTGCAACCGACTCGATCATGTCCTTGCCTGAGCCAAGCTGGCCGGCTGGGAAGCTCTGGATCTCGATGCGACCTGCCGTCTTCGCCGCGACATCCTTGGCGATCAAGTCGATCATCTGCACTTGCGGGTGCGTGGCTGGAAGCAACTCACCCCAGCGCATGATGGTTTTGCCCTGACCGCGCACAATAGCCGGCATGGCCAGCAGCGTCGACGTGGCAGCGGCGGAACTCAACACGGCGCGGCGTGTCAATGATCGGTAGGCCATGTCATTCACTCCCAAGTGTTGTTTTCTTGACGTTCAACAGGTGACGTTGCGGCCCTCTGCGCCGAAGGCTGCGAGGCGGGCATCGTCGGTTGTTTCGTGAGCGGCGCTGGCGACGTAGTGAAATTGGATCGCCCAGCGGAAATCGTCCGTACGATTGGCGGCGGTGCCATGGGGTAATTTGCCGTCGAACAACATGACTTCCCCCGGCTGCATCGGCAGTGCGACGCGGCTGTCCTCGCCGACATCGTTGTCGCACAACTGCCAGTCCCGCAATTTGAAATGCAATCTCGGTCCGGCCTTGTGCGCGCCGCGCAGCGCGACCATACAACCGTTTTCCGGCGTCGCGGCTTCGAGCGGGATCCAGATACCAACGATGCGCTCAGCGAGGTCGAGATTGAAATAGGCATGGTCCTGGTGCCACGGCTTCTCGCGCCCGCCAGGCGGTTTGATCATCGCCATTTCCTGGAACAGCTTCGGCTCGTTACCGCCGAGCGCCGCGCGTACCAGGGCGAGCAGACGCGGATGATAGGCAATGGCGTGCAGGGCGGGGTTGGTTTCGAGAAAGCCCATGAGTTTACGCACGTAACGCGCGCGATCCTGTGGTGGCAGCAATGGCAGCGCATGTGCTTCCTGGCCGAGCGCGAAGGGATCACTGAGGCGCCCGCTCGCAGCCCCTTGATCACGGGCGGCGTCGAGGCCGAGCCGATCGCGGATGCCGCCCTCGTACCAAATGGCCTCGCAACGCGGCGCATCAGCCAATGTCATTGCCGCAAGACAGGCGCGAGCGGCGTCGATCTCGGCTGCATTGAACACGTCACTGACCAGAATGACGCCGTCGTCGGCGTAGCGCTCGCGGCCGGCGCTGGATTGCGCCACCGCGTAAGTGATGGATGGCAGTGTCTTGCGTGTGTCGTAGAGGCCGATGCTGTGGGGTTTGGCCACCGGCTCGTAGAAGACCTTGATGGGCGTCGCTGCCGTCATCACGAATGCTCCCCTGCAGCATGCAGCCGCCTCGCATCGTACCCGCACACCGCCCGTTCGTGTCAAGGTTGGTTTCCTGCATGGCCAGTTTGTATAACCTACGTGCGCTTCAGTTCGCGCTCGATCAGAATCCCTGGCGGCGGCGGCGCACACCGGGAAATTTGACCTTCCCAGACGCCACCGGTTGCGATGCAGCGCGCAACTTGTCGCTCGCGGTTCGATTGCCAAACCAGCAGCGCGGCCAGAGCCAAGATGGTCACCGTCGCCAAGACAAACCGCCCCATGGGGTTTTCAACCCTTACTTGCTTAGGATTTGTTCGCATAACGGCCGCGTTAACGACAAGTTTCAAGGGTTGCTTCACTGTTTGTCAATTACACTCAGCCTCGAAATCCGGTTTTTAAATGCTTTGAAGAAAGACCCGTGATGCGTTTCCTGGTGCGCCTGCCGTTGATGGCATTACTCTGCAGTCTCGCCTGGATGCCGTTGGCCATCGCGCAGTCGCCCGCCGAACGTACGCGGACGGCGCTCGAGGCCGGACGTGCGGCGGATGCGGTTGTGGCCCTTACATCGCTCGCTGATGGGGATGATGCGGCGCGCCTGGCGCTTGGGTTTGCGCGCTTTGCTGTGGCCGTCGAGAAGTTGGCTGCGGGGCTGCACAAACATGGGATGAAGGCGCCGACCAATCCGTTCCTGCCGATCGTTCGGTTGCCGTTGCCGTCCAATCCCGCGCCCGAGGCGCTCGATTACGTCAAGTTGCGCGCGATCTATCAAACGTTCCTCGACGACCTCGGCTCAGCGCGCGTAACGCTTGCGAGCGTGCGCTCGCCGGAGAGCAAGTTGGTGCTCGATCTCAACGCCGTGCGTCTCAATCTCGGCACCAAAGGTCCGACGGTGAATATGCGGGATATTCTCGCGGTGCTTGATCGGCGTCAGGGTCGCTCCGAGGGCGCTTGGGAGGTTGCCTTCGATCGTGCCGACGCGCTATGGTTGCAGGGCTATACGCATATGTTGGGTGCACTCATCGAGTTTGTGCTCGCCCATGACTGGCGTTTGACCTACGACGCCACGGCGCACCTCTTCTTTGACGGTGCGAAGCCGGCGCGCGATCTCGCCGAAAATGTGCCGCTCGATCCGCGCTCGATGATGAGTGCGGTGGGCGGCGGCATTGCTGATCAAGTCGCATTTCTGCACCTGATGCAATGGCCGGCCGGCAATAAGGCGCAGATGGCGAAAGTGCGCGGACATTTGAAATCGGCCATAGCGCTCAGCCGTGAGACCTGGGCCGCCGTCCGCGCGGAGACCGACGATGATCGCGAATGGCTGCCATCGCCACGGCAACAGAGCCGTGCGGTACCGAACTTGCCAATTACGGATGAGACGATCACCGGTTGGTTCAAGGTGCTCGACGATGTCGACGCACTACTCGACGGCCGCATCCTGCTCGGGCATTGGCGGTTTAACAAAGGCATCGACATGCGCGCCTTTTTCGACGATCCGAAGCCATTCGATTTGATGCTGTGGTTCACCGGGCATGGAGCCATGCCCTATCTGAAAGATGGTCCGACGCTTTCAGGATCGACCTGGCAGCAGTGGAACCGATTATTCGGCAACAATTTCCTGGGCTACGCCATCTTTATCAACTGAGGCGTGCCGACATCGCGTAGCGATCGCGCCAGGCCGGGAGTGCCCCGGGGAACGGCAATGCCGTAGCCTCATAGACGCCGCGGGCAATGGCGCGAGCCAGGCAATCGCCAGCCGCCATGCCGATCTCGGTCATGTCGTACCCTGGCGGATCGGCGAGCGGTTCGTGGCCGGTAGCGGCGGCGATGATGGTATCGCCGTCCATCGGCGCATGTGCGGGGCGGACGGCGCGGGCGAGGCCGTCGTTGGCCATGATGGCGATGCGCTTGGCTTGTGGCTTGGTGAGCATCGCATCGGTCGCGATGAGTGCGATCGTGGTCGATGGTGGACCACCACCTTTGATGTTCAGCAACAAGGCGTCGGGCGGGATGTGCATGGGTTGGCCGAGGTCGCCAAACTCGCCGCCGATTTCGTGTGGCGCAGCCCAGAAATGCGGGCCATCGCCGATCACCGCCGATCCGACAGCGTTGACGATGACAATCGCGCCGACGGTGAACCCGCGCGGCGTGATGGCGCTGGCTGATCCGAGCCCACCCTTGAGGTTGACCGTGGTGGCACCGTACCCGCCGCCGACGGTGCCAAGTGCAAAAGCGCCACTGGTCGCGCGCTCCGCGGCCTGCCAACCCATGTCCCAGTAGGGTGGCATGCGTCCCCAGTCCTTGCTGCCTCCATTCGTGAGATCGAAGGTGATGGCTTGCACGGCGATGGGTATGATGGCCGTGCTGATGCGCAGCCCGACGCCTTTCCCGCGGAGGAAGTTCGCGACACCGCCGGCGGCGTCAAGACCGAATAGCGAGCCACCTGACAGGACGCAAGCATGGATGCCGGCAATAGTCATTTCCGGTTCCAGTAGCGCCATGTCGCGTGAGCCGGGCGCGCCGCCGAGCGTGATCCCTGATGCCACGGCGCCTTGCGTCGCCGCCGTGTCAAAGAGAATGGCGGTGACGCCCGATGCCAGACCCGCGTGATCGACATTGCCGACGCGGACGCCGGCGACGTCGGTGATCAGGTTCAAGGGGCCGGCTTTCAGTCGAGCGGGCATGATTGCATCCAGGCAGCGTTGGGATGACCAGCGTGGCAGGGCTGAAAGGCGTGGGTCAAGCGGACACGCAACGACTGCGGCAGCGGCATCGGCAATGATGCTGCAGTGCATCAATGCGGCCTGTGGACAATGCGCCGTAGCCGCGCTGACCTTTTGACATCAATCCTCCTCGCCGTGACATGCCCATGTTGCACATGCGCACGTGATGCGTGTTTCAATGAGCGCCGCACGCGTGAGTTGACAATCAGGCGTTGCGTCAAGAATGTCCGGGCTGCTCGGGCTGAGGGCAATTGGAGGCCACGCATGGCAAGCGGGAAACAGCGTTCGATACTACAGACGTCTGCGGGACAGGCGGCGCCTCTGCCGGAAGCCCTACTCATCGATCTCATCGAGGAGATCGAATACGAGAACGATGCGCGGCGGGCCTATGTCCGGGTGCAACAGCAGCTCAGCGACTATCGGGCGAAGGGCGTCGCGGCACCAGAACAGCTGTTGGCGATGGAGCGCGCGCTGGCAATGGAATGCACGGCGGAAAGCCAGGGACGCTGAAGGCTGCTCGACGCGTTGGACGTCAGCGATCGGCGGCGACCAGTGTCCCCGCACGCCAGGTGTATAGGTCCCACGCCGGCAGCTTGGCGGCACCCAAGTCGCTGAAGGCCAACGATCCGATCGTCGTGGCGAATGTGCCGGCCAAGAGGGCTTTTGCAAGCTCTGGGGGTTGGAGGGTTTTGGATTGCGTGGCGATGGTTGTCACGGATTCGATCGCCGCCAGCGTGGCGAGTGCCGTATTGGCGTGCTGGCGTGACCAGACCAGCAGCGGATCCGATGCAAGCGCGGCCTGGATGGCATCCGCGCTGACCTTCGCCGCAGGCGTGCGCGCGAGATCTGCGGCCATGGCGACGCGGATCCCGTTGGCGTGCGTGCCGGCGACGCGCGCCGTTACCGTGTCAGCCATCAGGTCGGTGGTGATGATCGCCAACTCCGGCACGGCCGCGCGCGCTTCGGCCACCAGCAACGCGCCTTCGTTGGGAAAGGCAGTCAGCGCCAGATGCGTGATGCCCGCAGCCTTCAGACGCGCGGCGAGGGCGGCGTAGTCCTTGTCACCGCCGGAGAATGTATCGATCAGGATCGGCGGGCGTTCGCGCTTGGTCAAGGATTTGAAGATGTCTTGCGTGATGCCGCGCGCGAGCGCCGTGTGATCGCGCACCAAGGCGACACGAGTATCGGCTGGCAACGCTGCAAGCGTCTCGCCGATGAAGGTGCCGACCGGCGTTTCGGCCGCGGGGATGCGGAAGTGCAGCGGCGACGGTTTCGCGGCGGCCGCGCGCGGCGGCGCTGAACCCGTGGCGATGAAAAGAATACCGGCCTTGGCGTAGAGCGGCGCGGCGCTGGCAAAGGCGTTGGCGCAGGGGTGGCCAATGACGATGGTGATGGCGGCGGCGATGGCCTCGGCGGCGGCGGCTGCGGCCTTTTCGGAACTGCAGCCATCATCGAAACTGACAAGGCGGAAATGGCGCCGGCCATCAGTGGGACCCGGAGTTGCCGTGTTCGCGGCGTTGGCGGCGTCGACGGCAAGACGGGCGGCCACCTCGATCGCGCGACCGAGGCTGACGCGCGGCCCGGATTGCGGTGCCATCAATGCAATCGTGATGGGCTCGCCGTCGCGCGTGTCGGCGTGAGCGATGTTGGCCAGTGCTGCCATCGCAACAAAGAGTGCAAGCGCGGCCGCTAAAACGCGAGAAGGCAGCCTTGCGGCTGCCTTCCCTGATATGATTGAACGTTCGACCACGGCTGTGCTTAGTTCTGCACGTAGGTGATCTTGCCGTCAGCCTGCTTCTTCCACGTGTACATCACGTAGTCGACGCGGGTGATGTCGCCCTTCTTGTCGTACTTGATTTCGCCAATGGCCGTCTTGTAGCCCTTGCCACCGCGCATTTCAGCGGCGACCTTCTTGGCGTCGTTTGACTTGATGGCGTTTGCGGCTTGCGCAACAATTTCCAGCGCGGCGTAACTATAGAGAGTGTAAGCCTGTGGATCGAAATTCCGTGCTGCAAACTTCTTGACGACGTCTGCGGCATTCGGGTTCTTGCGCGGATCGGGACCGAACGTCATCAGCGTGCCTTCAGCACCGGGGCCGGCGATGGCGGCGAACTCGTTGTCCGTAATGCCGTCGCCAGACATCATGACAGCCTTGACGCCTTGGTCGCGCATCTGACGCACGATAAGGCCGCCTTCCGTGTGCAGACCGCCCCAGTAGACGAAATCAGCGCCGGCCGCTTTGATCTTCGAGATCAGTGCGGCGAAGTCCTTCTCGCCTGTGTTGACGCCTTCATAAAGCACTTCCTTCAGGCCGAGCTTGTTCATCGCCTTCTGCGTTTCGTCGGCGAGGCCCTTGCCGTACGTTGTCTTGTCGTGGACGATGGCAATCTTCTTGCCCTTTGCATTATCAGCGAGGTACTTGCCGGCGACGGCGCCCTGCTGGTCATCTCGGCCGCAGGTGCGGAATACGTTCCACAGACCGCGCTCGGTGATTTTCGGGTTCGTCGCTGAAGGTGTAATCACGAGCACGCCGTTCTCGGCGTAAACTTCGGACGCAGGCATGGTCACGCCCGAGTTGAAATGGCCCATCACGAACTTGACGCCGTCGCCGACCATCTTGTTGGCGACCGACACGCCCTGCTTCGGATCCGACACGTCGTCGCCGAACACGAGTTCAATCTTTTGGCCGTTGACGCCACCCCGGGCATTGATATCTGCCGCCGCGACTTCAGCGCCGTTTTTCAGCTGCGCACCGAAAGCGGCGTTCGGTCCTGTCAACGGGCCGGCGACGCCGATCTTGATTGTTCCTTGCGCACTGGCGGCGCCGGTCAACGCCAGCGATGCCGCGAGGGCAAGGCCAGACCACACGACTTTTTTCATACAAAGCACTCCCTGAGACAGTTGGCCCGGCCCTCTCGGAAGGCCGGTAGGGGCGAGTATCTCGCCTCGACCGCCATGATTCCCCGAAAGTGCGGCGAAGTCACGTCGATTTAGCGGATTAGCACCCGTTAACTTGTGCAGACGCAGCGCCCGTTAACAGTCAAAGGCCTCAGCGGGGCCAACCGTACTGGGTTCGCATCATCTTCCCGCGGGTCAACGAGTAGCCGGCGCCAGCGAATGCAAGCAGCACCACGACATCCACCAGATAGCTTGGCAGTGAGGTTAAGCGCGCTTCAAATAGCGAAAATTGCAGGAAGCGGGCGGAAAATGCGAGCAGGGCTGCATAGAAGACCAGCTGCCAGATGGGTCGCCAGGTCTCGGCGATGGCTTTGCCTGTCACGAACGCAGTCCCCCCGCCGAGGATCAGCGTGCAGAGCAGGAAAACCCAGAAGCCCGAGGGGCCGGCGTCGTAGATGTCGAAGGGCATGTTAGTGGTCCGGTCGATGTTAGGTTTTAGGGATTAGGTTTTAGGGATTAGGCGTTGCAGCTTGGGATCGTTATCGGCGTCAGCAGGGGTGCGAAGGCGCGAGAGCAGAGCGTTGAGCATGTTCGCGATTTCCGTACAGAGTGCCAATGCGCGTTGCTCATCGTCAGCTTTGATCAGTGTAGCTCGGGCCGCCAGCAGTAAAAAGGTTTCAGTCTCTGCAAGTGAGCCTCGCGCGATGCTCACAAAATTCGCGTAGTCCTTGCGGGTGCCGCGGCCATGGCCTTCAGCGATGTTGGCGGGCACGGATGCAGCTGCGCGGAGCAACTGGCTAACAAGGCGATACACTTCATTTTTCGGCATCAGTCGAGCCAACCGATAGGCCTCCTCTGCAAGCTCCATGGCTTTCTGCCTAACAATTAGATCACGGTGCGACTTCACATCCTGCATCGACGTCGCCTCGCTCTCCCGATCCCTAAAACCTAATCCCTAGTCCCTACCCCCTACTAGTGCCTCCCGCCTTCCAGATAGGCAGCCCTGATTTCCGGCCGCGCCAGCAATTCCTTCCCCGTCCCGCTCATGGTGATCAGGCCATTGATCATCACGTAGCCGCGATGCGCCAGCTTCAGCGCATGGAAGGCGTTCTGTTCGACCAGGAAGATCGTCATCTTGTCCTTGGTATTGAGTTCGCGGATGACGTCGAAGATCTGCTTGACGATGATCGGCGCGAGGCCGAGCGAGGGCTCATCCAGCATCAGCAGTTTCGGCCGGCTCATCAGCGCGCGGGCGATGGCGAGCATCTGCTGTTCGCCGCCCGACAGGGTGCCACCGCGCTGGGTGAGCCGCTCCTTCAGCCGGGGAAACATCACTGTGACCCGTTCGAGATCATCGGCGAAATGCCGGCCGTCGTCGATTTCGGCGCCCATCTGCAGGTTTTCGAGCACTGTCATGCGCCCAAAGATGCGCCGTCCTTCCGGTGATTGTGCGATGCGCAGTCGCGCGATCTCATGCGTCGGCATTCTGGTGATGTCACGTCCATCAAAGCGGATGCTGCCCTCGCGCGCTTGCGGTCGGCCGAACACCGTCATCATCAGCGTCGACTTGCCCGCACCATTGGCGCCGATCAGGGTCACGATCTCGCCGGCGTTGACCGTGACGTCGACGCCCTTCAAGGCCATGATGCTGCCGTAGAAACTTTTGACTCCCTCGATGGAGAGCAGCGCGCCGCTCATAGACCGACCTCCGCCGCGACTTGCGCCACTTCCTCGTCCTCGACGCCGAGGTAGGCGGCGATCACCTTGGGATCGTTCTTGACGAAATCAGGTGTGCCGTCAGAGATCTTGGTCCCATATTCGAGCACGACGACGTGATCGGAGATTTCCATGACGACGCTCATGTCATGCTCGATCAGCAGGATCGAAGTGGCGTGGTCCTGCCGGATCATGCGCAGCAAGGCGTTGAGTTCAGCACTTTCGCGGGGGTTGAGGCCGGCCGCGGGTTCATCGAGGCAGAGCAACGTCGGGCGCGAACACATCGCGCGCGCGATTTCGAGGCGGCGTTGCGCGCCATAGGGCAGATCGCCCGCCGGATCGTCGGCGCGGGCGGTGAGGCCGATGCGGTCGAGCCAGTATTTCGCGAGTTCGAGACTAGCGGTTTCCGCCGCCTTGTATGTCTTCGAGCCGAGGAGCCCCTTGATTGTCCAGCCCGACGCGTCCATCAGCACGTTATGCTGTGCGACGATCAAGTTTTCGAGCACGGTCATGCCGGTGAACAGGCGGATATTCTGGAAGGTTCTGGCGACATGGGCTTTGGCGGCGATTTCGAAGTCCGGCATGCGTTCCAAAAGGAAGACGCCAGTGCCATGATCGGCGGGAGCATGGGCATTCCAGCGCCGTCCGGTGTGGGTCAAGGCATCGATGTCGGCGGCGGTTGCTGCCCCCTTCATCAACGCGATGCGACCGACGGTTGGTTTGTAGAAGCCGGTGATGCAATTGAAGACAGTCGTTTTGCCGGCGCCGTTCGGGCCGATCAGCGCTGTGATGTCGCCAAATTTTGCAGTGAATGACAAGTCGTTGATGGCGACCAAACCGCCGAAGCGCATCGTCATGTGTTCGACGACGAGGTGCGGCGCGCCGCGCTGCATGGACACATCCGCCATCAGCCGTGTCCCTCCTTGACGAGATCGCCGGCGATGGACTTGCGCTCTTTCAGGAACACTGAGGGTTCGCGTGTTGAAATGAGACCGCGTGGTTTCCAGATCATCAGCACGACCATGGCGAGACCGAAAATTAGCATGCGATACTGCGTCGGGTCGAAGTCCTTGCCGAAGATCGCTTGCAGGAAGGTGAGTTCGCGCAGGATCTCGGTGCCGCCGATCATCGCGACGGCGGCAATAGCAACGCCGAGCTGACTGCCCATGCCGCCGAGCACAACGATCGCCAGGATGACCGCACTCTCCATAAAGGTGAAGCTCTCCGGCGATATGAAGCCTTGCCGTGCCGCGAAGAATGATCCGGCCAAACCACCGAAGCCCGCGCCAATGGCGAAGGCGGTCAACTTGGTGTTGGTGGTGTTGATGCCGAGCGAGCGACAGGCAATCTCGTCCTCACGCAGTGCCTCCCAGGCGCGCCCCACGGGGAGCCGGCGCAAGCGGTTCGTCACCCAGTTGGTCAAAAGCGCGAGCGCGAGAATGAGATAGAACAGGAAGATGGTGCGGTAGATCGGCGAGAACTCCAGTCCGAAGACGGCGGAGAAACCGTTGTCAGTGGCATTGAACGGGATGCCGAAGAAACTTGGCCGGGGAATGCCGGAGATCCCCGCATAGCCGTTGGTCAGGTCGGTCCAGTTGATCAAGATCAGCCGGACGATTTCGCCGAAGGCCAGCGTGACGATCGCGAGGTAATCGCCGCGTAGACGCAACACGGGGAAGCCGAGAATGATGCCCCAGAAGGCTGCTAGAATTCCGGCGAGCGGCAGGCAGATCCAGAACCCCCAGTAGGGCCAGAAATTGTCGCCGAGCACGAGGCCTAGCGTCTCCTTGATGGGCTCGCTCGTCGCTAAGAGGGCATAGGAGTAGGCACCAACCGCATAGAACGCGACGTAGCCCAAATCGAGCAGGCCGGCGAGGCCGACGACGATGTTCAGGCCCCAGCCGAGCATGATGTAGATCATGATCTGGATGCCGAAGTTGTCGATCCACTTGATGGCGCCGGCTTGGCCAACAAGCGCCAACGCAATCATCGGGTAGGCGGCGAGCAGCACCCCCCCGGCAAGCGCGAACTTGCGCGATGTTTCCGGCGCGATGACCATCGCGGCTTTCTTTGCCTTGGGTAATGCGTGCTCGCCGGGTCGGGTGATCACATAAAGAAACCGCAGTGCAAAGGCGAGCGCCGTCAGGATCGCGACGAGATCCCAGCGCTGGGCAATAACCAGCCGGTTCTCCATGTCCTGCTCGGTGCGCAGCGCGATGATCGGCACGCACAAACCAAACGCCAGTGCCGCAGTCTTGGCTGCGTCCGTCACGGCGGCAGCAAAACGGTTTGGTGCCGGGGCAGGCGGTGTCGGCGTCGGTTCAGCGGCCATGGCTCAGACCTTCTCGACTTCCGGCTTGCCGAGCAGACCCGACGGCATGAAGATCAACACGATCGCCAGGATCGAGAAGGCCGCAACGTCCTTGTAGTCGATGGAGAAGTAGGCCGACCATAAACTCTCGATCAGGCCGATAATGAGCCCGCCGAGCACGGCGCCGGGCAGCGAGCCGATGCCACCGAGTACGGCCGCCGTAAAGGCTTTGACGCCCGGAACGAACCCGTCGGAGAAATTCACGACGCCGTATTGCAGGATGTACATCACGCCGGCGACTGCTGCAAGCGCCGCACCGATGACGAAGGTGATGGAGATGGTTTTATCAACGTTGACGCCGAGCAGCGCCGCCATCCGGCCATCCTGTTCGCAGGCCCTTTGCGCGCGGCCGAGCGAGGTGCGCTGCACGAGGTACCAGAAGATGCCGAGCAGTAGCGCCGTCACCAGCATGATGACGATTTGTTTGAAGGCGAGATTGACGCCATAGCCTGCCTTCTCGATCAGGCAGGTCTTGCCTGGCACCCCTTCGCCAACGATGCAGAATCCGCCATCGATCAACGGTGGCACCGGCTTGTTGCGCGGACCCTGCACCACCTGTACGAAGTTCATCAGGAAGATCGACATGCCGATCGCCGAGATCAACGGAGCCAAGCGAAATGAGCCGCGCAACGGCCGGTAGGCGATGCGTTCAATGGCCCAATTCCAGAGTGCGGTCAGCGCCATGCCGATCGCCAGCACGATCACCAAGGCGAGGATGAACATCGTCATGCTCCCCGCGACCATGGGCGCCAGAAGGAGCAGCACAATGAGCGAAATGAACGTCGACAGCATGAACACATCGCCATGCGCGAAGTTGACCATGCCGATGATGCCGAACACCATCGTATAGCCGATGGCGATCAGGCCATAAATGGAGCCGAGGGTGACGCCATTGATGACCTGCTGGACGAAATATTCCATGGAATGGCGCTTCCCCTCGATGTCATCCGCAGACGGCCGCGGGAGCGATGGTTTTTTTCTGCCAAATGCTCCGGCGCGCGCGCAACCGTAGCAGACGAGACGCGGCAACGCCTAGCCCTCGTCTCATAGCCTTTTTGGGCGTGGAGCGCCTACAACATATTGTGCGAACCGTCACAGAACGGCTTGTCGTCGGAGGCTTTGCAGCCGCACAGATTGAACGTCGCCGTTTCCTCGGCGACGAAGCGTTGCGGCTGGAAACTCGTGGGTTTGTGGCTGCCATCGCAGAACGGTTGCTTGGCCGAACGGCCGCAGGTGCACCAGAAGTAGGCCTTGCCCTTTTCGAGCGATACTTGATAGGGGCCCTTCTGGGCGCAAACGGGATCGTCGGACATGCGGGTCTCCGGTTCAATGAAGTGCGATCGGAGAGGTAGCCGCTCATTTGGCCGGCGACAAGGGGGTGGGCTGTTGCCGTTGCGCGTCGCGACCCTTCACCGACGCACGAACTGCAGTGCCGTGAACTGCTCGCGCCATCGCGTGGCATCGGCGGCGATGGCCTCAGGGCGTTCGTTGCCGATCAGCGCGCGGGCGACGAGGCGGGCGAGGGTGTGGGCGTGCTCTGGCCCCATGCCCCAGCGGGCCATTTCATTGGAGCCGAAGCGCAGGCCGTTGGGTTCGCCATTCGCAAGTGCGGCCAAGGGCAAGCCGATGCCGCAGGTGAGCATGTTGGCGCGGCGCAGAATTTTGGCCGCGGCCTGGCCACCACCCCAACGCTCGGCGTTGATCGCCAGTTGATGCGAGGTGGTGAAACCGCCGGCCGTCTTGTGCACGGGCAAACCTTCGGCGGCGAACGCTTCGGCCATCGCTTTGGCGGTGGCGACCATCTTGGCGGCGTAGGCACGGCCGTGTTCGCGCCAATCGAGCAGGGTGACGGCGAGCGCTGCGGCCTTGCCGGCGTCGAAGTTTGCGGTGAGGCCAGGATATGCAATCGCGTCGAGTTTTTCGGCGAGGCCTGCGTCGTTGGTCAGCACCAGTCCGGACGGCGGCCCGCCCAAACTCTTGTAGGTGCTCATGGTCATGAGATGGGCGCCTTCTTCCAGCGGCTGCTGCCAAGAGCGGCCAGCAATCGGCCCGGACATGTGGGCGGCGTCATAGAGCACTTTGGCGCCGACGCTGTCGGCGATGGTGCGGATGTCGCGGACGGGATGCGGTAAGAGATTGAGCGAGCCGCCGATAGTGATCAACTTCGGACGGATTTTTTCCGCCTGCATTTTCAGCTTGGCGAGATCGACCGAATAGCGCGGGCCATCGACGGGAGCGGTGTGGATCGCGACACCGTACAGGCCCGCGCATCCGGCTGCGTGATGCGTGACGTGGCCGCCGATCTCTGGCGAGGGGACGATCACCGCGTCGCCCGGCTTGCAGGTCGCCATGAAGGCGTAGAGGTTGGCGAGTGCGCCGGAACCGACGCGAATCTCGGCATATTTCGCGCCGAAGATTTCGGCGGCCAATTCCGCGGCGATGACCTCGATTTCCTCGATCGCTTCCAAGCCCATTTCATACTTGTCGCCGGGATAACCGAGTGAGGGGCGTTCGCCGAGGCCGGCGGAGAGCATCGCCGCCGCCTTCGGGTTCATGGTGTTGGTGGCGGGATTGAGATTGATGGCCTCTTGCTCGTGGATGACGCGGTTGGTGCGCATAAGCGTCGCCAGATGGCCATCGAGTGTCGCCGCCGAGGTTTTTGACGTGCGGCGCGCGATGGTTTGCACGAGGTCCTCGGAAGCGGCAGGCACCCAGGCGCGACGGATCAGGTGTGACATGGACTCGACCCTATTCAATGACGGAGCGGTGAACCTTGCAAGCAGAGTCCTGGCTGGTCAACATTCGCTTAACCCATGAAGCGGTTTACCTCACGATTTCACTTTACATGGGGGCCACCTGACCGTATTTCCCCCACACGCGGCTTCTGCTGATCAGCAGTGCCCGGTCTTGGCCCAAGCGTGGGTTGGTCGGTGGGGGCTTCATGCAATGGATACATACAAATCTGCGCTGGCGTTGATCGCCGCTCGCCGGCCCGACCGACCGACCTTCGGACTTCGCCCGCATGCCGCTGGCAAGGCCGCGCGCTGGTTCCTCAAGAATTTTCCGGGTGACGTCGCGTACGCTGTCAAAGCGAACTCGTCGCCGTTTCTGCTCGGCGCGCTGTATGGCGCTGGGATTCGGCATTTCGATGTGGCGTCGCTGCCGGAGATCGAAGATGCGGCGACCATCCCCGGCGCCAATCTGCATTTCATGCACCCGGTCAAATCGCGCACCGCCATTCGCCGCGCGTTTGTTGAGTTCGGCGTGCGCTCGTTCTCGCTCGATAGCGAGGATGAACTGAAGAAGATTCAAGAAGAGACGGGCGACTGCCGCGATCTGACCTTGTGGGTCCGTCTGGCCGTGCCCGCCAAGAACGCGAAAGTGCCGCTGGAGCGGATGTTCGGCACCAATGGACCGAAGGCCGTCAAGTTGATCGAGAAGACGCGGCAGGTGGCAAAGCTGCTCGGGTTGACGTTTCACGTCGGCTCGCAGACGACGACGCCGGAAGCCTACTACGGCGCGCTTGAGGAAGTGCGCAAGCATGTGGTCAAGGCTGGCGTCGTATTGGACCGGCTGGACGTCGGCGGCGGTTTTCCCTCGATCTACGCCCACAGCCACCCCGCCGCGATGCAGAGCTATGTCGATGCCATTCGCGAACGCGTCGAGACGTTGCCGGTACGCGAGGACTGCCAGCTGATGTGCGAGCCGGGCCGCGCGCTGGTGTCGGAAGCCGAAAGCCTGATCGTGCGCGTGAATGCGCGGCGTGGCAACGAGCTCTTCATCAACGACGGCGCGTACGGCGCATTGTTCGATGCGGCGCATTTGAATTGGGTGTTCCCCGTACGCCATCTGCCGGCGTCGAGCAAGGCGATGCCAGTTGCGGGCGACATCGTGCCGTTCTCGTTCTGGGGCCCAACCTGTGATTCGATCGATCACATGAAGGGGCCGTTCCTGTTGCCGGCGTCGGTCAAGGAGGGCGATTACCTGGAGATCGGCAACATTGGTGCCTACGGCCGCGCCATTGCTGGGCGTTTCAACGGTTACGGTGCCTATGAGCAGGCGATCCTCGAGGATGAGCCGATGCTGACCATGTATGGTAAGGCGAGCGTTGCAAGCGCGGTCGGGGCGAAGGCGTGAGCAAGGCCAAGCCCAAGACGGCGTCGAAGCCGCCGCGGCTCGAGTATCTCAAGGGCGAGGCAAGCTTTCTTGATCCGTTGCGCCTTGACGCCAAGACGCCGGAGAAGGCGCGCGTCGTTGTCATTCCCTTTGGGCTCGAAGCGTCGGTCAGTTATGGCGGTGGCACGCGGGCTGGCCCCGAGGCGATCATGCGGGCCAGCCATCAGCTCGAACTTTATGACGAGGAGTTGGCGCGCGAGGCCTACCGCGATTACGGCATCGCCGCGATCAGAGAACCGAAAATTCCGAAGTCGGTGCCGAAGGCGCTCGACCAGCTCGAAGGCTTGGTTGAATCGGTGCTCGACGCGGGCAAAATGCCGTTCGTGTTGGGCGGAGAGCATTCGCTGACGGCGGGCGCGATCCGCCCGTTTGCGCGGCGACACAAGGATATCGTCGTGCTGCAGTTTGATGCGCACGCCGATCTGCGCGACGGGTATCTGGCCGAACATTATTCCCACGCCGCCGCCATGCGTCGCGTACTCGATCAGCCCGGTCACGAGCTCATCGAGATGATCCAGGTCGGCATCCGCGCCCTGTCGGAGCCGGAAGCGATCTACGCCCACGACAACGCCCGGCGGATCACCATGCACCTCGGCCTGCATCAGGCGCGCTGGGATATCGATGCGATCCTCGCGCCGCTGAAAGGCCGGCCGGTCTACATCACCGTCGACATCGACGCGCTCGATGGTTCGGTTATGCCGGCAACGGGCACGCCGACACCGGGCGGCATGACTTATCTGCAACTATTGAGCTTCTTGCGCCGCGCCTGTGAGCTGGGAGAGATCGTCGGTATGGACCTCGTCGAGTTCGCGCCGATCAAGGGGTTCCACGCCTATGATTTTCTGGCCGCACAATTGGCTGTCAAGATGCTGAATTACGCGCTGTCGGGGACCGGCGTTCGAGCGTGTCCGCCGCGTCGGTGAGGCGAGGGCGCGCGGTCAAAGTTTGGACACGCGCGGGCACGATAGCTGGGTCAGCCTCGTTGATCGGTCAGGCGGCGCTGGGGATGACGTCATTGCGCGGGTGACTACAGCCGGCCCGATATGCTAATCCCCTGATACCTCGTTCAGAGCAGCCCATGCCGATTGTCCACGCCCCGCTGACCGTGCTGCTGACTTTTTTGCTGACCAGCACTCTCGGGGCTTGTGCCGGGGTATCCGATTTGCAGGTCGTCGACGCCGGCTCCAATCCCGGGGGCTACCGCGCCGATGGGACCTATCTCATGTCCGGTAATGAACATCGGATGTCCTGTGGGCGACTCGCCAGCGAACAGGAAAGTTTTATTAAGTCCATGAAAGCGCAGATCGCACTAGCCAAGTCCGAGCAGGAGACAGTCGCGCCGAGCACATCGCGCGTTTTGCAACGCGCCTTCGGCAGCCCTGGTTCGGGCCTCGCCGCCCTCGACGCGTTCGACCGGCAATCAGCGAAGGCTGACGCCTATGCTGCCGAAATGCTGGCAAAGAAATGCCCCGATAGCAGTGCCGTGGCTTTGGTGGCCGTCCGCGCGGAAGCCGCTGCCATCCGGGCCAAACGCTAAGGCGCACTTAATCGATCAACAACGTGCGTGCGGCCTGCTCCGCCGTCGTGGTGCCGTCGAGTAACGCATCAGTCAGTGCTGCGAGGCCGTCCGGCGCACCATCCCGAATGCGGGCTGCAACGAGGTCGGCCGCCGCGCGCGCGATCAGAAAGCGGGCCCGCCGCCGCCGCCGCTCAAGCGATGATTGGCCAGTGAGCGCGGCAGCGCGATCCAGAATATGCGCAACGAGCGTGCTAACGCCATCGCCGGTCAGAGCAGTTGTCTTCAGTATCGGAACGCTGGCGTTGCCGGCCCGCAAGTGCAAGGCACCGAACAATTGTTGGTAGGTTTCATCGGCGCCGGGCCGATCGGCCTTGTTGACGACGAGGATGTCGGCGATCTCCAGCAATCCCGACTTCATCGCCTGGATGTCGTCGCCGAGACCGGGCGCGGCCAACACGATCCGCAGATCCGTCACGGTCGCGACGTCGATCTCGCTTTGGCCGGTGCCAACCGTCTCGACGAGAATCAAGTCAAAGCCCGCCGCATCCATCGCATCGATGATCCTGACGGCGGCAGGTGAAAGGCCGCCGAGTTGCCCGCGGCTGGCGAGCGAGCGCACGAAAACGCCGTCATCGTCAAGGCTCGCAGTCATGCGGATGCGGTCGCCGAGGATGGCGCCGCCCGAGACTGGTGACGAAGGGTCGACGGCGATCACGCCGACGGTCTTGCCATGGCTTCGCGCCTCTTTGATCACCGCGTTGACCAGCGTTGATTTGCCGGCGCCAGGCGGGCCGGTGAAGCCGACAACCAGGGCATGCCCGAGATAGGGCTTCATGCGCTGCAGCAGTGCCGGCATGACCGGTGAGGCGCGCTCCAGTTCGGTAATCACCCGGCTGGTGGCGCGGCGCTCGCCGGTGCGCATCCGGCTGACAAGGGCGTCGAGGTCGGCCAAGTCGGCTGTTACAGTTGATTGAGATGAAGTCGTCATGGTCCTTAGGTACGCTGGACATGCGAGCCGGGCAACGGGCTCCGGTGCCCTGCCCACGGCAATCCCGTGAGCCGATGCTGGCAACTGTGTCACGCCGCTGCCCGTCAAGGTGAAAATTCGCTGGTTGCAGGCCTCTTAACTATAGGACAGGCCTCGACAACCCACTTGTTTTTCGCTTCTGTAACGACCGTTTGGGCGCGCTCATGGGGCGGTCCGAAATCTCTGGAGGGTGCATGCGCACGCAAAGCGTGCTCGTCGCGGTGGCTGTCAGTTTCATCGCATGGGTATTGGTGGCGATCAGCCCGGTTGCCGCGCAGCCGCGCATTGCCGATTTGGACCTTGGAAAGGCGCTTCTGGCAGGTGGTCATGTCATTGTCATGCGGCATGCGACGGCCGATCCTGACAAGGCCGACACCGATCCGCTGAACTTCAAGAACCTGAAGGCGCAGCAACCGCTGACGGAGGCCGGCAAAGTCAGTGCCAAAGCCTTCGGCGAATGGTTGCGGTTGCTCGGCGCGCCGATCGGAGAGGTGATCACCAGTCGTTATAATCGGGCCTATCAGACCGCGGTGCTGGCGGGCTTCAAGGACAAGGATATCAAGGCCAGCGCGGATGTGACCGAGGGCAGTCAAGTCGCCTCGCCGAACGAGAACCGGCGCCGTGCGGCGCAATTGAAACAATTGACAGCGGCGCCATTACCAATCGGACAGAACCGCTTAGTGATCACCCATAAGCACAACATCTCCCAGGCTTTCGGCAAGGAATGGTTTGAAGTCCGTGAGGGCGAGGCTAGCATTTTTCGCGCTGACAACGGCTCTTATAGTTTGATCGCCCGCATCCAGATCGACGAGTGGAGCCGCATCGCGCAGGCTGCCAAACGATAGTGCTCGCGGTGGTTGGCACTGGGCAACTGAAGGCGCAACGAATGAGTGCGCCGCCTTACTCTCAACTGTCATCATCGGCCAAGGCCGATAGGCCGCGTGCCGGGGACCCATCGCGCCTGAATCACAGCGATCGAACGAGTTGCACAATGGGTCCCCGGGATGCGCTTCGCTTACCCGAGAATGACAATGGAATTTGGGGCAACGGAGGCCGCAGGCAAAGAGTGCGCACTCTAGCGAGCACGGTCGACAAACACCGGCGCTCGTACAATCACCCCCGCGCCGTTTGCGTGTCCGCCGCTTACTGACGCGGCGGCCGGTCTGGAGAGCCGTCATCGCGTTTGCGGTCGCCGCGATCGCCACGGCCACCACTGCCTTGGCCAGCACCGCGACCATCCAGCGATCGCGCCGCCGGTTGGGATGCCGCGGCAGGCGGCGTTGCAGCGGGTTTCGATGGCGCCGGAAGCGCCACCGGCGGGAGATTGCGCGGGCTGCGCGCGTCATCATTGCGGCCGTTAAAGCCGCGACTTGGCATTGGCGTGGGCGGCGTCGCAGCCTGTGCAGGCTCAGGCCTGCGCTGCACCTCGAATCCCAGTCGAGGATCGCTCCCGCGGCTGCCCCCGAACGATGGCCGCTCGGTTGAACCGCCGGGTGGCCCCTGTACGCGCGGCTGATCACGCCGATCACCGCCGCTCCAGTTTGGGCGGCCGCCGAATGTGCCACCATCGCGCGAGCGGAACGGTGGTGGCGTACTCTCGGCACGCGATACGATGCGCGGTTTGTAAACGGGCAACACAGTGCGGTCATTCATGCCGCGCCAACCGTTGTCGCGGACCTGGTTCGAAAAGCGCAGCCGAACCGTTGGGATTGGGCGTTCGGCCAACCGCTCGATTCGGCGATAATCAATGCCGTGATTGTAAATCCGGCGATTGACAAAACTGTAGCGATGCACGGGCCGGGTATCGCGGATGATCGCGATGGCGCGTGAGCGCGATGCCAGCCGCCAATGCAGACCCGGTTCGAACATGTAGCGTGGCTGCACGAAGCTCCAGGCGAAGGCCCAGCGGGGATTGTCGTAATTGGAGCTGTAGAAGCGCAAATTGCCGTCCGGCTCCCAGTCGGCGTCGGGGGGCAAGGGCGCCCAGCCGACAAAATCGTCGTTCGACCGCCATGTCACCCAGGCCGGCGCCCAGGTGGTGCCGGGAACCCAGAACCAGCCATCGTCTTCGCCATGCGCCCAGCGGCCATAGTGGAACGGGGCCCAGCCCCATTCCTCCTCGGCGACCCAATACCAGCCGTGCTCCTCGGTGTTGGCCCAGTGGCCGCGTGAATAGGGCTTCCACCCCTCGTCGACGGATGGCGACCAGACCGTGCCATAACGCGGGTGCTCGAACCAGCGGCCGTGCGGGGCCAACTCGCGGTAGAACGTTTCGAGATCGACTTCGCCAGCTGGTCCGTCATCGTCCTGCTGCGCCATGGCGGGGAGCGCGGCCAGTGTCACGGCCGTCGCGAGGCCGGTAATGCCGAAAGCCGTGGCGAGTGCCAGCCGGCGGAAGGTTTTGCTTGCAGTCATCGCCTGAGGGTCCTTTGGAGCGCGATCCAACACCAGCGCTGCGTTATCGCCGCATGCCATGCGGCAAAACTGTCACCAAAAAATGGCCGCGTCAGCCGGTTACTCTTTCGGTTATCGGTGAAACAGCTTCCTGTTGCTGGCGTCGAGTTGCAGGATGTTTCATCTTGCATGCCGTGGGCTGCCGAGCCGCGTTTTTTGTACAGGTGCCCACCGCCATCAAGTCGTAACGGCCGAAATCCCAGGGAGATAGGACGATGTCGAATCCGCCGCCTGACCGCTACGCCCACTACACCGCGCTGAAGTTTGCGCGGCCACGACCGCGCGTCTTGGAAGTCATTCTGTCCAACCCCGGCAAACTCAATGCGCTCGATGAAACCGGACACCGCGAACTCGGCGAAATTTTTCGCGATGCCGACCGCGATCCCGACGTCTCGGTGATCCTGTTGCGTGGCGAGGGTGGCGTGTTCTCGGCGGGCGGCGATTTGGCGATGGTTGAGCGGATGCGCAGGGATTGGCACGTCCGCACGCGGATCTGGAAGGAAGCCAGCGACCTCGTCTACAACGTGATCAACTGTTCGAAGCCCGTCGTATCCGCGATCCAGGGCCCCTGTGTCGGTGCCGGCCTTGCCGCCGCCATGGTCTCCGATATCACGATCGCCGGCAAGCGCGCCCGTATCATCGACGGCCATACGCGATTGGGCGTTGCGGCCGGCGACCACGCGGCAATCATCTGGCCATTGCTGTGTGGCATGGCGAAAGCCAAGTATTATCTGTTGCTCTGCGAAACGCTGACCGGCGAGGAAGCCGAGCGGATCGGCTTGGTGTCACTCGCCGTTGATGACGACAAGGTCATTGAGAAGGCCTACGAGGTCGCCGACAAGCTGGTGGCGGGTGCGCCGGCAGCGCTCCGTTGGACCAAAATGGCGCTGAACAATTGGCTCCGCCTCGCCGGTCCCACCTTCGATGCGTCACTCGCCATGGAGTTCATGGGCTTTTCCGGGCCGGAGCTGACAGAGGGGCTGGCCGCACACACCGAGAAGCGGCGGCCGCGTTTTGATCCGCGCGATCCATTTTGATATCCAACCAGCCGCGTGAAAAACGCATGACCGGGCGGCCGAGCTTAGGCTAGATTATCAGCACTTCAGGGAGGCAAATGAAAATGTCGACGGCATACCTTTCCAGACGCGCAGTGCTGGCGGGCACGGCAGCCGGGCTCGCAGCCCACAACGGCGTTGGCGCGGCTTTCGCGCAGCAGGCCAGTGGGTCGACCGTGCAGTTCATCCTGCCGGTGGCGGCGGCATCCGGCGTCGACACGATCACGCGCACGGCGCAGAACGCGCTCGCCAAGGCGCTCGGTGCCACCATCGTCATCAACAATCAGCCGGGCGCCGGTGGCGTTATCGGCACGCAGCAGATGGTGCGCTCGGCGCCGGACGGGCTGACGCTATCGATTGTCTCCAACAACCACGTCATCTATCCAAGCGTGTTGAAATCGGTGCCGTTCGATCCGATCGCCGATATCACGCCGATCGCGCGGATCGGCTCGACGCCGCTGGTGCTGGTGGTCAACCCGGCCAAGGTCGCGGCGAAGACGGCCGCGGAATTGACGGCGCTGATGAAAGCCAAGCCAGACGGCTACACCTACGGTTCGTCCGGCAACGGCACGATCCTGCATCTTGCCGCCGCGATGTACGTCGACCAGGCCGGCGTCAAGGCAACGCACGTACCCTACAAGGGCGTCGGCCCGCTGCTGAACGACTTGATTGGCGGCCAGGTCGACATGGCGGTGCTCGCCTATCCGTCGATCATCTCGCATCTGAAGTCCGGCGCGGTGCGGGCGATCGGGGTCAGCAACGCGCAGCGCCTCGTGGCCGCGCCTGATATCCCGACGTTTGTCGAGCAAGGCATGCCGGACTACCTGGTCGAGGGCTGGTTCGCGGTGATCGGGCCGGCCAAGCTGCCGGCAGACCATGTCGCGCGCATCAACGCCGCCTTCGTTGAAGCGTTTAAGGCTCCGGAAGTCGTGGAAGCAATGGCCAAGCAGGCCAACATCGTCAGCATCTCAACGCCGGCCGTCGCGGCGGACTTCATCAAGTCCGAGCTCGGGAAATACAGTGCGATCGTCAAGAAGATTGGCTTGGAGCCGCAGTAGGCGCGGTGACGGCTGCGGCGAGAATAGTGGGCGCAGTCCGCGCTCGGAATTTGGGAGGATCAGCGATGCAACTCGGCCGATTTGATCACGTCAACGTGCGCACCGCCGACGTGCCGCGCATGGTCGAGTGGTACGAGCGCGTGCTCGGCATGAAGAGCGGCCGACGTCCGCCGTTTCCGTTTCCGGGGGCGTGGCTCTATGTCGGTGATCACCCGAGCGTGCATCTGGTTGGCGTGCCGAAGCAACCCGACGTCACCGAGACGCGGCTCGAGCACTTCGCGTTTCAGGCGACGGGCCTCAAGGAGTTCGTGACGCGCTTGAAAAAGACCAGCGAAAACTACGACCTCGGCGTCGTGCCCGACTTCGGTCTCGTCCAGATCAACGTCTGGGACCCCGACGGCAATCACATCCACATCGACTTCTCACCCGAAGAAGGCCGCTCGGTGCAAGGCGAGGAAGTGTTCAAGGACGTGCGGTTGTATTGAGGGGGCAGGCGATTGAGGCAATCGCCGCAGCGTCGGTTTCGTCGTCATGGCCGCGGAGGCGGCCACCCACGTCAAGCTACAATCAGAATTCTTTTTCGATGCGCGGTCTATGCGTTGCAGCGGTTGATACTGCTCTTAAGATGGAGTTCTGCTGAGCCTTGTCGTGGGTGGCCGCCTTCGCGGCCATGACGGTGTTATTGGGGATTACGGAAGGAAACGGAAGTCTCGGAACATGAGCGTGACCACATGACCGCCACATCCCCAAACGCCGTGCGCTTGCATTGCGTGTTCGCGGCGAAGCCGGAGAAGGTCTATCGTGCGTTCCTCGACGCCGATGCGCTGGCGCGGTGGCTGCCGCCCGATGGTTTCACGGCCCACGTCGATCATCTCGACGCCAAGATAGGCGGCACGTTTCGCATGGCGTTCACGAATTTTTCGAGCGGCGACATTATCAGGTTCGGCGGAACCTACCTCGAACTCGTGCCCCGCACGCGCATCCGCTACACCGATCGCTTCGACGATCCGAACCTGCCCGGCGAGATGGATGTGAGCATCGACCTCAGGGAAGTGGTGGTCGGCACCGAGGTCAACGTCGTGCAGTCCGGCATCCCCGCCGTCATTCCCCTCGCCATGTGCACCCTCGGCTGACAACAGTCGCTGGCGAGTTTGGCGCGGTTGGTCGAGGCGGAGGTGAAGGGGTAGGGGGGCTTCGAGGACACCAGTTTGTAGGTTGGGTAAGCGCGAACTTCATATTCCCAAAGCACTCCGCAGGTCGATGCGCGTAACCCAACACGTCGTCCGGCGCGCGTGATGATGGGTTACGCGCGGCGCTCATCCCGAGCGCAAGCCAAAATATCTCGGGCCGCGCTAACCCAACCTACAGTCTGAACATTGCCTCGCGCCACGCGAACAACTTGTCGACAAATCGAAGAGCGGCATGTCCTGATCGGGGCGACGACCCTTTCGGTCTCGCGGCTTGATGAGCCCGCTATTCCATACACGGTCGAGAGACTCGGCGATGAGCGTCAGCCGGTCTTGAAGGCGTTGTTCAGACCACAACTCCAGATCAGTAAGCGAGTATCGATTTACGGCGCGCTGGTTGGTCGTTGGGTCCTCGGCTAAGTCGACGATCTCGATGTCGACTTTCTGTCCGTAGAACTCAGTATCGAGAATGAAGCGCTTAAAGATGGTAGCCACCATGCCCATTTGGTCGAAGCTGACCGCTGCACCCTTTCGGGGCTGCAGATGATATAGCTTCACCATGCCGCCCTCGACGAAGAAGAATGGGATGCGATAGCCGGCGCGGCTATCGCGCCCAAACGGGAATTATCGACGCGGAAGATCGAAGACCTGTGTCTGCCGCGCAAATGCTAGGGGCGCAGAGAGATTGACAATCTCCGCATTGGACTTGCGGCTTTGTTCAATTTTCTCGGCCTCGCATCCAGCCAAAAGCAACCGGATATTGTGCAGTCCACTGTAGCTCGAACGCACGACGGCAACACCCGCTCGGCAGAACGAGTTGGAGGCCCTTAGCGTCAAGGAGGCAGCCCAGCCCCATCACCTCATCCCATCTCCCTCCCTCCCACCACCCCCCACTCCCCGCTCAACGCCCCATCTGCCTCGACCAGACGCGGAGGTCGGTGATGACTTTTGTGGTTGCGATAAGCACCAACGCGCAGGCGGCGACCTTCGACATCGTCTCCATCGTCCCCTCGATCAGGATCGCATGCACCACACTGCCGATGACGATGACGACGGCAAGGACCGTATGGGCGATGCGCCACGTGCGCGGCCGCACGCGGAGTGGCCGACGGAGTGCGGCCAGAACCGCGACGGCGAAGATGGCCCACATGGCGATCACGCCCCAGGCGGAGAATGGCGTCGGCGATGTGAAGAGCAGCGCGTCGATTACGTCATGCGGACTGGTGATCCAAAGCGCGCCGACGTGGATCACGACCGTCGCGACGAGCAGGCCGCCGATCCAGCGATGCACGGTGCGTCCGCGCGGCGCCAACAGTCCCGGCAAGTATCCGCCGATCAGCAGGGGCTGAACGAGTAGAAGACTGAGAGCGACAACGCCGGCAAATCCACCGGTGATGTAGACGGGAGTGCGCCATGCGAGCAGGGGGCTTGCCGCTGCCGCCGCGATCGGCAGAGCAACGGCTGCGACCAGGGCGGCCCAGATCAGAATGGCACGGAGCACTCACATTCCCTTTGCACTCAGCTCGCTTTGGCCGGCCGAAGGACAAAATGCGCTTCCAGGCTGGTGGCCTTGGCGCTTGGCATGATGGGACGCAGAAAGACCGTTTCAAACTCACCACTGTCGTAGGCGAGGTGGCCGTGCGGTTGGCCGAAGGCGGGGACAATCTGCGGCATCTGCAGACGGAACACGCCGTTGGCGTCGGTAAGCGTGGCGCCGTGGCTGTGAGCATCACTCTCCTGGCCCTCGGTGGTGTGTGCCCAGATCTGGATACGCTGACCCGCGAGTGGAACTCCATCGCCGGCGCGGCGCACGGTGCCCGACATCAAGAACCCACCTTTGCCGATCCGTTCGACGATCGGTGCGCCGCGGCGATAGTTGTTGGCCCCGCCGGACATCGTGCGTGTCGGAGCCAGGCCTTGCGCTTGCGCGGGCACAAGCAGGCCGGAAAACCCAGTTGCCGCAAAGGAGCCGCCAGCGGCCAGGAGAGAACGGCGGTTGAGCAGAACGGTTGACATGTGGACTCCCATGAGTGCGTGCGTTGCGGATGAGAAAGCAGCCCCCGCAAAAGACCCGGCAAAACTAGCGCGTTTGCGAACAAGTCTCAATCTTTGACGGCAATAACATGGCAGATCTGCGCCAGCTTCTGTTGCCCGGTTCAGCGCAGCAGCGCCCGCTTGCAAAGGAGTGACTGTCGCGCCGAGACGATGCCTTCAGGACAATTTTCCGTGAGCCGCAACCTCGGGCTCGCCCCTTATCCCTTCCCCGTCTCGATCGGCAGATCGGCGCGGCCGCCCCATTCTGTCCACGAGCCATCGTAGACGGCGGCATCGGGGGCGCCGAGTTGCGCCAATGCAAAAGCGATGACGCCAGCGGTGACTCCGGAGCCGCAAGAGGCCGCGACCGGTTTGGCGATGTCGATGTTCGCCGCACGGAACGCAGCCTCGAGCCCAGCCTTGTCTTTCAATGTGCCATCGGCGTTGAGCAGTGTCGTGAAGGGGAGGTTCTTGGACGAGGGGATATGCCCCGAACGCAACCCCGCGCGCGGCTCGGGCACCGCGCCCTCGAAGCGCTGCGCGGCGCGGGCGTCGACAATCTGGACGCTCGCGCTGCCGATCAACGCTTTCATGTCGGCCCAATCGCGCACGAGGCTCGCGTTGAAGCGCGGCGTGAAGTGGCGTTCGGTGCGTTTGATCGGCGGCATGTCCTCGATTGCCCGGCCTTCGGCTTTCCACTTCTTGAAGCCGCCGTTGAGCACGGCAACGTCGTTGTGGCCCATGATGCGGAACATCCACCACACCCGCGCCGCCGAGTAGAATCCTTCGCTGTCATAGACGATGACGCGCATGCCGTCGCCGATGCCCATCTTCTTCATTTGGCTGGCGAACTGCACCGTTGAGGGCAGCATGTGCGGCAGCGCGTTCGACTTGTCGGCAATCGCATCGATGTCGAAGTAGATTGCGCCGGGGATGTGGCCAATATTGTACTCGGCCCGGGCGTTGCGCCCACTGGTCGGCAGATGCATCGATCCGTCGAATACGACAACATCCGGCGTTGTGAGATTGGCGGCGAGCCATTCGGTCTCGACCAGCCACTGCGAAGGAGAGGTCGGCATGGACGTGATGGTTCCTTAAGTGAAGGCGACGCGGATGCGCCGGTTGAGCTTACCCTTTTTCTCGATTTTGGTCACGGCGACGCCACCGATTTCCTGGGTGGCGCGGACGTGCGTGCCGCCGCAAGGCTGCATGTCGATGCGGCCACCTTCGCCGATCAGCACGAGACGCACCTTGCCGCTGCCCATCGGCGGTTTGACGGCCATGGTGCGGATCAGGCCGGGATTGGCTTCGAGTTCGGCGTCGGTTATCCAGCGCTCGGTGATGGCGTGGTTCGCTGTTATCAGCGCCATCAGGTCGGCGGTGAGCCGGTCCTTGTCGACGGCGCTCGCATCCTCGATATCAAAATCGAGCCGCCCTTCGTCGGCGCCGATCTGGCCGCCGGTGACCGGGAATTTGACCAGACTGCACAGCAGATGCAGCGCCGTGTGCATCCGCATGTGCTTGAAGCGCGGCCCCCAGTCGAGCACGGCCGCGACGGTTTCGCCGACGTTTGGACGCAACGCGCCTTCCGCCGCGACGTGGACGATGGTTGCCTTGTCGGCGGTATCGTAGACCGTCGTTGCGATGGCG
Source organism: uncultured Alphaproteobacteria bacterium (assembly GCA_963714325.1). GTDB lineage: Bacteria > Pseudomonadota > Alphaproteobacteria > Rhizobiales > Hyphomicrobiaceae > CAVQOB01. The sequence goes on along the minus strand of CAVQOB010000035.1, from coordinate 221,617 downwards.
CATTCCCCGCCGGCGAAGCGAATCACGCCGCGATCGCCGGCCTGCCCGCCCGCCGACGCATAGAACGGTGTCCGGTCGAGTACGATCCCGCCGAGTGCATTGACGGCGAGAACGGTCGCGGTGGCTTCGCGGATGTACGCGTCGGCGCGATAGAGTTGCTCGGTTGCAGCCATCACGCCTTGCCCTCGTCGACGAATGCTTTGGGCAGGCCCGCACGCTTCGCCGCCAGCCACGGCGGAACCGGGAGATTTTTGGAGCGCAGGAAGTCCGGATTGAACAGCTTGGATTGGTAGCGCGTGCCGTAGTCACACAGAATGGTGACAATCGTTTTTCCTGGCCCAAGTTTCTTCGCCAGGCGAATGGCACCGGCAACGTTGACGCCTGACGACGAGCCGAGGCAGTGCCCTTCCTCGGCGAGCAGCTTGAAGACGATATCGACCGCTTCGGCGTCGGGGATCTGGAAGGCGTGATCGACCTTCAGACCTTCGAGATTCTTGGTGATGCGGCCCTGGCCGATCCCTTCGGTGATGGATGAGCCTTCGGATTTGAGTTCGCCGGTCGTGTAGTAACTGTAGAGTGCGGCGCCGGCGACATCGGCAAGGCCGATCTGGATATCCGCCCGCTTGGTACGCAGGCCGGCTGCGATGCCAGCGAGCGTTCCGCCCGATCCAACAGCGCAGATGAAGCCGTCGACCTTGCCGTTGGTGTCGGCCCAAATTTCGGGTGCGGTGGTTGCGATGTGCGCGTTGCGGTTGGCGACATTGTCGAACTGGTTCGCCCACACCGCGCCGTTCGGCAAGCTCTTGTCGAGCATCTCCGCCAAGCGTTGGGAGTATTTGATGTAGTTGTTGGGGTTCTTGTAGGGGACCGCCGGCACTTCAACCAGTTCCGCGCCGAGCAGCCGCAATGTGTCTTTCTTCTCTTGAGATTGCGTCTCGGGAATGACGATCACCGACTTGAAGCCAAGCGCATTGCCAACGACCGTCAGGCCGATGCCGGTATTGCCGGCCGTGCCCTCGACGATCGTGCCGCCGGGGCGCAACTGCCCACGCAGAATCGCGTCCTCGATGATGAAAAGCGCCGCGCGATCCTTGACGGATTGGCCGGGGTTCATGAACTCGGCTTTGCCGAGGATCGTGCAGTCGGTTTGCTCGGATGCCCGCCGCAGTTTGATCAGAGGGGTATTGCCGACAGCTTGAACGATCCCATCTCGGAGTGTCACGGCAGCCCTTTCCAATGCTCTCGATGAGCGCGCGACTTCAAACTAAGCACTCCCACCGGAACCCGCAACCCCGGCCGTGTGTCGACGTTCAACGCTACGGCACACAACCACGCGTCACAGCGGCGACGGCGGCCAAGTCGACTGTCCACCCGACGTCTTTGTACAGGGCCTCGCCGTGCTTGGTAGCGGTTGTTTGGTTCCGAGCTGATGCAATCTGGAACAAGTCGTGCGATCGGATGGTGTGGACTAGGCATCTTCCGCGCTGACGACTTTGCGGAACGGCGCGTATTCGGCGAGCATGTCGCGCTGCTCGGCGGCGTGCGTGCGTTCTTCCTTCAGGTAGCGGTCGACGGCGCGGCGGAATCCAGGGTCGGCGATCCAATGCAGCGAGTAGGTGGGCGTCGGCAGGTAGCCGCGCGCCAGTTTGTGCTCGCCCTGGGCGCCGGCTTCGACGCGCGCCAGCTTGTGGCGGATCGCGTAGTCGATCGCCTGATAGTAGCAGACCTCGAAGTGCAGGCAGGGGTGCTGCTCGATCGCGCCCCAGTAGCGCCCGTAGAGGCAATCGCCGCCGACCAGGTTCAATGCGCCGGCGATATATGCTGAGCCGCGCTTGACCATCACCAGTAGACAGCGATCGGCCATCGCGGCGCCGAGAAGCGAGAAGAATTTGCGGCTGAGATAGGGGCGGCCATACTTGCGGCTGCCGGTGTCCATATAGAAGGCGAAGAAGGCGTCCCAGTGCGCTTCTGTGATGGCGGCGCCGCTGACGTGCTCGATGCTCAAGCCGGCACTCAAGGCTGTCTCGCGCTCCTTACGGATGCCCTTGCGTTTGCGTGAGGCGAGGGCGGCGAGGAAATCGTCGAATGTCTGATAGCCCTGGTTGGTCCAGTGAAACTGCTGGCCGGTGCGCTGCAGGTAGTCGTGCTGCGATAAGCGCCGCCAGACATCCTCGCCAATAAAGGTGGCATGGATCGACGAGAGACCACGCTGGCGGGCGAGTTCGATCGCCGCCGCCGCCAGCAATTGCTCGCGGTCCGCAGCACCGGGTGCGTTGCCGACCAGGAAGCGCGGACCTGGCACCGGCGTGAACGGCACGGCGATCTGTAGCTTGGGATAGTAGCGCCCGCCTGCGCGTTCATAGGCGTCGGCCCAGCCGTGATCGAAAATGTATTCGCCTTGGCTGTGGCTCTTGAGGTAGGCGGGCGTGACCGCCTCGATAGCGCCGTCAGCGCGCTCGAGCGCGAGATGCTGCGGCGTCCAACCGGAGCGGCCACCGACGGAGCCTGAGTCTTCCAGCGCCTTCAGGAAGCCATGCAGCACAAACGGATTGAGCGTCGCCGGATTGGGGGCGGCGCAATGATCCCAACCGGCCGCGTCAATATCGGCGATCCGCGGGGCGACGCGGACGGTTCGGACGTTCGGGTCACTCATGCGCGCACCATTGCAACACTTTCGTCGGAACCATCGGCCGATCCGGCCAGCTCGCATTAAATTCTGGCAAGACGAGGCTGGACCTGGAACAGCATGATCCTTATTTGGTAGGTTGTGTCAAAGGCAGGGCCAGCCATGGACGAGAACCATGGACGAGAGGGAGAGCGGCGACGATGCGCAGAGGTTTAGGACTAGGTCTGGCGTTGGCATGCGCCGTCGCCGTCAGCGCCGTCGCGCTGGCGAAGGAGCCAGATGGCGTTACCGTCAGCCGCAAATCGGTGTTTCGGTACGTCGTCGGCGCTGAGAAGATCGAGCAACAAGCCGATCTGCAATACACGCAGATGACGCGGCAAGCCTACCAGAAGCAGGCGCTGCTGCCGGAGACGCACCCAACCGTGCAGCGGCTGCGCAAGATCGCCAAGGACCTGCTACCCGGCGCGACCAAGTTCAATGAGCGCGCCAAGGACTGGAAATGGGAAGTCAACGTTCTCAACTCCAAGCAGATCAACGCGTTCTGCATGCCCGGCGGCAAGATCGCGTTTTTCACCGGTATCATCGATCAGTTGCAGTTGACCGACGATGAAATCGCCATGGTGATGGGCCACGAGATCGGCCATGCGCTGTGGGAACACGCGCGCGAACGCGCCGGTAAGCAGATGGCGCTGGGGGCAGGGCGTGTCGTCGCCGGACTGATCTTCGGGCAGCTCGGTGATCTCGTCGGGGCAGGGGCCGGAAGCCTCGCGACGCTGAAATTCTCGCGCAACGACGAACTCGAAGCCGATCTGATCGGCATGGAGCTGGCGGCCCGCGCCGGATACAATCCGGAATCCGGCGTCGTGCTCTGGCAGAAGATGAGCCAGGCGTCGAAAGGCGCACCACCGCAGTGGATGTCGACGCATCCCTCTGGCGCTACCCGCATCGACATCATCAAGAAGCACCTGCACGAGGTGATGCCGCTGTATCAGAAGGCACGACTGCAGCGGGGTTAGCGGCGGATGCGAGTGGGCTCCGAAGCCGCGTGAAAAAAGCGCGGCGGTTGGCACTGGGCGACCGAGGCCCCAAGAATTGCCCTCAGTCGAGCCAGCGAGGGTATTTCGCTATATTTTTGCAATCTAGAGTTGGTCGCTCTCTGGGATGCCCGTTATTTCGCTTTAGGAGGCCACTGGGTGCGCGTTTACCAATCGGGGGTAGGGGTGGGTAGCCAAGTCCATCGTTAACGCGTCTAGGGTGCCTTAAAACGCCCGCAGCGGCGTTTCACAGAATTGAGAAAAATAGCGAGACACGCGGCATGTTGGCCGTGGCTCTCGACACCGCCCCTTGCCGACACCACGTTGAGCGATGCGGTGCATGCTGGAGGGTCGATGTCGCTATGAGCAGCCAACCACCAACGGATGCCGGTTTGACCGTGACGCATCGCGCGCCCGGCGGCCCCGCCGACCGAATGGCGTTGGGGCTCGTCAAGCTGCTCCGCTTTTTCGCCGACCTGTTCTTCCAGCGTCGCTATGGCCATCGCGCCGTGATCCTCGAAACCGTCGCCGCCGTTCCCGGCATGGTTGGTGGCGCGCTCGTGCATCTCAGATGTCTCCGCCGTTTCGAGAGTGACCGCGGCTGGATCAAGACGCTGCTCGACGAAGCCGAGAACGAGCGCATGCACCTGATGACGTTCCTGCACGTCGCGAAGCCGAACGGTTTCGAACGGGCCCTGATCGTGCTTGCGCAGGGCATCTTCTACAACGCTTTTTTCCTGTTCTATCTGGTATGGCCGCGCGTCGCGCATCGCTTCGTCGGCTATCTCGAAGAGGAGGCGGTCGTCAGCTACACCGAATACCTCGTCGACATCGACGCCGGCAAAGTCGAGAATGTGCCAGCGCCGCAGATCGCCATCGACTACTGGAAACTTCCAGCCGATGCCCGCCTGCGCGACGTCGTCATTCAAGTGCGCCGCGACGAAGCCAAACACCGCGACGTCAATCACGGGTTTGCTGATGAGTTGGTGGATAGAAAGCTCGGCTGATGCAATAATCGCGCTACGCTACCCCTTGATCTCCGGCTCGACGAGGGTTGCAAGCTGGGCCAGCGATTCCTGCCAGCCGAGATAGCACATCGCCAGCGGGATCACGGCGGGGATGCCGGCCTGGGTGATGTGAACCTCGGTTCCCACAAGCACTTTTTTCAACGCGACGGTGACGTGCATGACGCCGGGAAGGTTGGGATCATCAAAGCGATCGGTGTAGCGCAGCCGCTCGTTCGGCACGAGTTCGAGGTACTCGCCGCCGAACGCATGGGCGTGGCCGCTGGTGAAGTTCGTGAACGACATGCGGAACGTGCCGCCGACTTTGGCGTCGAGATGATGCATCTTGGCGGTGAAGCCGTAGGGCGGCAACCACTTCGCCATGGCCTCAGCATCGAGAAACGCGCGGTAGACGCGTTCCGGTGGCGCGCGCAGCACGCGATGCAACGTGACCGTTCCCGTCATCGTGTCAGACGTATTGTTGGCCATCAACGTCCTCTGGTTATCGCCGTCACCCCTTCTTCGCCGGCACAGGTGCCGCAGCCGGTGCTGCAGGCTTGGCAAAGATGTCGGCGACGATGCCGGAGTACCAGCCTTCAGCCTCCACCCAGTTCTGCTTGCGCACCTCAGCTGTCTCGCCCTTCTGCGACACGAACGGGCCGGAGGCTTCGAGCTTGCCGGCCTTCGCTTCGTAGTTGGCGCCGATCTTGATGCAGTCGTCGGGCGCGACCAGCGACCAGCAGGTGTTGCGATAGCGGGCGGGGAACTTCTCCTTCTTAGAGAGGTCAGCGAGAATATCGGCAGCGACGACCTTGCCCTGGCTGTTCGCCGAGAACGCCGACTTCGGCATCGGATCGGCGACGGCTGCGTCGCCGATCACATAGACGTCCTTCAGCAGCGTCGATGCGAAATTTTCCGGCTTGATCGGGCACCAATTGCCGTGCGCCGCGCCCGACAGCAGCGCGATCATACCGGCCGACTGCTTGGGCACGACCATCGCGACGTCGGCCTTGACCACCTTGCCGGACGCCGTCGTCAGCGTCTTGGTTTTGGCGTCGACCTTGGTCACCGCGAAGCTGTCGATATCGTTCGACAAGTTCAACTCGACGATGCCCTTGTAGTATTTCTCAAACGCTTCGGTGAACACAGGCTGCTTCGAGAACGCCTTCTTCGGGTCGAGCACGATCAGCTTCGATTTCGGCTTCTTGGTCTTCAGGTAGTGCGCCACCATCGCGATACGCTCATAGGGTCCGGGCGGGCAGCGATAGGGGTTGTCCGGCGGGGCGAAGGCGACAATGCCTCCGTCTTTCATGCTCGCGAGCTGGGACGTCAGCAGATTGAGATGCGCATGGTTCTGCCAGAAGTGCGGGATCGTTTCCGAGGCTTCGATCGAGTAGCCGGGAATGGAATTGTAATCGACATCGATCCCCGGCGAGAGCACGAGGCGGTCATAGGGCAACACAGTGCCGCCCGACAGCGTCACCGTCTTCTTGACGGCGTCGACCTTGCTCGCGCGTTCATGGATGACCATCACGCCGAGTTTGCGCAGATCGCCGTAGCCGTGCTGTATCGAGGCGAGCGACCGGAACCCGCCGATGACGAGGTTGGAGAAGAAACCGGTGGTGTAGGTTGATTTCGGCTCGATCAAGCGCACGTCAAGTTTCGGATCGCCCTTTTTGAGATAGTGCGCGACGGTTGCCCCGCCAGCCCCGCCGCCGATGATGACGACGCGCGCGGCTGCCGCCCCCTGCGCGATGGCGAATGTCGACACACCAGCTCCCGCCGCGAGGCCAACACCGGCACCACCCATCAGTCGTGCAAAGTCGCGTCTCGTAACCTTAGACATGCGATCCTCCCTAGATCCTGCTTTCCTGGTAACTGTTATGACGCGAGAAGCGCCAACTGCCTATCCTGCACAGTTGGCGCTCGGCAAAAAAGAATGCTGTGCTCGCGCGCGGCATCGACGCAATGATTGTGCGCTGCAACGAAGACCGGGCGGCCAACTCAGTTGCGCATGGTTGCGGGCATGCGCACGGTTGTTTCTGGACACCAATCGGTGCGGATCTCGTCCGGCGCCTTGTCCGGCGTTAGTCTCAGCCCTGATTTCACAAACAGGGCGTTGAATTCGCCCCAGAACAGGTCCGGTCCGGGATAGCCGACAATGCGGCCGATCTCGCGGCCCTCGACCAGCAGCAGGAAAGTCGGCGTGTAGCGGATGCCGGGATAGCGCGCGACGTCGGTTGAACGAATTGGCCGGCGGACCAGCGGCGCGACTTGGCCTTCGTCGCTACGCTCATAGCCAAGCGCGACTTCGCGGTCCCATTTCCGGCAGTAGACACAGCCGGCATCGTCGACCATCAGCAAGGCGGCCGGCATGGTCTCAAGATCTTGGGCGTCGCTGGCGCCAGAGGGGCCCGCCCATGGGATAGTCCCGGCCAGCCCGGCCAAGACCGCCATGACAACCCAAGCCCTCGCGCGAACCGCGGCGAAAATACCCATCGAGCAACACCCCGTCGTGAATTGCATACGGCCCACAATCTATTATGTTAGGGACCAGCTGGATACATCCATCAGGGACCTGTTTGGGGTCATTGGGAACACGATTTCGGGAGCAATAGAGACATGAGCACGGATCGACGCATATTCTTGCTGGGAGCGGCGGGCGCTGCAGCCTTGTCGGGTTGGCTGGCATCCACGGATGCCGCCGTCGCTCAGGACAAAGCCCTGACCTGGGAAGAGACGATCAAGAAAATCGTCGGTGATGCCAAGGCGACGGATGGCAAAATCAACGTCGACATGCCCGAGATCGCCGAGAACGGTAACACCGTGCCATTCACGATCAAAGTCGACAGCCCAATGACCGAAGCGGACCACGTCAAGGCACTCCACGTCATCTCCAGCGGCAATCCGCAGCCGGGCGTCGCGACATTCCGCTTTACGCCGGCCTCGGGCGCGGCAACCGTGTCGAGCCGGATGCGACTAGCGAAAACGCAAGACGTCATCGCCGTCGCCGAACTCTCGAACGGCTCGTTCCTGATGGGCAAGCGCACTGTCAAAGTCACCATCGGTGGCTGCGGCGGTTAAGAGCGCTTGCCGCGAAAGGTGGGAACCGGTTTTCCGATAGGAAGCGCGACCAATAAGAAAGAGACCAAACACATGAAACCCCGCATCAAACTTCCCGATACCGCTAAGGTCGGCGACGTCATCGAAGTCAAGACGTTGATCCAGCACGTCATGGAGACCGGCCAACGCAAGGACGCGGCCGGCAAGACCGTGCCGCGCCAGATCCTCAATGCGTTCTCGGCGAAGTATGCCGGCAAGGACGTCTTCGCCGCCGATATGCAACCGGGCATCTCCGCGAACCCCTACATCTCCTTCTTCATGAAGGTGCCGGGGCCGGGCTCATTCGAGTTCACCTGGGTCGAGGACGGTGGGCAGAAGGTCACCGAAACGACCAAGCTCAACGTCGTCTGACAACCCGACCAAACGCGGCCATCCAAGTCCACAGGATCGGTGCTTATCACCGGTCCTGTTTTATTTTGCACCTGAGACCGTCTCCGCTGGTAGCAGTTGAAAAACCGGCGCATCTGCCGTATCGCTCGCAGCGGTTCTCTTCCCGGCATGGCCTTTGCGCGCAAGGGCGTTCCCCAATTCTTCCAGAACACCTTAGGAGTGACGTATGGACACCGTTCTCATCATCGGCGCGGGCGCGGCCGGCTCGGTCGTGGCACAAAAGTGCGCCATGAACCGCGATGTCTTCAAAACCATCCACTTGGCGTCGCGCCGCCTCGTCAGCTGCGAGAAGGTCGCCAAGCGCTGCAAAGGCAAAGTCCACACCCATCAGGTCGACGCCGACAACGTCAAGGAAACCATTGCCCTCATTAAAAAGGTCAAGCCGCACCTCGTCATCAACATGGCGCTGCCCTACCAAGACCTTCCGATCATGGACGCCTGCCTCGAGACCGGCGTGCACTACATGGACACCGCCAACTACGAACCGCGCGATGTCGCCAAGTTCGAATACTCCTGGCAATGGAAGTATCAGGCCCGCTACAAGAAGGCCGGCATCATGGCGATCCTCGGCTGCGGCTTCGATCCCGGCCAATCCAACATCTATTGCGCCTACGCGCAGGAATACCTGTTCGACACCATCGAGACGATCGATATCGTCGATTGCAACGACGGCAGCCACGGCAAAGCCTTCGCCACCAACTTCAATCCGGAAATCAATCTGCGCGAAGTCACCCAGCGCGGCAAATACTGGAAAGACGGCAAGTGGATCGAGATCGATGCGCTGAGCATCAACTGCATGATCGACTATCCGGAAGTCGGTCCGCGCAAATCCTATCTGATCTATCACGAGGAAGAAGAAAGCCTCGTCAAGAACATCAAGGGCCTCAAGCAGATCCGCTTCTGGATGACCTTCTCCGACAACTACATCAAGCACCTCGACGTCCTGCAGAACGTCGGCATGACGCGCATCGACCCCGTCATGTACAAGGGCAATCCCGTCATCCCCATGGAGTTCCTGAAGGAGCTGCTGCCGCCGCCGTCATCGCTCGGCGAGAACTACACTGGCAAGACGTCGATCGGCGTCATCTTCACCGGCACCGGCAAGAACGGCAAACCGCGCCGCACGATGATCTACAACGTCTGCCACCACGCCGACTGCTACAAGGAAACTGGCGCGCAGGCCGTTTCCTACACGACAGGCGTGCCACCCGCCGTCGGCGCGATGATGCTGTTCCAGGGACACTGGGGACCCAAACCCGGCGTCTTCAACGTCGAACAACTCGCCTCCAAACCCTTCATGGACGCAATCGCCAAACAGGGCTTGCCCTGGCACGTGGTCGATTTGAAAACGAGCGATCAGAAGGATTTGTTTAAGGTGAAGACGTGATGCAATCAGCCATCATCTGGTTCGAGACCGACGACTTCGTCGATAGCGACGCGGAGCGCCGCGAACGCATCAACGAGACGATCGGTGGGGCGGCACTAGCCAAGTGGCTGTCGAGAGAGACGGCGTCAGCTGGTCTGAATGCGGTCTCGCCGTGGGCCGAGGATCACGGCTGGGATTTCGAAGTCAAACACGAGGGCGCGACATACCTGATTGTCTGCACGATCGAGGATAACGACATCGATGGGCGCGATGCGTGCGTGCAGGTCCATAAGGTGCGCCCAGCTCAGGGAAAGATGGGCCAGCTCGACCGGTCGGATTGGGTGGTGCAGCGGATCGCCCAAGCGATCGCAGCACATGGAGCGAGCCTTCGTTTCGAATAAGCGGCGCAGGACGACGTCGTGCTGTCCTCCCTATCCTCAATCCCGTCGTCGCGCTATAGCGGCGCGATGTCCAAACCCGCCGACGACTTCGAAATCTTTCTCGTGACCGCCCCCGGCCTTGAAGCCTGTTGCGCGATGAAGCCCAATCGAAGGGCTTCAAGCGCGCTCTCGCCGTGCCCGGCGGCGTGACGATCCGTGGCGGGTGGCCCGAGGTGTGGCGCGCCAATCTGTGGCTGCGTGGCGCAGGACGTGTGCTCGCTCGCATCGCATCCTTCCGCGCGACGGACCTTGCCGCCCTCGAATTTGGCGCGCGGCGCGTGCCGTGGGCCAAGGTCCTGCGCCCCGACGTCGCCGTCGACATCGGCGTCACCTGCTCGAAATCGCGCATCTATCACACCGGTGCAGCGGCCGAGCGTCTCGAAAACGCGATCCGCGACGCGCTCGGCGTCACCGTCGCCAATGCGGCGCCGGTCACCATCATGGCGCGCATCGACAACGACATCTGCACGATCAGCGTCGATACATCCGGCGAGCTGCTGCACAAGCGCGGCTACAAGGAAAGCGTCAACGCGGCGCCGATGCGCGAAACGTTGGCAGCCCTCTTCCTGCGCCAGTGCGGCTATACCGGCCGCGAACCCGTGCTCGATCCGATGTGTGGAGCGGGGACCTTTGTCATCGAGGCGGCCGAGATCGCCGCCGGTCTCAATCCCGGCCGTGCCCGGGCTTTCGCCTTCGAGCATCTCGCGACCTTCGAGCCGGCCGCGTGGCAAAAGATGCGCGCTGTCTCCCGTAACCTCACCCCCGCCGTCCGCTTTTACGGCAGCGATCGCGACGCGTCGGCGATCGCGATGAGCAGGGAGAACGCCGAACGTGCGGGCGTGACGGCATTGACGACGTTCACGCAGCGGCCGATCTCCGACCTGCAGCCGCCCGCCGGCCCCCCCGGCCTCGTCATCGTCAATCCGCCTTATGGCGAACGCATGAGCGACAAGAGCCGTCTCGCCACGCTCTATCGGGCGCTCGGCCAAACCATGCTCACCCGTTTCGCCGGCTGGCGCGTCGGCCTCGTCACATCAGACAAGCAACTCGCCTACGCGACCGCGCTGCCGTTTCTGCCGACCTCGGCCCCGGTCGCGCATGGCGGCCTGCGCGTCACACTGTTCCAAACCGCGCCGCTGCCGCCGATTACCCACGGGCGATGACTGACGCAGATCAATCTGCGCTGTTGCTTCAAGCGCATTCGCAAATTCATCGTTGCAATGTAGGGCAGATCACCCGCCACGTTCGTCACGGCCGCGCCGGCGGCCACCCAAGCAAACGTCCACGCGTGTTCGCACAACTGCCTTGCTTGGGCGGCCGCCTCCGCGGCCGTGACGGTGGAGTGCAGCTATATTCCTTAGGACCAAACCATGAATTAAACGGTCAACTGCTTCCGAAATGCCTTAAGAAGGGGCGAGTCTTCTTTGATATATTTGTCGTTAAACCAGCGCGACGTTCGAAGCGCATCCTCCCGATCACCAGGCATTCGGCCGTCAATAGTTTGATGGGCTAAGTCTGCTTTTATCGCGTCCAACCAAAGCTCCCGCAAAAAATCGGTGACGCTTTGATCGAAAAGAAAATGAGATCGGTTCCAGGCATCCACGAGTAAACGAAGATTGGCGTTAAGATCGGGCCGACCGCTTTAAATCCATGAGCGAAGAAATGTCTCTGCATCTCTGTACACTTCAAATCTCTGCTCGTAGATTGTCGCCTTAATCGCTTGCTTCGCCGCCCGCCAGGACATCCATGACGCGATGGCGGCTATGATGCTTACGACAAGCGCCGCCGATGCGAGTATGTCTTGCCAAGTCACGGAATGCACAAGCCTCATGTTGTTTTGGTGCAATTCTGTGATCACACCAAACGTCTTTTTGCGGCATTGCGCTCGCCGGTTGAATGCACTGTTGTTAGTGTATCCAGTTTTTGTGCGAGAGCAGAACTATCTATTCCCATGACTACGAGCGTTATCCCCAGCAACATCGCATTTGCCCCTGGCCTTAGTAGGACAAAGCTATGGACAGCCTTACAGCCGCAATCTTCCCCCTCGGCGCTGTCATTGCCGTCGTACTCATCGCGCTTCTGCTACTGACGCTCGTGATCCGGCCGTTGCGGATCTGGCCGCCGCCGGCTGCGAAGACGTGGCAGAGCTATCTGTTCTGGCCGCTGTTTCGGTCGCTCAACGTCTTGTGCTTCGTCATGGCGGCGCTGGGCGGCAGTGCTTATCTCGGCTTGCCGCTTTGGCTGCGCGTGATGGCGGGTGTCATTTGCGTCGGCGCGATCGCTGTCTTCATTTATGCCTTCCGCGTGCTCGGTCGCGACAACAGCTATGGCGCGCAGGACGGGCTCGTGACATCCGGCATTTATCAATGGTCACGCAATCCGCAGAACGCCATGCTGATGCTGGTTTACGCGAGCCTCGCTCTGGCCACCGACAACGCCCCCACGATGGCACTCTGCGCCGCCATGCTTGCCGTCTACTTCATCATGATCCTGACCGAGGAGCCTTGGCTCAGGGCAACCTACGGCGTGGTCTATGATCAGTATTGCGCGGCCGTGCCGCGGCTGTTCAATTGGCGCCGCGCGTTTGGCACCGTGCGCGGTTGAACCGGCACCCCCGAGATGCAATATAGCGGACATCACCGGATCGGCTGCTGCGGCTGATCCGAACGTAGGTTCATCTCATGCACGCCAAAATTCCCCCTGGCATCCACACTCCAGTTAATGTCCTCGACGACGCGGTGCTGGACGAAATTAACCCCGAGCTGACTGATACATTACGCTGTAGCACCATTCGCTTACTGTAAATTAAACGGCAGCCATAAGGAGTGACAGTTTTGCCCGTTTCATTGACGTCATTGCTCAAGCCGGAATATGTCATGCGACCCAGCCAAGCTTGGCGCCGGGCATTGCAGTTAGCGGGCGCGAACAGCGAAGCCTTCAAGATCGTCGAACTGCCATGGGGGACACAGTTGCGAGTCAATGCCCAAGAGCAGATCGGGCGGGCCGTGGTTAGTCTGGGTGTCTATGATCTCGTCGTATCGGAAATGCTGTGGCGGCTGTGTTCGCCGGGCGATACGACGATGGATATCGGTGCCAACATCGGGCACATGACGTCTGTACTCGCCAAGCGAAGCGGGCCGACAGGAAAGGTCATCGCATGCGAGGCTCATCCCGAGATATTCGGGGAACTGCAGAACAACATCCGCCGATGGCCCTCGCAGTCCCATGCCGAAGTCGTTGCCTTGAATATCGCGGTGTCCGATGCCGAGGGTACGGTGGTGCTTGAGATGCCGACGGATTTTGCGGGCAATTGCGGTTTGGCCCATGTATCGACGGTGGCGGGTGCGGATGGGCTGCAGGTTCCTGCTCAGCGGCTGGATAGTTTGGTCGCGCCGCACGAAAGCATCGCGGTCGCGAAACTCGATGTCGAGGGACATGAGCGCGCGGTCCTCGATGGTGCGGTCGAAATCCTCGCGCGCAGACGCGTGCGCGATTGGATATTTGAAGAGCATCGGCCGTTTCCGACACCCGTGACGCAAGCGTTCGAGAACGCCGGTTATAGAATATTTGAGATCGAAAAACGTTTGTCCGGACCGAGGCTGTGTCCTGTTGGGGAAGCACGCAAGATTGCCTGGGAGGCTTCGAATTATTTGGCGACTGCAGACCCGGAGCGGGTGCATAGGATAATGGCGGTGGGCGGCTGGCATTGCTTGCGCCGTATCGGGGCTTGACGGGGTAGCCAACAGAGCGCCGTCTATTCAGACCGCAAACACGATGCTCGATTATTGCTTATGAATCCGTCGTGATGCGATCGGCAAGGGTCAGGATGGCCAGAACAATGTCGTGCGACGATAGCGGCGACCCGATTGCATGTAGGTCCTAAGCGCCGCATCATGCAGAACATCGGTTCCAACCAGACAGAAATTGCGAGTTATGAAAGGCAGTGGCGGTCTACTACCTTCCAATCGGCGTATCCAAGTGCCATATTGGCGACAGTAAGTGATATGCCATGCCGGCTTGTCAGTGCGCTGGAAAGCCAGAGATGCAGCCCCGTCTTCCCCCCGACATCCACACACCCGCCTATGTCCTCGACGTGGCGGCGCTGAAGCGGAACATAGCGACCGCCGCGCGCATCAAGCGGGAGACCGGGTGCAAGATCCTGCTCGCAACTAAATCGTGGGCGATGCCGGCGGCGTTTCCGCTGATCCGCGACACCCTCGATGGCACGACCGCGTCGGGCGAGTACGAGGCGCGGATGGGTCGGGAGGAGTTCGGCAAGGAGGTGCACGTCTATGCGCCCGCCTACACCGAGCCCGAGGTCAAAGCGCTCTGCGAGCTCGCCGACCACATCTATTTCAATTCGCCGAGCCAGGTGCGCCGCTTCCTGCCGTTGGTCAAAGCCGCCAAGCGCCGAGCTGGCCTGCGCATCAACCCCGGCTATTCCAACGCGACGCTCGGCGGCCCGCTTTACGATCCGTGCGCGCCCGGCTCGCGCTTTGGCACGACGACGGCACAGATCGACGAGATACCTTGGGACGAGATCGACATTCTGCATGCGCACGCGCTGTGTGAATCCCGTCACGATGGCTCTGTTGGCCTGATCGCGCACGTCGCCAGGAATTTTGGCGCTTACATCCGCCGCGTCAAGTGCGTGAATTTCGGCGGCGGGCACTTCATCAACAAGCCCGACTATGATGTTGCGGCGCTCATCACGGCGATCAAGGACTTCAAGGCGACGTTCAAGGTCGAGGTCATCCTGGAGCCGGGTGCCGGCCTCGTCGTCGACACCGGCTATCTCGTTGCAACCGTGCTTGACCTGCATAAAAACGAGAAGGACATCGCGATCCTCGACGCGTCGGCGTCGACGCATATGCCAGATGTGTTGGAAGTGCCCTACACGCCGCCGCTGATCGGCGCGGGCAAAGCCGGCGAACACGAACACACGTATGTGCTGGGCGGCAAAACCTGCATGACCGGCGACATCATCGGCGAGTATTCATTCGCCAAACCGCTGAAAATCGGCGATCGGCTGATCTTCGCCGACATGATGCAATATTCGTTTGTCAAGAACACCACCTTCAACGGCACGCCGCTGCCCGATCTCGCCATCCTCGACGAGAACGGCGACTACCGCGTCATCCGCCGTTACGGCTATGACGAATTCCGCCGCCGCTTGGGGTGAACACGGTTGCGTGAGCGGGACTGCCACTTGTGCCTGTTTCGTCGTAGACTGGATCGTCCGACTTCGCGCAGGAGGCGACGATGCGTATCATATCCGTGCTGGCCGTTTTGGCGATCATTGGCGCGAGCGCACCCGCTCTTGCGGCGGAACGCGATCCATCGACAAAGGCTGCTAAAGTAAAAAGCACACAACACCGCGCTGCTCCCGGCGAACGCGTCTACGACGACCGCGATGCCACGCGGTGGTATCCACGTGACGCTAACAAGCTGAAATTCGGCTCCCGCATTTGGTGGGATCAGATGGAGGCCGAAGGGCGGCTGAGCCGGCCAGAAAACAACTGACAGGCAACGCATTCCTGTCATCCCGCACGCGGCGCCGCGTAAAGGCGGCCACCCCGGTCAAATGGCACAAGATTTTCAGACATTGGTTCGCCGTCTCTTGCGGTGCTTACGTCATTCGCGCGCTGTCGTTCCACTGATGCTTGTCGTGGTTGGCCGCTGTTACGCCCCGCGTGCCGCCCTTGCGCAACTTTGGCTCGCGTCCCGAAATCGACCGCCGCTTAACCCGATCTTTACCCCCAGCGTCCACTGTGGACTGGCAACTTGAGGTCCAACAGGCCTCCGACGAGTGCCTGTGTAAGAAGGGTAAACAGCTATGAATGTTATGATGAAAGCCGGCATGGCAACAGCCGCGCTCGCCGTTGCAGCCGTGCTCGCGCCGGCGTCCGCTGCCGATCTCGGCGGCTATGGTGGCAAGGGGTCGATCAAGGATCGCATTCCCGCTCAGCAGATGCAGTATGCAGCACCCCGCGGTCCAGCCGGCCCCTGCTACTTCCGCGGCGATATCGGCTACTCCGTGTCGAAGGATCCGAATGTGAAGTGGGCGGTATCCAATCCAACGCCGACTTTTGATATGGCAGCCGCGACGGCTGCTGGTGCGACAGGCACGTACAGTGCCGCGACGAACACCTATACGCCCGGCGCTGGTGATCCCGTCGGTTTCGATCCAACGCTTTTCTACTCAACGCCTTCCACCTACATGGGTGATGCGGTCACGAATACGTCGATGGAAAACGCCTGGATGGGCGGCGTCGGTATTGGTTGCGGCATGGGCTCTCGAGGTATTCGCGGTGAAGTCATGCTAGGGTATACCGGTCATCGCAACTTCCATGGTGAGCCGCTGAACTATGTCGCTGCGCCGATCCTTGGGGTTGCGCCGGCGCCGATCGTCGATCCGCTCCACTCCGGCATCAAGTCCTACACGATGATGTTCAACGGCTATAAGGATTTCGGCAACTTCAACGGCATGGTGCCGTACTTGGGCGCCGGCGTCGGCGTCGCCTACAATAAGATGAGCGAAGTCTACTTTACCGATAATCCTGCGCTGACCAACCGCATCGAAGGTGACGGCCGCTTGTCTCTCGCCTGGTCGCTGATGGCCGGCGTTGGCTATCAGGTTTCGGATCGTGCGATCCTCGACTTCGGGTATCGCTACATGGACTACGGCAAGGCCCAGTCCGGTCGCGTCGACAACGCTGGCTTCGTCAATCCGCGCGTGTTCGTCGATGACATCCGCGCCCACGAGTTCAAGCTCGGCCTGCGCTATCACTTCGGCGGCGATGCCCAGCCCGTCAGCTACCAGCCGATGAAGTAAGCCTCTCTCTGTCTCTCTCTCTCTCTCTTTCGGAAACGCCAGATGGCCGGAGCGCAAGCCCCGGCCATAGTCTATATTGGGAAAAGGTCTGCCTAGGGTTCAGTAAAGGCAGTACTAGGATCGTCATGGCCGCGCAGGGGCCCACGACAAGGCCTTCAAATTGGCCGGATCGCGACGGTATAAAAAGCGTGCAAATGGGCACATTCTTTCAGTCTTGATGTCGGTTTGGCACCGCGACAATTTGGTGTTGATGTGGGTCTCGGCCGTCCATGCCGAGCATCGCGTCGCGGCGTGCCATGCTTCAAACGGACGCGATGCCGCCGGGATGACAAAAAAAGGGTGCGGAGCAAGGCAGAAACGATTCACTTGTTTCGTTGCAACCAGCCGTTAGTTGCCCACCGACGACGCGCATCGGACGCACCGAGCGCATCACGTGACACCAACCGCGCGTACCCCCACTCGTCGCAGACTCGGCGTTGTTTGCAGTGGCAGCACTCCCAATCAACTGTTCAGTACTTGCGGATCAAGCCGACCAGCCGGCCCTGAATATCCACCTGATCCGGCCCGAAGATGCGAGTTTCGTAGGCTGGGTTGGCGGCTTCCAGCGCGATCGAGGCGCCGCGCTTGCGCAAGCGCTTCAAGGTCGCTTCCTCCTGCTCGACGAGAGCGACGATGATGTCGCCGTTGTTGGCGGTCGGCTGGCGCTTGATGATGACGATGTCACCCTCATAGATGCCGGCGTCGATCATCGAGTTGCCTTTAACCTCAAGCGCGAAGTGATCGCCGGGCCCAAGCATATCGGGTGGGCAGGCGATATCCTGCGCATGATGCTGGATCGCGCTGATCGGAACGCCGGCGGCAATGCGTCCCATCAGCGGAATAGCAATGCCCGCGCCGGCCGCATAGGACGGCGGCAACGTCGCCATGGCCGGGGGGGCTGCTTTCTTGCCGCCACCCTCGATCACGGAAAGGCCGCCCATACGTGCAGTCGCGGCATCGGCCGCGGTTGGCGTCGCAATGGTCGAAGCATCCGGCAGCTTGATGATTTCCAGCGCCCGCGCGCGATGTGGCAGGCGGCGAATGAAGCCGCGCTCTTCGAGTGCAGTGATCAGCCGGTGAATGCCCGACTTCGACTTGAGGTCGAGGGCATCTTTCATTTCATCAAATGAGGGCGGCACGCCGGTTTCCTGCAACCTGGCGTGGATGAGCATCAGCAGATCTTTCTGCTTCTGAGTGAGCATGTCCCCTCCTGGGATGTCGCGGCTGGATGAACCCGCCACGGCAGCGACTCGGAATTGTACAAATCAAGAACACTCTACGTGTTCTCTTGGTGTTCCGCAAGGGGACATATGAGGAAGGTTTCGAGATTGGTGATCGGCCTAGTCAAATCGGCAGATGATCGCGCACGATCAGCACACGGCCACGTCAGGCTTCGCCTGCCATACTGCGGCTCAAGGGGCGCTTCTAATTGCTGCGCGTGCCGTTCTTGCGGTCGACCTGCTCCTGCCAGAAATCTTTTGAGTTGAAATCTTTCTTCTCGCCGCTGTCGCAGACGCCGCCGAACAGCCCGCCGCACTGGGCTGCTTGGGCTTTCGGTTGCGGTAAGTTGGGTGCGTAGTTTCCGGCGAGGTGGCGCTGCAGGTCGGCCTTGATCTCGCGGCTCTTGCGGTCGGTGCAGTATTCCTCGGCATTGCCCGTCGAGGAGCGGATGGTGGTGGTGGTTTGATCGTAGATCTTCTCGACGTTGGCGAGGTTAGAGCCTTGGCTGCCTTCGTACGCGAGGTACGTCGATTTGAGGGTGGCTGCGTCGAAATTGAAGCCACATTTCTGCGCCCGCGCCGATGTCCAGGCGACTTGCACCGGCCGGGCCATCGGATCATCGTTGCGGATGCCAAGCGTCTCGCCGGCAGACGCCGGAGCATCCCCAAGGATCGAAGCGGTGGTCAACCCGGCACCCGGATTGGAACTGGATCCGCAACCCGTGAGGGCGGCCGCAACCGTCAGTCCGATCATGAAGGCGAATCGAGCCATGAAATCCCCCGAGAAGTCCCGGAATTTGCACTGAACGTAGATCAAACGTCAATCCCGAACGCGTCCGGCCCTGTCACTCCAGCGTGAACAAACCGGGATTTCGGCCTTCACATCGTGTTTCACAGCTGCAGCAGGATCGCCTATTGTTCCCTTGGCGAATTGGCTCAAGCCGTTCCACGCAATATGGAGGCATGCAACATGTGGCCGCTGAAAAAGCTTGTCGCGGGGATCGCCGCGCTGGCGTTGCTGTTCGCCCCGGCGCTGGCCGAGGCGCAAGGTGCGGCCTCCGGTTCGGCGCATGATTTCGCCTTCCAGACCATCGACGACAAACCGATGCCGCTCGCGGGCTACAAAGGAAAAGTCTTGCTGGTCGTCAATACAGCGTCGTTCTGTGGGTTCACGCGGCAATACGCGGGGCTGCAAGCCCTGCACGAGCGCTACGAAAGCAAAGGGTTAGTGGTGATCGGTGTGCCGTCGAATGATTTCGGCGAGCAGGAACCGGGCAGCAATGCCGAGATCGCCAAGTTCTGTCAGGGGGCGTTCAATGTCACGTTTCCATTGGCTGGCAAGGAGGCTGTGAAGGGCGCCAACGCACATCCGTTCTATCGCTGGGCGAAGGCGGTGCTCGGCGACGGCGGCCTGCCGAAGTGGAACTTTCACAAGATCCTGGTCGGTGGCGATGGCCGGTTGATCGCCTCGTTCGCGACGACCGTAGGCCCGGAAGATGCCAGACTGACCGGCGCTGTCGAGAAGGCGCTGGCAGCAAGGCCTGGGGCATGAGGTCGGCCAGGCCGGGCGGTTATCATGATGATCTTGCCTCGGCTTGTACGTCGCGGAATTGCGCTTGCGCATAGCTGGCCATTGACGATGGCCGATTTGCCCCCTTGCCGCCCCGGCCCCAAGCCGCTACGGAACGCGTGGATTTCTCCAATAGACACATCAAGCCGGCCCTCAGGAAAGGACCACCCATGCGCGTATATTATGATCGTGATGCTGACATCAACCTGATCAAGGGCAAGAAAGTCGCCGTCGTCGGCTATGGCAGCCAAGGCCACGCCCACGCGCAGAACTTGCGGGATAGCGGTTGCAAGGATGTCGTGATCGCGCTGCGCAAGGACTCTCCCTCCGCCAAGAAGGCCGAAGCCGCCAAGTTCAAGGTGATGGAAGTCACTGAGGCCGCCAAGTGGGCCGATGTCATGATGATGCTGACGCCGGACGAGTTGCAGGCCGACATCTACCGCGATCATCTGCACGGCAACATGAAGAAGGGCGCGGCATTGCTGTTCGCGCATGGACTTAACGTGCATTTCAATCTGATCGAGCCTAGGCCTGACCTCGACGTCGGCATGATCGCGCCGAAGGGCCCCGGCCATACCGTGCGCTCCGAGTATCAGCGCGGCGGCGGCGTGCCCTGCCTGATCGCCATCCATCAGGACCAGAGCAAAAACGCGCACGACCTCTTCCTGTCATACGCAAGCGCCATCGGCGGCGGCCGCGCCGGCATCATCGAGACCAACTTCAAGGAGGAATGCGAAACCGATCTGTTCGGCGAACAGGTCGTGCTTTGCGGTGGTCTCGTCGAACTGATCCGCGCCGGATATGAAACACTGACCGAAGCCGGCTACGCGCCGGAGATGGCCTACTTCGAGTGCCTGCACGAAGTAAAGCTGATCGTCGACCTGATCTACGAGGGCGGCATCGCCAACATGAACTACTCGATCTCCAACACCGCCGAGTTCGGCGAGTACGTGACCGGCCCGCGCATCATCACGGATGAAACCCGCGCCGAGATGCGCCGCGTGTTGAAGGACATCCAGTCCGGCAAATTCACGACTGAGTGGATCCGCGAGTGCAAGGCTGGCCAGCCATCCTTCAAGGCGACGCGCCGCTTGAACGACGCCCACCCGATCGAGGAAGTCGGCGCCAAGCTGCGCGGCATGATGCCCTGGATCAAAGAAAAGGCGCTCGTCGACAAGGCGAAGAACTGATCTTATATTTTGGTGGGGTGCAGGCGTTTCTGTGCCCCATCATGGCTGACCGTGGTGCAAAGGCATCCTGTAAAGTAATGGTTGTTCGACAGGAGAACGAGCCATGGACGTCAAGGAAGCCGTCCGATCTGCAAAGGGATATGCCAAGGAAGTCTTTGCTGGCGAGGATATCCGACTTGAGGAAGTGTGGTTCGACGAGGGAGCGTCCGAGTGGTTTGTGACCATAGGGTTGTCGCGTGAAGAACCCTCGATGAGGCGCCACTCTATCTTAGTCGGACAGACCGTAGCGCGGATGCACTACAAAACGGTGCGAATAGCTGACAGCACTGGTCAAATCATTTCCGTACGCAATCACGATACGATGCCAGTTGCGCCACAATGACAGCGGTGGCACTAGACACCAACGTACTGCTGCTGCTTCTCGTTGGTCGGGCAACGGGACGTGTCATTGGTAAGCGGTTGAAATCCTATACTGATGACGACTATCATATCCTCACTGAATGGATCGGTGCTTACGATCAAATCGTAACGACCCCCAATGTCTGGTCTGAGATCTCCAATATTTGGAGTTGGGGTATCGAACGAGATCTGCGGCGAGATGTTATACGCGTTGTGACAGAAGTTGTTCGCGACAGCGTCGAAATCATTCGACCCAGCAAGGAAATAGTCGTCGACGAAGAATTTGAGAGGTTGGGGCTTACAGACTGCGTCTGGCTGAGTGTCCTTGACGAAAACGTGGTTTTGTTAACTGACGAGTTGCCTCTGTACCAGATCGCTCTGAGCCGAGGCAAGAAAGCTCAGAATTTCACTCATCTTCGCAACTTGGAGTGATGCTTGTTGCCTGCACGCTGACCCGATCGAGGATGTTGGCGCCAAGCTGCGCGGCTTAAGCCGCAAGATCAAGGAAAGGCGTTGGTCGACAAGGCAAAGAACTGAGCCGGTTGACGTTCGATGACGTGCGCGCCCTGGACCACCGGTCCGGGGCGTTTTTTATCGTGGCCTGACAACCTCGACGGGAATTGCGATATTATCTAATAATGTTAGCTAAGGAAAATGCCCATGCCGACGTATACAGTCCATGACGCGAAGACCAATCTTTCGAAGCTCATCGAGCGGGCCGAGGCGGGGGAAGAAGGGATCATTGCGCGGCGCGATACGCCAGCTGTTCGCCTCGTCCCCGTCGCCGCGCAAACGGCGAAGCGGCGATTTGGTGCCTATGCTGGACAGGCGTCGATTGACGACGCGTTCTTCGATCCGTTGCCGGCGGCCGAACTTGATGCCTGGGACGGAGGCCAAGCCGCCGGTGGCAAGGCGAAGGCCCGACGGAAGTCGCCACGCGCATGAAAGTGCTGCTCGATACGCACGCTTTGTTGTGGTGGCTCGATGGCGACCGCCGCTTGCCACATCGCATGCAGGCCTTGCTCGGCGACGAAACGACAGAGGTCCTGGTTAGTGCGGCAAGTGCCTGGGAGATTGCCACCAAGGCGTCTCGGGAAGCTGCCCAAAGCGCTCGCCATCGCAAGTAAGCTCGATGTGATCCTCGCCGAGCAAGGGTTTATCGAATTGCCAATATCGTTCGAGGACGGACAACGCGCGGGTTGGCTCGCCGGCGATCATCGCGACCCCTTCGACTGCATGCTTGCCGCCCAAGCACTCGCGCGCGATTTACCGATCATGACACGTGATGCGGCGCTCAAGGCGCTGGGTATGCGGGTTGTTTGGTAGTCGGCAGCGTGGCCGCCACCTGTCGCGCGATGTCGAGAAACCGTTCGGCCATCGGGCTCAATGTTCGATTTTTCACCGTCAACACACCGATCGCGCTGTCTCGTGGCGGCAACTTCACAGCGAGCGCTTTGACGGCATTGCGCGCATGTCCAAAGCGCAGCATCGAACTCGGCAGGACGCACAGATGGTGCCCTAAAGCGACAAATCCAAAATTGAGCTGCAGCGAAAATGTGACGATGCGCCGGCCTGGTAGCTCCAGTCCCTGTGCGTGAAAGAAATCCCGCGCCATGCTGCCAGGCAACGTATCCGGAGGCGGCAGAAGCCAAGGCTCGTTGACGAGGTCTTTGAGCGCAAGCTGTTTGCGCCGGGTCAGGGGGTTGTCTTTGCCGGCGACGATGACGAGTCCTTCCTTGGCCAGGAGTTCCGCATCCAATTCATCATCGTCGAACGGAACGCGGACGCGGCCGATGAGGAATTCGACGTCGCGGTCGCGCAATTCTTGGAAATTGTGCGCGGCCGTGTCGGCCGTCACCACGTCAAGGAGCACGGCCGGGTACTTCCGTTGAAAGCGAGCCACAATTTCCTGCACCATGCCGCCGGCCATCGCTTCGGGGCAGCCGAAACGCAATTCGCCAGCTGCCGGGTCGGAGAGATGTTCGATGCGGCGCATGCCTTGCCGCATGACATCGAAGACGTCGACCGCCGTTTTCAGCAGTGCGCGTCCGTAATGGGTCAAGGTCACGCCGCGCGGTGTCCGGTCGAACACCGGAACGCCGATGGAATGTTCCAGTCCTGTGATCGCCTTCGAGACGACGGGGTGGGAGATGTTCAATCGGTCGGCGGCTTTGGCCATGCTGCCATTCTCAGCGACGGCGATGAAGACATGCAGATCACGCAGCTTGATGCGGCGGCCAATGCGATTTTCCCAGGACATGATAGCATTACCCAAATGACTATAGTGGCGATCGAAAATAGAACTTCTATGAAAGCCGGTCTCAGCGCAAGGTCACCAAGTGATCTTGCGAGCAACGAAGTATCACTGAGATCCAAGAGGAGGTTGTCATGACGTCATTTTGCAAACGGCACACCGTCACTGCTGCGTTGGTCATGGCGCTGCTGTCGGTGGCTGGCACGCAAGCCGCGGCCCAGACCTGCCCTGGACCGACTAAGGTCATCGTTGCCTATCCGCCGGGTGCGCCCGATGACGTGATCGCACGCATGCTGACCCAGAAACTCAGCGCATCAGGGCAAACGTTCGTCATCGAGAATATGCCGGGTGCAAGCGGCAAAATTGGCAACGCTGCCGCGGCTAAAGCCGCCGCCGACGGATGCACGCTCTTGATCGTCAATTCGAATGTCGCAGTCCATGCAGCGGCGGGCAGCAAGGTTCCCTACGACATCCTCGCGGGCTTTGCCCCGGTCGCGTTTCTGGCTGCCGCACCAGAGACCATATCGGTGCACCCTGGCGTCCCCGCCAAGACGCTACAAGAACTCGTCAATCTCTTGAAAACCAGCCCGGGGAAATACACGTATGCCTCGCCGGGATTTGCATCGTCGCCACATTTAGCAGGGGAGCGCTTGTTTCGTGTGACGCTTGGATTGGACGTCGCGCATGTCGCTCATCAGGGCGGACCACCCGCTGTCAATTCGACGATTGGTGGGCACACAAATATCGTGCACTTGACACTGCCTGTTGTCGCCGCGGCCGTCAAAGACGGCAAACTGCGAATGCTGGCCGTCGCCGACGGCCGGCGACATTCCATGTTTCCCGATGTGCCGACGTTGGCCGAAGCGGGTATCCCGGGCCATGAGGTGGGGTTCTGGAATGCCGTGTTGATTCCGCGTGGCACACCGAAGTCAGTCGTCGATGAATTACATCGAAGTATCTCGGACATTATGAAGAGTACTGAAATGCGCGAAAAACTCGGTGTGATGGGGTTCACGCCGATGGCTGGTTCGCCGGATCAGCTTTCGAGTCATCTTTTCGCTGAAATTGGCAAGCTGAAAGTGATCTTGGAGAAAACCGGCATCAAGATCGAATAGGTCATGCCGTTGATCGATGCGCGTGTCTGGAACGAGGTGCAGCATGTCACTGGGCGGATCTGCGATACTGAAGGCGGAAACGCGCGCGCAATGGGATCTCGCAGCAGACGGATGGCACGCGCAGCGCGCGATGTTGCGGACGTGGCTCGGTGATGCGACGATCCGCATGCTCGAGGCCGCGCACATATCGCCAGGAGCGCATGTCATCGATGTCGCGGCCGGTGCTGGCGACCAGACGCTCGATATCGCCGAGCGGGTCGGCCCGTCCGGCGCCGTGCTGGCCACCGACCTTTCGCCGCGTCTTGTCGAACTCGCCCGCGCGAATATCGCTCATGCCGGTCATGTTCACGTCAATGTCCAGGTCGCCGATGGCGAGAACCTCAATGCAAAGCAACGCTTTGACGCGGCTGTTTGCAGGCTTGGACTGATGTTCTATCCCGATCCGGCCGCCGGCGTATCGCAGATGTTCGCATCATTGCGGCCCGGCGGCCATGCTGCGGCGCTGGTGTTTTCCGATGCTGCCAGCAATCCCTGTATCGTCGCGACCCTTGAGACATTGCTCAAATATACCAAGCAAAAACAAGCGGGCGCCGCGTCGTTCGATCCGGATCGTCCGGGTTCACTGCTCAGCCTGGGCCGCCCAGGGCTCATGACGATGCTATTCACGCAAACCGGATTCGTCGATGTCGGCACGCAAAGACTATCGGCGCCGATGCGACTGCCGTCGGTCGATGACTATCTCCAATTTCTGCAAACATCGGCCGCGCCAATTCTGCAACTGCTATCTCAGATGGACCAGTCGACGCGCTCAGCCGCATGGACCGATATCGCCCGTCAGCTCGCACTGTTCGAGACCGCCAACGAGTGGGTCGGCCCGAACGAACTGCTGCTCACGTCGGGGCGGCGCATGTCACCGTGAGTCTATAGGTTGCGCGAAATTACCTCGCGTCACGCAAGTTTCTGCTGACGTTTGGCAAGACATTCCATTAATCTGTTAGGTGTCGATCATGTCACCCATGTCACCAAAAGGAGTAATTCTCATGCTGCGATTTATTACTGTTGCAGGCTGTGCGCTGGGTCTCGCACTCGTCTTGCCGCTGGGCTCGGCCGCCGAAGCCGCCAAGAAGCCCATGAACAAAATGTGCATGGCCAAGGCGCTCGACGGCAAGAGCATCTCATTCAAGTGCGCCGCGACCGAAAAATGCTGCTTCAGCTACCTGGAAAGTAAGGGGACTTGCGTCGCAGCAACCGCCATCTGCCTCTGATTGGCGCATGAAGCCGTCGCAATAACGAAGTGCCCCGACAGCTTGCGCTGCCGGGGCCTTTTTTTGGTTGCGCTTCGGTTGCCAACTCGCAGCCGCGCAGGCGTTACTTCTTGACCGGAACGTCGGTCTTCTTCTCTTCGACTTTCACAACCGGGGCAGCGGCGGCGAGCAACGGTCTTCGACGCGTCGACTTTCGGCGCTTCGACTTTCGGCATCACGGCCGGAGCTGCGACCGGCGTTGCGCTCGGCGTGACAACTTTGCCAGCATCGGCCTTGGGGGCTTCAACGGGCTTGGCTGCAGGTGCAACAGCTGGAACCGAGGCAGCCGGAGCTGCGATCGGCTTTGCTGCGTCAACCGG
Source organism: uncultured Alphaproteobacteria bacterium (assembly GCA_963714325.1). Lineage (GTDB taxonomy): Bacteria > Pseudomonadota > Alphaproteobacteria > Rhizobiales > Hyphomicrobiaceae > CAVQOB01. Next base: position 195,388 of record CAVQOB010000035.1, on the reverse strand, counting down.
TTTCATAACCGGAGCTGCAGCGGCAGGCGCTGCGGCAGGTGTCGCGATCGGTGCGACGGGCGCCGTCACGGCCGGCAGTGCGCCGCCAAGTTTGGCCGGCTCAGTTGTCGCCTTGGCAGCCGGCGTCGTGGCCGTCGTTGCCGACGGCGTTATGACCGGTTTCACGTCGGCCTTGACGGCAGGCTGCATCGGCTGTGCGGTCTTGGCGTCCTGGGCGAGCGCCGGCGACGCAATCACGGCCGACAGGGCAAGGGTGGCAAGGATCTTATTCATGGAGTTCAGTGTCCTCTGGAGGATAGCGCCTCGATGACTGAGGCATGAGGACAGTGAGCCAGAGTTGTTGGGCGGGGTTGCGGCGCTCAGCTAAAACCTGGATGAACCGATCATTCAACGGTCATTCATCAGCGTCGCCGCGACGGCATAGACGCTGCTGGAAAGATCTCCACCACCGCGTCGGGGAGGGAGGTGTGTGGCGGTGCGGCAGCAGAGCGGCCTTCCAGCAGCGATCGGCAATTTGTGCGACCCGGCCTCGCTCGAGCCGCGTCGAAGAGGTCGGGACGGCAAAGAAGCGGGGATCCTTGCCGTCCCTGAAGGAGAATGGCCGCGGAATGCGTCCTTCCCCCCTTCTCGTTTCTGGCGACCGGTGGACATTCCGTCCGGCGACCCCAGGGTTGCTGCGTGCCGTTGGCATTGTGCCCCAGATCAGCAGCTTGATTTCAGTGCGTGAGGTCTGAACCGTTCGTCCAGCGTCGACCTCAGCGATGACGCTCATATCGCCGCCCGATGGTGTCTTCCGCGTGACGGACTAACGGCCGTTGTTTGACGCTCGTCATCAAATGATGCGCAACAAAGTGCAACGGATTTGAAAATCCTGCATCCTCTCCGAGCATAACTCCCAGCTTAATTGTGAGACACTGAGCCATGCCAACACTGCCATCGCAAGCGCACTCGGCGCACAATGTCGTCGCGACCCGCGTCGGGCGCGTCGTGCTCCTATCAGCGCCGGAGCCGTGGTCGTTTCCTCAGTCGGAGCAAGCACTGATCGATGCGCACTGGCGCCGCGCCGTTGCCGCCAATCCAAAATACTTCAACGGCACGGTCTACACGCTGCTGGAACTTGCGCTGGCTGAGGATGATGTGCGCGCGACGTTGGCCCCGATCGCATTCCGGCAGTTTCTCTACTGGCGCGAAAACGGTCAGCCCGATGTCGGAATTCGCGATGCTTACGGTGCGGCGATCGTGCGCTCGCGAGAGGGGCATGTCCTGCTGGTCCGCGCCGCCGCCGGGACATTGACGGCGGGGCGCTACACGTTCGTCACCGGTTTCATCGACCGCAATGATCGATTGCCCGATGGAACGCTTGACCTGCTGGCCAGCACCCGTCGTGAGCTTGGCGAAGAAACAGGTCTCGGCGTTGAGGACCTCCTTGCGGAACCTGGGTTCATCGTCGTCGACGGCGGGGGGGCCGTGATGTTTGGCGTTGTTTATCGCTCGAACCTCGATGCCAACACGCTGCGCAAACGCATGTTGCGTTTCGCGCAAGCCGAGGCCGCCCCTGAAATTGACGATGTCAGGATTGTCAATCGGCTCGATGACGTGCTCATGCAACAGATCCAGCCGGCGACGGCGGCAGCCCTGCGCATCGTTCTGGGGCCGCCCGCAACGAATGCTGCAACTAAGCCTGCAACGAGAGCGTGACCGGGCGGGTTGCGCAGGTTACAACGAGCCGGCGAAAACACCTTCTTTGATGTCCCGAGGTCTCATGCGCCTGCGTTTCCATACGCTCGACGTTTTCACGACGACGCGCTTTGCCGGCAATCCGCTGGCGGTCGTGCATGACGCCGATGGTCTCGACGCCGCCCGCATGCAGACGATTGCGCGCGAGTTCAATCTCGCGGAAACAGTGTTCGTCATGAAGCCCGAGAACCCCGCACACTCCGCCAAGATCCGCATTTTTACACCCGGGATGGAGTTGCCGTTCGCGGGTCATCCAACGGTCGGGACAGCGGCGCTGCTGGCTGATCTCAAGATGCGGGGTGGCGACGCCGAGCGCGACGCACTTATTGTGCTGGAAGAAAAGATCGGGGTCGTCCGTGTCGGTGTCCGCCTCAAAGGCAATGCCAGTGCGTTCGCCGAATTCGACACGCCGAAGCTGCCCGAGCTTGGTGGCGCGATGCCGCCGAACGATTTGCTGGCAGCGGCGCTGGGGCTCATCCCCAACGAAATCGGATTTGAGAACCACAAGCCGGTAATTGCCAGTGCCGGCGTACCCTTTGCGTTCGTGCCGGTCGCCTCGCTGGAAGCCATCGCGCGCGCCGGCGTGCAGCCGCTCTACTGGAGTAAGACATTTAGCGGCGGCGTGCCGCCATCGGTCTACGTCTACTGCCGCGAGACCGTGCATAAGTCGGCGCAGTTTCACGCGCGCATGTTCGCGCCGGGCCACATGGGTATCCCCGAAGACCCGGCAACTGGTTCCGCCGCTGCCGCCTTTGCCGCGGTCATCCGCAAGTTCGATGCGCCGCGCGACGGCAACTACGCAGCGCAGATCGAGCAAGGCTATGAAATGGGACGGCCAAGCTCAATCGCACTGACGCTCGAAATCGAGCGCGGCATCCTCCACGCCGTTCGCATCGGTGGCAACGCCGTCCGCGTCAGCGAGGGAACGATCGAAGTTTGATGGTTGTGTCGGTTTTCTCGGCACTCAAGCCAAGTCTCGTGCGGGTTTAGGTCGAACCTAGAGTTGCGCCCTGTTCCTGACGCCCCATGCGCACCGGCGGGAACACAAATGTCCTACGCCTGCGACCACGCTCGCGCTGCAGCGGTGATGATGGACAGTGCATCGACCGCGCCGTCGGCTTCTCCCTTTTCGAAGTCACCTTCCATTCGCGCCATCTGATTGGTCACGTGCGCGAAGCACAGGACTGCCTTGCCTCGCGCCTGAGCGAATGCGTAGAGGGCGGCGGCTTCCATCTCGACGGCGAGCAGCCCCTTCGCCTGCATGGCGGCGATTGTTGTTGCTGTCTCGCGGAACGGCGCATCTGTCGTCCATGTTGCCCCGTATTCTACCGGCACTCGTATCGCGGCGAACGCGCCCTGCATCGCGCGAACAAGCCTTGGATCGACATCACTGAACTCTGATGCAGGCAGGTAGTGATAACTCGTGCCTTCGTCTCGCAGCGCCTTTTCGATAAGGATGAAATAGGGCGGCGGCTTCAGCGCGACAAGTTGACCTGATGATGTGATGCTCACAAGAAGTTGGCAACCGACAGCAAACAGTTGCTCGGCGACCAGGACTGCGAACGAGCCCCCGACGGCACACGGGACAATACCCAGTTCAATGTCATCGTGGTCCATGCGATAAAGATCGGTATGGTAGCAAGCCCAATCAGGGTCACGGATGGCCCGGCCATCGGCCCTCGTCTGTCTGACGATGTCACCGTCCGGGTCGAGAACACAAATCCTCGGGACGGTGTGCTCATTGCGCCCCTTCTGCCGTCGCGCTTCACGCAATAAATTCTCAGGTGCGAAGGCGGTGCTTTCACCAAAGTGCTTGTTGGTGAGGATTGGCGGCGGATCAGGCTTGGTCATGCGGCGTCCCTCGGGATCACGTGCTGCCCTTGTGGAACGTTCCCTGATCTGCGTTCGGATCGAACTCGGATCGGTCAGCGTGCTTGCCGGTGAACGTCGCGGGAGTTTAGCATCAATCGCGCTAGCCGGACTATTGGGGTCGGGTCGTCATCCATGCTCCCCGTCGGTCGGTGCGGTATCGAGGTTGCGGGCTGTTGCCATGCTTGCGCCGTTTAGTCTCCTTGCCTGCTGACAATTCGTTTATGGAACAGATTTGCAGGCTTGCGGAGGAGGACGATACTTTAGGCTTGCCAACTGGCGCGCGGAGCGGTTAAATCGACGAGTCTTCACCTGCGACCTGATCTTGAGGCCCGCCCCGTGCGCCGTCAGCCGACCAGAAACCGCGCTACTGCCCGCGTTATCGCCAAGCGCGACGCTGGGCTGTCGGTTATGGCCATCGCGTGGCAGACCAGCGTCGGCTTGCTCGGCCTCATTCTCATCCTGCTTCTTACCGGCCCCTGAGCGGGGTTGGTCCGGACTGACCCGGATCGCGCTCAGGGGCTTGCATGGAACCCGCGCTGAATTTTTTCAGCCGGCCGTCATGACACGCGCATGTCACGCGCCGGCATCCTCTCAGGATGATCACCATGTCCAAGACCGATAAGACTGCTGACAAAGCCGCTGCCACCATGGCCAAGAAGGCCAAGTCCGTCAAAGCCACGCGCGAGGCGGCCAAAAATGCCGGCGCCGATCACGTCTACATTTTCGACACCACGCTGCGTGATGGCGAACAATGCCCCGGCGCGACGATGACCTTCGAGGAGAAACTCGAGGTCGCCGACTTCCTCGATGAGATGGGCGTCGACATCATCGAAGCCGGATTTCCGATCGCGTCCGACGGCGACTTCGAGGCCGTCTCAGCAATTGCCAAACGCATCAAGCGCGCGGTCGTCACCGGGCTGTCGCGCGCCGGGCAGAAGGATATCGATCGCGCCGGCGAAGCCGTCAAGAGCGCCAAGCGTCCGCGTATCCACACCTTCGTGTCGACGTCACCCGTGCATATCAAATACAAACTGCAGAAGACGCCTGAGCAGGTGCTCGAAATGGTCCATGACCAGGTGACGCGGGCGCGCAAGTGGGTCGAGGACGTCGAGTGGAGTGCCGAAGACGCGACCCGCACCGAGATGGATTACCTCTGTCGTTGCGTTGAAATCGCGATCAAGGCGGGCGCCACCACGATCAATCTGCCGGATACCGTCGGCTATACGACACCCGAAGAGTACTACGCGATGTTCGCTGCCGTGCGTCAGCGCGTGCCGAACGCCGACAAGGCCGTCTTCTCCGTGCATTGCCACAACGATCTGGGGCTGGCAGTCGCCAACACGCTGGCCGGCATCCGGGCGGGTGCTCGTCAGGTCGAATGCACGATCAACGGCATCGGCGAGCGGGCCGGCAATGCGGCGCTCGAAGAGGTCGTGATGGCGCTCAAGACGCGCGCCGACGTGCTGCCCTACACCTGCGGGATCGAGACGACGATGCTCAATCGCGCATCAAAACTGGTGTCAGCCGCAACGTCGTTTCCGGTGCAGTACAACAAGGCGATCGTCGGCCGCAACGCCTTCGCGCACGAGAGCGGCATCCACCAGGACGGCATGCTGAAGAATGCCGAGACTTACGAGATCATGACGCCCGCGTCGGTCGGCGTGTCGAAGACTTCGCTGGTGATGGGCAAGCATTCCGGGCGCGCTGCCTTCAAATCGAAATTGAAAGAACTCGGTTATGAGCTCGGCGATAATGCATTGGAAGATGCGTTCAACCGCTTCAAGGCGCTGGCCGACCGCAAGAAGGTGATCTACGACGAGGACATTGAGGCGCTGGTCGATGAAGGCATCGCCACGGCGCAGGACCGCACCAAGGTCGTCGCGCTGACGGTGATCGCCGGAACGATGGGGCCGCAGTCGGCGACGCTGACACTTGCTATCGACGGCGTGCATCACACTGCGCAGACCACCGGCAATGGCCCTGTTGATGCAACCTTCAATGCGATCAACAAGCTGATCCCGCACCAGACCAAGCTCGAACTCTACCAGGTTCACGCCGTCACAGAAGGCACGGACGCGCAAGCGGAAGTCTCGGTGCGCCTGCACGACGTCAAGGACGGGCGCTCAGTCACCGCACGCGCCGCCGATCCCGACACGATGGTCGCCTCTGCCAAGGCCTACATCGGCGCGCTCAATAAGCTGCTCGCCAAGCGCGGCCGCATCCATGCGACGGCGGCTGGGTGAGCGAGGCAGTGAGTAGGGTCAGACCCGGGTCTGACCCTTATCACGCGGGTGCTGTCTGTGGGTTGGCGGCTTTTGACGCGAAGCTGAAGCCGGGCCGCGTCTCCCTCTCCCCGTTGCTCTTCGTAACGGGGAGAGGTCGGGGTGAGGGGCGGCCACAAGTTCCCACGACAACACAACGACCGCTTGTCCCCGCGTCGCGTCGTTGAGTGATCGTCGCCCACATTTGCGTGATGGGCCAGGGGCTGCCGCTCCAAAAACGAACTATCCGTTGTCGGGTTGTGAAGTAGCAATGTAATTTCCGCTTAGGGCGCTGTTCCCCGGACGGCCCAAGCCGTGGCAGCGTACGAGCGGGCCCCGTCCGCCTCGCCATCCAAATAAGCCAACCGAACAGCTTCGCGTACCTTATGTTTCAACTCAGGGTCAAGCGTACCGAGGTAATCCGCGATTGGCCCGTCGCGGCCTTCATGAGGCATCCAGAAATCGTCGAACGACGTGAAGTCCATCCGGATCGCGAGCGCATCCACCTTGACTTCCGAGAGGCCGGCATCGGCTCAGGCGCGCGCGAGGCCCTCTCTTTGCACCATTGGACGGGAACAAGCTCTGGCCCGCCGTTCGGCGGCGTTCGGGTCGAGCATTGATGCAGTATCGAAGATTATGCGCCAGGGCACGAAGCCGCCGCGCACGTCCCAGGTAGTAGCGGCGACGGTCCCGCCGGGACGTGTGACGCGGCGCATTTCGCTGACGGCACGCGCACCATCCGGTATGAACTGGATGACCAGGGACGAGAGCGCGTGATCGAACGTGGCATCGGCAAAAGGGATAGCGCAAGCATCCCCGACTTGCAGCGCGATGCGCGGTTCGCTGTTAAGCGCTTTCGCATGCTCGATATAGGCGGGCGAGAGGTCGATACCGTCGATACGTTTGATGGTGGCGATCTCGGCGAGTGTGTAGGTGAGGCTGTCGGTGCCGCAACCGACATCAAGAACTCGCTCGGCGTCCTTCACTCCAGCGAAGTCGATCAGCAGCGGGGCCAGGAGGCGGCTCCAGCGGCCCATTTGAGCCTCGTAGCCGCTGCCGCTTGTCGAAAGGAATGTCGAGGATGCCGGACATGAAGAGCCTCCGAAGGTGGAATCCCAGCTTAGACTAACAGCGCATCGACGATCTATGGAATTGACCAGTTGATGCTACAGATTCACACTTGGTGCTGGCTGGCAACTTGGTCTGTTGTCGGCGACGATCGCCGGCGTTAGGCGCGTGAAGAACGGCGCAAGCAGGTCATCTCATGATCGACCTGCGAACTGTCGATAAGCGTCGGAGCCAGCGGCCGCCCCTCGCCCTAACCCTACTCTGAAAGAAACTGGCCACGGGCACGGTGGGCTGACGTCATGCGGCACGTTCGAGTTTCACCTCGAAGCCGAGAGCCCTGAGCTGACCGGCGAGACGCTTGGCCTTGTTGTCTTTGGCTGCCGCATCGAGGGGACGGACCTGTGGCGGCCGGTAGGGCACACCATCGCGGACCATGTGGTAGATGGCGGTGAGGATCGAGCCGGCGACCGCGATGGCGGCCTTCTTGGGCCCACGCCGGGCGGCGATGCCGGCGAACTGACGGGACAGATAGGTGTTCTTGGTGCGGGCTGCAGCCATGGCGCATTGCACGAGCAGCGGTTTCAGCCAGGCCCCGCCCTTCTTGACCCGTGTCGAGCGCTTCTTGCCGCCGGTCTCGTCGAGACGGGGCACGAGGCGGGCCCAACTCGAGAGATGGCCGGCGGTGGCAAAGCAGCTCATGTCGGTTCCGATCTCGGCCAGGATGGCAGACGCGGCCCGCTTCTTCACACCAGGGATCTTGGTCAACTCGGCGACGAGCTGACGAAAGGGGGCGAGCAAAGCCTCCACCTCCGTCTCGAAGCTGGCGATCCGCTGGGCGAGCACGTCGATCATGGTCAGGTGCTCACGGACCAGGAAGGCGTGGTGGCGCGTGAAGCGGCCGTCGAGGGCGGCGGCCAGGTCCTCGCGAGACGCCTTCAACCTGCGATCGGCGAGCGCCGCCAGTCGCGCAGGATCGGTCTCGCCAGCGACCAGCGCCTCCAGAATGCGCCGGCTGTTGATGCCGAGCAGGTCGGACACGACGGTTGCGAGTTTGATGTTGGCGTCCTCCAGAACCTTGCCGATACGGTTCTCGTGCTGCGTCATCTGGCGTTGCAGCTGCGTGCGCGTGCGCGTCAGATCGCGCAGCTCCCGGATCGGCTCCGGCGGCACGAAGCTCGCGCGGATCAGGCCGTGGGCCAGGAGATCGGCCAGCCAGCGGGCATCGCTCGCATCGCTCTTGCGGCCGGGCAGATTGCGCGCCTCGTGGGCGTTGACCAGCATCAGCGTGAACGCGGCGTCCAGGATGTGCCACACAGGCTTCCAATAGACACCGGTTGCCTCCATCACGACATGCGTGACACCACGCTCTTCGAGCCAAGCTGCGAGCGCGAGAAGATCGCGCGTCGTGGTCGCGAAGCGGCCCTCCTCGTAGGCGATCTTGCGGCCTCGCACGGTGCGCGCGCAGACCGCCACGAAGGCGGAATGCACATCAAGACCGGCGCACTTCTTATGTAGGATATTCACGGACACCTCCCAAGTGACAGGAATGCCGTGGCCAGGGGCCTCGTCGATTTGAACTCTACTCTGCGTGCTCCGGGACGGAACGGTGGGCTGAGCCCGCCGCCGTCCGTGGCGACAATGACATGTGCTCTGAGGCCCCAGGATCAAACTCTCCCTCGGGCTCGACGGCGCCAGGGAAAAAACGACCTCAATGCCACGACGCCGACAGTAAAACCGCTTTCATCCATTCATGTGCGCGCCTTCGGCGCGCATGGTAACTCTCCCCGTAAGAACGGGGAGAGGGAAAACGCGCGCGGCCGGATGCCGTCCACACATGGCGCGGAGCGCATTCATGCTTTCTTAATGCTTTCGGGAAAGGTTCGCTGAACCGTTGCGTTTCCTCGAGCCGCTCCGAGCCGCCGATGTCCTTTGATCTCACGCCCTCCGCCCCGCGTCTGACCAGCACGCGTCACGACGTCAACAACGACACGGGCCGCGTCGCGTTCTGCGGGCCATACGTGATTTCGGCGATCACCGGTTATGCCGTCTCCAAAGTCGAAGACGAGATCCGCCATTTCCGCGACGTGCCGGAGGGGCGCAAGCCGATCATCAGGGGCACCTACACCGAGGACGTCAGCGCGGCGCTGGCGCATTTCGACTACGCCATGACGCTGACCGAGAGTTTCATGCATCATGAACGCAAACTGCGGCCGTCGCTGTGGACTTGGATGCAGAGGCCGCGCAATGCATTCGTGCATTACATTCTCGCCATCCATAAAGGGCGCGAAGGGCATTGGGTGCTGATCAAGGGCGTCAAGCTCTGCGACACCTTCAGTCAGGGCAAATGGCAGTTCGTCTGCGACGGCCCGCACAAGGGCTGCCGCATCATGGAAGTGTTCGAAGTGCGCAAGAAGCTCTTATAGTGGTCGCATCCGACGCTCGGATGTGCGCCTTCGGATGCCCACTCTTTTCTGGTCTTTCTAGTCGCGCTGCTGATTGGAAAACCGGTTGCCACCCTCGGGTCAAGCCCGAGGGCATGCTTTTCGGGCTGCGCTCATCCGCGTTGCGCGCCCCTCAGTTTCGGCATGCCGAGGATGAGGTCCCAGGGATTGGGGAAGTCGTCGAGCTTGAAGGGGATTTCGATCAGCGCCGGTTGGTCCGCAGCAATGGCGGCCGCCAGTTCGCGCCGCAGTGCCGTTGGATCCGTGACGCGGCAGCTGCGAACGCCGAAACTCTCGCCCAATTTCACAAAGTCCGGATTGGTGAAATCAACCGCAACCGTTCGCCCGCCATAGTGCTGCTGCTGGATCCGCTTCACATTGCCGAAGCTGCCGTCATTGAAGACCAGCGCAACGACGCCGATGCTGTGGTGCGCGGCGGTCGCCAATTCCTGCACGCCGAACATGAAGCCGCCATCGCCATTGAGCGACACCACGGGCACATCGGGCCGCGCTACTTTCGCGCCAAGAGCCGCCGCATACCCCCAGCCGAGCGTGCCCTGATAGCCCGGCGACAAAAATGTCCGCGGCTTATAGGTCGGCCACAGCAGATGGTTGGCGTAGCCGATCTGCGTCAGTTCGTTGACCAGGATGCCGTCCTCGGGAAGTGCCGCCCGGATGGCATCGATCCAGGCCTTCTGCGGACCAAGCTTGGCGGCCCGCCGCAGGGTCTCCGCGCGAGCGGTACCGATCTCCTCGTCGCGGCGCGCAAGGTCTGCTGGCCGCGGCCCAAGACGTTGCAACAGTGCGCGCACGCCCCCCGCCGCATCGGCGATCAGCGCCAGCGTCGGCTCGTGCGTGACGCCGATGCGCGCGGGGTTGGCCTCGATATGGATGGTCTTGATGCCGGCATCGAGTCCCCAGTCCATCGCCGCCTGCAGGCGCGTACCAATGCCGATGACGAGGTCGCAGTCCTTCCATAGCAGGTAGCCGCCGCCGACGGTCATGTTCAGGCGATGACGGCCATCGACGACGCCCTGACCTGCGCGAAACGCGACCACCGGCGCTTCGATCCGCTCGGCGAGTTGCGTGACCTCGCAGCCCGCGCCCTGTGCGCCGCTACCGACGATGATCAGCGGGCGCCTGGCCTCGGCCAGCATCCGCTCGGCGCGGTCAAGGGCGACCGCATCAAGGGCCGGCGCTTCGTATGCGATGGCGCTGGCATCGAACGCGACGGCCGCTTCCTTGCGCCAGATGTTCGCCGGACATTCGAGCCCGACGGGGCGCGGCGCTCCCGACAACATCTGGCGAAACGCCGTTCGAACCTTGTCGGCGGCATCGTCGGGGCCGGTGATGCGGTCCGCCCATTTGGTCAGGCCGCGCAGGATGGCGAGTTGATCGGGAATTTCATGCAGCATGCCGACACCGCGGCCGATCTGGCGATCGGCGATCTGGCCGACGACGGCGAGCACCGGCGCGTTGGTCGCAAAGGCCGTCGACAGCGCGGCCGTCGTATTGAGAAAACCCGGCCCCGGCACGACGCAATAGGCCTGCGGCTGACCGGTCGCCTGCGCGGCGCCGAGCGCCATGTAGGCGGTCGCCTGCTCATGCCGCGTGTGGATGGCGCGGATCGGCGCGCCGACGCGGACCAGCGCATCGAAGAAATCGTCGTTCTGCACACCTGGCACACAATAGAGCTGGCGAATGCCCTGGGCGATCAGGCTGCGCACCACCGCTTCCGCCGTCGTCATCACCGTTGTGTTGGGTTGTGTCATGGGGCAGCTCGCGGTCGGACAAGAGGCGGGCGGCATGCTGTCGGCGGTGGCGTGGATAAGTCAAGTGCTGCGCGATCGCATTGTCGATTGGCGCCGTGAGATTGGGCTGTTCGCAACGCCCCAAGTTCAAAGCTGTGAACAACCGCGACAGGAACCTCACCAAGGGCAGGGTCGCGCGCTGTCGCCAGCAGCTCGAAGTGACCGTCACGCGGTAACTGTGCCACTTGGACACCGCGTTTCGCAAATCTGGTAATCCCTTCAGCGCCGATGGCGCTTTTGAATGCGCCGACACGCGCTAGACTCTATCCTGTCAACACACGAGGCTTGGGCATGCTGATGGATCGTCGAACGGCCTTATCGCGACTTGCGGGAATTTTGGCCCTAGCGCCCGCTGCGATCACTCGGCCAGCCAATGGGCAGGCACCACTGAAGCGCGTGCGCATGCTCCTCAATACCTCTTACTCGGGGCCGCAAGCCTGGTTTCTGCTCGCCGAAGATCTCGGCTACTTCAAGCGCGAAGGTCTCGAACTCGAAATGACGCCGGGTGGCGGTGCCTACACCGCGGCTCCGCGCATGCACGCCAGCAGCTTCGACTTCGGCTATGGTGATATCAACGCCCTGATCGAAGTGGCAGCCAGCAATCCCGACCGAGCCCCCCTGGCGGTGTTTGTTGCATTCAATGCGTCGCCCTCGACGATCGCGGTCGACGCCAATGGTCCAATCAGAACGCCGAAGGATCTCGAAGGTCGCAACCTGATCGGCCACGACACGGATGTCGCCCTGCGCACCTTCAGCGCCTTTTGTAAGCGCACGGGCGTCGACGCGACCAAGGTCCGGATCGGCGGCGGCGGCGGCATGGCCGGCATGGTCGAGAGCATGCTCGGCTCCAACGCTGTGCATGGCGTGTTCGGTTACGTCAGCACGTTGGCAGCGGCCATTGCGGCCTCCAACCCGGCGATGGCGAGTCGCGTGCGCTATATGACCTACGCCGAGCATGTGCCCGATCTCTACGGCAGCACGCTTATGGTCTCGCGCCGGTTTCTGAAAGAGGACCCGGCAGCCGTGGCGGGTGTCGTGCGCAGTTTCAATGCGGGTCTTGTGGCGCTGATGCGAGACAGGGATGCGGGGCTGGCCAGCGTCCAGAAGCGCGCCATCGGCAGCCGGAAAGAGATCGAGCTACTACGCCTGAAAACAACACTCGAAATCGAGATGGCCCATGCCGAGGGCAAACGGATCGGTATCGGCGACGTTGATGATGCACGGTTTGCCCGCGGCATTGCGCTGCTGGCTGAAACCAACGCGCTGCCACGCCTGCCGCCAGCGTCAGAAATTTTCACGCGGCAGTTCTTGCCCCCCATCAGCGAACGGGTGACAACCCTGGCGAAGTGATCGCAGTCTGAAGAGGACAATCCGCATGACGTCTTTCAACCGCCGGCAGGTGACCGCGACCATGGCTGCTGCAATGCTCTATCCCGGTCAAGCCCAAGCGCAAGCCAAGCGCGTGCGGCTGCTGCTGAACACATCGTTCTCGGGCCCGGTCGCGTTTTTCCTGCTGGCGGAAGATCGTGGCTATGTGCGCGAGGCTGGCCTCGAACTCGTGCTCGCGCAGGGGGGAGGCGCGGCCGTCGTTGTCCCACAGGTCGAGCCCGGGCGCTTCGATGCGGGTTACGGCGATATCAGCGCGCTGATCGAGCGCATCGCCAAGGGTCCTGCCAACCAAGGCCCGGTCGCGATCTATACGACCTTCAACGTGACGCCGTTTACAATCGCGGTCGCGGCAAGCGGGCCGATCAAGTCGCCGAAAGACTTCGAGGGCCGCACGATCATCGGTCATTCCGAAGATGCGGCACTTCTGACGTTCGATCTGTTGGCGGCGGCCGCCGGCGTCGATCGCTCGAAAGTCAAAGTCTCGCCGTCCTATGCGAGTATGGGCTCCCAAGTTGCTGACATGCTCGGCGGCGACAGCGTGCACGGTGTCTTCGGGTTCGTGAACACGATCATCGCGTCGATTGCATCGCTTGGCATTGATCCACGTCGGTTGCGCTTCATTAATTTCGCCGATCATCTCCCCGAGATGTACGGCAATACGCTGTTCGTCACGCGCGACTTCTACAGCCGCGAGAAGCAAGCGTTGCCGGGACTGGTGCGCGCCATCAATCGCGGACTTGCCGATACCGTCGCAGATCCAGCCAAGGCGATTGACGCGCTGAGTCGGCGAAGCTCGGGCGCCAATCGCGATGTCAATCTGACGCGGCTGGCCGGCACGCTCAAGGCCGAGATGGCGCACGCTGAAGGCGCCAGGATCGGTATTGGCGATATGGATGACGCGCGCCTCGGAAAACTCATTGCGCGCATCGTGCAGGTGAAAAAATTGCCGCGCACGCCCACCGTCGCGGAAGTCTTTGATCGCAGCTTCTTGCCGCCCGAGCTCGAGCGGATCAAGACGCTGGCGGCGAAGTGATCGGTCATCTTGGCACGCTGGGGCGCCGGCCGCGCACGATGCGGTCGCGGCCTCAGCATTGAAAGTCGGGTCAGACCGTGTGGGTCTGACCCGATCGCCGTCTGCTTACGCCATCGCCTTGCGCATGTTCTCGTCGACTTTGTCGAGGAAGCCTGTGGTCGAGAGCCACTTCTGATCGGCGCCGACGAGGAGTGCGAGGTCCTTGGTCATGTGGCCGGCTTCGACGGTGTCGACGCTGACGCGCGTCATGGCGTCACCACACGACCGTGGCGCCGAGCCGAGTGAGTTCCGGATCGACGGATGCGATGCTCATCTGTTCGATCATGGCCTGGGCGACGAGCATGCGATCAAACGGATCGCGGTGTGGACCGGCCAAGCGTGCCGCGGCAATGCCGTGATGCGCCAGGATGGGGAGTGACGACCAGCCCAATGTCTCGATTTCGTCGCCGAAATTGTCGAGCAGCTTGTGTGAAACGCGAATTCTGCGGGCTTGCGCCTTGATGGCCAATTCCCAAGCTGATGCGGCGCTCACATAGACTTCGGTCGACGAGGCGTGGATCAAAACACGGATCGTCTCGCTGACCTTGCCGCGTTGTCCGATCCACCAGATCATCGCGTGCGTGTCGAGCAATAATTTCATTTGGGAATTTTTGAGTTGTAAAAGGCTTCCACGTCTTCGTCGGGCAGTGGATCAAAGAAGACATGATCCGGCGGTATTGACACCTGGCCCGCCAATGAGCCCTCGCCATCGCGGCGTTGGCGCGCGAGGTGTTCGCGGTCGTAGGCCTTCAACACGACCACCGGCTTGTCACCGCGCGCGATGATGATCTCCTCGCCCGCCTCGACCCGGCGCAGCAGGTCGGACAGTTGCGTCTTCGCCTCGTGAACCGTCACCGTCGCCATGTCGGGCCCTGGAGTTAGCTAAGATGACTAAGGTAGCAAGAGGTGCGCAAATTTGCAAGTCCCGACGGCGGTGCGCCCATCGCAGCAACGCCGCAGACCTTTTGGTCCGCGGCGTCGTGATGTCTGACAGGATAACGGACTTTAAGCCGCCATCGCCTTCTTCAAGTTTTGATCGATCTTGTCGAGGAAGCCCGTCGTCGAGAGCCACTTCTGATCCGCGCCGACGAGGAGTGCGAGGTCCTTGGTCATGTGGCCGGCTTCGACAGTGTCGACGCAGACCTTCTCCAAGGTCGCCGCGAACTTCGCGAGTGCTGCGTTGTTGTCGAGCTTCGCGCGATGGGCGAGGCCGCGCGTCCAGGCGAAGATCGAGGCGATCGAGTTGGTCGACGTCTCCTTGCCTTTCTGGTGTTCGCGGAAGTGGCGCGTCACCGTGCCATGGGCTGCTTCCGCTTCAACGGTCTTGCCATCCGGCGTCATGAGTACCGAGGTCATGAGCCCGAGCGAGCCGAAGCCCTGCGCGACAACGTCCGACTGCACGTCGCCGTCGTAGTTCTTGCACGCCCAGACATAGCCACCCGACCACTTCATCGCGGCCGCCACCATGTCGTCGATCAGGCGGTGCTCATAGGTCAGCTTGTGCTTGTCGAACTCGGCCTTGAACTCGGCGTCGAAGATCTGCTGGAACAGCTCCATGAAGCGCCCGTCGTATTGCTTCAGGATGGTGTTCTTTGTCGAGAGGTAAGCCGGGTACTTGCGCTGCAGGGCGTAGTTGAAGGTCGCGCGCGCAAACTCTTTGATGGAGTCATCGAGGTTATACATCGCCATCGTCACGCCCGAGCCCGGCGCCTTGAACACTTCGCGCTCGATGACCTTGCCATCCGTCCCGACGAACTTGATCGACAATGTGCCCGCCGTCGGGAACTTGAAGTCGGTCGCGCGATACTGGTCGCCGAACGCATGGCGGCCGATGATGATCGGCTTGGTCCAGCCCGGCACAAGGCGCGGAACGTTCTTGCAGATGATGGGCTCGCGGAAAATGACGCCGCCCAAAATGTTGCGGATGGTGCCGTTCGGCGAGCGCCACATTTCCTTCAGTTTGAATTCCTGCACGCGGCCCTCGTCCGGCGTGATGGTCGCGCACTTGACGGCGACGCCGTGCTTCTTGGTGGCGTTGGCCGCGTCGATCGTCACCTGATCATTGGTCTTGTCGCGATACTCGACGCCGAGGTCGTAATATTCCAGGTTCACATCGAGGTAGGGGTGGATCAGCTTGTCCTTGATCGCCTTCCAGATGATGCGAGTCATTTCATCGCCGTCCATTTCGACGACAGTGCCCGCGACTTTGATCTTCTGCATGGGGATGTTTACCCTTCGTTCGTGCCAAATGAGATGGCCGCGCGCGGGCTGGCGTCAATGCCACTGCGCTGGCGAGGGGGGTTTAGCCCCGGCGCGGGTCGGTGGCAAGGTGCGGAAAGGCGGGGGAGGGTGGCGGCAGTGGCTGGGAACAAATGAGTGGAAAGGCCCACCCGCGCCATCAGGTCGAAGCCGTCCAGGAATAGGGAAGCTGGTTCGCAGCAGCCAGGGACTGTTGCCG
This sequence comes from uncultured Alphaproteobacteria bacterium, assembly GCA_963714325.1. Classification (GTDB taxonomy): domain Bacteria; phylum Pseudomonadota; class Alphaproteobacteria; order Rhizobiales; family Hyphomicrobiaceae; genus CAVQOB01. The sequence goes on along the minus strand of CAVQOB010000035.1, from coordinate 179,279 downwards.
CCGCCCGTTCGCCCACCGCCGCCAGACGAGCACGGCGACGGCGATGTTGCAGGCGAGGCCGACGGGGAGCGGGATTGCCGCGTAACCGAGCAGCAGCAGGCCGCCGGCCATGATGGCGTAAACCTCGATCGGCTCGAATGCGCCCGCCGCCCGCTGCAGAAATAGCAACGCGATGACCAGGAGCGTCAGGTCGTAGACGAACAAGTAGGGCGTCGCGAGCAGTGTTGCCGCAATCAGTCCGGCGGCCTTGAGATCGTCGCTCTCCTCGGATCGCCACAGACGCAACACCGCGATCGCCGCCGCCGCCGTGACGACGGCCTGCAGCATGATCGCATGGTCGTGCGCGAGGCCCGCGAGGCGCGCGGCGCCATAGGGCGTGATCAGCATCACCATCTCGAGGCGGCCGTCGCGGAAGATGTCGGTGATGGTGTCGAGTTGTGCGACGAAAGCGAACCACGGCTCGGTGCCATAGGCGGCGATCGATCCGAGCATGGTGAGGGCAACCGTCGCCGCCGCCCAGAGCATTGAGCGCCAATGCCCGCCAGCCGCCAGTGCAAACGGGATCAGCAAGCCGAACTGCGGCTTGAAGGCGAGCAGGCCGATGGCGATACCGGCCGCCGCGGGTCTGGATCGCAGCACAATCAGTGCATAACCAAAAAGCCCGCCGACCAGAAATCCGGTGTGGGCGACGGCGGTGTTGATCAGCGTTGCTGGAGAAGCAAGCGCCCACAATGCAGCCTCCCGCCGGCCAGCAATGCGCGCGGCGATTGCTGCGTAACCGGCGAGCGTGACGGCGATCATCAGCAGCGCCGAGGCGACATAGGGCAGTTGGCTCAGAGCATGCGCGACGGCGAGATACTGTGGAGGGTAGGGCCAAGGATAATAGTTCTCGGTTGGCTTGCCGATCAGCGCGTCATGGACGGCGCGATGCTGTTTCCAATCGTAGGCGGAGGCGGGCTTGCCCTGTTGGACCAGTTCGCCGGCGGCGCGGACGCCGATGTATTCGATGGTGCGCTTGTGGCCGTCGCTCTCGATCAACCAGCCGTTGTCGCGGCCATAGCCCGCGCCAAGCGTGAACAGGTAGCAGGCGATCAGCAGCAGACTGATACGCTTGGGTGTGAGGAGTGAGAACATGCGCATGCTATCCCGTCAGCGGCGCTGCCGCCCGCGTTCGGGGGTACGATACAACCTGAGGGTTGCTAAGAGGTTAGTGGGGGAACCTGAGACTTGACCGGCGTAGTAATGTGCCGCAAGCGTGCCGCAGACTGATTTCAACGGAACGCAGCCGCCCGTGACGATCGAGATCGCCAAAACGTCATCCGGCCTTGAGCCCCGCCTTGGCACGCGCCCGCTCGCAACCATCGTGCGCGCGCTGCACGATACCACCGTCGACGATGGGTTGGCGGCGCTGGCGATCCCCGGGTTGACGCGCGAGACACTTGAGCCGGTCCTCACCTACTGCGCCGAAAAACGCTGTGTTGCCGACAATGCCAGCTGTCCGGGCTGCCGGCGCGCGACGTCCGTTGCTGGGCTCAAAAGTTTTGACGACTTCGTCGCTTGTCACAAAGAGATCGTCATCGGCGACGGCGCGGTGCGGCTGCAAGGCAAGGGTGAGACGACGCTGCAGGTCGAATCCCTTAATGCGCTGACGAAAACCTGGGCGGGGGAGGAATACTGGTACTGGGCGCGGCGTGTGCTGCGCAAGTTCCGGCATGGCGTTCGTGACCGGGCGAACCCGCACCTCGATCCGAAATCCAGGCTCGCCAAACCCGCGATCATTCTGGTTGAACCGCAATTGGCCGACAACATCGGTATGGTCGCCCGCGCGATGGCCAATTTCGGTATCGAAGAGTTACGCCTGGTCGCGCCACGCGATGGCTGGCCGAACGAGAAGGCGCGGATTGCGGCGTCGGGGGCGACATTCGTGATCGAGGAAGCGGTCGCCTATCCGACGTTTCAGAGTTCGCTCAATGATCTCAATTGGGTCTGCGCGACGACCGCCCGCCAGCGCGATCTCGCCAAACCCGTGCTCTCGCCCGAGCAGGCGGTCGCCGAAATGCTCAGGCGGATCAGTGAGGGCCAGCGCGTCGGGATCATTTTCGGCCGCGAGCGCAATGGGCTCGAGACCTCGGAGATTGCTATCGCCGATGCGATCGTGATGGCGCCGGTTGACCCGCACTTTGCCTCGCTCAATCTGGCTCAATCCGTGCTGTTGATTGCCTATGAGTGGATCAAGCAGACCGGCGGCGGCAGCATCGGCCGGGTGACAACCTATGAGACCCCGCTGACTCTCGGCGAACAGACGCGCGGCTCGCCACCTGCGACCAAACAGCAACTCACAGGCTTTTTCGAGCACATCGAAGCCGAATTGGATGCACAAGGTTTTCTCAATCCGCCGCATAAACGCCCTACCATGGTGCAGAATATGCGCAGTATGTTCAGCCGGATGCAGGCGACGGAGCAGGAAGTCCGCACGCTGCGCGGCATTGTCAAAGCGCTTGTGCATGGCAAAGGGCCAGGGCGACGCGTGCCTTAAACTTGCCTCGATTTCGGACGAGCGATGCCACAACAGTTGATTTGCGGCGAAGAGCCCGCACAGGATACGAACAAAGCCGCGAGAACGCCGGGATGGCGGCGGCTGGCAACAGGGGTTCAAGGGATGGTTGGTTTCGAAGCCGGGACGTGGCGCGCAATCGCGGGCGCCGGAATCGCGGGCGCTTGTATGCTGGCGGCGTCGGTGACCGGCGTGCAGGCGCAGGGCAAGGATCTCAGCGACAACTCCGTCAAAACGCTGATGAATTACGCCTGGGCGATGACGCCGCCGCGCTTTACGACACCGGAAAACAAGGTCATCGAAGTCGATAAGACAAAGCCGCAGGCGGTGATCGTGCCGATCGAAGTCGGCCGCGAGGTGGTCAAGGTGGCGCGACTGACGGCGTTCGCACAAATGTGTGAGCTCGCCGAGGAACAGGCCGCTAACTATCAGACGATGATGGCGCGCGAACAGGGCAAGAAAACCTGGACCGACCAGCAACTGCTCTACATCAGCCAGCTGCACCTGTTCACGGTGATGACGCTGACCGGCAAGGTGCAGGTGGTCGAGCAGGACGACAAGCCCGTCGTCGTGCAGGAGAAGAAGGGCGAGGCCAAGCCTGCCGTCAAAACCTGCAGCGATATCGAGCGCGGCAAGGTCGCCGAGCAGATCAAGGCCTATATCGCGACGGCGCCGGCGGCGAGCCCGGCCGTCGCCACCCCAGCCGCAGCCCCCGCGACGACGACAGGGGCAGTGAAGAAGTAGGCCAGTCGACAGCGGGACAAGATGTCCCGATTTCCACCTTGCCAAGTGCCTTGGCCGGGCCTAAAAGCGACCCATCCCACACGTGGACCATGCGCTCGGCGGATGAAAAGCCCCGCTTTGCGCTCCGGTGACCTCGGTTGATGCATCTTTTGATGCGTCAGGCTTGAGGTCGGCAGTCCACGGCGGTTCAACCGGAAAAGGAAACTTCGCATGGCCGTGCCTGCATTCAACATGCGTCAGCTCTTGGAAGCTGGCTGCCACTTTGGTCACCAAGCCCATCGCTGGAACCCCAAGATGGCGCCGTTTATCTTCGGCGCCCGCAACAATATCCACATCATCGACCTCGCCCAGTCCGTGCCGCTGCTGCATCAGGCGCTGGTGACCGTATCCGACACCGTCGCCAAGGGCGGCCGCGTGCTGTTCGTTGGCACCAAGAAGGCAGCGTCCGAGGCCATCGCCGACGCCGCCAAGCGCTCGGCGCAGTACTACATCAACCATCGCTGGCTCGGCGGCACGCTGACCAATTGGAAGACGATTTCGGCGTCGATCCGCCGCCTGCGTCAGCTTGACGAAGTGCTGGCTGATCCGAAGGGCCGCACCAAGAAAGAGATCCTGCAGCTGACGCGCGAGCGCGACACGCTGAACAAGGCGCTCGGTGGCATCAAGGAAATGGGCGGTGTGCCCGATCTGCTGTTCGTGATCGATACCAACAAGGAACAGATCGCCATCGCCGAAGCCAAGAAGCTTGGCATTCCCGTAGTGGCGATCGTCGACACCAACTGCGATCCCGATGGCATCAATCATCCGGTTCCCGGTAATGACGACGCCGGCCGCGCCATCACGCTCTATTGCGATCTGATCGCGCGCGCGGCGCTCGACGGCATCGAACGTGGCCAGGCCAATTCGGGCACTGACGCGGGTGCTTCCGAAAATCCGGGTGCCGAAAACCTGCCCGATCGCAAGAAGGTGTTCCGTGGCATCGAAGCGGCGCGTGGCGAAGCAGACGACTTGAAGCGCCTCCACGTCGGCATAACCGGCAAGATCGAACAACGCTTGAACGATGTCGGCGTCTATCATTTCTGGCAGATCGCCGATCTCGATGCCGACAACATGCAGTTGCTCGACAAGACGCTGCGCCTCAAGGGCCAGATCGAGCGCGACGGCTGGGTCGACGCCGCCAAGAAGCTGGTCGCGGCCAAGGCTGCATAAGCACGCAGGCAGAAGGTTCTAGGTTTCAGGTTCTTGGGTTTCAAGGATGCAACCATGTCCCTAGAACCAGGTGCTCCGCACCTAACGTTTGATGCCCGCGATGCGCCGAAAAACACCGTCATGGCCGCGCAGGCGGCCACCCAAGCAGGCTTCAGAAACAACAGATCAACCCATGTATTTCTGTATCATGTATTTCTGGATGTTGCAGTCAATGGCGCATGACTCAGAAACGTAATTCGCGGAAACATGCTTGGGTGGCCGCCTGCGCGGCCATGACGGAGAGTTTGTGAACGACTGGACCAAGCGTTGGACGAAGAACACTAGTCCCCAGAACCTGAAACCTTAGGCCTGCATTTTCAAGGGAATACGCCCATGACAAACGTCACCGCTGCGATGGTGAAAGAATTGCGCGAGCGCTCGGGCGCCGGCATGTCCGATTGCAAGACGGCGCTCGTGGAAACCAAGGGCGACATCGAGGCGGCGATCGATTGGCTGCGCAAGAAAGGTATCGTCAAGGCCGAGAAAAAGTCAGACCGCATCGCGGCCCAGGGCCTGATCGGCGTGACGGCGACCGCCAACACGGGCGCGCTGGTTGAGGTCAATTCCGAAACCGATTTCGTTGCCCGCAACGAGCAGTTCCAGGACCTGGTGACTAAGATCACGACCCTGGCGCCCGCCGCCAACGGAAACACTGCCAAGCTTCTGGCCGCACAACTGCCGGGCAAGGGGCAGTCGGTTGAGGTCGCCGTCAAGGATGCGATCGCCACCATCGGCGAGAACATGAATGTGCGCCGAACCGCCGCGCTGTCGGTTAAATCCGGTGTCGTCGGGGGCTACATGCACTCGGCCGTGAAGCCGAATCTTGGCAAGATCGGTGTCTTGGTGGCGCTCGAGTCCACCGGCAAGAATACAGAAGAACTGGCAGCGCTCGCCAAGGGTATTGCGATGCACGTCGCAGCCTTCAGCCCGCTCTCACTCGATCTGGCGTCTCTGCCGAAGGATTTTCTGGACCGCGAGCGTGCGATTCTGGTCGAGAAGAATGCCGGCAAGAAGCCCGAAGTTCTCGAGAAGATTTTCCAGTCGAGCCTGAAAAGCCTCGCCAAGGAGAAATGCCTGCTCGATCAAGTCTATGCTCTCGATAACGCCAAATCCGTTGGCCAGGCGGTCAAGGATAGCGAAGGCAAGGTTGGCGGCCCCGTGACGCTGACCAGTTACGTCCGCTTTGCGCTCGGCGAAGGCATTGAGAAGAAAGAAGACGACTTCGCCAGCGAAGTGGCCCGCGCCGTCAAGGGGTGAGCCCCGTTACTCGGCTGGGATCGCCTGCATGCGCGGGCGTTCTGCCTGAAAGTGTTCGAATTGCGTTAGGGATGGCGGATCGTGGAGCACCACGTCCGCCATTTTTTTGTGTCCGTTTTGTTGGCAAACCCGTGCATAATGCGCCGATCCGACCAAGCGGGTGACGGAGACTGTTGAATGAAGCCGAAAATCAAACGCCTGCTCTTGAAGCTGTCCGGCGAAGCGCTGACCGGCAAGAGCGGCTATTCGATCGACACCGAGGTCGTGGGCCGCCTCGCCGCCGACATCAAGACGGCGACGACATCCGGCACGGAATTGGCGCTTGTCGTCGGTGGTGGCAACATCGTCCGCGGGGCCGAGTGGGCGGCAGCCATGGGCATGGACCGGGCGACGGCCGACCACATGGGCATGCTCGGCACGGTCATCAACGCGCTGGCCTTCCACAGTGCGCTGGAACGCATCGGCGTCTCCGCACGCGTGATGTCGGCGATCCCCATGCCAACTGTCTGCGAGGCGTTCGTGCGGTCCAAAGCGCTCAATCATCTTGAGCAGGGCCGGGTGACGATTTTTGCGGCGGGCACCGGCAACCCCTATTTTACGACGGATACGACCGCGGCGCTGCGGGCGATCGAGACCAAGTGCGATGCGATGGCCAAGGCCACCAACGTCGACGGTGTCTATTCGGCGGACCCTAAAAAAGATCCGAAAGCCATCCGCTACGAGACGCTGACCTATGGTGAGGTGCTGGCGCGCGACCTGAAGGTGATGGACGGAGCTGCGATCGCGCTTGCCCGAGACAACAAGCTTCCGGTAATTGTGTTCTCGATCGAGGAACCGGGTAACCTGCAGAAAGTGCTGGCTGGGACGGCCCGCTCGACGATCGTATCGGGTTGATCGGGGGCAAACCGACTTTGGCCGGCGAAGTCCGGCAGCAAATGCCCGACCGCCGCATTGCGCATTGGACAACGAAGCACATTGGACAACGAAGGGCCAACACCATGGCAACCGCAAAATTCGACATCAAGGACCTAGAGCGCCGCATGCGCGCCTCGATCGAGCAAATGAAGAAGGAATTCTCAGGGCTGCGCACCGGCCGCGCGAGCGTCAACCTGCTCGATCCCGTCGTTGTCAACGTCTACGGCTCGAAGATGCCGCTGGCGCAGGTTGCAACGATCTCGACCCCCGACGCCAAGACGATCTCGGTGCAGGTCTGGGATCAAGGCAACGTCAAGGCCGTCGAAAAGGCCATCGCCGATGCCAACCTCGGGCTCAATCCGGCGACGGCTGGCAACGTCATCCGCCTGCCGATGCCGCCGCTGACATCCGACCGGCGGACTGAACTCGCCAAGGCCGCGCACAAGTATGCCGAGCATGGCCGGGTGTCGATCCGCAACGTCCGGCGTGAAGGCATGGAGCTGCTCAAGAAGAACGAAAAAGAGGGCATGAGTGAAGACGAGAGCCGCAAGAACCAGACCAAGGTTCAGGAACTCACCGACAAGCTGATCAAGGAAATCGACGCCGCCGTCGCCGCCAAAGAAGTCGACATCAAGCAGGTTTAGTTGGCACGCCCGTTGATCCCCGAGCCAAGAGCAAACGCGATGCATCCGGACGCAGGCATCTGCCGGCCATGACCGAGCCCCAGCACGGACCGACATCGACGAACTCGGATGTCCAGGGATTGCGCCATGTTGCCATCATCATGGATGGTAATGGGCGCTGGGCTAAGGCGCGCGGCCTGCCACGCTTCGCCGGCCATCGCAGTGGCGTCGAGGCGGTGCGGCGCACGGTGCGCGCGGCCATCGAGTTGGGCATCGACTATTTGACGATCTACAGCTTTTCTTCGGAGAACTGGACCCGCCCCGCTGAAGAGATCGGCGATCTGATGGGACTGATGCGGCGGTTCATTCGCCAGGACCTCGTCGACCTGCACAACTCGGGCGTCAAAATCGTGACGATCGGCGAGCGCGAGCGAGTCGAAGCGGATTTACTGACGCTCATTGACGAAGCGGTGATCATGACCGCCGCTAACGCCAAGCTGACGCTGGTTATCGCCTTCAACTACGGCTCGCGCGGCGAGATCGCCAAAGCCGCGCGCCGTCTCGCCGAGCAGGTCGCGCGTGGCGAACTGGCGCCGGCCGCGATCACGCCGGAAATGCTGAGTGCCAGCCTCGACACAGCCGGCATTCCCGATCCCGATCTGCTGATCCGCACCAGCGGCGAACAGAGATTGTCGAATTTTCTGTTGTGGCAGTCCGCTTACACCGAGTTCGTGTTTCTCGACACGCATTGGCCGGATTTCGGCAAAGAACAGCTCGAGCAGGCGTTGACGATCTATCGGTCACGGAGTCGTCGGTTTGGCGGTCTCGATGCCCGCTCGACTGGTTGATGCGCGCGTTGGCATGGGTCGGAAACTGCCGGAGAAAGCAGCAGGCATGACTGACGATCAGAAGCGCGATCATAAAACGAGCGCAGATCAACCGGGGGCTAGGGCCACGGAGCGCGCGACGGCCCGAATTGGCCGGGATCTGGGACCGCGTGTCGTGTCCGGCATTGTTCTCGCCGCCGCCGTTATCGCCATCACGTTGGCCGGCCAGCTGCCGGTTGCCATGCTGATGGCCGTGATCGGCGGTGTCGTCGCGTGGGAGTGGGGGCGCATCGTCCGCGGTACCGACGCCGACGTCGTGATGGCCGCCCATGCCGGCACGGTGATCGCAGCCGTCGTCCTCGCGTACACCGCCCTGCCTGGATTGGCGGTGCTGGCGATTGCCATTGGTATGATCCTTGTGGCGCTGTTGAGTTTCGGCCGCCATAGCATCCTCTCGGCGACCGGTGTTGCTTACGCCGCAATGCCAGCGGTTGCGCTGATCTGGCTGCGTTCTGATGAGCCGCTGGGTGCCACCGCCGTCCTGTTCGTGATCGTGGTTGTCGCCGCGGCTGACACCTTGGCCTATTTCACGGGCCGGCTGCTCGGCGGCCCGAAACTTTGGCCGCGCATTTCGCCGAACAAGACCTGGGCCGGATTTGGCGGCGCGGTCATGGGCGGCGCCATCGCTGGGGCGCTCACGGCATGGTGGATCGCTGGCGCATCAACGGCGTGGCTTGTGCTCCTGGGTGCCGGGATGGCCGTGATCGCCCAGGCGGGAGATCTTGCGGAGTCAGCACTCAAGCGCAAATTTGGCGCCAAGGACGCGAGTGCTCTGATCCCCGGACACGGTGGCTTCATGGATCGCATCGACGGCCTTGTCACGGCCGCTGTCGCGGCGGCGATCATCGCCGCACTCAGCAATGTGTACGCCCCCGCGCACGCACTGCTGTTGGGAAGACTGTGAGCGCCATGACATCGACCGCTTCGTCACGTGCGACAGCGCCGCGCCGGATTTCGGTGCTCGGTGCAACCGGTTCGGTCGGCGGCAGCACGCTCGATTTGATCGCACGTCAACCCGATGCTTTTACCGTGGTGGCGCTGACGGCGCAGTCCAATGTCGACGCGCTGGCATCGGCGGCCGTTGCGCATCGCGCGCGCGTCGCGGTGATCGGTGATGAAGCGCACTTCGCGGCGTTAAAGGACCGCCTCGCCGGGACCGGCATTCGTGCCGCGGCGGGTGCAGCAGCCGTCGAGGCCGCTGGCGCTGAGCCGGCGGATATCGTCGTCGCGGCGATCGTCGGCATTGCCGGCCTTCGTCCGACGCTCGCGGCGGTGCGGCAAGGCTGCCGTGTCGCACTCGCCAACAAGGAGTGTCTGGTGTCGGCGGGCGAACTGTTCATGGCCGAAGTTGCGCGTCATCGGGCTGATTTGGTGCCGGTTGACAGCGAACACTCCGGCGTTTTGCAGTGCCTGGTTGGCGCTGATATGGCGCGTGTTTCGCGGATCGTCCTGACGGCATCTGGCGGCCCGTTTCGCACCTGGTCGGTAGCTGAGATCGCAGCTGTAACCGTCGAGCAGGCATTGCGCCATCCCAACTGGTCGATGGGCCGCAAGATCACCATCGACAGCGCGACGATGATGAACAAGGGGCTCGAATTGATCGAGGCTTATCATCTGTTCGGCGTCAAGCCAGAGCAGCTGGACGTCATCGTCCATCCGCAATCGATCGTGCATGCGCTGGTCGAGTATATCGACGGCTCCGTGATGGCCCAGTTGGCCAGCCACGACATGCGTGTTCCCATCGCATTGGCCCTGTCGTGGCCGCAGCGCATGCCTACACCGGTGGCACGATTGGACCTGGTGGCGCTGAAGGCATTGACGTTTGAAGCGCCCGATGAGCAGCGCTTTCCAGCCCTCAAGCTCGCTCGTGCGGCGCTCAGTCGCGGCGGCATGGCGCCGACCGTGCTCAACGCCGCCAATGAAATCGCGGTGGCGGCTTTTCTCGATCACCGGCTCAAGTTCCCCGAAATCGCTGAAGTGGTTGCGCATACGCTCGAACTGGCGGATAAGCGCGGCCATCGGGGTGGCGTGACGGATGTGGGGCAGGCCGTGCAGATTGATGCGGAGGCACGGGTGTGGGCCGAGGCAGCACTTGGCCGTCGTCCATCGTGATTACGGCGTGATCACGGATTGTATTTGGCGTTGCCCTCTAACCATTCGCCTGTGCGTGCTTATGTTGAGATGAGCCGCAGTCTTGCAACTGACTTGGGATCGGAGCACTGTTTGCATGAGTTTGATATCGCAGGTGTTTGGCGGGTTCTGGGGGATGCTTGGCGTCGCCATTCCGTTCCTGTTCGTGCTGACCGTCGTGGTTTTCATCCATGAACTCGGGCATTTCCTGGTGGCGCGCTGGTGCGGCGTCAAGGTGCAAGCCTTTTCGATCGGCTTTGGCCGGGAGATTTTCGGCTTCTTCGACAGCCACGGAACGCGTTGGAAACTCTGCTGGATTCCGCTCGGCGGCTACGTCAAGTTCATGGACGATGAAAACGCCGCCAGCGTGCCGTCGCGCGATGCACTCGAGCGCATGAGCCCGGAAGACCGAGCGTCCGCGTTCCACGGCAAGTCGTTGGCACAAAAGTCAGCGATCGTCGCCGCCGGTCCGATTGCCAATTTCATTCTAGCGGTTGCGCTGTTCGCCGGCATCTTTACGATTGCAGGCGTGCTGGTGACGGTGCCGCGCGTCGATGAGGTCGTCGCCGATAGTCCGGCGGCTCAGGGCGGATTCAAGGCCGGTGACGTCATCTTATCGATTGATGGGACCGCCATTGAGTCGTTTTCCGACATGCAGCGCATTGCATCGACCAGTGCTGAGCAGTTGTTGACGTTCGTCGTTGATCGGGCCGGCAAGGAAGTGACGTTGCAAGCCACGCCCAAATTATCGGAAGTGCCCGATGGGTTCGGCGGCAAGATCCGCGTCGGCCTGCTCGGCATCAAGCGCGCCGCCGTACCAACCGACTGGAAGTACAAGAAGTACGGTCCGCTGGATGCAACGGTGCTAGCGGTCAAGGAGTGCTACTTCGTCGTCGCCCGCAACTTGGCGTATCTGCGCGACGTTATTACCCGCAAAGAGAGTGCCGATCAACTCGGCGGACCGATCCGCATTGCCGACGTCTCCGGCAAGGTCGCCAGCGCCGGCATCGTCCCGCTGCTGCACCTGACGGCTGTGATATCCGTCAGTATCGGGCTGCTCAACCTATTCCCGATCCCGATGCTCGATGGCGGTCACCTTATGTTCTACGGCATCGAAGCGATCCGCCGCAAACCTCTGAGTGAGCGCACGCAGGAAATCGGCTTCAAGATCGGCATTGCCTTTGTGCTGATGTTGATGGTTTTTGCGACCTGGAATGACCTGGGGATCGTCAAGCGTTGGATTGGCGGGATCGGTTGACGCGAATCGCGTCGGAACCCCCGGATTCAGGCGGGTTACGCATGCTGACGTTCGTCGCCGATTGTTGATTGGTGACGTAATCTTGCCACTTCCGCCGACCTTACTGAATCGTTAAAAGGGAGACTGTGAAATCCCGTTGAGTCGGTCCCTTGATTCGTCTTGGGACTGGTCCACGTGAGGCTGGCAATGTCTGCTCGGGCGGGAAACCGGGCAGGTGGATGACAGTCCGGCGATGGGAAGGAACAAGCGTCTGCGTGCATCGCGCCATCGCGCCGCAGACGTAATTGGGGGGATGGCGAACCGGAAGGCAACCGCTCGGGATGCGTACGTTTCGGAATTTGAATTGGGGGGGATGGTGGGTCCTCTTGGGTGTGCTGGTCGCTTTGCCTGCCTCGGTGGCGGTTGAGCGCGGCATTGGCCTTGGGTCCGCTGTCGCTCAGTCGGGCGCCATTCGCGATATCCAAGTCAGCGGTAACCGCCGGGTCGAACCCGAGACGGTGCGCTCCTACTTGAAATTCTCAGTCGGCGACGCCTACGACGCCGGTAAGGTCGACCAGTCCATCCGCGCGCTGTTTGGCACCGGCTTGTTCTCGGACGTGCGCATCAATCGCACGGCGACCGGTGTGGCGATTGCGGTCGTTGAAAATCCGGTCATCAATCAGGTCGCGTTCGAAGGTAACAGCGAAGTCGACAAGGCAACGCTTGAGACCGAGGTTCAGCTCAAATCGCGCTCGGTCTTTACCCGCGCCAAGGTGCAGGCCGACGTTCAGCGCATTCTCGATGTCTATCGCCGCCAGGGGCGCTTTGCCGCGTCGGTCGAGCCGAAGATCATCGATCTCGAGAACAATCGCGTCAATCTCGTCTTCGAGGTCAACGAAGGTCAGGCGACGAAGGTCAAGAGCATCCAGTTCTCGGGCAATCGCGCGTTCTCCGATGCCAACCTGCGCGATATCATCACCACGACACAGTCTGGTTGGTTCGACTTCCTCAAGGGCACCAACATCTATGATCCCGATCGCCTCGCGCTCGATCGCGAGTTGGTCCGCCAGTACTATCTGAAGAACGGCTACGCCGACGCTCGCGTGGTTTCGGCCAACGCCGAAATTGATCGCGATGGCTCTGGGTTCTTCATCACGTTCGTCGTCGAAGAGGGCGAGCTTTACAACTTCGGCACCATGAACATCGAGTCGGCGCTGCCGGCGGTGAATGTCGAAAGTCTGCGCGGCGAGATCCTGACCAAGCAGGGCAACCTGTTTGACCTGCAACAGATCGACCGCACCGTCGAGCGTATGACGCTCGCCGTGTCGGAGCAGGGGTTTGTCTTCGCCCGCGTGCGCCCGCGCACCGATCGCGATGCGGCCGGCAAGACGATCAATGTCATCTATGCCATCGATGAAGGCCCGCGCGTCTACATCGAGCGGATCAATATCTCCGGCAACCAGCGCACCAAGGATCACGTCATCCGCCGCGAGTTCCGCTTGGTGGAAGGTGACGCCTATAATCCGCTGATGGTGGAAGCGGCGAAGAAGCGGCTGAACAACCTCGGCTTCTTCAAGACCGCCGAAGTCAAGCGCCGGCCCGGCAGCGCCCAGGACCGCGTTGTCCTTGATGTCGAGCTGGTCGAACAGTCGACCGGCGAATTGTCCTTCGGCGCCGGCTACTCGACTTCGGAAGGCGTCATCGGTGACGTCTCCATCACCGAGCGCAACCTGCTGGGTAATGGCCAGTTCCTGCGCTTGCGTCTTGCCGGCTCGAAAGAGCGGATGCAGATCGACTTGAGCTTCACCGAGCCGCGCTTCCTCGACCGCAATATCGCCGCGGGTTTCGATATCTTCCACAAGACGGTTCAGGCATCGACCTCGACACCTTACGAGTCGACCAAGACCGGCGCGAGCTTGCGGCTCGGGTTCCCGTTGTCCGAGAAGCTGTGGGTGCAGTCGTCGTACACGCTGTCGCGGGATACGATCACGATCCCCGGCGACTATGCCAACACGGCGTCGCTCGGCATCAAACAGGCCTGTAATTTCCAGGGCACGACGTATCAGGCTGGACCCGGACCGGGCGGCTATAATTACTATGATCCGGCGACCGGCGCATTGATCAACGGCACGGGCATACCAGACGCAACGCAGCTCAGCACGGCGACGCTGCAGGTCGTCAACGCCGGCAGCTGTAAGGACGAGACCTACTATACCTCGGCGACCGGTTTGAGCCTCACCTATGACGACCGCAATCATCCGCGCAATCCGACGCGCGGCACGTTCTTCTCACTTGGCACTGACTTTGCGGGCCTTGGTGGTGACGTGAAGTACGTTCGCGTGCAGGGTGAAGCGCGCGCCTACTATCCCATCACCGAGAAGATTACACTGGTCGGCCGCGCAACCGCTGGCCATATCCAGGGATGGGGTGGCGAGGACGTCAAGTTGCTCGACCTCTTCTACAAGGGTGGCGAGACCATCCGTGGCTTTAATCGTGCCGGCATCGGCGCACGCGATACGCTGACCGGTAACGCGCTGGGTGGCACGACGTTCTGGGCCGCGACCGCCGAGGTGCGCTTCCCGATTCCGTTGGTGCCGGAAGAACTCGGCATCAGTGCCGCCGTGTTTGCGGACGCAGGCTCTTTGTTCGGTACGACGGCGCCGATCGATGCGCTGAATACGCAATGCACGACGACCGGTGACCCAGCGGCGCTGCGGCGCTCGCGCGGCATCTGTCTTGCGGACGACTCGTCCATTCGCTCGTCGGCCGGTGGCAGCATTCTCTGGAATTCGCCGCTCGGTCCGTTGCGCCTCGACATTGCCAAGGCGCTGACCAAGAAAGACTACGATCAGACCCAGTTGATCCGCTTCGGCGCGTCGACCAAGTTCTGAGCCCTTTGCGAGCTGGATATTTGCGGCGTCCAGGCAACTGGGCGCCGCTTTCGTTTGTGGCCAAAAGCGAAACGTTTCGCCTCTCGCGCTTTCGTCCCTAGTGCTCCGCACCTAATGTTCGATACCCGCGATGTGCCGAAAAACACCGTCATGGCCGCGAAGGCGGCCACCCAAGCAAGCTTTAGAAACAACAGATCAACCCATGTATTTCTGTATGTTTCAGTCAAAGGCGCATGACTGAAAAACATAATTCGCGGATACATGCTTGGGTGGCCGCCTTCGCGGCCATGACGTCGTATGTGGGTGGGACGGTGCCAAGCGTTAGACGAGCAACACGAGTGCGAAAGGCTTCGCTTCTCGCACTCTCCGACCAGGGACATGTGTCCCTGGACCCATAACTGAAGTGATGGTTTCCAAAGGCCCGTGGCCTTTGGCGGGGTGCAGCGGCGGAGCCCTTGCAGTCTGAGCACTCCACACTTTCGGCTGACGGCAGCGGCGAGACCGGCTATGAAACGCCACGCGACGTAGCACCGCTCCGCAGGACAACCGTGATGATGCAACACCCAGGATTTTTCGAGCGGGTCGGCCCGTACTCGCTTGTCGCGATCGCGCAGGCGGTCGGCGCCGAACTGGGCCCGGGCGTCAATCCGGATCAGTTGATCAGTGACGTCAAGCCACTCGCCGATGCCGAGACCGGGCATCTGGCGTTTCTCGATAACCGCAAGTACCTGCCGCAACTGGCCGAGACCCGTGCCGCGGCGATCATGATCAATCCGGCGTTCGCGGCGCGCGTGCCGGCATCGGTGGCGCTGCTGCTGACCAAGGCGCCGTACCATGCGTTCGCCAAGGCGTTGCATCTGTTCTACCCGGAGGCGATGCACTCCAAGGGCGCGATGAGCGGACAAGGCGACCCGCTGATCCACCCGTCCGCCCGGATCGAAGCGGGAGTGCGCATCGAGCCCGGCGCCGTCATCGGCCGCGAGGCTTGGATCGGCTCTGGTACCACCATCGGCGCCAATGCCGTCATCGGCTATCGCGTCACCGTCGGCCGCAACTGCGCCATCGGGCCAGGAGCGACCATCATCCACGCACTGATCGGCAACGGGGTCATCCTGCATCCCGGCGTCCGCATCGGCCAGGACGGCTTCGGGTTCGCCATGGGCGCCAACGGCCACCTCAAGGTGCCCCAGATCGGCCGCGTGATCGTCCAGGATAACGTCGAAATCGGCGCCAACTCGGCGATCGATCGCGGCGCTCTTAAGGATACAATCATCGGAGAAGGCACGAAAATTGATAATCTGGTCCAGATCGGGCACAACGCTGTGATCGGCCGGCATTGCATCATTGTCGGCCAAGTGGGCATTGCCGGTTCCGCCGAGCTTGGCGATCTCGTGGTGATGGGCGGGCAGGGTGGCGTCGCGGGCCATCTCAAGGTTGGAGCGGGCGCGCAGATCGCCGGCGCGTCACATGTCATCGATCATGTGCCGCCGCGTGCGCGCATGGCCGGTACGCCGGCGCTCAGCCTGCGCGAATGGACGCGCGAGCGGATGGCCGTGAAACGCTTGGCCGCTTCGAGCGGCCGTGGCACCGATACTGCCGAGAGCGACGGCGATGGTTGAAGATGGATCGCCGGAGGCAGGTGGAGAATGCAAGATATGAATGAGACCGCGACAACGAAAAAGGAATTGGCCTCGGTCGACGTGCAGCAGCTCATGCAGCTGTTGCCGCACCGATACCCGTTCCTGCTGGTCGATCGCATCGTCGAGATGGACCGGGATGAGTCGGCCGTCGGCATCAAGAATGTGACGATCAACGAGCCGTTCTTTCAGGGCCATTTCCCGCAGTATCCGGTGATGCCGGGCGTGCTCATCATCGAGGCGATGGCACAGACAGCCGGCGCTCTGTGCGTCCACAACGCCGGTAAAACCAACATTCCGCAAATCGTCTATTTCATGGGCATCGACAATGCCAAGTTCCGCAAGCCCGTGGTCCCCGGCGATCAGCTGCGCATGCATGTGAAAAAAGTGCGCAGCCGCGGACCAGTCTGGCGGTTCTCGTGCGTCGCCAAGGTGAATGATCAGACGGTGGCCGAGGCTGATATCAGCGCTATGATCGTGGATCGTGCCGATGCCAAGAAAATCTAAGGCGGAAAGCGTGGTTGTCGCACGAAAAAAGGGCAAGATGGCGCGAACCAGCAAGCCATCCGGCAAGCGACAGAGCCGCGGCACCGTGATCCACGCCAATGCTGTCGTCGACAAGGGCGCGAAGATCGGCTCCGGCGTCGAGATCGGCCCATTCTGCCACGTTGGGCCCCGCGCCGTGATCGGCGATGGCGCCAAGCTTCTCAGCCACGTCGTCATCGCCGGCCGCACTTCGATCGGCGAGGGGACGCGTATTTTCCCGTTTGCCTCGCTCGGCCACGAACCGCAGGATCTCAAATACAAGGGCGAAGACGTTAGCCTGACGATCGGCGCGCACTGTACGATCCGCGAAGGCGTCACCATGAACCCCGGGACCGCCGGCGGCGGCTTCGTTACGACCGTTGGTGATCGCGGCACATTCCTGGCCAACAGCCACGTCGCCCACGATTGCCGGATCGGCAACAACGTCATCTTCTCGAATGGCGCGATGATTGCCGGCCACTGTACGATCGGCGACTTTGTCATTATGGGCGGCGGCGCGGGCGTGCACCAATTCGTTCGCGTCGGCCATCACGCCTTCATTGGCGGCATGGCGGCGGTCGAGAATGATGTGATCCCCTACGCCATGGCGCTTGGCAATCGCGCCGGGCTCGCTGGGTTGAACGTGATCGGTATGAAGCGGCTGCAGTTCACCCGCGACCAGATCCACAATCTCCGTCAGGCCTATCGGCTGCTGTTTTCCAATGAAGGCACGCTCGCCGAACGCCTCGCCGACGTTGAAGGCGACGACATTTCGAAGGACCCGTCGGTGCGTGAAATTCTGGCGTTCATCAAGGCACCGTCCGACCGGTCGCTCTGTCTGCCGCGCGCCAACGGTTGATCGGCGGATCGGACGATTGAAGGCTGGAGCGATCATCGGCATGCAGCGTCTGGCGATCCTCACTGGCGGCGGGTCACTGCCCCTTGCGATCGCCGCGAGCGCCCGCGCCCGTGGCGTCATCCCGCACCTCGTCGCCATCCACGGCGAAGCCGATGCCCGCGTCGAGCAGTTTGCCCACACATGGATTTGCTGGGGCGCGGTTGGCCATATGCTGCGCTCACTACAAAGCGGTGGCGACGGACGCATGGTGATCGCGGGTTCCGTCTCTCGCCCCGATCTCATGACGATCCGGCCGGACCTAGGCTTCTTCCGCAATATCCCAACTGTCATCAAGCTGATGCAAGCCGGTGGTGACGATGCCGTACTGACCCGCGCCGTCCGCTTCTTTGAACTCAATGGCTTGGACGTCCTCGGCGTCTACGATGTCGCCCCGGAGCTGTTGGCGCGTGAAGGGCAGTTTGGAACGGTCGCCGTGACGCCGTCCGCGCGCCAAGATGTGGTGACGGGCCGCGCCGTCGTTGCGGCGTTGGGCGACCTCGATGTCGGCCAATCCATCATCGTTCGCGATGGCCAGGTGCTGGCCATCGAAGGCGCGGAGGGCACTGATCGTATGATCCAGCGTGTCGCAGATCTCAGCGCCAGCGCGCAACCCGCCCAGCGATCGGGCGTTCTGGTCAAAGTGCCAAAGCCCGGGCAGGAGTTGCGCGTCGACATGCCCTCAATCGGGCCAAACACTATCAATTATGCAGACGCCACCGGTCTTGCCGGCATCGCCGTTGCGGCCGGCGCGACGCTGGTGCTTGAGGCGCGCGAAACCGTGCGCCGCGCCGACGAAGCCGGATTGTTCATCGCTGGCGATGCTTTTGACCGCCATGCCCCGCCCCGCAGCCGAACCAAGCCAATCGCGACGTCAGCGTGCCTTGGCCAAATCCAGTCGAATGCGCGCGATCTCGCCGATGCGGCGATTGCCGTCGAAGTCATCCGGCGCTTGGGTGACTTCCGCATTGGCTGCGGCGCCGTCGTCATCCGCTCGCACGTGTTGGCCGTTGCCGCCGCCGAAGGGCCGGCCGCCATGGCCACTCGAGTTGCCGGATTGCGGCAATGGGGAACCAAGCGCCTGAAATCCGCGCGTGGAGCGATGGCCGTTCGACTTGAAGGTGCAGCGTCACCCGCCAGCCAACTTGCAGCGATCATCGCGCAGCTATCGCCAGCGCGCCTCGCGGGCGTCGCGGTCGTCACACGTCTGGACGGCGCCGCCGATCGGCTTGGTCCTGACCTCATCGCAATGGCCGACGCCGCCGGGCTCTTCATCGTCACTGCAGCCGTCGATCATGACACCGGTGCGGAGGGGCGCATATGAGCGACGACCCGGCCGTGCAGCCGAAAATGCTGACCATCTCCACCGCGCAACGTCAGCTGACGTTGTTTGTTGTGGCTGGTGAGCATTCGGGTGATGCCCTCGGCGCCAAGCTGATGGAGCGGCTCAACGCTTCGGCGCGCGGCCGTATCCGCTACCTCGGCGTTGGCGGCGAGGGTATGCAAGCGCAAGGCCTTCTTTCGCAGTTCCCGCTGGCAGATGTCGCGGTGATGGGCCTGACCGCGATCATCCCGAAGTTGCCGCTGTTCATTTCGCGCGTCTATCGCACGGTCGACGCAGCGGTCGCGGCCGAACCTGATGCCGTCGTCATCATCGATAGTCCGGAGTTCACGCATCAGATCGCCAAACGAATCCGTAAGCGTCGACCGTCGATCCCGATCATCAATTACGTCAGTCCGACGGTTTGGGCCTGGCGTCCCGGTCGCGCGCCGAAAATGCGCGGCTATATCGATCACGTGCTGGCGTTATTGCCGTTCGAGCCGGCGGCCCACGCCAACCTCGGTGGTCCGCCTTGTACCTATGTCGGACACCCTCTGATCGAGCGTTACGAGGCCTTACGCACGCTGGACCCCGAACCGTTGCGGGCGCGCCTCGGTCTCGATCGGTCTAAGCCTGTACTCGTGGTCCTGCCGGGTAGCCGTGGCTCCGAGGTGCGCCAGTTGATGGCGCCGTTTGGCGAAGCGCTGCGCCGTTTGCGCGCGCAGGGTATTGTCCCACAGGTGATCCTGCCAGTTGTCGACAACGTCCGCTCCCTTGTTGAAGCGGGTATCGCGGATTGGCCCATTGCGCCGCATTTTGTCGAAGGCGACGATGACAAATTTCGCGCCTTCAAACTGGCGACGGCGGCGCTCGCCGCCTCCGGCACGGTGACGTTGGAATTGGCGCTGGCCGGCACGCCGATGGTGGTTGGCTATAAGGTCGACGGTGTGGCGCGCCATTTGAGATTCCTGGTCAAGGTGCCGTCGATTATCCTGGCAAACCTCGTGCTCGCTGAAAATGCCTTTCCGGAATTCATCCAGCAGGCTTGCAGTGGAGAGAATCTCGCCACTGCCCTCGCGCCATTGTTCAACGACTCCGAGGAACGTGCGCGCCAAATCGAGGCATTGGTCGACGTCCCGCGCCGCATGCTGCTCGCCGACGGCGGCAGTCCCAGCGATGCTGCCGCCCGCATCGTCATGCGCTACGCCGAAAAAGGCCGTGGCACTGTCGTGTGATTGTCGTTCAGGTCTCGCCACGCGTCTCGACGATGAGCTGATCGACGACGCCTTTCAGCGCAACGTCGGCGCTGGCGCCGGCTTTAACGGCTTGGTCAAAAGCTGCGACCTGCCGGTCGGCGCTGGTGCCATGCCCGACGATACCGCGCAGATGCTCTATCTCAGCCGTGCATCCCAGCGCATCAGCGTCGTCACGGATCAGCGCCATGATCTCTTCCAGCAGATAGCGGAACGGCACCAATTCGCCACGCCCAAAATCGAACAGCGTTCCCTGCACACCGTAGCGCATCGCCCGCCAGCGGTTCTCGGCGATCAGGAACACTGGATATTGCCGCCAGCTCTGATTGCTGCGCCGGATGCGCGTCAGCATGCGCAGCAGGCAGACATAGAGCATGGCCACCGCCACCGCATCGTCGACGCGCGTCGCGACGTCGGTGACGCGCATTTCCAATGTCGGAAATGGCGCGGACGGGCGCACATCCCACCAGATCTTGGTCGCGTCCTCGATGACGCCACCTTTCACCAGCACGTCGACGGTTTGGGCGTACTCGTCCCAGCCTGAAAAGCGTCCAGGCAATCCGGTGCGGGGAATTTCGTGATAGGCGGCGAGGCGATAGCATTTGAGGCCGGTGTCGCGGCCTTCGTGGAACGGCGACGACGATGCCAGCGCCAGAATGTGCGGAAGGAAATAACGAATCTGGTTCATCAGATCGATCCGCAACTCCTGATCCTCGATACCGCAATGGACGTGCATGCCGCAAATGACGAGTTGATTGCCGAGTCCAGCCAGGTCCTTGGCTATCGCCTGATAACGCGCGCGATCGGTCGGCTGCTGCTCGCTCCAAGGCGAGAATGGATGAGTTGAAGCCGCAATCGGTGCGAGGCCGTATTCGGCGGCGATGCTCGCGATCGTGCGCCGCATATGGCGCAATTGGTCAGCCGCGTCCTTTGGGCTCGTGCAGATGCTGGTGCCGACTTCGATCTGGCATTGCAGGAACTCGCGGCTCACCTGTTTGCCGAGCGCGGCCTCGCAGGCAGCAAACAGCGCTGCTGGCGGATTCTGCGCAAGCGCGCGCGTCTGGCGATCGACGAGCATGTACTCTTCTTCGATCCCGAACGTGAATGCAGGGTCCTTGAACGGCATCATGAAACTCCGTCGCGGTTCTTAGGTGCACGGCATATGCGCAACAAAAACGTCGAATGGTAGTCTTGAAATGCTCCTTTGCAATGCCCACGCGCTGTTGTGTGGAACAGTTCACCGGGCGTCCAGCCACGTGACCAGATCCGGCCACGCGGTGGCGGCGAGTTCGGAGCGGAAATAGCCGACATGGCCAATGTGGGGGACGCCTGCTGCACCCGGGGTAATGGTCGCGAACGATCTTTCGCGCGCGGCGGTGAATTGTCCGGCCAAGTGTTCGACGCCTTCCTGCGTCACCCACGGATCGTCCGATAGTCGAACGAAGTGCATCGGCGACGTTTGCCGGGAAAAAAAACGTCGCTCGGGGAGATCGTCGACGCCGAACAGGAATCCACGCGTCCGGCACCAGTGCGACCACTCCAGCGCGACGGCCTTCGGCAAGTCGGCGGAATTGCCGTTCATGCGACCGGGGACGTATCCGAGGATATGGGCGGAGGCGGGGCCGAGGACGCCGAGTAGCGCCCACACTTTCAGGCGCTCCAGTGGTTGTTTGATGAGGCGGATATCTGCCGACATCGTGGCTACACCAACGTGGCGGTCAACGAGGTGGTTGTTGTGGGCAAGTCCGGTGCCGAAGCCGCCGTAGCTATGACCGATCCAGTGGATGGGGCGAGTGGGATAGGTCGCGCGCGCCCAGGAGAGTACGCCCGGGATATCCAGGATGCCCCAATCGCGGAAGCGCGCGGGCGACCGCGCGACGGGGCCGAGCAGTGATCCGCCGATGCCGCGGTAATCGAAGGTAACAACGGGCCGCCCCGCACTCGCCAGAAATTCGGCGAAGCGGGCGTAGTAGCGGCGCGGGACGCCGGTCGCTGAGCCGATCAGCGTGATGGGGCCTGCGGTCCCGGACGTGGCGGCGAACGCCGTTGCGGCGAGGGGGTGGCCATCATCGGCAGATATCGTGATGTCGCGTTTTTCGATTGGCACGGATCATGACCTCCCCGCGTTCAGGGGGGCAACAATCCATGCCTTTACGTAAACGTCAATCCTGCTCGCGCAGTCCGTCCCATGCGCTGAGGCAACGGATCGGTGTGTCATGCCGGCCAACAGAAGCTTCGACTCGTATCATCCGACTGCGGGCCGGCATGCACTTCTACTTGCGCGTCGTGCGTATGCACGCGTCCGGCATGACGCCGCTCGACCAACCCCGCGCGCGGATACCGGCCGGTCCAGTTCGGGGAACACGCGTTGATCGATTCGTTGGCCGCTATCAGGCGGCGGCCGTCGGGAGCAACTTGACGGTGTCACAATTGCAATCCAGCGCCTCGCTGGTGCCGAGCCAGCGCTTGCGGTCGGCTTGCGTTTCGAGATCGTCGCGGATGAAATCGAGGTCGAACTTTGCCGCGTGCAGGGTGTCCATGACGCAATCGACGGTTTGGCTGCGAGCGCTGGCTGCCGCCCAGACGATCGCCGAGCGGACGCCCGATTTGCAGTGGGCGAGCACGGGACCTTCGAGACCC
Organism: uncultured Alphaproteobacteria bacterium; assembly: GCA_963714325.1. Lineage (GTDB taxonomy): Bacteria > Pseudomonadota > Alphaproteobacteria > Rhizobiales > Hyphomicrobiaceae > CAVQOB01. The sequence goes on along the minus strand of CAVQOB010000035.1, from coordinate 156,522 downwards.
ACCAGTGCGTCGGCCATCGATTCAATCGTCGCATCGGTGAAAAGGTCCAGTTTTCCTGCTGGGACGTGCCGGAACTGCAGGCCAGCACGCCAGGCCAGCACAGCTTCCTGCCGGGCCGTCAGCTGGGTTGCTTCCTCGCCATCCGGACGGTTGGACAAGATCGCCTTGAAGCCAAGTGCGCGCGCCTCGACAAAATCAGCTTCGGTGAGCGCAGAGGTGACTGCGAACCGGGGGGTGAGCCAGATAATCGTATCCATGCGAGGTCTCGATGGGTGTGGGCCTGCGGAAGATTGAAACATTATAATAGAAATGACGACCTAAGAAAAGCTGTTGCAAAGAAAAATATTCTATTATACTGCTGATCCCGTTGGAGCGTAGGATGAAATTGTTTCAATCGCCGTTGGGCCGCTCTTATTTTTCGCCGCACGGCCATTGCCGAGCACAAGGACTGACGTGACGATGCTGGACGACATGGACATCAAGATCTTGAAGCAGCTGCAGGCCGATTGCACGCGGCCGGTCGCCGAGATCGGCAAGGAGGTCGGGCTATCGACCACGCCCTGCTGGCGGCGCATCCAGAAACTCGACGAAGCCGGTGTCGTCCGCCGCCGCGTCGCCCTGCTTGATCCTGCAAGCGTCAATGCGGGTGTCACAGTGTTCGTATCGGTCAAAACAGACCAGCACAGCATCGACTGGCTGGAGAAATTTCACGCAGCCGTCGTCGATTTCCCTGAGGTGGTTGAGTTCTATCGGATGTCCGGAGAGGTCGATTATCTCCTGCGTGTGGCTGTGCCCGATATCGCCGCCTACGACACCTTCTACAAGAAGCTGATCGCGCGCGTGCAGATCTCGAAGGTCTCCTCCGCCTTCGCGATGGAGCAGATCAAATACACGACCGAACTGCCACTCGGGTTTGCACAAACGCGCGACAGCGCGTGAAGGCAGAGTGTCGCGCGACAGCGCCGTGAAGGCAGAGTGGCGCGCGATCACCCCGTCAATTGCGCATGCATGAAGCGCGCCGCCGGCTCGGCGCCGCCGAAGGTGAAGAGATGAACGCCGACGATCGCATGGGTGGCATGACCGACGGTGTGCTGGGCGATGTACGAGAGTTGCTCGGCCGGATCGGTGTGGGTGACGAGCCGCACGGCATTCATGCCCTGCGCCTGCAATGCGCGTAGCGACGCCGAGACGCCGCAGCGTTGCGCAAATCGCATCAACGTCACCGGGTTGGTTGGGCCGACGACACCGGCATAGACGGGCACGCTTGGCGCGCGCCGGGCCAGGTCGGCCGCGAATTCGATGATGCGTGCGGGCGCAAATGAGAACTGCGTCACGACGTAGGGCTGGATGTTCTGCTCGGCCGCCAGCGCCAGCTTTTCTACCAGCGCGCGGTTGAGGGCTGCCTGCGCGATCCGCGGGTGCCCCTCGGGGTAGCCTGCAAAGCCAACTTCGCGCACGCCACAATCCCGCAGCAACCCATCGCGCATCAACGCTGCTGCATCGCCATAGGGGCCATGCACCGTCGCGACATCACCACCGAGTAGCAGCACCTTGCGCACGCCGGCCTTAGCGACGGCCTGTTGCAGGAACTGGTCGGCTTCACGACGCGACGACACGCGACGGGCGGCCAGATGCGGCACGGGTTCGAGCCCAGCATCAGCCACGCGCATCAGTCCGTCCAGCGTCTGGTCGAGGCTGTGGCGCGGCAGATGATTGACATAGACAAGGGTTTTCGCGGGCAAGAGGTCGGCGATAACCTGCACGTCTTGGAAGCGATCAGCGGTCATCTCGATCGATCCTGAGGCGACGAGGTCGCGCATCGTGCGGCGCCACTCGCGCTCGGCTGAATTCTTGCGCGAGGCGAGTGCTGATGTTGCCGGTGTCGTTGGAGTTTCGGTGACGTGCATGGTGTGTCCTCAATCGCGTTTGCGGGAGATGGCAAAAGACTCGTCCTGAAACCACAGACTGCCGTGTGCCTGCAGGACATCACGCGTGGCATCGAGATAGCGGCGGTTCTCAACCGCGGCTGCCAGGCGCTCGTCATCAATCTGCGCGACGTAGACAGCGGCGTTCCACGCGGCAAATAGCGTCGACGTGCCGATGCTCGACGAAATTTCCGTCGGCAACGTGTGCATGGCGTAGCGGAACATCGCGCGGTTGTCGGCGTAGGCGTTGAGATTGTAGTGGCGGACATCACGGCCGAGCTCCGCCTTCACGGCGCGCAGCAGATCGTGGCGGGAATGTTGATAGGGATTTTCGCCAGGCCATACCTTCTGGATGATTTCGAGACCGGGATCGCCGCCGGCCGAATGGATGCCGAGCAGCCGCCCGCCCGGCCTCAGCGCGCGCACCAGCGGTGTGATCACGCGCGACGCCTTGAATTCGACGGGCACGCGCAGGCGATAGGGCTGCGAGGCCATCACCAGATCAAAGTCGGCGTGCGCCTTGCCCTGCTTCGGAATGATCTCATCGAGCAGGAAACGGTAGTCGTCGCGGTAGATCACGAGGGCGACCGGACGCTCGTAGATGGGATTGCCGGTCTTGGGGCTGTGACGCGCTTGCCAGAACTTGGCGAGGAACGGCTCAAGGGCGGCGATCTGCTCGCTGAACTCTGCCGATGTCGATCCCGTCAAGGCGACGTTGTGCCAGACCATCGAGGTGGCGGCTGGCAGCGTGCGCGGTGTCAGCCAGGGCGCCTCGGTGTAGTACATGTTCGTCACCACCAGCGCTGTCGCGGGGTGCTCGAACAGACGATCGGCCATCTTGTCGAGTGACAAGCGCACATCTTCGAGGCTGATCTCCTTGCCGACAATATAGAACGGCAGGTTCGGCATGCGCTGGTGCATCTGCCGCATGACGCGGGTCAACACCGTGCCATCACCCATGCCGGCGTCGAAGACGCGGACTGCCGGCGGTTCGGGATGCAGTTGTGCGAGCTCAAGGCCAACGCGGCGCGCGATCACTTCCTTCTCGGAGCAGGTATTGACGAACAGCAGATATTTCTGCCGGTTGTCGAAGAAGCGGAAATTCTTCTGCGGTGTGCCGTCGGCTGGGATCGATGGCGCGGGCCGCTCGGTTTTTGGCCGCACCAGCGCCAGCAATTCTGGCGGCGACAATGGCGCCTCCATGCCATTGCGCGCCATGAACTCGGCGACACGGGCGAGCGTTTCGGGTGTGACGCGGGCACCGTCCCGGAGGCGAGCGACGAACTTGCCGTCATTGACCGCGCGCCGCCCGAAGGTCGATTCCGCCATCGTGTTCACGCGGCAGAATTCCGCGATCGCGTCGATCAGGCCGACACCCTTGGATGCCGCCGCCGTCTTGCCGTCGCCCCCCTTGGAACCGGGGCCCTTGGAACCGGGGGGCGCGGATTTCGCCGTTACATCGCTCAAAGGGGCGTCGGCCATGGCGTTGCAGGTCCGGACAGGATCATCGCTGTGGAAACATTAGCGACTCGGGGAGTGGGACGCCAACCTCAATCGACAGTTGGACGGGAGTGGGTCGGTTCCCACTTATGTGGCGGTCGCTAGACCCGGATGCGGAAGGGGTGGAAGGCCGAAAATTCCGGCCTTTGAAGTCCCGGCGATCACGATGTTGCCGGCTGCGATCGAACAACGTGTGTCGCCGGTTGCGATCAAATTCTGTAGGTCGAAGCCCTGTCCGCAGAAGTCGCAAAGCTCGACTGTTTCATCCCCTGTGACGGGCGTTTACAGCGTCGCCAAGAGGACAAAATCGACACTTTCAAGGATGTCGTCGACATTCCTATGCTTGGTGCCATGCGTTTGGCGACGGCTTTGCGACCGCAGCTTGTCGGTGGCGCAATTCCAGGAATTGCTTGCAATTGCGACGATCCCGCAAACGGCCCGGCAATCCGTCGTTGTTAAGCTCTGACAAACGCGCCCCGGGAGCGGCGAGCGACTGCGTGTGTGGGAGCCGGTCATTGGAGAGCAACAGTCGCGGTCGCGAACGCCGGGAATTCGGGCGTCGTGCGTGTACCATTCGAGGAACGGCGATTGTTGCCGGACGGGCGTCGATGGCCTGCACGCTGCGCGATCTGTCCGAAGGCGGCGCATTGTTGGAACTCGATGCAGCGCTTGAAAGCGTGCGCAGTTTCCGTCTCGCCATCGATGGCACGCACCTCGAGGCGCTGTGCGAAGCGCGTCACGTGCGCGGCCGGCAGGTCGGCGTGCGCTTCGTTCGCCAAGCTGATGGGCACGCGATCTTACGGCATTTCCAAGCCGCCATCGTGGTGCCGTCGGAACTGGCGCCGACCGTTGCAAAAATTTTACCCAGACTGGACATCTCAAAGCTGCGTCGCGATGTTTTGGAGCACGCGCACGCCGCATTGATCTCAAGTCTCGTCGGGCTGCGGATTCCGCGCGCCAACCGGTATCGGCGTTGTACGGGATTGGTGCAGGCTGCGGCCTTGGCGCTGGCGCTCAATAGCGTCGTCTTGGTGCGCAAGCCCGCGGACGCGGCGGAACTTGGTGGATTGTCGCAAGACTGGTTGCGGGCGGCCTAACGATCAGTACGTCAGCACCGCGCGAATGGCGCGGAGTTCCGCGTCGGGCGTGGGATACGATTCATAGTGGCGGCCGGCTTCGGCATACCAGTAGCGCGCGTTGGACGCGTCACCTTCGATTTTGTGCAGAACGGCGTGGATCCAGCAGGACGTCTTGTCGTCCTCGTCGGTCTGCACGATCGTGTGTGCAGCTGCCCAGTCGCCGGCTAAAGCGAGGTCGCAGGCTCTGGTCAGTTCCGGCCGGCTGATTGCCATCTGTCCCATCCTTCGCGGCGCAGCGTGCACGCCGGACACGTGTTGCAGCCATAGCCCCAGGCGTGGCGGTGGGTGCGATTCCCCAGGTAGCAGGTGTGCGTCTCCTCAACGATCATAGCGACAAATGCTTGCCCGCCAAGCTCATGTGCGAGTGCCCAAGTCTGTGCCTTGTCAATCCACATCAAGGGCGTTGCAATTTCAAGCGGGCGATCCATGCCGAGCCTGAGTGCGTTGGCTAGCGTCTGCAGGGTCTCGTTGCGGCAGTCGGGATATCCAGAAAAATCAGTCTCGCACATGCCGCCGACCAGCACCGAGATTCCGCGTCGGTAGGCGAAGGCAGCGGCATAGGTGAAAAACAACAGATTGCGGCCTGGCACGAAGGTGCTGGGCAGGCCGGCATCGGTCAGCTCGATGATGCGCTCGCGCGTCATCGCCGTGTCGGAAATCTGCCCGAAGGTCGCGAGATCGAGGACATGATCGGGCCCAAGGCGCGCGGCGTGCGCAGGCAAGACCGTGCCGATCCGCTGGCGGATGTGCGCGCGCGCGTCGAGTTCGGCGCGGTGGCGCTGGCCGTAGTCAAAACCGATCGTTTCGACATGGGCATAGTCGCGCAGTGCGAGTGCGAGGCAAAGCGTCGAATCCTGGCCGCCCGAGAACAAAACGAGAGCAGATTTCTGGTTGGGGTTTGTCATGGCGGCTGTATGGCCGGGGTTTCGGACTTTGCCAATCGGAAAGCCTCCGCTACAACGCGGCAACCACGACGCCATTCATGCCACGGAGCCCCCGACATGACCGCCATCATCGACATCATTGGCCGCCAGATCCTCGACAGCCGCGGCAATCCGACGGTTGAGGTCGACGTGGTGCTGGAGGACGGGTCGATGGGGCGCGCCGGTGTCCCGTCGGGAGCATCGACGGGCGCACACGAGGCGGTCGAGCTGCGTGATGGCGATAAGACGAAATATCTCGGCAAGGGCGTGCTGAAGGCGGTCGCTGCAGTCAACGGCGAGATCGGTGACGCGCTCAGAGGCATGGACGCGGAGGATCAGCGCCGCATCGATCACGCACTGATCGCGCTCGATGGTACCAAGAACAAGAGTCGGCTCGGCGCCAATGCGATCCTCGGCGTGTCGCTGGCGATTGCAAAGGCGGCGGCCGATGCGTCGGCGTTGCCGCTCTATCGCTATGTCGGGGGAACCTCGGCGCATGTGCTCCCCGTTCCGATGATGAACATCATCAACGGCGGCGCGCACGCCGATAACCCGATCGACATTCAGGAATTCATGATCATGCCGGTGGGGGCTCAGACCTGCATGGATGCCATTCGCGTCGGCTCGGAAATTTTCAACACCTTGAAGAAGAATCTGTCGGATGCCGGCCACGGCACCAACGTCGGCGACGAGGGCGGGTTCGCCCCAAACTTGAAGAGCGCTGACGAAGCATTGGGTTTCATTATGAAGTCGATCGAGAAGGCTGGATACAAGCCCGGCCATGACGTCATGCTAGCCCTCGATTGCGCGGCAACCGAGTACTTCAAGAAGGGCAAGTACGTCATGGAGGGCGAGGGCAAATCGTTCGATGGCGCGGGCATGGCGAAGTATCTCGCCGATCTCGTCGCTCGTTACCCGATCATCTCGATCGAGGATGGCATGTCGGAAGACGATTGGGACGGCTGGAAAGCTCTGACGGAACTGGTCGGCAAGAAGTGTCAGCTCGTTGGCGATGATTTGTTCGTCACCAACACCGAGCGGTTGGAAGAAGGCATCAAGAAGGGCATCGCCAACTCGATCCTGGTCAAGGTCAATCAGATCGGGTCGCTGTCGGAGACGCTCGAGGCCGTCGACATGGCACATCGCGCCGGCTACACGGCTGTCATGTCGCATCGCTCGGGCGAGACGGAAGATTCGACGATTGCCGATCTGGCGGTGGCGACCAACTGCGGGCAGATCAAGACGGGATCGCTGTCGCGCTCGGATCGGCTTGCCAAGTACAATCAACTCATCCGCATCGAGGAAGAGCTCGGCGATGTCGCGAAGTATGCCGGCAAGGGTGTCGTGAGGATGCATTGGGGGGCGTAAGGCAGGTGTTCGACGACGCACCCACCCGTCACGCCTGCGCGGCCGTGACGATTGTTGGATAAGCACCCGGCGCCAAATGACCCGCGTCAGCGGGGCTCGGTAAGTGTTGGTTGGGTCAAATTTGCAATCGAACGTTGGGTCGCCCCTGCGATGCCCTTTAATTTCGCTTGGGAAGGCCGCTGGTGGGCGTTTACCAATCGGTCTGGGGTCCCCCTAGCCAAGCCCATCGTTAACGTGCGCACGACGCTCCCAGGGGCCCTAGCGCGCGAATCACGGGATCGGTGAAAAATACGCAACGCGCGTCGCCTGAACCCAAGTTCAAGCCTGCTGCTCAGGCGGGTCAGGTGTCGCAATCCGAGTCAGCGGTTTGAGCACTGCAAGTTGGCGCGGCCGCTGGTGCCTTCCATGACCTGGCAGATCCGCCCGTCCGGCATGTAGCAGGACGAGCCAACCCAGAGCATGCCGCTGCACAACTGGCCGCCGTTGGGCGCGCTCTTCTGGCTGCTGCTCTGCGCACTCTTCTGTTCTGCGTTCTGCTTCTTCTTGTCCTGCGCGAACGCGGCCGATGTTGCGGCAAGTACGATCGCCACGCCCAAGGCGCCCAAGGCTATTAAAAGTCGCTGCATGTTGTCCCCCCTGCTGACCGTAAGACAGGGAGCGTACGAACAATAGGTCTGCTGGTCAATGTGCAGGCATTGGGTGGCAGGTCTGAGGTGACCGCGCGGCGCCTGTAAGCTAAGGACACAGGAGCAATATGTTTCTGGGGATGAGCGATGGCGACGGACGATCAGGGCGACGGCGAGCGCGGATTTCTGCGGGATCTGCAGAGCTACGGGGATCGGGATTTTTCGGTCTATATGCGCCGCGCGTTCGCCAAGTCGATGGGCTACTCGGGTGACGAGTTGAAACGCCCCGTCGTCGGCATCGCCTTCACGCATTCGAAGTTCAATCCGTGCCATCGACATTTCCCCGAGTTGCTCGACGCGGTGAAGCGTGGCGTGGCGGCGGCGGGTGGCTTGGCGCTGGAATTCCCAACCATCTCGCTGCATGAATTGACGCTGGCGCCGAACTCGATGAAGTTTCGCAATCTGATGGCGATGGACACTGAAGAGATGATCCGCGCGCAACCGATGGATTCCGTCGTGCTGATGGGCGGTTGCGACAAGACGGTGCCGGCGCAGCTGATGGGCGCGGCGAGTGCGGGCAAGCCCGCGATCCAGTTGATCGGCGGGCCGCAGATGACCTCGCGCTACAAGGACGATCGCGTTGGCGCCTGCACGGACTGCCGGAAGTTCTGGACCAAGTTTCGCGGCGGCGAAATCTCGGCGTCTGAGATCAAGGACGTCGAGGGGCGCCTGGTGACGACGGCGGGAACGTGCGCGGTCATGGGGACCGCTTCGACGATGGCGGCGATTGCCGAAGCGCTCGGGATGATCCTGCCGGGGACGGCGGCGATCCCGGCGGTGCATGCCGATCGTCTCAGGGCGGCGGAGGCGACGGGCGCACGGGCGGTACAGTTGGCGCGCGGCGATCTGGGGCCGGCCAAAATCATCACGGAGAAATCCATCGAGAATGCGATCCGCGTTTTGCTCGCCCTTGGCGGTTCAACGAATGGTGTTATCCATCTCGCGGGGATTGCGGGGCGCGTCGGCGTGAAGCTCGATCTGCATCGGCTCAACGCGCTGTCGGACACGACGCCGGTGCTGGCGGCGGTGAAGCCGGTTGGCGACACCTACTACATGGAGGACTTCTTCGCGGCCGGCGGTATCGGAGCGATCATGCGCGAATTAAAACCGCTGCTGCATCTCGATTGCATGACGATATCAGGCGAAACGCTGGGTCAGCGGTTGGCGGCGGAAGCGGGGGCTTATGTCGATCGCCGCGTCATCAAGTCGGCGGCGGAGCCGTTGGAAAAAGAAGGTGGGTTGGTCGCGCTGTTCGGGTCGCTGGCGCCGGATGGGTGCATTTTGAAACGTTCGGCCGCAACGCCGTCGCTGTTCGAGAAGACGGGCCGCGCGATTGTGTTTACGTCGCTCGAGGATCTCTCGAAACGGATTGATGATCCCGCCCTCGACGTGACGGCGGATGATTTTCTGATTTTGCAGAATGCGGGGCCGCGCTCGGCGTCGGCCATGCCGGAAGCGGGCTTCCTGCCGATCCCGAAGAAGCTGCTGCGTCAGGGCATCAAGGACATGGTGCGGATTTCCGACGCGCGGATGAGTGGCACGGCTTACGGCACGATCGTGCTGCACGTGGCGCCGGAAGCAACGGCGGGCGGGCCGCTCGGCCTCGTGCGCGATGGCGATCAGATCCGGCTGAGTGTTAAAGAGCGGCGGATTGATCTGCTGGTCGATGCGGCGGAGCTCGCACAGCGTCGCGCGTCGCAGAAGCCGGCGGCGATCGATGCAAGCCTGCGCGGTTACGATCGTCTGTTCCGCGAGAACGTCCTGCAAGCGCCCGACGGTTGCGATTTTGGGTTCTGTGTTCCTGCGCCAACCAAGCAGACCTCGTAGGTTGGGTTAGCGCGGGCACACTGCCGCAATCAGAATGCGACAGCTTGATCCGCGCGTAACCCAACGGGGCTGGCTCGGAGCGCGTGATGTTGGGTTACGCGCGTTCGACAGTTGCGGGCTTTGCAATGTGCGCACGCGCGCTAACCCAACCTACGAACGATGCGCGCGATAGCCTCACACCCGCCCCTTCCACGGCACCGCGCGGCGTTCGATCCAGCGCATCAGCAGCTCGAAGGCGTAGGCGACAACACCGATCACCAAGATGCCGAGGATAACGACGTCGGTGCGCAGAAAGTTTGACGCATTGAACACCATCTTGCCGAGCCCGGCATCGGCGGCGACCATTTCGGCGGCGACCAGCGTCGTCCACCCGACGCCCATGCCGATGCGCAGGCCGACCAGAATTTCCGGCAGTGCGCCGGGCACGATGACGTGCTGGATCACTTGCCGCCGTGACGCCCCCATCGAGAGTGCGGCCTGGATCTGTTCCTGCGCGATCGACTTGACGCCGGCGCGTGCGGCGAGTGCAACCGGCGCGAAGATCGCCAGGAACAGCAGCAGGATTTTCGCCCATTCGCCGATGCCGAACCAGATGATCATCAGCGGCAGATAGGCGAGCGGGGGAAGCGGGCGATAGAACTCGATCGGCGGATCGAAGAAACCGCGGGCAAAGCGCGATGTGCCCATGGCAATGCCGACGGGGATACCGATCACGACGGCGAGCGCGAACGCCGAGAAGACGCGATACATGCTCCAGAGGAAATGCACCCAGAGCGTGTGATTATCGAGATCGCCGTTCACCGCCTGCTTGAAGGCGAACCAGATCGTCTCAGGCTTGGGCAGGAACAGCGGCTTGATCCAGCCTGCGTGCGTTGCAATCCACCACAACGCCAGCAGCGCCAGCGTCGAGATGATGCTCATCCACAAGGACGAGCCCTCGCCGAGCACGCGGTAACTTGAGGTCTTGGCTCGGCCGTTAGGGATTGGGCCATTGGGGACCGGTGTAGCAGTGGGCGTGTCGCTCATGGTCGGGCACTCGCAGTTCTACTGTGGGTCAGCGCCGCTGGATATCCGCTAGCACCTGTTCGCGGACCCTGATGAAATCGGGATGCGATTTGACCGCGCGGGCGTCGCGGGTTGCAACGTAGCGGCGGCAGAAATCGAGGTCGTAGACCTTCTCGATTTTACCGGGACGCGGCGTCATGACGATCAGCCGGGTGGCGAGGAATATCGCCTCTTCGACGGAATGGGTGATGAAGAACACCATTTTTTGCGTGCGATTCCAGACGTCGAGGATCAATTCCTGCACCTGCTCGCGGGTCAGCGCGTCAAGCGCACCGAGCGGCTCGTCCATCAGCAGCAGTTCCGGATCGTTGGCGAGAGCGCGCGCGATCCCGACACGTTGCTGCATGCCGCCGGAAAGTTCGTAGATCATCTTCGTCTCGAAACCGTCCAGCGACACGAGCTTGAGTTTATCGCGGGCGATCGTGTGGCGCTTGCTGATGTCGACGCCGCGCATCTTCAAGCCGAAGGCGACGTTGTCGATAACATTGAGCCAGGGCAGCAGCGCGTGCTTCTGGAAGACGACGCCACGGTTGGCGCCGGGGCCGTGTACCGGTTTGCCGTCGAGCAGCACCTGCCCGTCGGAGGCCTCGAGGAATCCAGCGATGCAGGACAGCAATGTTGTCTTGCCGCAGCCCGAAGCGCCGATCGCGACGTTGAACTCGCCGGATTTCATCGTCAGATTGACGTTGGCGAGCGCCTCGGTGACGCCCGATGCGGTGGCATAGCGGACCGAAAGGTTTTGGATGTCGAGAGTTGCCACGCGTCGGTCCCAAGTCCAACCGGACTTTTTTTTGGTTCTCGGCCGTCAAAAAATGCGGCTCGGGAGAGGTCTCCCGAGCCGGTACTGGGTGTGACCGGTGGCGTCTTTGCGTTACTTCGCAGCGGCGGCCGCGTATTCCGGGTTCACGAACTTGCCGAAATCTTTGGGAATGTCGGTGATGCGGCCCTGCTCTTTTAGGAACGCTGCGGTGTTGGCCATGGCCTTGGCAGCACCACTGTTGGCGCCGCCGCCCAGCCATTTGTCGGAGGCCTGTTCAGCGGCCGTCGGGTAGCCGTAGTCCTTCAACGCTGCCGGAACGTCAGCGGCGGTTGCGCCGACGACCTTGGCGATTGTTTTTACAAGATCGCTATCGGCGGTGTACTTGGCGGCGTTGACTTTGTAAGCCGCGTCGGCCTTGGCCATTTCCTTGACCAGCGCGGTCACGAACTCCTTGTTCTTGTCGGCCCAGGCCTTGTTGACCATCAGTGCGTCGAAGGTCGGTGCGCCCTGCTTGGCAACATCGGATGAAGAGAGGATCTTTTTGCCACCGGCAGCGCGCAGCTTGGAGAGCACGGGATCCCAAATGAAGCTGCCGTCGATGTCGCCGCGCTCCCAAGCGGCAGCGATCTCCGGCGGACGCATGTTCATGATTTGCACGTCCTTCGGGTTCATGCCGGCTTTAGTGAGCGCGAACATCAACTGGTAATGGGCAGTCGAGGCGAGCGGCGTTGCGATCTTCTTGCCCTTGAGATCGGCGAGCTTGGTGATGCCCGACTTCGCCGAGACGACGAGTTGTTCGGCGTCATTGATGTCGTCGATGATCCAGACGACCTGCACGTCGAGACCTTGTGCTGCCGCAGCCGTCGCCGGCGAAGAGCCGACTTCGCCGATCGGGACTTCGCCCGACGCCATCGCCTTGATGACATCGCCGCCGCCGCCGAACATCTTCCAGTTGATCTTGTAGCCGGTCGCTTTTTCAACGGCACCAGCGGCTTGCTGGACTCGGAATGGGACGATCATGTCCTGATGCGCGATCGTGACTTCCTTGGTCTGGGCCGATGCGGCGCTGCTCAGCGCGAGAGCCAGCGGGGCTGCGAGCAACCATCTATATTTCATGTCGTTTTCCTCCATTACCGTGATCGGGCGACATGCTTGTTGATCAGGCCTTGGTGTTGCCGCCTTCGCGGGCAGACTATCGTGCGGCACTCGGCTTGAGCAAGATGCATCGTAAGGCGGAACAGAATATTTTGCGGGCTGAGATTTAAAGGGTTTACAGGGGACGGCCAGTGATCAGGATGTGCGCGGCAGTCGTGCGGCAATGGTGTTATTGCACGTCAGAGGCACGTCAGTGTCAGGCGGCGGCCATCATCCCCGAATAATCGGGGGCAGTAGCGAGGGTTTCATGACGGATGTGATGGTTCGGTGGGTGTTCGCGGTCGCGGTTGGGTTGGCTGCATGTGCATGTGCGGTGTTGGGCAGTGCCGAGGCGCAGCCATCCGGCGCAGCTGAAGCAAAACGGGTCGCGCTGGTGATCGGCAATTCCGCCTATCAACATACGACCGCGCTCGCCAATCCCGCTAATGACGCTGGGGATATGGCAGCCGCGTTGCGGGAGGTCGGCTTTCAGGTCATCGATGGCACCGATCTCGACAAGCGCGGTCTCGACCAGAAGGTCCGCGAGTTCGCTCGCGCGCTCGCCGGCGCCGATTCCGGCCTCTTCTTCTATGCTGGGCACGGCCTCCAGGTCTCTGGCCAGAACTATCTGGTGCCGATCGACGCGCGGCTGGAGAGCGAACGCGACCTGGATTTCGAGGCGGTCAAAATCGATTTCATTCTCCGGCAAATGGAGATCGATCGCGAGCAGAAGACCAACATCGTGTTTCTCGATGCCTGCCGGGACAATCCGCTGTCGCGCAATCTGGCGCGCTCGATGGGGACGCGCTCGGCGGCGTTGGGGCGTGGGTTGGCGCAAGTGCAGACCGGTGTCGGCACCTTCATCTCGTTCTCGACGCAACCGGGCAACGTTGCGCTGGATGGTGCGGGGCGCAATTCCCCGTTCACGACGGCACTGGTCAAACACATCCGCACACCCGGCAAGAACTTGAATGGTCTGATGATCGAGGTGCGCAAAGACGTGCTGGCGGCGACGCAAGGCCGCCAAGTGCCATGGGATCATTCGGCATTGACGGGCGATTTCTATTTTGCCGGCGGCATGCCGGGTGGCGCTGTAGCGGCGTCGACGCCGGCAACTGGCGCTGCAGAAGTGGCGGCTTTGCAGGAGCGGATGCGGACGCTCGAAGAAGAATTGAAACGGCGCAATTCGCCCTCCGCCAATGCGGATACGATCAAGATCGCCGAACTGAGGGCGCGAGCGGCGAGCCTGGTCGACCTGACTAAGCAGTTGCAGAGCCGCTTGCTGAACGCGCGGATGCAGGAAGGGCGTGCAGCGGACGCTGCCGAAAAGGCCCGACTGCAGCGCGAAGCCATGAACATCCAGATGGAATGGACGCGGCGGTCGCTGGACTTGAAGAAACTGCGCGAAGAGTTGGCGGCAGTGGAAGGTAAGTCAGGCATCGTCGAAACGGCGGCGCTGCCAATGCCAAAGGAGGGCGAGGCGACGTTTGTGTTGCGGACGCGCAGTGAATTTTCGGGCGGCGTGCGCATTGGCGCTGCGAATAAGCTCGCCAACCACACGCTGTGTGTCGATCAATGCCGCAAGACCGATGGCTGTGTTGGATTGCAGCACAACGATCAGACGCAGGAATGCGTGCTCTATTCGGAAATCGGCCGTCGCGTGGAAGCCACCAATTGGCGCTCCGGCCTGCGCTCGGATCAGGTCGAGGCAACGGCCGCGCCAGCGGCTGTCACGCCGCCAGCCACGAAGGGTGATTACAATATTCGCGATGGCAGCATGCTCAACGGCAGCGAACTCGCCAATGCGCGCGTTGCCACCTTCGACGAGTGCCTGGCGCGGTGCGACGCCACGCAAGGTTGTGTCGCGTTTCAGCACGAAGCGAATTCGTCGGTATGCCTGATGTTCTCGCGCGTGACGTTCCGGACGGCGGCCGCCAACTGGCGGGCCGGCGTCAAATCCAGCGCCGGCTTGAAGTGATCAATCCAGCGATGGGGCCAGTGTCAGACCGCGTTGGCGTCGACCATCCCGCGAATGCACGCCGCCATCTCGGCTGGATGCGTCGAGGGGAGGAAATGACTTCCGTCTGATATCGAGGCGAGTGATGCGGTTGGAAGTTCTGCATGCAGGACCTCCGCCATCCGCAGCATCGCTGGGTGCCCCTGCAATCCCCGTATCAGCAGCGTCGGCGCAGCAATCGACGTGTATTCAGCAAGTGCCGCATCGAAGGCATAGCCGGTCTGCCAGTCGAGGATATTGGTCGCCGTCGTCGCGATGACGTAGTCGCGGACCTTCGGCGGAAATCCGTCGAAGGTTCCAGCGCCACCATAAAAGTCGATGACGCTGCGAGCGGCTTCGCGGTCGCCGGCGGCATAGGCTCGGAAATAGCCGTCGGTCATCGTCCTGAAGGACCGGTAATGATCTGCCTCGCCGGCTTGACGGAGCGCGTCGAGCGGGTTGGCCTCGATCAGCGTCAGACTGCGAATATCGCGGTTGCGTTGAACGGCGAGCGCCAGGGTGCATAGTGCGCCATAGGAATGCCCGACGATGTGTACCGGCGTCCCGATTCTGTCGATGACGGTTTCGAGCGCGTCCAGTTCCAACGCAATCGCGGTATTGCCGGCGGAGCGGCGTTCGACGGTTGCACCATAGCCGAGCAAGCTCGTTGTTACACAACGGTAGCCCTCGCCCAGTTGCTCGATGACGGCGCGCCAGCCCGCGCCGGTTCCGAAACTGCCCGGTATAAACAGGACGGCCGGTCCCATTCCGCGCTCTGCATATTCGACGCCGGGGATTGGGTTGCTCATGACGCCACGCTTTCACTCTGTTGCGGTCCGGCATCGCGGCCGGCGTGTTGCTCAATCCGCCCGCTTGACGTCGAGGCGATGGACGATGCCTTGCGCGGCGCGGTTGAGGGCTGGATAGCGGCGCAGGACGAGGGGGTCGTGGCCGGGGACCACGCGTCGGGCATCGCCGGCGAGGCGGATCAGCGTCGTATAGCCTTTGAGCACGTCCTCCATGTCGGCAACGATCGGGAACGGTTTGCCCATCTCGAAATTCTCGTAGTAGTGCGAGGCGTCCGACGCGATGACGACCGGTCCGTTCTCGGTCATGACTCGAAGCGATTGCAGGCCGCGGCTATGGCCGCCGATCCTATGAACCGTGACGCCCGGCGCTATTTCGGCATCGCCGTCATGGAAGATGACGCGGCCGGAAAAGACGTTCTGCACCATCTGGCAGACGTGGTCGGCGGTGAAGGGGATGCGCAGATGTCCGTGGCACATGCAGGGACCGGTGGCGTAGGCCATTTCGGCGGCTTGCAGGTGAAAACGCGCCGACGGGAACGCGCCGAGGGTTCCGGCGTGGTCATAGTGCAGGTGGGTAATCACGACATCTGTAACTTTGGTGGCGTCAACGCCGATCAGAGAAAGCACGCTCGCCGGGCTGCGCAGCACGGCGCGACCGCGCTTGCGGGCTTCGGCCTCGTCGAAGCCGGTGTCGACGACGATCGTGCGCTGCTTGTTCCGGATCACCCAAACGAAATAGTCCATCGGTCCAGGGGCCGCGTGATCGTCGGCCATGATGAAGTTGTCGGCGCGGATGCGATCGAGCTTCTCGGCATACTTGAGGGTCAGAATCTCGTAGAGTTCAGTGGTCATGTGGTTCATGCCTTTGCTGCAATTGAGCGGTAGAGTGCTTCCGGGAAAAGTGTGAGCGGTTTTCCCGAAAGAAGCACGATCAAACAGAGTGCAATCAACCCACCGCTTTTGTCGAGCCATCGCCACGGGAGCCCCAGGCTGTGAATGTCTCTTTCCTGCAGGAACTTCTCAATACCGTCGCCGAACAGGGTCGGCAATATCTGCCGAGCGCGCTGATCGGCACATCGCGGCGGGATAACATCCAGCAACTCTCCCGCGCGCTGGTGTCGAACCGCGGAGAAGCCTCGGGCGTCGCGATCGCGCATGAAATCCTGACGCAGTACCGGAGCATGGCGGCAGCGGAGCGCCGTGCCTTCTTTACGTTTCTGGCCGAGACGATGCGGCCCGATCCCGAGACCATCGCGCGTGCGGCCACCAGCTATTTGGCAAGTCCTGATGCGCAAGGATTGGCCCGCTTGCAGGCGGCGGTCGAAAGCCCTCGGCAGGAGTTTTTCCGGCGGCTCAATTTGGCACCAGGTGGGACCGCCGAAATTGTCGCCATGCGGCGCGATATATTGCGCTCGAAAGATGCCGAGGCATCGCTCGCGCAGCTCGATACGGACATGGAGCACCTGCTGTCGTCCTGGTTCAATCGCGGTTTTCTCGTGTTGCGCCGGATCGACTGGAATACGCCAGCGGCGATCCTCGACAAGATCATCGCCTATGAGGCCGTGCACGCCATCCAGGGCTGGGATGATCTCAGGCGCCGGCTCGATCCGCACGACCGGCGGTGTTTCGCATTCTTTCATCCCTCACTGCTCGACGAGCCGCTGATCTTTGTCGAGGTGGCGCTGCTGGAGGACATTCCGGAGTCCATTCAAGCCGTGCTTGGCGAGCAGCCGGGTGCGGCAAGCCTTGAGCCGACGACGGCCGTATTCTATTCGATTTCCAATTGCCAGGAGGGGCTGAAGGGCATTTCGTTCGGCAACTTCCTGATCAAGCAAGTGGTCGAGGAGTTGGCCAAGGAACGCGCGAGCCTCAAGACGTTCGTGACGTTGTCGCCGGTGCCGGGGTTCGCCGGATGGCTCGATCGGCAAAGAGCCGGCAATGCCGACGGGCTGCTCAGTGAAAGCGACCAAAAGGCACTGCAAGCGCTGAAGGATCCGCGCTGGCTGCAAAGGCCGGATGAAGGCGCCGGTCTCAAGCCGCTGTTGTCGGCCATGGCGGCGCACTATTTCCTGCGGGCAAAAACGGCTAGTGGCCGGCCGATTGATGCGGTTGCGCGGTTTCATCTGGGCAATGGCGCACGCCTAGAGCGGATCAACTGGTTGGGCGATGTCTCCCAAAAAGGGCTCAGCGAGGCGCACGGCCTGATGGTCAACTACCGTTATGAGTTGAAAGAGATCGAGACCAATCACGAGGCTTACGCCAACGATGGGACGGTTGCTGCGGCAAAAGCGGTGCGGGCATTGCTCAGGCCCGTCGATAAGCCAAAAATCGATGTGCCGCGCCGGTTGGCACTGCCGGGCCGGCCAGTAGGTTGACACATTGGGTTGACAGTCGATTGAAGCGGCCGTTGTCCGGATTGCCGGCAGAATTCATCTTATTGCGGAATGGGCATCGAAGGTGATTGCGGCGCGGCAGGTGATCGCTTGTCGACCGGCCGGGTAAAATGCCAAAATGTGCCAAACACCCCCTGGTCCCGGCCAGACACGTTGAGAGAGCAAACATGCGTTACGATGATAAAGACCAGCAAAGCGGCAACGTCGAGGACCGTCGCGGCCAGGGCGGGGGGATGTTCCAGGGCGGCGGTGGCGGCATGCCCGGCGGGTTCAAGCTGCCATTGCCACTGCTGATCATTGGCGGGCTGATCATGTTCATGCTCGGTATCAATCCGCTGGAGATCTTCGGCGGCGGCGGCGCGGGTGGTCCGGCGATGCCGCAGATGCCGCGTATCGAACGCACGACCCAAGGCCCGAATATTCCGGGACTGCCGGGGCAACGCGTGCCCGGTGACAAGACCAGCGACGAGATGGGTCTCTTCATTTCCCGAGTGTTGAAGGATACCGAGGATGTCTGGGAGCGGGTGTTCCAATCGTTCGGCAAGACCTATGAAAAGCCTCGCCTCGTCATGTTTACACGGTCGACGCAGACGGCGTGCGGCACCGGCATGTCAGCGATGGGGCCGTTCTACTGCCCGGCCGATCGCAAGGTCTATGTCGACCTCGCGTTCTATGAGGAATTGCGCCGCCGATTCAAGGCGCCCGGCGACTTCGCGCAGGCTTACGTCATCGCGCACGAGGTCGGCCATCACGTCCAGACGTTGCTTGGGATCGCCGATCGTGTCCAGCAGATGAAGGCGCGGATGAGCGAGCGGCAGGCCAATCAGGTGCAGGTGCGGATGGAGCTGCAGGCGGATTGCCTCGCTGGCGTTTGGGCCGCCCTCAATCACCAGATGAAGAACCGCATGGAGCAGGGTGACGTCGAGGAGGGCCTCAATGCCGCGACGCAGATCGGCGACGACATGATCCAGCGTCAGACGCAGGGAACTGTGGTGCCTGAAGCCTTCACACACGGCTCATCGCAACAGCGTGTGAAGTGGTTCCGACAGGGCATGGCGACCGGACAGATCCAACAATGCGATACGTTCAATGCGCCGGATCTGTGAGGGTTATTGCGGTTGGGTACTAGCCGCCGCCCTGGTCGCGACAATTCTATCGATGCCTGTCGCTGTTGCGCAAACAGCGCCTCGTCAAGACGGGGGTGGTGACGATCTCAAGACCTTCGTCGCGCGCGTCCTCGCGGCCACCGAGGATGTCTGGCATAAGGCTTTCGCCGCGATCGGCCAGAGATATCAGGAACCCATCCTCGTCCTCTATACCGGCGTGACGGATGCCGGTTGTGGGCGCCAGAGCAGCGTCAGCGGCCCGGTTTATTGCGAAACGGATCGCAAAATTTATCTCGACTTGAGCTTCTTCGAAGAGCTGAAGCGCAACTATAAGGCGGGCGGCGACTTTGCGCAGGCCTATGTCATCGCCCACGAGGTCGGGCATCACGTGCAGATGCAGCTGGGTATCCTAGCGAAGGCTCGCGAGCTCGAAGCAAAATTACCCCAGCAGCAGATCAATGCGCTTTCAGTGCGTGTCGAATTGCAGGCCGATTGCCTCGCCGGTGTCTGGACCAACCTGTATGGCCGGATCGCCAACGTCCTGCAGCCGGGCCATGTCGAGCAGGGGCTCGCGGCGGCGAGTGCGCTCGGCGACGATCGGCTGCAAAAAAAGGCGACCGGCATCGTCGTCCCCGAAACCTTTACCCATGGCACGTCGCAGCAGCGGGTCCGCTGGTTCCGGCGCGGCATGGCGACCGGTCAGATCCAGCAATGCGACACGTTCAATGCGCTGGAGCTGTGAGGTGAGGTTCGCGCAATTGCCACCAGGGCCCGGGCCGAACGCGTTCTGCGATCGATGCCGATCGGCCGTTAGGACACCCAGCTAAACAATTGCGACAGCGTCTGCTGGCTGACGCTTCTACTCGCTCTCCAAGCTCATCATCCCGGCTGTGGCCCAGGCAAGCTATAGTGTCTCTCGGTTGTCGATTTCGCCGCACCTTTTGAATGCGTTTTGCAAATGACTGGAATGAAGGCATCAACTTGCACCTTGCTTGGACGGGTTTTGCGGCCATGACGCATCGATTTCGGTTGGTGCCGGCCCCACAGCCTGCTTCAAGTGATTTGTCTGGCATGATCCTTGCGCTGAAGCCCCCAACAGGAGGGCTTGCGCCATGGTGCCGCGTCTCGTTGCGATCCTTGCGGTTGCGTTCATCGCCTACGGGTACAAGGACTTGCTGAACACGGGCTGGCCATCGCTCGGCGATGCGCTGCCGTACTTGGCGGTTATTCCGCTGTTTTTTGTCGTTGGCGTATCGATGTTCCGGGCGCGATAGGCGGCTGGGCGTGTCGAATTGTCCATTGTCCCGCTCCTGCCGCTGTGTTTTCCAGCGGATGGCGCCAGGATTTGGTTGATCTTCGAGGCAACGTCCCGATATATGTCCCGGCCGTCGATTGGTGCCGGGCAGGGTTTTCTCCAGAATGAAGCGGCGATTGGCCGTTTTTTGGCCCTGATCCGGTGTGCTCGGTTGTTTGACGCTTGCGTCGAGCGGTCCGGCGCGGCAGAGCTGCGGGCGTGGCGGAACTGGTAGACGCACTGGATTTAGGTTCCAGCGGCGCAAGTCGTGGGGGTTCAAATCCCTCCGCCCGCACCATCATGGTAGGACTGGTCGGCGCGTGGCGCGGCCAGTCAGGGATTTGTCCGCCGGGTTTCGACCGGGCGCTGAGGATTGAACGCCCCTTCGGGCAGGCACTAGGCAGTTGGAAACGGGTATCGAGGTCATGCAAGTTACGGAAACATCTTCGGCCGGATTGAAGCGCGAGCTGAAGGTCGTGATCGGCCAGTCGGAATTGGGCCAGCGGTTTGATGAGCGGCTCGAATCCGTCAAGGGCCAGGTGCAGATCAAAGGGTTCCGCCCCGGCAAGGTGCCCGCAGCCCACGTCAAGAAGCTCTACGGCCGATCGCTGATGGCGGAAGTTCTGCAGCAGACGCTTGAGGAAAGCAGCCGCAAGGCGATCAGTGATCGCAACGAGCGCCCCGCTATGCAGCCCGACATCAAGATGACCGAAGACAAGGATGAAATTGAGAGCATCATCTCGGGCAAGTCCGATCTCGCCTATACGATGGCGTTCGAGGTGTTGCCGCAGATCACGCTCGCTGATTTTGGTGCGCTGACGCTGACGCGCGAAGTTGCAACAGTCGGCGATGACGACGTGCAGAAGGGCCTCGATGAGTTGGCGACACGGTCGGTGTCCTACACGATCGAGGACGCTCGTGCGGCGGCCACCGGCGATCAAGTCACCATTGATTTCGCCGGCAAAATCGACGGCGTCGAATTCCCCGGCGGCAAGGCTGCGGATATGCCGGTCGTGCTTGGCCAGGGCGGGTTCATTCCCGGCTTCGAAGATGGCCTGACCGGCGCCAAAGCCGGCGATAGCCGCGTCATCAACGCAACCTTCCCCGCGACCTATAGCGAGAAGTCGCTGGCCGGCAAGAGCGCGGTGTTCGATGTCGCCGTCAAGGCCGTCGGCGTTGCGAAAAAGCCCGAAATCAATGACGATTTCGCGAAAACACTTGGCGTCGACAGCCTCGACAAGCTGAAGGACCTGCTCTCGGCGCAGGTGCGCCAGCAGTTCGATCAGGTCAGCCGGATGAAGTTGAAGCGGCAGCTGCTCGACGAACTCGACAAGGCGCATGCGTTCGAGTTGCCGGAGACGCTAGTCAAGAATGAATTTGATGGCATTTGGGGGCAGGTGAAGCAAGGGCTTGAGCAAGCCGGCAAGACGTTCGCCGACGAAGGCAAGACGGAAGAAGGCGCCATGGACGAGTACCGCAAAATCGCTGAACGGCGTGTGCGCCTTGGTCTCGTGATCGGCGAGGTCGGCGACAAGAACAAAATTCAAGTGACGCAGGATGAATTGCGCCAGGCGCTGATCGGCGAAGCGCGACGCTATCCCGGTCAGGAAAAATTCGTCTACGAATACTTCGAAAAGAATCCCGGAGCACTGACACAACTTCGCGCTCCGATTTTTGAAGACAAAGTCGTCGATCACATTGTCGCCATCGTGAAGCCGGCGGATGTGCCGGTCTCGCGTGACGATCTACTCAAGGGCGTCGACGACACTGAGCCGGGGGCCGCCACCTGAGGCGTTCCGGCTACCCGCTAGCTTGCCTTGCGAGTGCAGTGTTTTGCCGATGCCGGGCGAACGAGGTGCTTGCGTCGGGCCCAGGAGCGACTATCTAGGTTTGACTATCTAGGTTTTGAGTGTTCCCACCGACGCACACGGCATTGCGCCGCTATTGCCCACCACATCAAGCCAACCAGGAATGAGATCCCCATGAGCTACTGGCCGCAAGTCATTGAGCAGACCGCGCGCGGCGAGCGAACCTTCGACCTCGCGTCGCGGATGCTGCAGGAGCGGATCATCTTCCTGATCGGGCCGGTCGAGGATCTGATGGCAAACTCCATCTGCATGCAGTTGCTGTTCCTTGAGGCGCAGAATCCGAACAAAGAAATTGCCATGTACATCAATTCTCCCGGGGGCATTGTGACCTCGGGCATGGCCATTTATGACACAATGCAGTTTATTCGTTGCCCAGTAGCCACACTTTGCATCGGTCAAGCCGCCTCGATGGGGTCGCTGCTATTGGCAGCTGGCGCCCCCGGCAAGCGTTTTGCGCTTCCCAATGCTCGAATCATGGTTCACCAGCCTTCCGGTGGATTCCAAGGTCAAGCCAGTGATATTGAACGCCACGCGCAAGATATTCTGAAGATGAAGCGTAGGTTAAACGAAATATATGTCCATCATACTGGCCGCGATTACGATACGATCGAGCGAACATTAGATCGTGATCACTTCATGACAGCGACGCAATCCATGGAATTTGGCCTGATTGACAAGGTGATATCAAAGCGGGATGACGTTGAAGGCGATTTGCCGACGGGCAAGAGCAGCTGACGCTGCAGTTGGGCTCGTTGATCGCGAAAAAAGCGGTGCATAGCGTTTACAGGCGGTTTGCGACGGATCGGTGGTCGTAAAAAGACCTAAGACTTCCCGTGCATTGCAGCTATCAAGTCACTCAGGTTGACCTGCAACCCGTGAAGGGATTATTGCAGTTCTGCCGCAGCTCGGGATTTGCGCAACGTGCCTGTTAATCCGTTCTTGATCAGGCTCGCTTTAGCATGCTGATGTCGACACTCTAAATTCCCGTCTGGCGATCCGTCAGCGGTGCCGCGATTTGACTGCCCTCACAGCCCGGCGCAAGCCGGGTCCCAAGACGGACGCAATGGCCGGGCATAGAGATTTGCCCGTGCGTTGCGCAGGAAAGACACCGATGGCTGAGAAAAATACGCTGTACTGCTCTTTCTGCGGCAAGAGCCAGCATGAAGTCAGGAAATTGATCGCCGGACCAACCGTCTTCATCTGTGATGAATGTGTTGAGCTGTGCATGGACATCATCCGCGAGGAAAACAAAAACACGCTGGTGAAGTCCCGTGACGGTGTGCCGACACCGACCGAGATCAGCACCGTGCTCGATGGTTATGTGATCGGGCAGTCCTATGCCAAGCGTGTGCTGTCAGTAGCGGTGCACAATCACTACAAGCGCCTCAATCACGCGGCGAAGAACAATGACGTCGAGTTGGCGAAATCAAACATCCTGTTGGTCGGTCCGACGGGCTGCGGCAAAACACTGCTGGCGCAGACACTAGCGCGCATCCTCGATGTGCCGTTCACGATGGCTGATGCGACGACGCTGACCGAAGCCGGTTATGTCGGCGAAGATGTCGAGAACATCATTCTGAAACTGTTGCAGAACGCTGACTATAACGTCGAGCGGGCACAACGGGGTATCGTCTACATCGACGAGATCGACAAAATCAGCCGCAAATCCGACAACCCCTCCATCACCCGCGACGTGTCGGGCGAGGGCGTGCAGCAGGCGCTGTTGAAAATCATGGAAGGCACAGTTGCGAGCGTTCCCCCGCAGGGTGGTCGCAAACATCCGCAGCAGGAATTCCTGCAAGTTGATACATCGAACATTCTGTTTATTTGCGGCGGTGCATTCGCCGGGCTTGAAAAGATCATCTCACGTCGCTCGAAAGGCAGTTCGATCGGCTTTGCCGCGAAGGTCACCGGACCGGACGAGCGGCGCACCGGCGATGTCTTGAAGGATGTCGAGCCCGAGGATCTCCTCAAGTTCGGCTTGATCCCGGAGTTCATCGGACGTTTGCCAGTCATCGCGACGCTTGAGGATCTCGACGAAGCCGCATTGATGCAGATCCTGACCACGCCAAAGAATGCGCTGCTGAAGCAGTATCAGCGGCTGTTCGAGATGGAAGAAGTCAAGCTCACCATCACGCAGGATGCGCTCAAGGCCATCGCCAAGCGCGCCATCGAACGAAAAACGGGCGCTCGCGGCCTCCGTTCGATTATGGAAGCCATCCTGCTCGACAGCATGTTCGATCTGCCCGGGCTCAAAGGCGTTGAGGAAGTTGTGGTTGGTCCGGAAGTCGTCGAAGGCGGCGCGCGGCCGCTGCGGATCTATTCCGACCGCGCTGAGGAAAAGGGGTCCAGCGCCTGATTCCAGTCGTCACGCTTCGTCATCCGCTCGACGTTTTTGGGTGTGGAGCTCAAATCTCTAACCTTGAATGACGGCGGGAAGTGACCATCTGTTGGCTGTGAGCCAAACTGACTCGCGGTGTTGCTGAAGTCGGCGCACCTGACTGCTTCGCCGAACTGGGCCGCTTCCGCTGCATTCGGAAGTAAGTGTCCTGTGTAAAATAGATTGCCGCTGGCTGCAGCTCAACGAACTCAAACGGCTGCAGACGCAAGGCAACTGGGAGACGGATGATGAGCGACGAACCAAAGTCTAAGGATAAGTCGGCCGGCAAGGATATTTATCCCGTTTTGCCGTTACGTGACATTGTCGTGTTTCCCTACATGATCGTGCCGCTGTTTGTCGGTCGCGAGAAGTCGATCAACGCGCTTGAAGAAGTGATGCGCGCCGACAAGCAGATCCTGCTCGCCGCGCAGAAGAATGCGGGCGACGATGATCCGGCAGCCGATGCGATTTTTGAGATGGGTACGCTCGCGACTGTCCTACAGCTGCTGAAGCTACCGGATGGGACTGTAAAGGTGCTGGTCGAGGGCATCGCGCGGGCGAAGATTGCGCGCTATATCCCCAATGCCGATTACTTCGAGGCGCAGGTTGTCCGCGTGCCTGAAACGGTCGGTGCCAAGGACGAGATCGAGGCGCTCGCCCGCTCGGCCGTTGGACAGTTCGAGAACTACGTCAAGCTCAACAAGAAGATCAGCCCCGAAGTGCTCGGCACGATCAGCCAGATCGACGACTACTCCAAGCTCGCCGATACCATCGCCTCGCACCTCGCAATCAAGATTTCCGAGAAGCAGGATATCCTCGAAATCGCGACGATTTCGGAGCGACTTGAGCGCGTCTACACGATGATGGAGAGCGAGATCTCGGTGCTGCAGGTCGAGAAGAAGATCCGCAGCCGCGTCAAGCGCCAGATGGAGAAGACGCAGCGCGAGTATTATCTCAACGAGCAGATGAAGGCGATCCAGAAGGAGCTCGGCGACGGCGACGAGCGTGATGATATCGCCGAATTCGAAGAAAAGATCGAAAACACCAAGCTGTCGAAGGAGGCCAAGGACAAGGCACTCGCTGAGCTAAAGAAGCTGCGCCAGATGAGCCCGATGTCGGCCGAGGCAACGGTGGTGCGCAACTACCTGGATTGGCTACTCAACATCCCATGGGGCGTCAAAGGCAAGGTCAAGAAAGATCTCAACGAGGCGCAGGACGTGCTCGACAAGGAGCACTATGGCCTGGAGAAAGTCAAAGAGCGCATTCTTGAGTATCTGGCCGTCCAGAACCGCACCAACAAGCTCAAAGGCCCGATTCTGTGCCTCGTTGGCCCACCGGGCGTTGGCAAGACGTCGCTTGGCAAGTCGATCGCCAATGCCACGGGCCGCGAGTTTGTGCGCATGAGCCTTGGCGGTGTGCGCGACGAAGCGGAAATCCGCGGTCATCGCCGCACTTATATCGGTTCGATGCCCGGCAAGGTCATCCAATCCATGAAGAAAGCCAAGCGGACCAATCCGCTCTTCCTGCTCGATGAAATCGACAAAATGGGCCAGGATTTCCGTGGCGATCCGGCGGCGGCTTTGCTCGAAGTCCTCGATCCCGAGCAGAACTCAACGTTCAACGATCATTACCTCGAGGTCGACTACGACCTGTCGAGTGTCATGTTCGTGACAACGGCGAACACGCTGAATATCCCGCCGGCGCTGATGGACCGGATGGAAATCATTCGCCTTGCCGGCTACACCGAGGACGAGAAGGTCGAGATCGCCAAGCGGCACTTGCTTTCCGAGTCGCAGGCCTCACATGGCCTCGAAGCCGGCGAGTGGCAGGTTGACGACAGTGCTCTGCACTCGATCATCCGCCGCTACACGCGCGAAGCTGGCGTTCGTTCGCTGGAGCGCGAGATTTCCAAACTCGCGCGCAAGGCGGTGAAGGAGATCCTCACCTCAGACAAGAAAACCATCAGGGTCACGGCCGACAATATTGAGACCTACCTCGGCGTGCCGAAGTATCGCTATGGCGAGGCAGAGGAGGAGGATCAGGTCGGTGTCGTCACCGGTTTGGCGTGGACCGAAGTCGGCGGGGAAATCCTGACGATCGAAGGCGTCATGATGCCGGGCAAAGGTAAGATGTCCGTCACCGGCAACCTGCGCGATGTCATGAAGGAAAGCATCCAGGCGGCGCAGGCCTACGTCCGTTCGCGCTCGATCGAGTTCGGCATCCCGCCGCCGATGTTCGACAAGAAGGACATCCACGTCCACGTACCAGAAGGCGCGACACCGAAGGATGGACCCTCGGCCGGCGTTGCCATGGCGACGGCGATCATCTCCGTTCTGACCGGTATTGCCGTGCGCAAGGATGTCGCCATGACCGGCGAGATCACGCTGCGCGGGCGCATCCTGCCGATCGGCGGCCTCAAGGAAAAGCTGCTGGCGGCACTGCGAGCGGGCATCAAGACGGTTTTAATCCCCGTCGATAACGTCAAGGACCTCGCCGACATTACCGATGAGGTGAAGGCCAAGCTCAATATCGTGCCGGTCACCCGTGTCGACGACGTGCTGAAGGTAGCGTTGATCCGGATGCCAGAGCGGATCGTCTGGGACGAAGAAGCGGCAGCCGCTGTTGCTCCGGTCGACGATAAAGGTGGGGCACGGGTCGTCGCCCACTGAACGACTGGTTTGCTGTTGCAACTGGAATCATGAATGAAATTCGAGCCCTGGCGTCATGCCAGGGCTCGGTGTGTTTAGCCTTATACGGCGTTCACCTCGTTTGCCCCCCCACACAACCCCCAGGTTTTTCGGCCGTTTCAGTGGTTTTTCCGCTTGACGGAGCCCGGATTTGGGCGTTTTTCGCTCGGGGACCACCACTTCGGCGGTTATCCCGGCAGGATCAGGCAGCCCCCCATCAGCGCCGGTCTCGACCGTCATAACGACTTAACCAAAAAACAAGTCAGTAAGGACGAAGGCTATGAGCAAAAAAGACCTGATCGACGCGGTCGCAACCTCGTGCAACTTCACGAAAGATGTCGCGACCACGGCCGTCGATACTGTACTCGACCACATCAAGGCGACGATGAAGAAGGGCGAGGATCTGCGCATTCCTGATTTCGGCACGTTCAAAGTGGCGAAGCGCAAAGCGCGCGAAGGCATTAACCCACTGACCAAGGCGCCACTCAAGATCCCGGCCGCCAATGTGCCGAAGTTCACCCCGGCCAAAAGCCTCAAGGAACTATTGAATCAGGCCTGAGGGCCTTGTTTGACCACCGATCCGTCGATGTGGTTTCGCCACGCCGGGGCGCCCTGTCAGGGCCTCCGGCGTTGCTGTTTCAGCAGGCCGCTGTATGCAGGAATGGCAAGGCCGGCGAGCGATACCCGATGATTGACGCTCAATCCTGCAGCTGCGCATCATACCCCCTTCGGTAAGTCCAATGGGGAGCAGCGTCACATGGGTTGCGCGTCGCGTCGGGATTTCCTGCTTGGATCATCAGCCCTATCGGTCGGCGTTCTGGGTAATGCAGCGTCGGGGCTAGGCCAGAGTGCCGCGCCCGACAAGTATGACCTTATCATCCGAGGCGCCGAGGTGCTCGACCCGAGCCAGGGTCTCAAGGCAAAGCGCGACATCGCCATTCGCTTCGGCCGGATCGCCGAATTGGCCGCTGACATCCCGGCGGAGAGAGGCAATCGCGTCCTCAATGCCAGCGGCAAGCTGGCGACGCCCGGCCTGATCGACCTGCACGCCCACGTCTTTCCCTATGGTTCCGCCATTGGCATCCCCGCCGATGAGTTGATTCAATACCAGGCCGCAACAACGCTGGTGTCGGCCGGCGATGCGGGCGCCAACAACATCGCGGCCTTCCGACGTTTCATCGTGCCGCAATCCCGCGCGCGGCTGTTTGCTTTCGTCCACATCGCCGTGCACGGTCTGACGGGGTTCCCCGTTCCCGAGCTCTACAACATCGATTTCGCGCAAACCGCCACCGCCGCCCGCGCCATCGCTGAGAACGCCGACATCGTGCTCGGCGCCAAGGTCCGCATGAGCGAGAACGTCATTGCAAAACATGGCCTCGAACCTCTGAAACGCGCTATTGCGGCATGTGTGCAATCGGGTGTGCCGGCCAAAGTCATGTGCCATATCGGGGGCGTCGAAACACCCGACTTGATGAGCCAGATCCTCGACACGTTGCGGGCAGGCGATATCCTGACGCATGCCTACTCGGGCGCGCCGAACAACGACGGTAAGTTTACGAACATCGTCCAGGACGGCAAACTGCTTCCCGCCGCCGTCGAAGCCAAGAAGCGCGGCGTCGTATTCGATGTTGGACATGGTGGCGGGTCGTTCGACTACACGGTCGCCGAAGTGGCGATGGCCGGAGGCGCCGGCCCCGACGTGCTCTCATCGGATGTGCACGTCTTCTCCGCCAATTCGCCGGGCATGCCTTACCTGACCAATGTCATGAGCAAGTTCCTGAACCTGGGGCTGTCACTGGATCAGGTGATCACCATGGCGACAGCAACCCCGGCCAAAGTGATCAATCGCGATCCGCTGTTGGGGACACTGAAAGTTGGCGCGCCGGCCGACGTTTCGTTCCTCGACGTTGTGGATGGCGCCACCGAGTTCGTCGATACGCGCAACAATAAGCGCCCAGGCAAGGTGCAACTGAAGCCTGCCGGCGTCGTCATCGCCGGTGTGCCCCACGGCCGCCCTTACGGATCGCCATTTGCGGTTAGGTGACGCGGAGACGTCGGTATGCAGCGTCCGGCTACGCGGCTGAAGCTTGATGCCCTAGCACATGCCGCTTTCGGGAAAACCACTCACTTTTCCCGGAAGCACTCTAACCCCGAACCCGTCGTGGCGGCCGGCTCCCCGCAGGGGAGTCGCCACGACCATGACAAATGGTGGGAGCTGAGGGGATCGAACCCCCGACATCTTCGGTGTAAACGAAGCGCTCTACCGCTGAGCTAAGCTCCCGACCAACCCGGTCGATAGACCCAGCCTCGAGTTTTGTAAAGCGGCACACGCACGCTGTGGCAATCCGCTGAATGTGCGATTGACAGGCGCGCCTGGTGGCCGCACAAGCCAGGACTCAAGTCCAACGGTTCCAAAGGATTACCCTATGCGCGCACATCGCCTCGTCTTCGCCGCTATGTCACTCGGCGCGATGAGCCTGATGACGAATGACGCGTCGGCCAAACCAAACTGTGTTTTGGCGGGTGGCGAAGCGACGATGATCACGGCCGACCTCGCCAAGTTCATGGCCGAGGCAGCACTCAAGAATTCGATCAGCGGCATGGGCGCAAAGCCGGCCGGTAAGATCGCTCTGACCTGCAACGCGCAATTTGCCTCGACCTATTGTGTTGCTCGACAGCGGGCCTGCAAATAACCGAGACGACGGGATTGAGGCAGCTTGACTTGCCTAGACCGAACACGTATTGCCATGCCCGTGAACGTGCGGTCCTCCCGGGCTGCGCCTCATATGGTGCGCGGGAGTAGCTCAGCTGGTTAGAGCGCCGCCCTGTCACGGCGGAGGCCGCGGGTTCAAGTCCCGTCTCTCGCGCCATTACTTTCTCCTCAGTCACCCACCGACCTTAGGCTCGCGACCGCGAGCCCGGCCGAACAGGCCGCCCCGCCGGAGTGCTATGGCACGTGAGGCAGAACAGCTCGCGACCGCGAGCCCGGCCGAACAGGCCGCCCCGCCGGAGTGCTATGGCACGCGAGGCAAAAGAACCCGCGGGTTCAAGTCCCGTCTCTCGCGCCATTTTACTCTCCTCAGTCATCCACTGACCTTAGGCTCGCGACCGCGAGCCCGGCCGAACAGGCCGCCCCGCAGGAGCGCTATGGCGCGCGAGGCAATAGAATAATCATCGCGGTCCGGCCTGCGGGGCGCAGACACGAACCGCGATGCTGAGCCAAGTGTGGGGCTTGGCTACATCGGGCGCCGCCGCCAGATGCCGGTCGGCGCAATGTTGATTGACTACAACTTATAGTTGTTATTGTTATGCTCTGCAATCGTAAAAATTGAACGAACGGACTTTGACCGCGGTATTGATCGCGCGCGCGGCACGGGGGGAGAGTGGCGTAGCGGCGCGGATGCTTGTGCCCAAACTACAAACCGGACCTGGCCTTGGGCGACGACGGGGCCGAGCGCGGCCGCAGCAGCGTGTGTTGCATTGTCTTGCATCGCCGCTGTTGCGTCGCAGCGGAGGCTGCGTTAACACCAACGCGCAATTGATTTGCCGCGCAGAATGGTGCGCGACAACGCCAACAATCCGGCCCACCGACTTGGGCCGATAACGCGAGACCGCGCATGAGCCAGAGCTCACTGCTGATGGATTATCTGCCGATCGCCGTCTTTCTCGGCGTTGCGGCGTTCATTGGCCTCGCCTTGATGGTCGCGCCGTTTCTGATCGCCGTGAAAAACCCCGATCCTGAAAAAGTCTCGGCCTACGAATGCGGGTTCAATGCTTTCGACGACGCACGCATGAAATTCGACGTGCGCTTCTATTTGGTGTCCATCCTTTTCATCATCTTCGATCTCGAAGTCGCATTCCTGTTCCCGTGGGCCGTCGCCTTCAAGGAGGTTGGCGTGTTCGGGTTCTGGTCGATGATGACGTTCTTGGCCGTGCTCACAATCGGCTTCATCTACGAGTGGCGCAAAGGAGCGCTTGAATGGGATTGATTCTTCCGGGACAACCAGCCTTCGACAAGCCAGGGGAGGGTGCCGCTGCGGCGGCTGCCAAGCCGGGTCTTGTTATGCCCGGCGATCGGGGCTTTTCCGTTCTGTCCGATCAACTCGCCGACAAGGGCTTCCTCGTCACCACGACTGATGATCTCATCAACTGGGCGCGCACCGGCTCGCTGATGTGGATGACATTCGGGTTGGCGTGTTGTGCCGTCGAAATGATGCAGGCGTCGATGCCGCGCTACGATGTCGAACGGTTCGGTTTTGCGCCGCGCGCGAGCCCGCGCCAATCCGACGTCATGATCGTCGCCGGTACGTTGACCAATAAAATGGCGCCGGCGTTGCGCAAGGTTTACGATCAGATGCCGGAGCCGCGCTACGTGATCTCCATGGGCTCGTGCGCCAACGGCGGCGGCTACTACCATTACAGTTACGCTGTCGTGCGCGGTTGCGATCGCATCGTGCCGGTCGATATCTACGTGCCGGGCTGCCCGCCAACGGCCGAAGCGCTGGTCTATGGAATTCTCTTGCTGCAGAAAAAGATCCGCCGCATCGGCACGATCGAACGTTGAGACTTGACCCGATGGGTTGGCTCGCGCCGATCGCTGATTTCCAACGCGAGACGAGAATGGCCTTCCTGAAGCTCCGCTGCGAACGCGCCTACGACACCGGTGCCATCCGCACCAATTTGTCGCCGCGCGATCTCGCGGTCAAGCTGACGCATGCCGGTATGCCTTCAGCGTACGATGGCAAATCGCTGACGGTGCGCTGCAAAGGCGATGTCTGGCACTTCGGCGACTGGGAACACGATGGCATGAGCTTGGTCGGTTGGCTGCGCTTCACGACAGAGGGATCGATCGCGATGTTGAGCGACGCGTTGAGCCGGCAGCGCGTGCGTCACATCTTCGATCATAGCCGCCCGTTTGATCTCATTACCGACGACGTACGCAGCGTGACGCAGTATTGTTTCGGTTGGTCTGACGCGATGAAGGCTGGTGCCGCCTTCGGGCGCGCCTCGATCATCAGTTATGACGAAGTTTTGGCAACGGGCGAAAAAAAGCTGCTTGTCTAGGCGGCCGTGCAGATCGATAGGATGCGCAATAGCATGATCCAAGCTCTAGACGATTTGGCGGCGCTAGCGGCAAGTGTCCTCGGCGGCAATATCCGCGAGGTGAAAACGGCCTACGGCGAGCTCACTATCACGGTCGCCCGCGGCGACATCCTCGCCGTACTGGCAAAATTGCGCGACGATCCCGCGTTGCAATTCGAAATTCTGATCGATATCTGCGGCGTTGACTACCCAGCGCGCGCCGACCGGTTCGATGTCGTCTATCACCTGATGTCGCCGCGCAAGAACCTGCGCATCCGCGTCAAGACGGCAACCAACGACACCGATCCCGTCCCGAGCGCCATCCCCGTGTTCCCCGGCGCCAACTGGTACGAACGGGAGGCCTACGACATGTACGGCATTCTGTTTGCCGATCATCCCGATCTCCGCCGCCTGCTCACCGACTACGGCTTCCAAGGCTTCCCGCTGCGCAAGGACTTCCCGCTGTCAGGCTTCGTCGAGACGCGTTACGACGACGAGAAGAAGCGCGTCGTCTATGAGCCGGTGAAGCTCACGCAGGAATTCCGCTCCTTTGATTTCGAAAGCCCATGGGAAGCTGCGCAATATGTGCTCCCCGGCGATGAAAAGGCGCAGCCAAAGCCGAGTTGATTTGGAATTGAGCCGACGATCGGAGCGGCAGATGGACAAATACTGGTTTCCGGCGAAGACCTTCGGTTGGGGCTGGGGCGTGCCGACGGTTTGGCAGGGTTGGGTGGTGCTGGCGGTGTTCTTTGCCCTTGTATTGTTGGGCGCGCTGCGGGTTCTGCCGGGCTGGGGACAGCTGGCGTTCGTTGGCTATATGGTTGGTATCAGCGCACTGTTGATCGGCGTATGTTGGCTGACCGGCGAGCCCCCGCGATGGCGGTCTTGATAACTTGAGAATGTAGCTTCGCACCATGAAACCAACAATCATGCCCGGCGTTCAAGCGACGCACGCGTTTGTCGTGACCGACGCGCAAACCGTCCCGCATCTGCCGATCGGCAATGACCTGTTCTCGGACATCCCGCACGTGCTCGCGACCGCCAACATGGTGGCGATGATGGAGGGAACCGCGACCAAGGCACTAGCGCCTCATCTCGACGCCAACGAAGGCTCGCTCGGCATCCTTGTGAACGTCACACATCTCGCCGCCACCGTTCCTGGCCAGACCGTCACGGTGACTGCAGAAATTATCGCCGCCGAAGGCCGCAAAATCACCTTCAAAGTCACCGCCCACGATGGCCTCGACAAAATCGGTGAAGGCACCCACCAACGCATGATCGTGCCCTGGGACCGCTTCAAGGCGGGCGTCGCGGCGAAGGCCTCGAAGGTCTGCGCTTGAATGCGGAAACGATGCTTTTGGGGCGTGTTTGGCGGGTCGCCTTGCGGTGTGCTATTATCCCTCTCTCGCATTGAAGGACTTTGCAGAGGTCTGCCATGACCGCCCATGCCTTGATGTACGTCGATAAGGACACGTTCTATCGCTTCATCGCCAACGCCGATGACCAGTACCGCTACGAGTACGTGAGGGGGTGGATCATGCAGCAGCAGGCCGGTGGGACGATCAGGCACGCACGGATTGCTGCTCGAGTGTTCGGTTATTTATTGCAGCGGACGGATCAGTCGATCTGGTCGGTCATGGGTTCTGATGCCGCCGCCGACACGGGTCATACATTTCGTTATGCCGATGTCATCGTCGAATTATTAGGTGCCAGCGACGACAAGGCCATCGCGACGCAAACACCAGTCGTGGTGGTCGAAGTCCTCTCGCCCTCATCCGAAGAGCGCGATTTGTCAGTCAAGGTGTTTGAATACACGGGCCTCGCATCGCTCGACACCTACATCGTCGCCAGTCAGGATGAGGCGCTGTGTTATGTTTGGCAGCGGCGCGCGGATGGGACGTTTGCCGCACAACCGGATACCGTTAAAGGCCGCGACCAGATCATCCAAGTCCCAGCACTCGGAATCGCAATCCCGCTCGCCGAGATTTATCGCGGGATTGATGTTTGACGCGATCGAAGCCGTTCCACATCGCCGCCCTCGGCGCCAGCAATACCGCCGGTTATGGCGTCGAACGCGATCAGGCCTATCCCGCCGCATTAGAAAAATTACTACTAGCGCGCGGCCTGGACGTCCGCATCTATAACGCCGGCATTTCGGGCAACACGACCGGCGAAATGCTGGCCCGCCTGGACGAGGCCGTGCCGCCAGGGATACGCGTGGTCCTCTTTCAGCCTGGTAGCAACGATGCCCGCCGCGGCATCCCCGATATCGAACGTGAGCGCAACATCAGGACCATCACTGAGCGCCTTGCCGCGCGCGGCATTCCCGTCGTCCGCGTCGCCGCCGCCTTCGCGGCCGCCCGTGTCGCCCATCTGCAAACCGACGGCGTGCATTTCACGAGAGCCGGACACGCGATGATCGGGGAATTGCTCGTCGATCCGGTCGCGGGGGCACTCAGTTCTCGAGACGAGCCGCTCTTCTCGTGTTGAGCCGCTCTTCTCGTGTTGAGAGTGAGCGATGACATGGCGGTAGGATCGTCCTATAATGTCATGGCAAGGGTAGCAGGACAGTCCCGGCACGTGTCCGTCTGTAAGTTCTCGCATCCGAGACTGCTGCGATCCTTGACCGCTTGAGTAAAGGTTTGAGTAAAGGAGCGTGGGTCATGGCTAGCGTTGACGTTATTCTTCCGACGGAGGCGACCGGCACATTACCGATCGTCCGATCCTTCTCGACTACCGACCTTAAGGACGTACTGAGCAAAGGCTACGAGGATTTTCGGGCGATGCCGACCCACGTCGTCTTTCTATGTGCGATCTACCCTATTGTCGGCTTGCTCTTGTTTCGCGCGACCTTCGCATATGACGTGCTGCCGATGCTCTATCCGCTGGCGGCCGGGTTCGCGATCATCGGGCCGATTGCGGCGATCGGACTTTACGAGCTCAGCCGACGGCGAGAGTTCGGCCTCGATACGTCCTGGCGGCACGCCTTCGACATCGTCCATTCGCCGTCGCTGATTCCGATCCTCGCGCTCGGAGCCGTGTTGCTCGCGATCTTCGGAACTTGGATCGCGGTGGCGGACTCCATTTATGCGACCAACTTTGGCAGGCAGCCGCTGACATCACCGCTGTCGTTTGCGCACACCGTGCTTGCGACGCCCGAAGGGCACAGTCTGATCGTCGTCGGCAACGCGGTCGGGTTCCTGTTCGCGCTCGGGGCGGCATCGATCAGTGTCATCGCGTTTCCGCTGTTGCTCGACCGGAACGTCGGTTTCTCGACCGCCGTTGCGACGTCGCTGCGCGTGGTCGCATGGAATCCTGTCACGATGGCAGCGTGGTTCCTGATCGTCGCCGCGGGGCTGCTGATCGGGACGTTGACGATGTTCGTCGGGCTCGCGGTCATACTGCCGATCCTCGGTCACGCGACATGGCACCTCTATCGCCGGGCCGTCGCACCGGACGACAGTCCGCGGCCAGAGTACCATCCGCGAACCAAGCGCATTCGCTATGCAGCGGAGTTCCCGTCGTCGTTGTTCTTCCCCTCCTCCGACATCGAACAGTCGCCGACCGAAAAGGATGAGCGGAGGGTATGAGCCGTTTGTGGAGCATCGAGCGCGCTGCCCCGGCCTGACGTCGCGATAGCCGATCGGGCCGTCAGGGGGCTGCGGGAATACCGCTGGTGGATCATTTTAAGCTGATCCGTCAGCTCGGGCTTGCCATCGCCCGCGGCGAAGTCTATCGAGGCTGCGGCAATCCAGGCGAGGGGACGCACGCCCGTGGCAGAAACCGATATCCGCAACTTCAACATCAACTTCGGGCCCCAACATCCCGCTGCCCACGGCGTGTTGCGCCTCGTGCTGGAACTCGATGGCGAGGTCGTCACCCGCGTCGATCCGCATATCGGCCTGCTGCATCGTGGCACGGAAAAGCTGATCGAGAACAAGACGTATCTGCAAGCTATCGGCTACTTCGACCGCCTCGACTATGTCGCGCCGATGAACCAGGAGCACGCCTTCTGCCTGGCGGCGGAGAAGTTGCTCGGCCTGACGATCCCGAAACGCGCGCAGTTGATCCGCGTGCTCTATTCCGAGATCGGCCGCATCCTCTCGCATCTCCTCAACGTCACCACTCAGGCCATGGACGTCGGAGCGCTGACGCCGCCGCTGTGGGGCTTCGAGGAACGCGAAAAGCTGATGGTGTTCTATGAGCGGGCGTCCGG
This sequence comes from uncultured Alphaproteobacteria bacterium, assembly GCA_963714325.1. Lineage (GTDB taxonomy): Bacteria > Pseudomonadota > Alphaproteobacteria > Rhizobiales > Hyphomicrobiaceae > CAVQOB01. The sequence continues at coordinate 120,364 of CAVQOB010000035.1, read as the reverse complement.
CTCGCGCATGCACGCCAAATATTTCCGCATCGGCGGCGTGCATCAGGATCTGCCCGCGAAAGCTCGTCGAAGATATCAACGCCTGGATCAATCCGTTCCTGAAAGTCGTCGACGACATCGAGAGCCTGCTCTCGGAAAACCGCATCTTCAAGCAGCGCAACGCCGACATCGGCGTCGTCAGTCCCTGCAGGAGTGCTTCGCTTGGGGCTTCTCGGGCGTGATGGTGCGCGGCTCGGGTGCGGCCTGGGATTTGCGCAAGGTGCAGCCCTACGAATGCTATTCCGAAATGGATTTCGATATCCCGATCGGCAAGAACGGCGACTGCTACGACCGCTATCACATCCGCGTCGAGGAAATGCGCCAGAGCGCGCGCATCATGCAGCAATGCTGCGCCAAACTTATGAGTGCCGAGGGCCAAGGCCCTATCACCTCAGACGACAAGAAGGTCGTGCCGCCCAAGCGCGCCGAGATGAAGCAGTCGATGGAAGCGCTGATCCATCACTTCAAGCTCTACACCGAAGGCGTGCACGTGCCGGCTGGCGAAGTCTACGCCTGCGTCGAAGCGCCAAAGGGCGAATTCGGCGTCTATCTCGTCGCCGACGGATCAAACAAACCCTACCGCTGCCACATCCGCGCGCCGGGTTTCCCGCATCTGCAAGCCATGGACTTCATGAACCGCGGCCACCTCCTCGCCGACGTGTCAGCCATCCTCGGTTCCCTCGACATCGTCTTCGGCGAAATTGATCGGTGAGGGGTTAGGCGATCTATTCGGCGACTAAAATACGAACAAGATTTGCGGGGAGAACAAATTGCTAAAGGCCGCTGCCGTTTTCGTTGTTTGCGCTTGCGTTCCAGTCGAAGCGGCGGCGCACTGGCAATTTAGAAATGGGGCTGACTTCCCGAGCAAGTCATTGCTGCATCAAAAGCGAAGGTCGTTCCTGCGAAGGAGAGTGGAATAAATAGCACAAAAGATTCTCGTAATCTCCTAGATAGCTCATACCAAACAGAACGATTTAGTTTTGATTGTCCGGTACATGTTTGACGATAAGAGTAGATTAAACTCGGTCATTCTGGCTCTTCGGGATGTGAAGGAATGCCTTCTTCTAGCCGGGCAACTGTCGAGGACATACGGCAAGGCTGAGAGTCCCGAACTAGTGTCACGAGAATTTCAAAATGGTGGGATAAGACGAATGGGAACGTACTGGTCCTGTTTCAAATTGGCGATGTGCCATTGTGGATTGGAATACTCTGAGTACGTGGAGTGCCGGCTCAAAAGGTGCATTGTCGCCGAGCGCAACAGTCCCCCCACTCCCTTGCCGCCGCTGGCCACGGGCGTATACTCACTCCATGAACGCCCACACCAAGCTCGCCCCCGAATTACAGCTGACGATCAAGGAGTTCCTCGCCTTCACGGCGACGCGCCCGCAGGAGGAGCGGTGGGAATTGATCGAGGGAGTGGCCATCTTGAATCCGCCGCCTGTCGGAATTCATCAGCTGATCGCCGCGAACATTGTCGCATTTCTCCATGCTCACAAGCGCGCCAAGGATACAACCTGGATTCCGCTGCTCGGCATCGGCACGCGTGTTCCGGCGTCGCCCAAGAGCCTCCCACAGCCGGATGTTTTTGTGCAGGAGGGCCCAGCAGGAGCAACGCCCGTCACCGATGATGCTGCTGTCATTTTTGAGGTGCTCTCCAAGAGCAACACCAAGGCCGATCAAGCCTGGCGAAAACGCGTCTACGCGAGTGTGCCGAACTGCGCGCACTACGTGACGGTCTCGTTGAAGTCGGTTGAGGTGACTCTGTTCAGCCGTGCCAACGGCTGGCGCGGTGACGTCCATGTGAAACTGACTGATGCGCTCGACCTCGCGGCGATTGGCGTGACGATGCCGCTTGCGGACATCTATCTCTTCACGCCACTCGGCGGGGCGACTGCGCCAGGAAAGCGGAAGAAGTGAGCGTCACTCAGCCTGACGCATCTGCATTTGGCCATGGCTATCGTCCAGATATTGACGGTTTAAGAGCCATTGCCGTTCTTTCGGTGCTTTTTTTTCATCTTGGCGTTTCCCCCTTTCAGGGCGGCTTCGTCGGTGTCGACATCTTCTTTGTCATCTCCGGATACCTGATCACCAAGAATATCTTTTCCCAACTCGAACAGGGCAACTTCAGTCTATCGGATTTTTATGTGCGCCGGGTTCGACGGATCTTTCCCGCACTCTACGTGACGGTTTTGGCAACCTTGCTGGCGGCATGGTTTCTTCTGGAGCGCCATGAATTGCGCCCACTCATGGACGCTTGCCGAAGTCTCGCGATCTTCCTTTCGAACCAGTATTTCATGCGGGCGGGTGGGTACTTCGACGCCCCTCTTGAAGCGAATGCAGTCTTGCAGACCTGGTCGCTTTCCGTCGAGGAACAGTACTATCTCGGCTTTCCACTACTGATGCTGCTATTGCACCGCCATCTCAGGCGGTACCTCAGTGCCATAGTCGTCGCCATTGCATTCACTTCGTTCGCGGTGGCGTGCATCCAAGTCAATGTTCGCCCTGAAAAGGCGTTTTTTGCAACGGAAGCGCGCATCTATGAACTGATGATAGGAGCGATCGTAGCCCTCGGTATTCTACCAAGGCTTGAAAATGCAGTCCTCCGCGAAGCACTTGGATGGATCGGGGTATTCGCAATGGCGCTCAGCGTCGTGATGCTGTCTCCGGATATTCCATTTCCCGGCCTCTCGGCCCTGCCGGTTTGCGTCGGAGCAATGCTCGTGATCTGGACGGGGGAGCGGGGAGTTGGTACGTCGGTCAGAACAATTCTCGCTTGGCAGCCATTGGTCGGCATCGGCCTGATCTCATATTCAGTCTATCTCATTCATTGGCCGCTTGTCGTCTTTGCAAAGCGTTTCGCAGCCGGAGATCTATCCTCTCTCCAGAAGGCAGCCATAGTCGTCGTTGCACTGGCCGCAGGCTACGCGTCTTGGCGATATATTGAACGGCCTTGGCGCCATCCTGCCGATGGAGAGCCAAGGCCCGCCCGCCAAGTGTTTGCTGTCGCCACGGCGCTGATTGCTGTCCTCGCGGTCGGCAGCACCGGGGCTACACGAGCATTCCTGACTTTACCAAAGGCCATTGCCGAGGAGTTCGAGAACCATCGCCGTGCGGCCCTGCGCGAGCCATGCCTGTTGGGCGTCAACCAACAACCGGTTGACTGGCGGGCGGAAGCCTGTGTCCGGAAGGTTGGCACCGAACTGTTCGCGATATGGGGCGACTCATATGCGGCTCATTATTTTGAAGCACTCAGAGCTTTGGCGAAAAAGGAAATGGTCGGCACTGCCGCCTTTGCCTACGCGGGATGCCCGCCAATTGTTGGTGCCAATATCAACAAGAAGAGCAACTGTGCCAGCTTCAACAAGCTGGCTCTTGAGACCATCTTGAGCCTCAAACCAAAAGTTGTTGTGTTATCTGCCCACTGGTTGAACTACGAGAAGCACCGGTCCTTCCCAGGCGCCAACGACGATATTCTGGTTCTTTTGCAAAGCACGATCGATCAATTGCAGCGCAGCGGCACAAGAGTTGTGATGATCGGACCATCTCCCTATTTTCCCGCCACCGTCCCGAGCATTGCAATGGCCAAAAACGGACCGGCCGGAGAAGGACTAGCCCCCGCGCGTTATAGCAAGCTATTCGATGCCTTCTTCCGAAAGTTAGCGGCGGTTGGCGCAATTGAGCACGTTCCGGCCTACGCAATGTTCTGCAATACTGCCGCGCTGTGCCGGTTTCGCGATCATGACAATCTGCTCTTTTGGGATAACGGACATCTGACGTCCCGTGGTGCGGCACTGGTCGTGGACAGCATTGCACCGCAATTTGCCAAGTATTTCCAGCAGCGCTGATGATTCTCAGGGCCATACGACGGACTTACGCGCGCGCACTCGTTTTGGTACCGAGAGAGCGGTTGCCAAAGGGGCATTCGCCATGCATCGCCATCCCATCCTCCCACCATGCCCAATATGCTCCTCCCCCCACACCTACGGGGATGGCGCGCTGCTGGTCTGTCCGGAATGCGCGCACGAGTGGTCGGCAACCGCCGCGGCACCCAGCGCCGTTGATGACGACGCGCCCGTCTTCAAGGACGCTAACGGCAATATGCTTGTCGACGGCGACAGCATTACCGTCATCAAAGACCTCAAGGTCAAAGGCTCCTCGCTCGACGTCAAAGCTGGCACCAAAGTCAAAAACATCCGCCTCAGCGTTGGCGGTCACGACATCGACTGCAAAATCGACGGCATCGGCCCGATGCAGCTCAAATCAGAGTTCGTCAGGAAGGCCTGACGCCGGCGGTGAGTTCCGTCTTGCTCACCTTGATCTAATTCCCCTAATGATTGCAGAGGCCTGAAAACGCACGTCTTTGAAGCCCCGTAGACGCTCCGGGCATTTACTGTTGATTGGTGATTGCCCGCATTGAGCAGATTTCTTACAGTCAGACGTTGCCGCTTCAACACAAGGGCGGTCATGGCGTCGATCTCAGCACAATGCGTGACCGCAATTGCGGTCCCAGGTTTGGTTGTCCTTGGGATGCCGGCGTCGCAAAATTCATAAGGAACGCGTCAATGCAAAATTTGATTTTCTCCCGCTCCACGGCTCTCGCAGCAGCAGTCGGAATCGTATTGACGTTTGGTGCCGCGACGGACGTGGGCGCCCAGTCGGTGCCCCCGCCAGGGTTCGACGGCAGTCAAACAACCTACCAGATCCTGCGCGGCTCGAACCTGCGGCGCGGCGATGGTCTCACCTCTCCGATTGCGGTCACGCTGTGGGCGGGCGGCAATGTCAATGGTAACGGACGCTGCACCGAACAATCATGCCCCGTCCTTTATAACGGGCAAAGCCTGTTTGCGCGCCGCAGCCGCGTTCGTGCGCTCGGCTTTATTCCGCCTGCGCAACCGGGACAGCCGGGTGCCGGTCAGGGTGGATACACGGGCCCCGCCATCACACGGACGCTGCGCCGTGGTGACAGCGGCGAGGAAGTCCGTGCACTTCAGGACGCATTGAATCGCGCTGGCGCCAGCATCATCGTTGACGGCAACTATGGCCGTGGCACCGTTGCGGCGGTTGAAGATTTCCAGCGCCGTCGCGGGCTCAATGCTGATGGGTCTGCCGGACCGCGCACGTTGGAAGCGCTCGGCCTCTCCGGCAACGCCAGCTCCTACACGGGCGGTACCGCTGCACCTCAGCCGCCGCCCGCGCCCGGCGGCTATCGCATCGATCGCACGTTGCGGCGGGGCGATCGCGGTGAAGACGTGCGCACGCTTCAGGAAGCGCTCAATCGCAACGGCGCGCGGGTTGATGTCGATTCCAACTACGGCAGCGGCACGGTTGATGCCGTCCAGGCGTTCCAGCGCAATCGCGGTCTGGGCGCCGACGGGTCGGCTGGTCCGCAAACGCTGCGCGCGCTCGGGCTGTAGCGTCCAGGGCGTGAGCCATCGTGTCACCAGACGCTCGCAATTCGCAGTGACCGCCGCTTGGGTTTAGCCTGCGCGGCGGTCGGCGTTATACTTGGCCTCATCGGGCTGCGCTTTCTGGTGGTTCCTGATCAGGCCGCGCGCTTCTTCGGCATCGGCCATCGCTCGGCCGATATAGCCTTTCATCAGGTCATCGCCCTCAGAGACCTCTGGCTTGGCGTGCTGGTGGTTCTGCTCGCCTGGTTCCGCGAGTGGCGCGCGATGTCGCTGTGGCTGTCGTTGGGAACGGCCATTTGCTTCGGTGACGCTGGGATCGTGGGCTTAGCTGGCGGAAAGCCTTTGAGTATCGGGTTCCACATTGCGTCGGGCGTGGTTTGCGCGTTTCTTGCGGCTGCAACCTGGCGGCGCGCCAAAATCAGTTGAAGGCAGTCGGGTCGAGCCGGACCGTTGACCAAGAACCGGCTTGCCGGCTGACGAAATTGCGGGTTTCAGCCATAGTCTGGCCGAAAGCAGGGATTAGCGTTCTCACGGGTGTACGATACGCCTTGAGCCATGCTTGGCCCTGTTGGCGATGAACTCTTTAGGTCCCTGATCATGGACATATCCATCTATGCCGACCTCCCATTTTTCCTGGCCGTCGCGGCTTTCGGTTGGGGATTGTCATTGGCGACCTACCGTGGTTTCGCCGGTCGCTATGGCTGGCCGATGGGGGAATGGCAGACCAATAAGCCCGCGCTGCCAATCCTGATCGGTTTTCTGGCGCTATTATTTGCAACGCTGTTTGCGCTGGCGCGTGTTTGGGGCGGCTACACCTTCGCGGGTTGGTCGATTCTTCTGTTCGGATTTCTGCTGGCCATTATCTGGACTGGCCTACTGCGCGTTGGTTCGCAGGTGACCCTATTCCTGGCACCGGCGGCGGCATGCCTGCTGTTCGTGTCTTGGTTTGGCGGCAATGATGCACTCGAGTATCGGACCGTGCGCTCCGAGATCCGTGAGTTACGCGATCAGCTGCGATCACAGAATGTTCTCCCCGCGCCCCGCCGCAGCACACCCTGATCCAGTGGACACCGTGGCGGCAAACAATTGCTGAAAGATTTGCGCTAAATCCCCTCCGGAGGGGTTGAGCCTTCCCTATCATATCGGATACATGGATGGCGGTTTGCGCCGGACGGGTCACAAGACCAACGCCCGGCGTGACTATGCCGCGTTCCCATTGTGCAGCGGATCGGCCATCAAATGGCCACCCGCTTGATTGCGGCGGTTGTTTCGGGACGACTTGGCATCCCGACTGATCCGCCCCGCTGAAGGTTCGAGACCCCGCATGGCCGTCCGTCGCCTCCATCCCGATCAGCCCGCAGCATTTTCGTTCAACGCAGAAAACTTGGCGTGGGCCAAGGAAACGATCACAAAATACCCGAAGGGGCGCGAAGCCTCGGCGGTGATCCCGCTGCTTTGGCGCGCTCAGGAACAGCACGCGGGGTGGCTCCCCGAGCCGGCGATCCGCACCGTCGGCGACATGCTCGGCATGGCCTATATCCGCGTCTACGAGGTCGCGACGTTTTACACGATGTTCCAGTTATCGCCGGTCGGCCGCAAAGCCCACGTCCAGGTCTGCGGCACCACGCCCTGCATGTTGCGCGGTGCCGAGGCTATCAAGACCGTCTGCCAAAGCAAGATCCACCAAGACCCTCACCATCTCTCGGCCGATGGTAATTTTTCCTGGGAAGAAGTTGAGTGTCTTGGCTCGTGCGCGAATGCGCCGATGGTGCAGATCTTCAAGGATACCTACGAGGACCTGACGCCGGAAAGCTTTGCAAAAGTTCTCGATGGCATTGCAGCGGGCAAACCGCCCAAGACCGGTTCGCAATCAGGCCGCAAGGCGTCCGCGCCATCCGGCGGGCAAACCTCGCTGACGGATCCATCGCTGTTCGATGGCTCGGGAGTCGGCGCCTGGCAGAAGAAATTCCTCGAAGCCGCTGCGGCCGCTGCGGCGGTTGTTTCAGCGCCGGTAGCCCCAGCCACGAGTCCGGCTCCCGCAGCATCAGCGCCAGCCAAGCCTGCTTCTGCTGCAACCGCGGCGAGTGCGCCGGCGCTGGCGACCAACTCGGCCCCACTGGCTGCTGCCGGCTTCATTGCAGCCGCTGGGCCCGGCAAACGCCCGCCGCTTTTGGCAACAGCGCGCGATGGCCGCGGTGATGACCTCTCGCTGATCTGGGGCGTCGCTGAAAAACTGAAGCAGAAGCTCAACGAGAACGGCATCTGGCACTTCGATCAGATCGGCGCATGGACGCCGCTGGAATGCATGTGGATCGAGGCGCACATCGAAGGCATGAAAGATCGCATCGATCGCGACCGCTGGATCGAGCAAGCCAAGAAACTCGCGACGGGCTGGCGACCCGACAACAAACACGGCGAACGGAAGTAAGGGGCGGCACGACCAATGGCATTGCACGATCGCGACCGCATCTTCCGCAATCTCTACGGCATGCGCGCTGCCAACCTCGATGAGGCCAAGCGACGCGGCGCCTGGGACGGCACTAAGCTGCTGATCGACCGTGGCCACGATTGGATCATCAACGAGGTCAAAGCGTCGGGCTTGCGTGGTCGTGGCGGCGCTGGGTTTCCGACCGGTCTCAAATGGTCGTTCATGCCGAAATCCGATCCGCGGCCGAGTTATCTCGTCGTCAACGCCGACGAGAGCGAGCCGGGGTCCTGTAAGGACCGCGAGATCATGCGGCACGATCCGCATTTGCTGATCGAGGGCTGCCTGCTGGCCTCCTTCGCGATGCGGGCGCACACCTGCTACATCTACGTGCGCGGCGAGTTCATTCGCGAGCGCGAGGCCCTGCAGCGCGCGGTCGATGAGGCTTACGCTGCAAAGCTGATCGGCAAGAATAACATTCATGGCTGGGATTTCGACATCGTCGTGCATCACGGCGCCGGTGCCTACATCTGCGGCGAAGAAACCGCCATGCTCGAAAGCCTCGAAGGCAAAAAGGGCCAGCCGCGCATGAAACCGCCGTTCCCGGCCAATGCCGGGCTCTATGGCGCGCCAACGACCGTCAACAATGTGGAAAGCATCGCAGTCACCGGCGATATTCTGCGCCGTGGCGCCACCTGGTTCGCCGGCATTGGCAAACCGAACAACACCGGCACCAAACTCTTCCAGATCTCCGGGCACGTCGAAAAGCCGTGCGTCGTTGAAGAGGAAATGGGCATCCCCCTCAAGGAACTGCTCGAGCGCCATTGTGGCGGCGTGCGTGGCGGCTGGGGTAATCTGCTCGCCGTCATCCCCGGTGGGTCGTCGATGCCGCTGATCAACGAAGCCGACTGCCAGTCGCTGACCTTGGACTTCGATGCGCTTTCCAAGCTCAAGAGTGGCATGGGGACTGCGGCGATAGTCGTCATGGACAAATCAACCGATATCATTGCAGCCTTTCGGCGCATCGCCTATTTCTACAAGCATGAGAGCTGCGGTCAATGTACCCCGTGCCGCGAGGGTACAGGATGGCTCTGGCGGATGCTCGAGCGCATGGAAAAGGGCGAAGCCCAGAAATCCGAGATCGATATGCTATGGGATGTCACCAAGCAGATCGAAGGTCATACCATTTGTGCGCTGGGTGAGGCTGCCGCATGGCCCGTTCAGGGTCTGCTGCGCAACTTCCGCCCGGTGATCGAAGCGCGCATTGAAGCCCGACTTTTAGAAAACGAACGTGCCGTGCGCGCGGCCGCCGAGTGAACCACAGCCAAATTCAACCCCTGCCAAAAGCAGCGACTGCCAAATTAAGCCAATGCCAATCGAAGTCACCCCTGATCATCTAAACTCCAAGACGGAACCGCAATGAACGCTACAAAGACCGCAACGAAAATCAATCCGAACTTTGCCGATCGCCAGAAAGCCGCTGTCGAGGCCCGCAAGGCCGCACTTGAAAAATTCAAAGCGCGTCCCGGTCCCGGCCACCCCGAGTTCGAGGCCAAGCGCGCCGAGCGGGAGAAGATCGCCAAGGAGCGGGAAGTCCGCGAAGAAGCGCGTCGCGTCGAAAAGGCGAAGCGCGATGCCGAAGAAGCCCAACGTCGCATCGAAGAAGCGGCACGGCTGAAGGCCGAGGAAGAGGCTCGCGTGCTCGCCGAAAAGGCGCGTGAGCAGCTGGAGTGGGAAGAAAAGCAGCTCATGGAAGAGATGCTGGAAACCGAACAGAAAGCCAAGCGCGACGCCCGCTATGCCGCCCGCAAGGCAGCCAAGGCCAACAAGCGCGAGGGATGATCCCGCTGCATCATGCGCCAGACCGGCGTCTCGGAGGGGGTTATGCCGCCCGCAAGGCAGCCAAGGCCAACAAGCGCGAGGGATGATCCCGCTGCATCATGCGCCAGACCGGCGTCTCGGAGGGGGTATGGCCATCGTCGATGCCGTCACTATCGTCTTCGATCTGGCGCTCGGCGTTCCACGGGCGATCGGTGGACTGGCGGCGGGTGGGGTGACGGGGATGTGGCTCATGGAAACGGCGCCCGGGACTGTGACCGGAGCGACGCTCGGCTTCCTGGCTGATCTCGCTTGGGAGTCCAAGGCCATGCGTAACGACAATAAGCCTGACCACAAGCTTGAAGAATGAGCGTTTTGAAGTGCTAGCCTCTTGCTGCGCCAGCGTGTAGACACCTTGGCGAGATTGGGGCCGGGGAGGCGATTCCCGGTGCTTGGGGCCTGTGTGCTGCCGGTAGACGGTCGGCACTGGGCAGGTAGGAACGCGTCGTGAAGATCGAGAACGAAAAGCACCGTATCGAAGCCCAATGCGCGGATCTGTCGGGATCCACGTTCGACGACGTGAATCTCTCCGGCTCCAAGATCCATGACACGAACCTCTCTGCAATGGCGTGCAGCAAGGTCAACTTTGCCGGCGCAGCATTCGACGACAGCTTGATGACCGGATGGCGCCTCACCAACGTCAACATATCCGGCGCATCGCTCGACAACATCAACATGTCGGGATGGCGGATTAACGACGCCAATGCATCGGGATTGCGGATTTTGAAAGCGAACCTCGCAGGAGCGTCGCTGCAGGGATGCCACATCGACGGCATGACCATTGACGGCGTTCTCGTCACCGATTTACTTGCCGCCTACAAGACGTACGCCAACAGTCCCAAGGCTTGATCGAGACCCTGCATGCCCAAGAAGTTGATCATCGACGGCACTGAAATCGAGGTCGAGGACGGCTTGACGCTGATCCAGGCTTGCGAACAGGCAGGCGTCGACATTCCACGCTTCTGCTATCACGAGCGGCTGTCGATCGCCGGTAATTGTCGCATGTGCCTGGTCGAGGTCGTCGGTATGCCGAAGCCGCAGGCGTCCTGTGCGCTTGGCGTCAACGATCTGCCGCCGAAGAAAGACGGGTCGCTCTGGAGCGTGAGCACCAAGTCCGCGCTGGTCAAGAAGGCGCGCGAAGGCGTGATGGAATTCCTGCTCATCAATCATCCCCTGGATTGCCCGATCTGCGACCAGGGCGGCGAGTGCGACCTGCAGGACCAGGCGATGGCGTTCGGCGGCGGCAAGTCGCGATATGACGAGAACAAGCGCGCGGTCGAGGAGAAAAATCTCGGACCGTTGATCAAAACGATGATGACGCGTTGCATCCAGTGCACGCGTTGCGTCCGCTTCATGACTGAAGTCGCCGGTGTCGAAGAACTCGGCGCCATCGGCCGTGGTGAGGACATGGAAATCACGACATACCTCGAAAAGGGGATCATGTCGGAACTGTCGGCCAACGTCGTCGACCTCTGCCCGGTCGGTGCGCTGACGCATCGCCCTTGGGCCTTCAATGCGCGTCCCTGGGAAATGACCAAGACCGAAAGCATTGACGTCATGGATGCGCTGGGATCGGCTATCCGCATCGACACCCGCGGCCGCGAAGTGATGCGCATCCTGCCGCGCAACAACGATGCGGTGAACGAAGAGTGGATTTCCGACAAGGCCCGCCACGTCGCCGATGGCCTTCGAACCCAGCGCCTCGATCAGCCCTACATTCGCAAGAACGGGCGCCTTGAGCCTGCCTCCTGGGACGAAGCTTTGGCTGTCGTCGCGGACAAGCTCAAGAACGCCAACCCCGCCAAGGTTGGCGCCATTGCCGGAGACTTTGCGAGTGCAGAAGAAATGTTCGCCCTCAAGGACTTGATGGCGCGACTTGGCGTTACCAGCATCGATTGCCGCCAGGATGGCGCCAAGCTCGATCCAGCGCTCGGCCGCGCGGGCTACCTGTTCAACAGTACCATCGCCGGCATTGATGCTGCTGATGCGATCATGATCATTGGCGCCAATCCGCGCCTGGAAGCGCCCGTCCTCAACGCTCGCATCCGCAAGCGCTGGCGCCAGGGCGGTCTGCTCGTTGGCGTCATCGGCGAAAAAATCGATCTTGGCTACGATTACAATTATCTCGGCGGCGGTCCCGAAGCGATCGCGCAGTTCATCCATCACAAGCCCGCCAATAAGGAACGCCCGATGTTCATCATCGGCTCAGGCGCGCTGGCCCGCAGGGATGGTGCAGCTGTTCTGGCTGCGGCCGCGCAAGCCGCTAAGGCGCTCGGCGTCGTCAAGGACGGCTGGAATGGCTTCAATGTCTTGCACACCGCTGCTTCCCGCGTCGCCGGCCTTGATCTCGGCTTCGTGCCGGGTAACGGCGGCCGCGATGTCGCCGGCATGCTGAAAGGCGACATGGACGTTGTCTATCTGCTTGGCGCTGACGAACTCGACGTAAACCGCATCGGCGCCCAAGCCTTCGTCGTCTATCAGGGTAGCCACGGCGATGCCGGTGCCCATCGCGCAGACGTCATTTTGCCCGGAGCCGCGTACACTGAGAAGAATGCCACCTACGTCAACCTCGAAGGCCGCGCGCAACAAACGCAGAAGGCTGCTTTCGCACCAGGCGCCGCCAAAGACGATTGGGCGATCCTGCGAGCGTTGTCCGCATCGGCCGGTCTGACACTGCCCTACGATACGATCGCGGCTTTGCGCTCGGCGATGTACCAGTCCACCCCAAGCCTTGGTCGGCTTGGGGTTGTGGAGGCTGCATCTGGATCGGCGATCGATGCGCTTGCCGCAAATATGGGTGCGCTGACCGCTGAGCTGTTCAAAGCGCCGATCCACGACTTCTACCTGACCAACCCGATTGCCCGCGCCTCCGCCGTCATGGCGGAGATGTCGGTGCTGCAAGCCAACGCCAGCGGCCAGAAGCAGGCTGCCGAGTAAAACGGACAAAGGCGCATGTTTCCGCAGACATTCGATACATGGTGGGACTGGGGACTGTGGCTCGCGCTGATGGTTGGCGCGAGCCTGCTGTTGCTCGTCTCACTGTTGGTGATCGTCGCGTTTTTGCTGCTGATGGATCGCAAGGTCTGGGCGGCCGTGCAGCTCCGGCGCGGTCCCAACGTCGTTGGTCCTTTTGGCCTGTTGCAATCGTTCGCCGACCTGTTGAAGTTCGTCCTCAAGGAGCCATTGATCCCCGCTGGCGCCGATAAGGGGGTGTTCTTGCTCGCGCCGTTGGTCACGGCCGTTTTGGCGCTCGCGGCTTGGGCCGTGATCCCCGTCGGCAAGGGCCTCGCCATCGCCGACATCAACGTCGGCATCCTCTACCTGTTCGCCATCTCATCGCTCGGCGTCTACGGCATCATCATGGGCGGCTGGGCGTCGAACTCGAAGTATCCGTTCCTCGGCTCATTGCGCTCGGCAGCCCAAATGGTTTCATACGAAGTCTCGATCGGCTTCGTCATCATCACTGTGCTGCTCTGCGTCGGCTCGCTCAACATGAGCGCCATCGTCCAAGCGCAAGAGACCGGCATCGGCACGCGGCTTGGCCTCCGATCAAGCCTGCTCGATTGGCATTGGCTGCCGCTATTTCCGATGTTCGTCATCTTCTTCATCTCAGCGCTGGCCGAGACCAACCGCCCGCCCTTCGACCTGCCCGAAGCTGAGTCCGAACTCGTCGCTGGATTCATGGTCGAATACTCCTCGACGCCTTACCTGCTGTTCATGCTCGGGGAATACGTGGCCATCGTCACGATGTGCGCGATGACATCGATCCTGTTCCTCGGTGGATGGCTCCCACCGCTCGATATCGCGCCGCTGAATTGGATTCCCGGCCCAATCTGGTTCCTGCTCAAGGTGACGTTCGTCTTCTTCATGTTCGCCATGGTGAAGGCAATGGTACCGCGTTATCGTTATGACCAGCTGATGCGGTTGGGCTGGAAAGTGTTCCTGCCGCTGTCGCTGGCAATGGTGGTCGTTGTCGCGAGTTGGCTGCAATACGGGCGGTGGGTGGGGTAATGAGTATCGCAACCGGCTGTTCCGCGTTTGGCCGTAGGTTGGGTTAGCGGCACTTTTGCCGCGTAACCCAACAATTGGGAGCAAGTTCATGTTGGGTTACGGCCAAGGGGCAAAACCCAACCTACGATGACACAGAAGACTGGACACGTTATGAGCATCGCAACTGGCATCACATCGCTGTTCCAGTAAACCGTTATGGCCGCGAAGGCGGCCACCCAAGCAAGCCTGAAGGTCGAATAGTGTGTCGTGTTTACCCGTGGTCAAAAACATCCTGTCGTCTATCTGCTTGCGAGCAAACATAATGGGACGCTGTACATCGGAGTGACGAGTGATCTTTACGGGCGAGTGCGAGAACACCGCGATGGTACATTCGAAGGGTTCACGAAGAAGTATAAGGTGCAACGGCTCGTCTACTACGAAGCGCACACAACAATGGCCGATGCCATCAAACGCGAAAGTCAGATGAAGAAGTGGCGCCGGTTATGGAAGATCAGGTCGATTGAAGAAATGAACCCAACGTGGTCGGATTTTGTTCGACGAAAATGAAGGCATTCGCGAATTTGGGGTTGATGTCAGAGTATCGGTGGATAGGGCTCTGCCTTGAAGAGGTGACTTGCTTGGGTGGCCGCCTGCGCGGCCATGACGGAAGGAAGTGGATTCAATGAGTACTGCAACATGAGCATCGCAACCGGTGTCAAATCTCTGTTTCTCAAGGAGTTCGTTTCGGCGTTCTTCCTGACCATGCGCTATTTCTTCGCGCCAAAGAAAACGCTGAACTATCCCTTCGAAAAGGGACCACTCAGCCCGCGCTTCCGCGGCGAACACGTGCTACGCCGCTATCCCAACGGCGAAGAGCGCTGCATCGCCTGCAAGCTCTGTGAAGCGATCTGCCCCGCGCAAGCCATCACCATTGAAGCCGGCCCCCGCCGCAACGACGGCACGCGCCGCACTACGCGCTACGACATCGACATGGTCAAATGCATCTATTGCGGCCTCTGCCAGGAAGCCTGTCCCGTCGACGCGATCGTCGAGGGCCCGAACTTCGAATTCGCAACCGAGACTCGCGAAGAACTCTACTACGACAAGGAACGCCTGCTCGCGAACGGCGACCGCTGGGAACGCGTCATTGCCAACAATCTGAAACAGGACGCGCCGTATCGATGATTGTCTCCCTCTCCCCATGACCGGCACTTTGCCGGTCATGGGGAGAGGGTCGGGGTGAGGGGCAGCGATCAGCTCAGAGTTTGCGGCCGCCCCTCACCCTAACCCTCTCCCCATTGCAGCATTGCAATGGGGAGAGGGCGTTGGAACCGGGAACCACTCCATGACCCTCGCCGCCGCCTTCTTCTACCTGTTCGCGGTTTTGACTGTGCTGGCTGCTATCCTCGTGATCTCCGCGCGCAACCCCGTGCACGCCGTGCTCTGGTTGATCTTCGCGTTCTTTAATGCGGCCGGCTTGTTTCTGCTTCTCGGCGCTGAGTTCCTGGCGATGATCCTGGTCGTCGTCTATGTTGGCGCGGTCGCCGTGCTATTCCTGTTCGTTGTCATGATG
This sequence comes from uncultured Alphaproteobacteria bacterium, assembly GCA_963714325.1. Lineage (GTDB taxonomy): Bacteria > Pseudomonadota > Alphaproteobacteria > Rhizobiales > Hyphomicrobiaceae > CAVQOB01. Next base: position 105,051 of record CAVQOB010000035.1, on the reverse strand, counting down.
CTCGACGTCGACTTCGCTGAGCTGCGCGCCGGCTTCATGAAAAACGCGCCACTTGGCGCGCTCGTCGGCTTCGTGCTGCTGGCTGAAATCGTCATGCTGGTAGCGGCCAAAATGATGGGCGCTGGCGTGATGCCAACGGGCCTTGCCAAGGCCGCCGCCCCCGTCACCGCTGGCATCGGCAACACGGAAGCGCTCGGCCGCATCCTCTATACGAAATACATCCACCTCTTTCAGATGTCCGGCCTGATCTTGCTGGTCGCCATGATCGGCGCGATCGTTTTGACGTTGCGCCACAAGGAAGGCGTCAAGCGCCAGGACATCTCCGTGCAGAACGCACGCACCAAGAAGACGGCCATGGATGTGATCAAGGTGCCCTCCGGTGGCGCTGTCATCCCCGATAAAGTCGCAGCTAAGGGGAGCGGCTGATGGCGGGCCATCTCAACGGCTCCGGTCGCGAGCCTGAGAAACCGAAGACCAATATCGCGTCACTCGATGAAGCGCGCAAGCGCGCGATCGCCGAAGCGAAGCAGAAGGAACGCGCCAGCCGACCGCCATCGAGCACGCGGGATCTCATCATCGGCGCAGTCCTGATCTTGATGGCGCTCGGTATGCTCTGGCATTGGGTTGCGCCGTTGTTGGGATTATCGGGGTTGGCAAAGTGAGGAAGGTCATTCGATGATCACACTGGGACACTATCTCACCGTTGCCGCGTGCCTGTTCACGCTCGGCATCTTCGGCATCTTCCTCAACCGGAAGAACGTCATCGTCATTCTCATGTCGATCGAGCTGATGCTGCTCGCCGTCAACATCAACCTCGTCGCGTTCTCGGCCCAACACGGTGATCTCGTCGGCCAGGTGTTCGCGCTGATGATCTTGACCGTTGCCGCCGCTGAAGCCGCCATCGGCCTCGCCATCGTCGTCGTCTATTACCGCAACCGCGGTTCCATCGCCGTCGAAGACATCAACATGATGAAGGGCTGAAACTTGGACCGGTCGGCCGCCACATCCCTTGTTGTCATCCGCGGGCTTGGCTCGAGGACCCAGAGCTCCGCATGTTCGGGTGCTGGTGTTTGGCATAACGGTGACAGCGCCCTCGTCAACGTCGACGCAGTCGGCACCATGGGTCCTCGGGACACGCCCGAGGATCACAGTTTTAGTTTCCGCGCAATCGCGCTGGGATGTGAAGAGAAGCACGCATGACCACCGCCACACTCGCCATCGTCTTTCTTCCGCTGCTTGGCGCATTGATCGCCGGGTTCTTCGGCCGCGTGATAGGCGCGCGCCCGAGCGAGATTATCACGACGGCATTTCTTGGACTGGCCGCCGTTCTGTCCTGGATGGTTTTCGTGTCGATTGGTTTGCAGGGTGGCCAGCCCTACAAGGTCCACGTCATGCGCTGGATCACCTCGGGCGATCTCGACGTCTCGTGGATGCTGCGCGTCGACACGCTGACCGCCGTCATGCTGGTGGTCGTCAACACCGTCTCGAGCCTCGTCCATCTCTATTCCATCGGCTACATGGCCGAAGACGATAGCCGTCCGCGCTTCTTCGCTTATCTCTCCCTCTTCACGTTCGCCATGCTGATGCTGGTGACGGCCGATAATCTGTTGCAGATGTTCTTCGGTTGGGAGGGCGTGGGGCTCGCATCGTATTTGCTGATTGGATTCTGGTATCACAAGCCCGAAGCGAACGCGGCCGCCATCAAGGCTTTCGTCGTCAATCGCGTCGGTGACTTCGGCTTTGCGCTTGGGATCTTCGGCCTGTTCTGGATGGCTGGCTCCATACAACTCGATCCCGTCTTTCAGGCAATCCCATCGCTCGCCGGCAAACAATTCAACTTCCTCGGTTATCAGGTCGATATCGTTACGACGCTGGCGTTGCTGCTGTTCATGGGCGCGATGGGTAAGAGCGCGCAGTTCCTGCTGCATACCTGGCTGCCGGACGCCATGGAAGGTCCAACACCCGTCTCTGCGCTGATCCACGCGGCAACGATGGTCACCGCCGGCGTGTTCATGGTGGCGCGGCTGTCGCCGGTGTTCGAGTACGCGCCGCAGGCTCTGCAGGTCGTGACGTTCGTCGGCGCGTTGACCGCATTCTTCGCCGCAACCGTCGGCTTGGTGCAGAACGATATCAAGCGCGTTATTGCCTATTCGACCTGCTCGCAGCTCGGCTACATGTTCGTCGCCTGCGGTGTTGGCGCCTATACCGCCGGCATCTTCCATCTCTTCACGCACGCCTTCTTCAAGGCCTTGCTGTTTCTCGGCGCCGGCTCCGTCATCCACGCTATGCACCACGAACAGGACATGCGGCACATGGGCGGGCTCAAGCCGCACATCCCCATGACCTACGCCATGATGCTGATTGGTACACTCGCGCTGACCGGCGTCGGCATTCCGCACCTCGCGGGCTTCGCCGGCTTTCATTCCAAGGACGCGATTATCGAAGCCGCTTACGCCGCGCACACGCCGTCGCACTATGCGTTCTGGATGCTGGTGCTCGCCGCTTTCATGACCAGCTTCTATTCCTGGCGACTGATGTTCATGACCTTCCACCAATCACCACGCTGGAAGTCGCATGATGATCATGGCCACGATCACAAGGCCGCTGACCACAAACACGACGGCCACAAGCATGATGACCACGCGCACGGCGAACACAAGCCGCACGAGAGCCCGCTGGTCATGCTGATCCCACTCTATGTGCTGGCGGCGGGTGCCGTGCTGGCGGGCGTCATCTTTGCGAAGAATTTCATCGGCACAGCAGCCAAGGGAACGATTGATCCCTACAAGGCCTTCTGGTCGAAATCGATCTTCGAAGGCAAGGACAACCACATCCTCCATCACATGCACGAGATTCCCGGTTGGGTCGGCTGGGCGCCGTTTGTGGCGATGTTGGCAGGCCTCGGCCTTGCCTATCTCTTCTACATCCGTTCGCCATGGCTGCCGGCGGCAACCGCGCGCACGTTCAAGCCGATCTACCTCTTCTTCCTCAATAAGTGGTACTTCGACGAGCTTTATGACTTCCTGTTTGTGCGGCCGGCCAAGGCGATCGGGCGCATGCTCTGGAAGGGCGGTGACGGTGCGATCATCGATGGGACCATCGATGGGACTGCCGCTAGTGTCGGCTGGGTCACCGGCCGCGCCGTCAAACTGCAAACCGGTTACGTCTATCACTATGCCTTCTGGATGCTGATCGGATTGGCCGGCATTCTCACCTTGATGATCGCCGGAGGGCTCGGCCGATGAGCCTCACATCCAACATTCTCTCGCTGATCACGTTCCTGCCGCTGGCGGGCGCGGTCATCATCGCGTTCCTCAATAAGGACGCCATTGGCAACGCCCGCTGGATCGCACTGTGGACGACAGCCATCACCTTCGCCGTCTCGCTGCTGATCTGGACCGGGTTCGATAATTCCAACGGCGGCTTCCAATTCGTCGAAGAAGCGGCGTGGCTGGGCTCAAGCATCCGCTACAAGATGGGCGTCGATGGCATTTCCATGCTGTTCGTCATCCTGACGACCTTCCTGATGCCGTTGGTAATCCTCGCGAGCTGGGGTTCCGTCGAGGATCGCGTCAAAGAATACATGATCGCGTTCCTGCTCCTGGAAACGCTGATGATCGGCGTTTTCTGTGCACTCGATCTGCTGCTGTTTTATGTGTTCTTCGAAGCTGGACTCATTCCGATGTTCATCATCATCGGCGTTTGGGGTGGCAAGCGCCGCGTCTACGCCAGCTTCAAGTTCTTCCTCTACACGCTGCTCGGCTCGGTGCTGATGCTGCTCGCCATGATGGCGATGTATTGGCACGCCGGGACCACCGACATTCCGACCCTGATGGCGCACAAGTTCCCGCGCGAAATGCAGTGGTGGATGTTCCTCGCCTTCTTCGCCTCGTTCGCGGTGAAGATGCCGATGTGGCCGGTGCACACGTGGCTTCCCGATGCGCACGTCGAAGCGCCAACGGGGGGATCGGTGATCCTGGCGGCTGTCCTGTTGAAAATGGGTGGCTATGGCTTCCTGCGCTTCTCGCTGCCGATGTTCCCTTTGGCGTCGCAGGAGTTCGCGCCCTTCATATTCACATTGTCGATCGTCGCGATCATCTACACCTCGCTGGTCGCGCTGGCGCAGGAAGACGTCAAGAAGCTGATCGCCTATTCGTCGGTGGCCCATATGGGTTACGTAACGATGGGCATCTTCACCTTCAACCAGCAGGGCATCGACGGCGCCATCTTCCAGATGCTGTCGCATGGCCTTGTCTCGGCAGCACTCTTCCTCTGCGTCGGCGTCGTCTATGACCGCATGCATACCCGTGAGATTGCGGCCTACGGCGGTCTTGTCAACCGGATGCCGATCTACGCGTTCGTGTTCATGGTCTTCACCATGGCGAACGTCGGCCTGCCCGGCACATCCGGTTTTGTCGGCGAATTTCTGACGCTGCTCGGCGCCTTCAAGGCCAACACCTGGGTGGCGTTTTTCGCGACCTTTGGCGTCATTCTATCGGCAGGCTATGCGCTCTGGCTCTATCGCCGCATGATCTTCGGCGTCATGGATAAGCCATCCCTCGCCGGGATCAAGGACATGAACTGGCGCGAGATCGCCGTTCTCGGCCCGCTAGTCGCGCTGACCATCTTCTATGGCGTCTACCCAGCGCCGGTGTTCGATGTCACATCCGCATCCGTAAAAAAACTCGTGGCCGGCTATGAGCAGGCCATCAAGACCGCGCAAGCGGCGCGCTGAGGAGACCGACCATGCCGCAATTTCTCTCCTCGCTCTGGCCGATGGCACCAGAATTGTTCCTGGTCGCAGGTGCCATGACCCTGCTGATGCTTGGTGTGTTCCGCCCGGAAAACGATACCGAGTCCGAGATGATCGGCTGGTTGGCTGTCGCTGTGCTGATCGGGACCGGGTATTTGATCTGGCAGCAGCCGGCCGTGACGCAAGCCCTGTTCGATCGCAGTTTTCTTGCGGATAACTTTGCCCGTTTCATGAAACTGCTGGCGTTGTTTGGATCGGCGGTCGCGCTGGTGCTGTCGTTCGATCACATGAAAGACGGCAAATATCTGAAGTTCGAGTATCCAGTCCTCGTCTTGCTGGCGACGGCCGGCATGCTGATGATGATCTCGGCGAATGATCTCATGACGCTGTATCTTGGTCTCGAATTGCAATCGCTGGCGCTCTATGTGGTCGCGGCCTTCCGTCGCGACGACGTGCAATCAAGCGAAGCCGGCCTCAAGTACTTTGTACTGGGTGCGCTGTCATCGGGCATGCTGCTCTATGGTGCCTCGTTGATCTACGGGTTCACCGGATCGACTAATTTCTCGGTGATCGCGACCGCTGCCAAAGCAACCGGCGCCGGGCAGAACGTCGGCCTGATCTTCGGCCTCGTCTTCCTGATGGTCGGGTTGGCGTTCAAGATCTCGGCCGTGCCGTTCCACATGTGGACGCCGGACGTGTATCAGGGTGCGCCGACGCCGGTTGCCGCGTTCTTTTCGGCGGCACCCAAGGTTGCGGCGATGGCGCTGATGGTCCGCGTGCTCATTGGCGCGTTCGGTGGCATCACGCCGCAATGGCAGCAAATCGTCATCTTCCTGTCACTGGCATCGATGGGGCTTGGTGCGGTCGCCGCTATCGGGCAGACGAACATCAAGCGACTGCTCGCCTACTCATCGATCGCCAACATGGGCTTCGCGTTGGTTGGTCTGGCCGCCGGAACCGAGAAGGGCGCCGAAAGCGTACTCGTGTATATGGCGATCTACGTTGTCATGACACTCGGCGCGTTCGCCTGCGTGCTCGGTATGCGTCGCGACGGCGGTCCGGTCGAGGACATCAGCGAACTCGCTGGGTTGTCGCAGACCAATCTGCCGATGGCTGCCTGCCTGGGCATTCTGATGTTCTCGCTGGCCGGCATCCCCCCGCTCGCAGGCTTCATCGCGAAATGGGAAGTGTTCCTCGCCGCGGTCAACGCCAAGCTCTGGCCGTTGGCGGTCCTCGGTGTCATCGCCAGCGTGATCGCGGCCTACTACTACCTGCGTGTCGTCAAGATCATGTTCTTTGACGACAAGAAGCCGGGCTTCCTGCGCATGCCCGCGAAAACGGCTGTTGTCATGACGTGTGCCGCGCTGTTCGTCGTTCTCTACACGGTTCGCCCAGGCCCACTGGTGGCCCAGGCAGCGGCCGCCGCCAAATCGCTCTTTTGACGGCGACAATGTCCGGACTTCTGACGCCCCCGTCTACGTTTCAGCCAAGTGTCATCGTCTATGATGAGATCGGCTCGAGTAATGCCGAGGCCATGCGACTGGCGCTGCTCGGTGAGCCAGGACCGCTGTGGATACGGGCCATCCGGCAGACGGCGGGACGCGGGCGATCGGGGCGTACCTGGGTATCGGAAGCCGGCAATCTGACTGCAAGCCTGCTGATGACATTGGCGAGCAGTCAAGCGATGGCCCATCAGGTGTCACTGTTGGCGGGTGTTGCGGTCGTTGACGCTGTGCGCGCGGTCGCTGGCGACGGCCCGCCCATCACCGGACTGCGTCTCAAATGGCCGAACGACGTGCTGATCGGGCCGGCCAAGCTCGCAGGCATCCTGCCCGAGACGACGGTAACAGCCGATAGTCGGCTGTGCTTGGTCCTGGGGATCGGGATCAATCTGGCGTGGCATCCCGAGACGCTCGGCCGGGAAGCGACCCATCTCGGCGAACATTCCGTGGACATTGCGCCCGAAAGTATGCTCAGACATCTGGCTTGGGCAGTGCAACATTGGTTCTCGGTTTGGAACGATGGGGTGGGGTTTGAGGACGTGCGCGCCGCATGGTTGCTGCGGGCTGGTGCCGTTGGCGAGCCGATTGACGTCAATTTTGGCGGGGAACGCCGTGCCGGCCATTTTGCGGGGCTCGACCACGACGGAGCGCTTCTCCTCAAGACGGTTGGCGAAAGCATCGAACGCGTCACGTTCGGCGATGTGACATTACTGGTGGAAACCAGAAACAGGGAACGTGAGCAGAATGGCTGAACGTAAGGCGAAAAAGCGGGACACCGGTGGTGCCTCGGAACTCGTGATCGTGGCGCTCGGTGGGCTCGGCGAGATCGGCATGAATTGCTACGCCTACGGTGTCGGTCCGGTTGACGATCGCCGATGGCTGATGGTCGATCTCGGCATCACGTTCCCGGAGGGCGAATTCGATCCAGGCGTCGACGTAATCCTGCCAGACATCCGCTTCATGGCCGAGAACCGGTCAGATCTCGTCGGTCTCGTGCTGACACACGCACACGAAGATCACATTGGTGCGATCATTGATCTGTGGCCGCGCTTGAAAGTCCCGGTCTATGCAACGCCATTCACGGCGGCACTGCTCAAGGCCAAAATGGCCGAATACCCGGGCAAGGCGACAGTGAAAATCATCGAGATTCCAGTCGATGGAAGTTTTGAAGTTGGTCCGTTCCAATGTGAATATATTTCGGTCGCGCATTCGATTCCGGAATCGCAGGCGTTGGTCCTGCGCACCGCGCACGGCACAGTGCTGCACACCGGCGACTGGAAACTCGACGACGCTCCTTATGTCGGCTTGCCGACCGACAAGGCGCGCTTGATCAAGCTCGGGGAAAGTGGCGTCGATGCCATGATCTGCAACTCGACCAACGCCTTGCGGGAGGGCCGCTCGCCGTCAGAAACCGATGTCGCGAAGTCGCTCGGCGCCGTCATCGCACGGGCCAAGGGCCGCGTCGCCGTCACTATTTTCGCATCGAACGTTGCGCGCATTCTGGCGGCCAGCGCCGCCGCCAAAGCCACCGGCCGCAAACTCGTCGTTGCCGGCCGCGCCATGCATCGCATGATCGAAGTGGCGATCGAGACCGGCCACTTGCCGAAGAATTTTGCCTATAACGACCAGGATCGCTTCTCGCATCTCAACGCCGACGAAACGCTGGTGTTGTGCACGGGCAGCCAGGGCGAGGGCCGCGCGGCGCTGGCCCGCATCGCGGAAGGCCAGCACCCCCACGTCAAGCTCGGCAAGGGCGATACGGTGATTTTTTCGTCGCGGACGATCCCGGGCAATGAGAAGTCCGTCGGCCGCATTCAAAATCTGCTGGTCGAGCAGGGTTGTGAACTGGTCGTCGATGGTGGCGCCGATCTGGTCCACGTGACAGGCCATCCCCGCCGCGAGGAACTCAAGGAAATGTACGGCTGGATCAAGCCGCGCGTCGTCATTCCCATGCACGGCGAAGCCCGCCACCTCGCCGCCAACGCTGAACTGGCGCGCCAATGTGGCGTGGCCGACACGAAGATTATCCGCAACGGCGACATCCTGAAGCTGGCGCCCGGTCCTGCAAAAATCGTCGACACGGCGCCGGTTGGCCGGGTGTTCCGCGATGGCAACCTGCTCGTGCCCAGCGAGGACGGCCCGGTTCGTGAACGGCGCAAGCTTGCAACCGTCGGGATTGCTGTCGTCAGTCTGGTGATTAGCGCGCGCGGCGAGGTGATCGCCGACCCCGACGTGATCCTGGATGGCGTGCCCTACGAGGATCCCGCTGGCGACAGCATGGAAGACGTTGCACTCGACGCCATCGACGGCACTTTAAAATCAATTCCACCGAAGCGACGCGGCGATATCGACATGCTCGGCGATGCGGTCAAACGCGCGGTCCGCGCGGCGATCGATCGGGCGTGGGGCAAGAAGCCGATCGTCAAAGTGATGATCGCGAGGATCGACGGGCGTTAAATGCAGGGGTTGTGCAGGGAAAGCTTACATGATCGGGCGGCTTAATCACGTTGCCATTGCTGTTTCGTCATTGACGAAGGGTACAGCCGTGTATCGGGATTTGCTCGGTGCCAAAATCAGCGACCCGTCGCCGCAACCCGAGCACGGCGTTACCGTCGTGTTTGTCGAGCTGCCGAATACCAAGATCGAATTGCTGGAGCCGCTTGGGCCTGACTCGCCGATCGGCAAATTCCTTGAGCGTAACGGCGATGGCGGCATCCATCACGTCTGCTACGAGGTTGACGATATCATTGCCGCGCGCGATCACCTGAAGCAACGAGGCGCGCGCGTCCTTGGCAGTGGTGAGCCGCGGATCGGGGCGCACGGTAAGCCGGTGCTGTTTCTGCATCCCAAGGACTTCTGCGGCACGTTGGTCGAACTGGAACAGATCTGAGGCAAGCCGATGAGCCTGACACTCAGTCTTGCGCTCTTTTTCATCATTTGGTGGACGGTGCTGTTCGCCGTGCTGCCGTTTGGCGTCAAAACCCAGGGCGAGAGCGGTGATGTCTTGCCGGGAACGCCGTCCAGTGCGCCAGCCAGCACGAACATGAGGCGTGTTGCCGGCATCACCACGGTCGTTTCGATCCTTGTTTTCGCCGCCGTCTATATCGTTATCCGCTTGCGACTGGTGTCAGTTGACATCCCCGGTGTCCCCGGCGGCTAGAACGGAATGGCGACTGGTCAAACGAAAAACGAGGCTGCCGATGGCAACCTCGTTCATCTGTATTCTGCCTGCTCGGTTTACGCGACGGGCATCGAGACGCCGCCGCTGCATTTTCATCCCTAGACTAGGGCCCGTTCCAATCGTTGATACGATCAGACGCACCTCTTCTTCTCATTTTTTCATTTTTGCGACTACGACGAGAGCATACCGGGTTGTCACTATATTGTCATTAGGCACCTTGGCGTTCCTCACAGCGAAACGCCAATTGTGCCGGATGGGCATAGATATGCGGCCGGGCCCGCCGCCGTTGTCCCCGACTGCACACAGGCCCAGGCGCGGCACTGGTTGCCTCAATTTGTTGAAATCGCTATCACGCGTGGATAGGGTCTGGCTCCTGTCCGGTGCTTGTGTCAGTCACCCATCCATCCATGCGGGTGTCGCGCGAGACGGCCCGCCAAACCTGTTCAGACATTCAGGATCCCCATGCGCCTCTCCCGCTATTTCCTGCCCGTCCTGCGCGATACGCCGAAAGAAGCGGAAATCATCTCGCATCAGCTGATGCTGCGCGCCGGCATGATCAAGCAGGAGAGTGCTGGCATTTATTCCTGGCTGCCGCTGGGTTTGCGGGTGCTCGACAAGGTCAATCGCATCGTCCGCGAAGAACAGAACCGATCAGGCGCGGTTGAATTGCTGATGCCGACTATCCAGTCCGCCGAACTCTGGCGCGAAAGCGGACGTTACGACGCCTACGGCAAGGAAATGCTGCGGATTGGCGATCGGCATGAACGCGAGATGCTGTTCGGACCGACCAACGAGGAAATGATCACCGGAATCTTCCGTTCGCACGTGAAAAGCTATCGTGATCTGCCGCTCAACCTCTACCACATCCAGTGGAAGTTCCGCGACGAGGTCCGCCCGCGTTTCGGCGTCATGCGCAGCCGCGAATTCCTGATGAAAGATGCCTACTCGTTCGATCTCGACCAAGAGAAAGCGCGGCATGCCTATAACAAGATGTTCGTGGCGTATTTGCGCACCTTCGCGCGGTTTGGCCTGAAGGCGATACCAATGCAGGCTGATACCGGCCCGATCGGCGGTGATCTCAGCCATGAGTTCATCATCCTCGCGGACACCGGCGAAAGCGAGGTCTTTTGTCATAAGGACTACCTCGACTTTCCGACACCACCGGCCGATACTAACTTCGATGATGCTGCGGCCATCCAGGCGTGTGTCCACAAGTGGACATCGCTCTACGCGGCGACCAGTGAAAAGCACGACGCGAAGGCTTACGAGGCGATCGAAGCGGCAAAACGGGTATCGGCTCGGGGCATCGAGGTCGGTCATATTTTCTACTTCGGAACCAAGTATTCGGAGCCGATGGGAGCGCAGGTGCAAGGACCAGACGGCAAGCCAGTGACGGTCCACATGGGTTCCTACGGCATCGGGCCGACGCGCGTGGTTGCGGCGATCATTGAGGCGAGCCACGACAAGGACGGCATCATCTGGCCGGTTCCTGTTGCGCCGTTCGATGTCGGACTGATCAATTTGAAAGCCGGCGACAAGGATACGGATACGGCGTGCAACGATCTCTACACCAAATTGGAGCGGGCCGGCGTCTCGGTGCTGCTCGACGATCGCGACGATCGGGCGGGTGCCAAGTTCGCGACCATGGATGTGATCGGCCTGCCGTTCCAGCTGATCGTCGGGCCGAAGGGCATCAAGTCCGGCGAGATCGAGATCAAGGAGCGCAAGACCGGCGAGCGCGTGACGATGCCGATGGACGCGGCTCTGCGCCGGTTGAGCGAGCTGGTGGCCGCCCGCCGCTTCCTCGCTTGATGACGGTACGCCCAAGCTACTCGCGGAGCACGGCATGAGTGCGAACGTCGACACCAAACCGTTCTCGCCGTTCGAATGGCTGTTGGCCGGTCGTTATCTGCGGGCGCGACGATCCGAAGGCTTTATTTCGGTGATCGCTGGGTTCTCGTTTCTTGGCATCATGCTCGGTGTCGCGACACTGATCATCGTCATGTCGGTGATGAATGGCTTCCGCAAGGAACTGGTTGGCAAGATCCTCGGTCTCAACGGTCATATCGTCGTCAACAAGATTGGCGAGCCGTTCGAGGACTATGAGGACATGGCCAAGCTTTTGGCCAAGGTGCCGGGCATCAAGCATGCGTTTCCCCTCGTTGAGGGCCAAGCCATGCTGTCGAGCCCCGCGCAGGCCACGGGCGGTCTGGTGCGCGGTCTTACGGAAGAAGGCGTCAAGTCACTGGCGCTGGTCGCCGGCAACGTACGCCAGGGAACTCTCGATGGCTTCGACGCCAGCGGTGGCGTCGCGATCGGCACCCGGCTTGCCGACAATCTGCGCATTGCCAGGATTGGCGAGAATATCACCATCATTCAGCCGCGTGGTGCGTCTACGCCGTTTGGGACCTCGCCGCGGATCAAAGCCTTCCCTGTCGTCGCAATCTTCGAATTGGGCATGTCCGAGTATGATCGGACGGTGGTCTTTATGCCGTTCGAGGACTCCCAGCGCTTCTTCAATCGCGGCGCGTCAGCCGACGTGCTGGAGGTTCTCGTCGATGATCCTGAAAAGGTCACGGAGCGTTCCGCTGCGATGAAGGCCGCCGCCGGACCATCGTTGCATTTCGCGGACTGGCGCCAGCGCAACCAAACCTTCATCAACGTGCTCGATCTCGAGCGCACCATGATGTTCATCATTCTCTCGCTGATCGTGCTGGTGGCCGCGTTCAACATCATTTCCGGCCTGATGATGCTGGTGAAGGACAAGGGGCGCGATATCGGTATCCTCCGGACGATGGGGGCGACCAAAGGCGCGATCATGCGCGTGTTCCTCATCACCGGCGCATCGATCGGGGTCGTCGGCACCTTGGCGGGATTGGTGCTCGGCGTCGTTTTCGCATTGAACATCGAGGGCGTGCGGCAGTTCGTCATGCGCCTGACGGGGCGGACGATGTTCGACCCGAATTTCTACTATCTGGCGCGGATGCCCTCGGCGATTGATCCGTTTGAAACGGCGATGATTGTCGTCATGGCGCTGTTGTTGTCGGTGCTTGCCACGGTTTATCCGTCGTGGCGGGCGTCGCGGCTCGACCCGGTCGAAGCCCTGAGGTACGAGTGATCCCATGCAGCGCGCCGTCGATCACTCAGCCCCCATTCTGAAACTGGAAGGCTTGTCGCGGGTGTTCCGGCAAGCGGAGCGCGAAATCCGTGTTCTCGACGGGGCGGCGGCCGAGCTTTATGCCGGACAAGCCGTTGCGCTGGTTGGCCCGTCGGGTGCCGGCAAGTCGACATTGCTGCATGTCACGGGATTGCTCGAAACGCCAGACGCCGGGCACGTCTTCATCAATGGTCAGGATTGCGCGCGCATGAGTGACGACGAGCGGACTCGCGTGCGCCGGGCGGAGATGGGTTTTGTCTACCAGTTCCATCAATTGCTGCCGGAGTTTTCGGCGCTGGAAAACGTCGCGATCCCGCAGATGATCCAGGGCAAGACCCGTCAGGAGGCGCACACCCGCGCCACAGAATTGTTGTCGTCGCTGGGCCTCAGTGAGCGCCTCGACCATCGCCCGGCGCGATTGTCTGGTGGCGAGCAGCAACGCGTCGCCATTGCGCGCGCGCTCGCCAATCGACCGCGGTTGCTGCTGGCCGACGAGCCGACTGGCAACCTCGACCCGAAGACCAGCGAGCATGTATTTACGGAATTGCTCAGCTTGATCGAGCGGACGGGGGTGGCGGCCCTCATCGCCACACACAATATGGATCTGGCGCGCCGCATGCATCGCATCCTGCGCCTCGAGGGCGGACGCCTGGTCGAGGTTGAAGCCTCGGCCGTGCATTGACGGGAAACTGCAGTATCGCTGTTCCCAGCCTAAGCGTTATGCCGTAGCCTGCTTGGCAGGTTTGGACCCAAGGGCATGTCACCCGGGCGGGCGGGTAAAAAGTCAATGTTTCTATTTATCGCGAAACGCCTGGTGATGGCGCTGCCGACTTTGCTGGCTGTGCTGACACTGGTTTTCGTTCTCGTGCGCATTGTGCCGGGCGATCCGGCGCTGGTCGTGCTTGGCGATCAAGCGAGCCCCGATGCGTTGAAAGCGATGCGTGAGCGGCTCGGTCTTGATCAGCCGGTCTGGACGCAATACCTCACCTATCTCGCGGGCGTTGTCCGCGGCGATCTCGGACGGTCGCTGACTACCAACCGCCCGGTGCTTGCCGATGTCCTGGCGGTGCTGCCCTACACGATCGAATTGACAGTTGCGAGCCTGATCATTGGCATTGTGGTTGGCGTGCCGCTGGGCGTCATGGCGGCGATCAAACGCAACGGGTTCGCGGATTGGATGGCGCGCATCGTCTCGCTGATCGGCTTGTCGTTTCCAGCGTTCGTGTCGGGTGTGCTGTTGCTGGTGTTCTTTGCCATCCAGTTCCGCTGGTTCCCGGTGATCTCCGCGCCGAAGTCTGGTGATATCGCCGATCGATTGCGCGCGCTGGCGCTACCGGCGATCAACCTCGGCGTCATCATGATCGCCTATGTCACGCGCGTGACACGATCCGGTATGCTGACGGCGCTGGGCGAGGACTATGTGCGCACGGCGCGCGCCAAAGGGGTACCGGCTCGTGCGGTGGTATGGCGGCATGCACTGCGCAACGTGCTGATCCCGATCGTGACGATCATCGGCCTCAATCTCGGGGTGCTGATCGGCAACTCGGTTTTGACCGAGATCGTGTTCTCGCGGCCGGGTCTCGGCAAGATCATCGTCAATGCCCTCAACACGCGGGACTATGCAACGCTGCAGGGGATGATGGTGGTATTCGCCTTCGCCATCGTGCTCGCCAACGTGTTGACCGATCTTGTCTATGGATTGGTCGATCCGCGGGTGAAGACGCCATGACCGAGAGCGCAACTGTCAGCCCGGCCCCGCGCGTCTCGACCTGGACTCGCGCGCGCAGTAACGCCGGTATCATCGTCGGATCGTTGATCTGTTTGGTGCTGATTGCGGCCGCCGTTCTAGCACCCTGGATCGCGCCATTCGATCCCAACAAGCAGATGCTCGGACCCCAGCTCGCCGACCCGTCGGCGCGGCACTGGCTCGGCCTCGATAGTTTTGGCCGCGATGTCGCCTCGCGGATCATCTGGGGCGCCAGGATTTCGCTCTGGGTCGGTGTGCTTGCAACGCTGATCGCCATGGTGGCCGGCACGATCATCGGCATTGCGGCCGGGTACTTCGGCGGGTGGTTTGATCGCGTTGTGACGATGTTGACGGACGTCCTGCTGTCGTTTCCGCAGTTGGTGATGGGGTTATTGCTGGTGGCGGTCCTTGGCGCCAGCCTGACCAACATCATCATTGCCATTTCCGTGACGGCGGTTCCGGCCTTCATCCGCCTGGCGCGGGGATCAACGCTCGCCATGAAGGAGCGCGACTTCATCGATGCCGGCCGCGCCATGGGCTTCTCGGACGCACGCATCATGTTCGCACACGTCGCGCCCAACATCATGGACGAGATTATCGTCATGGGGTCGTTGTGGCTGGCGACCGCGATCCGCACGGAATCAACGCTCGCGTTCATCGGCTTGGGCGTGCCGCCGCCGACCGCGACCTGGGGTGGCATCATTCGCGAGGGGTTTGAGTACTTGAACGACAATTATCTGCTCGCGGTGTTCCCGAGCCTCGCCATATTGATCACCATGATTGGCTTGAACCTGATCGGCGACGGCCTGCGTGACGCGACGGACCCGAGGGCGCCGCAATGAACCGGGTGTCGCACGACGGCGCAGCGGCCGGACTCACCGTCAACGGGCTGACGACGGAGATCCGGATCGCCGGCCAATGGCATCAGGCGGTGCGCGATGTCAGTTTTGCCGTTCGCCAAAAGGAGACGGTCGCGCTGGTCGGCGAGTCAGGGTGCGGAAAGAGTCTGACCGCGCTGTCGATCATGAAGCTGCTGCCATCGGGTGTCGGCCGGATCGCGGCCGGCCAAGTGCGGGTGGATGGTCAGGATCTCACGAACGCGACGGACGCGCAGATGGAGCGCGTTCGCGGCGCGCGGATCGGCATGATCTTCCAGGAACCGATGACGTCGCTCAATCCAGTGCTGACCATTGGTTTCCAGATCGCCGAGCCGCTGATCTATCATCAACGGCTGTCGCGCGCGGCGGCACGAGATCGTGTCGTCGAGTTGCTTGAACTGGTGCGTATTCCCGCCGCGGCCGATCGGTTGGATCAATATCCGCATCAGTTTTCCGGCGGCATGCGCCAGCGTGTGATGATTGCCGTTGCCCTCGCCTGTGCGCCGAAGGTTTTGATCGCCGACGAGCCCACGACCGCGCTCGATGTGACCATACAGGCGCAGGTGCTTGCGCTGCTGGCGGACTTGCAGCGGTCTGCGGGACTGGCCGTGCTGTTGATCACGCACAATCTCGGCGTCGTCGCGTCGGTCGCCGATCGTGTGCTTGTCATGTATGGCGGCGATGTCGTCGAAAGCGCGCCGGTTGCTGCATTCTTCGCGCGGCCGACGCATCCTTATTCGGCAGCGCTGTTGGCGGCGATGCCGCGCGCGGATCGCTCGGCGGAAGCGTTGGCGCCGATTCCCGGGCAAGTGCCCGTGTTGCCAGAAATGCCCAGGGGATGCCGATTTCAGTCGCGATGTACCGTCCGGGAAGCGCGATGCAGTGAACGGCCGCCGTTGGCGGCGATCGATACTGCTGGAACGCACGCGGTGCGGTGCTGGGTGCGGGGAGGGGCTGTATGAGCGAACACCCGCTGCTCGAGGTGACGGGCCTGACCAAGACGTTCGTGTCCAAGCGCGGCTTTCCCGTACCGAAGACCATCGCCGTTCGTGCGCTCGATCGGGTCTCGTTTGCCGTCAACAAGGGCGAGGCGCTGGGGATCGTTGGTGAATCCGGCTGCGGAAAATCAACGGCTGCGCGCGTGGCATTGCGACTATTGCCAGCCGACGCGGGCCGCGTGATGTTTGGCGGCGAAGACGTGCTGGCGGCGAGTGCGGCCCGCCTGCGGGTGCTGCGCCAACGCTTGCAAATTGTCTTTCAGGATCCAGCGTCCGCGTTGGACCCGCGCCAGCGGGTTGGCGACGCGCTGGCTGAACCGATCAGGGTTCACGCCTTAGCGGCTGGCGCCGATGTTGACCGCCGCGTCCGGGCGCTGCTCGATGAAGTTGGTTTGCCGTCGAGCGCGCTCGATCGGTTTCCACATGAGTTTTCAGGCGGGCAACGCCAGCGGATCGGCATCGCTCGCGCGCTGGCGCTGGGCCCTGATTTGATTTTCGCTGACGAGCCGGTCTCAGCCCTCGACGTCTCGGTGCAGGCGCAGATCCTTATTCTGCTCGCCGAGCTCAAGGCGCGACGTGGACTGGCGTTCGTTTTCATCTCGCATGATCTCGGTGTCGTCCGCCATTTCTGTCAGCGCATTGTCGTGATGTATCTGGGCCGGATCGTCGAAGAGGGGCCGGCGGCGGCGCTGCTCGACCAACCCCTGCACCCCTATGCGCAACTGCTGAAAGCCAGTTCGCCGGTGCCGGACCCGGCCCATGCCGTCACCATGGTACTGCAGGAAGGTGAGCCGCCGTCGCCGGTCAATCCGCCGCCTGGATGCCACTTCCATCCGCGCTGCCCGAAGGCGTTTGGTCGCTGCCGCACGGAGGCTCCCGCCACGACAGTCGTCGCGCCCGACCGCCGCGTCTCATGCCATCTCTATGAAGCTGCGGCGCAGGCCATCGCACCTATAGCGTCCAGCTCTGGATCGCCAGGTCGTTCGCTCGGTCTTTGAGGCGGCGTTCAAGCTCGGCGCGCTTCAATAGACCAGTCTGCGTATCGGTATGCCCAACGACGGACGCCGCATTGCTGGTGGCGGCGCGTAAGGCTTCATCAACGGAGCGGCCAAGCGCGATCCATGTGGCAAAGGTCGACGTGAAGGCATCGCCGGCACCAGCGGTCCCCGCGACCGAAACCCTGAGTGTTGGACAATAGACAATCTTCGTGTTGGTCGCCGCGTAAGCGCCGCCGACGCCGTCGGTCAACAACAGCGTGTTCGGGCCAAGTGCCATCATGCCACTGAGGAAGGCTTTCAGCGTCATGCGGAATCCGCCGCCGGAAAGGCCGCGCGCTGCAAGCCGTGGCAAATCCGTTCCCGGCAGCGTCGCTCCACCCTCTCCGCAAGCCGGGATCAGCGCCGGCAGCATCACCTCGGCTTCGGCGCGGTTGATGGCGAGAATATCGATGTTGGGCAGGCAGTCGCGGAAGGCGGAACCCCGCGCGGCGAGTTGTCGCGGACCTGGGTTGGTTGCGACCCGCGCGCCGGCCGCTTTAGCTGTGGTGACGATGTGCGGGAAGCAGTCGGCGGACTGGTTCGAGAGCGAAGACACGTAGACCAGATCGACATTGAAGGCATCGGGTTTGAGGTCGTCGACCTCGAGCAACGTGTTGGCGCCGCGAAAGGTGAAGACGGCGGCGTTGCGGTCGTGTGATGAGACGAGGATGGAGGCGCCGGTTGGCGCCCGCTGATCACGGACGGCAAAGCGAGGCGAAACGCCCTCCGCCAGCAGCCGCGCGAGGATCGTCTCGGCGCGGGCGTCCTGGCCAAGCTTGACGAGGGCTGCGACATCGACTCCGAGGCGGGCCATCGAGACGGCGGCATTGACGGCGCCACCACCGCAGTGGGTCGCGATTTCCAGCGCTTCGGTCTTGCTGCCTTCCTCGAGTAGCAGGAATGAGGTGTCGGCATTGCGCATGGTGATGCGCTCGATGCGGTCGCTGTCGATGATGGCGATCGCGTCGACCATGGCGCCGCCAATCGTCAATGCCTTCATGTCGTCCGTCCCCATCCGAAATAGCAATGCGACAGCCGCATCCGCTGCTGATTTTAACCGATTTCACCGGTCGCGCGACATGCGCGTGGTCGTCGGTACAAATAACATCTTGCTATGGGTTCGCGGGAGGTGTGCAAGTAACTTGTGAACTGGTGCGCCAGAGGCCTGTGCTGCAATTTGGCCGTACTTCTCCTGATTTTGTCGAGTTTGGGTTCCGATTCGTGGTGCAGTCGCTGCTGAACTCGCAGTTCCCGCCGGCATGACAAAAAGAGCGTGACGCCCCTATGGTCAGTTCCTACCGCTTTAATCCCGAAGATCTCCTCGCGCATGCGCCGAGTGCCGGAACGTCAATCGAGCAGTGCGCCCCGTCAATTTCCGAATTGGTCGCGCGCTATGGGCTTGCCGGTCGCAACCTGATGTCAGTCGGATCGGGAGTGCCGGTCGAGGAACTGGCTATGCTGCGCTGTGGCATGTCAGGCGCGCTGTGCTTCGACATCGATGAAAGTGGCAGTCTGCGCAATACGCTTGCCAATGCCGCGCGGGGCGAGGGGAGCATCGTCTATGTACTCGATGATTTCACTAAGGTGCAGCCGGTCGATTTGCCGAAGGTGGACCTGCTCTATTTCTCCAGCTTCACGCCGGACGAGTTGCGCCGCGGCGCCATCTCGAAGGAACGAACAAATCAATACCTGGCTGGTGCACGCGACGGCGATCCGAACTGGCCGGCGGGAACATCGCCGCTGCATGAGACAGTGCTGAAAGCGAGTGACCTATATCTGCGCGACGGTGGGTTGTTCATCGTGCAATCTTACAATTCGGGCATTGGCGTCACTTCCAACCCGAGCTACGTTGCCGATTGGGTTCAAACGCTGCAAAGCCATGGCATCTCCTTGCTGGAGGCCTATCATTTCGTATCAGCTCCAGGCGTCACCCTGTGGGTGGGGTTCAAGTGGTCGACCGTCCGTGCCAGGGCGGCGATGCGCGAATTCGTGCAGCAACTCATGGCCCGTCCGTTACTGACGCGATTTCACTGGCGCGCGCAAATCGATGCGCATGGCATCAAGCGGTTCTATGTGATTGGGCAAGACGGCAAAATATGATGGCCGAGTTGGTGAGGTGTTGCGCGCAACGTGCCTGTTAGGCCGCCACCGCCGCCAGCGCGCTTTCAAACATGCGTCGGCCGTCGATCGAGCCGAGTGCTGCTTCGGCAGCATTCTCCGGATGCGGCATCAATCCGACGATGCGGCCGGACTTGTTGGCAATGCCGGCAATGTTGCGTTGTGCGCCGTTGGCGTTGGCTTCGGCGGTGACCCGACCGTGCTTGTCGCAGTAGCGGAACACGACGCGGCCATCGCCCTCAAGCCGGTCGAGCGTGGTGGTGTCGGCAAAGTAGTTGCCATCGCCGTGGGCGCAGATCATGCGGGCGACTTCGCCTTCTAAGTAGCGGTTGGTGAAGTGCGTCCGGTTGTTGTCGCACTTCAGCCAGACGTCCTTGCAGATGAATTTCAATGACGCATTGCGCATCAGCACCCCCGGGAGAAGGCCGGATTCGCAGAGGATCTGGAAGCCATTGCAGATGCCGAGCACAGGGGTGCCGGCTTTGGCCTTGGCGATGACATCGCGCATGATTGGCGAATGTGCGGCCATCGCGCCGGTCCTCAGATAATCGCCGTAGCTGAACCCACCCGGCAAAACGATCAGATCGGTCTTCGGTACCGCGCTGTCGCCATGCCAGACCATTTGCGTCGGGCGGCCGGAGACGGCAGCGAGAACGTCGGCGACATCACGCTCGCGATTGGTTCCGGGGAAGACAATGACAGCTGACTTCATGGGGATTTCTCGGCGGTCGACTTGAAGCTGTTGAAGAAGGCGACGCCGACGGGCCGGAGTTTATCCAGCGTCTCGGCCGGCGCGCGAACCATCAGGCGGTACCGAAATCCCGGTGCAATAATGTAACGCACGGCGGCTTTGCGCTGCGGTAACGCCAGGAATTTGATGGGCGGGCAAAGGACCTCGGCGGTCAAGACGCGAGATGCTGCCGATTTTTCCTCGGCGAAAGCGCCGATGACCACACGGCCTGTATCGCCGCTACCGCACACCGCCTCCGGAATTTCCTCGCGAAAATTCGCCTCGGTGTAGGGCTTAGCATCGGTTGGCACCGCTTCAGCATCGATCTCCAACAGCAAAGCGCCAGCGGCGGCGATTTCCTTGCTCGCTTCCGGATCAAGGTCAGTGGCGCAAATCGCTTCGAGTGTCCCCGGGCCTTCCTCATGTCGGCAGGCGGTTGGTAGCGCGATCGTGTATTTGAGTTCCGTATTTTGGTAGGGTGTGGTTGGCGTCGGGGATTGCGCGTGGGCCTGCAGCGCAGCCGTCACCCCGAGCAAAACAGCGAAGACCAGACGGAGCATGAACTCTCCTTAGTCCCTAGCGAACAATCTCGAAGCTGTAGTTCTCGATGACGGTGTTGGCGAGCAGGTCTTTGCACATCTTTTCAACCGTGGCCTTGGCGGCCGCTTCATCGCCGCCCGCCAAATCGACCTCGATGTACTTGCCTTGCCGCACGTCGTTGACGCCCGCAATGCCAAGGCCACCCAGCGCGTTCTGGATCGCCTTGCCTTGGGGATCGAGGACGCCGTTTTTCAGGGTGATCTTGATGCGCGCTTTCATGCCAATCCGCCCCATGGTGAATCATTGCCAGATGACTACCGCTGAACGCGGCAGCCCTGCAACAAAAAGGCGTGCTTCTGCAGCAGCAGCCCGACGCTGTTGAACCCCGGTATCAGTTCGGCTTCTGCCCATTGCTGGTCACGAGCACCGGGCCTGAGCCGCGTGGGCGTGGGTTTTCCGTCAGTACGCCCAGGCGGCGGGCGACTTCCTGATAGGCCTCGAGCACGCCGCCGAGGTCACGGCGGAACCGATCCTTGTCGAGCTTGTCGCCGGATTGTGCGTCCCAAAGGCGGCAGCAGTCCGGACTGATCTCGTCGGCCAGGATGATGCGCATCTGTTCGTTTTCCCAATGGCGGCCGAATTCGACTTTGAAGTCGACCAGGCGGATGCCGATGCCGAGGAACAGGCCGACCATGAAGTCATTGATGCGCAAGGCCAACGCCATGATCTCATCGATTTCCTGCGGCGTTGCCCAGCCGAAGGCCGTGATGTGCTCCTCCGAGACCATCGGGTCATTCAGCTTGTCGTTCTTGTAGTAGAACTCGATGATCGAGCGCGGCAATTGCATGCCTTCGTCAAGGCCAAGGCGCGTCGACAGGGAACCTGCCGCAACGTTGCGGACCACCACTTCAAGCGGGATGATTTCGACCTCGCGGATCAACTGCTCGCGCATGTTCAGCCGTTTGATGAAATGGGTGGGAACACCGATCTCGCCGAGGCGCTGGAACACGTATTCCGAGATGCGATTGTTCAGCACGCCCTTGCCGTCTATAAGCGCATGCTTTTTGGCATTGAACGCCGTCGCGTCATCCTTGAAATGCTGGATGAGCGTGCCGGGCTCCGGGCCCTCATAAAGAACCTTGGCTTTGCCTTCGTAGATCCGACGCCGTTTATTCATGGGGGTTGGTCCTTGTCTTCTTATGGCACCGCGCAGCGTCGGGTGGTCCTGGCACGGCAAACACTGGAACCGGGGTCGCTCAACC
The DNA here is from genome assembly GCA_963714325.1 of uncultured Alphaproteobacteria bacterium. Classification (GTDB taxonomy): domain Bacteria; phylum Pseudomonadota; class Alphaproteobacteria; order Rhizobiales; family Hyphomicrobiaceae; genus CAVQOB01. The sequence goes on along the minus strand of CAVQOB010000035.1, from coordinate 83,148 downwards.
ACAATTACGGCACTCGCCGTAGCAGCCCGTGACCCCGATTTTGTTTCTGTCAGACTAGCCGAACCCCCCCACCGATACAATGTTAAGGGCGACCTGTGTCCCGATGAAAAAGCAGGCCTGGGACACGCCATCATTGATCTTTCGCGCTTGGAAAGGCTATGGATGGCTGAGGTCGCGGGGGAATGTGGCCCGCGCGCATCAGCTTTTCTTTGTGGTGCTAAAATACAACAACTCTATTGGAGGCTCTTATGTCGACCTTTGACGAACGCGAAAAAGGGTTTGAGAAAAAGTTCGCTCATGATGCGGACCTGAAATTCAAGGCCGAGTCGCGCCGCAACAAGTTGCTGGCCGAATGGGCCGCCGCCAAGATGGGGCTGACCGGCGCGGCAATTGAGGACTACGTCAAGGCAGTCCGCAAGGCGGACCTCGCCGAGAAAGGCGATGATGACGTGTTCACCAAGCTCAAGACAGATCTCGCGGGCAAGGTTGCCGACGCCGATATCCGAAAGCAGATGGGCGAATTCCTGGCAGCCGCCGTTGCCGACATCGAGAAGAAATAGCGGCCACTGTCTCAACGCGCTTCGACATCGCCGAGGTGCCGGAGAAACAGCCCAAGGCGCATGGCGCCCTCAGGCCAGGGACCATGGCCGCTTTCGGTGTTGAGGTGGCCGACCTCGCCGGCGTCGACCAGCGTCGAGCCCCAGCTCAGCGCATATTCGCCGGCGCTATCGTAGCCGCAGTGGGGATCATTGCGGCTGGCGATCAGAACCGACGGAAACGGTAGCGGATCGGTCGGGTAGGGCGCTAACGTCGGACCGATACCCGGGATGGCCATGGCTTCTGATTCAGAGGACGGCGCCACCAGGTAAGCGCCGACGACACGGCCCGGCGGCATGCGGGCGGCAGCGTGCACCACAGCTGCGATACCGCACGAGTGCGCGACAATGACAACGGGGCGCGTGGACATACTGACAGCCGCAACGATGGCATCAATCCAGCCAGCGAGGTACGGTTGATCCCGATCCTGCTGTTCGATTCGGCGCGCGGTGCGCAAGCGGCCTTCCCATCGGGACATCCAGTGATCGGGCCCGGCACCGGTCCACCCGGGAACGGTCAGAATATCGACATCGAACGTCCGCATGCAACTCTCTCTCGCAACCCGCCCGTCCATGGCAGTGCAGCGCGCATTCGTCAACCCGAAGGGGGTGGCGGCGTCAACCGCTTGCGCATCAACAGTTCGTCGTCGCCGTCGCGCATCAAGCCGTCAATGGTCGCGGTCGTCTGATAACCGTTTGCGCGATAGAACCGAACAGCATGGCCGTTCGCGGCGGTCACGCAGAGCCATGCCTGACGGGCGGGAGTCAGGCGTGCCTCGGCCTCAAACCAGTTGAGGATGTGCGCGCCGATCGCGAGGCGTTGGAAGCCGGGTAGAATGGCCAGCATCTGCAGATAAGGCCCGGCGAGCCAGGGATAGCGGATCACAACGGCGCCGGCCGATTGACCACCGCAGACAACTTCGAACCGATGGCTATCCCCCAACTCGCCTTTCAGGAACGCCACGATTGTGTCGGTCGAGAAATTGTAGTGCGCCCACGGCCCGATGGCGGCGATGGTTGGACCAAGCCGCTCGGCGCTGCCGGCCGACATGCTGACCAACTGCAAAGGACGGCCATCGCGCGCTTCGCCGATGCCAAATCGATCAGCGCGGAAGGGTTGGCTTGAGGGCGGTGCCATGGGTTGCGGGCCTTGGAGCGAACAGAAAATCGTACTTGTCGGTGTCGCCGGGCCGGCTGTCGTAGCAGATGGGTGTGATTACCGGTTGGCCGGCGGCGAGCAATTCGGACACGGTGACGAATTCATAACCCATGGCACGCAGTTTTGGGATGACGAGCGGCAAGGCTTCGGCAGTGTGATGTCCGCGACCGTTGCCATGGGCGAGGACGATCGATCCAGGTTTGATCTGGCGGATCATGGTGTCGGCAATCGCACGGGCTGATTGCAAGGGCGAGGGATCACCGGTCGAGACGTCCCATTGGATTGCGAGGAGCCCCGCCTCGGCAGCGGCCGCCAATCCCTCGGCGTTGCACGATCCGAACGGAAAGCGGAACAGTGTCACGCGGTCGGGGATCGCGCTGAAGGCGACTTGGTGGGAGGTGGCACATTGCGCACGGCCGACATCGCGGCGCAGCCGTTGATAGGTGGCAGATGGAGCCTCGATCTCGGACTTGAGTTGTTGCCCAGCGAGCAGGCGCGTATTGCGATGCGCCCAGCCGTGCGTGCCGATCTCGAACAGGGGATCGGTTAAGAGCTGCTTACTGCGCTCGCTATGCGAACTCATCCATTTGCCGCCAGTGAAGAGTGTGGCGCGCACGCGTTGAGCTCGCAGATAATCGATGATGGCGCCATCGTATCCAGTGATCTCGCCGGTCAGCTCGCAGAAGTCGAAGGTGAGTGCGATAAGTTTTTTACCCGCTGGCAAGCGTACGCTGCGGATGGCGCCACGACGGTTGGCAGCGATCGGGTTGGTGACCTGTTCGACATCGGCCGGTGGAAGCGCATTGCGTCCGCCGGTGTTGCGCTGGATGGCGCGATCCTGCGGCGTGGACGCCAGCACCGGGGGCGGAAAGCAAGCGGCCTGCAACGCGGCGCGGTCGGCGTGGGCTGCCGGCATCGCAGCGAACAGGCAAAGGGCGGGGATGGCGTATTTCAGCATGGGGTTGCGATACTGTATCAAGGCGAGGACGTCCAGTGACGAGCCGCCAGAGAGACGTGAAAGCAAGGCGGTAAGGAGGCAGCGATGCGCATCGATTGGAAAGGATCGTACGTTGAGACGTCAGACCTTTCGGTCCACATGGTCCGGGCGGGGAAGGGAATGCCGGTCATTTTCTTGCACGGGTGGCCCGAGTTCGCGCGGACCTGGATGCACAATCTGCCGGTCCTGGCGGAGCATTTCGATTGTATTGCGCCGGAGTTTCGCGGCTTCGGCCAGACCGTGTCGAAAGAGTTCGCGGCCGGCGAGCGGCACGCCGCCCCAACAACTGGCCAAGGACCTCGCAGGCTTCGCCGATGCGCTGGGGATCAAACGCTTCGCTATTGTCTCGCATGATGTCGGGTCCTTCGTCGCCCAGACGTTCGCGATTGCTTATCCTGAGCGTGTGTCTGCCTTGTTTTTCTTCAATTGCGCCTATCCGGGCATCGGCCAGCGCTGGGGTGAGTTCGGCAATTTCGGCGAGCTTTGGTATCAGCAGTTCCACCAGAAGGATTTTGCAGCAAGCCTAGTCGGATCGTCCCGCGATGCGGCGCGGATCTACTATCGGCATTTTCTCACCCATTGGTCGCACCAGAAGCAGGCCTTTGAGCCCTATCTCGAAGAGTGGGTCGATAATTTCCTGTTGCCGGGCAACATCCAGGGCGGTTTCGACTGGTATACGGGTGTTGCGCAATTCCGCCGCCGGATGATGCGCGAGGGCGCGTTGCCGATCCCGAAAATTGTGGCTCCGACGACGGTGCTGTGGGGCCGACACGATCCGGTCTTGCAGTACGCCTGGAGCGATCGGCTCGGCGAGTATTTCACCAATGTCACACTGGATTGCGCCGAAGATGCTGGGCACTTCGTGCATTTCGAGGTGCCCGATCTCGCCAACGCGCGGATGCGTGCGGCGCTCGGCAAAGTCGCCTGACAACCGCGAGACAACACCTGTTGCCAAGAAGTCATGACAGCCGCGTGTATTCTGAGCTATCACCAAGTCGAGCCATGCAGGGGTGAGGGACGGGCATGTCAGAGAGTGTACAGCCGACGCTGATCGGCAGGACGATCGACTACATTCTTGGGCGCAACACGCTGATTGGCGTTGCCTCGTTCATGCTGCTGATCATTTCCGGCTATGCGACGTGGCACGGCATGCGCGATTTCATCATCGGTGTCGCAACGACGTCAACGGCGCCGTCGGGCGGTATGTCGATCTCGAACGACGTCCTGGTGATCGCCGTTGTCGTGGCGCTGACGTTCCTGATGTGGCTCGCTTTGCGGGAATCGTTCGGCGCCAAGCGCCGGCTGCATGAACGCCTGATCACCTTCCCGCTCTATGTGTTCCTGGCGCTGTGGTCGATCGGCTTTGGCTATGGGTTCTGGTGGAGCTTGATCTCGGGCGAAGAAGCGACGCGCACGGGATTGAGTGGATTGCAGGAAGACGCGCGCGACGCCAGCGCCGTCGTCGCCGCACGCCTTGATGCGGTACGCGGCCAGATCGATAGTGTCGGCACCTGGTCGGACGGCCAGATGAGCCGTGAGGAAACCAGCGGCGGCAGTTGCGGCACGCAATCGGGCGCCGGGCGCGGCCCGCTGTACAACGCGCGACGCAGCGTCCGCGACAGTGTGGCGACGTTGCGGACCGGCATGGGCAAGAACTGGCTCGAACCGGTGCAAGCCGATGTCGAATTGTTGAAGCAGGCCGCCGCCAGCCTCGCCGGCGCGACGGTCGAGGAGCGGCAGCGCAATTTTGAGAACAAGGCGTCGGAGATCCGCGGCCGTGCGCGCAGTATTGCGGCGCGCAGCAATCAGCTTGGGCGAGCGACTGCTGGCGAGATGCGCGCGCTGGCGACGTCGGTTTCGGTGCAGCCGGGGACCGCCGGGTTCTCCTGCTATGATCCAACACTTGCCGAACGATTGCGCCAAGCGGCGGCACAAGCCGAGCAACCCGCCGAGTTGAAATTGCGCGAAGCGGTCTTCAACGAAGGGCCGGCGGGCGTCGCCAATGCCGTCAAGAACCTCTGGCGCAACCTCGGGGCGTATTCGTCGAGCCTTTTCGGGTACGTCCTCAGCGGCGGCAAGGCAGCGGCCGGGCGGACCGATGGCGGAGAGCCGATCACCGGTCGCGACCTGATCGCCCTGATGGCGACGATCGGGATTGATCTGGGTTTGCTGGCGCTCGCCATCCTCAATCCGCCGCGGGAACCGCCGACGCTGCGCCCGTCAGGCGCGCTGGCGCGCCAGATTCGCGGAGCCATCGATACCGCCGTCAGCCGCGCGCCCGGCGCCAATCTCGAATGGGTCCACCGGCATTTCGTGCATCACAACAAGGCGTCGTACCTCGTCATTCCCAACCTCTACAGTTGCGATCCGAACGACAAGGACGAGGCGGCACGGGGGTTGGCGATCAACCAACTCGCAGGCGTCCTCAGTGATCTCGAACTGGTGCGATGGCCGGATCGTGGCCGCAAGTGGCTGTTGCAAAAAGGCGAACTGGATAAGCTGCGGCAGGAAGAGTCATTCTCCAGCACAACCGACTTGTCGGCGATCCGCAAGAAGTGGGCGGATGACCAGGGCTTGAAGGGCGATGATGCCAGTGAATACGTCGCCAACCGGCCGCTGCGCAATCATGGCCTGTTCTCGAAAGCCGAGCGCGCTTTGCAAATTGCTGGATGGAGTGACAAGGCACGGAGCGACGTCGAGATTTTCCGCTTGGTCGAGACCGACGGATTGACGCCGCTGCTGATGGTTTTGAATGAGGCCGCAGTGCCGGCGAGCAGTGTGATAAAGCCCGGCGCCGCACCCGCCTGACCGGAACGCCAACGCAGGTGCAGCGGCGAGGCCGGTCGCCGTGGCCACGATCCAGTGCTTGCCTATCGGCATTCGCAGTTGCGAGACGCCCCCCTGTTGCGGCGGGTATCCGGCGCTGTATACAGCATACACGAGGCCGCCAGGGCGCACGCGCCGATAGCAAGAACCGTGGCCCGGGGGAGAAGCGTCCAATGCCGTCAGTAACGGCTGTTTCCGTGTTGCCGATCCGGCGACTGCGGCTGGCAGATCAGGTCGTCGACCACGTCCGCGACCTCATTGCGCACAATGAACTGCAACCGGGAACGCGCATCGTCGAAGGCGAGCTATGCGCGCGCCTCGGCGTGTCGCGGACGCCGTTGCGGGAAGCCTTGAAAACACTCGAAGGCGAGGGACTGATCGCTTTTGTGCCGACGCGCGGCGCGGTCGTGCGTGAGATTTCTCGCGTCGAACTGCATAATCTGCTGGAAGTCTTGACCGGACTCGAGGCCTTCGCTGGACGGTTGGCCTGTGAGCGGGCAACGTCGGAGGAGGTCGACGCGATCACGCGACAGCACGAGCAGATGGAGCGCGACTATGTCGGGCGCGATCGGCCCGCCTATTTCGCGACCAATCTGGCGATTTATTCCAGCATCGTGCGCGCCGCGCACAATCCGGAAATGATCACCATCCACGAACAGTTGAGCGCGCGGTCACAGCGCATGCGCTACAACTATTCGTCTGATGAGCAGAGTTGGCTGGCCGCCATGCAGGAACACCGCTTGATGATCGCGGCACTGCTGCGCCGTGACGGTCCGGCACTGGCCGATGTACTGCGCCGGCATATCGGCTTTGTCTGGGCGCGCCTGAGTGGCGATTTTGCCGACCGGAGTGCGCAAGCATGAGCGGCGATGCGCGACATCCCCTGCAGGCGATCTGGCATCCTGAAAGGACGGGGTCTGCGGCGGCGCCGGCAAAAAACATTCAGGCCAGTGTTCAAGCCACCGTGCAGGCCGCCAAGACGGTCAGTAGCCCAAACGAACGTGCATCCGTGTCCCAAGTCATTGATCCCAAGGCCGCGCCAGTTCTGAGAATCGACGATCTGCATGTGCACTTTGTCACCTCGCACGGGACTGTGCGCGCCGTCGAGGGTGTGAGTTACGAGGTGCGCGCCGGCGAGATCGTCGCCATCGTCGGCGAATCCGGCTCTGGCAAATCAGTGTCGGCGCTGGCGGTGATGCGCTTGCTGCCGCCGAATACGGCCCGCGTCATCAAGGGTACGATCAACTTCAATGGTCGTGATCTGCTGAAGCTCGACGACGAGGAAATGCGGAAGATTCGTGGCCGCGATGTCGCGATGATCTTCCAGGAACCGATGACGTCGCTCAATCCGGTGCTGACCATCGGCCTCCAGATCATGGAACCACTGCTGATCCACATGGAGATGAGCGAGGCGGAAGCGCGAGTCCGCGCTATCGAACTGCTGACGCTCGTTGGCATCACCGATCCGGAAAGCCGACTTGCGCAATATCCGCATCAGTTGTCGGGCGGCATGCGCCAGCGCGTGATGATTGCGATTGGTCTCTCTTGCAATCCGAAACTGTTGATCGCCGACGAGCCGACCACCGCGCTGGATGTCACCATTCAAGCGCAAATCCTGGAGTTGATGAAGGATCTGTCGCGGCGTCTCGGTATCGCCGTGATCGTGATCACGCACAATCTCGGCATTGTCGCGCGCTATGCGGACCGCGTGAATGTCATGTATGCCGCCCGACTTGTCGAAAGCGGGACGGCGGAAGCCGTGTTCGGCCGGCCGTCGCACCCCTATGCCCGTGGCCTGCTCTCAGCGGTGCCGCGTCTCGATCGGGCGCGCAACGTCAAGCTGCTGACCATTGAAGGCGCGCCGCCGAACTTACTGGCGCCGCCGGAGGGTTGCCGTTTCGCGCCGCGCTGCCGGTTTGCCGAGGATCAATGCCGGCAGATCGTGCCGCCGCCGGTCGCCGTTGAGCCCGGACACTATGCCGCCTGTCACCGCACTGCCGAGATCGAGCAATTGGAAGCGGCCATTGCGCCGCCGCCGTTTGCCGGCCACCACGCGCCGGCGGCCGATGGCCCGCCGATGCTTGCCATCAAGGGCGTCACCAAGCATTTCCCGGTCGGTGGCGGCTTGTTCGCGGCGAAGAAGCTGGTTCGCGCCGTCAACGATGTCGTCATCGATATCAAGCCGGGCGAGACGCTTGGACTGGTCGGTGAATCGGGTTGTGGCAAGTCGACCCTCGGCCGCCTGGTTCTGCGGCTCGATGATCCGACAGCCGGCGAAATCTGGTTCGAGGGCAAGGATCTGGCCAAGCTCGGTCGTGACGAGATGGTCGACGTCAGGAAACGCATGCAGGTGATCTTCCAGGATCCCTATTCCTCGCTCAATCCGCGCATGACCGTCGGCCAGATCATCGCTGAGCCGATGTACGTGCATGGCATTCTGCCGAAAGCCGAGACGCCGAAAAAAGTGGCGGAGCTGCTGCAGCTGGTCGGGCTTTATCCTTATATGGCGCTGCGCTATCCCCATGAGCTCTCCGGCGGCCAGCGTCAGCGCGTCGGCATTGCGCGAGCGCTCGGCGTCAATCCGCGCGTCATCGTTTGCGACGAGGCCGTCTCGGCGCTCGACGTTTCGATCCAGGGTCAGGTGATCAACCTGCTGGAGGATCTGCAGCAGAAGCTGGGCCTGACGTATCTGTTCATCGCGCACGATCTCGCCGTCGTGCGGCACATCTCGACCAAGGTCGCGGTCATGTACCTGGGCCGCATCGTTGAGTACGCGCCGGCCGACGAGCTGTTCGCCAATCCCCGGCATCCCTATACGCAGGCCTTGCTCGCCGCCGCCCCCGTGCCCGACCCGGTGATTGAGAGGACGCGGCCTCGCACGATCATCAAGGGCGAACTGCCGAGCCCGCTCAATCCGCCGAAGGGCTGCGTGTTCCATCCGCGCTGCCCGAAGATGACCGAGGCGTGCAAGAGCGCCATTCCGGACTCGCGGATGATCACCCCGAGCCACGCCGTTGCCTGTATTCATGCCTGAATTGTCACGCGAGTTTAGGGAGGCCAATCATGTCACGCGCAATGAAGTTCATCGCTACAGCACTTGTCGCCATTGCCGCGGCAAGTACCGTTTCAGCGCAGGCGCCGAAGAAGGGCGGAACGTTGAATTTCGCGGTCATCGCCGAACCGCCGAACTACGATTGCCACGCGTCGACGACGTTTGCGCTGATCCATCCGGTGGCGCCGCACTATTCGACGCTGCTGAAATTCGACGGCGCCAACTATCCCAAGGTCCGCGGTGATCTCGCCAAGTCATGGGAGGTTTCGCCGGACGGGCGCACCTTCACCTTCAAGCTGCACGAGGGCGTCAAGTTCCACGATGGCAGCGCGTTCTCCAGCGCCGACATCAAGGCGAGCTATGAGCGGATCGCCCGCCCGCCGCAGGGCATCATCTCAGCGCGGCGCGCCTTCTGGGCCGATCTCGATACGATCGAAACTCCGGATGCCCAGACGGTGGTGTTCAAGACCAAGGTTCCCGTCGCCGGCCTGATCGAGCATTTTGCCAACCCCTACAACTGCATCTATTCGGCCGCCAAGCTCGCGCAGAACCCGCGCTATCCCGAAACCGAGATCATGGGCACCGGAGCGTTCCAATTCGTCACGCACGTCAAAGGTTCGAGCTGGGAAGCGAAGAAGTTCGACGGTTATTTTCAGAAGGGGCTGCCTTATCTCGATGGCTTCAAGGCGTACTTCGTCAAGAGCAGTGCCATCGTGCCGGGCATGATGGGCGGTCAGTTCGATGTCGAGTTTCGCTCGCGCAACCCGAAAGAAGCCGAGCAGCTGATCAAAGAAGCAGGCGACCGCTTCGTGAAGCAGGAGGGACCGTGGGTCGGGTCTCTCATGCTGATCTTCAACACCAAGAAGAAGCCGTTCGACGATATCCGCGTCCGTCAGGCCTTGAGCCTCGCGATCGATCGCTGGGGCGGATCGGAGCCGCTCTCGAAGATCTCAATACTGAAAGGCGTCAGCGGGACGATGCGGCCGGGCTTCGATATGGCACTCAAGGGCGCCGATCTCGAAGCCATGCCGGGGTTTGGCCGTGATATCGAGAAGGCGCGCGCTGAGGCCAAGCGCCTGCTGAAGGAAGCCGGCGTCGAGAACCTGACGTTCAAGTTGCTCAATCGCAATGTCGCAGAACCCTATACGCCAGCTGGAATTTACACGGTCGATCAATGGCGCCGGATCGGCGTGACGGCGCAGCCATGAGCAACTCGAAACCAAGCTCTACTTCGATGGCGTCGGCAGCGGCAATTTCGATGTCGCCGTCGAGTTCATCAATGATCCGAATGATGATCCGACGCAGCAGTTCGCCAAGTACCTGACCAAGAAAGTATCGTCGATCGGCTACTCGGGCCACGAAGATACCAAACTCGACGACTTCTTCGAGAAGCAGCGCCAGACCATCGATCCGATGGCGCGCAAGGCGATCGTCAACGAGATGGAAAAATACGCCCTGACGACCGCCTACAATGTGCCGCTGATCTGGTACCACCGGATCATCGTCGCGCACAAGAAGATCAAGGGCTGGCACTTCACGCCGAGCCACTACGTCCAGCAGGACCTTGTCGAGGTCTGGCTCGATCAATAGTCCAAATTCGTCATGGCGGCGTCAGCGTGGAGTGATGCTACGCATCGACGGCGGCCACCAAGCAGCTATCAACATTTAGGAACATGCCTCCATGGACAAAAAACTCAACTTCAGCACGCGCGCGGAAGCCGTGGCAAATCGCAGGCTTGCTTGGGTGGCCGCCTGCGCGGCCATGACGACTGGGATCGTAACAGCGACCTGTATGGCCCCCGCTCTAGCGCAGACACCGAAGAAGGGCGGAATCCTCAATTATTCCGTCGTCGCTGAACCACCGACCTTGGATTGCCACGCCACGACGACGTTCGCGACGCTGCATCCCGTGCGCCCGCACTACAACACGCTGTTGAAGGTGGTCGGCGACGTCAACAAGAAGCTTGAGATCACCGGCGATCTGGCGGAGAGCTGGGTGATGGCGCCGGATGGCCTGACCTGGACCTTCAAGCTATTCAGCAACGTCAAGTTCCACGATGGCTCTGCCATGACGTCGGCCGACATCAAGACCAGCTACGAGCGGATCTACAATCCGCCGGAGGGTATCCTGTCAGCGCGCAAAGCTCTACACACCGATATCGGCAGCATTGAAACGCCGGACGCGACCACGGTCATCTTCAAAATGAAGGCGCCGAACGCATCGATGCTGAATAACTTCGCCTCGCCCTTCAACTGCATCTATTCGGCAAAGAAGCTCGCTGAGAACCCGAAATATCCCGAGACGGAAATCCTGGGCACCGGGCCGTTCACCTACGTCAACTACGTCAAGGGCTCGAGCTGGGAAGGCAAACGTTTCGACGGCTACTTCCGTGCAGGCCAACCCTATCTCGACGGCTACAAGGCCTTTTTCGTCAAGTCGACATCGGTGGTGCCGGGCATCCAAGGCGGACAGTTCGATGTTGAATTCCGCGGTCGCACACCGAAGGAAGCTGAACAGTTGGTCGAAGCCTTGAAGGACAAGGTGACGGTTCAGCAGGGCCCATGGACGACGAGCTTGCTGCTGACCTTCAACACCAAGAAAAAACCGTTCGACGATGTTCGCGTCCGCCAGGCGCTCAGCATGGCAATCGATCGATGGGGCGGGTCGACGCCGCTCTCGAAGATTTCGATGCTGAAGTATGTCGGCGGCTTCACGCGGCCAGGCTCGGAGTGGGCGCTGCCTGAATCCGAACTGGTGAAGATCCCGGGCTACGACAAGGACATCGCCAAGTCGCGCGAAGCTGCCAAGAAATTGCTTGCAGAGGCAGGCGTCAAAGATCTCAAGATCAAACTGGTCAATCGCAATATCACCGAGCCCTATCGCCCCGGCGGCATCTATGTTGTCGATCAGTGGAAGCGCATCGGCGTCGAAACCGAACATCTGGAGCTTGAAAACAAGGCCTACTTCGACAGCCAGGGCAAAGGTGACTTCGACGCGACACTCGAGTTCATCTCGGACTTCATCGATGATCCCTCGCTGCAGTTCGTGAAGTTTGTGCCGGACAGCCCGAACAACATGTCCGGCGCCAAGGACGATAAGCTGAAGGAACTCTTCGCCAAGCAAGCGACGGTGGTTGATCCCGCCGAGCGGCGCAAGCTGACGCACGAGTTCGAGCGCCAAGCGTTGACGCAAAGCTATTCGCTGATGCTGTACTGGTGGCAGCGCATCGTTGTCCTGAATGCCAAGGTCAAGGGATGGGAGCTACACGCCAGCCACTTCACCGGCCAGGATCTGTCCGGAGTGTGGTTGGATCAATAACGCAAATGTCGGCCTTCTGCCTTCTCCCCATTCTTATGGGGAGAAGGTGGCCGAAGGCCGGATGAGGGGCGGCAGCAGGCACGCCTGCCCGAACAAGCCCTGCCCGCTTGCGCCCCTCACCCTAACCCTCTCCCCGTTGAGGAACGGGGAGAGGGAAAACCGCTGGAGTTTACATGCTTACCTTCCTGCTTCGCCGGTTCGCGCTCGTCATCCCGACGCTGATTGGTGTCGCGATCGCGGTGTTCTTCCTCATTCGCGTCATGCCCGGCGACGTCGTCGTCGTGAAGCTGCGCGCCGATGGCGCGGCGGTGACGGAGGAGGCGATCCAGATCGAACGCAAGCGGCTCGGCCTCGACAAGCCGCTCTACGTGCAGTTCAAGGATTATATGTTCGGCCTTGCCGTTGGTGATCTCGGCAAGTCGCTGTGGACCGGGGAAAGCGTCGCCAAGGAAATCGCCATCCGCTTCCCCGTGTCGTTCCAAGTCGCGATCATGGCGACGTTGATTGCGGTGCTGATCGCGATCCCCTTAGGGACCCTATCGGCGATTTATCGCGATACGTGGATCGATTGGGCGGTGCGCATCCTTGCCGTATCGGGGCTCGCCATCCCCTCGTTCTGGCTCGGCATGCTCATGATCCTGGGGCTACTGTCGTTTTTCAACTGGCTCCCAAAAATCGGCTATGTCTCGATCTTCGTTGATCCCGTTACGAATCTATCCGCGCTGATCTGGCCGGCGTTGTCGGTCGGCTATCGCTATGCGGCGGTGGCGACGCGGATGATGCGCTCGGCGCTGCTCGAAGTGCTGCGCGAGGACTATATCCGCACCGCCAAGGCGAAGGGGCTGTTCCAGAGCCTGATCACGCGGCGGCATGCGCTGCGCAATGCGATGTTGCCGGTGGTGACGGTTATCGGCCTCGAGTTCGCATTCTTGATCGGCGGTCTCGTCGTTACCGAGCAGGTGTTCAATTTGAATGGCATCGGCAAACTCTTCGTCGATGCGACAACGCGTGGCGACTTTGCGCTGATCCAAGGCCTCGTGTTGCTGATCGCGGTGATCTTCATTTTGGTCAATCTGGCGGTGGATCTGCTCTACGCGCTGATTGATCCGCGCGTCCGATTGAGTTGAGGAGGGACGTAATCATGGCTGCAGTCGCGACCGGACCCGTAATCGTCCCCGCTTCCGAAATGCCGAAACGGCGCAACCCCGTCTGGGCGTTTATCCGCTCCCAGCCGCTCGGATTCGCGGGGTTCCTGATTATCGTGATGTACGTCGTCGCGGCGCTCTTTGCGAAATGGATCGCGCCGTTCGATCCTGAAGCCGTCGATTTCGTCGCCATGTTATCGAAGCCAGACAGCGAGCACATCTTCGGGACGGACCAGTACGGCCGTGACGTCTTTTCGCGGCTGGTCTACGGCGCGCGGACGGCGTTGGCCGTTGGCATTTTGTCGGCGGTATTCGGCTGCTCGATCGGCGCGCTGATCGGGGCGGCGTCAGGCTACTTCGGCGGGCGTATCGACACAGCGATCCAAAGGGTTGTCGACATCATGCTGTCGTTCCCGATCATCGTTCTCGCGATGGTCGTCGTCGCCGTGCTCGGCAAGCGGATGCTGTTCGGCGTCGACTTCAATCTGATCGCGGCGATCGCGCTGCCGTTCATTCCGAAGATGGCGCGCATTGCCCGTTCGTCGACGCTGTCGATCGCCGCGATGCCATTTATCGATGCGGCACGTGCCGCCGGGTTCAGCCACAAGCGGATCGTGCTGCGCCACATCCTTCCCAACATTGTCGCGCCGTATCTGATCATGACGACGGCATTCATTGCGCAGGCGATCCTGCTTGAGGCGTCGTTGTCATTCCTGGGCCTTGGCGTCACCGAGCCGACGCCGGCATGGGGGCTGATGCTGTCGGGCTCATCGGCGGATTTCTACAAGAGCGCGCCGTGGATGATCATGTTCCCCGGCCTCGCCATCACCCTCGCCGTCTTCGCCTTCAACATGTTCGGCGATTCATTGCGCGATTGGCTCGACCCGAAGATGAAGGGGTAGAAATGGTGCAATAGGATGTAGCGCTTTGAGTAGGTCGCTGCCCCTCATCCACCCTTCGGGTACCGTCTCCCCGTGAACGGGGAGAAGGACGTCACCACTTTGCGCTTCTTTTCTCCGCAAAGCTCGCGAGGCCTTCGGCGGCCTCGGTCGATTGGCGCTTGCGGGCGTGGCTTTCGACGAGTTCGTCAAAGTTCACGGCGCCCGCATCGCCGAACGCGTACTTGAGTGCGAAGGCCTTGGTCTCGGCCATCGCGACGGGGGCGTTTTCAAGAATTTGTTTGATCATGCGTTCGCCGGCGGCTTCGAGGTCGGCGGCGGGCACAACCTCGTGCACGAGACCAATGCGGCGAGCTTCGGCCGCGTCGAAGCGCTCCGACGTTAGCGCATAGCGGCGCACTTGCCGCGCCGAAATCGCGTCGTTCAGTTGCGGAATGATGATCGCGGCGGTGAGCCCCCAGCGCACTTCCGAGATCGCGAATTTCGCCGTATCGGCGGCAATCACCACGTCGCAGGCGGCGAGCACGCCGGTGCCACCGCCGACGCAGAAGCCCTGCACCAGGGCGAGCGTTGGCACGGACAAGCGGTTCAATCGATCAACCGCTTCCGCTGTCGCGCGGCTGGCGCGGACGTTTTCGTCGTGCGAGCCGGTTCGCACCGCGTTCAGCCAGGTGAGGTCGGCGCCGGCCTGGAACTGTTTGCCGGCTCCTTTCAGCACGACGAGGCGGAGCGCTTGGTCCGCGCCGAGCGCCGTCATCGCATCGTGCAGGCCGAGGATCAGCGCGCCGTCATAGGCATTGCCGACCTCGGGACGATTGAGAGTGACGGTCGCAACGCCGCGCGCATCAAGGGACCAGAGGACGGGTTTGGCGGACATGAGCGGGCTCCGGGAATGAGGATGGGACGATGCTCGTTGTAACCCGAACGCGGCTGCGGCTCATAAAAAAAGGTGCTTGAGAAGGCTGTCTGCACTTACGGTGCCGGTTGGACCGGGTTGGCGATGCTGAAGACGTTCTCGCCGTGATAGATGAAGTCGCGGTTCCGCGCGGCGATTGCTTGCAGGAACGGTCGCGCGCTGGCGGAGCCAGGCAGCATCCAGTCGTGCAGCTCGATGATCAGCAGTGGAAAGCGATCGATCCAGTCGGT
The DNA here is from genome assembly GCA_963714325.1 of uncultured Alphaproteobacteria bacterium. Lineage (GTDB taxonomy): Bacteria > Pseudomonadota > Alphaproteobacteria > Rhizobiales > Hyphomicrobiaceae > CAVQOB01. The sequence goes on along the minus strand of CAVQOB010000035.1, from coordinate 68,009 downwards.
GTGGCGCGAAAACAAGTCCCGTTCAAAGCCTTCGATGTCGATCTTGACGATGAAGGGCTCGACGCCACCGACCGCGTACTCTTTGAGCAACGTACTAAGCGCAACGATGCTGACGGGACCGTTGGCGTCGGGTGTGATCTGGAACGCATTGTTGTCGGTTGTTGCGTCGACGATGCGGCCGCGCGCGTCGGTGCTGCCGATGGCGGCCTCGAGCACCGTCACTGATTTGCCAGATGTGTTGATGCGGGCCTGCGCGGCGTTGCCAGCGTCGGGCTCGATGCAGATGATCAGCGCTTGGGGATAGGTGTCGGCGAAGAAGCGCGCGGACAAGCCAATGTTCGCACCGCAATCGAGGATCAACGGCTTTGCCCCGCGCGCGACGATCACTTGATAGCGGCTCTGCAACTCGGCCGCGCGTGCGAGTTTCTCGACGCCGTAATCGTTCTTGAAATAGATCTGGTAGAGCGTTGTCCAGTCAATCCAGCTGCGGATCTGCACGGTCTGAAACGTCCACGACTTGCAATCAAACAGCACTTGCTGGCGCAGCACCGGCGGAGAGAGCGCCAGGAAGCGCTGCCGAGGCGAAAGAATCCGCGCCAATTGCAGCGCCCAGATCGCGAGGCTCTTGATCAGCTGCCGCAGCGTGAATCGAACGAACATTCTCGATGAACCTTCGTTCGCCAATGCGCACTCGCCGTTCGGCGCCCTGAATCCTGATGACTAGACGTTATCCTATTCGTGTCGTTCAGCCATATAGTGTTCCCGCGCGAGGTCGCCGAACCGTGTGAACTGGCTTTCGAAGGAGAGCTGCACCGAGCCGACGGGGCCGTGGCGCTGCTTGCCGAGGATCACCTCGGCCTTGCCGGCGACCATCTGCATCTTGGCCATCCAGTCGTTGAACTCGGGCGTGCCTTCGCTCGGCTTGGTGCGCTCAATATAATATTCTTCGCGGAAGACGAACATAACGACGTCGGCGTCCTGCTCGATCGAGCCTGATTCACGCAAGTCCGAGAGCTGCGGGCGCTTGTCCTCGCGCTGCTCGACCTGTCGCGACAGCTGGGAGAGCGCGATAATCGGTACCACCAATTCCTTGGCCAGCGCCTTGAGGCCGGTGGTGATCTCGGTGATTTCCTGCACGCGGTTGGCCTGGTTCAGGCGCGACGAGCCGGCGAGCAGTTGGAGGTAGTCGACGATCAACAGGCCGAGCCCTTTTTGACGCTTCAGTTTGCGGGCGCGTGCCGCAAGTTGCGCAATGGTGATGCCGCCGGTCTGGTCGATGTAGAGCGGTGCTGCCGCCATCTCCTGCGAAACGAGCACCAACTGCTTGAACTCAGGCTCGGTGATCATGCCGCGGCGAATTTTTTCCGACGGCACCTGCGCCTGCTCAGCGAGGATACGCGTTGCCAGCTGTTCGGCCGACATTTCCAGTGAGAAGAAGCCGACGATGGCGCCGTCGTGATCAGGACTGTCCTTGTCGAGATCGGGTTTCTCAGCCCATGATCGTGCACGGGCCTTGGCGACATTGAAGGCGATGTTGGTGACGAGCGCGGTTTTGCCCATCGAGGGGCGGCCGGCGAGGACGATCAAGTCGGAGGACTGCAATCCGCCCATCTTGCTATCGAGGTCCCGCAGGCCGGTCGAAATGCCGGAGAGGCCGCCGTCGCGTTCGTAAGCCGCACCCGCCATCTCGATCGCATGACGTAACGCGCCGCCGAAGTCGAGGAAGCCCTGACCGAATTTGCCGGTCTCGGCGAGCGAGAACAGTTGCGTCTCGATCTCCTGAATCTGTGTATCGGGTGGAAAGTCGACGGGACTGTCATAGGCGGTGTTGACCATCTCTTCGCCGATGGTGATGAGCTGGCGGCGGACGGCGAGGTCGTAGACGGTCTGGCCGTAGTCCTTGGCGTTGATGATGGTGGTGGCGTTGGCGTGCAGCTTGCCGAGATACATCGGCACGGTGAGGCCAGCGTTGATCGGCTCGTGGTGGTCGAAGAATGTTTTGAGCGTGATCGCCGTTGCCTGCTTGCCGGACGCAATCAGCTTGGCGGCGATCTCGTAGATCTGCGCGTGCAACGGATCAAAGAAGTGCTCGGGCTTCAAGAAGCCGGAGACACGATCATGCGCCTCGTTGTTGACGAGCATCGCGCCGAGCAAGGCCTGCTCGGCTTCGATGTTGTGGGGCACCTTGCGGAACGGCAGGCCGTCAGCTTCGGCTTGGGCCTGGGTGTTCGGCGATTGAGTGTTGATAGGCGAGCGAGCGGTTTGGGTCATGGGCGTCAAGCTAAGCGATTCGGGATTTGGCAAGGTGGGGCAAGGGGGCAGAAGGGTTGCTTGTTCCTTGCTATGCACAGCGGGCGCAAAAGAGATTGGACGGTGGCGCGAATCGCACAGTCTCAAGGCGTCGGAGCCGGCAAACGTTAACAAGCGTGATTAATCGCACCAGTTGCGTTTCAAGGGGTGCTGGGGCGCTCCAAGAAATTTGGCTAGGGTGGTAGCCTAGATCATTGCGATTGCATTCAGCGGTCAAATTTGGAGCTTCTGGCGCTATTCCAGGATTGAGCGGGCGCGAATTACAGCCGAGGCGACTTGGTGACGCTCAAAAGCAAACGCCGGGCAAAAACCGCCCGGCGTTTAACCATCCATAGCGTTTGCGGGGGCTGAATTTTAACCCTGCTCGCCAGCCGCATCTGCCCCGCCCTCGAACATGTCGGGCTTGTAGGTCTCGAGTTCGATCTTCTCTTCCTTGACCACCGCGACGTCTTCGCCGCGCGCCTGGCGTGTTGCTTCATCGTCCGAGCGGGCGATGTTGAGTGTGATCTTGGCGGCGACTTCCGGGTGCAATTGCACGCGGATGGGATGGATGCCCAGCTCCTTGATCGGTTTCTCGATGACGATCTGGCGGCGATCGACGGAGAACTTGCCGGCGGTGACGAGATCGGCGATGTCGCGTGGCGAAACCGAGCCGTAGAGGATGCCGGTGTCGCCGGCACTGCGGATGGCGATGAAGCTCTTGCCGTCAAGGCGGGTCGCGACTTGCTCCGCTTCCTTCTTCAGTTCGAGATTGCGCGCTTCAAGCTGAACGCGATCCTTCTCGAAGCGCTTACGGTTGTCGTCGGTGGCGCGCAGTGCCTTCTTCTGCGGCAACAGGAAGTTGCGGGCATAGCCGTCCTTGACGGTGACGACGTCGCCCATTTGGCCGAGGCGGCCGATGCGTTCGAGCAGAATAACTTGCATGTGTTCTCTCCAAGGTTTCGGGTTTCAGGTTTCAAGTTCTAGATTTCAGGTTGGTCCGGTCGCCGGCGGTTTGGGGCCGAGACGTTCGCGCAGCTTGAGCACCGGTTCGCCGATGCCGACCAGCAAGAGTGCCGCCAGCGTGTACATGCCGAGAAAAGGCAGCGTCAGATAAAGTGGCCAGAGCAGGATTTTACGCGTGCCATGGGCGATGGTGTGGATAACCGAAAGACCGGCCATCGCGTAGGCCACCAGTAGGCCGCCAAGCAGGCTGATGGCGATGATGCGCGGTGCGCCGGTCGCGAACACCATCCCGGCCCATGCGCCAAGCAGCACCACGAGCATCATCGGTGGCAGTGCGAGATTGTGCAGGTCCGGCCAATCGCGGCCGAGATGGCCAGCGGCGAGCGTGACGCGGCCGGCGAGATAAAGATTGCCGGCAAAAATCATCGTCCAGTAGCTGGCGAAGGCGGCGGGCATGAATTCGATCATCGTATGCGCGATGATTTTGACTTGCGCGTCATCGAGCACCGGCATGCCGAAGCGCGAGCCGGCCGAGGCGGAGAAGCGGCGGACGAAATCAATCATTGCCGGCTCGAGGATGGCATAGGTGCCGCCAAACAAAGGCAGCACCATCAGCGGCAGCATGCCGCCATAAAACGCAAGGCCGGCCATTAGGCGGCCCGATGGGTACCAGTCCGGTCCTTGGGGTTCGGGTCGCGGCCGCGCAAGGTAGGCGAGGTGGGTCAGCAGCGCGACGGGGATGCCCAGCGCCAGCGCGTAACCGAGCGCGAATGCCGCGCTGATCGTCGTCGCCATGGCCAACGCGCCAGCAATGGCGGCGGCGATGGCGGCCGTCAAACCCCAGCCGAGGCCGGCGATCAACGAGGGCAGGGGGGTAAGAAAGAAGAGGACGAGGCTCAAGCCGACGGAGCCGCGCGAGGCGGAATAGAACAACAGCGCGGAAATCAATCCGCCGGCGATGCCGATAATGAGGTTCAGAGCCATCGTCGAAAGTTCCAGCTGTCCCGCTCAAGGGCGGTTAGAGGCAACGCGTGACTTGCTGCGCGTTGCCCCAACCCAAATGCATTAGTGTCCCGTCACTGACTGATATTCCCGTGCTGTCTTCCCGCACGCGGCGCAGCGTGCAACGCTGCTCCGCAGATGCGGGACCTTATTCACGAGCATCTCGCAACGTCCCGCGTCTGCACCGCATCATCTCGCAGGCTCGATGCTGCAGATGAGCGCGGGATGACAGGGAACAAGCGTCAGAGTTAGAACAGTCGTTCAAATTCAACCGATCACGTACGGCAGCAGGCCGAGGAAGCGCGCGCGCTTGATGGCGCGTGCCATCTCGCGTTGCTTCTTGGCTGATACGGCGGTGATGCGGCTCGGCACGATCTTGCCGCGCTCGGAGACGTAACGGCCCAGCAGGCGCACGTCCTTGTAGTCGATCTTCGGCGCTTCCGCGCCGAGGAACGGGCAGGTCTTGCGACGGCGATGGAACGGACGGCGGGACGGGAGTTGTTGAACTTCGGCCATGGATACTTACTCCCCTGCGCCAGATGTGTCGTCGGATGGGCCCGCCGGGCGCGGACGGAACGTGCCGCGATCAGCCGGCCTGTCTGCACTGGGACGGTCGCCAGCGGGACGCGGCGGCCGATCGCCACCACGATCACCACCACGGAATCCGCCGCCACCACCAGGGCCGCCACGTCCGCCGCCGCCGAAGCCACCGCGTCCGCCGCCGCCACCGAAGCCGCCACGTCCGCCGCCGCCGCCGAAGCCGCCGCCACGCTCGCCACGCTCTTCACGATCCTGCTTGCGCATCTGCGCTGAAGGTTCCGTCTCATGCGCTTCGACCTTGATGGTCATGAAGCGCAAGACATCGGTCGAGATGCCCATCAGCCGTTCCATTTCCTTGACGGCCGCCGGCGGCGCATCGAGGTTGAACAGCGCGTAGTGCGCTTTGCGACTCTTCTTGATTTTGTAGGCGAGGTTCTTGACGCCCCAGTATTCGGTCTTGGTGACTTTGCCACCGCCGGCACCGATCAAATCGGTGTATTCCTTCATTAGTGCCTCCATCTGCGCCTGGGAAATATCCTGGCGCGCCATGAAGACATGCTCGTACAGAGCCATGGTCTCTAGCCTTTCGTTCGCGTTGTCCCCTCCGGCGCAAAGCCTCCGTTGGACCTGAGAAAGGCCCACCAGAACCCAAAGAGCGGAGACACCGGGGATCAGATGCGCCTGTGTCGTGAGACAATCCTGCGCGTCCTGCTGCTGCAACTTGAGGCGTTCCCCCAAAGCGCAGCACCCCCATTCAGCCTCCAACCGGAGCGGGTATGCGGCGGGTTATAGCGGAAACGGGGCTGGGTGCAAGGGGGTGGAGTGGGGGGAGAGTGAGCGGGCGGGCAAATACCTGCCGACCATGTCCAACGACGCGAGCAATCGTGTGCATCGGTACCAAATGCGTCGCCCTGGCCCGCATGCCGCGACCCAGCTATGATGGGCCGGTCACAAGGACACGCTGTCAGGGAGCGACGGCTATGGTCAGACAGGGACGCGGCGGGACGATCGCCATGTGTACCGTCGTCGCGGGATGGGTCGGTATCGCGGCCATTGCGGCTGCGGCTGATGATTGCGCCGATCTGGCCGCATCGATCCAGCGGCTTGAAACGGGTGGGGACGCGCGCGATGGTCAACTGGTCCGCCAGCTGCATGTCGTACACTACAAGACTTGCGTGCTTGATCCAACGACGCCGGCACCGCGTCAGAGCTGGTACACGAGCGAGGGCCGTCGGCTGGCAACAGCCGCCGACGGCGCCCGGCCGCCAAGTGCCGCATATATGACCAGCGACGACACAGCCAGGTTGTGTGCGGGCAAACCTGCACCCAGCATCTGTGCTCTGCTGATCGACGCTGAGAAGGGTCGCGTGGCGCGTGCCGCGCGCATGGCGGCGCCAGTGCCGCCCGCTCTGCCAGGAGGCGGTCTGTCGGCGCTGTCCTCACCAGCGTGCACGGCCCGACTGAAGTTGTTGGCCGCCAGCGCGAAGGCTGGCGCCCAGGGTGTTATGGGCCCGACCTATTCGGCACTTGCCAGGGACTGCGCTGACGTGCTGCAGGCGGTCGCACGGGAAGCCAGGACTGCTTTGCCAACACGCGCGCTCGGCAGCCGTTCGCGCCGCGCCTTCGGCGACGCGCTTGATGGTCGGCCAACGGAAGGCCCCAGTGGGCCGAGCGACGTGGACAGCGAGTGGGATCTGGCGCAGGTGCTGCAATTCGGCCTCAACATTGCGACGCTCGCTACACAGTTGCAGTCAATCAAGGCTGTGTCGGCAGTAGTGCCGGGCAAAGGTGCGCGACTGGCGCCGGAGGGCTGCAGGCAGCTGCGCGACAATGCCGAAATCTGTCGCAAGCGCCAGGCCAACATGGGCAGCGTTGGACAGTCTGGCAGCGGCACCACCGGCCAGGCGGGGGCGTTCAACGACTGCGCCAATACCTATGAGGCGGCCTATCGCGCCGCTTGCCGATGACGGCGACATTTCAACGCTGGGCTCAAGCGATGACGACGGAGTTGAACGGACACGATGTCGGGCCTCCCAGGGAGGGGTTGCGTCCTTCGCGGCGTCTGCGGGCATTCCGGCTGAGCATAGCGCTTGCCCTTGCTGGGGCGACGGCGGCATGTGCGCCAATTGAACCGCCGCGCTACGTCGACCCGCTTGCCAAATTGCACAATGTGCCCGCGTCCAGCGTGCCGCTGGATGTGCCGGTCAAGCTGCAGGAACCGGTCGGCCTCGTCGTCAGCGAGAACGGCGAATTATTTCTCAACTATGCAGCTGCCGGCGAGACGGGATTGCGCAGCGCGATGATTGTGAACGAGACGGCATCCAAGGATCTCGACCCCAAGTACGTCGTCAACCAGATCGTCGGCCTGCTTAAGCGCCGCTATCCGCGCATTGATCTAGTCGAGGATCTCGCCAGCGCGCGCAAGATCGGCAAGAAGGGCGTATTCCTGGTCGACATTCAGACAACGATTGGCCAGTCGACAGGACAAACGACGACGGTGCAGCTGACGCTGATTATCGTCGACGCGAAGCAAACGCCGATTTCACGTATTACTGGCACTGGGCAGGGCGTGCTCGGCTATCCGGCTTTCGATGCCCGGGTGAAGCAGGCCTCCGACATGGCCCTGCAGCAGCTTGAGGCCAAGCTCGCCTTGGTGCTGCGGTGACAAGTCGGCGGCAAAACCAAGCGGACGAGCCGGTCGGAGCCGTGCGCATCGGATCAGGCGGTCGCGGGGGCGGACTGATGCATGATCCATGCGAATCCAGCACTCAACGCTCACGCACTCAGTTTCAGTAGTGTCCCCCGATGACCGGTTTCCAGGCGCTCCATGGGGATGGTGCCGACCTCGAGAACGTGTTCACCGGGGCCAAGTCCATTTGTTGCTGCAATTCCCTTGGCGGAGGGTGCGTCACAGGGGCGTTGCGGCAGCGCCCCCGCCGAAATCGCACGTCAGCGCTGATGAGCCATGCGTCGGGCGGCATTGGTCCCGGGCGGTTTTGGGATCACTCTGCGGCCGGTCGCACACCCAAACGGTGGATCGGCTCTTCGCCCCCTCTCAGCACGCGGCTCCCTGTGCTCTCAAAAGGAAAACATCATGTTGCCATCGCAACAATCTTGGAAGGCCATCGTCGTTGCATCCATGCTGGCGGCCGCCAGCCCGGCATTAGCGTTCGACGGCTGGCACCTCGTTGATACCATCGGCATCGACGGCAAGGGATCAGCCTGGGACTATCTGGCGCTCGATGCGGCCAAGAACCACCTATATGTCGGCCACCGCAAGGAAGGTCTGCAGGTCATCGACCTCACCACCAAGAAGCTCATCAAGACTATCGACAAGACAGCGGCTGCGAGTTCGAACGGCGCGACGCTGATGCCGGAATTCGATCTCGGTATTTCCAACAACGAGGATGGCACGATCACGCCCTTCAAGATGTCGACGCTCGAAGCCATGGCGCCGATCAAGCTCGGCGACGAACTCGACACCAGCCATTACGATCCCGCCACCAAGCGCATCGTCGTCAATATGGCGTCGGGCAAAGATGGCACGGAGCTGATCGTGCTTGAGGCGCCGTCGCTCAAAAAAGTAGGCGTGATCAAGGTCGCGACCAAGAAGCCCGAGCACGCCGATGTCGATGGCAAGGGCAACTTTTATCTCGCCGGCCGCGACACCGAGAAGGTCTATCGCATCGACACGAAGACACTTGCGGTGACGGCCGAGTGGGCGGCGCCGGGCTGTGGTCAAACCAACTCGATCGCCCTCGACGTCGCGAATAATCGCCTGATGCTCGGCTGTCGCGGGAACAAAGACTTCAAACCGGCCTTCGCCGTCATGGATGCTGAAAACGGCAAGATCCTCTACACATCCGAAGTCGGCGGCGGCAATGACGGCGTCGTCTATGACGCCCAGTTGAAGCGCATTTTCCTGACCAACGGCGTCAACGCCATCATGAACGTCTACGAGCAGGTCGACGCCAACACCTATAAGCCCGTCGAGTCGCTCGGGACCCATGCCGGCGTCCGCTCGCTTGCCATGGATCCAAAGTCGAAGAAGATCTACGCTGTGACCGCCGAAGGCTCGGCCGATGCCGCCAAGAAGATCACGACCAGTGTCTCGCCCTACTACGCGAACACATTCTTCCCCAACACCTTCAAGGTTCTGGTCTACGCCACCAACTGATCGACAGTTGCTTTCTACGAGCCAACTCGGGCGTCGCGCGGCAACGTGCGGCGCCTTTCGCCGCGTATGCTTTTGGCACACTGCAGGCAACCCCCACCGATCTCCCGGAATATGACGCGCGATTGCGCCCGGCGACTATCCGGGGACAACGGGGGTGGTGCGGGGTGGCGTGTTTCGGCCACGGGTAAAAAAATCGCAGCAGATCAATTCAGTTTCCAACTCATGCCGATCCGGCCGCCGAACGTGCGATCGTCGCCGGAGGCTTCGTAGTAGACGGCGGCGCCGAAGGTTGTTTTGTCGATGGCATAGGTCGCGCCGATGTCGACGCCGCCGTACAGATGCTTCTGGCCAAGGATCGTCCGGACTGTGTCCGCGCCCGGCTCGGTTGCATCGATAATGTTACGATAGCGCCATTCCTGCCGCAGATAGCCCTGAATATATGGGCGGAGCACCGCGTTGTTGGGCATCGCCAGCGTCGTGAAGAGTGTCGCTGATGCGGTGCCATTCCAGGTCGAGAATGAGTATCGCTGCTCGACATCGCCGCCGCCCTTGTTGATGTTCAAGAAGGGATCGGAATTGTTCCGCGTATAGCCAAGCGAGCCGCGCAGATCGAGCTTGGCACCCGCTAGGCCCGGAAGATCGAACACCCGGCCCGTCGTCATCGTACCAATCAATCCAGCCGTGTCGAATTTGTAGCGATTGACCGTGCACGGGCCACAATCGTCGACGCCATCGATCAAGCGGGTTTCACCCCACATGCCGACGACAGTCGCAAGGGCATAGACGCCCTGTGACGCCCAGAGCACGGTCCCGCCAGCGATCATTGAACCGTTGCTGGCTTCACCGAACTGGTCGGGATCGAGTACAGCGATCGCATTCGATTTCAATTTCAATGAGAGTTGATTGTAACCGGCGAACCCGCTGATCTTGATCTGCCCTCCGAGCACCGTTCCCGGCAATGTCGCGACGACGTTGGCAAAGCCCGACGCCTCCTGCGTCTTAAATGCGAAGTTGGTGTCCGACGGCGGTCGCAAGCCATCGTGGGACGAGCCGCGCAAGCGCCCCGTTGAGTAGGCATTGAATCCGAGTGCTCCAGTACTGCCGCCTGTGCCACGTCCGTCGCCGCCGGCCACCCCGGCTGCGCCATCCAGCACTTCGCGCGCGATCAGCTCGTTTTCATTTTGCCGGACAGCGTCGGTGAGCGATCGACCGGCTGCGGCGTTGAGCGGAGCGCCGACCGAACTCTGGGCCGACGCAGTTGGTGAGAGCGCCAGGAGCGCAAGCACTGAGACGAATGAGCCAAGCAGCCAAACGCTTTTCGTCGTGGGCTTGAAACGCAGGACGCAAACCATTTCATAATCCTCGGAACCGCAATAAGAATGCGATATGTCATCGCTGTGCGCTGACGCTAATAGCGGTGCGGTCTAATCCAATGGGTTTAGGAACAAGTGTTAAAATGAGCCTACGGGCTGTTGCTTTGCAGCATCAGAACTCAAGCACACGATGCGGCGGCACAACGGCCGTGACAGCGCTCTGGATGGACGCGATAGATGACCTGATCGCAATATGGCCTGCTCGCACGAGATCTGAGCCAAGTCGCCTGTTTCTTGGCAAGCCATGGTCCTGACCTGACACATGCGTATATGCGCGCTCGGACTATAACCCTGCGCCAATGCCGCCACCCAAATTCGGCGGTAGATTATTGCTTGGTCGGCTGGGCGCCTGTCCAGCACTCTTGGCAATCGGTGCTGGCGCGGAACGTTGCGGCGCTGGAGCGCTCGGCTGCGTGATCGGTTTTGCCATGAACTGATAGGTTCCAACCGTTAGCGACGAGACGTTCCACGGCGTCTGCTGGCCTTGCGTTTCCGTCGAGACATCCGACGATACTCGCCCCATCACCTCGGCTGCACTCAAGCCGGGTGTACTCAAGTGCTTGACCAGTGCCGTCGTGAACGGACTGAAATTGCCCTTGTCGCCCTCGAGCGCAACGTTGCCAGGGTCGGTGGCGTAAGCGATCAACAGACCGGCCGGGCCTTTGCGTACGTCCGGTCGTCGCTGCGGTTTACCGACGTCTGGGGCAGCAACATTGACCGGCGAAAGCCCACGCGAAATCGTGATGCTGCGGGTGCCGCGCGCCAGTTTTTCCGACGCCGCCGTGAGTTGGGGATCGTTGCGACAGGCGTCCATGAAAATAAAACCAACGCGCACCTGACTTTTCAGCGCGTCCATGATGGCATCGAGCGCCAGAGTCGGAAGTGCCGCTTCGACATCCTGGATTCTAAAATCGACGGGGACGATGTGATTGACGGGATGCTGTTGCGATGCCCGATTGGTCTGGAATCCGTGTCCGGAATAGAAGAAAAAACCGACATCGGCACCAACCAGCGCGGTCCGGAAGCGGTCTGCAAGCCGTTCGAGTTCGATTTTGCTGGCATCGGTGCCGAGGATCACCTCGTAACCAAGGCTGCGTAAGACTTCCGCCACGCGGCGCGCGTCATTGAGTGGCTTCTGCAGGCGTGTGATATCGGTGTAGGCGGCATTTCCAATGACGAGCGCGACGCGCTTTTCCGCAGCGGCTGGACTGAGCGCAATCAGCAGGCCCATCAGGATTCCGGCCAAGTGGAGGCGCAACTTAAATTGACAAACCAACATCATCGATGCCTCCTTGGAAGGGATGCACGTTAAATAATTTATAGCTTGGATCGTACGCGCGAATGAGGCGCTCGCCAAGACATTTTGCCGACGATGTAGCGAAGCTCGAACCCGTTGCGACTCGCTGAGCAGGACGCATTCCGATATCATCGATTGATTGATTTCGACGCTACTTCACTCGCAACTTGTACTGCCCATCGAAACTGCCGTTGACGCCGCAGAACCCGCCGCAACTTTTTGATGTCACGCGCACGAGGTTCGGGCCGGAGCTTCGAATGGTGATGGTGCAATCGTCGCTGTCGTCGGGTTTCGCAACGAGGGCGTCGGCGTCGCCGCGCTTGGCGGTGACTTGCACCGAGCAGGTCGGCGCGTTCGGCCGTTTGGTGACGGTCGAAACATGGATGATCGCTGGACCCTCGGCCGATTTAAGGATCGTCATCTCGCCATTGACACCGTTGATGCGCGCATCGAACTTGCCGGTCAGCGCGGAGCCCGGAGCGCCGCGCAGCACGGTCTTCCAGTCGCATTTGAAGTCGGTCGGATCGAGTGCTGCTTCGGCGGCCGCCCGGCAGGCCTTGAGCGCTTGATGATAGGGCGATTGGGCGACGGCGGGAGCTGATGCGATCGACATTGCGACGAATAATGCGGTGCTCAGTCGTTTCATCGTCGCTTGGCCTCGATGGCTTCAAAGGAACGGTTGCGCAGTTACGCTGTCGCCAATGGCGTCCAGCGATAGATGTCGGCAATCGCGATGGACGCGCCTGCCCCCAGCGCCGGCAGTGCGAGCGGGAGATCAAGGCGATCGATGTCAACACCCTTCCACCCGGCAGCGCGGTCGTAACGGGTGATGGCGACGGTCGATTGCGAAACGGTGACGAAGTGCTGGCAATTGGGAATGCTAGCATAGACGCGCCGCCGCCAGGCCTGATCGGCCTTGGTGTTGCTCTTAGAGAGAACCTCGAACAGGACGAGCGCGTCGTCGGTCGTCGAAAGCGCGGTCATCGCGCCAACCTTCACGTAGACGTCTGGTTGTGGAAGGCTCGTTGGGGCCGCAGGCACGCGTGTCCCAACGCCCAGAGCTGGCGTCCAGTGATGGGCACCAGACAATTTCAACAACCCGAGCGCCATGTAGATATTGCCAGCGATCACCTGATGAAATTCAGCCGGCGCAGCATTCATGATCGCAGCCCCCTCGATCAGTTCCCAACGTTCGCCATCGGGACGCTGGTCTGTGAACGCCAAGAACTCGTCGATTGTCATCTGGTCTTCGGGTTTGAGACGCGGGCGCATGGCTTGCCTCCTGTGGCGGCGAAGATAGCACGACGCACGCTGGCAAGGGAGGGTTGATAACTTGACAGATTTCAAGGTCAAGTGCTTAACGGCCGCCGACAATTGGCATTCAGCGCTGGAGAGGTCCACCATGGCCATCGCATTGGTATTTCCGGGGCAGGGCAGTCAGGCCGTTGGCATGGGGCGCGACCTGGCGCTGCAGTTTCCAGCGGCCAAGGCGGTGTTCGATGAGGTCGATGCGGCGCTGGGGCAGAAGCTCTCCGCGATCATGTGGGAGGGCCCGGCAGAAACGCTGACGCTGACGGAAAACGCGCAGCCGGCGCTGATGGCGGTTTCGATGGCGGTCATGCGCGTGCTTGAAAAGGAAAAAGGGTTCAAGCTCGCTGAACGCGTGAAGTTCGTTGCAGGCCATTCGCTCGGCGAATATTCGGCGCTCGCCGCGGCGGGCGCGTTTTCGTTGGCTGATGCGGCGCGGCTGTTGAAGTTGCGTGGGCAGGCGATGCAGAAGGCGGTGCCGGTGGGTGTCGGTGCGATGGCGGCGCTGCTCGGCGTCGGGCTCGACACGGCGAAGTTGATTGCGGCGGATGTGGCGCAGGGTGATGTCTGCGATATCGCCAACGATAACGATGCGACGCAGGTGGTGCTGTCAGGGCATAAGACGGCGATTGATCGGGTTACCGAGGTCGGCAAGAAATACGGGCTCCGCCGCGCGATGCCGCTACCGGTCTCGGCACCCTTCCATTGCCGGTTGATGCAACCTGCAGCGGATGCGATGGCCGCGGCACTAGCGAAAGTCACAATCGATAAGCCCGTCGTTCCCGTGATCGCGAACGTGCTGGCAGCACCCATTTCTGATCCGAGCGAGATCAAGAAGCGCTTGGTCGAACAGGTCACCGGCACGGTGCGCTGGCGCGAGTGCGTGATGGCCATGGCTGACGCCGGCGTCACGGATCTCTATGAGGTCGGGTCGGGCAAGGTGCTGTCGGGCTTGGCCGGCCGCATCGACAAGCGGCTCAAGGGGACGCCGGTTGGTACGCCAGCTGACATCGAGGCGGTCATGGCAGCGTTGAACGCGTAATCACGAATTCGGCCCACGCTCCATCGATACCGGCTGCCATTGCTTGAGCGTGCCTGACGTGAGCACGGTCGGGTTGACGCACGACATCGGCCAGCGCCCTGACAGCACCAGCGCCAATTCCTGGCCGACGCGACGCTTGCGGGCAGGATCGAAGCGCGCCGACGCCGAGGCGTTGTGTGGCGACAACAGCACGTTGCGCATCGCCAGCAATGGATTGTCCGGTTTCGGCGGCTCGACTTCCAGGACATCAAGCCCTGCGCCGGCAATGCGCTTGTCCTGCAGCGCCTTGATGAGTGCCGCTTCATCGACGGTCGGTCCACGCCCGGTATTGATGAAGATCGCATTGGGCTTCATGCGTGCGAAGTGTTCGCCCGTCACAAGTCCCTTCGTCAGCGGCGTCGCGGGTAAGTGCGCTGAAATGAAGTCCGCATGCGCCAGCAGCTCGGGCAGGCTGACCGGCTCGACGCCCAGCGCCGACATCGTCAATTCATCGACAAAGGGATCATAGGCCATGATCCGCAAACCGAACGGCCGCGCTCGGGCGGCGACCGCGCGGGCAACCCGCCCGAACGCAATCAGCCCGAGCGTTTGCCCTAAGAGACGCGGCACCACCGACAGTTGCGGCCGCCCTTCTGCCCAGCGCCCCTCGCGCACCATCCGGTCCTGCTCAATCGCGCGGCGATGCGTCGCGAGCAGTAGCATCATCGCGTGATCGGCGACTTCCTCGATGAAGGTGTCGGGACAATTGGTGACGGGGATACCCTTGGCGGTTGCCGCTACGACATCGACGTAATCAACGCCGACCGAGGGCAGCGCGATGATCCGGCAACGATCGAGCGTGTCGATCATCGCCTGGGTGATCTTGAAGCCTTTGCAATAAATGGCATCGGCATCGCGGGCGGCGGCGACGAAGGCTGCTTCATTCGGCGGACATTCGACGATCTCAGCGCCGAGGCCAGCCAGCGCTTCCATTTCGTAGGCATAGCCATCGCTGCGTGTCGTGAACGCCGTACCGGCCGGCGTGACAATGCGAAATCGTGCCATGGTGTCCCCTGGGGTAGCATGCGAAGCCTGCATCGTGAGCGCGGCGCAGGTTGCAGTCAATCCAGCTCCTCGCAGCCGCGCCATTGTTCAGCACGGCGAGTTGAAGTGCGCGGCACGTTCTGTCGACCGTTCCAAAGAGATAACGCAACACAGTTCCCGGCATACTCGAAATTAGACAGATACATGCGTGCCGGTCTTGCGCGGCATGGTGGACGCGTGGCAAGTCTTGGCAACGGTCTTGACTTGCCGCTATGGTCAACAAGTCCCGTTTGCTTCAATTCCAACCCGGAGTATCCCGATGTTTCGATCCCTTCTGCGCGCGACGTCACTTGTCCTGGCTTTGATCGGTGGTGCAACGCTGGCGCACGCCGACGCGCTCGATGACATCAAAAAAGCTGGTGTGCTGAAGGTCGCAGTACCGCAGGACTTCGCGCCGTTTGGCTCGGCCGGGCCCGACTTGAAACCGGTTGGCTACGACATCGACATGGCCGCCTACATCGCCAAGGAACTGGGCGTGAAGGTCGAGATCATTCCGGTGACCAGCGCAAATCGCATTCCCTATCTCGAAACCAAGAAGGCTGATCTCGTCATCTCCTCACTCGGCAAGAACCCGGACCGCGAGAAGGTCATCGACTTCTCCAATGCCTATGCTCCGTTCTTCTCGGGCGTGTTCGGCACCAAGGACGTTGCGGTCGCCAACGCAGGCGATCTCAAAGGCAAGACGGTTGGTGCGACGCGTGGCGCTATCGAAGAGCAGGAAATTTCAAAGCTCGCACCCGACGCGACGATCAAGCGCTACGAGGACAACAACGCGACCATCGCCGCGTTTATCTCCGGTCAAGTTGATCTGATCGCGACCGGTAACGTCGTCGCAGCGGCGATCGCGGAAAAGAACCCCGCGCGCGCGCCGGTCTCCAAGTTCGTGATCAAGGACAGCCCTTGCTACGTCGGCATGCGCAAGGCCGAGCCGGCTTTGATGGCCAAGGTCAACGAGATCATCGCCAAGGCGAAGTCGTCGGGCGAACTCGGCAAGATTTCCGAGAAGTGGCTGAAGGCGCCGCTGCCGTCGAGCATTTGATCGCTGCCTTCTCCCCGTAAGCGGGGAGAAGGTGCCCGCCCCTGCGCTTAGCGCAGAACGTATTAGAGACGGATGAGGGGCAGCCCAGGGCTCGCTCGGTCATCTGTACCTGCCCCTCACCCCAACCCTCTCCCCGCGCGCGGGGAGAGGGAGATCACAATGTCCAAACTGGATTTCACAGCTCTCCTGCCCTACTGGGAGACGCTTGCCTACGGGCTGGCGTTCACGGTGGTGTTGACTCTGGTCTCGACCGCGGCGGGGATCGCGGTTGGCACGACGGGCGCATGGGCGCGCACGTTCGGGCCGCGTTGGGCCGGCGCGATCGTCTCTGGTTATGTCGAGGTGATCCGCAACACGCCATTCATCGTGCAATTGTTTTTTATCTTCTTCGGATTACCCGCCGCCGGCATCAAGCTCAGCGAAGCGCAGGCCGCATTTCTCGCCATGACCATCAATCTCGGCGCCTATTCGACCGAGATCATTCGCGCCGGCGTGGAGGCGACGCCGAAGGGCAATATCGAGGCGGGCGCCAGTCTCGCCATGAGCCGCTTTGAAATTTTTCGCTATATCGTGCTGAAGCCGGCGTACGAGAAGATCTGGCCGGCGCTGTCCTCGCAGATCATCATCGTCATGCTGGGCTCAGCCGTCGTCTCGCAGATTTCCGCTGAGGATCTGACCTACGCCGCCAACTTCATCCAGTCGCGCAACTTCCGCGCCTTCGAAGCCTACTTCTTTGCGACTGCCGTCTATCTCGCCCTCGCGATCATCGTCCGGACTGGCCTGCGCCAACTCGGCCGCCGCATCTTTCCGAAGGCGTGAGCGATGACCGAATTCAGCGTCTGGCTGATCATCAAGAACCTGCTGATCGCGACGCAGTGGACAATTCTGCTGTCGCTGATCGCTTTTGTCTGCGGCGGGTTGGTTGGCGTGGTGCTGCTGTTCTTGCGGACGTCCGGCATCAAGCCGCTTGAAGCGCTGGTCAAGATTTACATTGAGATTTTCCAGGGCACGCCACTGTTGATGCAACTCTTTCTGCTGTTCTTCGGGCTGGCGCTGTTCGGTTTGGAGCTGAGCCCGTGGGCGGCGGCAGCTTTGGCGCTGACGCTGTGGACCAGTGCATTCCTCACCGAGATCTGGCGTGGTTGTGTTGAGTCGACGCCGAAGGGCCAGTGGGAAGCATCCGCCTCGCTGGCGCTGAGTTACGTCGAGCAGATGCGCTACGTGATCCTGCCGCAAGCGCTGCGCATCGCGATCCCGCCGACCGTTGGTTTTTCGGTGCAGGTGATCAAAGGCACGGCCCTCGCCTCGATCATCGGCTTCGTCGAGCTAACCAAGGCCGGCACGATGCTGAACAACGCGACGTTCCGTCCGTTCCTCGTCTACTCACTCGTTGCGCTGATTTACTTCGCGCTCTGCTTCCCACTCTCCTGGTACGCCCGCCGCCTGGAAGGACGCCTCAATGCCGCTCGTTAGTATCACCGATGTGCGCAAGTCGTTTGGGCCACTGGAGGTTCTGAAAGGCGTTTCGGTCGCGGTCGAAAAGGGCGACGTGATCGCCATCATCGGACGATCCGGTTCGGGCAAGAGCACGCTGCTGCGCTGTGTCAACGGGCTTGAGACTTATCAGTCGGGATCAATCACCGTCGACGGGCTCGAGGTTGGCGGCAAGGCAACCGATCTCAGGGAATTGCGTCGTCACGTCGGCATGGTGTTCCAGCAGTTCAATCTGTTCCCGCATCTGACGGCGGCGGAAAACGTCGTGCTCGCGCCGAAGGTCGTGAACAAGATTTCCGCGAAAGCGCAAACCGAGCTTGCAAAGGAGATGCTTGCGAAAGTCGGGCTCGACGACAAATTTGCGAGTTATCCGAGCCAACTCTCCGGCGGCCAGCAGCAACGCGTTGCCATCGCGCGGGCGCTCGCCATGCGGCCTAAAGTTCTGCTCTGCGATGAGATCACCTCGGCGCTCGATCCCGAACTCGTCAATGAGGTCTTGCGGGTGATTGAGACCTTGGCGCGCGATGGCATGACGCTGATGCTCGTCACGCACGAGATGCGCTTTGCCCGCGACGTCGGCACCAAGCTGATTTTCATGCATGCCGGCCGGGTGCACGAGGAGGGTGCGCCGAAAGCGTTGTTCCAGGCGCCAAAGACCCCGGAATTGCAGCAGTTTGTTGGACCGATCGGGTAGACCGTCCCGCGCGGCCCCGGCTTACAACCACTCCTCCACCGCCAGTCCCGGCACGCGGCTGAATTCACTGACGTTGCTGGTGACGATGATCAGGTCGCGGCTGCGCGCGTGCGCGGCAATCAACGTATCGAGCGGGCCGATGGGAGTCTTGCGCAGTGCAACGCGAATGCGGCCATAGTCGGCTGCCGCCTCTGCATCAAAGTCCAGCACCGTTCGAACCCGTGCAGCGAACTGCTCAATCTCGAACAGGTTTTCTGTAACGCGCTGCGAGTTCTCGGCACCGTAGTGCAACTCGGCCAAGACAATTGTCGATATGCAGAGTTGTTCGGCAAATCGGTTGAGCCGCGCGGCAAGGCCGGTGGCTGCGTCAATGCGCATGGCTCGGATACAGGTGTTGGTATCCAGCATGTAGCGCAGCATCAGAGCGGTTCGCGCTCCTCGAATCTCCCTTGATCGCGGTCGACCAAGAAGTCGTCACTCAGTCTGGTTCCCCTTGCGAAGAAACTATCCCAGCGATGGCCGACAGGGCTGATCACGCGGCTATTGCCGACCTTGGTGATTTCGACTTCGCGGACGTCCTCGGGGAAGGCAACGTCCTTCGGCAGCCGGACGGCCTGGGTTCGATTGCTTTTGAAGATGACGGTCTTTGTCGACATGAATTGTCTCGCGTATGTCCCGCATGGATATACATTGCTGGACGCGGTGTCAAGGTCCATGCGCAAAACCAATGCGAACCTCCGCCCTTGACGATGCCGTCTACCTCCCGCAAAACCCCGCCAGATCCTGCTTTTCGCCCTCGTAAGGAATGTCCCATGTTCGATCTCACCGGCAAAACTGCCCTCGTCACCGGCGCCACAGGCGGCATTGGCGGCGCCATTGCCCGCCAGCTGCATGCCCGCGGCGCGACGGTCGCCATATCAGGCCGGCAGGTCGACAAGCTTGAAGCGCTCAAGGCGGCGTTGAAAGAGCGTTGCGTCGTGGTGCCCTGCGATCTCGCCAACAAGGAGCAGGTCGGCAAGCTGATCGACGAGGCCGTCAAGGCATTGGGGGGCAGGCTCGATATTCTCGTCAACAATGCCGGGCTGACCAAGGACAACCTCTTCATGGTGATGAAGGACGAGCAGTGGGACGACGTCATCGCCGTCAACCTGACCTCGACCTTCATGCTGATGCGCGCCGCCAGCCGCCACATGATGCGCTCGAAGACCGGATACGGCCGGATCATCAACATTTCCTCGGTTTCCGCGATCATCGGCAACCCAGGCCAAGGCAATTATGCCGCCTCCAAGGCCGGCATGATCGGCATGACCAAGAGCCTCGCCAGGGAAGTCGGCTCGCGCGGCATCACCGCCAACTGCATCGCACCTGGCTTTATCCAGACCGCCATGACCGAAGTCTTGAATGAAAAGCAAACGGCGATGATCAAGGAACAGATCCCTGCCCAGACCTTCGGTACCCCCGACGATATCGCGGCGTGCGCGGTCTATCTGGCGAGCACGGAGGCGCGCTACGTCTCCGGCCAAACACTGCACGTGAACGGCGGCATGGTCATGCCCTGATCGCTGTTCAAAACGAGTGACACTGCATCGTCAAAATAATGTAACGTCGTGATGCGGGAGCGGCTCCCAACCCGCTGGTCAAGGGGGGGGAAGTATGTTAACGACCCCGCGAATTGTGTTCACCGGCCTGGGGAAAACCTTGGCGGACGCCCGAACTTGGCGTACTCAGGCCTTGGCGTATTCAGGCCTTCGTGTACTCAGGAAGGGCACGGGAGCCAGTGACCGGCGTTACGTCACACGGTCGATCATCATGACATTCGCCACGGGTCCAGGCTGTTGGATCTGGTGCGACTCAAAATAGCACAGCCAAAAAAGAGATCCGCGAGGGGAAGACTGACATGAGCGACGTTGCAAGCCGCGTGAAGAAGATCGTTGTCGAGCATCTCGGCGTTGAAGTCGAGAAGGTCGTCGAAGGCGCGAGCTTCATTGACGACCTCGGTGCCGACAGCCTCGATACAGTCGAGCTGGTGATGGCATTTGAAGAAGAGTTCGGTTGTGAAATTCCCGATGACGCCGCTGAAAAGATCCAGACGGTCGGCGATGCCGTGAAGTTCCTCGAGAAGAATGCGTCGAGCGCCGCTTGAGTGGACGACTGTAGCAAGCCGGGCGTTCCGCGTTGTCGGGGAGGCCCGGCTTTTCAGTTTGTTGCTTCGCTCTTGGAGATTTTGGGCGGGTTGATAAGGGGCTGGCATGCTACGTCGGGTCGTCGTTACGGGTCTCGGATTGGTCACGCCGCTCGGTTGCGGCGTTGAGGCCACCTGGGCCCGGCTGTTGGAAGGTAAAAGCGGCGCCCGCCGCGTCAGCGAATTCGAAGTCGCGGACATTACCTGCCAAATCGCCCACTTCATCCCCAAGGGCAGTCTCGCCGATGGCAACTTCAATGCCGATGACTGGATGGAGCCGAAGGACCAGCGCAAGGTCGACGACTTCATCATCTATGCGGTCGCCGCCGCTGATCAGGCTTTGAAAGACGCGGGCTGGAAAGCCGATACGCGTGAGAAGCAGATCAACACCGGTGTGCTCATCGGCTCTGGCATCGGCGGATTGTCCGGCATTGCCGACACCTCGATCCTGCTCAAGGAAAAAGGCCCGAAGCGGGTCAGCCCGTTCTTCATTCCCGGTCGGTTGATCAACCTCGCCTCAGGCTACGTTTCGATCAAGCATGGCCTCAAAGGGCCCAATCACTCCGTCGTCACCGCCTGTTCGACCGGCGCCCACGCCATTGGCGATGCCGCGCGTCTCGTCGCCCTCGGTGACGCCGAGGTGATGGTCGCCGGTGGCGCCGAGAGCCCGATCTGCCGCATCGCACTTGCTGGATTTGCCGCCTGCCGGGCGCTTTCGACAGGGTTCAACGATCAACCCACGAAGGGGTCGCGTCCCTACGACCGTGACCGCGACGGCTTTGTGATGGGCGAAGGCGCCGGCGTTGTCGTCTTGGAAAGCTTGGAGCATGCCAAGGCCCGCGGCGCGCGCATTTACGCCGAAGTGATCGGCTACGGCCTGTCGGGCGACGCCTATCACATCACCGCCCCCGCAGAAGACGGTGACGGCGCGTTCCGCTGCATGCAGATGGCGTTGAAGCGCGCTGGGATCGCCGCGTCCGACCTCGACTACATCAATGCGCACGGTACGTCGACGCCGATGGGCGACGAGATTGAACTGGGTGCCGTTGAGCGATTGCTGGGTAATGCCGCCAGCAAGGTCGCCATGTCGTCGACCAAATCGGCGATCGGCCACCTACTCGGCGCCGCCGGATCGGTCGAAGCCGTATTCTCGATTCTGGCCATGCGCGACAATATCGCGCCGCCGACGCTGAACCTTGATAACCCTTCCGTATCAACGGCGATCGATCTTGTTCCACATAAGGCGAAGAAGCGTCCCATCAATACCGTACTGTCGAACTCGTTCGGTTTCGGCGGCACCAATGCGTCGTTGGTCATGCGACGCGTTGCCGCCTGAACCCGGCCTATCGTGCACGCGGTCTTCGCAATCTGACGGCCAAGTGCACTTTGACGGGCTTTTGCCATATTCTTCGATGAAACTTGTCGTGTGATGTGGAGTACCGTGATTGTAGTGCAGATTGTAGTGCAGTGGCGAGGTCGAGTAACGAGACGTGCCGGGACCGGCTGGGTTTCTTTTCAATGGGCTGATGCGTGACGAGTAAGCTGGCCAAGACCCCAATCGATCAAGCCGGCGCCGCCAGAGCACGCCGCAGCGCCGGTGTCGAGCGCGTCGGTGGCGAACGGACTGGGCGCACCAGTGGCGTGCAGACGCGGAGCCCGTCGGAAGTTGTCGAACCGTTGCGTGGACCCAAACGCCCAACCGGCCGCAAGCCGCGGGCAGAAGCAAGAAGGCTTGGACCGGTGCTACGTTTCATCAATGGCGCACTGACGATGCTGCTGCTGGCATTGCTGCTGGCTGGCGGTGGCGCGCTCTATCTGACGGCGGCGATGGACGCGCCCGGACCATCCGCGCAGAACAAGATCATTGTCATTCCACGCGGCGAGGAAACGCAAAGCATTGCTGATCGCCTGGAGCGCGAGCGCGTCATCCCCAGTCGCAATCTGTTCGTCGCGGCCGTGCATTGGCTGCGCTTGACGACGCCGAAGGGCGCGCTGCTTAAGGCCGGCGACTACGAGATCAAGCAGGGCGCCAGCATCCGCAGCATCATAGAGACGCTTTCCGATGGCCGCACCGTGATGACCCGCGTCACCATCCCCGAAGGTCTGACCAGCCATCAGATCGTCGAGCGATTGAAGGCCGACCAGAGCTTGACGGGCGATATCGCCGCTGTTCCTCCGGAAGGCACGCTGTTGCCGGAAACCTATTCTCTGCAGCGCGGCGCCACCCGGCAGGGCGTCATCGACCTGATGCAGGCGGCACAGAAAAAGCTGATCGAGACCGCCTGGGCGGAGCGCCAGGAGGGACTGCCGCTCAAGACGCCGCAAGAGGCGCTTGTCCTCGCGTCGATCGTCGAAAAGGAAACCGGCCGCAACGATGAGCGTGATCGTGTCGCCGCCGTCTTCGTCAACCGGTTGCGCCAAAACATGAAGCTGCAATCGGATCCGACCATTCTCTATGGCCTGTTGCAGGGCAAGGTCGCCTGGGGCAAGCCGATCCTGAAGTCGGAAATCCAATCCAATACGGCGCACAACACCTACGTGATCCCCTCGCTCCCCCCGACGCCGATCTGCAACCCGGGCCGCGCCACCATCGAGGCGACGCTGAGACCGGCGGCGACACGCGAATTGTACTTCGTGGCGGACGGGAAGGGCGGTCATACCTTCGCCGAGACACTCAAGGATCATAACACCAATGTTGTGCGCTGGCGCCAGGTCGAGAAGGAGCGCGCTGCCCGTGCCGGTGCGGCTGCAACGCCGGCCGTCGGTGGCGGCACTGGCGCTGCCGAAGCCGCCGTTGAGCCGCAAGCGCCGGCAGCGCAGCCGGCGGCATTACCAGCCGCCGCTCAACAAGCCCCGGCGAAGAAGCCGAAGTCCTGATCCGGCTCGG
The DNA here is from genome assembly GCA_963714325.1 of uncultured Alphaproteobacteria bacterium. GTDB lineage: Bacteria > Pseudomonadota > Alphaproteobacteria > Rhizobiales > Hyphomicrobiaceae > CAVQOB01. The sequence goes on along the minus strand of CAVQOB010000035.1, from coordinate 44,636 downwards.
CAGCTGCGTTAAGCCGCCTTGTTGCGGGCCATCGCTGACGGTATGGTGCTGCACATTCAACGCAGTCCCATGAAAGACAATAACCTCCCCATGTCGCTTAAGAGCATGACTGGATTTGCGCGCGCTGAAGGAGTCAGGGGGGGCACGTCCTGGACCTGGGAAGTAAAGTCCGTCAACGGCCGCGGCCTCGACCTGCGCATGCGGTTGCCGCCGGGGTTTGAATCGCTCGAACCCAAAGTGCGCGAATTGGTCGGCCAGGCGATCGTCCGCGGCAGTGTCAATGTTGGGCTCGCCGTCAAACGCGCCGATGGTGTCAGCGAAATCCGCCTCAATGAAGCAGCCTTGAAGCAGGTTGTCGCCGCTGCGGCGCGCGTGCAGGCCATCACTGGGTCAAGCGCAGCCTCGACCGAAGGACTGCTCGGATTGCGCGGCGTACTCGAATACGTCGAGGCCGGTGAAAGCGAGGATGAGGCGGAGCAGCGCACGGCCGCCATGCTCACCAGCCTCAAGTCCGCGCTTGCCGAACTCGTCGTGTCGCGACAGGCCGAGGGCAGCCATTTGGCTACCATCATGCGCGACCAGCTCAGCGATATCGAACGCCTCGTCGGGCTCGTGACCAAGGCGCCGGCGCGTTCGACGGAGGCCATTCGTCGGCGACTCGAAGAGATGGTCGGCCGCATCCTTGAAACGTCGATTGCGCTCGATCCCGCCCGCCTGCATCAGGAAGCAGCCCTGCTGGCGACGCGCGCCGACGTCGAGGAGGAATTGAAGCGCCTGGCCGCTCACGTCGCCGCCGCCCGCGACCTGCTGAAAGCCCGGGAGCCGGTCGGGCGCAAGCTCGATTTCCTTGCCCAGGAATTCAATCGCGAAGCCAATACGCTCTGCTCCAAATCGAACGATCCCGACATCACGCGTGCGGGGCTCGACCTGAAGACCACGATCGATCAGATGCGCGAGCAGGTGCAGAACGTTGAGTGAGGCCATGTCATCCCCGAATGCCAGCGTCACGCGACGCGGTCTGCTGTTCGTGCTGTCCTCGCCGTCGGGTGCGGGTAAAACGACGTTATCGAAGCGGTTGATCGCTGCGGATCCTGCGATCACCATGTCGGTGTCGGTGACGACCCGCAAACCCCGGCCGGGTGAGGTCGAAGGCCGCGACTATTATTTCGTCGATGACGCCGAGTTCATTCGCCGCCGTGATCGCGGCGACCTGCTGGAGTGGGCGAGGGTGTTCGATCATCACTACGCGACGCCGCGCCAGCCCATAGCCCAAGCGCTCGATGCCGGCCGCGACGTGCTGTTCGATATCGACTGGCAGGGGACGCAGCAGATAGCCGCGACGTTGCCGCGGGATTTGGTGCGCGTCTTCATTCTGCCGCCCGATGGTAAGACGCTGGAAGCCCGCTTGAAGTCCCGCAATCAGGACCCACCCGACGTGGTGGCGCGGCGGATGGCGAAGGCGGCTGCCGAGATCAGTCATTGGAACGAATACGATTACGTGATCATCAATGAGGATCTCGATCGCAGCCACGCGAACCTGACCGCAATCCTCGCGGCCGAGCGACTGAAGCGCGAGCGCCAGCCGGGCCTCGACGGCTTCGTGCGCGGCATTCTCGATACACTCTAATTGCGCCAACGCCTGAGACTGCCGGGTGGGAATATCCATTCCGGCGTGACCAGCGGCTCGCCCATTGCCGGCACCGCGAACCACGGCGATGCATTCTCCGGCGATGGCGTCTTCAGGATGTGCATGTCCTGCGCGGGCATGAAGCTTTGCGCCAGCAAGAGTTGCTTCTCACCCACCGGATTGATGGCCACGTCGGCGACGAGCACGGCATGGCCGGGGAATTCCGCCTTTGATAAACACGTCGCCAGCGCGCACGTCGCTGGTGGCGACCGGCATCAGTTCGCGTTCTAGCGAATGCGTTCCGGCCCAGGCGAATACCGTATCCATGTAGCGGCGGAACCCGGCGTAACTGGCGTCGCGTGCGGCCGTCCTCGCCCACACCAACACGCGGCCGCTTGGCTTGGGCCGCTCGCCGTCAACCCAGCGCGAATAGCGCATCGGTTGCGCGCCGCCGGTGTCGTTGAAAGTGATCTCGGATTGGCGACCCGCCGCATACAACCATTCAGCCCTCAGTCGCATCACCGCGTCAGCGCACTGCTGCAGATCGCGTGTCCCCGTATCGATATCGATCACCGCGGTGTGGACATCCTGGCGCGCCTTTGGCTGGCCGGTGTGCAGCAGGACCGGTGCGTCGACGGGCTTCAGCGGCAAGTCGCGGAGCCAGGCGGCGAACGATCCGCCGTCAACAGGGGCACGCGACCATCCCGGTGGCGGCTCGATCCGTGCGGCGAGGGTCGCGGCAGACGAGGTTCGGCCCTGACGCCAGGTATAGTCGGGGGCTTGCGCCTGGACCACGTCAGCGCCGCTCAGCACGATCAACGCCACTCCCAGTGCGGCAATCCTCCGTTCGATCATGGCCGTCAGCGTCCCTTGGCAACACCGTTCGCCCGCGATTAAGCGACGGCCCGATGGCACAACCATGACCAAATCACCCTGCTCTCGCCGCCTCGCGCCGCCTGTGCTATGTCGGCCCGAGCCTTAGATCCGGGATAGTAGCCATGACCGTACGCCTGCCCAAGGACTGCGCCGATCTTTCCGACGTCCGCACCGAAATCGACCGCCTCGACAAGGCGCTGGTCGATCTGATCGGCGAGCGGTTCGGCTACGTCGAGCGCGCCTGGCAGATCAAACTCAAGCACGCCCAGGAAGCGAGCGTGCCCTGGCGCAATCAGCAGGTGATCGAAAAAGTCCGCGCCCGCGCCGCCGAGCGGGGCGTGCCACCCGATCTTTGCGAAGCGTTGTGGCGGCAGATGATCGGCTGGTTCATCCAGTACGAGGAAGAAAAGCTCCGTGACCAGATCGAAGCGAAAGACGCGCCCAAACGCTGATCGGCGACCCGCATGTTCCTGTTTATCACTCCTACTCTGCAGGATGACGTGAGCCTCTGGCTGGTTCTCGCGGCAGCCGTACTCAATCCGGCCGTCGGTGGCGTCGCGTTCGTGATGGGGGCGAAGGCAGATCAGAAGGCCAAGCTGATCGTTGCCGCGTTTGCAGCGTCCCTTTGCGGCCTCGCGCTGATTTATCTGGCGACACTCCTGCGCTTTCCCGGCACCGCGACACTCTCGCGGGCGGCCGCTGGCATCTTCGTTGTCCAGGTCATCCTCGGCCTCGGTTGGGCCTACGCCGGGTATCAACTGCATGGGAAGCGGCCACCGTCATGAGCTTCCTGCGGCTTTGGATGCTGGCGACCGGCGCAATCGTTGCGGCGTTTTTTGTCTACGCTTATGTGCCCGTCCTGATCCCGTTTCTGGTCATGACGCTCGGCCTTGGCCTGCTTACCGGTTGCATTGTCGCGGCGGCCCGCCGGCTTGAACGCTGGCTCGAGGCGCGACGGCGATGAGCATTGAGCATCCCGGACTGTTCGTTCGTGTTGATGCGCGGTCCAGTCCGGTCGTGTCGATCATCATCGATGGTCAGCCATTCGACGCTCATGCTGGCGATACCCTATTGACGGCAGTGCTGCTGGCGCGTGCCAAATTGCGCACGTTCGAATTCGCTGATGTACCACGCGCCGGGTTTTGCTTGATGGGTGCATGCCAGGATTGTTGGGTCGCGACTGCCGATGGCCGGCGCCTCAGAGCCTGCACAACTCTGGTCACACCCGGTCTCAGCATCGTCACGGAGCCGCCCAAGCATGCGCTATGAGTTGCCACGCGTTGACGTCGTCGTGGTCGGCGCTGGGCCGGCCGGGATCCGCGCGGCAGAAACTTTGTCCCGCCACGGCCAGACACCGATCCTGATTGACGAGGCGCGTCAGTGCGGCGGACAGATCTATCGCCAGCCGCCCGCCGGCGCCAATCGCCCAGCGCAGGAGATCTATGGTCTCGACGCGCGCAAGGCGCAGGCCATTCACGCCGTCCTTGGCGAACGCGGCGCACGCATCGACTATCGGCCGGAAACGCTGGTCTGGAACATCACGCACGTCGGCGAGAAATTGCATCTCGATACGCTTCGAGGCGATAGGTCGGCGACGATCATCACCGATCGATTGATCTTGGCAACCGGCGCCGTCGATCGCGTGCTGCCATTCCCCGGCTGGACATTGCCGGGCGTCTTCACACTGGGCGCCGCACAAATCGCGCTCAAGTCGCAAGGTATCGCGATCGGCCGCCGTGTCGCGCTGATCGGCGCCGGCCCACTTTTGCCTTTGCTTGCGCACCAATACATCAAGGCTGGCATCAAGCCAGCGGTCGTTCTCGATGCGACACCGTTCACAGCGAAAGTGCTGGCATTGCCGCGCATGCTTGCGGCGCCATCAACCCTGCTCAAAGGGCTGCGCTACATGGCGAGCGCGGTCAGGGCAGGGGTACCATACGTCCACGGTGTCCGTGCCATTCGAGCGACCGGCGATGATCGTGTCGCCGGGCTCATCTATCTAGATCGCGCTGGCGTCGAGCATCGCATCGATTGCGATTCCGTGGCGGCCTCATTTGGCCTGCGCTCGGAGAACCAGCTTGCCGATCTCGCCGGCTGTCATTTCGCCTACGACGCGACAGCGCGGCAATGGCAACCGCGAACTGACGTTTCCGGCCGCACGTCACAGCAGCAGGTTTATCTTGCCGGCGATGGTGCCGCAATTGGCGGCGCTGATGTCGCCGAGCTCGCTGGCGAACGCGCGGCACTGGCTGTCCTCGAGGATACCGGCGTGATGGTCGATGGTGATCGCATCAGCCGCGTCGAGATGTGGCTCGGCTGGTACGCGACATTTCGGCGTGGACTTGACGCCGCCTATCCGTTTCCAGCGCATATGCTCGATGGCCTGGCGCCCGATACAACTCTGTGCCGTTGCGAAGGGATCGACTGTGGCGCGGTGCAGCGTAGTGTGCACGAGCAGCAACCCGCCGATGTCAATCGATTGAAAGCTTTCACGCGCATTGGCATGGGGCGCTGTCAGGGCCGGATGTGTGGACTTGCTGCGAGTGAAATGCTGGCCAGGACCGGCGCTATCAGCATCGAGATGGCCGGCCGGCTGCGCGCGCAGCCGCCCATCAAGCCCATTCCCTTGGACATCATGCCGGCTGGCACGACTGCGTCGCTGGAGCGGGCGTCATGACCACCCAACTCAACTGCGACGTGGCCATCATCGGCGGCGGGACGGCCGGGTGCGCGGCGGCGGTCCACTTGCGCCAGGCCGGCATGCACGTCGTTCTGCTCGAACGCGATTTGTGCGGAGGGGCCGCCAGCGGCGTCAATTTCGGCGGCGTTCGCCAGCAGGGGCGCCCACCACAAGAATTGGCCTTAGCGCATCGCTCGCGCACAATCTGGGGCAGCATCAACACGCTACTCGGTGAGGATACGGAATTCGCGGCGACCGGCCATCTCAAGCTCGCGCGCACCGAAGCGGATATGGCCGGCCTCGAGGTCTACGCACAGATCGCGCGTGAGCACGGTCTCGACCTCACAATCATCGGTCAGAACGCCATCCGCGCCGAGTATCCTTGGCTCGGACAAGCGATCATCGGCGCATCGTTTTCTCCCGAAGATGGCCAAGCCAATCCGCGTGTCGTGGCGCCGGCCTATGCGCGTCTCGCGCGCAAACTCGGCGCTGACGTTCGCGAACAGACGGCTGTCACGCACGCCCGTCACACGCAATCCGGTTTCGAAATCGAAGCCGGCGAATTGCGGGTTACAGCGCCGCAGCTGATCAACACCGCTGGGATGGGGGCTGCAAAAATCGCCGCCATGTTTGGCGAACAGGTCCCGCTCGCGGCGATGTTGCCGAACATGGTGGTGACGGAGCCGATGCCCTATGTCGTAACGCGCAACATGGGCGTCTGCGGTGGCGATATCTACATTCGCCAGATCCCCCGTGGTAACGTCATATTCGGTGGCGGGCGCGGCACTGGCGACTGGATGCAATGGCGGTCGCGCGCGACGGCGCAGACGACGCTCGGCGTTCTGCCAAAGTTGCGCGACATCGTGCCGGCCTTGGCGTCGGCGCACGTCATACGGACGTGGTCCGGTATCGACGGCGAGACCCCCGATGCTCTGCCGGTCATCGGCGCGTCGTGCACCACCCCCGGACTGCTGCATGCCTTCGGGTTCTCCGGCGCCGGCTTCCAACTCGGCCCGGTGGTTGGCGAGGTGCTGGCTGAACTCGCGATCCACGGCCAGTCGGCAACACCGCTGGAAGCCTTCCGCATAGATCGCTTTGCAACGCTTGGCCGCGAAGTCGCCGGCAATGCTCGGCAATTCGCGGGATAGTCTAGTACCCACAATCACCAGTCCCTAGCACGCCTGATCGCGATCCCGCGCGCCGATCCGCCAGGAGCATCCGCGATGAGCGATGCCATCGCATCGGTCGAGCGGTGCGTATTAGGCACTTGTGATTGTGGGTACTAGGAGCATCCAAGCCGCCAGCCAATCCCCCCGTGACAGCCGCGCGACTTTGGCGCAGTCTAGGACGAGTACTCTCAAACCGAGCCGAGGAAACACACGATGATCATTCGAGCCCTATTGGCGTCTTGCGCTGTCCTGGCGCTGACCGCTGGGACCGCACTGGCCCAGAAAACCCTGACGGTTGGCATGGCCGCTGCCGATATCGGCCAACTCGATCCGCACAAGGCAACGACGACGCAGGATAAGCCGGTCGCGTCATGGATCTTCAACGGCCTCGTGCGTCTGAAACCCGGCTCCGCGAAGCTTGAGGACATCGAGCCCGATCTGGCAGAGAAGTGGGAGTTGTCGGCGGACAAAAAGGTGTGGACCTTCACGCTGCGCAAGGGCGTCAAGTTCCACGGCAACTTCGGCGAGTTGACGGCCGACGACGTCGTCTATTCCTTGCAGCGTGCCGCCAGTTCCAAGACATCATCGTTCTCCGGCGACTATGCGAGCGTCGATAAAATCGAAGCGATTGATGCCTCGACCGTACGCATCACGCTCAAGAATCCAATTCCCTCGCTGCTTGGCATCGTCGCCAACTATCACGGCGGCCATATCGTCTCGAAGAAGGCGGCGGAAGAGCGCGGCGAGAATTTCCGCACCAACCCGATCGGCACCGGGCCGTTCGCGTTCGAGGTCTACAAGCCGAACGAGAGCGTGACGCTCAAAGCGCACGAGGGCTATTTCCGGGGCAAACCAAAGCTCGATCGCATCCTCTATCGGTTCATTCCTTCTGATAGCTCACGCGACTTGGCGTTTGAGGCCGGCGAAATCGACCTGCTCTATGGACGCCAGGATCAGCTCTGGGTCGATCGCATGAAAAAGAAGCCGGGCGTGGTGGTTGATGCGGTGCCGCCAGGTGAACTCGGCATGATCAGCCTCAACATGAAGCAGAAGCCGCTCGACGACGTGCGTGTGCGTCGCGCGATTGCCTATGCCGTCGATCCCGAGGGTCTCGCCGTCCATAAGGGCAAAGCGGTCGCCACCGCCGCGCAATCGCCGGTGCCGATCGGTTATCTCGGGCAGATCCAGGCAATGCCGATGGAGAAGCGTGATCTGGCGAAGGCGAAAGCGTTGCTGGCGGAAGCAGGATATCCAAACGGCATCCAGATCAAGGCGGTGCAGACGCAGTTGCCGACAATGCTGGCGACGATGCAGGTCGTCCAGGCGCAACTGAAAGAAGCCGGAATTGATCTGCAACTCGATGTTGTCGATCACCAGACGTTCCACGCCAACATCCGCAAGGATCTGTCGCAGGTCGTCTATTACGCGGCGGCGCGCTTCCCAGTCGCCGATGTTTACCTGACGCAGTTCTTCCACTCGAAATCGATCGTGTTGACGCCGACGGCGGTGACCAACTTCTCGCACTGCGCGGTGGCGGACAGTGAGATCGAGGCGGCGCGCGTCGCCACCGATCCGGCGGCGCAGAAAGCGCTGTGGGCGACGGCACAGAAGAAGATCTCGGACGCGGTTTGCGCCGTGCCGCTGTTCGAAGCACTGCAAGTCTGGGCGCGTTCGCCGAACGTCGATTATGGCTACAAGTTCGAGGGCGCGCTGCAACTCGGACCAGTCATCACCGAGCTGACGGATAAGAAGTGAGCGGTCATGCGCGCATTTTTTGCACTGATAGCCAGTCTTTTCCTTTTGCAAATGACCGCCAGCGCCGCCGATCTCGTGGTGCTGGTGGATGGCCCGGCTCGACCAGCAATATTGTTGGTCGCCGACGAGTTCAAACGTAGTGCGGGACACAATCTCGCATTTGTGTATGGGCCCGGGCCGGCATTGAACAAGCGCGTTCTTGCAGGCGAGCGGGCCGATGTCATCATCACGCCCAAGCGATATCTGGAGGAACTAGAGGCGGCAGGAAAAGCCAAGGTCGCCGAGGCCACATCCATCGGCGGCGCTGGCTTCGCGCTTGCCGTCCGGAAAGGTGGAGCAAGCTTCGATGTGTCGACCGTCGAAGCGCTGAAGGCATCATTGATGCGAGCCGACGCCGTCGTCTTCAACAACGTCGGTTCCGGCAACTACTTTGCAACCGTGATTGAGCGGCTGTCGCTATCCCCAACGATTTCCGGCAAAATCGTCCGCCTTGGGCCAGACGAGGTCTTTAATCGTGTCGCCAATGCGACTGCCGCCGAGATAGCTGTTGGCACAACTCCGCTCGTGATCGAGGACACACGTCTGCTATTGCTCGGCGAATTGCCGGCAGAGGTCCAATCACGCCTCGAGTTGTTCGCGGCGCCATTGGCGGACACTGCCAATCGCAGTGCTGCGGACGCTCTCATTGCGTACCTCAACACGCCAGATATCAAAGCACGCCTAGCCGTAGCCGGGATCAAGTAGGTCAGCCGCCACTCACACCGCCAGCTTCTCGTGCACCCACGCCAGATGCGCGAACTCGCTGACGCTCAGCGTTTCGGCGCGGCGGGTGCCGTCGATATTGGCGGCGGCGAGCAGCTGTTCGGGGTCGGCGCGAAGCGCTTTCAAACTTTGCCGGAGCATCTTGCGGCGCTGACCAAAGGCTGCCGCCGTCACGCGGCCCAGCGCTTGCACCGAGCAGCCGCGCTCCGGCGCTGGGCGCGGGATAAATTCGACAACGGCCGATGCCACTTTCGGCGGCGGCGTGAAGGCTTCGGGCTTCAGCGTGAACAGCAGGCGCGGCGTGGTGCGCCATTGGGCGATGACGGAGAGGCGGCCATAAGCCTTGCTCGAAGGCTCGGCGACGATGCGCTCGGCAACCTCCTTCTGGAACATCAGCACCATCGACGCGTACCACGGCGGCCAGGGATCACTCTCGAGCCAGCCGATCAGCAACATCGTCGCGACGTTGTAGGGCAAGTTGGCGACGATGACGGGTTTCGACGCACTTGTGCGCGCGATGCTTGTCCAATCGAAGGATAGCGCGTCGGCAAAGTGCGCGTCGAGGCGGCCGGGATAACGGGCGGCGATCGTGTCGAGGACAGGACGGCAGCGTGTGTCCCGTTCGATGACGACGACGCGTTCGGCGCCTTCGAGAAACAGCGCGCGCGTCAAGCCGCCCGGTCCCGGTCCAATCTCGATCGCAGTTCGGCCTGCCAATGGTCCCGCCGCCCGCGCAATCCGCCGCGTCAGATTGAGATCGAGCAGGAAGTTCTGGCCAAGCCGTTTGTCGGCGGCGAGTTCCGCCTCGCGGATCACCTCACGCAGTGGCGGCAAGTCATCGGGGCTGGCGCCGGCGCGCTCCGCTGGGGGCGCGCTCGTCATCGGATCTCGATGTGCGCGTCCTGCCTGAGATCGCGCAGATGCCGCTTGGCAAGGCGCTCGTACTCCTGCGACTGCAATTCGTCCTGCGCCTTGGCGCGTTTGGTCTCGTCGGCCTTGATGGTGCGTCGACCGCAGACCGCATAAACCTCGATCCCGCCGGCCGTGGTCTGGGGCGGCAGCATCTCGCCGTCCTTGGCGCTCAGCAGGAAGCTGCGGGTTGGTTCAGCGACGGTCGACGGGCGGATATACTTGATGTCCTCGAACTTTCCGCCGGCGCTGGCTGATAGCTGCGCGGTGCCCTTGCAGCCGCCGAATTTGCGCCGCATGCCGTCGGCATCGGCGAGGCCCTTGGCCATGGCGCCCTGATCAAGTTTCGGTGGCAACGGCAAGGTGATCCTCTGGATCTGCAACTCGACCGCGTCTTCGCTGCCATCGGTTGACGCGGCGATCATCCGGTCGACGTCTTTCTGGTTGACGGCGATCTGGGCTGAAAATTTTCGCTGCACGACATTGCGCCAGGCGAGGTTCGCCACGAAGCGCGACCTCAACGTTGCGATATCGACACCTTGAGTTTTCAAGTTCTGGCTGAATTGTTCCAGCGTCAGTTTATTGCGGCCAGCCATGTCGGTGAGCACTTTATTGGCGTCAGCTTCAGATATTTCTGCGCCGAGCTTGCGTGCCTCCTGCAGCTTCAGCTTTTCCTCGATCAGCTCATCCTGCGCGGCCTTGCGCATGCCAGGCAGCACACTGGCGCGCGCACCTTCGATCGCTTGCTTTTGCAGGCCGAGCGCAAATTGCTTTTTGCGCTCCTCGAAAATGGCGATGATCTGCTCGCGCGTCTTGCCCTGGTTTTCCTGGATCGTTTTCTCGAGAATCGCCTTCAGTTGCGTGTTGGTCGACTCGGCGGTGACGATGCGTTTGAAATTCTCCTGCGCCTTGGCGCCGATGTTGGAGCTCAGCGCCATGAAGCGCGAGCGTTGATCGACCTCGTAGGCGGTGATCGGCTCATCGTTAACCAGCACGACGATCGACTGATCGTTTTTTCCGGTCGACGATGTTGTGGTCGTGGCGGCAGCGGCGGTTCTTGACGGCGGCTTGGCGGGCTTCGCGGCCTTGGCGGCGGGTTGTTGTTGCACCGGCGGTGGCGGCGGCGCGGCGATGGGGCGAGGTTCGCTGACGGAAAACTGAGCCCCCGCCGGTAGCGGCGCTCCCGTCGCGAACACACCGATAAGTGCGAAGCCGACCGCACAATGCCAACGTCGCACGTGGCACTTCGCTGCGGACAATAATGTTCCGGCTGCGCATTCTCTGAGCATGAAGCAGGGCATAGTGCTGTGTCCCAGTCGGCTTGGCGGTCCCAACCTCCGGGTCCACCGCGAATTGATGCGCCCATCATAAGCGCGATCAGTACGAGCGAGCTGTAGCCGCGAGTTTATCCCCGAAAACCATGGCGACGCCAGGGCGGGCTAGCCCCTCGTTGGACGCAAAAAGCCGAGACGGTGTCGGTTGCTTGCGGGGTAACCAAGGGCACGGCGCATCCCATGCCTTGCGACGTCAGTTGGCCGGCTGGTTGACGCCCTTGTTGAGGAAGCCCAGGGCGTCGGACTTCGTGCCGAACTCACCGAGGTGCTTCAACTCGAAGCGGAGCATAACGGACCGGTCGGGTTTGATGTCGCGGCTAGGATCGTTGATGAAGGATTCGCTGTAGCTGACCGACAACACGAAGCACTCGTCGGCGTACCTGACTTGGACGAGATCCTGCAGCCGGAACCGCGAGTCGATGTCATAACGGATTTGACCGAAGATGCTCCAATTATCAGTCAGCTTCAGGCCGAGTGATGCGAGGATATCGCGCTGCCGGAAGGCCTCATTGCCCACCAGAACCGTATCGCCTGGCAGGCGGCTCGCCGGATCAATGTAGGACTCGGTGTAAAGTACCTGCCCAGTCAACGGACCATAATAATACGACAGCAGGGAGTCATGCCGCCGCAGCTTGAAGTCGTTGTCGTCGAACCGGGCTTGCGTCACTAGGCTCAGATTCTTCAGCGGCGATAAATAGGCGCCGAAGACATAGTCGGACTTCGCGGTCTCAAGCCCGCTGAAGGACGAAAAATTCTGCGGCGAGCGCGGGTAGTAAGGGTTGGGAACAAAGCCAACGTCGCGCCCGGGATCGGTGAAGACATTGGTGCCGGCGAGGTGAAAGCTTTGCCCGGCCACAAGGCGCGCATGAAAACCGCTGTTCGTCTGCAGCGCGTACTGCACGCCAAGATTGGCACGTGTTCCATCGTCAATTCGGTCGAAGCCGCTCGTTTTGCTGACATCGAACAGGAGGCCATCGTCAAAAACGAGGCTCTTGGCGTCTTCATTCGGAAGGAGCCGCTGGTCGCGCTTGGTCGTCGAGCGTGCAACAATCTGTGCGGTCGGTTCAATCGTGTGCGAAGCCGATGCAGAGTGGGCTACCCAGGGATAGCTGTAGGTCAACGCTGCCGTCCCAGTGGCGCTGATGATCGAGTCTCCGGTCGACGCGCCGGGTATCAGGCCTGTCGTATCGAAGGGACGTGCGTCGGAAAAGCTGTAGAAATCTGCGCGACCGCTGAAGTAGGGCGTCCAGGTCTGTCCGAGGCTGTCGATCAGCTTCCGGCGCCACGACAAGTCACTAACGACGTGCGATGAATCGGCGCCAAAAAATCCTGCAGCCTGAGCTGATGATCCGGTCACCCGGCTCATGTTGCGGGCGTGACCGTTGAAGCTCAACTCGCCACCGAGCACCGGGGTGCCGATGATGTAATTGTAATCGATGACGGGGTGGACGCGCGACTTAGCACTATCGGTCTCTTGGAACTGCAATCCGCCGAAATGGTAGAGGTTGGCGCCGAAGTAGTTGCGCTCGCTCATACCGACAAGAAACGCGTTGTTGACGCGGTCGGTCTGCAAGATGTCGTCAAAACCGTAGAAGCGGCGGAAGGTGTCATCGCTCTCAAGCGTAACGTTCCAACCGTACTTCCACCACGACCCCAGCGAAAACAGGCCCTTTGTCTCGATCGTGCCGCGCCAGCCGTCGAGTTCGCGGCAAGAAGCCTGCAGTGCTGGCGTGAGTTTGCTATTGCAATTCAGATTACCGACGTCCTGATCAATGGCACCGAACTTCACCGAATACTGCCCGGTCTCCAGCTTCTGACGCCACTCGCCCTTGTACAACAGTCCCTGTTTGGACATGTACTCGGGGTTAAACGTGAAATCGTAGGTGTTCGACAGCGCGAAGTAATAGGGCACTTCGAAGGTGAAGCCGAGCGTCGTCGACTGGCCGATCTGCGGCGCGAGGAACCCCGAGCGGCGCTTCACCGATGGATCGGCGTGCTGGAAATATGGCATGTACAAGACGGGGACGCCGAAGATCTCGAACTTCGCATCCTGGTAGGTGATGGTCGCGGCGGTCTGGTCGTGGACGATCCGCGCGGCGCTGATGCACCACAGCGGCGACTTGCCAGGTTCGCTCTTGCACGGCGTGAACTTGCCGTCTTCGAATTCGCTGACGTTGCCGTCGCGGCGGATCACCCGGCGGGCGGTAATCCGCGAGTCATCCTTGGCTGTGACGCTCAGCTGTTCGGCAAAGGCATCACGGAAATCATCGGTGGCGCGGAAGAATTGCGCGTTCGTGACGTTGCCGTTGGGATCACGAACTTGGACGTTGCCTTCCGCCACCAGTGTGCCGGCGAGGCGGTCATAGGTGACTTTGTCGGCCTTCAGTTCGAAGCCGTTGAACAAGATCTCGACATTGCCGCGGGCGACGACCTTATTGCCCTTGGTGTCGTAGACCAACTCATCGCCTACCAGCGACAACGGCTGCGCGCTATTGATCTTCGGCGCGACACCGAACATGCCGCCAGGGCCATTGCGGAACTGACGGCTTGCTCCAACCGGTCCATTCGAAATGCTCGGATCTTGCGCCAGCGACATGTCGGCGAAGGGGACGCACAGAAGCGCAAGCAGCGTGAACGCGCCAACGCGCAGCCAGCCTGCGCAGCGCCCGCGCCCAGTTGGGCCCCGACGGCTGCGAGCTGTGCCACACGACGTGTGCGGTTTCCACGCCCAACGCTTCACTTCAACCATCCTCCTGGTGCAGCAGCACCGTCAAAGCAATAAGTCCGGCTATCAAGATCGGCATCCACACAGCCACGACGGCCGGCACCAGACCAGCCAAGCCGATCTGCCGCGAAACCTCCGTGAGCAGGAAGAATCCTACACCCCCGACAATCCCAGTGACGACCATAGTCTGGACGCCCCCCATGCGGAAGGACCGCAAAGACACAGTGGCTGCCAAAAGAACCATCGCGATCAGCAGGGCAGGGCGGGACAGTAGGATCTGATACTGCATGCGCAGCGCCGCCGTTGGCAGCTTGGCCTTTTCGGCCATTTCGATAACATCCGGAATTTCATGGACCGAAACCGTGTCAACGGTGCCCAGAGCATCCTGAATGCGCTCGCGGCTGAGGTACGTGCTGAGCGTGTAAACGGCAACTGATTCCGTCTCCCGTCCAGCCCGATAGATGCGCGCTTTGTGGATATCCCAGAATCCATCGTTCAGAATGGCCTTTTCGGCGTCGATGCGTTCGGCGAACCGGCCAGACTTGTCGTACTGAAAAATTGTGACACCACCCAGGGTTAGGCCGCGATCTGCCACAACTTTGGCGTTCATGACCGAAGCCCCCTCGGAGCCTTCCTGCCGCAACCAGGCGCCTGAGCTATCCGACTTGACGAGGCTGATGTCCTTACCGAAGGCGTCAGCCATCAGCCGCTCGGCCTGCGCCCGGGCCTTCGCCGCAATCGGATTGTAGAGCGCCACCGCCAAGACACCAATCATCAGGGCAACGACAACGCCGGGCCTGATGAACTGCCAAACCGACATGCCGCCGGCGCGCATGATCGTCAATTCGGATTTCCGGCTGAGACTGAGAAGCGCACCAATGGATCCGACCAAGACGCCAAACGGCAGCAGGATTTCCGAGAACGACAGCAAACGCAACAGCCCAATCCACATCAGTTGCGGGAGGGTGACGGCCTTGGCATTGCGCGATTGGCGCAGCAACTCGATCAGGTCGATCATATAGATCAAAACCATACAGACCAGGAACGCCGCAAAGATCGCGCCGAGGAACCGGAAGGCAATGTAGCGACGAAGGGTCCGCGCGCCAAACATCAGCGAGCCCCCGACTTTTGGCGCACAGCTGAGGCGCCGCGGACGGGCTTGCGCGCAAAGTACGACGCCATTTCAGCAATCGCGGCGTGGAAGCGCGTACGCGCAACGCGAACAAGCCGTGGGGCGGGGCGGGGGCTCATGTTGAGTTGGATCGCGATCGCTGCGATCAGAATGGCAATGACCGGCACGGCATACATCCAGATGATCATCCCCGGCTTTGTCGCCGCCGCGTTGGTCACGCCGATGCCGGCGACGCGCCCGCCAATGGCCGCTGCAAAACCCATCACAACCCCGGTGGTCCGGTTCTGCCGGGTCGTCATCGCTTGCCCGCCAAAGGCGAGCGCGATCAACAGAAAGGCGATCGGATAGAGCGGGTTGGCAAACCGGTCATGCAACTCGGCGCGATAGCGGCCGGGCTCGGCGAGATAGGCGGCATCATTCATTGCGGGGTTCAGCAATTCAGTCGTGTAGCGTTCGCGCGGCCGCAGCGTGAAGGCGCCGTCCGATTTCTGTTCGAAGCGCGCGATGTCGACGGCGTAGCGCTCGAAAACAATGATGTCGACCGGGCTATCTGCGGCGTTCTTGCGCAGAATATGCCCGTTCTGCATCAGCAGATAAGCGGCCTTATCTTGCTTCACGATGTAGCCGCGTTCAGCGAGATAGGACGTCACCTGCTTCTCGTCGCGCGCATCGTGCATGAGCAGGCCGAGTAATTCGCCATCGCGGGCGCGACCTTGAATATGGAATGTTAGATTGGGTTCAGGCGTCGTGAAGCGGCCGGGTTGAATGACCTGCGATATCAGATCGGTTCTGATTTCCAACGCATAGTCACGGATCAACCGCTGGCTCCACGGCGCGACCACGTGATTGATGGCGACCACCACGAGTGCGACGATCACGCCAAGGATCAGCAGGGGAGAGAGCAACTTCCAAGTCGGCGCGCCGCCGGCCGTCATAACAATGAGTTCGCTGTCGCCATTGAGCCGGCTCAAGGTGTGGAGGCAGGCCAGCAGCAAGGCGATCGGCGCGATGAACGCGACCAAGGTCGGCAATGCCAGCGTCGTCATCTTCAAGAATGTCAGAGCGCCTTGGCCTTGGCTCGTGAGCAGCTCCAGCTGTCGCAAAGCGACGGCGATCCAGACCACGCCCGTCAACGACGTCAGCGCCAGGACAACCGCGCCGGCAGCCTGTCGGAAAACGTAACGGCCGAGAATGCAGCGACCGAGAATCATGTAGCGTTCGCCCGCATCAATCTGCAGGCCGTGGGGGTGACGATGGTCAACCCTGCAGCAATCCCGTGGTCCCGAGCCAAGCGCTGTCGCGCGCAATCCATATATCTGCCCCGTCACGTCTCAATGCCCGTTGCACGTCTGCGCAGGAAACATGACAGAACTGGGGCCACGCAGCTGAATAACCCGTAGCCGGCGCTTGTATCCTGGGCCCAAGCGGCTAATCTGACACACTCACTCTCTGTCCGGCCACACCTCGCTCCTGGCGAACATGCGGCGCAGCCTTTTCCGGGTCGTCAGGACGAGCGTGCCGTTTCGTCTGAAACGACATCCCGTCGTCCCAAAGCCTCGGAGCCACGTGACCATGCCGCTGACCCTCGACATCCGCTTCGCTCCCCTTTCGGCGAGCCTATCGCCTGTCGCCGCCATTCTGGTCGGGCCAGGCCCGCATTGGGGATCAGCGGCGCGCGACCTCGATCAGGCCGCAGGCGGCGCCCTTGCGCGCAGCGCGGCCGCTGGTGATTTCGCCGGCAAACCACGCAGCGTCCTGGAAATTCTGGCGCCGCCCAAACTCGCAGCCAAACGCGTGATCCTGGTCGGCGTTGGTTCAGAGCCGAACGAACTCGACCGCATCCGGCTTGGCGGCGTGGTCGTCGGTGAAATTCAAAAGCGCAAAGCGGAGACAGCGAGCGTCGTTGTCGAAGGGGCGGACGTGAGCGGCGTCTCAGCGGCGATGTTTGCGGCCGAGATCGCGGAAGGAGCGCTGCTGCGTAGCTACGATTTCAGGAAATACAACACGAAAAGCCCGTCAGACGAGGGCAACGGGCAAACCAACGGCCTCAAGACGCTCGTCATCCACACGGCCAAGCCTGATCAAGCCGAAACAATATTCGAAAGCCGCCGCGCCGTCGTCGAAGGCGCGTGCCTGGCGCGCGATCTGGTCAACGAGCCTGCGAACGTTCTTGGCCCCGTTGAGTTTGCTGAGCGGGCGGCTGAGCTTGCGAAACTGGGGATCGACATCGACGTGCTCGACGTCGCGCAACTGTCGGCGTTGAAGATGGGGGCGTTGCTGGCGGTCGGGCAGGGGAGTGCCCGCCCCTCGCGGGTCGTCGTCATGCAGTGGCATGGCGCGAAATCAAAGCGTGCCAAGCCGGTGTGCTTTGTCGGCAAGGGTGTCACCTTCGACACCGGCGGCATTTCGATCAAGCCCGCGGCCGGCATGGAAGACATGAAGGGCGACATGGGGGGTGCTGCCTGCGTCACCGGATTGATGCACGCGCTCGCCGCCCGCAAGGCGCCGGTCAATGCTGTGGGGCTGATCGGCCTCGTCGAGAACATGCCGTCGGGCACGGCGACGCGCCCCGGCGATGTCGTGACGTCGATGTCCGGCCAGACGATCGAAGTGATCAACACCGACGCCGAGGGGCGTCTCGTGCTCGCCGACGTGCTGTGGTACGCGCAGGAGCGGTTCAAGCCGCGCTTTATCGTCGATCTCGCGACATTGACCGGGGCGATCATGGTGGCGCTCGGCAAGGAGCACGCCGGTCTCTTCTCGAATGATGACAAGCTGGCAGCAGATTTGATGCGAGCTGGCGACGTCACCGGCGAGAAGGTCTGGCGCATGCCGCTTGGCAAAGCCTATGACAAGTTGATCGACACCAAGAACGCCGACATGAAGAACACCGGCGGGCGGCATGGCGGCGCCATCACGGCTGCGCAGTTTCTCCAGCGCTTCATCAAGGACACGCCCTGGGCGCACCTCGACGTCGCGGGCACAGCCATGGACAGCTCGCGAACCGAGATCAATCAAAGCTGGGCATCTGGATGGGGCGTTCGCTTACTCGATCGATTGGTCGCCGACGGCTACGAGAAGGCTGAGAAGTAAATACTGGGCGCATCGGGAGAGCTGTGTGCACCCAGCACCAATGCTGACAATAATGCTTGGGGTTTAAGTTTAGGTCTCAGGGTTAAAATCCATGTTATTTTCCATAATACTTATTACACGAAGGAGGATCGCAGATGAGTGCAGAGCAGATCGAGGCAACTAGGCGTGGCAATTGCAAGAACCTCGCGAGGGTTACATGCGCCACACGCATACGATTGTCGACGCTGATGGGGTGGTCCAAGGCGAGTTCCGGAAGGCGCAGGCCAAGGGGAGCTATGGCCAGCAGTTCCGCATTCTGCTTGAGAGCGGGAGGCGGCTGCTGATGGACCCGCGTTTGTTGGTTGTTGACCACCGGCTGTTCTGGCACTGCGAGCCTCAGTTGGCGTTCGTTGAGTGGCGAGCGTTGAACCAAGCGGCGCTTGCCGTTGATTTTGGTGTCGCGCAGAGCAGTGTTTCGCGCGGGTTGGATCGCCTCGCGGCGGTTGGGCTGCTGGAGCGAGAGCCCGGAACAAAAAGAGCCGCACGCTGGCGGCTCAATCCTGATCACACGCATCGAGGCGGCGTTGGCGCGTTCTATGTGCATAAGCGGCTCAGGAAACAGGGCGGCGGCGACCCAGCACCACAGCGCGCGTTGCCGTTCGGTGGCGGCGATCTGGAAGCGGAATGACTAGATGTGGTGTTGTCGTATGTGACAACATGCTGAGCGCGCGGCCGATGTCAGTCAGAGCAGCCGCAAGCTCTGGCGCGATGGGAGCACGTTGCGGCAAGTGACGCGCCAAAACGTCTACAGCCGGTTGCAGCAGGTTCCTTAGTTCGGTCGGCGTGCAGGTGTGGTTTTGCATCGTGCTCCCTCCGGGCGGCGGTTCAGGCGTCGGGTGATTTGGGCCGGTTGTCCACTGGTTTCGCATGCACCGGGTGCATACGCGGTGAGGCCAGCAGGCCGGCGAGATCGGCGGACAGCAGGCGTAGAGCGCGGAGTGTCGATGGGTGTATTTTGGCGCCGTCGAGACCTGAGACTAGGTGTGTCGCAAATTCCAGCATCTTTAGTGCTGCTGCCTCTTCGATCAGGTGAGGTGCTTTAATCATAGCATCATGCTCCGGATGTGAGGGTGGCTGTGGAGATGGACGCGTAACTCGTCGAGGTCCTGGATGACGCTGGTGATCTCGTCGCTCGTGTAGTGGCTGGGCGAGATTTCCCGCAGTGCCAGGGTAGAGCCGCGTACTGCCGCCAGTAGCATGCGGGCGTGGCGAGAGTTCTCGGGCTGCAATAGCGCGCCGATCTTCTTCTCGCTGGATCGCTGCATCATGCGATCTTGCAGCCAGTCCGCGAACATGTCGTGCTGATCGCGAAGGCTACTGATTTCGACGAGCGAAAGATTTGCGAGCGACGCGTTGTGCTTGCGGATGATCGCGACGTTGGCGGCAATCGTGGCGATTGACTGCCGGATGCGTCCGCTCTCGCTGTTGCGGTCTAGCGATTTCGTTTCCAGATCCTCGTCGAACCGCGTCGTCAGTCGTTTTAGCAGGTCGCGTGGGTGCCTGATCATCGTGCATGCTCCTGTGCTCCGTCGCGGGATTGCGACGCGATCAGCATTGCCGGCGACGCGGGGAGCAGTCACTCACGATCGAATGCGGTGGCGGGATATGAAGAGCTAAAGTATGCCGGTCCTGCATGCGATGAGGACTGCGTGCGCGCGCGATGAGCAGCTTAGGCGGCGAAAGAGTGCCGTGACGTGGTGATCGACAGCGGCGGCGCTGATGCCGAGGATCGCGCCGATTGCGGCATTGCTTTTGCCCAGCGCGAGCCAGCACAGCACTTCAAATTGCCGGTCGGTGATCCCGATGCCGACACGGCCAGAAAAAGGGACGACCGATGTTTCGAGAGGTTCGAGATTTTTGGACACTGTTCAACCTGCTGCGTCGCTGTCGTCGGTTGTCTCGTCATGGAGCCGTGCGCTCATGCCGATGACGATTTGGCAGGTCCTTATCAGGTCTGCGAGTTCAAAATTTTCCAGCGCGATCAGATCAGCGATGCTGACGCATTCCAGGCGGGCAATCGCCCGCCTGAGTGTTTCGGTTTGGCGTGGGTTTGGCGGGCTCAACTGATATCCGTGACTTTGAACGTGACCGACGTGGATGAGAGACTGTGATCGTCGATCCACACCTGCGGCATTGTCGACTTGATTTTCGTTGTGTCCAGCCGCGTGGCGTGCGTCGCGGTGATCGCAAGCTGGAACGTGGCGGATTTGATTTTAGTAACGATCTCACCGTCCTTCGCCAACGCCGCTGCGACGTGATTTTGCACCGCCTCGCGGGCGAGCTTCTTGGCCGCCTCGGCCTGCTTGCACTGCAAGTCTGCGAGGGCGTAGGCGTCAACCAGGCGAGCACGCTCGACGCGCAGCAACTGTTCGGAGTTGCCGATCACCAGCGGTGACAGCTTTGTCTCGATGCGCGCTTTGACTGGCGCTGGCAACGGCGGTAATTCCGCAACCGGCTGATGCCGCCGCATGTCGCGCCGCTGTGGGCGATCCGCGCGGGGAGACACAGGCGCGATTTCCATTTTTGGCGTGGTGTCGAACATTGCGAGTTGTTGAACTGGTGTCATTTCCGTTACTCCTGTGGCTTCGATACTACCCTATTCGCGTGGCCGAAGCGTTACCGGCGCGGGGATTTCGTTAAGAGCTTTTGCCCGAGGGCGATCAACCGCGCGGCGCGGGCCTCGCGGAGAACGCGGAGCGCGCAGGCGGCGCAAAATCGCAGACCGAGGCAGACGGGCGAGCAGTTACAGCGGCAGCAGGTCGCCGCCGCAGGCGGCGGGAGGCCTTGCTTTTGTTCCGCCGGCGCGGAGAGCAGCGGCAAAAGCGACAACTGACCGTTTTTCATTTGCTTCCCTTCCCTTAAGAAAACCGCCGGGCGCGGGCGACGCACGGCGAAAAAGAAGCTGACCCGCTCGCGCGGGTAAGGGCACGGGGGCAAGGGCGCGCGCTCTTGCGCGCGGCGAAGCGAACCCTTGCGGCCGGGCCCGGCCGCGCGACACTTGGGCAGCTTCCACGCCGTGCGTTGAACGCAACCAAGGTTTTTGAGGAAGGCGACTAGCTGCGACCCTTCGGGCGCAGCGTCACGGACGAGGACAAGAGCCACACTCTGCGCCGCGCGCGGCGCAGAGTGTGGCTCGCAGGCCGAGGGAGTAGCGGCCAGGACGCACTTCGCGGCCAGGACGCGTCACAACAACAGCAGCAGCGACGGCCCGTAGGCCGACGCCGCCGCCGTCGTCGCGAGAGAGCAAGAGAGAACCACACGGGGAGAGAGCAGCAGCGGCAGCAGCGGTAGCGGTAGCGGACGTTGCGGCAGAGGCTGGGAAAAGAGCGGCAGCAGCGGTAGCGGTAGCGCACGTTGCGGCAGAGGCTGGGAAAAGAGCGGCGGTGACAGCGGCACGCGCTGCACATTCTGTCACCGCCGCAAGTGCCGGTGTGCAAACTGCCTGGGAGGCAACAGAACAGTTTCCGGCAGCATCGAGAGTAACACCGGTGGCAGCGTTAGCGGAGCGCGTAGCGCTCTCTTTTGGCAGCGGCGGTTAACGCGTCGACCGGATTCGCGGGCCATGCGGCTTCGGACGCAGCAGCGCTCGCGCCTGGTCGAGCAGCGAAAGTTGCTCTGTCCGCTTTTTCGCGGACGCTTCGGCACTCGCCTGCTTCGCTGCTTCGATCGCTGGCGCGATCTCTGCTGCTCGCTTGGCGAGCGCGGGCAAGACGTGATCGCGGGCGTGATCGAGATACGCGATCAGATCAGCGAGCGCCTGATGATGCGCTTCATCGTCTGACGACGTGATCCCGGCCGAGAGCAGCGCGCGCAACTGCATGAACCGGCGACCGAGGCAGGACGCGTGCAATCGGACGTCTGCGCTGCCGTAGTGGCGGACGTATGCTGCGCGGGTTGCTTGCTCAGTGCCCGCGCCGGGAGATTGTCCGCCGTGCATGCGGCAGCGACCGTTTCGCATTGCCGGGTTTGAGCAGGCGTCGCCGCGCCGAGTTTTAGCTCCGCACCTCGTCGCGTGATCGAACGCGTGACGTCGATCCGCTGGAGCGATGCGCGTCTTGCCTGCAGCGTCGGGAACGAATGTCGCGGATCGAATGCGGCCAGGCGGGCGATCAGGACAGCGAGGAGAGAGTGGCATAGACGTGCTTAGCCTGGCTAGGCCTGGCGGCACCAGGCGGACATCACCTCGCTGCACCAGGCGGACATCACCTGGCCTGAGATTACCACGCGCGTGCATGGGGGAAGAGGCCGTGCCACCGGCGTGGTTAGCGTGCATGGGGTCGGAGGCCGGTTGCTCGGGAATTTGGGCAGATGGCAGAGGTGGCGGGCGTGGCGCTGCGTGCGTGGATTGGTGCGCACGCGACGGCATCAGTAGATTGGAGATGTTTCGCGCGTGGTGTGCTGCGACGAGATCGGGCGATTGATCGAGAGGCAGCGTGTCGAGATTGAGCCGCCAACCGGTCTCGTCAACAATCTGCTGCGGCACGCCGAGCTTTGAGAGTGTATCCAGCAGCCGTAGCGCCCACGGCAGAGCGGCGGGATTTTTTGGCCTATCTCCCCTCACCCGCTACCGCTCCCGCCCGTCCTCGTCGTTCTGAGAGGCACCGCGAGGCCAGGGCTCATGCCTGGCCGTTGGAGCACGGGGCTCATCCCCGTGCGGAACGCGAATTCCGTAGGAACAGGAACGACGAGGACGGGCGGGAGCGGTTTTCCACAATCGACCGCTGGCCGACGCCATTGCTTTAGCCGTGAGGGCAAGCGCTGTCGTCGCCCGGGCCGGGGGCATGATCTGTTTAAGAAGGGCGTTCGCTTATCCCCTGATCGTCCACAGCTTTTCCGCTGTGGAATATGCTTGGGTTGCACGTGTTGATGCCTGGGGCGCAACCGATGCGTCAGGCGCATTCGATTTGTGAGGATGATTTTCGGAGTGTATTGCACGGATCGTTGATATCTGATCGGACTGCGACCTATCCAGCAACGCCGCGCTGCCGGATAGGTCGACGCCTGCGACTGCGAGTTTCCTTTGTACTTATTACACGAAGCCAGTCATAGGCGATCCCAAGATGCTCGCGTTACGAAAACTGCGGCCAAGCCCCGGCGTCGATCTGACGGAAGTCTCGCCACCGGCAGCGACGCAGGCTTGCGACGTCATCGTCGCCGTCGAAGCCGCTGGCGTCTGTGGGACCGACATCCATATCGACGCTTGGACGGGCGGCTATGAGACCATGCGCGACGCGATGCCGGTGACCCTCGGGCATGAGTTCGCCGGCCGCGTTGTCGCCGCCAACAGTTCTGGCGACTTACCAACTGGAACACGGGTCGTAATCGCGCCCTCCGTCACCTGCGGGCGATGTCAGGCGTGTCGCAGCGGATCGCCCGACTGCCGGCACCGCCGCGGTATCGGCATTCATCGCGATGGCGGCTTTGCCAGCCACGTCGTGGCCCCCGCCGCAAACTGCATCGCAATCCCGGACGAGCTCGATTTCGAGATAGCCGCATTGACGGAACCGTTCACGGTTTGCGCGCAAGCGATCGCCCGCAGTGGCCTGCAGCGGGGTGCACGAGTTCTGATCCTCGGCCCTGGCCCGATCGGACAAGGGATAGCGGTCCTCGCAGCCGCCGCTGGAGTTACCGATATTGTCGTCGCCGGCCGCGACGATGCCGCGCGCCTCGCCATCGTCCCCAGAATTGCCAAGGCGCAAACCGTCGACACGCGCGGTCGTACCTTGACCGCTGCGCTGAAGGCTGCCGACTGCGATGCGCCCTTCGACCTCATCTTTGAGGCCACCGGCCACCCCAGCGTGATCGGCGAAGCGCTGGCGTGTCTCGGCGAGCGGGGCAGCCTGATCGTCTGTGGCATCCACGCAGCGCCCGCCGCCATTGATCTGACCAAACTCGTCCGCCGCCAACAGTCGGTGCTCGGTACCTACCGCGCACCGAAGCCGATGTGGCTGGAGGTCATCCAATTCTTGACGGCGCATAGTGATCTTGTGCGTCCGATGATCACCCATCGGCTGCCGCTCACTGAAGCGCAGGGCGGGTTCGCGCTGGCGCATCAGCGGCAAGCCTCTAAGGTGATGCTCTATCCATCGGGATTGTCCGGTGTGGCACCAGCGGTATGAGAGGCGCCAATGACTGAGCCGACAGGCGACACCCGACCATTCCTGGCGCTCTGGAATGACATCGGTCAAGAGGCTGGCGGTGCTTACGACATCTGGCACACACACGAGCACGTCAAGGAACGCGCGTCCCTGCCAGGTTTTCGGTCGGCCCGCCGCTATACTGCAGCGGAACGCCCGCACCGATACTTCACCCTGTATCTGCTGGACGGCCTTGATGTGTTGACCAGTGCCGCCTATGCCGATGTCGTCGCGTACCCAACGGGCTGGTCGCAGAGCATGCGGCCGCACTTCTCGAACGTTACACGCCTCGCCTGCACGACGGTGGCTGCCGAGGGCTGCGGTTTCGCGACGGCGCTCGTCACTACCACTATTGCCGCGGACGTTCGGAACTCCATCGCTCTCGCTGGCCGTGCAAGCGGACTCCTTGATCTTAATCTGCAGGGCGCCGGCATCACCGCAATTCGGATCGGCAAGGTGGATCGCGCCACGCCCGACCACTCCGCGCTGCAGGCGCAGACGGCACCGGCGCCAGCGCATGACATGACGCACGTGATCCTGATCGAAGGCCTCTGGCATGACGCAACAAAGTCTGCTGCTCAAACCATCAGTCAAGAGTTGCTCACCCGCCTGGGTGGCGGTCACATCGTCAATTTCGAGGCGTTTCAATTGGCCTATGTGTTTGAACCTCGCGAACCGTCGGAAACGGATCGTCGCCGCCTACCGCCGCGCGATGACCTGCGGGCGTCGCTGAAATCACAGGATTAGCCATCAGTCGCTGATATTCAGATGAAACGTCCGGGTTGCCGTTTCGCCGCTGGCGAGGCGCGCGGTGATCGAGAAGCTGTCGGCGCCCTGCCCGTCGGGCTTCGCCGTATAATAGATGCCGGTGCCGGTCACGCGACTGCCGACACACG
The DNA here is from genome assembly GCA_963714325.1 of uncultured Alphaproteobacteria bacterium. Taxonomy (GTDB): domain Bacteria; phylum Pseudomonadota; class Alphaproteobacteria; order Rhizobiales; family Hyphomicrobiaceae; genus CAVQOB01. The sequence goes on along the minus strand of CAVQOB010000035.1, from coordinate 19,502 downwards.
ATCCCGAAACTGATTGCTGCACGACGATCGCTTGCCCCTCGCGCAGGGAGACGGTGCCTTTCACGGGCGCGGCGTCGATGATGATTGTCGCCGGTGGCGTCGGCTTGCATTGGCCATCGAACCCCGCCATCACATAGACGCGGGTTGTGCCGCCGGGTGACACCCGAGTCGCGCCGCGCTGGGCCTCCTGAGCACTGGCCGCACCAGCCCCAAGAACCGCCATTGCGATTAGGCCGTGTAATGCGACTTTCGAACGCCAGATCATTGCACCCCTGTTGAGACTCGCATGCCTTTCGCCGCATGTTATCCGTGTGGCGCCAGGTTCGGCAATTCCCGGTCCACGCATAGGTCTTTAGCTTCCGCTGATCGCGCGCTATGGAGTGGCATGAGCGAAACACCCAAACCCTCCCGCGACATCGCCGGCTTGATCGCCATCATGGCGGGGTTACGCACCCCCGTCACGGGCTGCCCCTGGGACCTCGAACAGACCTTCGCGACCATCGCGCCTTACACCATCGAGGAAGCCTATGAGGTGGCTGATGCCATCGCGCGCGGCGATCGCGCCGATCTCAAGGACGAGTTGGGCGATCTGCTGTTGCAGGTTGTCTATCACGCGCGGTTGGCGGAGGAGGAGAACGCCTTTGCCTTTGGTGACGTCGTGCTGGCGGTGACGCAGAAAATGATCCGCCGCCACCCGCATGTGTTCGGCGATCAGGCTGCGCGCACGGCTGGCGTCGCCAAGGACTTTTGGGAAACGATCAAGGCTGAGGAAAAAGCGCAGAAGGCCGCGGAGCGCGCGCGGCTTGCCCGCCACGGAGCCGATGCTCCCGCGATCAATGCCCACCCCCCTTCCCTGCTGGCTGATGTTCCGCTCGGCCTGCCCGCTTTGACGCGCGCCATCAAGTTGCAGGACAAAGCCGCCCGCGTCGGCTTTGACTGGCCGTCGCTGGCTCCTGTCTTCGACAAGATGCGTGAGGAACTCGGCGAACTCGAAGCGGTGGTGCGCCCGGCCGCCACCGCGGGCGCTGGCCCAGTCCCCCCCGATCGCGCCAAGATCGAAGAGGAATTCGGCGACCTCTTGTTCGTCATGACCAATGTCGCACGCCACCTGCAGCTCGATCCGGAGGCCGCACTCCGCGGCGCCAATCAGAAATTCGCGCGCCGCTTTGCGCACATCGAGCAACGCCTCGCCGATCAGGGCCGTACACCCGCCCAGTCCGACCTCGCCGAGATGGATGCGCTCTGGGACGAGGCCAAGGTTCGCGAGCGCTCTTAACGCTCGCAATCAGCGAACAAAGACCTGATACAGCGCGGTGCCGATCACGCCGACGGTTGCGAACACGGTTCCGGCCATACCGACGATCCGCAGCGGATGCGCCATCCGATTGGCATCGATGCCGATTGGATGAATGATGCGGCTGGCCAGCAGCAGCAGGCCCAGCGCATGCAGCCATGCCTTCGGTGTGCCGCTGATCTCGCACAGCGCCATCATCAGGACGAGGTAGGGAACATTCTCCGCCCAATTGGCGTGCCGGCGAATGGCTTCGTTGAGGTCCTTGTGACCGCCGTGTTCCAACGACACGTTGTGGCGACCCCGCAGCGGCCCGACCAGACACTGCAGAATGAACCCGACGACGCCCAGCAGCGCGCCATACATCAGCGATACCGTCACACTGCCAACCATCGCAATCTCCCCGTTCCCACTTGAGCCCGACCGGACCCGACCCGACACACATCACGTCGGACCACGCCAAACCTGTGTCTGTACATGTTCGGGGCGGATGCCCATCCCGATCAGTCGCGCCGGCAGCCGGTTCAGCAGCGGCACGCCCGTCAGAATCCGCATCGCCAATGGCGGTCGAATCGGTGTGGTCTGCGACAACGCCGTTGTGATGATTGTATTTTGAATCAGCAATTGCAATCGCTGCGTCACGCGCGTTGGCCATGCTCGTCGGCGCTCGACGGCCGCGAGATTTGCGCTCGTGACCTGCCCCTGCCGGAGTGGCTCTGCGAGAATGTTGGCCGCCGCCACTGCATCTTGCACGGCGAGGTTCACGCCAACGCCCGCGACCGGCGACATCGCATGTGCGGCATCGCCAATGCACAGCAGGCCGTCGCGCCACCACCGCTGCAAGCGGTTTACTTGCACGGTCAGCAGCTTGACCTGGTCCCAGCTTTGGATCTCGCTGGCACGGGTCGGATCGATCGGCAGCATGGCCGCTAACGACTGCTGAAAAGCTGTGATCCCGGCCGCCCGCACGCGCTCGTTCGCGCCTTTTGCAATGACAGCGGCACACTGCCAGTAGTCACCGCGATGCAGCATGATAAAGATCCGGCCGGCGTCGAACCGGGCCTGCGTTTCCGAAGTGTCGCCGGGTTGCCGGGACAAGTGGAACCACAAAACATCCATCGGCGCGCCAAAATCGTCGACAGCAAGTCCGGACTGATCGCGCAGCACCGACTGGCGTCCGTCCGCGGCGACGACGAGGTCGGCATTGATGACGCATGGTCCACCGGGCGACACGGTGCGGATTCCCTGCACACGGCCCTGCTCAACCAACAGCTCTGTCGCTTCGGTGCGCATCATTAAAGTGAAATTGGGATAGGCACGCGCCTTGTCCGCCAGAAAGTTCAGGAAGTCCCATTGCGGCATCATCGCGATGAATTTGGCTGCCGTCGGCAAATGCTCAAAGCCGGCGAGGCGAATGCGTTCGGCGCCGAATTGCGCGGTCAAATGGGTGACGGGTTGATGCGGCAGCTGCAGGAATTCATCGAGAAACCCGAGCTCCGCCATCACGTCCATCGTCGAAGGATGGATGGTGTCGCCACGAAAATCGCGCAGGAAATCAGCATGCTTTTCAAGCACTGTGACGCGGACACCGGACCGTGCCAGCAGCAGTCCAAGCATCAAACCTGCGGGGCCGCCGCCGGCAATGCAGCATTGGGTTTGCTGGACTTGCGCCGTCATCGACCGTCTCCCGACACCTGGAGATCAGATTGCAATATTGATTGCAGCGTCAGTCTACGCGCGCGCCGCCGCTTGCGCCAGCACGCGCTCGCGGTACCAGGCATACAGTCCGCTGGCGATGATCAGCACCGACCCGGTCATCGTATAGCGATCCGGCACGTCGCCAAACATCAGGTAACCAACGACGACGGCAAAGACAAAAAGCGCATAGCTGAAGGGTTGTAGGATCACCGGCGCGGCCAGCGTGATCGCCTTGATCATGGCGATATGCGCGCCGGCGCCGAGCATCGCGACGACGAGCAGCATGGTCCAACTCGCGGCATCGGGCGCGGTCCAATGCCACGGGCCAACCGCCGAAGTCACTGCGAGGCCAACCAGCGCGTTCCAAACCCACATGGTGTCGCCGCTATCAGTGCGCGCGAGCAAGCGGACCATGATCTGATAGACGGCCCAAAGTGCCGCGCCAGCGAGCGCGATCAGCATCGGCCAGGACAACACGACAAACCCTGGCCGGACGATAATGAGCACCCCGGCCAGCCCCATGAGGATCGCCAACGCGCGCCGTGGACCGATTTTTTCGCCGAGGAAGGGAACCGACAACGCGACAACGAACAACGGCGTCGAAGCCGCGATGGCGTGGACGTCGGCGAGGGGGAGGAACTTGAAGGCGGTGATGAAGAACGCACTTTCGATGATCAGCAACAGCGCGCGGCTCCCCTGCAGCCAGGGCCGCGTTGTCGCCAGGGCCCGCGCCAGCCCCGGTCGCCAAAACCAGAACACCGCGATGGCCGCGAACACGATCTGCCGCGTCCACATGATCTGCGTGATCGGCAACGTCGCCGTCAATGACTTGGAAAGCCCGTCCATGACGGCAAAGGCCAGCATCGCCACCAGCATGAGGGCAATGCCGGCGCGGGTCCGGGCGGCGGAGGCAAGGTTGCTGGTCGCAGCCGACGCGTTATCGCGCGCCATTGGCGATCCGGATCTGATGGTCCAGACGCGGCTTTTTGTCGGCGGTGATGCGGACGCGATAACTCATCACGCCACTCTCCAGCGCTGTCCGTTCGACGACGTCGGTGTTCTCATGCAGCCAATGCATCAGTTTGCCTGAGGCGTGTCCAACCTCGACATCGACAACCTCGTCGTGTTCGCCGAGCCGCGCATCGATCGCTGACAACAGCGTGTCGATCGCCTCGCCGGTAACCGCTGAGACGGCGATCGGCTGGCTCTCGTCGCGGGCGCGTTCGAGTTGTAGACCCACGCGGGCGTCGGCATCGAGACGATCGATCTTGTTCCAGACCTCCAACACATTGGAGGCGGCCAGTCGCACGTCGATCCCGAGATCGCGCAGCACCGCTTCGACGTCGGCGCGCTGTGCCCCGCTCTCGGCGTGACTGATATCGCGGACGTGCAGCACGAGATCGGCTTCGATGACCTCTTCGAGAGTCGCACGGAACGCCGCGACCAGCGACGTCGGTAGATCCGAGATGAAACCGACCGTATCCGACAGGATGATGCGACGGCCACCCGCCAAGCGTACTTCTCGCATCGTCGGATCAAGCGTCGCGAATACTTGATCCTCCGCCAGGACGCCGGCGCCGGTGAGCCGATTGAACAGCGTCGACTTGCCGGCGTTGGTGTACCCGACGATGGCGACGACCGGATAGGGAACCTTGCGCCGGCCGGCCCGATGCAGCTCGCGCGTTCGCACGACCTGCTCGAGTTCCTTTTTGATGGCGTCGATCTTGTCCTGGATGATCCGGCGATCGAGCTCCTTCTGTGCTTCGCCTGGACCGCCTAAAAATCCGGCGCCGCCGCGCTGGCGCTCCAAATGCGTCCAGGCCCTTACCAACCGGCTCTTCTGGTAGGACAGATGTGCCAACTCGACCTGCAGTCGGCCTTCTCGCGTGCGGGCGCGGCGGCCAAAAATCTCGAGGATCAATCCAGTGCGATCGAGAACCTTGCAGTTCCAAGCACGCTCCAAGTTACGTTGTTGAATGGGTGACAGCGTATAATCGACGACCGTGACGGTGATCTCGTGTTCCGCGACGAGTTTGCCGACTTCCTCGACCTTACCTGACCCGAGCAGGGTCGCCGGGCGCGGCTCACTGAGCGGAATGATCACGCTGTCACGAACATCAAGCTCGATAGCGACGGCGAGCCCCACGGCTTCTGCAAGCCGGTCCTCCGGTGAATGCAGCGGTGGCGGCTCTGGCGTATCCTTGTTCTGTTCAGACGTCGACGTGAAGCGTCGCCCCCGCGGTGGCTGCGGGACCAGTACAAGCGCACGCGTACCGACGCGGCGCGCTTCGGTGGCCGCACCATCGTAGTCGCGGTTGACGCGCTCCTTGCGCCGTTGCCGGCGTGTCTTATCCTGCTCGTCGGTCGTGACGCTAACCCTATTGCCCGTCGCCTGGCTCGCCATCCATCAAGTGGACCGGCGTTCCCGGCATGATGGTGGAGATCGCATGCTTGTAGACGAGCTGCGAGTGGCCGTCACGTCGCAACAAGACACAGAAATTGTCGAACCAGGTAACAATCCCCTGCAGTTTGACGCCGTTGATGAGAAAGATCGTCAGAGACGTCTTTTCCTTACGGACGTGGTTCAGGAACTTGTCCTGAAGGCTTTGCACGCGTTCGGCTGCCATTTTTTATTGTCCCGCATTGTTGTTGTCGATGCGGCGGGACTGCGAAAAACACCCCGCTGCTGGCGTGACAGTGGCAGATTCCGTCTGGGAGGTAAAAGAATTTTCCTTTTGTCAAGCTAAACGCCCAAAAAATGGGCGGTTTTCGATCAGGGTGCTGCACGTTCGGCAAAGTCGTGGAAAATCTCCCGGAGCCGGCTCGCAATCACGCCCGGCCCGCCATTCCCGATCGGCGTGTCGTCAATCCGGGTCACCGGTGTCACAATGCTGGTTGCGGAGGTCACGAAGGCTTCCTTGGCGGCCTTGGCCTCGGCCACTGTGAAGGGCCGCTCGACCAGTTCCAAGCCTTCTTTCTTGAGCACATCGATCAGCGTGGTCCGTGTCACGCCGCGCAGAATCCCGTGATCGCAGCCCCGCGTGATCAGGCGTTGCTCTTTGTCGATGATCCAGGCATTGGACGATGCGCCTTCTGTCACGAGCCCTTTGTCGTCGACGAGCCAGGCTTCCTTGGCGCCGATCTCCTTGGCCAATTCCTTGGCCATCGACGCCGGCAGCAGCATCACCGTCTTGATATCACAACGCCCCCAGCGCATATCGGGCATGGTGCGCACCGTGATGCCCTTGGCGCCGGCATTGGCCTTCTCTGGCGCGACCGACCGGGCCAGGCAGACGACCGTTGGCGTCAAGTTGGTCGCCTCGGAAAACAAAAACTCGCGTGGGCGTGCGCCGCGCGAGACCTGCAGATAGACAACCCCCATGCTGACCCGGTTGCGCCGGATCGTCTCGCGGATGACGCGGGCCCAGGCGGCGGCGGTCATGGGCAGCGGGATCTTCAGTTCCGTCAAAGAGCGCTCAAGCCGCGCCATGTGCCGCGTCTCGTCGATCAGACGCCCATCCCTGACTTCGCAGACCTCGTAAACCGCATCGCCAAACTGAAAGCCGCGATCCTCGGCATGCACCTGCGCGTTAGCCCAGGGCAAATAACGGCCATTGACGTAGATGATTTTTGCCACAAGAAACTCAATGGGTTGGCAGGAATCGGGGAGAGCGGCAGTGTGTCCGGTAACGGCCATCACGTTGACTACCGTTCGGCCACAATTTAGGCGAATAGACGCTAGCAAGCCAGTCGGAATTCGTGGCATCTTCAGGTGCATGCGCGAGTGGGTGTGGCTGCAACAGGGGGACTGAATGCCACGCTGGACACTGCCACGTTGGACGCTGAGACCGGAAACGGCTGCCTGGCTGATCGCCGGCTACGGCGTGTTGGCGTTGAACATCCCGTTCCTGCGCCATCTCTATACCAGTGTTTCGCCTAGGACCTTGTATGAATGGGCGTTTCTGCTGGTCGTCGTTTTCGATTTGATCGCCCTCTTTGCGCTGTTCCTCGGTGCCTTCGCCTCACGATGGTTGTTCAAGCCTGTCGCCGCCGTGATGCTCTTGCTGGCGGCGATGACGAGCCATCCGATGCTCGAATACGGCATCGTCTTCAATGCCGAAATGATCCGGAACATGTTGGAGACCAATGGCCCGGAGGCACGGGACCTCGTCACCCCACGCTCGATCGGTTTTGTGCTGGCATTCGCTGTTGTCCCGATCGTTCTCCTGACGCGACTGACCATCAGCCCCCGGCCATTCTGGTCGGAACTTCGCTTCAAGGCGATCAGTTGCGCGGCACTTGTCGCGGCCATGCTGATTGTCACGTACCCCTTCATAATGAACATCACATCGGTCTTTCGCGAACACAATGTGCTGCGCTTGAAGCTCGCACCCTATAGCGCTATCGCCGGCGCCGTCACGCACGCGCGCCGGTCTGTGGCAACGAACGCGATTCCCATCGAGCCGATCGGCCGGGATGCGCGCAAGATCGCCACCCCCACCCAAGCGCCGCTGTCGTCGCGCAAATTGGTCGTTGTTGTCGTCGGTGAAACAGCGCGCGCGCAAAACTTCTCGCTGCTAGGATATGAGCGGCCGACGAACCCTCGCCTTGCCGCCATTCCCGGGCTTGTCGCCTATTCGAGTTCCACGTCTTGTGGCACGGCGACCGCCTACTCCGTCCCCTGCATGTTTTCCGGGATTGGGCGGAGGGATTTTGATCAATATGCTTCCGCCCGTCGGGAAGGGCTGCTCGATGTCCTCAAGCATGCCGGCGTCACAGTCCGCTGGCGGGACAATCAAGGGGGGTGCAAGGGTGTCTGCGCGCGGGTGAGCACTGAGAGCGTTGTCGATGGCCCGCACAAGCATCCCGAACTCAATGATCCCCTCGACGAAAACCTGTTGAGCGACCTTGATCCATGGATTGACGGTCAGACGGGTGACGCCGTGCTCGTGTTGCACATGATGGGCAGCCACGGCCCCGCCTACTACCGTCGCTACCCGCAAAACCGGGAGATCTTCAAGCCGGCCTGTCAAGACACGCAATTCAGCCGATGCACACGCGAGTTGATCGTCAACGCCTACGACAACACGATCGCCTACACCGACCACGTCCTTGCCGAGTTGATCTCACTCCTCGCGCGAAGCGATGCGAAGGGGCGGCAGACCGCCATGGTGTATGTCTCCGATCACGGCGAGTCACTCGGAGAGAATGGCATCTATCTGCACGGCATGCCCTATGCACTTGCCCCTAAAGAACAAACGCAAGTCCCCATGCTTGCCTGGTTTTCGCCCCGCTTTCAGCGACAGTCAGGGCTCGATTTGGGGTGTGTGATGGCCGGTCGCTCGGCGCCGACCAGCCACGACAATCTTTTTCATACCGTGCTCGGCTTGCTCGACATCGAGACCAAGACGCGGACACCGGGCTTGGACCTGTTCAGTGCCTGCCGCAGAATTGCAAAATCCAGCGCGAGCGACTGAACGCCGTCGCGGCATTATTATCGCGCAATCTCGCCGGCCCGCTGCTCGGACGAAACGCCCAGCGCCCGCAACTTGCGGTGCAGTGCCGACCGTTCCATGCCGACGAATTCTGCGGTCCGTGAGATGTTGCCGCCAAAGCGGTTGATCTGCGCCAGCAGATACTCGCGTTCGAAGATCTCGCGCGCATCGCGCAGCGGCAACGACATCAGATGCTCGGCGCCGCCGTTCATGGGCAGCGGCACGTTCGAGCCGATTTCCTGCGGCAGCATATCGGCCGTAATGGTTGCGTCGGCGTCGCCGCCCGAGAGGATCAGCAGGCGTTCGATGTTGTTGCGCAGCTCGCGCACGTTGCCGGGCCAATCATGTGTCTGCAGCACCGCCACGGCGTCATCGCCGATCTTGCGCGGTGCGAGGCCCGACGAGGCCGCGACCTGTTGCACGAAATAGTGGATCAGTGCCGGGATATCATCGCGGCGCTCAGCGAGACCCGGCACGCGCAACGGCACGACATTGAGGCGGTGGTAGAGATCCTCACGGAAGCGGCCATCGGCCATTTCGCGTTCCAGATCCCGGCTGGTCGACGAGATGATGCGTACATCGACCGACACCTTCGGCCCACCACCGACGCGCTGAAACTTCTGCTCGACCAGCACGCGCAACAGTTTGCCTTGCGTCTCAAGCGGCATGTCAGCGACTTCGTCAATGTACATGACGCCGCCGTGCGCCTCTTCCAATGCACCGACCTTGCGCGGCCCGGTCATGTCCTCGGTGCCGAAGAATTCCTCTTCAACGCGGTCCGGCGCCATCGCGGCCGCATTGACGACGACAAACGGTCCGTCACTGCGCGGTGATTTGCCATGCAGCACGCGCGCTGCCAGTTCCTTGCCGGAGCCGGCTGCACCCCGAATGAGAATGCGGCTGTTGGTTGGCCCGACCCGATCGAGCGAGGCGCGCAACTGGTTGACGGCCGCCGACGAGCCGATCATCTCGAAGCTGACCGCTGAGCGTTCGCGCAATTGGCGGACTTCCCGGTGCAGTTTCGACGCCTCCAACGCGCGCATGGCAACCAGCAGCAGTCGGTCCGCCTTGAACGGCTTCTCGATATACTCGTAAGCGCCGCGCTTGATGGCCGTCACGGCCGTCTCGATGTTGCCATGGCCGGAAATGATGACGACGGGCAGATCGGGATGCGCCTTCTTGATGATGTTGAGCACCTCCAGACCGTCGAGGCGGCTGCCCTGCAACCAGATGTCGAGGATGACCAGCTGCGGCCGTCGCTCCTCGATGGCCTTCAAGGCTTCATCGCTGTCGCGGGCAAGGCGCGGGCGATACCCTTCATCCTCGAGAATTCCAGAAACCAGCTCGCGAATGTCCGTCTCATCGTCGACGATCAGGATATCAGCTGCCATGATGCGCTCCTCGGCCTATTGGCTCTTCTTTTAAAGTGTTGACGACGGTTCGTCATGCATTCCCCGCGAGAGCGGTGGATATTTTTTTACGGTCGCGGGCGTCGTCGCGATCAACACTGTGCGATCGTGCCATCGGCAAACTCAGCCGGATCAGCGCGCCGCGCGATCGGCCTGCTTCCACGGACGCGTCTTCGAGCGTCAATGTTCCGCCGTGGCTTTCGATAATTTTCTGCACAATCGCGAGCCCAAGGCCCGTACCCTTTGCGCCCTTAGTCGTGACGTACGGTTCGAGCAGCCGCCCTCGCCCCTGCTTCGGCAGACCCAACCCATTGTCGATGACTTCGATGATCGCGGTATCGCCCTGTTGGCGGATGCGCGTTTCGACGCGGCCCACGAAATCGACCGGCTTGTCTTTGGAGTCTATGACGGATTGCACGCTTTCATTGGCGTTCTTGACCAGATTGGTCACCGCCTGCGCCAACAGCCGGCGATCGGCGGACAACATCACCGGTCCCGGCGGCGCAACCAGAGCATTCACGATCCCGACCGAGGTCATTTGGTACATCGTCACCGAATCGCGGACCGCATCGCGCAAGTCCATGATGGCCATTTCTGCTTTCGGCATCCGCGCGAACGATGAAAATTCATCGACCAGCCGCGTCACGTCGCCAACCTGCCGGATGATCGTTTCGGTGCATTTATCAAAGATGTCGCGGTCTTCTTTGATGACGTGACTGTACTTGCGGCGAAGGCGCTCCGCCGAAAGTTGTATCGGCGTGAGCGGGTTCTTGATTTCGTGGGCAATGCGGCGGGCGATATCGGCCCACGCACTGGTGCGCTGGGCGGTGACAAGTTCGGTAATATCGTCGAGCGTGACGACAGCGCCGTATTGCCCACTGCTGCTGGTCTCCCCGGTTAGGCGCACGGCGAACGTGCGTTCCTCGCCATTGACGGCGATGGCAACTTCATGGCTCGGTTTTTTGCGCGCCCCCGTTTCATCAGCACTATCGAGCAGGAAGCCCAGTTCGGGGATTGCGCCTCCCAGTGTCTTACCGGTGAGTTCGCGGCCTTGACGGCCGAGTAATTTCTCCGCCGACGGGTTGGCGAGCGTAATCCGGCCTTCGCCGTCGAGCCCGAGGACACCAGCCGACACGCCTGACAACACAGCCTCCATAAACCGCCGGCGCTCCGAGAGTTGCGCGTTGGCCGTTACCAGCTCTGTTCGCTGCCGGTCGAGTTGCTGCGTCATATGATTGAAGTTCTGTGACAAGCGCCTGAGATCGCCCTCGCCGCGATAGACCGGCAGTTTCGCCTTGAGGTCGCCACGCGCCACAGCCTGCGCCGCCGAGATCAACCGGCGGATCGGCGCGACGAAGCGCCCGGCAAACCAGAAGCCTGACCAGATCGCGGCGAGCAACGCGGTCAGCGACATCATGAAGTACATCAAGCCGTGCGCAAACTTGAGACCGCTGCGGACCTCGCTGAATTGTTCGTACTGGGCAACGCCCGCCTGCGTCCGCCGGAGATGGCCGATCACCTTCGGGTTCACGCCGCGTGCAACATACAGATAGAAGCCCGGATAGGCATTGAGCTTTGCCAACGCGGCGACCCGGTTGTTGTTGTTCGGCATGAGCAATGGCACTTGCCCGGCCTCGGCGACCTCGATCAGGCCGCGCGGCGGCGCAATGTAGGGGATCTTCTCGTCTTCGAGTGCCGCGGCTTTGATCTTGCTGTCGGCGTCAATGACGTAGGCAACGGGCAGATCACGCAGCGCCGCCTGCGCGAAGACGAGGTCGCGCAATTTTTTGTCGTCGCCGCCAACCAATCCTCGCGCATCATCGAGGTCCTTCGCCATGTTGACGATGTCCGTTCGGATGACGGCGCCATGCTCTTCCAGATAGGCGTTGGCAACATCCAGTGAGTTGGCGACGATGGCCCTGGTCTCACGATTGAAAATGCCGTCCAACGTGCGCGAAAAGCTGGTCGTCGCGCCAATCGCCAGCATCAGTGCCGGCAACGTCGAGAGAAGACTAAACAGCAGGACAATGCGCCCGTGCAGGCGCGACCCCGGTGCTTTGGCTCTCCAGGCAGCAATCAATCCGCGCATCTGCACGGTGATGATCGCGACCATGGCGATGACCAGCGCCAGATTGATCAACAGAACCCAGACAACGACAGCATTGCGGGGCACAATCGGCGTCAGGCCGGTGATGATCAGGAAAGTTGCCAGCCCCGAGATCAGCGACAGCACCACGACCACCAAGCCAATATAGAACGCGCGCTCATCCGTCCCAGGCAGCCGACGCGTCAGCTCCAAGGGGACGGCGGGGTCGACGACAGGATCGCCATCGCGCATATTCATGGGCTGTGGCGACCTCCAAGGTGGCGTTGTCCAAGTCCGGGCATGATGCCCAAGGCTGCCTATCGGCAAGCCCGGCCTACGTTCAGACCGCACGCGCAGTTGCGAGCGCCGTGATATTTATGCAGCAATTCCAACTTTTCATCACACCCAAGTGTGGCATTTTCGCGACAAAATTGGCAAGTGCCCGACGTCAAAGAAGGTGTGTATGGGGTCGATCAGTCTGTTTGCCACAGTGTGGCTGTGCCGTCTACCCAGTCGGCTGCGGGCCATTGGCCAGTCCCACGCTCGCCCGGCGGCTCTGTCATCGGCCATCAACCCGTCGTGCCACGGAAGACCTGGATATCCAAATCCCGGATCTTCTTGCGCAGCGTGTTTCGGTTGACGCCGAGCAGGTCGGCGGCCTTGATCTGGTTGCCGCGCGTGGCCGTCAGCGCCGCCAGCAACAGTGGCCGTTCGACCTCCTGCAAAATGCGGTCATAGAGGTTGGGCGGCGGTAACGATTTGCCATAACCACCGAAGTAATTGGCGAGGTACCGTTCGACCATATCGGCAAGCCGCTGCGGTTCCGTGCCTTGATCGGCGATCGGGCGTTCAACCACGCCTTCGAGCTCCCCCGCAACCATCGCCTCGGTCAGGACGTCCTCGCGATAGAGCGCGACCAGGCGGCGGACCATGTTCTCCAGCTCGCGGATGTTGCCGGGCCAGTTGTGGCTTTTCATGCATTCGAGCGCCGCCGCATCGATCGTCTTCTGGCCAAGCCCCTCCTTTTGGGCGAGGCGCAGGAAGTGGCGAACGAGATCGCCGAGGTCCTGAATGCGCTCGCGCAGTGGCGGCAACCGCAACGGCACGACATTCAGCCGATAGAACAGATCCTCACGAAACAGGCCCTGCTGGATCTGCGATCGGAGATCGCGATGGGTCGCAGCAACGATCCGTACGTTCGTCTTGATCGCCGTGCGTCCACCAACCGTGGTGTATTCGCCCTGCTGTAGCACGCGCAGCAGCCGGGTCTGGGCTTCCATCGGCATGTCGCCGATTTCATCGAGGAACAGCGTGCCGCCCTCGGCCTGTTCGAAGCGGCCTTCGGCGCGCGATTGTGCGCCGGTAAAAGCCCCCTTCTCATGACCGAACAGTTCGCTCTCGATCAACTCGCGCGGAATAGCTGCCATGTTGATCGCGACGAAAGGCCCGTGTCGGCGCTTGCCGTGATCATGCAGCACGCGAGCAACGAGTTCCTTACCGGTGCCAGACTCGCCGGTGATCATGACCGTCAGGTCGGTCTGCGTCAGCCGCGCCAGCGAGCGATAGATGTCCTGCATCGCCGGCGATCGCCCGATCAACGGCAGGTCTTCGCCCCCGTCATCGACGGCCTGTGGGCGCGCCTTGCGGCCAGGCTCAGCCAGCGCCCGGCCAACGACTGCGATCAGTTCGGCCAGATCGAACGGCTTTGGCAGATACTCGTAGGCACCCTTCTCCGCCGCCGACAGTGCGGTCATCAGTGTGTTCTGCGCACTCATGACGATGATCGGCAGATCCGGACGGATACGCTTGATGCGCGGGATCAGATCGAAAGCGTTCTCATCGGGCATGACGACATCGGTGATGATGACATCGCCTTCGCCATCGGAAACCCAACGCCATAGCGTTGCGGCGTTGCTGGTCGCGCGCGGCACATATCCGGCGCGCGCCAACGCTTGATTGAGCACCGTCCGGATGGCGGTGTCGTCATCGGCAACGAGGACGGTTCCACGTGGCATGCTCGCCTCCTCACTTCGAATTCAGTTTCGTCTCCTGCAAGGGCAGAAGAACGCGGAAGATGGTGCGTTTGGGGACGCTGTCGTACTCGATCAGGCCGCCGTGATCGCGAATGATCTTGGCGACGAGAGCGAGGCCAAGGCCGGAACCGGTTCGCTTGGTCGTCACAAAGGGATCGAACAGATGCGGGCGCAGATCGTCAGCGATGCCGGCGCCGTTGTCCTCGACCTCGATCAGCAGCGGCAGACTGATCCGTGCGGTGGTGCCGGGAATGGTCAGCCGCACACCCGGGCGAAACGCCGTCCGCAGGATGACGCGCGGACCATCGCGCACATCCGCGACCGCTTCCGCCGCGTTCTTCACGAGATTGAGCAGCGCCTGCACCAACTTGTCACGGTTGGCGAGAATAGCCGGCAACGATGGATCGTAGTCCTCGACAAAACGCACATTGCGCCCGAAGCCGCTCGACGCCAGGCGGCGCACGTGGTCGAGGACTGCGTGAATATTGACCGGTTCCTTGTCCAGCGGGCGTTCGTCGCCGAACACTTCCATCCGATCAACCAGGTCGCGGATGCGGTCGGTTTCCGTGCAGATCAACTGCGCCCAGGATTTATCGTCATCGTTGAGGCCGGGCTCAAGCAGTTGCGCAGCGCCGCGAATCCCGGAGAGTGGGTTCTTGATTTCGTGTGCCAGCACGGCGGCCAGTCCCGAGACCGAACGGGCGGCCGCGCGATGCGTCAATTGCCGCTCGATCATTTGCGCCATCGAGCGTTGCTGCAGCATGATCAGCACGGCGCCGGGTTGCTCGGGCATCAAGCCTGCGTAGACGTCGACCAGCCGATGCGTGGCGGCCTTGGGAAGCGCAACCTCGACGCCGTACTCGTTGAGCGTGGCCGCGGAGTTGCGAGCCTGCGCAATCAACGACGCCAACGGCGAACCGAAGCCCAGCAGATCGCCAAGCGATTGCCGCTTCAACATCGCCTGACTGGTTGAGAAAAAAACTTCCGCCGCCGAGTTGGCATAGATCACACGATCATCGTCGCTGAGCACGAAAATCGGATGCGGCAATGCCGCCAGCAGGACGTCATGCTCGACGTGCCGGCGGACCGGCTGAACGGCCACGCGCTCTCCAGCTTGCGTCATACCACGGCCTCCTGCTCGACCGCACCTGATCGCGCGCGGTAGAATTCGTCGAGCCCATCGAGCGCTTGCCGGGCGTCATCCTGCGTGCACAGCCGCCGCCGCCAGGTTTTGATCGTATCGACATCGGCGCCGCTCGTTTCCAGATACCAGCCGATGTGTTTGCGTGCATTCTTGAGACCGAGCGCCAGACCATAGTGAGTCGAGCATGGCATCGATATGCGCGCGGGCAATGTGCGCTTGCTCGGCGAGCGGTGGCGCGCCGGGATCGGTTCCAGTGCCGAGCGTCACGGCGATGCGCCCGGGCTGCCAGGGCGCCCCATAGGCGCCGCGTCCGACCATGACGCCGGCAGCACCCGATTGCGCGAGTGCCGCGTGCGCCTGCGCTGCAGTGCCAATGTCGCCGTTGACGATGACCGGGATTGAGACAGCGCTGACGACAGGGCGAACCTTGCTCCAGTCGGCCGAGCCTTTGAAGAACTGCGCGCGGGTCCGGCCATGGACTGTCAGCATCTTGACGCCGAGCCGCTCAGCGCGTCGGGCGAGATCGGGCGCGTTGAGGCTGGTCTCGTCCCAGCCGAGCCGCATCTTCAGCGTCACGGGCACCGCCACCGCGCCGATGACGGCCGCGATCAAACTCTGAGCGTGATCGAGATCGCGCATCAGCGCTGACCCGGATTGCCGCCCGGTCACCTCGCGCGCCGGGCAACCCATGTTGATATCGATGACCTGGGCGCCGCGGGCTTCTGCCAGCCGGGCGCCCTCCGCCATCCAATGCGCTTCGCAGCCGACCAGCTGGACGATGAAGGGATCGAGATCGCCGCGCGCGGCCTTACGGACGACGTCACGCCGCTCATTAACGAGCTCGCGGCTGGCGACCATTTCCGACACCACGGCGCCCGCGCCAGAATCCCGCGCCAACTGCCGAAACGGCAAATCACTGACGCCCGACATCGGCGCCAAGACGACCGGATTGGCGAGTGTGATGGGGCCGATCTGCAGTGGGTCATCCGGTGCTTGCATTGCCTGCACGACAGTTTGCCTTCATCTTGGGCATTTGAATAAGATGCTTATCTTTTGAGCAATCTAGGGCAATTCCATGGATATCGCAAGTGCGAAGCGACGCGCCGCCGATGTCACGCCCGGAACCGCCGGCGCCAGTGCCGTTCCCACCCAAATACCGCTTGGCGCAAATGCGATGGCAACCTAATCAACGTCACTTGCCGCATGCTGGTTCGGACAGGCCGCGCTCCATGACCACAGCCGTACTCATTGTCGCTGCCGGGCGGGGTGCTCGCGCCGGGTCGGCCAATGGCCCTAAGCAATACCAACCGCTGGGTGGCACGCCGATGCTCGCCCGGACCATCCGAGCGTTCACGGCGCATCCCGGCTGCACCATCATCCAGGTGGTGATCCATCCCGACGATGCCGCACTCTACCGGACCGCACTGGCGCATGTTGCTGACCTCGCCAAAGTCGTAGCGCCGATCGCGGGTGGGGCAACACGCCAGGCTTCCGTCAGACTGGGCCTCGCAGCGCTCGCGACGCAAAACCCAGCGCGCGTGTTGATCCACGATGCCGCGCGGCCGTTCGTGTCGGCTGATACGATAAGCAACGTTCGCGCCGCCCTCGACCGCCATCCCGGCGCAATCGCCGCGTCGCCCGTCACCGATACGATCAAACGCGCGGCGGCCTCGGGCTTGATCGAGGCCACCATTGCGCGCGAGAATTTGTGGCGCGCGCAGACGCCGCAAGGCTTTCGGTTTGCCACCATCGTCGCCGCACACGCCAAGGCGCACGCTGAGAGCCGTGATGATTTCACCGATGATGCCAGTCTCGCGGAATGGTGCGGACTTGACGTCGCGCTCGTCGACGGCGGCATCGGTAATATCAAGCTGACGACAGCGGAGGATCTGCGGATGGCCGAACAGTTGTTAGCGGGCCCGGCCCTTCCCGACATCCGCACCGGCCAAGGCTTCGACGTCCACCGCTTCACGTCCGGCGATCACGTCATGCTCGGCGGCGTACGCATTGCCCACACCCACGGCGTCGACGCGCACAGCGATGGCGATGTCGCTTTGCATGCCTTGACCGATGCTTTGCTCGGCGCCATCGCTGACGGCGACATCGGCCAGCACTTCAAAAACACCGATCCAGCTTGGCGCGGCGCCGCATCGGATCGTTTTCTCGCCGACGCTGGCCGTCGCGTCGCCGCCCGCCATGGCCGCATCAGCAATGTCGACATCACCATCCTCGCTGAGGCGCCGAAGATCGGTCCGCATCGCGATGCCATGCGCGCGCGCATAGCGGACATCCTCGGCCTCGACATCACGCGCATCGCCGTCAAAGCCACGACGACCGAAGGCCTCGGCTTCACCGGTCGCGGCGAAGGCCTCGCCGCCATGGCGACCGCGACCGTCATCCTCGCCTAAAGCCGTATCGCTTCTTCGCACGTTTTGATTCGCAAGCACCTTCCGCTGTTGCTCCCCAACTCGAATCACATCACACAGGTGAGAGGTTGTATGACCGCTCGTCCGGCGTCTGGTCATGATTTCTGACGATCGGGGGAACTCCATGAATATCATGACGACGGCGGTCGCGGCGCATGCCTTGGTCGATATCGGCGAAATCGCCGAGGCCACCAGCGCCACCTGCATCGCGACCCGTGTCCGGCAATTGAGTCGCATCGTCACGCGCGTCTATGACGACGCCATGCGCCCACTCGGCATCACCGCCAGTCAGTTCACGCTGCTGACACAGCTCGCGCAGCAGGATGGCATTACCGCTGTCGAGATCGGCCATTCACTCGACATTGAAAAGTCGACGCTGTCGCGCAACCTGAAGCGTCTGCTGGCGCTGGGTCACCTGACCATGGACCCGCCCGCCGGTCGCCGCGGCCGCGGCCTGCATCTGACGCCGAAAGGCCAGTCGGTCATCCAGCAGGCCTATCCCGTCTGGAAAGAAGCCCAGGGGCGTGCCGTCCGCGTCATGGGCCCAGAAAGCCGCGGCGCGCTCGACAACCTGCTCGCCAATGCCGAAAAGCTCGGCCCCGCCTAAGACCTGGCCTGCCTAATCCTCTCTCTGCCATCATTTCGAAACGTCCGGGCCGCCCACCCGGACGTTTTCGTGTTTGCGTCATCAGATAGGGGTCAGCATCCCCGCCAATCGGCGCTTCCGGCCGGCTCCCTGCTCGCGCGGATGCTTATGGGCATGCAGAGCGCGAAAGGTCGAGCGTCGGAAGCGGCCAGCAAAAAGTGCCCTCCGAAATTAACCCCAACCAGCCAAAACCCCCAGTCCTCCAGGGCCGGTTATTGTCAGGGCATGCCGCGGGTTCGAAAGCGCGGCGGCTCTTTGACATTGTTAGTTTTTGATGCGGCGGGCCAGTCCCCTGTCATCCCGTGCGCACTGCAGCACCTTCGTGATGCGGAGCAGACACGGGACCTTGTTCAATGCGATCTCGTCTCACAAGGTCCCGGGTCAGCTGTGCACCGTTCCGCCGTGCTCCACGCTGCACAGCGCATGGGATGACAGCGCCGGGTGGGGCGATCCGTCGCCACCGTCTGGTTGCGCATGCGTGCGGTGAGGGCCTGACCGTGGTACAAAAGACGGGGTTTCGAGGGGTGTTCCCTCGATTGGGTCACAGGGGGAAAGCCCTGTTCGCGCCGGATGCGGAGTGGGCATCCGAAGGCGCAAGAAACAAAGTAGCGAGCCGGTCACACAATGTTCGACGACGCTCTCATCGATGACGCCACACGCCTGTTAGCGGAGCTGCGCGCCGCCGACCTCGCCATCGCCACGGCCGAGAGTTGCACCGGCGGGTTGATCATCGGCGCCTTGACGGAGATCGCGGGCTCGAGCGACGTCGTCGATCGCGGCTTCGTCACCTACTCGAACGAAGCCAAGATGGCGATGCTCGGCGTGCCGGCAGCCCTGCTGCAAAGCCACGGTGCGGTCAGCGCGGAGGTTGCGCAGGCGATGGCGCACGGCGCGCTGGTGCATTCAGAGGCCGACGTGACGGTCGCGGTGACGGGGGTTGCGGGACCCGGTGGCGGGAGTGCGGCAAAACCCGTCGGTCTCGTGCACATCGCCTGCGCCAGCATCGGCCGCGACACGATCCATCGGGAATGCCGCTTCGGCGACGTCGGCCGCGCCACCATCCGCCGCGAAACGATCCTCGCCGCCTTCGCGCTTGTCACTGAGATGATTGCGACCGGCCGGCCCCAAACCTAATGCTATTGCAGACCCTGTCATCCCGGGCGCGCTGCAGAACGGAGCAGCAGCGGAGTTTTGCGTCATGGCGGAGCCATGCTCACGGCTGTCCGGTTCAGCATAGGGCAAGGTTCAGCTGTCTGTCATCGAGAGGTTTTCGC
>CAVQOB010000034.1:0-241733 GCA_963714325.1 uncultured Alphaproteobacteria bacterium | reverse complement strand
TGGCTGGGGGACTAGGATTTGAACCTAGACGGGCAGAGTCAGAGTCTGCAGTCCTACCATTAGACGATCCCCCAACACGCGGGCGCGTTGGCCGGGGCTCACCGACGTGAGACCCTGTTGGCGCACCGAGGCGCCGCCGACGGTCCGTTATGTAGCCCTGGGTCACTGGTGATGCAAGCGTTATCACCGGTTTGGCAGGGCGCCTGTCATTAATCCCGAGCCCTGTTCCCTGTTCAAACGCGCGGGATTTGAGCGTGGGGTGATGAGGCGGCACGCGAATAGGGGCACATGAGCCAATAGCGTGGCGCAATGTTCAGCCAGCGAGGCCGCCCGACTTTTATTGCCGCGGCACTCAGGCCGGGCCCCAGGTAAAGATCCTCCGGCAAAGCCGGGAGCATTATGTTTGATGCTGCTCGAAGCAGCGAAGGGGTCGCAAACGCAGCCCCCAAATCTTGGGCCACCTGAAGGTCGCTATTGGGAAATCGTTTGTGCCCGATCTGGTTTTTTTGTTCTATTGTGTCTGCGATCACACACACCGGCCTGCACGCCAATCTCTCCAGTTGGAAAGCCCCCGAATATTGACGTGCCGCGTCGTGGATTTTATTCGCGACGCGGCAACGGCAGCACACGCTCAGATGCGACCAAGGCCTTCCTCGGCGACGGCACGGAGACACTCGACCATGGCGGCTTCGGCATTGGTGAAGAGCTCGTCCCAGACGGTTGACGTGCCTTCGTTTTCGACAACTTCCAGCGACCATTTCGTGTCCTTGAGCCGGTAGATCTGGTCGTCGACGGTGATACCGCCGTCGGTAAAAGCGCCGCTGTGTGGCGAGGCGACGGTCGTTGGGTCAGGCATGGGAATTGCTCCGGATTGTATCCCGCGTCGCTCACCGCTTCGCCCGGACATGTTGCAGCTAAAGCGCAACCCATTTGCGGATCTTGGCGGAGCGACCGAGTTTGTCGATGCGGATGTTGCAGGCGGCGTCGACGTCCTCGATCATCGGCAACGGAAAGCGGCCCTGGACGATTTCCAAGCGCTCTTCCGGCTGGCAGCCCGGCGACGTTGGCCCAATCAATTGAGTCCAAAGCCTGATTGTGCGCGGGAATAGACGACGTGGCCGTCGATAGCAGTTTCGGTGATGGTCAGGTTCGCAGACCACGCCGTCGTGCTTGCTGGCGCGATCAAGCCGTGGGCGGCGAAAGCTGGCGCCATCAGCTCGCGCGGTCGATCACTCGCGATCGCAATGGCTTCCTCGAAGCGCATGAGCTCCCACGTCACGCAATTTCGGACGGCTTGATCAAGCGTCAAGGCCGAGCCCGCCAGATACAGATTGCCGGGCAGTCGCACTGAACCGTCTGCCCCTCGCACGATTGTCATGCCGGCGAAACGATAGGAGCCTGCGGGAGCACCCGCGGCCGCCACCGCGTCACTCACCAGGATCGATTGTTCGAGACCACGGGCACGCAGCAGGACATTCAATACATGCGGTGGAATATGAATTCCGTCGGCAATAAAACCCGCACAAAGCAGGTTGGCGGCCAGCTGCGCAAAGAGCGGATTGGCGAACTTGTCGTGTTGCCGTGCGATGCCATTGCCAAGGTGTGTCGAAAGTTTTGCTCCAGCGGCAACAGCCTGCGCAACCATCGCAGCGTCAGCGTTGCTGTGCCCGATGGCGACGACTTTGCCGCGTGCGGTTGCCCAACGTATAAAGGCCAGCGCTCCATCCACCTCGGGAGCAATAGTAATCATCAGGATTGGTCGATTGAGCCGTACTTCTATTCGCTCGACAAGTTCCGGGGCGGCCGCGATCATGGCAGCCGATGGATGACAACCGGCATATCCGTCTGCTGGATTCAGAAATGGTCCCTCAAGATGGTACCCGGGGACCATCAGCGAACCGAGTTCCGACAGTGTCACGGCGCGGTCGAGGGCGACGAAGCGATCCATCAGTTGCTCGGCTTGTGCCGTAATGATGGTTGGCAAGCAATATGTGGTTCCACAGGCCAACATGGCCCGGAGCGCACGGTCGAAGTCGTTCGATGACAACGCCGCATCATTGAAGTCAACGCCCGCAAAGCCATTCACCTGCAAATCAAAGAGCCCCGGGGTCACAACGCGCGTACTGTTCATGGCCCCGCCCCTTTTGCTCTTGTGCACAAGCACGCCGGTGCTGGCGCACGCGTCATCGTGCTAGACATTTGGCTGATAGCGCGTCCGCTTATGAATCCGACGCTTGCTTGGATCCGGCGAGGGAACAGCCGATAATAGCGCTTGTGTATAAGCATGCTGTGGCCGGTCGCAGACGTCTTCAGTCGGCCCCATTTCGACGATTTGTCCGCGATACATGACCGCGACGCGGTCGCACATGTAGCGGATGACCCCGAGGTCGTGACTGATGAACACAAACGACAATCCACGTTCATCCTGCAATTTCATCAACAGGTCGAGCATCTGCGCACGCAGCGAGACGTCAAGCGCCGATGTTGCCTCGTCGGCAACGATCAGCTGCGGATCGAGGGTAATGGCGCGCGCGATGCCGATGCGCTGGCGTTGGCCGCCGGAAAATGCATGCGGGTAGCGCTCGCGCCAGGCGGGCTCGAGACCGACTTGATGCATCAGCGCGGCGACGCGGTCATCGAGGGCGGCGCCCTCGGCGATGCCATTGACCAGGAGCGGCTCGCCGATGATCTGGGATACGGTCATGCGGGGGTTGAGTGAGCCGAACGGGTCCTGGAAGATCATCCGGATTTCGCGGCGGCATTGGCGGAGTGCTGCCGCGTCGGCACTGGCAAGATCAACGGTCGATCCGTTGGCGCGGCGGTAGAGTATGCTGCCGGCCGTCGGATCATAGACCCGCATAAGCGCGCGGCCCATGGTGGTCTTGCCGGATCCGCTCTCGCCAACGATACCGAGTGTTTCTCCGCGCCTCACGTCGAACGAAATTCGGTCGACGGCCTTGTTGACGTTGCTACCGTTCACGAAATGCATTGATAGATCGCGCACCTCGATGATGTTGGTCGCGTCTTTGGACTCTGGCGGCGCTGGCCGAGATGCTCGTGCTTGTGCCTTCTGCTGCAGTTTGACGACTGATCCGATCAGCATGCGCGTGTAGTCGTCCTGTGGCGCGTGGAAGATCTGGTGCGCCGGACCTGCCTCCATCACCTTGCCTTTGTACATCACCAGCACGTCGTCGGCGATTTCTGCCACCACGCCCATGTCGTGGGTGATGAACAGCACCGTCATGCCAGTCTTGTGTTGCAGTCGCCGGATGAGATCAAGGATTTCGGCCTGGGTTGTGACGTCGAGCGCGGTTGTCGGTTCATCGGCAATCAGGATCGAGGGCTCGCAGGCAAGTGCCATGGCGATCATCGCCCGTTGCCGCATGCCGCCTGAATATTCGAACGTGTAGCGATCGATCGCCAATTCAGGTGTCGGAATTTCGACTTGTGCGAGAACTTCAATCGCACGTGCGCGGGCCGCCTTCTTGGACATGCCGAGATGCAGGCGCAGAACCTCGATGATCTGATCGCCGATCGTGTGAACGGGCGATAGCGACGACATGGGCTCCTGGAAAATCATTGCGATCTCCGCGCCGCGGACGTCTCGGATCGCGCGACTGCGCGGATGCAGGGCAGCCAGGTCCGTCACCGAGCCGTCGTTGCGGCGCAACTTGATCGCGCCGGAGACGATGCGTCCGGGCGCATCGACAATCTGCAGAATCGAGCGCGCCGCTACGCTTTTCCCCGACCCACTCTCACCGACGAGGCACAAGGTCTTGCCGCGGTGCAGTTGGAATGAAACCCCGTCAACCGCCTTGACCGTCCCCAAGCGCACAGGAAAATGCGTAGCAAGATTTTCGACCGACAGAATGATGTCGCCAGGCATAGCGCCCGTTGTCGGCATGCTTGGTGTCAATGTGGCCGTGTTCATCACTTGTTGTACGGATCGGCGGCGTCGCGCAGTCCGTCTCCGAGAAAATTGAGGGCAACAACGGCCAGCACGACGGCGAAACCCGGCGCGAACAACCACGGCGCCGTCGCGATCGAGCGGATGTTCTGCGCCTCACGTAGCAACACGCCCCATGAGATGGTTGGCGGTTGCAGCCCAAGCCCCAGGAACGACAGCGATGTCTCGGCGAGGATCATTGCCGGCACTGCCAGGGTCACCGAGGCGATGATATGGCTCGCGAAGCTCGGCAGCATGTGACGGAAGATGATGCGCCGCTCCGATACACCGTCGAGGCGCGCTGCCATCACGAAATCCTCGGTGCGCAGAGATAAGAACCGCCCCCGTACGACGCGCGCCAATTGCGCCCAACCGGTCAACGACAGGATGACTGTGATCATGAAGTAATTCAGCGTTGCCGGCCAATCCTGTGGTACGGCGGCGGCCAGCGCGAGCCAGATTGGAATGGTCGGCAGCGCAACGACGAACTCGATCACGCGCTGCGCGACGAAATCGAGCCGCCCGCCATAGTACCCGGATATGCCGCCAACAAAGATCCCTATCAACAGCGACAGAAACACACCAATCAGTCCGACCGACAACGAGATCTGGGTGCCCTGCATGATCCGGCTCCATACGCATCGTCCGAGCCTGTCGGTGCCGAGTAGATAGACCTGGTCGCCAGCATTGGCCGTTGCGAGAATGTGTCGCTCCAAAGTCGCCAGGCCAAAAAACGAATAGGCATAGCCCTTGCCGAACAGTGACAGGTAGACCTTCTTGGACGGATCTTCCGTAAAGATTGCCGCCAGCGACACCGGATCGCGCCTAAGCGACGTTCCATAGACATGCGGGCGGATCGACCAGCTGCCGTCAGTGGATCGATCGATCCAGTGGATCGACTGCGGCGGATGAAATGCGGCGCGGGCGTTCTGCTTCGAGGGATCGTTCATGGCGAAGATGCCAGGAATAATTGCGATCACGTACAGAAACCCGACGATCCACAGACCGGCCATCGCCAGCTTGTGCTTCTTGAACGCCCACCACGTCAATTGCCATTGTGAGGCAACGGCAAGGCGATCGGGTGACGCGTGGACGGCGTCTAAAGTCATGATGCCGTTACTCCAGCCTGATCCGAGGATCGACGAGCGCCAGCAGAATATCGCTGATCAACGATCCGATCAGCGTCAATGCACAAATGAGCAGGATGAAAGCGCCGGCGAGATACATGTCCTGGCTCATCAGCGACTGCAGCAGCAGCGGCCCGGCGGTTGGCAGGTTGAGCACGATGGCGACAATGATCGATCCCGACACCAGGTTCGGCAGCAGCCATGTGAGCGTCGAGATGAATGGATTGAGTGCGATCCGCACAGGGTACTTCACCAGGAGGCGAAATTCCGACAGGCCCTTGGCGCGCGCAGTCGTGACGTAGGGCTTTGACAACTCGTCCAGCATATTGGCGCGCATAACCCGGATGAGGCTGGCTGTCCCCGAGACTGCGAGAATGATCACAGGAATCCACAAGTGCTTCAACAGATCCCAGAACTTGGCCAGGCTCCACGGCGCATTCTGATAGGGCTCAGAGAACAGCCCGCCTACTTCCTGGCCGAACTGCACGGCCGCGACGTACATGAGCACCAGCGCCAGAAGAAAGCTCGGCACTGCAAGACCCAGAAACGAGAAGAACGTCGCGATGTAGTCGCCAATGGTGTACTTCTTCACGGCCGAGTAAACGCCGAGCGGCAAAGCGATGCCCCAAGTGAGCAGCAGCGTTGCCACCGTCAGCAACAGCGTCAACGCCATGCGCTCCCAGATGAGCCCGCTGACGGGCTGCTGCCATTCGAACGACAACCCGAAATCGCCACGAAAAACGATACCGCTGATCCATTTCCAGTATTGGATGATCATCGGCTGATCGAGCCCGAAGCGCGATCGCAGTTCAGCCGCCGCATTCTTATCGATCGTCTCGTTGGAGGCCGCGAGCGTCGCGATGTAGGTTGTCACGTAGTCGCCCGGCGGCAATTGGATGAGGACGAATGCGATGAAGCTCAGTGCGAACAGCGACGGGATCATCCAGAGCAAGCGCTTGGCGATAAATAGAAGCATTCCAATCCTTTCAACCTTCTCCCTCAGTCGCAGGGGGAGGAGGACAGCCAACTCTTACGACGAGAACCAGAATTGTTGAGGCAGGACCGGTGCCGGATTAGGGTATGACCACGATGCGGGATACTTCTGGGGTACATTCTGCAGGTTGTTGCGAACGACACCGAACGCGTTGACGCCGAGGCACACGCCCATTACCTCGAACTCTTCGGCTGCGATGTCGAACAGCTGCTTCATCAACGCGCCCCGATTGGCTAGATCTCCGGTCGCACGCGCTTCTTCGAACAATTTCATACGTGCTTTCTGGTGCGCGGGCGGCTCTTGGCCATCCTTGCCGCCGGACACATACCAGACCGCCCATGGCACACAGTGACGTGAGCCTTGCGTGTGCTGAGCGAAGAAGTCGCGCGGATCGAGCATTGGATCGAGGCCGCCTGGGCCGCCCCAGACCTGCGCGTCATGGTCGTTGTTGTCGCCGCGCGTGAAGAATAGCGCGCGTTCGACGGTGTTGACCTTCATATCGATACCGATTTCGGCCCACTGGCGCTTGACCAATTCGCACACGTCGACGAGGTCCGGGTACAGGGTCGGGATCACGTCGATGGCGATGAAGATCTTCTGACCATCCGGACGCAGGCGCATGCCGGCTGAGTCCTTCTTGTCAAAGCCGAGCTTGTCGAGCAGCGCGTTTGCAGCGGCCTTGTTGTATTCGGTATTCGTGCGCGCGAGCTTTTCGTGATACCAGGGGTGCCCCGGGCGCGGGCCCGTCTGATAGGGTTCGGACTGCCCGAGATAGACCAGCTCAATGATCTCTTTACGGTTTATGCCGATGGAGAGGGCCTTGCGGAATTCTTTGTTGGCAAAGACTTCGCGGACCTTCGGGTCTTTGTGCACGATGTTGAGGTAGATCATGCATTGTTGCGCGTTGGCCGACACGAGTTCGACCAGGCGATAGCCACCCTTCTGTGCATTCTGCGACAGTGTTGGCTTGTTCTGAAGGGTGTCGATGTGGCGATCCTGAATGTCAAGACGGCCGGAGACCGCGTCAAGCATCAGACTCTCGACGTCTTGCGAGATGTTGAACGTTAGGCGGTCGATGTAGGGCAGCTGGTTCCCTGCTGTATCGACCTGCCAGAAGAATGGATTGCGTTCCATGACGACGCGCGTGGCTCCACCGACGTAGGGCTCCTTGACCACCCACGGATCAAGCGTCGGCTTTTCGGGATTGCCCCACCGCGACGGGATTTCGATGTCGCCGCATTTGGCGCGGAACAGCGCCGCCCAATCCGAGACGTTGGCGGCCTTGGCAGCGTCACCAACCTTGGCGTTGTATTTGGAGTGGAACTGGCTGCAGTAGTGCTTCGGATACAATGTGGCGTGCTGGCAGATGGGTGTCGCCAGCTGCTCAAGGAACAGCGCATAGGGCCCGGCGAAGGTGAACTTTACGGTCACGTCGTCGACTTTGGTGACGACCACCGGTTTACCGCCGATCATGAATACGCTCGGTGTCGATTTGTAGAGTTCAGAGTTTTTGGTGCAGTCTTCCATCGCAAACACGATATCGTCCGCCGTGAACGGCTTGCCGTCGGACCATTTCATGCCTTTGCGCAGCGTAAAGGTGAACTCGCTCGCCGTGTCATTCGCCGTCCATTTTTCGGCGACGTTGGGAACGACTTCGGTGAATGCGAGGTTCCACCGAACCAGCGATTGATTTCCGACGACGCGCAGGATGCCGTTGTGATCGGCGCTGCCACGCAGGCCGCGGCGCAATGAACCACCATAGGTGCCGACTTTCTCCAGCGGCGTTACGATGTTGGGGTTGGCGGGCAACCGATCCGCGAGGGCCGGCAGCTTGCCATCCTTGACCATGGCGGCCAGCGCTGGCGCTTCCTTAGCTGCGCCTTGGGCCCACGCGCCAGAAGGTAGAACGCTGCTGCTGGCGGCCCCGGCAAGCCCTCCGATGACGGTGCGGCGTGAAATATGCGAATTGACGTCGCGAGATGACATGGCGTTCCTCCTCATGCTTTTATAGACGAGCCTACATGTCCATTCGGCGACTGGGAAGAAAGTTCTCGCATGCCTGGTATCCGAGCTGTCCGTGTCACACCGATCGCGTTCCGCGATCCGCCATTGCTTAACGTGGCCGGCGTTCATCAGCCGTATGCTCTGCGTAGTATCATCGAAGTGGAGACGGGGGACGACCGGGTCGGGCTGGGAGAAAGCTATGGCGATCTCAACACGCTTGCCGACCTCGAAGCGGTGCGCGCCGGCCTCGCAGGCCTTGACGTGTACGACCTCAATGGCCTGCAGAGGGTGGTTCAGGCAGCACTTGGCCGCCATGCCGCCGCAGCGGGCGCTGCAGCGGTTGACAGGCGGCGGGCGACGGCTATCGCCGCCTTCGAGGTTGCCATGCTTGACCTGCAGGGACAAATCGCTGGCCGGCCGCTCTATGACATCCTCGGAGGCGCTACGCGGTCGCGCCTGCCGTTCAGCGCCTACCTATTTTACAAGTTCGCACGCCATGCCGGCGACCCGGGCTACCCCGGCGATGACTGGGGCGAAGCACTGGCCCATGGGCAGGTGGTGGCCCAGGCTCAACGCATGGTGAACGCGTTCGGTTTTCAGTCGCTGAAGCTAAAGGGCGGAGTATTCGCGCCTGATTTCGAGATTGACACTCTTGCAGCCTTGAAGCTCGAGTTGCCCGGCCTGCCGCTGCGTATCGATCCCAACGGCGGCTGGTCGGTGGCGACGACACGGCGCGTCATGCCCCAGCTCGACGGCTTGCTCGAGTATCTGGAAGACCCGGTGCGAACCCGAGCCGAAATGGGTGAAGTGGCCATGTTTGCGCCAATGCCTCTTGCAACCAATATGGTAACGATTGCCTTTAGCCACATTCCGGAGACTATCCAGCGCAATGCCGTACAGGTGGTACTCGCCGATCATCACTACTGGGGTGGCCTGCGCGCCACCCAGCATCTGGCTAAGATCGCTCACACCTTCGACCTCGGCCTTTCGATGCATTCCAACTCGCATCTCGGCATTAGCCTTGCTGCCATGACGCATGTCGGAGTCACGATTCCAAACCTCGCTTACGCCTGCGACACGCACTATCCATGGCAGGAGGACGAGGTCGTCGCCGGCGGCAAACTGCGATTTGTCGAAGGCGCGGTGGCACCACCTGGTGGAAGCGGACTCGGCGTTGAACTCGATCGCGTCGCACTGGCGCGGTTGCATGACAACTATGTACGTTGCGGCATTCGCGTTCGAGACGATGCCAGTGAAATGCAAAAGCATCAGGCAACGTGGAAAGCGGAAATGCCACGGTTCTGATGACGATCACCTGAAACCAACCCGGGCACAGGCCCATACTCACATGGTTTTTTCTCATGAAAATTGATCGCCTGAGAACCTTCATGTCGCGCGACAAGGATCGCCCACGTGTGATCGTCGCCATCGACACTGCAGACGGCCTTACGGGTTGGGGCGAGTGTTACAACCATGGCCCTGACAAGGCGCTGCCGCCGATCCTTGATTACCTGTTGGGCTTCCTCAAAGGCGAAGACGCGACACGCGTAGAGTTCTTGATCCACAAGCTGATGCAGCAGGCCCGCTTCCCACCGGGCGGGCTCGTGCTTGCAGCCATCTCGGCCATTGACCATTGTCTTTGGGACATTTCGGCGAAGGCCCTCGGCGTGCCGGTGTACCGCCTGATCGGAGGCAATGTCCGCGATCGAGTGCGAGTCTATGCTGGTGTTTACACGGCGCCTGACCCGATTGCCGCTCGCGACGAGTTCGACCGACTCAATTCGCAATGGGGACTGACGGCCTTTAAATTGTCGCCGTTCCGCATCGACATGCACACCAACCGCTGGGGCGAAGTGGTGCGCACGTCCGCCGAATATTTTCGTCAGTTGCGTGAAACGGTACGAGCCGACTACGATATTGCCTTCGATGCGCACGCCAAGATCTACGAGCCGATCTATGCCGCGCAACTCGGCAATGCGCTCGCGCCATATGACCCGCTGTTTTTCGAAGAGCCGCTTCGCCCTGAAAACTTTAATGCCTGGGGTGAGTTGAAGCGCTCGCTTCGTTGTCCACTGGCAACAGGGGAATCCTACTACAGCCGGTTCGAGATCCTGCGCCTGCTGCAAGTACACGGTGCAGACATTATACAGCCCGACGTGTGTGTTGTCGGTGGCATTACTGAGATGCGTCACATCGCGTCACTGGCCTCGGCGCATTTTGTATCGGTTGCTCCGCACAATCCGATGGGGCCTCTTGCAACAGCGATCAACGTGCATTTGTCGGCAAGTATACCGAATTTCAAAATCCTGGAATATCGCCTGCCGCACGGTCCTGGTTACGTTTTCGGCACGGGCAAGGGCGAGGTGCCCTCCGAGGCCGATCATCTGCAAGGGGCGCGGTACGTTAAGGATCCGTATCTGCCGAAGGACGGCCATCTGGAACTCCGACCGGATCGTCCGGGATGGGGTGTCGAGATTGATGAGAAGCTACTCGGAACGGAAGACTACGTTCATTGGGAACGCAAAGTGCCGGTGAAGCCGGATGGATCAACGGGGTACGTCTGATGTCGAAGAAAAACGCGCAGTCGAGAGATATCGCGGCCTTGATGGGCGTCTCCGGTATCCTGGTGACACCCTACGACGCGACGGGTGAGATCGCGCCGAAGACCCTGCAACCGATCATCGATCGCACGGTCAAGTCCGGCATTGCAGCGCTGACGATCAATGGCAATACGAGCGAATTCTATTCGTTGACGATTGACGAGGCTCGCCGGATGCAGGCGACGGTGCCAGCAATGATAGACCGGCGCGCATTCGTTACTGCGGGTGTTGGCCGCTCAGTCGCGGAAGCATGCCAACTGGCGAAATCCGCCCGCGCCGACGGTGCGGACGCCATCATGATCCACCAACCGCCCGACCCGTTTCGGGCCCCGCGCGGCATGCTCGACTACACTGCGCGCGTCACTGAAGCCGCTGACGGCCTTCCGGTCGTGATCTATCTGCGCGACGATAGTGGCGGGTTAGATTTCATTGATAGGCTTTGCCGGCTGCCCGGCGTTGCCGGTGTCAAATGGGCAACCGCGAATATTTTAGTGCTCGCCGCAGCCATTCGCCAGCATCCCGGCATCTCGTGGATCTGCGGCCTCGCCGAACCCTGGGCCCCGCCGATGTACGCCGTCGGCGCACGCGGCTTCACGTCCGGCATCATCAACGTCGCGCCCCAGCTGTCGCAAGGCGTGCTGGAAGCGTTGCAGTGCAACGACTACGCGGCGGCTGGCGGGCTGATCGCAAGGCTTGAGCCGTTCGAAAAACTAAGGGCACAGGAGGGCAATGGTGCCAACGTTTCCGTCGTGAAGGCAGCACTCGCACTGCAGGGGCATGCGGTTGGTCCGGCTCGCCCGCCAGCCGCTTGGCCACTCGCGGCGGAGACGACTGCGGCGATCCGACAAATTCTTGACAGCTGGAAGACCTCGAATTGAGAGGATGAATGCGTATTGATACGCCATAGGTAGAAGTTCTGCTCGACCATGATCTCGGCGTCGGCGAATCCCCGTGTCGGGATGCGGTTGGGCGGGCTGTCTGGCTCGTCGATGTCATTGCGCCAGCGCTCCACCACATGGATGCGCAAACGCGCGACTGCCTCCACTGGACGATGCCGGCCGCCTTCGATAGCCTAATCGTGCAGTTTCCCCTGGTGCGACGCACCGTGCGATCGCTCGGAAATGCCGTCGAATGTCCTACGCCGCCATGCGTGCCCGCAGACGCCGGTCGATCGCCAACAGCAGGCCTGTTGCGACTGCCGCGACGACAGTCAGTAGGAACGTGATCGACATGATCAGGTCGACGTTGTGCAGACCGATGGCGCGCATGAGCAAGTTGCCGAGGCCCTTCTGCGAAGCAAACATCTCGCCGAGCAGCGTGCCGATCAGCGTCAGCGCAAATCCGATGCGGATGCCGGTAAAAATCTCGGGCAGAGCGGCAGGGATGAGTATTCGACGTGCCATCTCGAAGGCGGAGTAGTTGAGCACACGCCCGGTCTTGAGCAGGATCGGACGGATGCCGCGAATAGCGTTGATCGTAAACAACGCGATCGGAATGATACCGTGGATGGCGCCGAATGCAACCTTCGCCGACATTCCGAGGCCGAAGGTCAACAGCAGGATCGGGTATAGCGTCAGTTTGGGGATCGAGTAGAGCGCGACCAGTATTGGCTCGAACACGTCGCCCGCAATTTTGCTGAAGCCGAACACGAGGCCAGTCGCCAGCCCGATTGACACGGCAAAGAGGATCGCCAGCGCAAACGCGCGCATCGTTTCTTCGATATGCGGTCGGTGTTGCGACAGAGTGACGAGCTTCCATGTCAAGTCGAATGTCTGTAGCGGCGAGCGCAACGCCATGTCACCGGCGAGCATGTAGAGCCCCTGCCAGCCGGCGAAGAGACCGATGATCAGCAGCAGTGGCCCGCGCCACCCGTGCGCTTGCGTGCTCATCTGAGTCCTCGACGCCGGAGGATGACGTTCTCCCACGCACTTAGAATGAGATTGAGTCCGATTGAAATCGCCAGAATCAGGACAATCAGAGGGTACATCACCGCGTTCTCGAAATTGTTGTAGGCGAACGCTATCTCAAAACCGATGCCGTTCGACGACATGATGAACTCCGAGCCGATGATGCCGATCAACGAATAGGCGACGGCGAACTTGGCACCGGTGAGCACATATGGGGCCGCATACGGTAGAGTTACGCGCAGCGCCGCTTCGGTCGGCGACATGCGTACGATTCGCGCCGTCTTGCCAAGCACGCGCGGTACGCGGTCCAGGCCGTTGAGCGTGTTCACGATCACGGCGATTACACTCAGCATGAAAGCGATGGCGATTTTTGGAGCGTCGCCGACACCGAATAGGATGATCAGCAGCGGATAGAACGCCAGCACAGGCACGGCGTAATAGGTGGCGAACAACGGCTCCAATGCCTCGCGTAGAAGTCCGAAGCGGTGGATCAGCACAGCCGCAAAGATACCGACCGATAGAGATAATACGAGGGCAACAGCTGCATTGCTGAGCGTCTTGGCGATCGCCGCGCTGAACTTGCCCGATAGTAGGAGCGTCCACAGGTCGACCGCCATCTTCGACGGTGTCTGCATCGTGAAGGTGTCGATGACGCCGACACGGCACAGGGTTTCGATCAGCCCGATGCACAATGCAACGACGCAAAGCCGAATGAGCCAGAGGTGGTTCATTTCCCCCCCTGCCGCAAGCCGATCGACTTCATCGACTCTTCCCTCAGTACTTTCCAAAGCCGAGCCGTCACGGCGCCAAACTCCGGTCGTTCAACGATGCGGCTGTCCCGCTCTCGCGCCCAGCCCGTCTCAATCACCTCCATCAGTCGACCCGGGCGGGCAGACATCACGCCGATCCGGTCGGCCAGCATTGCGGCCTCATCAAGCGCATGGGTGATCAGAAAGATGGTCGCATTGGTTTCGCGCCAGATGCGCAGTACTTCCTCGCCCATGAGAAGTCGCGTCTGTTGGTCGAGCGCACCGAACGGCTCGTCGAGCAGGATCAGGCGGGGCTGCATCACCAGCGTGCGTGCGATGCAGACGCGCTGGCGCATGCCACCGGAGAGTTGCGCGGGATAGCTGTGACGGAACTCGTTCAAGCCCATCAGTTCGATCGCCGTCGTGATGCGTTGCTCGCGTTCGACCCGGCCGATCGGCAGTTTGCGAAGGCTGACGGCAATGTTGTCTGCGACGGTCAGCCACGGAAAGCAAGCGTCCTCCTGGAACACGACGCCGACACCGTCGGGCACACGGTTATCGATCGGCCTGCCTTCGAACGCGATCTCGCCGCTGGTCGGTTCGCTCAGGCCGGCGATGACCTCAAGCAAGCTCGACTTGCCGCAGCCCGACGGGCCGACCACAGCGAAGAATTCGCCCGCCCTCAAGTCCAAATCAATGGGGCCGAGAGCATGCACGTCATTGCCGCCACCTGACCTCCGGAATACCTTGTTGACACCCCGGAGGCTGACGTGAACGTTCGATAGGCCTGACGCTATCACTTGATGGGCGTCTTTATGTCGTCGGCCAGGAAGCGCGTGTCGATGATGGCATCGATATTGACTTCACCAGTGATCGCACCAACGGATCTCTGCGCTTCGATCATGGCAGCTAAACCCTTGAGGTGAAACTGCCCCGTACCCCAGTAGGGGATACCGTTGGTTTTGGAGTTGATCAGATTTTTCACCGTCGTCTTGATGTGCTCCGGCTCAATCGTGCTGTAGTGCTTGGCAATCATGGCGCTCGCCTCGTCGGGGTTCGTTTGCATGAACTCGACCGCTTTGCGTCG
Source organism: uncultured Alphaproteobacteria bacterium (assembly GCA_963714325.1). Classification (GTDB taxonomy): domain Bacteria; phylum Pseudomonadota; class Alphaproteobacteria; order Rhizobiales; family Hyphomicrobiaceae; genus CAVQOB01. The sequence continues at coordinate 227,319 of CAVQOB010000034.1, read as the reverse complement.
GGCGCGGATGACGGCTTTGATGAACTCACCGTGCTCACCCATCATGCCAGAGAGCGCCACGCCAACGACGTTGTCGAGCGGCGGCATCATCTCGTTTGCCGTGGCGATGACCTTGTACTTGTCTTTGAACTTTGACCACAGCGGTTCCGTCATCGGCGTCATGTCGATGGTGCCGATTTCGAGGGCCGTCAGACTTTCGCCGAAGCCACCTGTACGCACCATCTCGATCTCGGACTTCTTGACGCCGCCCTTATCGAGCAGGATGTCGAGCAGGGCGACGCTGGTGGCACGCGGGTTATTGAACCCGACCTTGGCGCCCTTGAGATCCTTGGGGCTATTGATTTTGGAGTCCTTTTTGACGAACCATGCGAACTCGGCGACTGTCAGCACGTTGTCGGAAACAATCTTTAAATCGACGCCAGCCTGGATCGCGCCGATCGCCGCGCCCGGGTTGATCTCGGCGTAAGGTGCCTTGGCGGCCATCATATTGCGCATGGTGGTGCCGCCGCCGGCCGAGGTGACGATGCCCGTGACGTTGATGCCCTCGGCCTTGAACAGGCCCTTCTCCAACGCGACGGCGAACGGCATGCCGTTCGCTGAGACGCCGAAGTTGGTAACGACGATCTCGTATTGCGCCTGCGCCGTAGGTGTGCCGAGGCAGAGCAGAGCTGCGGCAATGCCACCAAGCCCGGTTCTGCATTTTTGTATAGGCATCATGTTCGTTTCCTCCTCAAACGTTTTCTTCTTATTAGCGCCTGTGCCGGAATTGGAACAAGCCGGTCTAAATCCTCATGTGCCGTGACGCATGCGATTGCCGACGATCTGCCCAGTCATGAACTTGCCGGCGGTGCCGGTGAGAAATAGGATGATTTCCGCGATCTCTTCCGGCTTGCTCACCGTACCCAATACGTCGCGCTGCATCTTAGCTTCCCAGTCGACGTTGGAGGCTCGCCCGAGCGGCGTGTCCGTCAATCCTGGATTGATGCCGTTGATGGTAATCCCGTGACCGCCGAGTATCTGCGCCAAGCTTTTTACCAGTGCGATGGCGCCACCCTTCGTCGCTGCATAGTGGCAATAGTCGATACTGCCGTAGATTCCGCGATCGGACGTGATCAGCACCATCGTGCCGCCTTTTTGCTTGACCATCTGCCGGGCCACGGCTTGGGTGACAAAAAAGCTGCCATCGAGATTGATACTCATGGTGTCGTGCCAGTCGGCGTCGGTCATCTCAAGAAATGGTTTGCGCGGACATACGCCAGCCGAATGCACGAGCCCGTCGACACGACCGTACCGCGCCACTACGTCGTCGACGAGGTTGCGCACGGCCGGACCGTTGCCGACATCGACGCCGAATGCCGTTGCCATCTGGCCAATCGACTTTGCAGCTGCCTTTGCCGCGGCTTCGTTGCGGTCAGCGACGACGATGGTCGCGCCCTTGCTGGCGAGCAGTTCCGCACCAGCCTTGCCGATGCCGCTCGCTCCTCCGGTGACGATCACCACTTTGCCTTCGACCGACATTGCCTACCCCTTTCATGGGCTACGGCTCAGGCCGTGCTCACGAACGTTGCCTCGGCCGTGCCAAAGCCTTCGAATGTCACTGTGATCGGCACATCCGCTGGCACTTCGAAAAAACCCGAGAATGAGCCCGTGACAAGGATTTGTCCCACTTTCGCTCCGTCACGATGCCGCAACTGGTTGATCAGCACCACGCACGGCAGAAAGGGATCGACAAAAGCATGACCGCCAACCGTATCCACAATCACTTTGTCTGGCGAGCGCATGACAGCGCGTAGGGCCGCGTAGTCGAACCTCGGCCAGTCCTTGCGCGGCGCGCCGACGATGTAGGCACCTGTCGTGATGTGATCCGCGAAGGCCTCGATCCGCCCTGCCCTGTCGTCGAGCATGGCGCGGATTGGCCTCAAATCATTGTCGAAACGTGTGTCGACGATTTCGAGTGCCGGGCAGGCGACAACGGCCTCAGCCACCTCCTCGACCCCAAAAGGTGACACGCGAGCGGGGAGATCGCGCGTCAGTTTAAAACAGATCTCAGGCTCAATCCGACGGCTCGGCGTTAGAGATAGTGGCACACGTGCGGGGCTGTCGAAGACGCGCGATGCGAACATCGGGCACAAGAATGGCACTTGGCGCGGCATGAACAGGAAGGCGATCTTCCAACCGACGATGCGCTCTTCAGTGAGCTCGGCTGTGACTGCATCGATGATAGCGTTGGCGTCCGCCGCCGTTGCCGGCTTGCATTCCACCGGCAGTTCGCGAATGCGCCGGCCGGTGCGCCGCGCCTCGACAAACAAACGTGCCGCTTCGGCAACGCGGGCAGGCTGCATTTGCATACACTCGTACGTGTCAGAGGTTATAGAGAAACTATAGCGTATCCTCGGCCGTCCGAAAGGTCTATTTTGCGGGGGCAGCTATCGATCGCCACCGATGGACAAGTGCGATGTCATCCGCCCTGCCTTACGACACGCTGGTCCACTGGACGTCCGCGGTCTTTGAAGGTTGCGGCATGGCACCGGCACCTGCGCGCCATGGCGCGGAGACTCTGGTGCGCGCTGAGGCGAGAGGCATTGCCACGCACGGTCTCATTCGTTTGAAAACCTATGCCAGCCAGTTGCTCGCAGGCAGCCTTTGCGCACGACCCGACGTTCGTATCGACGACACCAGCGGCATAATACACATCGATGCCGGCCGCGGCCTTGGCCCCGCGTTCGGCGTGATCGCTGTCGACGCACTGATCGGCCGTGCCGGCACTGAGGCCGCTGTCCTCGCCGTGATCAAGGACATCGGGCATCTGGCCGCGCTCGGTATGTATGCATTGCGCGCGACGGAAGCGGGCCTGATTTGCCTTGTCATGCAGGCGACGCCGCGGGTGATGGCGCTGCCCGGCGCGCGTGGCGGGGCCATCGGCAACAACCCGTTCGCTTTTTCCTCGCCCATGCCGAACGGGCCTCCACTGGTGTTCGACATCGCATCAGCCGCCGTCGCTCGCTCACGCATCGTCAGGGCGGCGCAACACGGTGAGACGATTCCCGAGGGCTGGGGCATTGATGCCGAGGGTCGCGACACGACCGATCCCAGCGCCGCTCTTGCCGGCGCGCAACTGCCAATGGCGGGGCATAAGGGCATCGGCATCGCCATGATGGTCGAATGTCTCGCCGGCAGCCTGAGCGGCGTACGCCCCCCCGCACCCGAATCACCCGAAGGTATCGGTGCACCTGCAGCGGCCGGTGCATTCATGATGGTAATCAATCCGCGGCTCGGAGCCGTCGGCGATGGCTATTTCGCACACGTCGCGGAATGGGTCTCCGAGTATCGCACGGCCTCGGCACGCGATACGCGCTATCCAGGCGAGGCTGCAGCGCGCCGTGAGGCCGCGGCCCGCAAGGGCGGTCTCGTCGTCGCCGACACGACGCGCGCCGATCTCGACGCCACTGCTGCCCGACTGGCTCTGCCACGCCTGCGCTGACGTGATCAACGTGCGCTATGAATTCGCAATCCAGCCGCCATCGATGGTGATCGGCGTACCGGTGATATCCTGGGCGTCGTCGCTGCACAGGAACGTGACCAGACCGCCGATGCGCGAGGCCTCGACGAAGCGACGCGACGGCTGGCGCGTCAACATGTAGTTTTTGACGTTCTCCTCATCGCTCTCGTTTGTGCGCGCCTTCCGTTCGGCCAGGATCTTGCGCATGTTTGGCGTCATGGTTGCGCCGGGGCAAATGGCATTGGCGGTGATGAAGTGCGGCAGGCCCTCGAGCGCGACGACCTTGGTGAGGCCGACGAGCCCGTGCTTGGTCGAGCAATAATCGGCGCGGCGTGTCGTGCCGGCGAGGCCATAGTTCGAGGCGATGTTGATATAGCGCCCCCAATTGCGCCGCTTCATGGCCGGAATGGTCAAGCGCGTGATGTGGAAGGGCGCCGACAGGTTGACTGCGAGCGCATAGTCCCACTTCTCGACCGGCACGTCTTCGATGTGCGCATAATGGCGTGTCACGGCGTTGTTGATGACAATATCAATGGCACCGAAGCGCTGCTCGGTCGTGCGCACCAGATCCTCGATGTCCGGCAGTTTCGAAATGTCCGCGCCGTGGTAGTCGGCGTCAGCACCGAGCGCTTGCAAAGCCCGAACGCGACCGACGACGAAATCAGCTGCGGCGAAGCCATTCAGCATCACCTTGCACTGCTTCTTTGCCAACGCTTCTGCCATGGCCCAGCCGATCCCGTCCACAGAGCCGGTGATGAGCGCAGTCTTGCCTTCAAGCATATAATCTCCCAGTTGCGGATGCCGGAGGAATTGAACTGCGTTGATATCCTGAAGCTGCGAGCGACGACTATCCCATCATAAACTTCAGACTGGCAAATGCTTGTCGTTCTGCGCAATACCTCCACCCCAGTTTGACCTGCGCCCACAAAATGACGGAGTGCAATTATCACGGCAGGTCGAACTTCCGGCTCTGCCGAGGCTCAATATTGCTCGGACACTCGAGCGGCAAGCGCGCCAGTCGCGGGAACGACGTCCCATCCCCGCTCCCGCGGTTCGCGAGCAGAATCATAAACCGCCCGGCGTTTTCACACAGCCAGGGTCACAACCCGTCGCGGCGAGTCATCGTGGCCTGGGCACCCTGGCACCATGTCTGCGCAACCGATCCTGCGTACCTCATGGCGCCGGCCCTGGCGGCGGCGCCACCCCCGCTGACGCATAAGCCCACCTTATCCCTCCAAACCCATTCCGTCTTGGCAAGGGGCGGGGGTGACCGATAGCGTCACGGCTTCTCAGGCGTTCAGGGGTCCAATGCCCTTCACCGACTATAAGACAGCACTGGTGACGGGTGCCTCCTCCGGGATCGGGGCGGCGGTCGTCGAGCGGTTGTGTCGCGAGGGGCTCCAGGTGCACGCCTTGGCGCGGAGTGCCGACGCCTTGGCGGACCTTTCGCGTCGCACGGGCTGTGTCGCGCACGCAATGGACGTATCCGATCTCGCCGGCATCACCGCGCTCACGCATAAAATCCCATTCGATATCCTCGTCAACAATGCGGGCGTGGATCGGCCGCGATCCTTTTTGAAGGCTGAGGCCGACGATATCGATCTGCTGGTCGACGTCAATTTGCGCGCGGTGCTGCATCTGTGCCGCTTGATTGTGCCGGGCATGGTCGCGCGCGATCGTGGTCACGTCATCAACATCAGCTCGATCGCCGCCGCCTATAACTTCGGTGGCAACTCGACCTATCATGCGACCAAGGCGGCGGTCAGCATGCTGTCACGGCAGTTGCGGATCGATGCGTTCGGCCGCCGCGTGCGTGTGACGGAGATCTGCCCGGGCCGCGTCGCAACCGACATTTTTGCACACGTGCACGGCGATAGCCCGGAAACGCATGAGCGCTTCATTCGCGGCTTCGAATTGCCTGAAGCGAAAGACATTGCCGATGCGATCGCGTTCGCCATCGCAGCCCCGATCGCGGTTAACATCGGGCACATGGAAATCACGCCGACACTGCAGGTTCCCGGCGGTCTATCGACGGCGCGCCCGGAGCCTGCAACCAATACGAACCCATCCAAGACCTGACAAGGCCAACGAGAGGAAACATCGCCATGACCATGAACCGCCGCACCTTCATTGCCGCGACCGCCGCAACGCTGACGGCAACACCGCTGTCCGCCCAAACCTCAACGCAGCTCAACCTGTCGTCGATCCTGCCCGACGGCAACTTCATGGTCGAGAACGCGAAGAAATATGCGGACGCCGTCAATAAGGCGACCGCTGGTAGCCTCACCATCAACGTGCGTCCGGGTGGATCACTCGGGTTCAAGGGCCCTGAGCAACTCCGCGCGGTCCGCGATGGCCTGGTGCCGATGGCTGACGTTCTGGCAAGCCAGCAAGTCGGCGACGAGCCGCTGCTCGGAACCGAGGGCATTCCATTCCTGGTTGGCTCGCAAGCCGATCTCAAAGCACTGCACAAGGTTCTACGCCCCGAGTTCGAGAAGATCGCCGAGAAGTTCAATCAGAAAATTCTCTACATGGTGCCGTCGCCATCCCAGTACATGTTCTTGAAAGTGAAGACCGACAACGCCGCCGGCCTCAAGGGCGTGAAGATTCGCGGCGCCGACAAGAACACCGTCGACATCTGCAATGCCACCGGCATGGCAGGCGTCATCATTCCCTGGGGTGAGTTGATCCCGGCGCTGGCTTCAGGACGTGTCGAAGGTGTCGCGACATCGGCGACATCGGGCATCGACGGCAAGTTCTGGGAATTCCTGAAGTACATCTATCCGACCGGCCACACCTGGTCGTGCAATCTGGTCAACATCAATCTCGATGCCTGGAAAAAGCTGACGCCGGCACAGCAGATGGCGCTGACGGAACTCGGACATAAGATGGAACCGGATTTCTGGGCGGTCTCGGCGCAGGCTGACAAGGATGCCATTGCCAAACTAACAGCCAATGGCATGGAGCTGATCACGCCGCCGGCGGCGATGATTGCGGACATCCGCAAGATGAACGCGCCGTTGCACGAAGCCTACCTGCAGCGCGTTCCGGCAGCAGCGCCGATCGTCAAGGCCTACCTCGCGTCCGTCGGAAGAGGCTAAGCATGAGCGCGTCGAACGGCCCGGGGAATGCCGACACCTCGATGCCCCGCGCCGTCGACGCGTTCCAACGTTTCGCCGATCAATTGGCGCTGGCGGCGACGTATCTCGCCGCCGCCTGTCTCTTCGCCCTGACCGCTCTGGTGATCGCCGAAGTGGCGCTTGGCATGCTCGGGCGCGTGTTCAAAGGCTTGCCGCGCGATATTCCGATCGCCTGGGAATACAGCGCCTATCTGATGGGTGCGGCTTTCATGCTCGGCTCCGGGCTGACACTGCGGGCCGGCATGCATGTGCGCGTCGAGCTTCTGCTCAAAGGCGGCAAGGCGCGTCTTGCACGGCGATATGAAACGATCTCATCGTTGATCGGCGTGATCGTGTGCTCGCTGTTGGCCTGGACCTTCACCGCCTTTGCGATCCGCTCGTTTATGAGCAACCAGCTCTCGCAAGACAGCTTCACGCCGCTTTGGATTCCTCAAGCCCCCCTGGCCATCGGTGCCATCGTGCTCGCGATCGAGATGGTCGCGCGATTACTCGCATGCCTGTTTGGCGGTCCGACCGAAAACGAATCCTTTCGGATCGCAACGTCGACAACTGAGTAGCCGCCCGCACCGCCGGAAAGACCACAACCCGCATGTCACTCATCCTCGGCACGCTCTTTGCTATTCTGTTCGCCATCCTCGCTGTCGGCGTCTGGATCGGCTTCGGCTTGATCGCGACGGCGTTGGCGCTGGCTTATACGTTCAGCGATATTCCGGTCACGCGTTTGATTCCCCAATACGCCTTCAACATCCTAACGTCGTCAGACTTGGTGGCGCTGCCGCTCTTTGTGTTGATGGGCGAGTTCCTGTTTCGCACGCAACTCTCGCGCTCGCTGTTCAATGGCTTGGCGCCATGGGCCGGATTGCTGCCGGGCCGGCTGCTGCATGTGAACGTCATTGGTTGCTCGATCTTTGCGGCCATCTCCGGCTCGTCAGCCGCGACCACGCAGGTCGTCGGACGAATGACGTTGAACGAGCTGCTGCGCCGTGGATATTCGCCCGACATCGCCATCGGAAGCTTGGCGGGCGCCGGCACACTCGGGTTTCTCATTCCACCGAGCACCGTGATGATCATCTATGGCGTGCTCGCGCAGGAGTTGGTGCTCCGCCTGTTCACGGCCGGCTTCATTCCCGGCATCTTGCTGGCAGGCTGCTTCATGGGTTGGATCATGATCCACACCACGATCCGGCCAGACCTGGTCCCAGAGTCCGAGCGCGCCATGCGGCACATGCCGTTCTCCGCGCGCCTCGCCGCGCTGAAGGAATTGGCGCCGGCGCTCTTCCTCATCCTCTGTGTGCTCGGGTCCATGTATGCGGGCTTGGCAACACCGACCGAAGCGGCGGCCGTCGGCACGGTCGGGGCCATGGTCGTGTCAGCCTGGCAGAAGTCGCTGAATTGGAAGGTCATGCACGAGGTCGCCCTCGGTTCGGTGCAGACCTGTTCAATGATGGGACTGATTATTCTCGGCGCAACCGTCCTCGGCAACATCACCGCCGTTCTCGGCATTCCCGACTATGTCGCGCAGGTCGTAACGGGATGGAACCTGTCGCCATTCATGCTGATCATGGCGCTCTTGTTGCTCTACCTAATCCTTGGGACCGCGCTCGAAGGCTTCTCGATGATCGCAACGACACTTCCGGTCGTGCTGCCGCTCGTCACCGCCGCCGGGTTCGACAAGGTGTGGTTCGGCATCTTCATTGTCGTCGTCGTCGAGATGGCGCAGATCACGCCGCCCGTTGCCTTCAATCTGTCGGTCATCCAGGCCATGACCGGCCATAGCACAAGCTATCTCACCTGGGTGACGTTTCCCTATCTGGTGATCATGGCGTTGTTCGTCGTGCTGCTCGTCGTATTCCCCGGCATCGTTTCGTTCCTGCCCAATCTACTTCTGGGATAGTGCGAATTGCCTACGTTTTGCACGCCTTTAAGTGATAGTGTGCGGGGCACATCATTGCCGGCACTGGCCTTCGCAGGTCGGTCTGCGGCCTTCGAGGAACGCCGATACACCGCCAGTCTTGTCGGCGGTCCATTGCAGCAATTAAAGCAGATTGCATTCAAGCACCAGCGCGCGCTTCGGTGAGCGCTGTATTCAGAGCTGAACTCGTTCCGATCCCAGATGAAGACCCGCGCGCCTTCGACTGCGCGTCGAAGAGCCGTGCCCCAACCGAGACCACTGGCGGCGGCGGTGATCAACACGATGCGGTTGTCAAAGCGGCGCAAGGTCAGATGCCTCCCTATGGCTCGCTTCTGGATCGACTTTGGCGTCGATGACGAGGGGGCCACTCGAATAGGTCTTCGCCAAATTGAATGCGCTGCTGCGGAAGGCTGCCGAGCGCACCGTCGAGGGCACATGGCAAAGCATCGGCACACTGCTTGATTGCTTCAAATCAGCCGAATGCGCCAACTACTTCCGCAACGCCGGATACGGTTCAACTTGAAACAAACATGCTCTAGCGCTTCAGCCGCTTCAGTTCAGCGACGGCGGCCCGATACTCGCTAAAGGACTTGGGACAACTCTCAACCGCGATCTTCAGCTCTTTCTCGGCGTCGGCCGCATTGCCCTTCAGCAGGTGCCATTCGCCGATGTAGAAATGCGCCTCGCAAACGTCGTCAGGCTTCCCGGCAGCGGGCAACGTCGCCTCCGGCGTGCGTTTGCCGGCGAGCAGTTCGATCGCGGCGAACGGCCACGCCTTGGTCTTCAAGCGGCCGGCGTTGGCGTCGAGCTCGGCGGTCGCGCCGGCAACATCCCCGGCCCGCGCCAGGGCTAGATGGCGGAATAGCATCGGATAGGCGTCGTCCTGCATCTCGATCGCGCGCAAGAGATCGACCGCCGCCTCTTTGAAGCTTCCCTGGTAGAATCGAGCGTAGGCCCGGTCCTTGATGAAAGTCACGTTTTTCGGCGTCAGCTCAAGGGCACTCGAGTAGTCTGCAATGGCCTTGGCCAGATCCTCCTTCTCCAGGTGAGCGTCGCCACGGAGGTTGAACGCCACGGCATCCTTGGCGTCGCGCTCGACGGCCGCCGTCAGCTCCGCGATCGCCTTGTCGTGATCGCCCTTCTGCCCGTACGACCAGCCACGGTGCCGGTAGGCGATCGCCATCTTCGGGTCCAGTTCGATCGCCTTGGTCAAGTCGGCGATGGCGCGGTCATGCTCGGCTTTTCTACCCAACGCCCAACCGCGATGGTTGAACGCCCAGGCATCCTTGGGGTCGAGATCGATCGACTTGGTCAGGTCCGCGATCGCCTTATCGTAATCGCCTTTCTGGCTGTGCGACCAGCCGCGGTGCCGATAGGCGATCGTCATCTTCGGGTCCAGCTCGATCGCCTTGCTCAGGTCCGCGATGGCGCGGTCGTGCTCGCCTTGCGCCCCATAGGCCCAGCCGCGGGCATTGTAGGCGAGCGCCGGCTTCGGATGAACCTCGACCGCTTTGCTGTAGTCGGCCACCGAGCGCTCGGTATTGCCCTTCTCGCGATAGATGTCCGCGCGGTTGAGATAGGCGATGTACTTGAACTCGCTGTTGTGCTCGATGGCTTTGTCGTAATCGGCGATGGCGCGGTCGAACTCGCGCCTGGCGCGGTAGATGTCGCCACGGTTGGAATAGGCATATCCGAGCTTGGGATCGTGATGGATTGCCTGCTCGTAGTCGGCGAACGCGCGCTCATAGTCTTTCCGGTCCTCGTAGACGAGACCACGGCCGTTGTACGCCAAGGCGTATTTCGGATTAACCTCGATCGCCTTGTTATAGTCGGCAAGCGCGCGGTCACCCTGCCCCCTGTCGCGATGGAGGTTGGCGCGATTGCTGTAGGCAGTGGCGTATTTCGAATCGAGATCGATCGCCTTGTTGTAATCGGAAAGCGCGCGATCCATGTCGCCCCGCTTACGGAAAACATTGCCGCGATTGTTGTAAGCGCTCGCCAGTTTTGGATCGATCTCGATCGCCTTGATGTAATCGGCGATGGCACCGTCCTGGTCACCCTTGGCTTGGTAGGCAATCCCGCGGTTGACGTAGGCCCACGCCAATCTCGCGTTGCCTCGGATGACCTCGGAGCAGGTCACGATCGAACGATCAGGCAGCGTATTTTTCCAGTCGCTGCATTCGGATTTTGCATCTGCAAGGGCTGACGACGAGACGCTCAACAGGAGGCTGCAGACGAGCATGAAAACCGGTACGCATTTGGACATGGTTTGCCCTCAATCAAATACGCATCAAATACCGTGGCGTAGTTTTGCTACAAAATAAACGTCGATGCTGGCTCTGCCTCATTCACGCCGCCGATGGCGTGCCGCCTTACAGGCCAACGTCCACAGTAGAGCAGTCAAACACGTCACCGGCAACATCGCAATTGCGTGCTGCTGGACTGGCTGCCGGACACGCAAACGTGCGACATGCCCCTGTTTTGATCCACCACCCGGCGCGGCAACGGCCGCGGCGCGGCGGTCTCGTGTGCTTCTGTGGATTGATTACGGTCGCGCGGCCTTTGCGGCGGCGATGAGTTCTGGTCGATACTCGAAGTGCATGGTGTCATGGTGGCGCCACTTGCCGCCCCAGATGAAACCGTGCTGCTCGAAGATGGCGACGATGGTCTCGGGGATGGCGTTGCGGTAGATGATGGTGGCATCACTTTTGCGGCTCGGCCAGCGCCAATAGTCGGCGTGTTTGATGGCGATATCGACGGCAATACCATAGCCGTGTGCGCTCATGCGCGTGGTGCCGGCGATCGCGCGGCAGTGGTAGCCGCCGGCGGCCGGCACCAGGTAACGCGTCAGGCTGTCGGGTAAGGCATCCAGCGCACGACTGACCTCGGCCAAACGGTCGGCGACGCCATTGCGGCGCGTGACCCGTAAGACCTGCTTGGACTTTGACGGCAGCCAGACCACATCAACAAGTTGCCGATCGACCTCGCCCTTCCGGCAATCGCCATAGACCGCGTTGAAGAATGCAGCGTTCCGCGCGCGGCCGGGGTCATCAGTTGGCGTGCCACCGAAGGCCAGCGGATAGTTGGCGGCAAACATGTCCTTGATGTCGGGGTTGGCCAGCAGCGCTTCCGGAGACTTGATCCCCAAACCATCATCGATCGCGAGTGTCCGCCCGTCGGCCAATTCGAGGCTGTTGCCAGCGATCCGAGCGATAATCGCCGGATAAGCGGCCAGCAATGCCGGCGCAAAAGGCTCTTGCGGCACCGCCGTCTGTGCCGTGGCAGCCGGAAGCGGACCGAGCACAAGCACGCCAAGGCCTAGAATGGCCGATGCCTGCCCGATCCGTCGGCCCCGACGTTTCCTTGCAACGATGATTGGCGTCCAATCCCGCATTGTATCCCTTTACCCTCGGGCTTGACCTGTTACACTCGGATCAAGCGACAGCCAGGTCAACGCCTGACGAACGGGTCCGCCGGTAGTTCTTAACCGCGGCGCCGCCATCCAGGCACCGGGGATGAGAAACACGTGGAGGGTAACTCTCGCGATAACGACGCGTCTGCTGAGGATGACCGCGCGGGCGGGCCTCCGGCGCAGCAGGCGGCTGCGAGTGGGCCCCGGAACGACGTGGCGAGAAACCGTCAGCGTGGCCATGGCAGTGCGGCGCCATCGGACGGTCGCCGCCACAATGGCAACTTCGATCGTCGTTCAAAATTCCTGACACCAGCCTATGCGGCGCTTGATCTCGGCACCAACAATTGCCGACTTCTCGTAGCGCGCCCGTCGCGTCGCGGCTTCAAGGTGATCGATGCATTCTCGCGCATCATCCGGCTCGGCGAAGGTGTCTCGGCGACAGGACAGTTGTCGGAGGTTGCGATGTCGCGGACGCTGGCGGCGCTTGAGATCTGTGCGGCCAAGATCACCCGCCATAAGGTACACCGCGCGCGGCTGGTGGCGACCGAAGCCTGCCGGATCGCCGCGAACGCGCCAGCCTTCCTCAGCCGGGTCGAGAAAGAGCTGGCACTCGACATCGAGATCCTATCGCGTGAAGAGGAGGCGCGGCTCGCGGTCTCGGGCTGTGCAACGCTGATCGATGACAGCTCTGAACTCGTGCTGGTGTTTGATATCGGCGGCGGCTCGTCCGAGTTGATCTGGCTTGATCTCGCCCGCCATCGCCAATCCGAACGCCGATCGCTCAACGACCGCATCGATGTGCAGCGCGCGATCGTCGCCTGGACGTCGCTGCCGGTCGGCGTTGTAACGCTGTCCGAGCACTTCGGCGGACGGTTCGTCGGCCGCGACGAATTCGAGGCCATGGTCGCCTATGTGACCGACTTGGTGGCGCCGTTCGAAGACGAAGCCAAGATCAAACGGCAGTTGCAAAGCCGGACCGCACATTTGCTCGGCACCTCAGGCACCGTTACGACGGTGGCGGGCGTGCATTTGGGGCTGCCGCGCTATGACCGCAGCCGCGTCGACGGTTGTTGGATGGAGACGGCGGATGTGCGCGATGTCATCTTCGGCCTGCTGGATTCCGACCATGACGAACGCATCGCCGAACCCTGCGTCGGACGCGAACGGGCCGACCTCGTCCTGGCTGGATGTGCGATCCTCGAGGCGTTGATGCGCATGTGGCCGAGCGAGCGCTTGCGGGTCGCGGATCGCGGACTGCGCGAAGGCATATTGACGACATTAATGGCGGACGACGGGACGCTGCATGAGCCCCCATACGGCCGCAGCGCGGGATGAACACGAGGCAGAACATGACCACCGGCAAACCGACGGGACCAGGCGGCGGCGAGCGGCTGATGAAGCAGCGCTTGAAATCGCAAAAAATCAGGAAGCCGTCGTCGCGCGCCTGGCTCGAGCGCCATCTCAACGATCCTTACGTTGCGGCGGCACGGCGGGAAGGTTGGCGGTCGCGCGCGGCGTTCAAGCTGGTCGAAATCGACGACAAGCATCACATCCTGAAGCCCGGCCAGCGCGTGATCGATCTGGGTGCGGCCCCTGGCGGCTGGTCGCAGGTCGCTGCGCAGCGGACCAAAGCCGGCGAAGGATCCGACCATCGAGGGGGCCAAGTGGTCGCGATCGACTATTTGGCGTTCGACCCGATCGCGCATGTTGCGATCGTGCAGATGGATTTCATGGATGATGCAGCCCCCGGGGCTTTGCGCACGTTGCTGCGTGATGGCGGAGCCGACGTCGTCCTGTCGGACATGGCGGCGCCGACCACCGGGCATACCAAGACCGATCATTTGCGGATCATCGGGTTGGCCGAAGCGGCGGTAGCGTTTGCGGTGGACGTGCTGTCGCCCGGCGGCGCGTTCCTGTGCAAGGTCTTCCAAGGCGGTACCGAAAGCGATTTGCTGGCGCTGCTCAAGCAACATTTTACAATCGTGAAACACATTAAGCCACCTGCCAGCCGATCGGAGAGTGCCGAACTCTATGTACTCGCGACCGGCTTCCGGCGGAGCTGAGCGGGGATGTGGCGCATCTGGGTGGCAGCGCTCCTCTGGGGCCTGAACTGGCCGGCTGTGAAGATCATGCTGACCGTGGTGCCGCCGTGGTCGCTGCGGACGGCAGGCCTGGGATGTGGTGCGGCCCTCCTGTTGGGTTACAGCGTTCTGAGCGGCCGCAGCTTGGCGATCCCCAAAACCCAATGGCGGCATGTTGCGATTGCCGGTCTCTTGAACGTAGCCGGTTTCAATATTTTCGCGGTTTTCGGCCAACTGTCGATGCCGACGTCTCGTGCGGCGATCCTGACATTCACGATGCCGCTGTGGGCCGTGCTGTTTGGCTGGATCGTCCTTGGCGAAACGATTGATCGGCGGCGAGCAGCGGCGTTGGCGCTTGGGGCAGCCGGGCTCGCCATTTTAACGGTGCCATTTCTCGACGCGGTCAAAGCCGGCACGGTGCCTATCGGACTGCTCTATGTGCTGGGTGCGGCGATATCCTGGGCAGCGGGAACGGTCTATCTGAAGAAGCATCCGATCAACGCCGAACCCTTGGCGACCGCCGCTTGGCAAGTGGTGATCGCGGTCGCCGTCTGCGCGGCTGGCATGGCGCTGTTCGAGACACCGTCGCTGGATCTGACATCGCCATCGGTCGCCGCCGCATTCGCCTATCACATCGCTTTGCCGCAGGCGACGGCCTATGTGCTCTGGTTCAGCCTGATCCGCAAGGTGCCGGCGGCGACGGCGGCCATCGGGACCTTGTTGATCCCGATCTTCGGCGTGCTCGGAGCGATCCTGATCCTTGGCGACTGGCCAGGCTTCACCGACGTCGCCGGCCTCGTTCTTATCCTATCAGCGGTAGTCCTCGATCAGTGGAACCGGCCGGCGCCGCAGCCCGATGACAGCGGTTGACCGACCCGAAATGCTGGCCGTGGCTTGGCGGTCGCCAGACCGTAGCGTTAACCATGCAGCCATGGCCCGGGATTGCGCATGGCCAACCGTTGGCGTTAAGCATGCACAGCGTGGCGGCGGGCCGCGAACAGCCGAACCAACACAACCGAACCAACCGACGGGGTAAGCCATGCGTTCTTCTACATCGGGGTGCCGATCGCTGTTGCTGGCGTCCGGGATCTTAGTCCTCCTCGCTGCCGGTCCGAGCCACGCACAGACGGCGCCGACCGCCCCGGCGTCGATCGCCGATTGCGCCCAAACGGCTGATCGCGCCAAGGCGCTCGCTGCATGTTCCGCCATCATCAAGGAAAAGAGCAGCGACAATGCTGCCCTGATCGCCGCTTATCGCGGGCGGGCCGCAGCAGCAGTCGCGACCAAGAAAGCGCCCGAAGCGCTTGCCGATCTGACGCGAGCGCTGGTCCTCGATCCCAAGAATGCCGATCTCTGGGTGGAGCGGGGTGATGTGCGGGCAGCAATCGGTCAGCGCATTCGCTCGGCGGCCGACTATTCGGTCGCGCTCAAGTATGATGCCAAGAAGGTGGCAGCCCTGACCGGACGCGCCGAACAATACCGCTCGCTCGGCGCCCTGCAAAAGGCAGTCGCTGATCACTCCGCGGCTTTGCAATTGGATCCGAAGTCGGTCGTGGCGCTGGCTGGCCGCGCATACGCCCAACAGCGTCTTGGCAAAGACAAGGAAGCCGTCGCCGACGCCGATGAAGCCCTGAAGATTGATGGCAAGTCGGCCCTCGCATATCTCGCGCGCGGTCTGGCCACCGCCAAGACCGACAAGGTCAAAGCAACCGCTGACCTGAAAAAGGCACTCGAACTCGATCCCGCCTCGCCGATCGCCAAGTCAGCATTGCAAAAGCTCGGCGGCTGATCGGTATTGCCCAACGCCGATCGCCGAACGTGGCGATTGCCCGGGCGTGTTTGCCAGCAACACACGCGACGATGCACGGCACGCGCCGATTGACCAGGCCTTAGCCGGTCGATAAGATCATAAAATTATTGGAATAATTGTTTTTTTTGAGTGAGGCCGCACATGGTGACGCGTCGTGATCTCCTGACATCGCTGACAGTCGGGGCGGCCGCATCGTCGGCTTCCGTCGTTTGGATCGACGAAGCCCTGGCGCAAGCCGCTCGGCCGCGACGGCGGCGCATGCATGACCTCGCCCTCAATGACCCGATCGTCGAAGCCTATCGCGACGGCATTCGCATCTTGAAGGAGCGCCAAGGCAATGCGGTCAGTTGGGAAACCATCGCCGCCATCCATGGCAATGCGCAGGGCTTCAACCGCTGTCCACATGGCAATTGGTATTTCCTACCCTGGCATCGGGCCTATCTGGTGATGATCGAGCAAATCATCCGCGATGTCACGCGCGACCCGTCATTCGCCCTGCCTTACTGGGACTGGACGACCGACCGCTCGTTGCCGGAACACTTTACTAGTCCGACCTACAATGGTCGGCCCAATGCGCTGTTCGAACAGCGGCGGTTCATGGATACGCGCGAAGAAATTCCTGACGAATTCGTCGGCCAGACCTTGTTTCAGCAGATCTATGACGAGTCGAATTTCGAGCTGTTTGGCACCACCCGCGCGCGCGGACAGAATTCAACCGATGCGCGCTGGATCCAGGCGCGTGGCAATTCGGGGCCGTTGGAGCGGCAAGCGCACGACAGCGTGCATGGCATCGTCGGCAGTTCACGTGATGGCCAGGACGGTCTGATGGCATCGTCGTTATCGGCGCTTGATCCGATCTTCTGGTTGCATCACTGCAACATCGACAGGATCTGGGCGGTGTGGAACCAACGCGGCGGCCAGAACACGACCAACGCGCTGTGGCTTGACATGACGTTTGCCAATCACTTCCTGCGCCCCAATGGCCAGAGCTATTCGGCAACCGTGCGCGGCCTGCAGGAGATTCTCCCGCTTGGGTATCGTTATGGGCTCGGCGGGCAGGACCCCGCCCGACCGGACCAGGGCGACGCGGTTGCGATGGCCTTTGAAACATCATCACAATCGCGCACCCGGACGTTGGGCGGTGCGCCGGCCGCAAAATTTAAGACCGACAACACTCAAGCTGCCGAACCGGGACGCCCGCTGGAGATTGCCGTCGCCGCCAGTCGCAGTGTTGTCGGTGGCGCACTCGCCGCACCATCCACCCGCTCTGCGACGCGATCGACAGGCGCCGCCGTGCGCTCGGGCAAACGTGTTCTGGCATTGATCAACGATTTCCAGCAGCCCGCTGGGGCGACGACCGCCGTTCGCGTCTTTATCAATGGCGACGGCATCTCGGCATCGACGCCGATCAGCGACCCGAGTTATGTCGGCACGTTCGGATTCTTCGGCGGCGCGCATGTCGGTGGACATGCCGGCCATGGCGGATCGTCACTGATTGTCGATCTCACGCGCACGCTGCAGCGCTTGCAGGCGAGTGGAAAGCCCCTGACCGACAACATCCGCGTGCAACTGGTGCCCGTGAGTGTGACGCGCAGCGCGCAGCCGACACCGGTGACGCCCGGCAGCGTTGAGATCATTGTTGTCTGAGCCGGAGGTAAATACCGGCGTCACTTGCTAGCGGGTTGCCCCGTGCGTTGACCAGCAAGTTGAGATGACAGATGTGAACAGCATTGAGGAAATAGGCCATGCTGCGCGTGCCGCGAGCCGGATGGATGGCGATGAGCGCGACGGCCGCGATCGCGGCGGCTGTCGCCTGGAGTGGATCGATGACGCGGCAAGCGGCAGCTGAGACAATCGTCATCCCCGGCCAAACCGTCAGCCTGATACCGCAGACGGTGCGATCCGGCACCAGCAATGGTGGCGGCACAACAAATCCGGCGGCGAGCACACAGCGGACGTTCGTGCTGTTGTCCGTGGTCGGGTACCAGCCGCCCCGCGATGGGCGCGTCGAAGTTGTCGTACGCGCGCTCGACCGGTCAGGCGGTGTGCGCCAAGACATCGGCCGTTTTGTCGTATTTCCAAGCAAGCCGATTGTGACCAGCGCGCCCGCCGATGCGCAGTCGCATTTGTTTGAAGTCAAGGGCTGCTCGGGTGCGCAGGCGGCACAGTGCGCCGCCGGCGTCGAAGTCGAACTCGTCGCGGTTCAAGGCTCGGGCGCTGGCGCCAGCCTGACGCTTGGTCCCGTCGTCATCGAGTTGCGCTGAGCGCTGCGCCCCAGCGCGAGTCAAACAGAGCCAACTTTGCAGCCACACGCCAACACGCAAAAAAGAAAAGGGCACCTCTCGGGGTGGAAAGGTGCCCTCTATGCGCGAACCGGCCAGGAGGGAAATGGCCGGTGTCGCGCTGGCGGGTTGGGGGGAAACAGGCCCGCCGGCCTGGATTGAAAAAATCAATCGGATTGAGTTTTGTGAGATACGCACACAAAACACGGCCCGCCTCTGGCACTACCCGATTGCATTGAGAAGTCGTCTTGCAGCAGCAAAATAGGTGAGGCGAAATTCAGGTGTCGCATGGGCCTTTCGGGGGGTGATGGACGAACGAGCGGCAAGCCCGCCCTGTTGTCCTGATCCCTCAATTGCCCGGCTTGATCCTCCGTGTTGCACATGAACCAGTCCCTGCTGGCCCGATGAAACTCTCTTCATGACTTCAGAATGGGTTCTATCGACCCAGCATGAAACTGTTTTTCAGCGTGAAATTGCTGACAATGAGTGTCAGTTTGGCGAGAGGGAGTGCCTGCCGCATCCATTTTCGCCAAAGCCGGTCCATTGAGCGTCAGGTTCGGTGCGCTGCACCACCGCAAGTTGCCGAAAGATGTCAACTCCTATCAGAATGGGCTTAAAAGTGTCGATTGCGAGCTCACAGGTGTTGAAATAAGATCGCCCGCTAAGGGTCCGTTGCCCTGGGGGAGCATTCATGGCTGTTGAGTTGCTGGGTGATGATCGTGTCCGTTTTGCCCGTGATCTGGTGCAGCATCGCGATGCCTACCCGATCAAGGATGCCGATTACGCCGAGCGCATCCTTTCGGTTTCACTGAATACCTACAAGCGCTGCATCAACAGCGAGGACTTCCCTCGGCTCGCCTTCAAGCGGCACACCTTCATCAGCATTTTTCAACGCGCCGCACTCGATCCCGCTCGCTACGGCATGAACATCACATTGCCAAGCCAGAGTGATCGGCACGGCGGTTACGGCCAAACCGACTACCCGCATCTTGCCGGCCGTTTCATTTTCTATCGGCGCTCGTTTCTCACCGGCATGAACATCGTGCGCGGCGTGCTCGACATCACTTGGAGCGAGCCGAAGCAGTGCTACGTTTTCATTGAATTCTTGCACTACCTTACCAATTCCGGCGTGCCTTATGAGACGACGAACACCGGCGAGATCCATATTCAAAAGGATCGCAACATGATGTTCCTGCTGGCCTGCCACGCCGGCGCGGTCCGCCTCACCATGTTGCATGTTCCGGAAAAGCCGGGAACGCTTGGGCCCGGCCAGACCGTCCGCACGCGCGGCGCGCTGCTGACCTATGGCAATCCACGCGATTTCTATCAGCCGATTGTTTCAGCGATCGTCATCGAGAAGCGCAGCGACAAGATCACCGGCGACGCGACGAAGCTCTGCGCAACGATCAAGCCGGGAACGGCGGAGTATACGGCCCCATCGGCCGAGCTACGCCATGCCGAGGAACATGCCGTTGTGATGACCCCGATGCTGTGGAGCCGGCAGGCGGCAAATCTCATCCCTGAGAAAGTGTGATCCGACGGAAAGCATCGCAATGTCCGGCAAAGCAGAATAAAACGGCATCGGGAATCAACTCATTCTCCGGCCGCTTTGAGATGTTCCATCAGTTGTGTGTTTGGTATCGTCGTGCGAGTAACACACGAATGCGACACACAGTGCAGCGATCGTCGCCGAGTGGGCAGCATCGGCGGCCGCCAAAAGACATAGTTCAGGGAACGATTGAGGCGACAATGCTGAACCTGCGCACGCGGCGAAACGGCGGCTTGCCGACCCTTGTAGCGGCGGCAATGATCCTTGCCACCATCGGCGCTGTGACAACCACAACGCCACCCATGGCACGCGCACAATCGCCAGCATCTTCGACCGCACGGGTGCTCGATGCTGACAACGCCGACCAGGCGTTGCCGCGGCGCGTGGCGATCCGCTTCCTGACCGATAGTGACTATCCCCCCTTCAACTATCTGGACACCGACGGAACCTTGACCGGCTTCAACGTCGACATCGCCCGCTCCGTCTGCCTCGAACTTGCCGCCGCCTGCGATATCCAGGTGCGGCCCTGGGACGAGATGCTGCTGGCCTTGAAGCGGGGTGAAGCCGATGCGGTGATTGCCTCGCACGCCGTCACCCCCCGCGTGGTCGCCGAGTTCGGCGTGACCGATCGCTATTACCACACGCCTGCGCGCTTTGCCGGCAAGCGCGGCGGCGCCGGCATTGCCGCAACGCCCGACGCCTTCGACGGCAAGCGTATCGCCGTCGCCAAAGGTTCCGCGCACGAAGCCTATATCCGGCAGTTCTTCACGCTCTCGGCGCTGCAAGTCTACGAGACCGTCGAACTGGCACGCGACGCCCTGGTGACAGGCACGGCCGACTATCTCTTCGACGATGGCATCAGCTTGGTATTCTGGCTCAATGGCACCGCATCCAAGGCCTGCTGCGAATTCAAGGGCGGGCCGTTCTTTGAGCCGAAATATTTTGGCGACGGTGTCGGCATTACGGTCGCCAAAGTCGACACCCAATTGCAAGGCCTCCTCAACGCCGCGCTGAAGAAAGTGCGCGAGACCGGCCGCTACGAAGAACTGATCCTAAAGTATTTCCCGCTCCGCGCTTACTGAACGCGACACGCGCCGTTTGATCAAGGGCAGTGCTGCGCCTCATCACCGATCCGAGAATTCCATCCATGCTGAAAACCGTCATTCCCCAGCGCGACACGCTGACAATCTGCGCCGCACATTCGGCCTATCAACTCGCAGCGACACTGAAGGCGCGCGCCCCCGAAATCCACTGCTTCCAGGTGCGGACGCGGGACGAATTCAAGGCGCGCATCGGCGAAGCCGACGTCGTTCTCGTATCGATGATGTGGGACAACGCGTTGCTGGACTTGGCACCACGGCTCAAGTTCGTGCAGTCCGTCAGCGCCGGCACTGACCAATACGACAAGGCGCTGTTCAAGGCACAAGGCGTCCGGCTCGCCAGCGCCGCCGGCGTGAATGCGCGCGCCGTCGCCGAACACGCGATGGGCTTGCTGCTCGCCTTGAAGCGGCTGATCCACACCGGCCGCGATCATCAGGCACAGCAGCATTGGCGTGGCATGATCGCCGACATCGCCCGGCGCGAAGACGAGATCGGTGGCAAGACGATGCTGATCGTCGGCATGGGCCGGATCGGATCGGCGATCGCGCGGCGCGCGAAGGCCTTTGAGATGACCGTGATTGGCGTCAAGCGTGACCTGTCCACGGGAACGGAGGGCGCCGACGCCGTCTATCCGACCGTCGATCTGCCGCGATTGCTGCCGCAGGCCGACGTCGTCGTACTGGCCTGTCCATTGACACATGAAACGGAGCGACTGATCGATGCCAAGGCCTTGGCGCTGATGAAACCCGGCGCGACGCTGATCAATGTGGCGCGCGGCAAAGTCGTTGACGAGGCGGCCTTGATTGCAGCGCTGGCGGCCGGGCGCATTGGTGCGGCCGGCATCGATGTCACCGAACTGGAGCCGCTGCCCCCCACCTCGCCACTCTGGTCGCTGCCGAACGTGTTGCTCACGCCGCACACCGCGGGCGAGACACAGGCCTATGAGAGCAATGCCATCGATATCCTGATGGACAATCTCGAACGGCTCTGGCGCGGCGAGACAGCGTTGCACAATGAGGTTGTCTGAGCCTCTGCCGCTCCTACTCGACCGGCGTCACCACGTACCCAGCATCGCGGATCAGTGCGACCAGCCCCTGTTTGCCCGGCAGATGCAGCGCGCCGACAGCGACAAAAATGCCGCCGAAGGCCAGATGGCTAAGCGCCCGGTCGCGCATACGGGTGTTGCGCTGCGTCAGCAGATGCTTCTCGAAGCTGTCGAAGGCGCTGGATTCGATGCCTTGCTTTTTGGCGATCGCCAGTTGCAGTGGCCAGATCGCGCCGAGGTCGCGGCGCAGATAGAGCTGGACCAGCGTCTCCATCATGTCGTCGGCGCGATCGAGCAGCTTGATACCCGACTTGAGCACGGCGACGGAGTCGCTTTCCGGCACCGCCGCCAATGACTGGAACTGCATCTCGATGGTCTCAAGGCCAACGACGCTGATGCCGGCATCTTCGGCGCGCTTCTGCAGCGCCGCATCGAGCGGCAAACGGCCGCCAGCAACACGCCGGCGCTCGCAGGCCGAGACCGACATGAGCATCTGCGCGACCCACGGCCGCACGCGACTGGCGATCTCGCCGGCGAGGCCGGCTTCGCTGAGCACACCCTGTGCGCGGAGGATTTCGGTGTCGCTCAACAGGCTGCCGAGCCGGCGATCATCGGGCAGCAGGATGAGATCACTGACCGTCGCCATGGCGGCGCCAACCCGTTGCGGCGAGAGATCGTCAACTTCGAGCGCGATGCGACGAACGCTGGCCAGCGCCGTCTCCGTCGCCTTGGAGAGCGCCAGCACACGCGCGTCGGCCAGATGAATGGTGCCGAACAGATAGGAGGCCGGACGGTTCGGTTGGCGCGGGTCCTCGATCTTCCACAGCAGCGCGCGCGCGTTGGGCGTCGCGTCGGCGGCCGCGCGAATATCGGTGTGGGTGGCGGGATCGGTCGCCCTGAATTCATCAAGGACGTTGCGGCCTTTGCACGATGGACCATCGGCGAGGGCTGGCGTCGTCACCAGGCTTGCCACCAAAACCGCAACAATTCGAAAGCAAGACACAGAACGCACTCCACTCTTACTGCAGGCAAGAACTCACGCGCGCGGGTGCGCGGCGGCATAGACTTTCAACAGCCGATCACGATCGACTTCGGCGTAGACTTGCGTCGTCGAGAGCGAGGCATGGCCGAGTAATTCTTGGATCTGGCGCAGATCCGCCCCCGACGAGAGCAGGTGTGTTGCAAAGGAATGGCGCAGCGCATGCGGCGTCGCTGTCGCAGGCAAACCCAGATCAATCCGCAGTTGTTCCATCGCCAATTGAATGATCCGCGGGCTCAGCGGTCCCCCCTTGGCGCCGCGAAACAGGGCGGCGTCAGGCTCCAACGGATACGGGCAGAGCGCGATATAGCGCTCGATCGCTTGCTGCGTGATTGGCAGGACGGGAACCATGCGCTCCTTGCCGCCTTTGCCGATCACACGGAGCACGTCGCGGCCTGAGATCGGCGCATCCATGGGCGTGATCGCAAGCGCTTCCGAGATGCGCAGGCCCGAGCCGTAGAGCAACAGCAGCACGGCGTTATCACGCGCGGCGATCCAATCAATGTCGGCGGGCATGCCCCCATCGACGACGGCCGCAGCTTTGGCGATTGTCAGGGGCTTCGGCACGCTATGGGGGATCTTCGGCAGGCTGACCTGCATTGCCGCGCGATTTTTCAGCGTCTCTTCCGCTTCGAGCCAGCGGAAGAAGACCCGCAGCGCCGAAATGCTGCGTGCCAGCGAGCGGTTCTCGACCCCCTCGCGACGGCGCGATGCCATAAAGGCGCGCACGGTCTTGGCGGTGACAACGCGCAGATCGCCGAGGCACGGCGCATGGCCGAGGTTGTGTTTCAACCAACCGATGAACTGGCGGATGTCGCGGGCGTAGGCCGTGACGGTCGCTTCGGCGAGGCCGCGTTCGTGCTCAAGATGCGTGAACCACTGCAGCACGGCCTGACGCAGATCATCACCGAGCGGCAAGCCATCGGTGTCGCAGAAGGTCTTGTCGTTGGCGTTATCGCGCATAATCCGGCCACGACCTGAGATGGAGCGTGCCGGGAGCATGGGTCGCGCCGGGTTAACGATGTGTTAACAACCGTCGCAAAACGGCAAGCCTAGAGGGTCTTACCGCCTGTCTTGCAAGGTGTGTGCCGAAGCTGGCTCAGCAGGTCCGGCGCAGCCACAGGCCGCCACCGGGATTGGCGAGCACGGCCGGCGCATCGCGATGCACGAGATCGCGCGACAGGCGGGCGAACGCATCGTTGAAGAACATGATCTCGTAGGTCGTGTTGTACATCAGGAAGGCGCGCAGCGCGTAGACCTCGTTCCACGAGTAGTTGCGCTCGACGACCCATTCGGCCGGATACTCGAAGGGATAGTGGACGTCGTGGAAGTGGACGACGACGCCGGGCTTCAGGCGCGGCAGAATGTTGAAGATCTCATGCACGACATCGGAGCCGGTTTTGACGATGTGCGTCGAGTTGATGAATAGGATATCGCCGGCGTCGAGCGCATCGAACGTCGCGAGCGGCACGTCCTGGATCTTGGCAGGTATGATGGTGATGCGTTCGAGGTCGCCTGGCTTCAACATCGATTTCAGCAGGTCGGGATAGGGCTCGATGAAGCTGATCTGGGTTTGACCGGCGAGGTGCTGCTCGATGGTATCGAGGGCGCAGGCCGAGGAAAACCCCGAGCCGACCTCAATGATGCGCTTGGGCGCGAGGTGGCGCAGCATGCAGTAGAGAACAGTCGCATCGCCGATGCCATAGGCCGGATTGTCGGTGCGATAGCGCAGACCGGGTTGCACACCATCGTGCTTGTAGGGGAACGCGGCAAGTAGCGGCAGCCATTGCTGCCAGAGCGCGCGTTGGCCGGCTTCATTGAGTTCGATGCCGGCAAGCTCGACACGGCCATTGGACTTGGCTGGGTCGGCGTAATGCCGGGCCAGATCGTCGGGATGGCAGATCGGCGAATAGAAATGGCCGGGCTTGAACGCCAGCCGCGCGCCCAGCAGATGCCGCATCGTATTCAAACGCTGCCCGAGCGCCGAACGGGCGAAGGACTTGACCACGGGCGAGATGGCGCGGGCGGCGGCATTCATGAACAAACCTCTAACGCAAAACACAGGAGTTGATCGATCCTGACTGTCGCATTCAATGATAGCGGAACCGTAAATATGGCAACCCGAACCACCGCAATGTCATTGTGATGGGCAGCGGTCGGGGCTAAATTGGCCGGGAATAAGGCCGTATCATGTGGGTAGCACCAACGGTTGCGACGCGGTATCCTGTGGACATGACCTTTACGCGCATCACGATCGATCCGACCATCTGCGCTGGCAAACCCTGCGTCCGTGGCCTGCGGTTTCCCGTGGCTCGGCTGCTTGGTCTCTTGGCCGCAGGCGAGACCCGGGAGGCGATCCTGAAGGCCTATCCCTACCTTGAGACGGACGATTTCGATGAGGTGCTGCGCTATGCGGCCTTCCTAGCTGAGGACGAAACGGTTGCATTGACACCGGCCGAGCCGGCGCAGTGAAATTCCTGGTCGATATGCCACTGTCGCTTGGCTTGGTCGTATGGCTCCGCGAGCAGAGCCATGACACTGTCCACGCGAGCGAACTTGGTTTGCACCGTGCACCGGATACCGAAATCATGTCTCGAGCCAGCCGGGAAAAGCGGACAATTGTGACGGCCGACCTTGACTATCCGCAGCTCCTCGCATTGGCCCGCGCGAACGAACCAAGCGTGATCTTGTTCCGCGGCGACGACTGCCGCTTAAATCGTGGATGATAGATTGTCTCGAACATTGCGATGGTATCGTATCGCCAGCCAACACGAGCTCACCACACCGGAGCCCTTCCCATGCAGCACACACCTCTCGACACGCCTGAGCGCCGCGCATTCTACGCCAAGATCGACAAGTCCAACATGACGGCGCTGTGGACCGTGCTGAGCGCGCTGGTGACGCCGGAGCCGAAGAGCGCCTGCGTCCCCTTCCTGTGGACATTCTCAGACATCCGCACGGCGATGCTGGAAGCGGGCAAGCTGATCACCGCCAAGGAAGCCGAGCGCCGCGTGCTCATTCTGGAAAATCCGGGGATGCGCGGTCAATCGAAGATCACCACCTCGCTCTACGGCGGCGTGCAACTCGTCATGCCCGGCGAAGTGGCGCCCGCCCACCGGCACTCGCAATCGGCACTGCGGTTTGTGCTCGAGGGCTCGGGCGCACATACCGCCGTCAATGGCGAGAAGACGCGGATGGAAGTCGGCGATTTCGTCATCACGCCGAGCCAGACCTGGCATGATCATGGCAACACAACGGACAAGCCGATGTTCTGGATCGACGGACTGGATATTCCGCTCGTACAGTTCCTCGACGCATCGTTCCTCGACCATCACGACCAGGACGAGCAACCGATCTCGCGGCCCGAGGGCGACGCACTCGCCCGCTATGGCGCCAACATGCTGCCGGAAGGTCGCAAGATCAGCAGTGTGACGTCGCCAATCTTCAACTATCCCTATGCGCGCTCGCGCGAAGCGCTGGAGCAGATGCGGCGCTCAGCCGAGTGGGACGCCTGCCACGGCCTGAAGATGCGCTATATCAATCCCGAGACCGGTGACCACGCGATGCCAACCATCGGCACATTCCTGCAGTTGCTGCCGAAAGGCTTCAAGACCTCGCGCTATCGCTCGACGGACGCAACGGTGTTTTCCTGCGTCGAAGGTAACGGCCGCACCCGCGTCGGCGAAACCATTCTGGAGTGGGGCCCGAAGGACATCTTCGTCGCGCCGAGCTGGAAGCCGGTGGTGCACGAAGCCGACGCCGACTCGGTACTGTTCTCATTCTCGGACAAACCCGTACACGAGAAGCTCGGGCTCTGGCGCGAAGACCGTGGCAATGCGTGATGGCGTGACGACGATCGCAGAACCGGCGCGCTCGGTGCCGGTCTATGGCGAGTTCGAGGTCGTGGTGCTCGGCGGTGGACCGGCTGGCATCGCGGCGGCCGCCTGCGCCGCTCGAACTCGGGCGCAGGACGCTGCTGGTCGAGCGCTATGGCTTTCTTGGCGGCATGGGCACGGCGGCCGGCGTCACCAACTTCTGCGGCCTGCACGCCAACGTCTTCGGCCAGGTCAAGCGCGTCGTGCACGGCGTGGCCGATGACCTGCTCGATCGCATCGACCGGCTCGGTGGTCTCAACACGCCGCATTCCATTTTCGGCAAGACGCTGGCGCAGGCCTACGATACCGCCGCCTATAAATGCGCGGCCGACGATCTGCTGTTGTCGTCCGGTGCTGAATTACTGTTCCATGCGCTTGGCGCCGGCGCCATCATGGACGGCGAGCGGATCGCAGCCCTCCTGGTCGAGACCAAGTCGGGCCGCCGCGCGATTGTCGGGCAGCAGTTCATCGATTGCTCGGGCGACGGCGATCTCGCGGCCTGGGCGGGCGTGCCCTATGACGTCGGCGATGCTGATGGGGAGTTGCTCTATCCCACGACCATGTTCCGGCTGAACGGCGTCGATCCCGATTCAGCGCGCGATAGCATCGCTGACATCACACGGCTTGATGGACGCGGCCGAACGCGGTCGCAATACGCCGTTCCCGCGCAAAGGCGTGATCATCCGCCCGCAAAAGCATTCGGTTGAGTGGCGGGCGAACGTCACGCAGGTGAAGAACGCCGCCGGCCGCGCGGTGGACGCGACGGATGCGGTGCAGTTCTCCGCGGGCGAAATCGAGGGGCGGCGGCAGGTCGCGGATTACTACCGGTTTCTGCGCGAACAAGTGCCGGGATTTGCGGCGTCGTACATTGTCGATATTGCGCCGCAGTTGGGCGTGCGCGAGACGCGGCGGATTCGCGGGCGCACGCAGATGACGGGCGCGGATGTTTTGTCATGCGCGAGCTTCGACGATTGCGTCGGTGTCAATGGCTGGCCGCTGGAAAAGCATGTCGCCGGCGACGTTGAATGGGGTTGGCCCGATATTCCGGGATCGCGCGGTTACAATCAGTTGCCGCTCGGCATGCTCGTGCCGCTCGGCGTCTCGAACCTGCTTGTTGCCGGCCGTTGCGCGTCGATGGATCACGACGGCCAATCGGCCGCGCGCGTCTCAGGAACTTGCTTCGTCATGGGGCAGGCAGCGGCGACGGCATCAAGTCTCGCACTCGGCGCGGGCGTCGGGCCCGGTGATGTCGATATCGTGGCGCTGCAAGATCAACTCACCCGCGATCGTGCGTTCCTCGGGCGCGATGGTGAGGCACTGGCCGACGGGGATTGAGAGCGAAATGACGCTGCCCGCTCCAATCGGTTCCCCGGCCGGCGCGCGCACTTTCGTTGCGGCTTCAGTTGCCCAGTGGCAACCGCCGCGCGCGACGTGGATCTCCGGTGTCAAGTCGGCGACTGGCAAAGATCCCCGATCGCCGCGCCAAGAACGCGGATTCCTGGACATCGGTGGAGCGGGTAGCGCGTTCGGATGCATGTTAAACCAGCGAGCGTTTAAAGCGACCTGTCACGTAACGCCCGTCCAACACCGTCATGGCCGCGAAGGCGGCCACCCAAGCAAGGCAAAAGTTGACGCCGCCATTAAAGCCATTCGCGAAGCTAATTCATAAGGTGTTGCTGCCTGGACAATCGAGACACGCATCAATTTGCTTGGGTGGCCGCCTTCGCGGCCATGACGAATTGGAGCTTCGCAGGTCGAACGATTTGTTAGACGGCATCAAACCTTCACCGGCTGCAGTGCTGCCTTCAACACGCGGGCGTAATTTTCGATGGCGATCTTGCGGATGCGCTTTTCCGGCACCTTCTGCTTCTGCCACGTCTCGACGACACGGCGGACATCGACGTAGTTGGCCATCATTCCGTGCGGTCCGAGCCCATTGATGTCGGTGCCGAACGCAACGTGGTCTTCGCCGAGTTGGCCAGCCATTTCGAGAAGGCGCTGGCCATAGGCCTCGGCCGATTGCCCCACGTCCAGTTTCAAAGCCCACAACCCGATCACGCCGCCGGCGCGCGCGATCGCTTTGGCGTCGTCAAGGGTCAGTTGCCGTGCTCGCCATCCCACCATCGTGAATGTTGGCTTGGTACCGCTGGCGGCGATCGAACTGTGCGACCACACCATCGGCGCCTTCGACACGCCCAACGCCGTCTTGACGGCTTCGGGCGTACAGTGCGCCAGATCGACCAAGATGCCGAGTTGATTGCACTCCACGATGACCTTCTTGCCGAGTTCGGTTAGGCCATTATGTTCAGGTTTGTCGGTCTGATAATCCCCGAGGGGATTGCGGATGTAGTGCACGATCTGGAGATGGCGAATGCCGGCATCGTAGGCAACCTGCACATGCCCGACATCATCAATGAACGTCGCGCCTTCAGCAGCGAGCACCACATGAGGATCTCCCTTCAAGGCGAGATCGATGTCGCCTGGGCCTTTGACCAGCTTCAATGTCTCTTCCGTGCAATGCGCCTTGATCTGCCCGATCTGGCGCTGAAAACGGCGCATGGCTTCGCCAGGCTGCGGCGTGCCTTTCTGCCTGATGCCGCGGTCGTAGGGCTCGATCCACTGCCCGTCGCCGACCATCTTCCACGCCACGAGTGTCGCTTGACCGTCGCGTAGCGTCTGGCCGACCGG
Source organism: uncultured Alphaproteobacteria bacterium (assembly GCA_963714325.1). Lineage (GTDB taxonomy): Bacteria > Pseudomonadota > Alphaproteobacteria > Rhizobiales > Hyphomicrobiaceae > CAVQOB01. The sequence goes on along the minus strand of CAVQOB010000034.1, from coordinate 197,886 downwards.
CCGCAAATGGGGGGCGGCGGGTCCAAAAAACGAATGGAAATGCATGTCAGCGATATAGATCGGGTCGGCGGCGAGCGATCGGGTGGCGCCAGCGAGTGGCAGCGACAATCCCGAGGCGAGAAATGTTCGGCGGTCCATGACAATACTCCGCTCATAGGTGTTGCAATGTCCGCGAACGTAGCATTGCGACCGCGGCGGGGCTAGTATTCTGACACAGACCCAAGGTTCCCTGTCATCCCGCGCGCACGCGCCGCATCGAGCTTGCGAGATGGTGCGTCATGGCGGAGCCATGCTCACGGCTGTCCGGTTCAGCATAGGGCAAGGTTCAGCTGTCTGTCATCGAGAGGTTTTCGCTCCGGCTGCAGACCGAGGTTTTGGATCGATCTGAAGTGCATCAGATTGGCGCGAACGAGCCGGGCGAAGGCCAGCGGGCTTTTGACGATGGCTTGCAAAGCGTGCGCCATCCGCAGCAGCAAATAAGCGATCAGGGCCACGGCAATCTGAGTGCGGACGGCATTTTCCGACGTGCCCAAGAACTTCTTGATCTTGAGCGTTTGCTTAATCCAGCGGAAGAACAGTTCGACTTCCCAGCGGGCCTGGTAAAGGTCGGCGATGACTTCGGCCGGCGAGTTCAAATCGTTGGTCACGATGCGCAACTTCTTGCCGGTTTCTATGACGACATGGATCTCGCGCAGATCTCGGTCGAGCGGATGATGTCGCGTATGTCCAAGCCGGCCGCGCAATCGTATGATGCGATCCTCAACGATCGGTCCATCCTTCAATACGTGACGCATGGCGATGACTTCGACGGGTGAGTTCTTGCGTAGCCGAGTGACGAAACGGCAGCCAGCCGCGTCGAGCCTCGACCACCAAGTAAAGCTGTAATACCCGAGGTCGAACACGTAGTCCGCACCCGGCTCAATCGGCATGGCGTTGGCCTGCACCATGTCGTTCTCGCGTGCCGGTGACACAGCGAAATAGACAGGCACTGCAGCGTGCGGATCGTAGACGATGTGCAGCTTCACGCCGTCGCAGGTCGCATCGTAATGCGCCCAATCACGCGATAAAGAATTGAGAGTGATGCGGCTTGAATTGATCAGGCGGACGGCCTCTTTCGACGTCTTGCGGAGGTGGCGATGCGTTTGCGCCAAGAGCGTGCCGAAGACCTCAGCGAAGACGCCGGCGGGACGTAACGCATTGGCGTCGGCCAACGTGGAACGCTTCGGCGCCTCGACGCCGACATGCTTCAGTCGAGGCGCATGGCTCTCCATTGTAGTCACGATCTCGCGCAAGCTCGTCGCCCCCGAAAGTTGCGCGTGCAGCAGCGCCACAAACTGGCTCTTGGTCGAGAGCGTGCGCACGTTCCGGTCGGCCTCATGCTTCTCCACACTCCGATCAAACGACGTCCAAGGAACCAGCTTCAAAATATCGTGCAACAGAGTATTGTGGTGGCGCATGGTGTTGGTCCTTTTCGTGCTCGATGATGCCGCCAAGCTCTCGAATCACAGAAGAATCAATGCCATGCTCTTTGTCCATAAGAACTCAACCGGACAGCCGTGAGCCATGCTTCGCATGGACGCAGACGCGGGACCTTGTACGACGCACAGCGAGAAGGTCCCGCATCTGCGGAGCAGCGTTGCACGCTGCACCGCGTGCGGGATGACAAAGTGGGCATCATTTGTTGGTGACGGAACACGCGTCGGATGCAGGGCTATATTGAGGGGTTGGCGCGAGGGGGGGGCAGCGGCTATCCTCCGCAGAAACGCGATCAGCGACGGCGAGGGAGACGGACGTGAAAACTACGGTTTGGACGGGGATTGCGGCATTGGGCGTGGCGGTATGGGGTGGGCTCGGTGCGCCCGCCGCAGCGCAAGATTGGCCGTCGAAGCAGGTGACGTTCGTCGTGCCCTATGCGGCCGGATCGACGCCCGACATCATGGCGCGGCTGATGGCCGACGTGATGCAGAAGCGGATCGGGCAGAACGTTATCATCGAAAACCGCGCCGGCGCTGGCGGCAACACCGGCACCAATGCCATTGCCAAAGCAGCGCCCGATGGCCACACCTTCGGAATCAGCATTCTTGGCCCCCTGGTCGTCAACCCGTTGATCATGGCGACGGTGCCCTATGACGCACAGAAAGACCTGACGCCGATCAGCCATATTGCCTCGCAACCGGGCGTGCTCGTTGCTGCACCGAGCTTCGGCGTCGATACGATCGACGCGCTCATCGCCAAACTGAAGTCCGAGTCCGAAAAACTGAACTATGGTTCGATCGGCGCCGGTTCTGTCTCGCATCTGGCGATGGCCCTGATCGCCAGCAAGGTCGGCGCCAAGCCGGTGCACATTCCCTTCCAAGGTTCGCCGCCGGCGATCACCGCGCTCATTCGCGGCGATGTGCAGATGGCCGTCCTACCGCTCGGCGCCGTCGGCGAGATGGCCAAGGACGGCAAGCTCAAGCTGCTGGCGGTGACGACGCCGAAGCGGTCCAGCTTCTTTCCTGATGTGCCGACGCTCGCCGAGAAAGGCATCACCGGCGTTGACGCGGACGCCTGGACAGGCCTCGTCGGCCCTGCCGGGCTTGATCCGAAAGTGTTGGCCAAGATCAGCGCCGAAGTGCGCGCGGCACTGGCTGACAGCAACGTCGTCGAGAAACTGAAAGCGCAGTATATCGAAGCGGTCGGCACGACACCGCAAGCCTTCGCAACCATGTTGCAAGTCGAGCGCGACCGCTGGGGGCCGGTGGTCCAAGCCAACGGCATCAAGGTTCAATAACACAAGAGCGCTGCGCCATGCCTGTCCCCAAGCACATTTTCAATCCGCCGTTCAACATTGTGCGCTGCAGTCATGTGACGCTCGCCGTGACGGATCTCGCACGATCGAAGGCGTTTCATGGCGACACCCTCGGCCTGCACGTCGAGGACGAAACCAAGGACGCGATCTATTTGCGCGGCATGGAAGAGCGCCAGCACCATTCGCTGGTGCTGCGGAAATCCGATACGCCGCAAGCGCGACACCTCGGCTTCAAGCTGGCGAGTGAAGACGACCTCGACAAGGCCGCACACTTCTTCAAAGCGCGCGGATTGAAGCACGCCTTTGTCGAGCGCGCCTATCAGGGCCGCACACTGGAGGCGGTTGATCCGTTCGGCGTGCCGCTCGAATGCTATTTCAAGATGGAAAACCGCGAGCGGCTGTTGCAGAAATATGCGCACTACAGTGGTGTGCAGCCGCAACGTCTCGACCACTTCAATGTCTTCGCGCCGGATGTGCAGGGTCAGATGGATTTCTACGCCTCGCTCGGTTTCCGGCTGACGGAATATTCCGAAGAGGATGGGCCAAACGGGCGGATCGCTGCTGCCTGGATGCACCGCAAGGGCAATGTTCATGACTTCGCGATGACCAATGGCGCCGGACCGCGCCTTCATCACCTCGCCTACTGGGTGCCGACGGCGCTCAACATCATCCACCTCTGCGATCTGATGTCGACGACGGGGTATCTCGCGAACATGGAACGCGGGCCGGCGCGGCACGGTATCTCAAATGCGTTTTTCTTGTACGTGCGCGATCCCGATGGCCATCGCGTCGAGATCTACACCTCCGACTATCAGACGATGGACCCCGACCACGAGCCGATCCGCTGGTCATTGCGCGATCCGCGTCGGCAGACGCTGTGGGGCGCGCCCGCACCGAAGTCGTGGTTCGAGGAAGGTTCGACCTTCGCCGGCACGGCCGTGCGCGAGCCCTTGTTCAAAGCCAACGTCATCGTCGCGGGGTGAGCTTCATTTCCAGCGCGCTCTTTTTTGCGTCGTCGGTTGCCCAGTACCACCCGCCGCAGCCGTTCACCATGTCCCGCCAAATCCTGTCAACCTAGGTAAGTACCTAGGTGACGCAATTTGTGTGTTTCAGGCACACTCTCTCGCATCCCGGTTCACATCAGGGGCGGTGCGAGGGTCGTCTCGTTTCCCCGGACCGGGCGTTGCAAGAAGGTACCTCGGACGAGCAACGCGCTCCGGTCAGTCTGAAGTGTTCGGATGTGCCGCAAGGTAGACACCGAGCGACATCGTGTCGATCGCACGGTGGGTCCTCAAGGGGACAGATCTCTGACAAAACCCTTGCAGCAATCGGGGCGGCCGCGTGGCCGTCGAAGTCCGCGCCAGGCTTTTTGCTTGCGCCTTCAGTTGCCCACAAGGCAACCGGCGCGGCGAGCTTGCCGCAAGCAGAGATCGCATCGGCTCCGCCGCCCCGGTCCCTGAATTTAAAGCAAAACGCCGATGCGAAAGCATGCGGCGTCAAACGTGTTCGAAAACGTGGCCGCGCCTCACGGCTCGATGCTGCCCCTCACCCTAACCCTCTCCCCATTCGAAGGCGTATGGGGAGAGGGAATGTTCTTTTCCCTCTCCCCGTCCTTCACGGGGAGAGGGAAAAACCGCGGCACCTGAAGCCGCAACAAACGTGAGCAGCGGTTTTCGGACAAGCTACGCGACGAAAAAAGAGCGCAGCCCGAAAAGTGCGCGGATGCTTGTGGGCATCCGGAGCGCCCGATGTCATCACCGGTTTTCCGATGACCAGCGCGAACAAAAATCGTCGGCAGCTAAACGCGAAAATAAAAGAGCGCACGCCCGCAACCCAATCTACGGATTGTCACCCGGCTCGAAGCGCGCATAGTGCAGCGACTGGCCGCGGCCGAGCCTTTTGGCCTTCTCGAGGATGGCGCCGCCAAGCGCGATATCGCTCAGCGACAGACCGCGATGCCAGAATAAGATCGTCTCGTCATCGCGCTCGCGACCGGGCCTGAGCCCTGCAACAATCTGCCCGATCTCCGCATGCAGGTTGTCCTTGTTGAAGCGCCCGCTGTCGATCTGCCGACGCAGCGCACCGAACGCGCCGGAGTGCGCTTGGCCGAAATCATCCATCACCCACTTGTCGACGACGTCCGGAATATTGTCTTCCAGAACACTCATCGTGCCGTAGGTGACGAGCAACGCCCCATGCTTGATCCAGGCATTCTTCAGCAGCGGCTCGGGCTTTTCGAGCCGCGATGCCTCGACGACGATGTCGGCGCCACGCACGCAACTCTCCCAGTCGGCGGTGACGACAATTTTCTTGGCAAGCTCCCGTCCGAGCCGCGCCGCGAACGCATCCCGGCTCTCGGCCCGCCGCGAGTGGACGCGGATCTCGTCGAAGTCGAATAATCCATCGAGCAGCTTGCAGTTCCAATACGCCGTCCCGCGTGCGCCGATATGGGCAAGAATTTTTGCGCGCTTTGGCCCCAGATACTTGCCGCCGATCGCCGTCACCGCGCCAGTCCGCATCGTCGTGATTGCCGTCGCGTCCATCATCGCTATGGGCTGCCCGGTCTTCGGATCGGCCAGATACAGCATCGCCATCTCCGACGGCAGGCCATGCTGATAGTTGTCGAAAAAATCCCCGACGATCTTCACGCCGGCGAGCCCCAGCGGATGCACCACCCCGCGCAACACATTGAAATGGCCCCGAGTTCGACCCTAATTCCGGAACCAGGTGCACCCGCGGCTCGATCACCGCTTGGCCCTGCGCCTGCGCCACCAGGCCGTCCTCGACCGCCCGCATGATCTCGCCGTCGGTAAGCGCCAGCTCCGCGATATCCGCGCCATTCAGATAGTGCAGGTCGATGTTCGGCACGTCGGCGCATCCTTTTCCACGTCAGGTGGCCACCATCCACCCAACAGCATTGGCGAGCGCACACGAGCACACTATAAAGGCCGCAACAATGGGCTGGCCAGTGCCGGCCCCCAGCCATAAAGACCTGGAGCGCATGCCATGCCGGCCGACGCCAATCTTTTCACTTGCCTTGAGGCGGGCATCACCAAGGCCACCGCCAAGCCGGCGTTCTTGGCGCCGGGCGCGGCCGTCGTCACCTATTCCGATCTCCTCGCGAGCATCGCCCGCATGGCCAATGCACTCATCGCGCAAGGCGTTAAACCCGGCGATCGCGTCACCACCCAGGTCGAAAAATCGGTTCCCAATGTCGTCCTCTATCTGGCAACTCTCAAGGTCGGCGCCGTCTACAATCCGCTGAATACCGCCTATACGGCGGCCGAACTCGAATACTTCGTCAGTGACGCCGACCCGGCGCTGCTGGTCGTCTCGGCCGAGGTCAAAGCCAAGCTCGCCGCAACCGCCGCCGGCCCATCCGTTCCAAGCATCCAGACCATGGAACCCGACGGCACCGGCTCGCTCGCTTCGATCGCCGCGACGATGCACCCGGCGTGCCCGACGACGCCACGCGCCGCTACCGACCTAGCAGCCCTGCTCTACACATCCGGCACCACCGGACGTTCCAAGGGCGCGATGATCACCCACGAAAATCTCGTCTCCAACGCCGAGACGTTGTCACGCTATTGGGAGTTCGGCAGCCGTGACGTGTTACTTCACGCGCTGCCGATCTTCCATGTGCACGGGCTGTTTGTCGCGCTGCATACCGCACTGCTCAACGGCCTGACCATGCATTGGCTGGCGAAGTTTGACCTCGAACAGGTGCTGCGTCTGCTGCCGTCATCGACCGTGATGATGGGCGTGCCGACGTTCTACACCCGCCTGCTATCCGACCAACGGTTCGGCCGCGACCAATGTAAAAACATGCGGCTGTTTATCTCGGGCTCAGCGCCGCTGCTGGCCGAAACCCACGTCGACTTCGAGGCCCGTACCGGCCACAAGATCCTTGAACGCTATGGCATGACCGAAGCCGGCATGGTCACCTCCAACCCCTATAGCGGCGGCGGACGGCTTGCCGGCACCATCGGCTACGCGCTGCCGGGCATCGCCGTGCGCGTCGCCGATGCCGCCGGAACGCGCGTCAAAACCGGCGAAGTCGGTGTCCTCGAATTCAAGGGCCCGAACGTCTTTAAAGGCTATTGGCGCAATCCCGAAAAGACCAAGGAGGATTTCCGCCCCGACGGCTACTTCATCAGCGGTGATCTGGCGACGCTCGGGCCTGATGGCCGCGTCACCATTGTCGGTCGCGCCAAGGACTTGATCATATCCGGCGGCTTCAACGTCTACCCGAAAGAGATCGAATTGGAGATCAACGACTTGCCGGGCGTCGGTGAGGCGGCGGTGATCGGCGTCCCCCACCCCGACTTCGGGGAAAGTGTGGTCGCGGTTGTAACGGCAGCGGCGGGTACGCAGACGGCTCCGACCGAGCAGGCGATCATCGCGGCCCTGGCCAGCCGTCTCGCCAAATTCAAGCAGCCAAAGCGTGTCTTCATCGTGCCGGATCTGCCGCGCAACGCCATGGGCAAGGTCCAAAAGGCCGAATTGCGCGCCAAATACGCCAAGACTTTTGTGCCCGGTTGATGGCTCGTGGCGATGCCGGCCAATTGGCGCTGGATATCTTCACCGTTACGGAAATTATGTTATCTCAAATGTTGCGCTCCGGACGACTTCAGCGTTACAATCGCCGCCACAAGTTGAGGAAAAAACGCGATTAAGTCGCTCGGGCCGACCGGCTTGGTCAACCCGGTTACCCAAGGACGAGAGTAGAGTTCCATGAATGCAACCCGCATTGGCGACCTGCGACTAGCCGCTGGCGGTTTAGCGCGCGCCAACGAAAATGATCCGACGGACCAGCAGATGGAACAAATCCGCGAACTGCTGTTTGGTGAAATGAAACGGCAGGCTGACTTACGCTTTGCTCAGATCGAAGCCCGCATGGACGCCATGGAGGCTCGAATTGGCGCGATGGCCGCTGAAGTCGACGCTGAGCGCCGCACATCCTTCGATGGCTTGGCACGCGGCGTCAGCGAACTGGGCGAGCAAATCCGGCGCTTGACCCTTAAGTCATAACGGTTGCCGAGCCAGTACCATCGCGACGCCGAACTCAGTGATGCAGGCGGCGATGCTGCAGGCGACGACAACGGCCTGATTATGATAACAAGAAGCGCGGACGGTCGATCGTCCCGAGCGCGTCACCCCGACGCCAATCCAGCCGGGTCAAAGTAATGGGGAACGAGGACGGCATGTCACAAGGGGTCGATCGCCTCAAAGAGATCCTGTTTGACACCGAAGCGCGCAAGCTCGACGAGCTCAATCGCCGGCTACAGCTGCTTGCCGACAGCGAAGTCAACCGCCACGGCGAACTCGCCCGTCGCGTCGACGCCATCTTCGAGCGGACCGGCACGGAAGATCGGTTGCGCAAGAGCGTCGCAGGCATTCTGGACGGCGCGTTCCGCGATGCTGAGATCAGCAAGCACGCCCAACTGAGCGAAGCCGTCGCCCCCCTGGTCGTCAGCACCATCAAGTTCGAGTTGCGCAACAGCCAGGACGAAATGGTCGATGCGCTCTACCCGATCACCGGCCGGCTGGTGAAGCAATACGTCGCCGCCGCGGTCAAGGACATGATGGTCCAGATCAACTCTCGGTTGTCCGTCGGCTTCCCCGGCCGACGCTTGGCGATGCGCGCCAAAGGTCTGTTCACCGGCACCTCCATGAGTGAACTGGCACTCGCCGAAACGCAGCGCCTCGAGCTCGAAGAGCTGTTCCTCATTCGCCGTGGCTCCGGCGAACTGGTGGCCCACTGGGAACAATCCACCGCGCCCGCCGCAACCACCCATTCAGCGATTGGCGCCAACCGCGACGCACTGATTCCGCCCTATCTGGTCGCCATCAACGCTTTCGCCGAAGACGCTTTCTCCGCCGATGCTGAGGGCATGCGCACCCTCGACATGGGCGGCAGCCGTATTTTCCTGCGCTCTTCAAGCGCCTATCTGCTGGCCGCCAAATGCTCCGGTATGGGCCCCGCCGCCGTCGAGCAGATCATCGACGAACAGTTCCTCAGCGCCTTGACCGAATATAAGAACGCCCTCGCTGTGCCGCCGAAACTACCGCCCGGCACATCGCTGTCGAGCGCCGTCGCCACCAAAGGCACGGCCAACCCCGAGCAGACCGCAGCGCTCGCCCGCATTCTCCCGGGCCTAGCGCGCAATCTCGATCAGCGCCTCGCTGAAAAGCATGCTGAACTCGCGCCAAGCGGGTCCGGCAGCTTTGCCCCGCTGTACACGATGGCCGCGGTGATCCTGCTGCCGCTGGCCGGTTGGATCGCTTGGTCAACATGGCAGAATTGGCAGGCTGCGCGCACCCGCGAAGCGGTCCAAGCCGTCCTCGGCTCCGTACCCGAAATCAGCAGCTATCCCATTCAGATCGACGTCGACCGCGGCGGCCGCGCCTATACCTTGACCGGCCTCGCTCCAACCGGCGCGACCCGCGATCAGTTCGTCACACGGCTGCGCACGGAAATCCCCCACGCCGAAGCCCGCGATCGCCTTGCCGCCGTCACCTCCGAAACCCGCATCGACCTCGAAGCCATCACCGCGTTGCGCCGCAACTTGGCCAGCATCGAGACCGAACTCTGGCGCGCGCCGATCCGCCGCGCCATGGATCGCACCGCGCCGCGCATCGCCCCGCTCCGCCTGATGCTGGAGCGCCTCGCGCCCTCGCTGCAGGCCGACACTGAACGCACCGCAATCGATCGCGCCACTGCCGCCCTGAAGGCCGCCGAAGGCGACGCGGCCGTGGTCCAACGCGCGATCACCGAGAACAGCACGACCAAGGCGAACATCACACCAGCCTTGTCGCAGTTGCGCACAAAACTGCTGGCGGCCGAGGCCGGCTTGGCACCCTTGACCGGCAGTCCACCAGACGCCGCCCCGCCGGCCACTGTTACCGACTCGATTGAATTCGCCGAGGACATTGCGCTGCGCGTCGAGCGGCTCGCCCTGTTCGGTGTCACCCTCGAACGGACCGGTCCACTGAAGCCGTTGGCGGGTCAGGTCGCGACGCTGCGCCAACGCCTCGACAACCTGAAATTCCCCGATCCCGCACCACCGCCTCCGCCAGCGCCACGTGTCGAACCCCAAACCCCGCGCGATCGCCTCTCCGCTTTCATCCGCTCAAACGCCATCTTTTTCGGCAACAATTCCGACTATCTCGACGACGCCACCGCAACCCGCGTCCTCGACGATCTGGCGCAGTTGACCATGGCTACCGACGCCGTCGTGCGCATCGTCGGCTATACCGACGACCGCGGCAGCCAAGGCCGCAACGCCAGCCTTGCGACGTCCCGCGCCCAGCGTGTTGCCGCCGAGCTGACGTCACGCGGCGTGCCACCGGTCCGCGTTATCGCGGTCGGCCGCGCCAGCGGTTACGATCTCTATCCCGGCACCGGCGTTGGCAGCCCGAACCGGCGCGTCGAATTTGAACTCGGCTTCATCGGCGAACCGAGCGGCAAATGACAGCGCGCAAGATCATGCTGCTCGGCGATATCGGCGTCGGCAAGACGTCGATCGTTCGTCGCCTTGTGTTCGACCGCTTCGAAACCAACTACAAGGTGACGATCAACGTCGACATCTACAAATACGATATCGACAACGCCGGCCCATCCGGTGACCAGCCGCTGGCGCTTGTCATCTGGGACATCGACGGCAACATGGCCGACAGTATCTTTCGTCAGCAAAATTATGTCAGCGGCGCCGCGGCGGCCTTGATCATCGGCGACATCACGCGCCGGCAATCGCTGCAGACCATGGTGCGTCTCGCAGACCTGTGCCGCGAAAGGATGCCGGGCCGGCATATCGCCTTCGTCCTCAACAAGACCGATCTCATCGAGGCCGGCTCCGCAACCGAACTGCCGAGCGAACTCACATCGACCTCTCACCCCTTAACACGCACCAGTGCCAAGACAGGCGCCAATGTCCACGAAGCCTTCAGAGACGCCGCGACTGCCATCCTCCGGCGCGGCCACTGATCTGATCTCAGCCGGATTGGGCCCGCTCGGCGAAGTCACCGATTTTCTCGTGGCACGCGGCATGATCGGCGTTGTCCAGTTGGATCGAAATCTCATTGTCACCAGCTGCACGGGCACGCTCGTCGCCTTCGCGCGCATCGGCCGACCGGTTGGCGACAGCATCTTGCCGCTGCTCGGCCTTGAGACCGAGTTGCAAAAATTATGCGAAGGAAATATGCCGGTCATTGATCTCGCGAACATTTCCATCCAGACGGCGATCGCCGAAGCGCCGCGCATCAACATCAGCGTCTACTGGTTGGCCGAAAACGCCGCCTACTCCGTCATCGTCTCGCGCGTCACCACGGAGGCAGCCTACGAACTCGAACTCCAGAGCCAGGTCCGCGCCCGTCTCCTCGCCGAAGAGCAAGTTCGCCAGAAATCGGCAGAATTGGAGGCTTTTGCCTACATTATATCGCACGATCTGAGAACGCCCCTGCGGGCACTCCGCCACCTCAGCGACGAGGTCCTGGCAGCGCTCGGCGAAACCAATCCCGACTTAGAAGCCGCGCGCACGGCAACAGCGGGATTGATCGGCCAAAGCCGGCGCATGTCGACGATGCTATTGGGACTGCTCGAATACGCCCAGATCGGCCGCCGCCCGGAAGCGATCGAGCGTGTCGACAGCGGCGCCTTGGCAACCGAGATCACCGCGGGATTGCGAACGTCGACGGGCATTGTGGTGCAAAAGACCGGCGCATGGCCCGTGTTCGAAACCTTCAAGGCGCCACTCGATCTCGTCTTGCGCAACCTGATCGACAACGCCTTGAAGCACCACGACCGCACATCCGGAACCGTCACTCTATCGGCATCGAACTCTGACCGTTATTGGGTCTTCAACGTCGCCGACGACGGACCTGGCATTGCGCCCGAATGGCACAAGGCGATCTTTGAGCCCTTCCGCCGCGTCGCCGATGACGACCCGGCATCCGACCGCGACAGAGACGTGCCCGAAGGCAGCGGCATCGGCTTGGCACTGGTCAAGAAAACCATCGAGACCATCGGCGGCAGAATCGACCTGCAGTCCGATCCAGCCGTTGCGCGCGGCACCACATTCCGGGTTTCATGGCCTAAACGCGCTAAAATGATGCATTCCTGACCCGAGCACTCGCTTTCACGGGCAGTGGATGGGTAAACCGGCTAACGCCCCTTGAAAAGGGGATGAAAATGCGGCCAAACTTGCTATAGGCAATACCGCGCGCAGAAGACGCCGCTACGAAGGACTGGAGACCATGGCAAGCGAACCGCCCAAACCCGGTGGCGCACATCTGACCCGCAAAAGTCAGCTCGCGATCGCGCGCCAGTCGAAGCCGGCGTTCCATGACATTCTGATCGTCGAGGACAACGAGAAAGAAGCCAACCGACTGCGAGGCACGCTCAACACCATCTTCAATTACAAGTCGCAGGTCCGCATTGCCAAGACCTTAGGCCTGGCGCTTGACGCCGTGATCGCGCGCAAGCCCGACATCATCTTTCTCGACGATCTGCTCAAACCCAACGACGATGCCAGTCAGACCATTCCGTTCCTGCGCCGCTGCAACTACGAAGGACCCATTGTCGTCGTCTCCAGCATACTGACACGGCCGCGCAAAGCGCAGCTGATCAACGCTGGTGCGATCGCCTGCGTCCACAAGGACGACCTCGACGGCTCGAGCATCGAAGAGGCCCTGGCCACGGTCTACAAAAAGCTCGCCGCCGACAAGTCATAAACAAGACAAGCCGCGCCGGGCATCAGCGCGGTTGCAGGACGGCGCTGAAACGCCCGCACGAGGACGTCCTCACCCCTTGCCCAACACGCTGCGTTTTTTTGCGGCTTCGACAAACCGCGTCAGTGTCCGGCTGTAGGCGTCACGCGGGATCATGATCTCGATCATCTGCCAGTGCGCGGCATCAGCGTGCGCCGCGTCGAGCGCGTCCGCCAACGCCCTGCGCGTGGCCACGCGGACACCCTTGCCACCCAATGACGTCGCCATATCGGCAAAATGCCAATCGTCGAGATCATTGTAGTGGGTTTCCGACTGGAACACCTTCAGCATCCCCCACGCCCGATTATTGAAAAGCAGCACGATCGGATTGAGGCCGAGCCGGCGTGCGTTGCCGATTTCCCATCCCGTCATCTGAAACGCGCCGTCGCCGACCAGGATCAGCGGTCGGCGCTTGCTCGCCGCGGCAAGGCCAATGCCCATCGGCACACCCGGCCCCATCGTCGCGTAATAAGCCGGCGCCACCAGTTCGGTATAGACCATGTCCATTGCCGTGAAGAGGCAATCGCCCATATCGGACGCGATCGGCATTCGCTCACCAGTGCGCTCGAAAAGATCGTTCACCGCGGCTGCAATATCAGAAGGCACGATCACCTGATCGTCGTGCGGCATGGCTGTTGGATAGTCCGGTTTGAACGTCCGCTTCGCCTTACCCATTGGCTTGGCCAGCTCCAGGAGCGCATCGACGAACGCGGCGAGCGGCACGTCCGGATAAACGTGATGGCCAAATCGGACGGCGCGATCGAAGGCGAGCACTGCGTTGCGCCGGTCGATCAGCTTTTCCGAAACGCCGAAGTTGGTGTCACAAAGAATAACCCCGAGCATCAGCAGTGCATCCGATCCTTCGATGCACTCGCGGATCGCCTGATCACCGGCGAGGCCGAGATAGGTGCCGATCAGAGGCGCGTCGGAGCCCGCCAGAATGCCGCGTGCCATGAATGTCGTCGCCGTCGGGATCGCCAAGCGTTTCGCAAGTTCGGCAACTTTCGCCTCAAGCCCGTAACGGCGCACTTCCACGCAGAGCAGCAGCGCCGGGCTCTTCGCTTTGGCGAGCCGGGCGAGTGTCTCAGCAGCGGCTGCCCGTGCCGCATCGTGATCAATCACCGTCTCAATATAGGCCGGCACGGCGTCGACCTCGGCATCGACCATGTCGCGCGGCAATTCGATGTAGACCGGGCGCGACAGCTCGCGCGCCGCCTTCAACACGCGCGCGATTTCGGCCGGCGCCGTCCGCGCATCGTCAAGCACCGCCTGCGCGCACGTCACCTCCTTGTAGATGAGGAACTGACTGCCAAGATGCTTGACCTGATGATGCAGACCAAGCCCTGTCAGTCCCTCCGCGGCTCCCGGTGCGCCCGAGATGACCACGACCGGCGACTTCTCAGCATAGGCTTGCGCGACGGGGTTGATCATATTGAGCCCGCCAGCTCCATAGGTGATGGCCGCCACCGACAACGACGACCGATAGCGCGCGGCTGCATCAGCCGCGAAGCCGACACCGGGCTCGTGACTGAGCGTGTAGAGCGGCAGAATGCCGGAGCGTTCGATTTCGCGGAAGAACGGCAACGCGAAGTCGCCGGGGATGCCGAAGATCTCATGCGCGCCGTAATCCTTGAGGGCATGCAGGAGAGCGTGCGCGAGTTTCATGGGGCTTGGTCTCCACGCAATAGTGGTCGGTCCGTCATTGCTGCGGTGATTGCAATGATAACGGGATATCGCGCACAAACGTGCACGACTTTCGAAGATTGTAGTTGGAAAGTGAGCGGCACATGCAAAAATGCGACCGCAGGCGCGCATCCCGTTCGCTTGGGCGCGAACCCGTTGCAAACTTTACACGGGCTTTCTTCACCGCCTTGAACGGGGAGGTCGGCGCCGAGGCTCCTACAGGACTTCAAACGGCCGCTCGACCGATCGCTTTGACCATGAGCCGCTTGGCGACTAAGGTTTGCCGCTATCGCAGAGCGACCACGCCCTGGCGATCGCTTCGTCGCGAGTTGGGAAGCGTCCCGCAATCGTTCCACCCGTCGCATGCGACTTGATGAAAACGTCCGCCATCGCCTGCTCTTGACCAGCCACCACGCCCAACGCCGTGAAGGAAACCGCGTCAGCAGTCTGCGCCCGAATAAGCACGCTCGACGCCTCGCCGTAGCTCGCCGTCATGACGCTGCACTGGACCGGCGCAATCGCACCCGCCACCGCACCAGGCGCGCCGAGATTGGCCCGCGACACGGGTTTGCGGTTTTCGGTCACCGCCTGCCGCGCCAACCGAGTGCCGGCCGTTTCTGCAGCCGGTTCAACCGCTACCTTCTTCTCCGGCTTGACCGGCTCAACGGCAATCTCATCCTTACCCGAACAGATATCCGCGCGAAAACGGTCGGCGATCAATTCGATCGAGCGGGCATACTTGCGATCCGCCGCCCAGCGATTGGTGAGGTCGGCGAAGCGCACGGGTCGGCCAAGCTTCTTCGACTTGGCGATCACATCGTCCTGCACCTCTTGTGTGCGCTTGGCGACGGGCTTCTCGACCTTCTCGCCGGAGTAGGCGACGAGATGCTGGATCTGCGCGAGCACGCCGGTCGAGACGTCAGGAAAGCCATCGCCGCGAACGCCGCCACCCGTCGCACCGACGCCGGCAAAATTGTTCTGGTGCGCTTTCACATCGCCGCCATAGGCAAGATAGTTGGTCTCCAGGATCATCTGGTAGAACGCATAATCCCAGCGGATCTGGTTGGCATCGCCGTGCTTCTTGTAGAGTGCCGCGATCTCGTCAAAGCGCGGGCTGAGCTTGGCGTTGCGGGTCTTCAGATGCCGCATCAAGCGATCCGGCGTCACGCAAGCCGGCACCCGATTGCTGGCACTGCTGCGAATTTCGATGCCGGCTGGCTGTTGCGCAATTGCCGGCCGGCTCTCACCAGCGAAAGCAACAATCAGGCCAACGCCGGTCAAGGCCAGCAATCCCAGACGTCCGTTCTGCATGCGAAATGTCTCGTTCCGATATCTGGGGATGACGCCGGCGTTAGCCCGCGAAAGACTGAGGGCTCAAGCCGATCCCTGCGTCGATGGACAAGGAGTCAAGGCGATGCGGCAGGCGTTACGATCGATTCGATCAACCTTCCGGGCAAAGCTCGAACGCCCGATCGAGCGCATTCGTCTGCGTCTGGAATTCGCCAGCAACCGCGCCGCCCTTGGCATAGGCCGCGATGAAGGCATCGGCCTCGCGCGCTTCCTGCCCCTCGTTGACGTCGAGCACGGTGTAGTTCAGCACGCCGTCGATCACCGCCTTGATGATCATCGCCTTCTGCCCACCATAGCTTGCCGTCCACACGCGGCATTTTTGCACGCCGGTCGATGGCGGCGCCACCGGCTTGGCCGTCAGGCCAGGCGCAGCGGCTTGTTGCACGGTGCCCTTGTCGGGTGCGGAGTTCGCGCGCGGCGGCAACGCCGATGCGGCAGGCTTCTCGGCTTGCTCGGTAGCGGGCGCGCCGCCATTGATGATGCGCATGCCGGGATTAGCGGCCTTGGCGGCCTGCGTTGCGCCAAGCGCGCTCGGCGTATCGCTGTTCTCAGTCTTGCCGTCGCTGATCGCCTTTCGGGCAAGCCGGGCACCGGAAACCTTTTCGACGACCTGCCGATTTTCGCCGCGCGCCTCGGCCAGCATCTCCGGATGCGGATCAGGCTTCCTGCACAGCTCGCTCTGGAACTTCTCGGCGATACTTTCGAGCGTATCGGAATAGGCCTTGGTCTTCGGCGCCCACTTCTGCGCGAGATCAGAGTACGTCAGCGGGCGCTTGAAGCCCTTCTGCCATGACGTCAGCACGCCCCATTCCTGCACCTTGCGTGTCCGCTCCGCGACCGGATTGTCGACCGGATGACCAGCATACAACATGATATGCTGCAGATGCGCTTTGACGCCGGTGGCGACGTCCTTGAAGCTTTCGCCGGCCTCACCGTTGCCGGTCGCACCCAGGCCCGCAAAATTATTCTGCTTGGCGCTGACATCGCCGTGGCGGTTACCATTCTTGAAGGTGAGCCCACCCGTCTCCGAGATCATCTGATAGAATGCATAGTCCCAACGCAACCCCAGCTCTTCGCCGTAGCGCATGTAGTCGACGGCGATGCTGATGAAGCGGGGATCGAGTTCGCTGTTGCGGCTCTTGAGGTAGGCCGTCAAGCGGCCGGGCGTCGTACAGGCCGGAACGGCGTTTTTGGCCGAAGCCTTGATTTCCGGCAAGTCGGCGGCGTGCGCAACGGCGGCCCAACCCAACACGATGACAGAAGAGGCGACGAACGACGTCGCGGACGCACGGACAACGCGATTGACCATTGTACAAAGACCCCAAGACGCACGGCAGCGACCTCAACGAGGCCACGCCATCAACTTCTGATAGAAGTATCAAATGGATGGTTAACATCGCGTTAACCAATCCCCCACATCCCCACCTTCCGCGAGTTTTTAGGCGTCAATGGGGGCGACCTGGGGCGGTTCCGTGGCAAGCAACATCCCGAAACAGTTTGTGAAACTGCTGGCAGAATGGCGAATAACCCACTCGCTCAAAGACTTGGCAAGTTGAGCCCTTGTGCCTTGGCGCAATCGACGGCGTCCGCATAGCCAGCGTCGGCGTGGCGCATGACCCCCGTCGCTGGATCATTCCACAGCACCCGCTCGAGCCGGCGCGCCGCATCCGCCGTGCCGTCAGCAACGATGACCATGCCGGCGTGCTGTGAGTAGCCGATGCCGACGCCGCCGCCGTGATGGATCGAAACCCATGTCGCCCCCGACGCGCAATTCAGCAGCGCATTGAGCAACGGCCAATCCGACACCGCGTCCGAGCCATCGCGCATCGCCTCCGTCTCGCGATTGGGGCTGGCGACGGAGCCTGAGTCCAGGTGATCGCGGCCGATAACGATCGGTGCTTTCAATTCGCCTGACGCCACCATGGCGTTGAACGCAAGCCCAAGCCGATGACGATCGCCGAGGCCCACCCAACAGATCCGCGCCGGCAAGCCCTGGAACTTGATGCGCGCCTTCGCCATGTCGAGCCAATTGTGCAGATGCCTATCATTCGGCATCAGCTCTTTCACGCGAGCGTCGGTGCGATAGATGTCCTCCGGATCGCCCGATAGCGCCGCCCAGCGGAAAGGCCCGATGCCCCGACAGAACAGTGGACGAATGTACGCTGGCACGAAGCCCGGGAAGTCGAACGCATCGGTGAGGCCCATGTCCTTCGCCATCTGCCGGATGTTGTTGCCATAGTCGAGCGTCGGCACACCAGCACGGTGGAAATCGAGCATCGCCTGCACATGGCCAACCATTGATTGCTTCGACGCCTGCTCGACGGCCTTGGGATCGCTGCTGCGCTTGGCTTCCCATTGCGCCAGCGTCCACCCCTTCGGCAGGTAGCCGTTGATCGGATCGTGGGCGCTGGTCTGGTCGGTGACGACGTCAGGGCGAACACCGCGCCGCACGAGTTCGGGAAACACATCGGCCGCATTGCCGAGCAGGCCAACGGAGACCGGCTGCTTGTCGCGAGCCGCCTGCGCCATGATCGCGAGCGCTTCGTCCAGCGATGCCGTCTGCCGGTCGAGATAACCTGTCTTCAGCCGCATTTCGATGCGGCTTGGCTGACACTCGACAGCCAGCATCGAAGCGCCGGCCATGGTTGCGGCCAGCGGCTGCGCGCCACCCATCCCGCCAAGTCCGGCCGTCAAAATCCATTTGCCGGCGAGACTGCCGCCATAGTGCCGCCGCCCCACTTCGACGAAGGTTTCGTAGGTGCCCTGCACGATGCCCTGGCTGCCGATGTAGATCCACGACCCCGCCGTCATCTGCCCGTACATCATCAATCCCGCGCGATCGAGTTCGTTGAAATGATCGAGCGTCGCCCAGTGCGGCACCAGGTTTGAGTTTGCAATGAGAACGCGCGGCGCGTCGGCGTGCGTGCGAAATACGCCGACCGGTTTACCCGATTGCACCAGCAGCGTCTCATCGGCATTCAGCTCGCGCAGACTGGCGACGATCCGATCATAGCTCGTCCAGTCCCGCGCGGCGCGACCAATGCCGCCATAGACGACGAGTTCACCCGGCTTCTCCGCGACCTCGGCATCGAGATTGTTCATCAGCATGCGCAACGGCGCTTCCGTCAACCAGCTCTTGGCAGAAATCTCCGTCCCACGCGGAGCAGAGATGCGGCGGGCATTGTCAATGCGGGTCATTTAGTCAGTCTCCAAACTTATGCCGCGCAGCAGAATTCGGCAGTTAGGCTTTCGGTGTTTCAACACCAAAGGTGTCATCCCGGGGCTTGTCCCCGGGACCCATTGTGCCACAGGCCGGCGCCCGCATGTGGAGCGCGATGGGTCCCGGCAATAAATGCCGGGATGACAGTCGCGGGTGTGGCGGCACCGATGTTAAATTGCGCCGCTTAATCCCGTCGGAGCGCATTGAAGGGGTTATTCACATGTTGACCACCATGCTGCAGGTTGGGGCTCACCAGCGACGAATGAGTGCTCTATTTCAACTGACATGTCCCGATCCTCACCCTGCAGCCTCCCCCAACCCCGGCAACAATGCATGTCCGGCCGCCGTCGTGATGGCACCACTGGCCACCAACTCAGCCGCCGCGACGAGGTCCGGCGCCAGCATGCGATCGTCGCCGAGCTTGGCGATGCGCGCACGCGTGACGGCAAGAACGCGTTCCAACGGAACACTCGTCTGCAGCGCCTTTTTCTTCTGCGTGGCCGATAGCTTCTCCAACCCAAATCCATCCTTGCGCAAGTCGATGCCTTGCGCCGCAACGATCAACTCAATGCCGATGATGTGCGCGAGATTCCGCGCCATCTCGATCAATCGGCGACTGGCATGCGCCGCCATCGACACATGATCTTCCTGATTGGCGCTGGTCGGCGTTGAATCGATCGAGGCTGGAGTTCGCGCGCTGCTTGTTCTCGGCAAACAGTGCCGCCGCCGTGACTTCGGCGATCATCAACCCGGAGTTGAGGCCTGCCGATGGCGACAAAAATGCCGGCATGCCGAAGTTCAGCGCCGGATCAACCAGTGTCGCAATCCGCCGCTCGACGATGGCGCCGATCTCGGACAGCGCGAGCGCGATCTGATCCGCCGCAAACGCCACCGGCTCCGCATGAAAATTTCCGCCCGACAGAATCTCACCCGTCTCGACGATCACCAGCGGATTATCGGTGACCGCATTGGCTTCGATCGCCAAAGTGTGCGCCGCCTGCCCCAACAGATCCATCGCCGCACCCATCACCTGCGGCTGGCACCGGAAACAATAAGGATCCTGCACGCGTTCGTCGCCGTCCACATGCGCGTCACGGATCGCACTTCCTGACAGCAATCCCGTCAACGCGCGTGCCGCCGCGATCTGTCCGCGATGCCCGCGCAGGGCTTGGATTTCCGCCCGGAACGGCGTCGTCGATGCCATCGCCGCATCGACCGACAGCGCGCCCGTCACCAGCGCCGAACGGGCAAGCCGCTGCGCCTCGAACAATCCGGCGAGCGCATAGGCGGTCGAAAACTGCGTGCCATTGATCAGCGCGAGACCTTCCTTAGCCGCCAGCGTCACCGTCGCAACGCCGGCGTGCCGCATCGCGTGCCCGCCTGCCATTGTCTCCCCATCAAGCGTCGCTTCGCCTTCACCGATCATGACAGCGGTCATATGCGCCAGCGGCGCTAAATCCCCAGACGCGCCGACCGAGCCCTGTTGGGGAATAACCGGCAGCACGCCGCGCTCGAGCATCAGCGTCAGCGTTTCAATCACCACCCGCCGCACGCCGGATGCGCCACGGCCAAGCGACATGACCTTTAGCGCCATCATCAGATGCACGATTTCCGATGGCGTCGACGGACCGACACCGCAACAGTGCGACAGGATCAGATTGCGCTGCAGCTGTGCCGTATCTTCCGCTCTGATGCGTTTCGACGCGAGTTTCCCAAATCCGGTATTGACGCCGTAGACCGGGACATCCCCCGTCGCCGCTGCAGCAATGATCGCCGCTGCCGCATCAACCTTCGGCCACCACACCGGATCGAGCCGAACCGGCGCGCGGGTGCGATAGATTCGGCGCAGATCACCACGCGAGACATCGCCGGGCGTCAGCGTCAAGACCTCAGCCATCGATCAGCTTCCCGTGCAAGAGAGCGAGATTATCCGCTGTTACGGTCTCGTCGAGGGACCGTGGTACGATGGCCGTATCCTGCCCCCGCCACACCCGCGCATGCAGCGGATTGAAGCCGATGCGGTAGACCAGTTCCGCCGGCCGCTCGACATCCCAGATGGCGAGGTCGCAGAACTTGCCCGCCTCAAGCGTGCCGATACTGTCGAGCCGGCCAAGCGCCCGCGCGGCACTGCGGGTCATGCCGATGATGCACTCGTCGACCGTCAGGCGGAACAACGTCGCCGCCATATTCATGGTCAGCAGCGGCGAGGTCAGCGGCGACGATCCCGGATTGCTGTCCGTCGCAATCGCGATGGCCGTGCCAGCCCACCGGAACAGGTTGACGGGCGGCACCTGTTTTTCCCGGATGAAATAGAATGCGCCCGGTAGCAACACCGCAACCGTTCCGGATTTCGCCATCGCCGCAGCACCAGCCTCGTCCGTATATTCGAGGTGATCGGCCGACAGCGCGTTATAGCGGGCGGCAAGCGCCGCGCCGTGCAGATTGCTCAACTGATCGGCATGGAGCTTCACCGGCAACCGATGCGCCTTGGCGACGTCAAACACGCGCGCTGTCTGTTCGGCGCTGAAAGCGATGCCCTCCATGAACGCATCGATCGCATGAACCAAGCGCTCAGCGGTCAACACGGGGATCATGGCGCAGACCTGATCGATGTACGCGTCCTTGTCGCCGTTCGCTTCTGGAGGCAAGGCGTGAGCACCAAGGAACGTCAGCGCAACATCGATCTGCCGGCGTGTGACGAGTGCCCGGCCGGCCTGCAACTGTTTGCGTTCCGTCGCGAGATCGAGGCCGTAGCCCGACTTGATCTCGACCGTCGTCACCCCCTCGCGCATCAAGGCGTCGAGGCGGGGCAGTGTTTCCCTGATCAACTGGGCTGCAGACGCCGCCCGCGTCGCCTTCACCGTCGAGATGATGCCGCCCCCCGCGCGCGCGATCTCTTCATAGGAGACGCCGGCAAGGCGTTGCTCGAATTCGTGCGCACGGTTGCCCCCGTAAACCAGATGCGTGTGGCAATCGATCAGCCCCGGCGTCACCCAGCGGCCGCCGAGGTCGATCCGCTCGCCGGCCTCCAACACCGGTATGTCAGCCTCGCGGCCAACCCAGGCGATCTTGCCATCCCTGGCGGCGATGGCGCCGTTCTCGATGACGCCGAGCCCTGGCAATGCCGGATCAAGCGTCGCCAATCGCGCTCCCTGCCAGAGTCGATCCACTTTCATGCGCATCCTCCTTCTGGACAGACGAACGCTAGTGCGGTGTGTATGGAATGTAAACCGCAGCCCTCAACCGGAAACCAATCATCGTGCCAACCCTCCACGTCTCGCACGCGCTTCTGCCGAACGGATGGGCGCGCGATGTCGCGATCTCAATGGACAACGGCCTGATCAGCGCCATCCGCGCCGGCATTGCCGCGACGCCCGCCATGGACAAGCGCGCCGGTTTCGCCGTCCCTGGCATTGCCAACGTCCACAGTCACGCCTTTCAGCGCGCCATGGCCGGCCTCGCCGAAACACGTGGTCCAGAAGACGACAGCTTCTGGACCTGGCGCGAAGTGATGTACCGCTTCCTCGGCGCCTTGACGCCTGAAGACGTCGAAGCCGTCGCCGCCTGGACCTATCTCGAAATGCTCGAGGCCGGCTTCACAGCGATCGGCGAATTCCACTATCTGCATCATCAGCCGAATGGGCAGCCCTATGCCGATATCGCCGAGACCGCCGGGCGCATCGTCAATGCCGCCATCGCAACCGGTATTGGCCTGACGCTGCTGCCGTCGTTCTACGCCCATGGCGGCTGTGGCGGCGCCGCGCCGAAGGACGGGCAGAAGCGATTTGTCAATTCCCTGGATCAGTTCGCGCGATTGATGCAGTCAAGCCGCGGGCATATCAAGCGCCATGCCGGCGCCAATCTCGGCATCGCGCCGCATTCTCTCCGCGCCGTCGATGCGCCGGAACTGCAAACGCTGCTGACAGCCTATCCAGCGGGGCCCGTTCACATCCACGCCGCGGAGCAGGTGAAAGAGATTGAGGAATGCATAGCCTGGTCGGGCGCGCGCCCCGTGCAATGGCTGCTCGACAACGCGACCGTCGATGCGCGCTGGTGCCTGATCCATGCGACGCACATGACGCCAGCCGAGACCGAGCGGCTCGCGCGCACGCGCGCCGTCGCCGGCCTTTGCCCAATCACCGAAGCCAACCTCGGCGACGGCATTTTCAATGGCACGACGTTTTCAGCGCATGGCGGGATCATCGCCGTCGGCTCAGACAGCAATGTCCGCATTTCGCTGGCCGAAGAGCTGCGTCAACTCGAATTCAGTCAACGCCTGCGCGACCTGAAACGCAATCGACTGGGGCCAGCCGGTGGATCGACCGGGCGGTTCCTGTTCGATGCGGCAGCACAAGGCGGCGCCCAGGCCCTGGGGCTCGAGACCGGCGCCCTCGCGATCGGCAAGCGGGCGGATATCGTCGTTCTCGACGGCGACCAACCCGTACTGGTCGGCCGTCACGGCGATCAAGTGCTTGATGCCCTTGTCTTTGCCTCAGGTGACGGCGTCGTGCGTGACGTGTGGGCACGCGGCCAGCACGTCGTCGTTGACGGCCGCCATATCGCGCGCGGAAAACTTTGGCCTCCGTTCAAACGCTCCGTCGAACGACTGGCCAACGCCAGCTAACCCGTGGTTCTGCTGGCCAGCGCGTGCGCCCAATGCGGTTCGCCGATCAACTGTAGGTGCGCTCGTCGGCGATGATCTTGCCATCATTCGGCAAACTGCCCGGCGCCACCAACTCGACCTCACCCTTGAGCTTGGTCAGCGCCTGCAAGCTCTCCGCCACGCCGGCCTGCAACGTTGCAGCCGGCGTCGCCGCTTCCGCCTTCAACGTCATCACATCCTGCTCGCCCGCGCGCCCGACAACAAGCCGCACGCGGCCAAGCTCGGGATGCCGTCTCGACAACGCCGCGATCTGCTCGGGATGCACGAACATCCCCTTGACCTTCGTCGTCTGATCCGCGCGCCCCATCCATCCCTTGATCCGCATGTTCGTCCGCCCGCAGGCAGAACGCCCCGCCAGCACCGCCGACATATCGCCCGTTGCCAAGCGGATCATCGGATAAAGCCGATTGAACGCCGTGACGACCACCTCGCCGACGTCGCCGTCCGGGACTGGGTCGCCGGTGCCGGGCCGCACGATCTCGACGATCACGCCCTCATCGACGATCATACCTTCGACGCTGCCGTCCGGCGTCGCACTCTCGTAGGCGATCATGCCGAGTTCCGCCGTCGCATACCCCTGCATGCAGGAAATCCCGCGCGCCTGATACTCAGCCCGCAAACTCGGAAACAGCGCCCCGCCGGAGACGAAGGCCTTCTTGATGGAGGAGGTATCGCGGCCAGCCTCCTTTGCCTTGTCCAACAAAATTTTCAGATAATCCGGCACGCCGCAATACGCCGTCGGCCGCAAATGCTGGATCGCTTCGAGCTGCTGCTCGGTATTGCCGGGTCCCGCCGCGATCACCGCGCACCCGAGCGCGCGCGCGCCAGCATCCATGATCCACCCGCCGGGTGTGAGATGATAGGCAAACGTATTGTGCACGATGTCGCCGCGCCGGAAGCCTGCCGCATAAAGCGCCCGCGCCGAACGCCAGTGATCCTCACTCTTGCCTTCCGGCTCGAAGATCGGCCCGGGCGACATCATGATGCGGCCAACGAGCCCCGCATCGTCAGTTGCAAACCCGCCGAACGGTGGCCGCTTGCTTTGCAACTCTTTCAATGCCGCCTTGCGCAACACCGGCAACTTGGCCAGTGCCGTCCGCGACGTAACAGTCGCCGCATCGACGCCCGCGAGATGCTCAGCCCACCCCGGCGCCATCGCCATCGACCGGCGGATCAGATCCGGCAGCAGCGCAAACTGCGCCAGCTCCCGGCTCGCCGGATCACGCGTTTCGAGTTGGTCGAAAGGGGCAGCTAGCTCAGCCTGATTTTTCTTGAACAACATCCAAACACTCTAACTCGCGACCAAGCCCAATGCACTCACGCCAGCCAGCGCTTGCGCCGCTTATAGCTCTTGAAGTCGCGGAAACTTTTCCGATCGCCACCACCGACGCCGAGGTAAAATTCCTTCACATCCTCGTTCTCGCGCAACGCCTTGGCATCGCCGTCCATCACGATGCGGCCGGTCTCCAGAATGTACCCGTAGGTCGCATAGCGCAGCGCCACGTTGGTATTCTGTTCAGCCAACAAGAACGACACCCGCTCCTTGGTGTTGATGTCCTTCACGATCTCGAAGATCTGCTCGACGATCTGCGGCGCCAAGCCCATCGACGGCTCATCCAGCAGCACCATCGTCGGCTTCGCCATCAGCGCGCGACCAATCGCACACATCTGCTGCTCGCCGCCCGACGTATATCCGGCCTGACTGGAGCGGCGCTCTTTCAGTCGCGGAAAATACTTGTAGACCATCTCCAGCGCGCCTGCGACTTCGCTGTTCTTGCGCGTGAAAGCTCCGGTCAACAAATTTTCTTCGATGGTGAGATGGCCGAAGCAGTGCCGACCCTCCATCACCTGGATGCAGCCGCGCCGAACCAGATCATTCGGCGTCAACGTATCAACCCGCTCGCCCTTGAATTCGATCACGCCTTTTGTCACGTCACCGCGCTCGGCCTTGATCAGGTTCGAGATCGCTTTGAGGGTCGTCGATTTGCCGGCACCATTGGCGCCGAGGATCGCAACGATCCCGCCTTCCGGCACTTCCAGCGACACGCCCTTCAGCACCAGAATGACATGGTCGTAGATGACCTCGACGTTCTTCACCGACAAAATCGGCTTCGCCGTGACGGGCGCAGGGGAAACAGTAGCGGGTGCGGTCGACATCGGTACCATGTTGGTCAGTGGTGAGTGGTCAGGATTGAGTGGTGAGATGACCGGCGTGCGATATGGCGTCCACCCATAGGGCTTCTTCCACTCACTACCGGCCACTCACCACTCACTTCAGCTTTTAGCTTTCCTTCGAACAGTCACGCGGCTCGATCTTCTTGTCAGCAGCGTACTTCGCCGAGACGTCCTTGACGATCGGATCCGTCACATCAGCACGCGCCGTGTAGAAATCCGAGATCACCTTCCAGGCCTTGCCATCCCACTGCTGCACGCGACCGTCGCGGGCGCCTTCATGATCGGCACACGTTGTTTTGATCCCCTTGATCATACCTTCCATGCCGAGTTCCTTGACGCGGACTGCGTCGAGGTTGAGGTTTTCGAGGCCCCACCGGATCTGTTCACCCGTCAACGGCTTCTTGCCATGCTTTTCCTGCGCCTTGCGGATCGCTTCGACGCCGAGCATGGCGTTGACGACGCCGCGGTTGTAAAGGACCTGCGCGAAGTCTTCCTTGCCAAGCCGCTTGTCGCCGACGTGCTTTTTGATGTCGGCATGCACCGGCCATTCGCCGGCACCGTGTTGCAGCATCAGCGCCTTATAGCCGATGGCTTGATCACCAGCCGGTGTCACATCGGGTTCGGCACCCGACCACCACACGCCGATCATCTTGTCGCGCGGGAAGTTGACGGACGCCGCTTCCTTGACCGACACGCCGTTCATAACACCCCAACCCCAGAGCAGGACGTAGTCCGGTTTGTCCTGGCGGATGGCGAGCCATTGCGACTTCTGTTCGACGCCGGGATGCGTGACCGGGATCGGCTTGAATTCGAAGCCAAACTTCTTCGACAGCACTTCGAGCGTCGGGATCGGCTCTTTGCCGTAGGGGCTGTCGTGATAGACGAGGCTGATCTTCTTGCCCTTAAGGTTGGCTTCGCCACCGACTTCCTTGGCGACGTGCTGCATAGCGATGTCAGCCGCCGACCAATAGGTGCCGAGTAGCGGGAAGTTCCACATGAAGACGGCGCCGTTCTTGCTGTCGGCGCGGCCATAGCCCATCGAGATCACCGGGATCTTGTCGACGGGTGCTTTTTCGGTCAGCGCGAAGGTAATGCCGGTCGAGAGCGGATTGAAGAACGCAGCCCCCGTCGGACCTTTACCTTTCAGGCGCTCGTAGCACTCGACACCCTTATCAGTGGCGTACCCGGTTTCGCATTCTTCCACCAGCAGCTTGACACCATTGATGCCGCCATCGCGCGCGTTGATCAGCGAATAATAATCCGAAACGCCGTTGGCGTAAGGTACGCCGTTCACGGCGTAGGCGCCGGTCCGGTACGACAGAATGGGGATGAACTGCTCATTGGCCTGCGCCATCGCAGCCGCCGTCATGGCGACGAGACTGGCCGACGCGGCCAAGCCTGCAATCACTAGCTTCTTCATTGTCTTCCTCCTTGAGCGTCCAGCCAAACTGCCGAGCCGCGAATTATGCGGACGTTGACTTAAGGTCCGCTTGGCAGTGCGCCGCACACTGCCAAGGTTTTGCGGCTCTAACCGTCCTCAATGCGGGAACGGCCAGAGTCGAAGTTTCTCCTTTGCCAATGACCAGATTTTGGCAAAGCCATGCGGTTCCTTGATCAGCAGATAGCAAATCAGCGAGCCGAAAATCACAAACTGCAGATGCGCGATCGTCTCCGTCGTCAACGGCACGCCGATCGAGATCGGCACCACATTGAGCATGATCGGCAGAATGAGGATGAAAGCCGCACCGAGAAATGATCCGAGGATCGACCCGAGTCCGCCGATGATGATCATGAACAGCAGATCATTGGAACGATTGATGTCGAACGCCAGTGGCTCCCAACTCCCCAGATGCACAAACGCCCAAAGCGCACCCGCCACGCCGCAGAAGAACGACGACACCGCGAACGCTGTCAGCTTGGCATAGAGCGGGCGAATGCCCATGATCTCGGCAGCGATATCCATATCGCGGATTGCCATCCACTGCCGGCCGAGATTGCCGCGCACCAGGTTCTTCGCCAGGAACGCAAACGCTGCGACGAACGACAACACCAGCAGATAGCGCTCGATCGGTGTTGCAACCATATAGCCGAAGAAATCGAGCCGCGGCGCACTCACCGACCCGGATGGCTCGTAGTTGGTGAACCATTTGACCCGCAGGAACACCCAATCGAAAAAGAACTGCGCGGCGAGCGTCGCGACCGCCAGATAGAGGCCCTTGATCCGCAACGACGGAATCCCGAACAAAATGCCGATCAGCGCCGACGACAGCCCACCAAGGAGGATGGACGCCAGCACCGGCAGTCCCATTAACGGCCCGAAACCTGTCGCAAACTTAAATCCGAAATAGGCACCGATGGCCATGAACGCGCCACCCCCGAGCGAAATCTGCCCGCAGTAGCCGGTCAGAATGTTCAATCCAATCGCCGCCAGCGACAGGATCAGGAATGGAATGAGGATCGCCTTGAAGATGTAGTCGTGGCCAAACCAGCCGATCTTGAAGAACGCCAGCAGGGGTACGCCGACGAACGCAAAGGCGAGCAGAGCATAGAGTGCGATCCGGTCCTGGCGGATCGGAAACATCGCCATATCAGCGGCGTATGACGTTTTGTATTGTCCAGCTTCGCGATAAAGCATCGGCTTCTCCTCAAATCCGCTCGATGATTTTTTCGCCAAACAATCCCTGCGGCCGCACCATCAGCACAGCCAGCGCCACCACATAGGCAAACCAGTACTCAATCCCGCCGCCAATGAACGGTCCAAGATAAACCTCGGCGAGTTTTTCACCCGCCCCAACCATCAATCCGCCGATAATCGCACCGGGCACCGACGTGAACCCTCCGATGATCAATACCGGCAAGGCTTTCAGGGCTAAGAACACGATCGAGAACTGCACGCCGAGCTTGGTGCCCCAGACCGTCGCCGCGACCAGCGCCACAAGCCCTGCGACCAGCCACACCACGAACCAAATCCAACTGATCGGAATACCGACCGACTGCGCCGCCGCGTGGTCGTCAGCCACCGCCCGGAGCGCACGCCCGGTCTTGGTGTACTGGAAAAACGTCGCGAGGCCTGCCACCAGCACACCCGCGATCAACCCACCCCAGACGTCGAGCTTGTTGATCAGGATGCCACCCGGGAAAATGCTCTCAAGCAAAATCCAGGCATCCGTCGGGAACAGGCGGAGCGGATAAACGTCAGAGCCGAAGATCATCTGCCCGGCGCCCTCGATGATGAACCCAGCGCCAATGGTCGCCATGAACAGCGTCAGCCCGTCCTGATTGAGCAGCGGCCCGAGCACATAGCGCTCGATCAGCCACGCCGTCACGGCCATGATCATGCCGGCGAACAGCAGCCCAAGCATGATCGCAGCCCATCCTGGAAATCCCCGCGCCACCAGCCAATCGAGCGACCGCACCAATGCGAGGCCGGCCAGAAGAACCATCGCGCCCTGTGCGAAGTTGAACACGCCGGACGCCTTGTAGATCAGCACGAACCCCAGCGCGACCAGCGAATAGAGAACGCCCGCCAGCAGCCCACCGATGAGAACTTCAAGTACTTGACCAATCAATTCCACGCGAACGACCTCAGTCTCAAGAATGCGAAACGCCGAGATAGGCGTCGATGACGTTTTGATTAGCCTGCACTTCAGCTGGCGTCCCGTCGGCGATCTTCAGTCCGTAGTCCAGCACGACCACGCGGTCCGACAGATCCATCACGACGCCCATATCGTGCTCAATCAGCGCAATCGTCGTCCCGAATGTCTTGTTCACGGTCAGAATGAAGCGGCTCATGTCCTGTTTCTCTTCCAGGTTCATGCCGGCCATCGGTTCATCCAGCAACAGCAGCTCCGGCTCCGTCGCCAGCGCCCGGCCAAGCTCGACGCGCTTCTGCAAACCATAGGGAAGCTTGCCGACCGGCGCCTTGCGGATATGCGCGATCTCCAGGAAATCGATGACGCGCTCCACCGCCTCGCGATGCTTGATCTCTTCCTTCAGCGCTGGACCGAAGCGGAACGCCTGAGCCAGCAGTCCCTGACGCATCTTGAGCGTGCGCCCGGTCATGATGTTGTCGATCGTCGACATGCCCTTGAACAGCGCGACGTTCTGGAACGTGCGCGCAATGCCCTGCGTCGCCGCCACGTGCGGGCGCATCGCCGTGCGCCGCTCGCCCTTGAAGGTGATGACCCCTTCTTGCGGATGATAGAAACCGTTGATGACATTGAGCATCGACGTCTTGCCGGCGCCGTTCGGCCCGATGATCGCGCGAATCTCGCCCTTGCGGATATCGAACGACACCCCTTTGATCGCCGTGACGCCGCCAAACCGCATCACCACGTTTTCAACCGTCAGCATCGGCGCGCCGATCGTGCGCCCGTCTTCCGTTATGGTCTCGCTCACGTTTGACAAATCATCCTTCATTCTGCGGCCTCGCGCACCGGGGTCACGGTAGCAACATGCGGCTGCATGTCGATGATGTGCATGTGGCCTTCGATTTTGCCCTTGCGCCCATCCTCAAACGTCACCTCAACGGAGATGCCGGCCGCCTTGGAACCGTCATAGAGCGCCGTGATCAGCGGGCGGTAGCGGTCTTCGACGAAGCTGCGTTTTACCTTTTGCGTGCGTGTCATCTCGCCATCGTCCGCATCCAGTTCCTTGTGCAGGATCAGAAAGCGGCGCACCTGACTGTCCTTCATCCGCTCTTCCTGCGACAGCGTCCGATTGAGTTCATCGACGCGCTTGCGGATCATCTCCACGACATCAGGGTGTCCAGCCAATTCCTGGTAGCTGGCATAGGAGACGTTGTTACGCTCCGCCCAATTGCCGACGCTGGCGAGATCGATATTGACGAACATCGTCACGTAATCGCGGCCATGCCCGAACGCCACGGCCTCCTTGATTTCAGGGAAAAACTTGATGCGGTTCTCGAGGAACTTCGGCGAAAAGATCGAACCATTATTCAATCGTCCGACATCTTTCTGTCGATCGATGATGACGAGGTGGCCGCGATTGTCGATGAAGCCGGCGTCGCCCGAATGCACCCACCCGTCCGGCGTCTTCGTCGAGGCGGTCGCTTCCTCGTTCTTGAAGTATTTCAAGAACACGCCAGGACTTTTGAACATCACCTCGCCCGACTCGGCAATTTTGATTTCGACGCCGGGCCCTGGCCTGCCGACCGTTTCCGGGAACACCTCGCCATCCGGCTGCAGCGTGATGAAGACGCTCGCTTCGGTCTGTCCGTAAAGCTGCTTCAGATTGATGCCGAGCGACCGGTAGAAGCGGAACAACTCCGGGCCAATCGCCTCGCCGGCGGTATAGGCCACGCGCAGGTTCGTAAACCCCATCCGATTGCGCAGCGGCGCATAGACGAGCTTGTCGCCGAGCCAGTAGTGCAACCGCTGGCCGAATGGCAACGACTTTCCATCCAGGATCGCTTCGCCAGACTGGCGCGCGACACCAAGAAAATGCTCGAACATTTTCTTCTTGAGCGTACCGGCATCCTCCATCCGCACCGTGATCTGTGTCAGCATGGTCTCGAACACGCGCGGGGGGGCAAAAAAGTAGGTCGGACCGATCTCGCGTCGGTCTTCCTGCGCCGTCTCCGGGCTTTCCGGGCAAGCAACGCACAACCCACCGGCATAAGCTTGGCCATATGAGAAAATATGATCACCAACCCACGCCATCGGCAGATACGCGAGCATCGTATCATCGGCCGTGAAATGGTCGAACACGTTCGCGTTGGTGCCGGACACGACCACGTTGGCGTGCGTCAGCATCACGCCCTTCGGCCGGCCGGTGGTGCCCGACGTGTAGAGGATGACGCTGACATCCGCACCCCGGCCCTTGGCGATTTCATCCAGCCACCAGCCAGCGGCTGCGGGATTGCTCTGTAACTCTTGAGTGCCGAGCGCACTGATCGCATCAAACGAGTGCAGCCGCGTCGCGTCATAATCCTTGAGACCGCGCGTCTCGTCATAGACCATCTGTGCGATCAAAGGCACGCGATCGGCGATCGACTGGATCTTGTCGACCTGTTCCTGGTCTTCGACGACGGCGAATTTGACCTCGGCGTGCGCCAGCACGTAGGCCATCTCATCGGCAACCGAGTCCTGATAGATCGGCACGGGAATGCCGCCAAGGCTCTGCACAGCGGCGAACGTCCAATAGAGATGCGGACGGTTGCTGCCGACGATCGCGACCGCGTCGCCGCGCTCCAGTCCCAACTTGCGCAGTCCGATAGAAAAGGCGCGGACGTGATCGCGGATCTCGCTCCAGCTCCAGGATTGCCAGATCCCCAGATCCTTCATGCGCATACCCGGCCGATCACCAAAGCGCTGTGCGTTTCGCAGCAGCAGTTTCGGAACCGTATCCAATTCGCCAGCGTTCAGTCCCGCTTGCGCGATCACACCTGTCGCAGTCACCGAGCTTCGCCTCCCGCGGCTTGCCACCCAATGTCCGGGGATAGCTGCCATGCATTATTGTATTTTGATCAAGGTTTAAAGCAGGCCATGCCGCTGCGCAACTCACCACCGCGTCAACGCCTGTCATCACATTGTATTAGACCCTGTTTATCGCGGCCGCAGACGCAGACCCGATAATCCTTGCGACAAAGCTGCCGCAGGTGTGCCAAAAGCAACGATATATCAGCTTGAGAACCCGCAATGCGCCCCTTGACGATCGCCATTTTTGCAGCCGGAATGGCCCTCCTGTCCCAGACCCTACTGACCCAGCCCCTCGTCGCCCAATCGACGTTGCCTGCAGCGCCAACAGGCCAGCCCGAGCCGTTCAATTTCATCGCCATGGGCGACATGCCCTACAAGGTTCCGGAAGACTACGCCAAGTTCGACCGCCTGATCGCCGCCGTCAACGTCTCCAAGCCCGCCTTCTCTATCCACGTCGGCGACATCAAATCGAGCTCCGAACCTTGCACCGACGAATACTTCAAATCGATCCTGACGCGCTTTCAACGCTTTGAGCAGCCGCTCGTTTATACGCCTGGCGACAATGAATGGACCGACTGCCACCGCGAACGCGCCGGACGCTACAACCCGCGCGAGCGCCTCACCAAGGTGCGCGAGATTTTCTTCCCCGATCCAACCAAGAGCCTCGGCAAGTCCCCGATGGCCGTCGAGTCCCAGGGTAATCTGGCGCCAGCCTTCGCCAAATACGTCGAGAATACGCGCTTCTGGAAAAATGGCGTCCTCTTCGTCCAGCTCCACGTCGTCGGCTCCAACAATGGCTTCGAAACCACGGACCAGGACGCCGTCCTCGAATACTTCGAGCGCAACAAGGCGAACATCGCCTGGCTCGACGACAGTACCAAATTGGCCGTCGCATCATCTGCTAAGGCGATCGTCATCGCGATGCAGTCCAACCTCTATGACATCAAGCAGCGGTTTCCAGCCGTACCGCTTGCCTCCGGCCACGCCGACACGATCAAAGCGATCGAGCGGACGGCCAAGGCATTCGCAAAGCCTATGCTGATCATTCAGGGCGACGAGCACCAGTTCGAAGTCGACAGTTTCCGCGGCACCAACCTGAAGCCGGTCGCCAACGTCCTGCGCATGCAGGTGATGGGTGAGGAACACGTCCACGCCGTCCGCGTGACCGTCGATCCGCAAAGCCCCGGCGTGTTCGGTTTCACGCCGTTCATCATCTCCGAAAACAAACCGCAGTAACGATGCGCTTCTACTCCGCCGCCCGCAACACCGGCGCCGGATTGCGCAAATCCGCCAGCAACTGCGCCTCGCGCTTTTTTGCTTGTTCGTAGTTGGCGAGCTTCACGTGCCCGAAGCCTTTGATGTCGAGCGCGAGCCCCGCGAGCTTCACCGCCGTCGCGTGTGTCGCCGGTGACAAGCGCTCGATGATTTCGCCGAGCACCATCTCGTAGTCGCCAATCATCTGTCGCTCAAGCTTTCGCTCAGCCGTGTAACCGAATACATCAAACCGGGTCCCACGCCACCGCTTGCCCCTGGCCAACCACCCGAACACCGGAAACATCCAACGGCCGAACGCCATTTTGCGCAGCTCACCCGTTGTCTTGTCGCGCCGCGCCAACAACGGCGGCGCGAGATGAAACTCCAGCCGATCATGACTTTCGAACTGCGCCGCCAGTTGCGCCTTGAACTCCGGCGCTGAATAAAGCCGGCCCACCTCGTACTCGTCCTTATAGGCCATCAGTTTGTAGAGACCTTTGGCGACCGCCATTGCCAATCCATTCCGCCCCACAGCCTTCGATCGCTCTGCCTCCTCAACCCGCATCACCAACGCCTTATAGCGCGCGGCATAGGCATCATCCTGATAGAGCGACAGCATGCCAACGCGATGCGCAACAGTCTCCGCCAACGTCTCCAATTTCACGACCGACGCGGCCGGCGCCGTCTTGGCAACCAACGCATCAAGAGCTGCACGGTTGTGGGCGGCGAGCCGTCCCATCTGGAACGCTTGGGTATTCATGGCAACCGCCGCGCCATTGAGCTCAATCGCCTTCAAAATCGCATCAGCAGGCACGGCCACATGCCCCAACTGATAGGCCGCACCCGAGCATCAGCATGTTCGACGCAATGGAGTCACCAAACAGCGTCACCGCGTAATGATGCGCGTCGAAGCTCGCGAGCGCCCCCTTGCGCACGCGGTCCTCGATGGCGTGCGCCAACGCTGATCCCGGCAACCGCAGGTCCGGCTTACGCGCAAAATCCGCCACATGCATTTCATGCGTCGAATACACGACGGCCGTGTGATCCGGCCGGATCGCCTCCAACACCTTGTTCGACGCCGTCACCACGAGATCGCAGCCAAGGATCAAGTCCGCACTCGCAACGCCCGCGCGGATGGCATGAATATCATCCACCGACTTGGCGATCCGGATATGGCACGCAACCGCTCCGCCCTTCTGCGCGAGGCCGGTCATGTCGATGCTGCCGAAGCCGAGGCCTGCGATGTGCGCCGCCTGCCCCAGCACCGCCGAGATGGTGACGACACCTGTCCCGCCAACGCCCGTCACGATGATCGTCTTCGGTTGATCGAGCGATGGCAACTTCGGTTCCACTAGTCCCGCAAGCATCGCCGCCCAGTCGCCATCGCTCGCCGCTTGCTGTGGCTTTGCTTTGGCGAGCTTGCCGCCGTGCACCGTCACGAAACTCGGACAGAATCCATTGACGCAGGAAAAATCCTTGTTGCAAACCGATTGATCGATCGTCCGCTTGGTCCCCAGCGCCGTCTCTAGCGGCGAAACCGCGACGCAGTTGGACTTCTTACCGCAGTCCCCGCAGCCTTCGCACACCGCTGCATTGATCATCACCCGCTTGTCAGGATCGGGAAACTGCCCGCGTTTACGCCGGCGGCGTTTTTCAGCGGCACACGTCTGGTCATAGACCAGTACCGTCACGCCCTTGATCTCTGACAAGGCCTTCTGCACACTCTGCAAATCGCGGCGATGATGGACTTTGACGCTCCTCGGGATGCCACTGTCGAACGGGTACTTGTCCGGCTCGTCCGTCACCACGACAACGCTCGCAACTCCCTCGGCGAGCACCTGATTGACGACCATCGGCACGGAAATGCCGCCATCGAGCTTCTGCCCGCCAGTCATCGCGACCGCGTCGTTATAGAGGATCTTGTAGGTCACGTTGATTCCGGCCGCATGTGCCGCACGGATTGCGAGTGAACCCGAATGAATATAGGTACCATCGCCCAAGTTCTGGAATACGTGTCCGCGCTTGGAGAAGGGCGCTTCGCCGATCCAATTCGCGCCTTCGCCACCCATCTGCGTGAAGCCGTCGGTATTGCGATCCATCCATTGCGCCATGTAGTGGCAGCCGATACCGGCATAGGCGCGTGCACCATCAGGGATGATCGTCGACGAATTGTGCGGGCAGCCCGGGCAGAAATAGGGCACACGGGTCGCTGCTTCCGCCGACGTGGGCTTATTGCCCTTCAGCGCTTTCAACGCCGCGACGCGTTCTTTGATGTCGTCGCCCGCGCCAAAGCGGATCAGCCGCTCACCGAGTTGGATCGCGATATCCGTTGGCTCCAGCGCGCCTTTCGCCGGGAATAGCCACTGATTGTTCTCATCCTTCTTGCCGAGCACGCGCGGCCGGTTCGGCGTATCGAACAGCTGCTCCTTCACCTGTGTCTCGACCAGCGAGCGCTTTTCCTCGACCACTAGGATCAGGTCCAGGCCTTCCGCGAACTTGGCGACGCCTTTCGGTTCCAGCGGCCACGTCATCCCAACCTTATAGAGCCTGAGCCCGAGTTGATTGGCCTTCACCTCGTCAATGCCAAGCACTTCCATGGCTTGGCGCACGTCGAGATAGCTCTTGCCGCAACTGATGATCCCGATTTTCGGATTGGTCCCGCCAGACGTCACCAGCGTGTCGAGCCTGTTGGCCCGCGCAAACGCCAGAATCGCCGCGCGCTTGTAGTCGTGCAGCCGCGCTTCCTTGTCCAACGCCTGATCGCCGACGCGGATATTGAGACCACCCGGCGGCATCGTGAAATCATCGGGGATCGTGATCGTCACACGATCGATGCGGCCGTCCACCGTCGACGTGCTCTCGATGTTGTCCTTGACGCATTTGATACTGACCCACACGCCCGCATAACGCGACAGCGCAAATCCGATCAGTCCGAAATCCAGAATCTCCTGCACGCCGGCCGGGTTCAGCACCGGGATCATCGCATCGACCATCGCGAATTCAGACTGGTGCGCCGACGTCGAACTCTCGCAGGTGTGATCATCGCCGAGCAATGCCAGCACGCCGCCGTATTTCGAAGTTCCCGCATGATTGGCGTGACGGAACACATCGCCGGTTCGATCGACGCCCGGCCCCTTGCCATACCAGATCGCAAAAACACCTTGATGCCGGCCGTCGCCGCGCAACTCGGCCTGCTGCGTCCCCCAGATCGCCGTCGCAGCGAGATCCTCGTTGAGCCCCGGTTGGAACACCAACTGGTTCTTGTCGAGCAGCGGCTTCACCCGCTGAAACGCGCCTTCCAATCCAGCGATCGGCGAACCGCGATAACCGCTGACATACCCGCCCGTATCGAGCCCCGCCTTGGCGTCACGCGCCCGCTGCATCAACATCAGACGGACCACTGCCTGCGTCCCGGTCAATAGCTGGTGCGTCTCGTCGAGATCGAATTTATCGTTGAGGCTGACCGTCGTTTTCGCCATCTCGGTCCTCATGCCTAAAGTGCTTCCAGGCAAAGTGTGAGCGGTTTTCCCGATCAGAAGCACAACAAAACAAAGAGCTAGGGTCGTTGTGTGTTTCAATCAAAACTGGAACCACCCTAGCAAGTCTGTCGTCCAAGTCTCCCTGGTGCCAGCAACGGCCCACGCGACAGAGCACCACGCTGATATCCGCCAATCAACCCACACCGGCGCGCACCAGTGGCCCGTGTCAACTAGGTCAACAATGCTGACATATTCACCGGCACTGTGCAACGGATGTTCCCGGCTTTATGCGCCGGGCACACCACCTATTAACCACCGGACACATAGCCAGCGTCCCAAATCGGACACGTCACTTCTTCACATGCTACCAACCCGCTGAATTTCAATCCCGTCGTGGAGACTTTAATGCGCAGCTCATCACCAGCAAAAGCCTCACGACGCCTCGCCGTCCTCGCCACAATTCTCGCGCTCTTCATCACATCAGCCGGCAGCGCGCTCGCCCAGCAATGCGGCAACGACGCAGCCGGCTTCCCCGCCTGGAGCAACGCCTTCAAAGCCAAAGCCGCGGCCCAAGGCATTTCCGCGGCAACGGCAAACTCCTCCCTGTCCGCCGTCGCCTATGACAGCAACGTCATTCGCCTCGATCGGTCACAGCGCTCCTTCAAGCTGAGCTTCGAACAATTTTACGCCCGCCGCGTGTCCTCGTCCCTGATCGGCCGCGGCCAAGGCATGTTGCGCACCCACGCCGCCTTGCTCAGCCGCATTGAGCAACGCTTCGGCGTTCCCGGCCCCGTCCTGATCGCCATCTGGGGCCTTGAGACCAACTTCGGCAGCGACGGCAGCGGCGGCAAATCCATACTCTCCTCACTCGCCACGCTGGCCTATGATTGCCGTCGCTCTGACTTCTTCCAGAACGAACTGATCAACGCACTCCGCATCATCGATCGCCGCGATATGTCGCCGGATCAATTACGCGGCGGCTGGGCCGGCGAAATCGGCCCGATGCAGTTCCTGCCCTCATCCTACGTCAAATACGCCGTCGACTTCGACGGTGACGGCCGCCGCAACCTGATCAACTCCGTCCCCGACTTCCTCGCGTCGACCGCCAACTATTTGAAGGGATATGGATGGCGTCCCGGCCAACCCTGGACACCCGGCACCGCCAACTACGCCGTCATCCAGCAATGGAACAAAGCCGAAGTCTACGCCCAAACCATCGCCGTGATGTCGGCGAAGCTGGCAGGGCGGTAGGAGGGCGAAGCAATCTCATCGATCAAAAGACGCACACCCCCCACCCGTCATCGCCGCGTCATGTATTGCGCACGGCGCGTGACGGCGACGGACCAGCACAGACACGATTGAACGTCTTGAAGCGCCGAACCACCCCCACTCGTCATGGCCGCGAAGGCGGCCACCCACGACAACCCTCAGTGAAGACCGATGTGACAATGGCCCATCGTCAGCTGCAGCAGTACTGACCTCTTTTAACGATTCGCCCGCGGAAACTTGACGTGGGTGGCCGCCTTCGCGGCCATGACGGAGTAAATGGGAGCGACGGAGCCAAGTATTGAGCGGATGGCGATGACAGTTTCAAATCGCCGTTCTCGTCTCATACAATTGAAAACCGAAGTCATGGCTTCGATCCAGCGCTTTTCATGCGACCTTCGATCGCAATGATTTTGAGGATGTCATCAACCTCACGTGACGGAGCCTGCTTTTCAATATGCGGAATGTAGCGACATGAATCCGGCCCCCAATCGAAGTACAGCCCAGTTCCAGAATCGCGAAGTGCTGCCGCGTGTGCGTGTGAAATGTCCAGCGACTGGCTCAGCAGGCACTTTACATTGGCATCACCTAATAATTTTGCATGCACCGTTAGCGTGTAGGTACCTTCGGTGAAGCGGAAGTCACCTCCATCCTTGGGCGTTAGGAAGTGATGGTTGGCCGAGACACCAGTTTCACCAACAAATAGCCCGCTGCCACGAACGAGTTTGTCATCGCCGTGGACCCAGATATTGAAATTCTGTTTTGTCTCATTCCGTGCCACGGTCACATGCATGCTCTCCACGACTCTCCCACGCTTCGATGTCGAGAACAGAAGGGTCCGGATATACACTTTCGGAGGAGGTAATACCTCTGGATTGCGTGAGGCATCCGGCCCCAAGAATATGACTGTCGGTTGCGTCATCCTCAACTGACCACGACGGAGTAGGGTCAGCCATGCAGTCGCTGAAGATATTGCCAACGCGATGATCGATATTGTCGTTGAAACCGGATCGGCCATAGCAGAAGCCTCTATAGCTAGTCCTACCCGATCATACCAGATAGTTGGACGAGCAGTGACGGCCACAAAACAGTGATTGCCCAATCGACTGTGGAGAAACAGCAGGCGACTCTCTTGATTTCGAGCTTTCGCACGACCACCCCACATCCAATTTGACCTTCCGCACCCGCGTCCCTAGGGTGCCCGCGCGCGTGTGCCTGATTTGCCCGGCCGCACGCACGCTGCGCATCACCGAGAAGGTCGCCATTCCATGCCGTCTCTGCCGACTGCCCACGATCCCGCCCTCAGCCCCGCCCTCGCCGACGCCCGCGCCTGGCCGTTCGAGGAAGCGCGCCGCCTGATCGACCGCCTCGCCCGCATGCCCGACGGCAAAACCAAAACCGTCATCTTCGAGACGGGCTACGGCCCTTCAGGCCTCCCCCACATCGGCACCTTCGGCGAAGTCGCGCGCACCAGCATGGTCCGCCACGCCTTCGCAACGCTGACCGAGGGAAAAGTCAAAACCCGCCTCATCTGTTTTTCCGACGACATGGACGGGCTGCGCAAGGTCCCCGACAACGTCCCCAACAAGGAGATGTTGAAGGCCTATCTCGACAAGCCGCTGTCGCGCGTCCCGGACCCGTTCTCCGCGCCGGATGCGGAGTGGGCATCCGAAGGCGCCAAGAAAAATGCATACCCGAGCTTCGCCCATCACAACAACGCGCGGCTCAGAAAGTTCCTCGACCAATTCGGATTCGAATACGAATTCTTCTCCGCGACCGAGTGTTATGCGTCCGGCATGATGGATGCGACGCTGCTGAAGATGCTCGCGAACTACGATAAGGTCATGGACATCATCTTGCCGACGCTCGGGGCCGAGCGCCAGGCAACCTATTCGCCGTTCCTCCCCGTCTCGCCAACGTCCGGCAAAGTCCTGCAAGTGCCGATGATCGCCCGCGACATCGCCGCCGGCACGATCACCTACGTCGATCCTGACACCGGCCAAGAAATCGAAACCAAGGTCACCGGCGGCGCCGTCAAATGCCAATGGAAGGCCGACTGGGCGATGCGCTGGACCGCGCTTGGCGTCGACTACGAAATGGCCGGCAAGGATTTGATCGAGTCCGTCACGCTCTCATCCAAGATCTGCAAGGCGCTCGGCGGCACCCCACCCGAGGGCTTCAACTACGAACTATTCCTCGACGACAAAGGCCAGAAGATCTCGAAGTCCAAAGGCAACGGCCTCACCATCGAGGATTGGCTCAAGTACGCCTCGCCGGAATCGCTCTCCCTCTTCATGTATCAAAAGCCGAAGGCGGCCAAGAAGCTGTTCTTCGACGTGATCCCGCGCGCCGCCGACGAGTATCTGCAGTTCATCGCCGGCTATCCAGGCCAAGATCCAAAGTCGAAGCTCGATAACCCCGCCTGGCACATCCACACGGGCACCCCGCCGCAAGCCGAACTGCCCATCACCTTCGGCCTACTGCTCAATCTCGTCTCGGTTTCCAATACCGAAGACCGAAGCGTGCTGTGGGGCTTCATCCGCCGCTATGCCGCCGATGCTACGCCCCAAAAATTCCCGATCCTCGATCACCTCGCCGGCTACGCCATCAACTACTATCGCGACTTTATTCTGCCGACGAAAAAGTTCCGCCTCCCAACGCCAGAAGAAGCAGTCGCCCTTAAAGCCCTCGATACTTTGCTCGCGACCGCACGCCCCGGTGCCAAAGCCGCCGAATTGCAGGATCTCGTCTACGCTGCAGGCAAGGACAACGGCTACACCAAGGACACGTTGCGCGCATGGTTCCAAGCCATCTACGAAGTCCTCCTCGGCCAAAGCCAAGGCCCGCGGTTCGGCTCATTCGTCGAACTCTACGGCGTCGTCGAAACCCGCGCGCTGATCGCAAAAGGACTGTCCGGGAAACTCGTCACGCCAATCTGAGGTGTGAAGCCCGGCCACGCCGCGTCCGACGGCGAGATGGCACGGCCATGGTCGGCGTTCCTGCGTCCGTTGCGCCGGCAACGTCGTCGACCACGTTCAAAAGTTCAGCCTTTTTCCGTTTGACCATCGGCGTATGTTTCACGTTGGCCGGAGCCTTCGCCTCTTGAATTCCATCGACCCATAACCGAATGCCCGCCGCAACCAGCCGCTTGTGTCGCGCATCGACCGCTGCCGCATCCCATACCAAAGCGCGCCGCAACAACTCTCCAAGCGGCACAATCGGCTCATCCGTTTGCTTTTCAATAACCCGCATTTTATGTGACCAATCGCCATTGGCCAGCGCATCATTGAGCTTGCTCGAAACAACGAAAATATTCCCGGTTCGCCGCGCGACCTGCCCGACGTTGGCACCGTGAATCCGGCTCCAATCACTATCCCCCTGTGGCCGGATCGGGATCATGTGCTCGACCTCGAACGCCGACCCATGCATCAGCGCATCACACGCAGCCAGATCCGCGCCGTCGAGGTCATAGTGCAGCCGGATCAGGATGGCCTTGCCTGCGCGGCGCACGGGAATCGATTGCAACGCCTTCGCCACGATCTTGCTTTCGGCCCGCGTCCGCGACAGTGCTGGCGACAAATCAACCGCGTTGCCGGCTGCGATCACCAGTCGCGCCGCCTCGCTGAAAACATCGCGTCGGCGAACTTTGACGCGGTACTGATTGGCCGAGAGCAGCAACTGCCCATAGGAAAACCGCTCCACTTGATCGAGATATCCGATCAATTTGTCAGGTCGACCCGCGAACGCCCTGAGCAATTGGATCACCAGTCCGATCCATTCATCCGACGGCAGCCAGTCCAACCGGACCAGGCAGGCATCGATCGCCCGGCGTTCGTCCAAACTGCCATACCGGACC
Source organism: uncultured Alphaproteobacteria bacterium (assembly GCA_963714325.1). Classification (GTDB taxonomy): domain Bacteria; phylum Pseudomonadota; class Alphaproteobacteria; order Rhizobiales; family Hyphomicrobiaceae; genus CAVQOB01. The sequence goes on along the minus strand of CAVQOB010000034.1, from coordinate 155,941 downwards.
CGACGATTGACGATCGCCAGATAGGCTTGCGCCACTGGCACGTAGATTTCATTCATGAACGCGACGGCACCGCGTTGCCGCGCCATCGCCAGCACATTGTCGATGATGTTGCCGTCCGCCGCGTGAAATCCGCTGATGTAGCTGAACAAATACTTGCGCTTCTCTTCGCCGTCGAAGTTGTCAGCCAGCGCAACCTTGTATTCGTCCCACGCCGCAATTTGCTCAGCCCGCTCTTCTGGCGGCACCGCGCCGATGATCGCCGCTTTCAGGATATCGCTGCGCCGCAGCGGCTTGCCCCGCTGATTGACGCGCGTAAAGATCCGATAGGATTGCTCGCGTGAGCGCGCAGTCACGACCGCCACGAGACAATGATTGGCAATGAAACGCGCCAAGATCTGCCGATCGGCATCTGTCAGCTTCAACAACTCGGCTTTCAGCCACGCCCGAACAGCCTCGATATTACGCCGCGTCTCATCATTCTGATGTTCCGCCGCTGGTCGCAACGTCGCACCCACCTCCTGTACATGACGCAGAAAAAAGCCGCTCTCGTCGGTGCGCAGTCGAAGAATGGGCTCGCCCGCATTGGCGCCACGGCAGATCAGCGCATGCAATGTCGCGCGTCGCTGCGCATCATCTTCCAGATCACGCAGGCAGGCGAGCAAGATGGTCAACGTCACCAGCCGCTGTTGCCCATCAACGATCTCCAACGAAACGCCTGCGGGCGAGACGTCATGCAAGCCGGCATCAACCGCCGTGAGAATGATCGTACCAAGAAAGTACGGCTCAACGTTATCGTGATCCTCGAGTCCATCAAGATGTTCAAGCAGATCATCCATGAGCTGCTTCGCTTCCTTGCCAGCCCACGCATAGTCACGTTGATACTCCGGAACCACCAGCGAACGGTTCTCGGAAAGAATATAGCGTATGGCTGTGCCACCCTTGACGGCGACAAACATGCGAAATCCCCGGTTGGCCCAACGCGATCTGGAGCCTCACGACGACTTTAGCACCAGTCCGAACGGAAACTGTTGCCAGGAAGCAACCGTTATCGTCAACTCGGTGTTTGTGGTTTCAAGCGGCTTTTGCCACGCGCCCCGGTACTAACAGCGACCGAGCTCGCAACCGCTGCCCGGTCTGCGCCCGTTCCGCCTCGGGAAAGACGTCAAGACTCGGCCAGATCCCCGTTATCAAAGCCTTCGCATAGCCGTCCGCATAGCCCCACCGCCGCATGGCCGCCGCCGCGGAGCGATGATCATAGCCCAGCCGGTGCGTGCTAATCTTGACCCCGCCACCAGACGGCGTGATCAATCCGAACCAGACATCCGCCGTGCCATCGTTCGCCGGCATCCCGACCACACCCGGATTAAACCAGACCTTACCACCCGATCGCGCAACAAACGGCACCCCGGCATGACCCGCAATCACAATGTCAGCCTGCGAACGGGTCAACTCCTGCTCGATCACACCGGCTTCAGACGCGAAGATGAACCGATTGACGACATCCACACCGCCATGGATCACGCGAAAGCGCAGCCCAGCCTCATCAAACATCAATGTCTTCGGCAGCGCCGCCATCCAGCGGCGGCTCTCCGGGCTCACCCGCGCATTGGCAAAAGGATACCAGCCGCGCGCGAGCAGGTCGCAGGCCGTCCCCTCTTCGAAGCCGCAACCGCAATCCTCGGCCCCATCGGCCAGCTGCTCCTCGCAGTTCCCCGCGATCACACGACAACCCCAATCACGCATCAATTGGCATGTCTCTTCCGGTTCGCCGCAATAGGCAACCACATCACCCGTACAGATGACTTGCGACGGCGGAATCCCGCGCCGCTGCGCTTCCGCCTTGATCGCCGCCGTCGCTTGCAGATTAGAATACGGTCCACCGAAAATGAGCATCGGCTCCAGTGCATTGATCATGAACGTGGTCGTCACAGTGCTCAATCCTCGCAATCACCCAACGCTACGCACTGAGCGAAGCAGATATACACACCGTCAAGCAAGTTCAATCACAGTAACATTCTATTGATCAGCAATGCCTACAACCTCAAAGGTCCCAGTGCCGCACCAGCGCCTTGAATAAGGCTTCACCCCTCATCGTGATCGTCCCCGCATTCCAATTTTTCTTCGATCCAGCCTCTTTGGCAAGGGCGTGTGTCGATGCCAGTAAGATCGAACGCTTCACGACAAAGTCCTCGTTGCCAGCGTTGCGATTGTCCGCGTGGCCGAGAATAGTGAGATTGCCGAGTCGATTGACGTAGTCACTGCCCGTATATTTTTTGGACTTGGCATGGCGAAACGTGCCGCGCCATCCACTCCCCTTGGATGTATTCTGCGGCAAAACGTGCTCGACCGACACCGAACGTGGGTGAATTTTGATCACTTCGTTGGCGACTATATCGTTGAGTTTGAGCAGCACCAACATGCGGTATCGCGCCTTGGTTCCAACCGTGTCGGACAGCAATTGCTCACGCGCGTCGTCCAAAAAATTCTGCGTCAACGCGAGACTGCTCTCGACTGATTTTGGATCCGTCGCGATCGCCCGAGCAACACCACTATAGCGTTCCGTTGCTTGTGCGCTGTCAACGCCAACGATCGCGTTGAGCGACGCAAGCCGCTCTAAGCCCGCCAGAACCGTCTCCAGTCGATCGAGGTCCCCACGCATCGTCCTCAACGCCACGATCGCCGGTGCCCGCCATTCACTGTGCCCAAGCCGCATCAGAGCCACCAAGTGACCATTGATCTTTTTGACCCGACTGCGATCACTGACGGGCTTGAAGAATCGGCTACTCGTTGCGACAGAAGCTTCGAGCACATCCCGATAAGCGGCGGCGTAAGGCACCAGCACATCTTCGATAAACGACTTGAGATCGTGCGGCAGGTCAAAGGCATCCAGCAAGGCCGTTTGCAGATCGAGCTTGGCTTTCTTGTGCGTCTTGATGAGCACGAGCAGCGAGAGGAGATCCTCTAGCCCATCCTTACCAAGACTCGCCTCGCACTCATCCCAATGATGCGCCAAGTTTGCTCGAACCGAGGCGTCAGCACCGCCGATAACCTCTGCCTTGATTGAATCAGTCTCAGCCTGCCGAAGCCCGCGCGTATAGGTGCTCGCATACGCCTCACGCGCGACATCGATCGTTGGCGCAGTGATAACGACCAGTTCACTATACGCCGCGAGGCTATCGATAAGGCGCCTACGGGCCTCGATCGACAATGCCCTGAGGCGCAATACCAGAAAATCCCTGTTCTCAATAATATTACACTGACTCTCAGAAAGGGTCCGCAATGAATGTCTATCATTTGCATCATCATCTTCGGCGTCATCCAATCCGTCGCCGATACTCGGCGCATCACTCCCGTCACTGAACGACCCGCCTTGTCGCGAAAGCGAACGTCGAGCACTGAGCCCAACATATGGAATTAATGTCGCACCCGGCTCCTGCACCCATTGCCGGAAGAATGCAGCGTCCACATCCTTGAGCACGAGGCGAAAACGATCCGCCCCGTGGCCAGGCTTCGGTTTGACAACCTCGACAATCTCAGCGAGTGCCGCGCGCCGGGTCGCATCCTCCTCGAGATCGCGCGCGACCGCATAGAGCATGGTCGCCGTGACAACGCGTTGCTGCCCGTCGGCGATATCCACCGCAGATCCAGAAGCACGGCGACTAAGATAGATCGTTCCGAGAAACAGCCAGGGCTTCAGATTGCCTGCAATGCTAACCTGATTGCGCGCACCAACGCGAACACCGCAATCCGTCAGCAACCGCTCGACCTGCGCTTCACCCCAACCATAGACGCGCTGATGCGCTGGCACCGCATATTGGTCGTGATGCCGCAGCAGCTCCGGCAAACTCATCGACGACACTGAAAGACGGGGAGGCATCGGCAATGTCGCTCAAAAACTGACTGAATAAGCAATCGCGAAACGCAACAATCGGAAGTTATCGACGCTCGGGGAACAGTATTGCACTACCTCAGCGACGACGTTAGCGGCTGACAAACACCGCTGGCGCGCCGCCTGACCACTTTGTATCAGGAGCGTCCCCTTAGCGCTCGCCCAAATCCGCTCCACGCCGCCCGCTTCGGCTCCTCTGTCCGCTCAACGGACTCACCGATCGGCCAAATCCGGGAAAAATGCTCAAGCATAGCGACGTCGTTGTCGCTCAGATCTTCTGGCTTCCACGCGGCCTTGCCCTGCAATCGCAACGTCAAATGCGCGACCGGTTCTGATTCATTGTCGAAATAAGCTTTCAACTTGCGATCAAAATCAAGATTGCGAGCGCGATCGTTGACGGGCTTAGGAACCAGAACCAGGTTCCCGAGCGATGCCGCAAGTTTGCGTCGCAAATCAGCATCCCCGTACCAATCCAGCCACCGACTTTGTGGGCTAGGCTTCAACGGTAGCACATGCTCGACCGTAAACGCATCGGGGCGAAAGCCCTGCGGACCACCGAACATGCTGTCATTGATGCGCATTAGCACAAGCTTGCAAGTCTGCGGACTGCGCGCATACAGATCGCGCAGATTGAACATCACCGACCGTTGCTCGTCTCGCGATAATGAGAGCGCTGCATGATCGCGTTTCAGCGTTTCACCGGCTTGGATCGCTCTGACCACAGCCACGACGCGTTGGGCGCGCTTGTCCACACCGTGTCCCATGATACGCAGCGACATGACCAGCTGATCAAGCCCCCGCAGCAAATCGACAAGCCCTGCCGCATCGTTTGGCGCACGCAACCAGAACGCCAGCACCGGCGCCACCCATTCGGAACTCGGCAACCAGTTGAAGTAACTGAGCAACGACCTGATTTCGACGGAATGCGGCGAGCCACTGTGCCGCGCATGCCTGATGTCGTCTAACACCTGCGCGGCAGGTGCAAGCCATCGGTCGATGAACTGTTCCGCGCCGCCCGCTTCCGCGACCTGCTCACGAATCCCGGCGATGATCTGTTGTCCGCTTCGACCATGGATGACACGCAAATGCGAGAATATCGATTCAAATTCATCCCCCAGCCGATTTTCCAGGTCTTGCCAAATACCGAGATACCGGTTGGCCGCAGCGGCCGCAACATTGCCGAGCAATTCGGCTTTCAGGATGTCGTTGCGCTTCAGTGCTTTTCCGGTATCGTTCAACACCGTGAACATCCGATGTGCGCGATCGATTTGGCTGGTTAGGATCAGCACCAGCGAGCAACGCTCCAGCAGATAACGAGCAAACGCGTCAATCTGTGTGGCATCGCGATCGGCAAGCTCGGCCATGAAATGCACCCGTATGGCAAGCATACACTGTTGCGCTTCACTGGCAGGATCGTCCCCGGGCGTCGCCTGACAAGCACCCGGTTGTTGGACATGTGTCGCTAGAAAATCCCCATCCTCGCCACGCAGCATCAATCGGCAGCCCGGCGCCCCGACTTGCGCACTTGGCCGGCCGATCAACCCATCCAACGCCGCCGCTGTCGCAGGCCGCGCTTGCACAAGCAGATCACGCAAAACCGACAGCAGTATTGTGAGGGTGACCAGGCGCTGCTGGCCATCAACAATATCAAGTGTTTGGCGCTCTCCACGCAGCCGCGACGGCGCCAGGGCGTCGCTCGATCCACTGACATCCATCAGCAGAATCGTCCCAAGGAAATAATCACTTTCCCCCCCCGGGCCAGCCAAGCCGGTCTCGCCATGCGCCTCCAGGAGATTGTCCAGTAACCGCCCACCCTCAGCCACGCTCCAGCAGAAGCGACGCTGGTACGACGGTGACCGGAATGCGTAGGGATCGCGAAAAACCTGCGCAATTTGGCAAGCACTGGCCGAGAAGACAGGGGACATGATACTCGCTGCTACAGGAACTGCTTCAGGAAGGGCGATCGACGATCACCAGCAAGCCACCACGTGGCCAAGTTCTGAACGTCGCACAGATGACCATCGTGAGGGCACAGCCACCGTCAATGAACTGTCATGGAGGCGACTCGAAATGTCAATCGATCGCGAAGCAGGATGCGACGCCGAATCCGGTAGGCACTTTTTACAAAATCGAGAAGCGCTCGTTTGCGGAACTTGAGCGCAGCCTCTATTAAACCGTTGGCATAACGGCGTCAGCATCACTCTTACAAAGATCAGCGGCCATGGTTCAACACATCATCGATACCGTCTTCAAGATCACCACCGAGAATGATTGGAAAAATGCTGCGAAGTCCGGTGAATATGCCGGCTCGCGTGATGATGTGCGCGACGGCTTCATCCACCTGTCAACGGCGGCACAGGCTCGCGAGACGGCCGCCCGCCACTTCGCCGGACGGGATGGGCTCGTCCTGATTGCCTTCGCGTCCGCGCAACTGGACACAGCCTTACGATGGGAACCATCACGCGGCGGCGCGCTCTTTCCGCACCATTACGCGCCGCTGCCTATTAAAGCGGCACTGTGGGTCAAACCATTGCCACGCGACACGCATGGCCAACACATTTTTCCGCCGGAGTTCAAATAATGTTCGCGGCAGCCTATCAACTCGCACGCTCGGTTCTGTTCGCACTCAGCCCCGAACAAGCACACGAAGTCACTTTGAAATCGCTTGAAGCTGGCGTCTATTTGCACGCAGCTGGTGCCGACGATCCCCGTCTAGCAACGACTATTGCCGGACTGGACTTTCCTAATCCAATCGGGATCGCCGCCGGGTTTGACAAGGACGCACGCGTTCCCGATGCCGTGCTCGGCATCGGCTGCGGCTTTGCCGAAATAGGTACAGTGACGCCGCGACCCCAATCCGGCAACCCGACGCCGCGCATCTTCCGGCTGATCGACGATCGCGCCGTCATCAATCGGCTTGGCTTCAATAATGGCGGCCACGCGGCAGCCCACGCCCGCTTGCAGCGTCGCACTTCTGCTGGCATGGCCGCGGGCATCGTCGGCGTCAACATTGGAGCCAACAAGGACGCCACCGATCGCGGCGCCGACTATGTCCGTGGCCTCGAGACATTCAACGATGTCGCCAGCTACTTTACGGTGAACATCTCATCGCCGAACACGCCAGGATTGCGCGATCTTCAAGCGCCCGCCGCCCTCGACGAACTCCTCGGCCGCATCATGGCTGCGCGCGCAACTTTGGTGCGCGAGAGAAAACCGCGACGACCGATCATCGTCAAAATTGCCCCCGACATTGCCGAGGCCGACCTGGAACCGATCGTTGCACGCCTAGTCGCGCATGCGGTAGACGGCATCGCCGTATCCAACACAACCTTGAGCCGAAACGGCCTACGCGACCAAGCCGGCGCCAAGGAATCCGGTGGCCTGTCGGGGCGTCCGTTGTTCCACCGCTCGACCGTCGTCCTCGCCCGTGTCTACCAACTCACGGGCGGCGCGATCCCACTCATCGGCATCGGCGGCATCGACAGTGGCACAACAGCGCTTGCGAAAATCGAAGCCGGCGCGACGCTCATTCAACTCTACACCGGCCTCATCTACGAGGGCCCGCCGCTGATCGGCCGCATCAAGTCCGAATTGACTGTCGCTCTCACGCGCGAGGGGCTGACATCGATCACTAGCCTCACGGGTCGCCGAGCCGGCGAATGGGCCAATAAACCGCTCGATGGCTAAGTGAGGCAGGCGTTAAACGATATTAATAGACGACCACCCCGCGAATGCTGGCACCGTTGTGCATCAGCTCGAAGCCCTTGTTGATGTCTTCGAGTGGCATGGTGTGGGTGATCATTGGATCGATCTGGATTTTCCCGTCCATGTACCAGTCGACGATTTTCGGCACATCGGTGCGGCCTCTGGCGCCACCGAACGCCGTCCCCTTCCAAACCCGCCCCGTCACCAATTGGAACGGCCGCGTCTTGATCTCCTGTCCCGCGCCCGCAACGCCGATGATGATGCTCTCGCCCCAACCGCGATGGCAGGATTCAAGTGCGGTCCGCATGACATCGACATTCCCCGTCGCGTCGAACGTGTAGTCGGCGCCACCGATCTGATCCGCCCCGCGCTTGGTCATGTTGGTCAGATGCGCCACCAGATCCTTGCCGACGTCCTTCGGATTGACAAAGTGGGTCATGCCGAACTTGCGCGCCCCACGCTTCGCGCGCCGGGTTGATATCGACGCCGATGATCATGTCGGCGCCGACCAGGCGCAACCCCTGAATGACATTGAGCCCGATGCCACCAAGACCGAATACGATACTGGTGCAACCGGGGCCCGCCTTCGCCGTATTGATGACCGCGCCGATCCCCGTCGTCACGCCGCAGCCGATGTAGCAGATCTTGTCGAACGGCGCGTCCTCCCGCACCTTCGCGACGGCGATTTCCGGCAGCACCGTGAAATTCGAGAACGTCGAGCACCCCATGTAGTGATGCACCTTCTGCCCCTTGTAGGAAAAGCGCGAGGAACCATCCGGCATCACGCCCTGCCCCTGCGTCGCCCGGATCGACGTACAGAGGTTGGTCTTCCGCGACAGGCACGAGGGACAGGTTCGGCATTCCGGCGTGTAGAGCGGGATGACGTGGTCCCCCTTCCTGACGCTCGTCACACCAGCGCCCACATCGACGACGACACCCGCTCCCTCATGCCCCATGATCGCGGGGAAGAGACCCTCGGGGTCCGCGCCCGAGATCGTGAAGTCGTCGGTATGGCAGATGCCCGTCGCTTTCACTTCCACCAGCACTTCGCCGGCGCGCGGGCCCTCAAGGTCCACCTCGACGATCTCCAGCGGCTTGGCCTTCTCGAACGCGACGGCGGCGCGAGTTTTCATCGAACGTGCTCCAGGTCAGCAGAACAGCTATATGTCATGCGTCAGTAGTTCACTCCGCGCCGGCAGGCAACATTTTCGCCAATCCCTATAGCCAGAGGTCGAAGCGCACGGCAAAATGCAGGCGCATCTTCGTCGAGACCCCACTATGAGCGAGCCAAAACGACAGACCCATTTACGCGACGACGCTGGCGGCCGCGCCGTGCACGACGTTGGCGGGCTTAAGCTTGGCCCCATCGATCGCGAGGAGCACGACTTGGCGCTATGGGAAAAACGGGTCGACGCCATGTTGGTTCTGTTGGTTGGCCCCAAGAAGGATGCCTTCAAACTCGACATGCACCGCCGCATGATCGAGGACTATAGCCAGCAAACCTATGACCGCACGACGTACTACGAGAAGTGGGTGCGTTCGATCCGCAATCTGCTCGTCGAGCAAGAAATCCTGACCCGCGACGAAATCGACGTTATGTTCGCCGATGTTGCCGCGCAACACCGCGATGCCGGCCGCGACGTCACTTCTGAAACGATTGATTGGCGCTGAAATGCCGATAACAACCACCACCACCGCACACTTCCGGATCGGCGATCCCGTTCGCGTCGACGCCCGCGCAGCCGTCGGCCATTGCCGCACACCGCTCTATCTGCGCGGCCAGACCGGAATCATCGCCGACATCCTTGGCCGTTACAAAAATCCAGAGCGGCTCGCCTACCGTTCACCCGGTTATCCGGCTCAAGTCCTTTACAAGGTGCGCTTCAGACAGGTCGACCTTTGGTCATCCTATGCCGGTGCCGCCAACGATACCCTCGACGCCGACATTTTCGAGCACTGGCTCACACCCACGAATTGAGTACTCCATGCACGACGATCATGAGCACGACGACCATGACCACAACCACGCAGACACACATGCGCCGCAGCAGGATCACGATGCCAAGCCAATGGGCCGCTACGAGGTCTTGGAAGAAGCGCTGCGGCGTTTGTTGATTCGGAAAGGCGTCCTGACCGAAAAAGAAATCAACGACCAAGTTGACCGCATGGACAGCCGCTCGCCGGCCCTCGGCGCGACGGTCATCGCCAAGGCCTGGACCGACCCACAATTCAAGACCCGCCTACTCAACGACACACGCGCGGCGCTCGCCGATCTCGGCATCGATATCGGCCACCTCGCCGACTACTACACTGCCGAAAACACCGACACCGTCCACAACGTCGTCGTTTGCACGCTCTGCTCCTGTTATCCGAAGCTGTTACTCGGCGTGCCGCCAAGCTGGTACAAGAGCCTCGCCTATCGCTCACGAACCGTGATAGACCCCCGCGGCGTCCTTGCCGAATTTGGCTTGCCAATTCCAGCCGCCGTAGAAGTCCGCGTTCACGACTCGACCGCCGACTATCGCTACCTCGTGTTGCCGCAACGACCCAAGGATACAGCCGGCTGGACCGAAACCCAGTTGGCATCGATCGTCACCCGTGATTGCATGATCGGCACCGCCATCCCGATCGTCCCGCGCCCCAGCGCAACCGCCGAATAAGCAACCCCAGAGCCATCCACCGAGGAAAAGCGATGCCCGCCTCACGCGTCATTTTGGTCGCACTGTTGTCCCTGTTCGCATCGGCCGCGCACGCCCACCATCCCCTCGGCGGCGCCATGCCCGAAACATTGATCAACGGCCTCCTCTCAGGTTTCGGCCATCCCGTCATCGGTCCAGATCATCTGATGTTTATTTTGGCTCTCGGCGTAACAGCCACCCTGACCAGCACCGGGCTTGCGATCCCGTTGGCCTTCATCGCCGCCAGCACGATGGGCGTCCTGATCCACGCAGCAAACCTGCTCATCCCCTTGGCCGAACCTCTCGTCGCCGCGACGCTCCTCGGCGTCGGCGCCATCTTTATGACCGGCCGCCAACTGCCGAACAGTATTTGGCTCACTGTCGCGGTCCTGTCAGGCATCGTCCATGGCTATGCCTTCGGCGAAGCCATCATCGGCGCCGAACGCGCCGTCATTGGCGCTTATCTGCTTGGACTTGCCATCGTCCAATTTGCGCTCGCGGCCGGCATGGCAGCGCTTGCCCGCGCTGTCTTGCAAACCGATGGCTTTGCCAGCTATCGGCTCAAAGCCGCCGGCGGCGCCTTGGTCGCGATGGGCCTGTTGTTCCTGGGAACGTCGGGCCTGCCAGCCTGAAGTCGAATTCCAGAATACAGTCGACTAAATCATCGCGTTGCGACTACGGCTCAAGACATCCAACACCGCTTGCGCCTTGCGCGCGAGATGCTGTCGCAGCACGTCGGCGAGTGCTGCACCATCGCGGGCACGCAAAGCCACCATCATCGCCTCGTGATCACCAAGCGCATCATGCCAATGCTGATCCGACTGTCGTGCCACGAAGCGCACCGCGTGAATGCGCACCATAAGCTGCTGGTAAAGCGTGGACAGCGTCGCGTTTCCGGCCACTGCGAAAATCGCCTCATGAATGGCGCGATTGGCTTTCGAGTACCCGACCCAATCCCGCGTCGCATAAGCCTGAGCCATCGCATCGTGCAACGTCGCGATTTGGTCGAGCCCATCCGATGTCAATCGCCGGCACGCCAATTCCCCCGCCAGCGCTTCGAGTTGCCCCATCACCGGAAAAATCTCAGCAACGACATCGGCAGTGATGCTGGCGATCCGTGCGCCGCGATTAGGCGTCAAGATCAGCAGACCCTCCACCGCCAGCACCTTAAGCGCCTCTCTGAGCGGCGTCCTGCTGACGCCGAAACGCAGGCAGAGCTCCGCTTCCGGGACTTTTTCGCCGGGCTTCAGCGCGCCGTCGATGATCATATCGCGCAGCAGCGACGCCAGTTCGTCATGCAGGCTGCGGCGGCGGATGGGCGCTTGATCAGCCATGGCCGCGCTTGGCCATCTCGGCGAAATAGTCCATCGCCGCCTGCGTGCCACCTTTCTTGTGCGGCACACCCGCTAGCGACAGTCCCATTTCGCAGCCCGCCAGCGTGCCGAGAATGGTCAGATCATTGGTATCGCCGAGGTGGCCGATGCGGAACACTTTGCCGGCCACTTTGCTAAGTCCCGTGCCGAGTGACATGTCGAATGCCTCAAGCACGACCTTGCGGAAATGATCGGCGTTATGTCCGTCCGGCATCATCACCGCCGTCAACACCGGTGAATAATACTTGGGATCACGACAGAGAATATCGAGCCCCCAGGCACGCACCGCCCGACGCGTCGCCTCGGCATGCCGCTCGTGCCGTGCAAACACACGATCGAGGCCCTCCTCGTGCAACATGTCGATCGCCTCGGCCAGCGCGTACAACATGTTCGTCGCTGGCGTGTAGGGGAAAAATCCATTCTTGTTGTGCGGGATCATCTCCTCCCACGACCAGAACAGCTTGTGGTGCTTCGACGCTTTCGCCGCCGCCAACGCCTTATCCGAGATCGCGTTGAACGAAAGGCCTGGCGGTAGCATCAATCCCTTCTGCGATCCCGAAACCGTAACGTCGACGCCCCATTCGTCATGCCGGTAGTCGACGGAGCCGAGCCCGGAGATCGTATCGACCATCAACAGCGCCGGATGTTTGGCCGCATCGATGGCGTTGCGGACTTCATCGATCCGCGATGTCGCGCCGGTCGAGGTTTCATTGTGGACAACGCAAACCGCTTTGATCGCTTGTGCCGTATCCGCCTTGAGACGCTTCTCGATCTCCCCCGCATCTGCACCCGATCGCCAATCCGATGTGATGAATTCGGCATGGAGCCCGAGTTTTTCCGCCATACTCTTCCACAGCGTCGCGAAATGGCCGGTCTCGACCATCAGCACGCGATCGCCCGGCGACAAGGCGTTGACTAATGCTGCTTCCCAGGCACCTGTGCCTGACGCCGGATAAATGATCACATGCGACTGGGTCTTGAAGATTGTCTTGATCCCCGCCAGTACCCGGTGCCCGAGCTTCTGGAATTCCGGACCGCGATGATCGAGCACCGGCATGTCCATCGCCCGCAGGATGCGATCAGGCACCGGCGAGGGCCCAGGGATCTGCAGAAAATGGCGCCCGGCAATGCGTGGTGTGTTGCTCGACATAGTGGGTTCCTGAAACGGTCCGATGACAACGCGAATGACGCGCCCGCCGGTGGCCTGCCCGTCAAGCCACGCGGGATCACACACCGCGGGCAACAACGATCTGCAAGATGGCCTTGCTTGCGTGCATAATAATGAATACAAAATCCAAAATTGGTCAAGTGGACAATGCGCAACACCGATTGATGGGTCGATGATGTCAGCAAACACGTGAACCAGGCATTGTAAGCGACACTCCTGAGGACGAGATGGCAACGACAGCACTGCCCAACCTGGAACGGCGCCTGCGACAAGCGCTCGGCGGCAACGACGGCGCTGAAGTCCTGACCGACGCCATGAGCCGCGGCCGCTACGCAACCGACGCCTCCGCCTATCAAATCATGCCGGCCGCTGTCGTCGTGCCCCGCACCATGGAAGCGGCCCTCACCGCCCTGCAAGTCGCCCGCGACGAGGGAGTTCCGATCACCGCGCGCGGCGGCGGCACCTCGCAATGCGGCCAGACCGTCAACAGCGGTGTCATCATTGACGGATCAAAACATCTCACCCGCATTCTCGAACTGGATGTTGCCAATCAACGCTGCGTCGTCGAACCAGGCCTTGTCCTCGACGCGCTCAACCGGCAACTCAAGCCGCACGGCCTCTGGTTCCCCGTCGACGTCTCGACGGCCTCCCGCGCCACCATTGGCGGCATGGCCGGTAACAACTCCTGCGGCGGTCGCTCGCTGCGCTACGGCACCATGCGCGACAATGTGCTCAGCATCGATGCGGCGATCGCGAGCGGCCAACACATCCACTTTGGACCCATCGCCAGCGACTTGAGTGATGTGCCGGCAACAGCACCCCATCATGCGCTCTTCCGCGACATGCTTGCACTTGGCAGCCGCGAAGCCGATGAAGTCAAAGCACGCTTCCCGAAAGTGCAACGCCGCGTCGGCGGCTATAATCTCGACGCCCTCGATCCCCAGTCAAACCGCATCAATACCGCTCACCTGCTCGTCGGCTCCGAAGGCACACTCGCCTACACGACCAAACTCGAATTGAAACTCTGGCCGCTCATCCGCACACGCGCCGTTGGCGTCTGCCACTTCGGTTCATTCTATGCGGCGATGAATGCCGCCCAGCATCTGGTCAAACTCAAACCCATCGCCGTCGAACTCGTCGATAGCACGATGATTGAATTGGCACGCGCCATCGCGATGTTCCGCCCAACCCTCGATGCATTTGTAAAGGGGGAGCCCGCAGCCCTCCTGCTCGTCGAGTTCGCCGAGGAGGCAACCGAGAACACCCGCCGGATCGCCGAACTGCGACAATTGATGGGCGACCTCGGCTTTGGCTGGGACAAGGACAAAGCGCAATGGGGCGGTGTTGTCGAGATCCTCGACCCCACGCTACAGACCGCCATCGCCGACGTGCGAACCTCCGGACTCAACATCATGATGTCCATGAAGGACGAGCGAAAGCCAGTATCCTTCGTCGAAGATTGCGCCGTGCCGCTCGAACATCTCGCCGAATACACAACCAAGCTAACCGATATCTTCGAACGCCACGGTACACGCGGCACCTGGTATGCGCACGCGTCGGAAGGCTGCCTGCACGTCCGGCCGGTCCTAAACCTCAAGCAGGACAAGGACTTGCATGCCATGCGCGCCATCGCTGAGGAAGCATTCGCGTTGGTGCGTGCCTACAAGGGATCGCACTCCGGCGAGCACGGCGACGGCATCGTGCGCTCCGAATTTCACGCGGCGATGTATGGCGACCGCATCGTCCGCGCTTTCGAGGCCATCAAGGATCGTTTCGATCCAGCGGGCGTACTCAATCCCGGCAAGATCGTGCGCGCCCCCCGTTTCGACGATCGCAAAGTGCTGCGGTACGGACCAGCCTATCAGCCAGCAACCATCGCGCCGCAACTCGACTGGTCGGACTACCCTGGCGCCGCCGCCGGTCTCCAGGGCGCCGTTGAGATGTGCAACAACAACGGTGCCTGCCGCAAAAACGACGACGGCGCCATGTGCCCGAGCTATCGCGTGACCCGCGATGAACAGCACGTCACCCGCGGCCGCGCCAACGCACTCCGGCTAGCGCTCTCCGGCCAGCTTGGTCCGGATGCGTTTTCGTCCGACGCGATGGCCGAGGCGATGCAGCTCTGCGTCTCCTGTAAAGCCTGTCGCCGCGAATGCCCAACCGGCGTCGACATGGCGCGCATGAAGCTCGAAGTCCAGGCCGCACGCCTGGCCAAACACGGCTACCGCTTCCGCGATCGCCTGATCGCCTTCCTGCCGCGCTACGCGCCGTATGCCGCCCAGATTCCTTCGATCCTCGGTCTGCGGGATCGGGTCCCCGGATTGGCGCGCGCCACCGAAGCAATGACCGGATTGAGCAGCCGGCGCACATTGCCGCGCTGGCGGGATCGCAGCTTCAATCCGAAATCCGAAACACATGGACCCGCCGGCGGCGCGGAAGTCGTCCTCCTCGCCGACACCTTCAATCGCTACTTCGAACCGCACGTCCTGGATGCGGCGTTGGCGGTGCTCATCGCCGGCGGCTATCGTGTGACGACGCCGAAGCCCTCGACCGGCAGCAAGCGGCCACTCTGTTGCGGCCGCACCTTCCTGGCCGTCGGTGACGTCGCACGCGCCAAGGAAGAAGCATCCCGCACGCTCGAAACGCTGGCGCCACTTCTCGCGCGTGGCGTGCCCGTCGTTGGCCTCGAGCCGAGCTGCCTGCTGGGTTTCCGCGACGAAATCCCAGCCCTTATCAAGTCCACCGCCGCCGCACAAATGGCCGAGCATGCTCTGACATTCGAAGAATTCCTCGCCCGCGACACCAAGGCCGGCCGGCTGCGGCTCGATCTCGGTGCCATCAACGGCAAAGCCCTCGTTCACGGCCACTGCCACCAGAAGGCGTTCGGCGCATTCGGCGTAATCGAAACAGTCCTGCGGTTCATCCCTCGCCTCGAAGTCGAAACCATCAACTCCAGTTGTTGCGGTATGGCCGGCAGCTTCGGCTACCAATCTGAAACCATCGATGCTTCGCTCGCCATGGCCGAACTCTCCCTGCTACCGGCAGTCCGTGCTGCCGATCGCACAACCATGATCGTCGCCGATGGCACGTCCTGCCGTCATCAGGTCGCCGATGGAACAGGACGCAAGCCACTCCACGTCGCCGAGGTTCTGGCCATGAGTCTCACAGCCAACAGTCGCTGATCACTCGCCGACCCGGCGCAATCCGGCCAAACCCGATCTGGCGCGGCCCTCTTCCGAACTGCCCCGTTATTCCCGCCATGCACCACTGACTTGACGCTCTCGCCAACGCCGCGCCGGCATGCTGTCAGACGGTGCGCTACGCCAGGGCTGACGTCGGATCAAATCGTCCTCGGCCAGCAGCCGCCGCTCGGCGTAGGGCGCCGCTCGCGCGCTTGGAAACTGCTGGTCATCGCGCCAGCGGCCGGAGCCGCGCCAAGCAGTTCTCGGACGACGATCGGTCCACTGATAGCCATAAGGCGCAACGAAACGCGGCGATGCCGCGCGCCAGCCAGCACCCTGCTGTTGCCACTGCCAAGCCGGTCTGTCAGCGGGGGTGGCACCCCGCCAATGCCAGCCATAGACCCATCCTGCACGGGGCATCGCCGCATTCCCTGCCGAACGGCGCCGATCAAAACCGCGATCATCAGGATAGGCGACCACGTGCACATCGGGGACCGCTTCGGCCATACCGGCCGCCGCCTCCACGGCGCCATCTGACAACGCAATCGACGGCCCCGAAACCACCAACCCGGCAACAAGAATGAACAACCTTCCGCGCACAGCGACATGGGTAAAACGCATGACCAAAACTCCCAACACACCACGATGATGGAAGGTTATACACATCAAACGTTCTTGTCATGTTCTTTTTTTATTCTTCTTTTGATCCAGCCCTGCACGGTCGGGAAGCATTCCATCCAAATCAGCAAACGCAAGTCATGCGTGATGGCTTGCCTGTCCCAGAAAAGATTTGTTGCAAGTGCGAAAATCTCGACCGTTATTCCGCAGCCGCAGCCGACTGCAAAGTGAGCTGCGTCATCAACGCCCTGAGCGCCGCCGCCTTCAGCGGCTTGCGCAACAAACCATAGCCGAGTTCACGCACCTTCCGCTGCATTTCCGGCGAGTAGTCAGCCGTGATGACGATCGTCGGTACCCGCACCCCAACCGCGCCGATGATCGCCATGGCCGCATCCACACCGGTGTTTGCATCCAGATGATAGTCGGCAAGCACGATATCCGGCACGACCCTCGATTGCGCAACAGTCGCGAGCGCGGATTTAGCGCTGGCAGCCGTCATCACCTGACAGCCCCAACCCGACAACAATGTCCGCATTCCGCTCAGCACTGCCGGCTCATTGTCGATGCAAAGCACCTTCAATCCGGCGAGCCGCCCCGGCAGAACCGGTGCCGCAATCTCCCGCGGTCGCGCTTGCGCCACCGTTTGCGGAACCATAATCGCAAAACGGGAACCTTGCCCGGGCTTCGAGACGACCGCAATGCGATGTCCGAGCATCTTGCTGATCCGATCAACAATCGAAAGTCCAAGCCCCAAGCCGCGCACGCCGCTTGCCGTCTCCTCCAGGCGATGAAACTCCTTGAAGATGATCTTTTGCTTGGATTCTGGAATACCCGGTCCCGTATCGCAGACTTGCAGGGCAACAGTTGCGTTAGCGCGGCGCACGCCGACGACGACGCCGCCACGGTTGGTATATTTGATCGCATTGGAAACGAGATTGTGTAGCACGCGCCGCAGCAGCCGCCGGTCCGAACGGACCCAGATCGATGACGGCACAATTCTGAGCTCCAACCCCCGCTCCTGTGCCATTGGCCCAAACTCAATCGCGATCGAACCCAGTAGATCGCTCAGCGGAAAACTCGATATTTCCGGCTCCATCCGGCCCGTATCAAGCCGCGCAATATCGATCAACGCACCCAATATATCTTCCACGGCCACCAGCGCGGCATCGATGTTGTTTGCGATTTGCGTATCAAAGGCCGTTAGCGGCCTTTCAATGAGGCTCGACGCATAGAGCCGCGCCGCATTGAGGGGTTGGAGAACATCATGACTGGCCGCCGCAAGGAAGCGCGTCTTGTCGAGGTTTGCCTCGTCCGCTTTCGCCTTGGCAACGGCCAGCGCGTCATTGACGCTCTGCAATTCGGCAGTGCGCTCCCGCACCCGACGCTCTAGTGTCTCATTCGATCGCGCCAACGCCTGTGCCGCGCTCACGCGTTCCGTGATGTCGGAATAGGTCGTTACGATACCGCCTTGGGGCATCGCCGCTGTGCGGATCTCAACGATGCGCTGTCCATCCCGCAAATGCTCCTGGAACGTCTCCTTGGTGACCGCGAATTTCGTCAGCCGATCGGCGACGATTTCGGCGATCTTACCGGGACCCAGATCGCCGCGTTCGGCAATGGCGCGGAGGATCTGGTCCAACGGAACGCCGACACGACCGAGCTCAGCCGGAATATCGAGCATTTCGCGATACTGCCGGTTCCAACAGATCAGGCGCATATCCTTGTCGAAGACGCTCAATCCGTGCCGCACCTGATCAAGCGCCGACTGCAGCAGATCGCGATTATATTGCAGGGCTTCCGATGCGTCATCGAGCAACCGCAACGCCGACTGCCCACTGACGTTGCCCCGCCGGAGCAGAAGCGACAGCACCAGCCGCGACGAGGCCGCTCCAATGGCACTGGCCAGCAGATGCTCGGCAAATCGCAACCACGAAACGTCCGCCTCAGCACTTCCGTCACGTCTCGCATTGCGGCTCGCCGCATATTCGGCAAAAGACCGTTCCGCCCGCTCAGCACCGAGATAGCGGGCAACCGTGCGTTCGAGATCACCCACCGTCACCGACGTCCGCCACAACCGGAAGCTCGGCGTCGACACCGCTGGCCGCGGCAATTCGTCGTGCACAAAAACATGCGCTTGCAACCGCTCGACCGGCTCCGGCGCGCGCAACAGCGATACCGCCACGAACACCACGGCATTAACTCCAAGGCTCCAAAAGACTCCATGACTTAAGGGTTCGAGCTGCAGATAGAACAACGCCCGCGGCCGCAGCATCGCGATACCAAACGGCCCGTCCGAGAGAATAGCCTGGGCCAGCAAGTTCGCCTCGACACACCATGGCAGCACCAGCGTGTAACACCAAAGCAGGAAGCCCACGATCAATCCGGCAATAGCCCCTCGCGCGGTCCCTTTGCGCCAGAACAGACCACCAAAAAACGCCGGCGCCAGTTGCGCGATCGCCGCGAAGGACACCAATCCAATTGAGGCGAGTCCGCTGACCGAACCAAGCAGACGATAAACGCCGTATCCAAGCAGGATAATGACAAAAATCGACAATCGCCGGATCGCCAGCAACCGCGCCGCCATGTCTCCCGTATCACGTGGCTCATCCAACCTGTGGCGCAGCATCAGTGGCACAACGAGACTACTGGAAATCATGATCGCCAGCGCGACGCTGTCGACGATCACCATCGCCGTCGCTGCCGACAACCCACCAACAAATGCCAGCAGCGTCATGGCTTCAGCACCAGCAGTCAGCGGCAGCGCCAGCACAAAGGTATCATGGGCGAAGGCCCCTTTCGGCAGCGTAATCAGCCCAGCGATGGCGATCGGCACGACAAAGATATTGATCAGTACGAGGTAGAGCGGGAATAGCCACTTCGCGCGCCGGATCTCCTTCTCCGAGTTGTTCTCGACAACGGCAACATGGAATTGCCGCGGCAACAGGATCACCGCAATGAAGCTGAGCAGCGTCACCGTAATCCAGGTTGAACCCTTAAAGCCTCGCGCGAATAACTCTTGAATCTCAGGAGTGCTTTGGATCGCAGCGGTAAATCCGCCGATCGTTCCGAAGGCACTGACCGAAATAAACAGACCAACCGCGAGAAACGCCGCCAACTTGACAATGGATTCCGCTGCAATCGCCAGCACCAGCCCTTCCTGATGCTCCGTCGCATCGATATGGCGCGTTCCGAACAGGATCGTGAAGGCTGCCATCACAATGGCGACGAAGAATGCCGTGTCGAACGAAAGCCCGAGCCACGCTGTCGACGTGCGCGCACCCAGCAGCGTATCGACCGACATCGCGACTGCTTTCAGCTGCAAGGCAATGTAGGGCAACGTGCCGATGACCGCGACGAGAGTGACGATTGCAGCAACCGCTTGGCTTTTGCCGTAGCGCGCTGCGAGAAAGTCGGCGACCGAGGTGATGTTCTGGCTTTTCGCAATACGCACGATATTGACCAGCAATCCGGACCCGAGCGTGAAGAAAAGAATAGCTCCGAGATAAACGGGAATGAAATCATAGCCGGTTGACGCAGCGAGCCCCACGCTGCCGAAAAATGTCCAGGACGTGCAGTAGACGGCAATCGACAAAGCATAGATCAATGGCCGGCCATCGCCGCCCTTGCGCCAGCGAATGGCGCGATCGCCGAACCACGCCAGTGCGAACAACACACCGACGTAGGTCAGGGCCAGGCCGATCACACTCCACCTCTCGATCATGCTCTCCGTGCCCTGGCCTTGCAGGCCCCTCGGGCTCACTGCCCAACACAGACCCCAATCAGGTCTTGGCAATGATCAGCGAACGCTGTCTACCGACCCAGCGACAACCGTCATGCCGCCCGCCAGTTAACAGCCAAACACCGCGCAGTTCCACTCGCTCATGAGTTGTATCGGCGAATTCCGACAAACCGGAATTGCTCATATCGAGTTCTCGGCATAGAGTGCAATTCGAGTCGGACCGGCGAGCTCGCAAATATGACTTATCTAAGTCAGCGATAGCTCGAATCAACGGAACACGCTAGTCAGGCTTCGCATCATTCAATTCTGATGACTGCTTAATTCAAACGCCGGAACAAGGATCACCGCACATGAGCATGCTTGACGAGTTTAAGGAATTCGCAATCAAAGGAAACGTCGTCGATCTCGCCGTCGGCGTCATCATGGGCGCAGCCTTCTCACCGATCGTCACGACGCTGGTCGACAACTGCATCATGCCGATCCTCGGCTATGTGTTGGCTGGTATCGACTTCGCGTCGTTGATGGTGACGCCGGTGAAGGGTGTCGACATCAAATACGGCCTCTTCATCAACGCGGTGATCAAGTTCCTACTGACCGCCATCGCGGTGTTCATGCTGGTCAAAGGTATCAACACCATGAAGAAGAAGTTCGAGAAAGCCAAAGCCGCCGCGCCGCCAGCAGAGCCGCCGGCCGCCGAGAAGTATCTGAAGGAAATCCGCGACGCGCTGGTCAAGCGCTAAGCGTTCGACAACGGACCTATATCGTCAACAAAGCCGTCCGCTGGAAACAGCGGGCGGCTTTGTTGCAGCTTGCAAGCCGCACGTCGTCACGAGCACGATCCGCCGCCGAGCACGCAAAACTTCGCACAATTGACATGGCACAGCTTCACTGCGCCGTCGTCGAACATACCACCGTCGGTTTTGGCCGCCGCAACGAGCGTGGTGCCCATATCGAACCGCTCGTCGAACGGAATCAGTGTGCATGGCAGTACAGTTGGCTTGTCGGCGCCCTTGCGCTTCACTACCATTCGGCTGGTCGCGCACATCATCTGTGCCGGTGACTTCTTCAGGATCCCCCAGCAAGCCGTCGTGATCTCCGGCACATCGGCCGTCAACTCCATTTCAGGCAGCAAGTTCAGCGCCGCATGATCCGCCGCATCAATCGGCCAAGCGCGATCACTGATCAGGCGCGCGTAGCCGGCGCGCGCATCCGCTTCGGTTTCCTGCCAGCACGTCCGCCCAGCGATCGCCATTCGAAAACCGTTGGCCGCCAACCAATCGAGCCCACCGAGCGCCTTATCCCAGGTTTTGGCACCGCGCTCGGCCTCGTGCAGCGCCTTGCCGTGATGATCGAGGCTGACGCGTATCGTCAGACGCCTGCCGTACTTCGCATTGATCGCAAGCAGCCCTGCTTTGATCCTCGGACGCTGCATCGGTTGCATCGCATTGGTGAGGAGCAAAACCTCGAACCCGCCAGACAGCGCATCGTCAAGCATGCCCAGCATATCCGGATTGAGGAACGGCTCCCCACCGGTAAACCCGATCTCGCGCGTTGCAATCTTATTCGCTCGGATCTCGTCCAAGTACGCGCGCGTCTCGGCGCGCGTGATGTAGGCCAACCGGTCGTTCGACGGACTGGACTTGATGTAGCAGTTCTGGCAGGTGATATTGCAGAGCGTGCCGGTATTGATCCAGAGAGTATCGAGCACAACAAGCGGCACCTGTGCGCGCGGCTCACCCTTGGCTGTCAGATCAGGATTTTGAAATTTTGCGGCAAGTTTGCTGTTCACCGGGTTGCGGGCAAATTCGTTCACGAGGCGCTTCCTTGGCTCACAGCACATGTCCGAACGACGGCGGGGCCATCCTGGCCAATCCGTTTGAATGTGAGGTGAACGCTAACATAGCCGATCGCACAACCCGAACTCACGTTGCGGTTATCATCATGTGAGTTTGCCCGCACACGGTCAGCCGGAACGCATCCGTCCCATGCGGGACTAGGCTCGTGCTGGACGAAAGTCTCGGCTAAACTGACGACAGGGTTCACGGCCAAACAACGCAAAACGAGGAAACATCCATGAAAATCTTGATCATTGGCGGCGCCGGCATGGTCGGCCGCAAACTTGCAGAGCGCCTCGCTCAGGATGGCAAGCTCGGCAAACAAGAGATCTCGAGCCTGACGCTCTATGATGTCGTCCCCGCGCAAGCCCCAAAAACCGGCTCTTTTCCGGTCACAGTCGTGGCCGGCGATCTCCCCACCAAAGGCGAGACCGACAAGTTGGTCCAAGACAAGCCCGATATCATATTCCACTTGGCCGCCATCGTATCAGGCGAAGCGGAATTGGAGTTCGACAAAGGCTATCGCATCAACTTGGCCGGGACGCAAAACCTGATCGAAAGTGTGCGGCACGCCTACGAAAAATCTGCGAAAAAGCCAAGACTGGTCTTTACAAGTTCGATCGCGGTGTTTGGATCGCCTTTCCCGGCCACGATCCCGGACGAGTTTCATCACACACCCCTGACCAGCTACGGCACCCAGAAAGCCATCGGTGAACTATTGCTGGCGGACTATACGCGCAAGGGCATGATCGACGGCATCGGCATCCGCCTGCCGACCATTTGCGTCCGCCCGGGAAAACCCAATAAGGCTGCCTCCGGCTTTTTCTCGAACATTATGCGCGAACCGCTTGCCGGCCAGGAGGCCGTGCTTCCGGTCTCAGACGACGTCATGCACTGGCACGCAAGCCCCCGAGCAGCCGTCGGCTTCCTGCTGCATGCGGCAACCATTGACGGCGATCAAGTCGGCCCGCGCCGCAATCTGACCATGCCCGGAGTCCCAGCGACCGTTGGCCAGCAAATCGCCGCACTCGGCAAGGTCGCCGGCGAAAAGGTCGTCAAGCGCATCCGCCGGGAACCGGACGCCATGATCCAGAAAATTGTCGCCGGCTGGCCGACCCAATTCGACGCCAAGCGTGCTACGGCACTGGGCTTCAAGGCTGAAAGCAGTTTCGAAGACATTCTGAAGGTCCACATCGCCGACGAATTGGGCGGCAAAATTGCCTGATCCCAATCCGGCACAGCCGTCGCGCGCGATCAGGTCTTGCTGAGCGTCTGTATACGATCGAACAACCGTGGCCGCGTCGGCTTGGCTTCGCTCGCAGCCGCCGGCAAATGCACAACACCATCGCTGCCGCTGGCATCGTTGGTGTTCGCTGCCGCTGCATCGGTGTCGATGTCTCCGTTAGCGACACCAGCAGGTGCAGTCCCGCCCGTGTTCTGCGCCACGCGCTCCGCAAGACTGCGTCGAACGATACCGCCTGCCGGGCGTTTATGCTGTCCCGCCACCGGCATGGTGCCAGCCCCGAGCCGGCGCATTTCTTCCATGAAATGCTGTGCCTGCAGCGCATTGCGCTCATTGGCGGCCACGAGTTCGGCACGCAGTTGCTGCAGGATCACCGACTGCTGCTCGACTTCAGCTTCGGACGACGCCAACCGCGCTTTGAGCGCGATGCGGCTGTCCTTCAACCCGCCCACAGGTTCGGCATCGACCTGCCGCGTCATCAATTCGGACTTCAACCGGATGATCTCTTGGTCTTGGTCGGCAATTCGAGACTGCATCACTAGCATTTCACGTCCAGCGTCCGCATGATCGCCGCGTCCCGCTGCCATGCCGTTGGCCGCACTCGCGCCGTTGAGCTTCGCCACGACATTGGCTTGCCCGCCAACATCAGGAGTGCTCGCATGCAGCCGCGCGATCAAAGCTGCCTGTTCCCTCGTCTGCGCCCGCAGCGCTTCGATCTCGGACCGCAGTGCCAGCTCGGCTTCATACTTGGGGTCATGCATGGCGCCTTGATTGCGCGCGCCACGCGTCGTCAACGCGTTTGTCATGCGATCAATCTCAGCGGATTGCTGCGCGTTGATCGCCGTTGCTTCCTCCAACGCCAACCGCTGCGACTTCGTCGATTGCGTGAGATCGGCAATTTCGCGGTCGCGATTGAACAGCAACGATTTGGCTTCGCTAAGCCGCTGCTCAACACGGGGCAACCGGTCGGCGATCGTCTGCTCCAGCACCAGACGGGCGTTTTGATGTTCTTCTCCAATAGTCGTCAATTCCTCGACGCGACGCTCAAGTGTGGAGACGTTCGCGTCCCGGCGGTTGATCTCGATCAGGTGCCGCGCCCGCTGCAACTCGGCCTGCTCAACCCGCATCTCCAGTTTATGTGTTCGAATCGCGAAATCTGCCCGGAGACGGTCCTTGTCGGCCCGGATTTCTTCTTCGCTGACAGGAATAGCATCCTTCAGTCGCTTGGTCGTCAGGCGCACCGCGCGCGACCAGAACGCCGGCGCCAGCCCCAGCACAACAAGCCCCGCCGACAGAAACCCTAGCGCTACCAGCAGGATGGACTGGATGGAAATCACCGGCGGCTCGTCCCTCGGTTCAGCGCAGCAAAAGACGGCCGGCCCTGGCGACGAAAGTTGCCACAAGCATTCGATATGGCCGACATACGGCAAAGCGCCCACCTGCTCACGAACGCAGCGGGCGCGACCTCAACCGAATCAGAATGGGTTCCAAGTCGGTCTCGGCGTATACTTCAAATAGCCGATGTTGGCACCCAACCGCAAGCCAACCCCGGCCCTGATCGGCGCCAGCACGATATGGTCCTTGGTCTGGAAATTCAGCCCGACGCCGCCGACGACATAGGCAGAACCCGCAATCCCGCCAAAACGGTCATAGATTTCCGAGGGATCGCGCAAGTTGTAGACGAGCACCATGACCTTCGAACCTTCACCGCCAAAGTCGTAGCCCACGGACGGCCCTTGCCAGAACACTTTGTGTTCACCAGCATCCTTGGTGTACAGCACTCCTTCGCCGTAACGCAGGCCAGCGACAAAAGCGCCACCAGCGTCTTCACCTAAGATATAGCCGTTGGGACGGCCCTGCCGCTTGAAGGCATATTCGATGGCGCTGGCAAGACCCGAACTCACTTTGCCAAAGAAGCGATGCCCGGCCGAAGCAATCTCATCTGACGAATACGTGCCGGGACGCATACCGGCGGACGGCTGACGCGGTCCGGCATCATAGTTTCGCTCTGCCGGATAGGCCGAACCATAGCCGCGGTCAGAGGGTTCTGCCGGTTGCCGGTACGGCTCACCGTAAGGCTGCCCAACCGACCGTTCATTACCGGCATAGCCACCATTCCGCGGTGCCGAATAGGCATCGTTCGCGCCGCCACTGCGGCTGGCATAGCCACCGCTCTGACCGTAGGGGGCAGCTGCGCCATAGGCCCCAGCGCCCGCGGCTGTATCCCGGCTGTCGTAAATTCCTTGTTCGGAGCGGCGGTCCTGATAGTCACGATTGACATCGCGTGGCTCATAGCTGCGCTGTTCGCCACGATCCTGCCAGGGCAACCGCTCCTGAGCCGAACCGGGCACAATCAAACCCATCATGAGCGGCAGCGCGCACGCCAGCCCCACTGCAACTCGTTTCAGACGTCCCGGCATGTGTTCGCCCTCGGGTCATTGATGGCCGACGCTCATGCCAGACCTGTGATCCGGATTCAGAAGCGCACGATAAGCATCAACTCTTGAATGTAAGTGTTACCAAAGTATGGCCGAAGCGCCGCCAAACCGTGGAAAATTGCAGCCGTTCCAGCCATTGTGTGTCGGCCGGGGACAGCAGGTATCAGCCCTATCACCCCATTTGAGCCAGCGAAGCACGACCCCATGCGACATAGTCAGTGTTCACAAATCCTGCCGCGATCTTGCCATAATGCAGCGGCGCCCCATCCGGAGCCGTGACCGCACCGCCGGCCGCCGCCAAGATCGCGTGTCCCGCCGCAATGTCCCATTCGCAAGTCTTGCCACCAATCCGTGGATAGATGTCGGCATCACCCCGCGCAATCAGACAGAACTTAAGTGACGACCCAGCCGAACGCCGCTCGCAGACCTGGAAGCGATCGAGGAAGCGGCCGGTTGCATCGGTCATGTGCGAACGGCTGGCAATCGCAATCAAGCCCGACACAGGTGGCTCACGTGTCTCGATGCGCCGCGTCGCCACATCAGCCAGACGGGACACTGCCGACCCAGGATCCAGTGTTGCCTCTACTGCCGTAGTCGGACCAAGCGTCATGAATAAGCGCCCGGAGGCGGGCGCATAGATCAACCCGAACCGAGGCATCTTGCCCTCAACCAGCGCGATATTGATTGTGAATTCTGGCCGCCCAGCAATGAATTCACGCGTTCCATCGAGCGGATCAACCAGGAAAAAGCGCTCGCCAATTGCCGTCCGCTGTCCAGCCGCCATCGCCTCCTCGGCGATGACAGGAACATTCGGAGCAATCGCCGCCAACCCCGCCAAAATGATCGCTTCGGACTCCTGGTCGGCCAACGTCACTGGCGTGTTGTCACTTTTCGTAGCAACCAAAAAACCGCTGCGCGCATAGTCCAACTGCACGCGCCCTGCATGGAGTACGGCCGCCAATAGCGCTTCGCAGAGCTGCTTGTAACTATCTGACACCATGTCGCCGTCTTAAATCAGGAGCACCCATGATGCCATGCCCAGGCTCGCACAACACCGTATTGTGACAAAAAAACTCTAGTCCCGGACCCGCAATGCAACTTCTGGAATCCAGACCAAAGCAATCGCTTGGCACAAGCCCCGCGAAGCAGTTATGAGTGAGTGATTCGCTTGGTGTGGAACACCCCTGTTGGCCCGCGTGGAGTTCGTTTGAACTCGTTCCATTTCACATCATGGCAAGAACCGACCGACCGCCATCAGGGGAACTTTATGAACAAACGCGTGCCACCATCGGATTTGGAACTCGCCGCGCTCATTTCGAGCAAGATCTGCCACGACGTCATCAATCCCGTTGGGGCAATCCACAACGGCCTCGAAATCCTCGATGAGGACGAGAACGCCGACGCGCAAAAATATGCGCTGGAAATGATCCGCAACGTCACCGCCCAAGCCTCCGCCCGCCTCCAGTTCGCCCGCTTCGCTTTTGGCGCGGCTGGCTCGGCAGGCGCCATGATCGACCTCGGCATGGCCGAGCAAATCACTCGCGGATTCGTCGGCCAGCAGAAGCATAAGCTGAAATGGCAGGGCCAGCCCGGCTATATGGCCAAGGACCGTGTCAAGTTACTGCTCAATCTCATCGCTCTTTCAATGACGGCGCTCCCCCGTGGCGGCGAAATAGAGGCAACCATCACCGGCAACCTGGAATTGCCCAGCTTCAGCATCCGCTGTCGTGGCGTTAGCGCCCGCCCGCCACAGTATCTGGTCGAATTCGTGACCGGCGGACAGCCGACGCTCGATTCCATGTCGATCCAGGCTTATTATACGTGGCGATTGTCGACGACCGTCAAGATGGCGCTCGACGTGCGCAAGGATGGCCTCGACATCGTCATCACGGCACGTCCGTCGAAATAGTGCCGCTGAATTGCAACTTTTGATTGCATCAAAGTCGCCACCGCAACACAACGTTAACGCTTTCGATCGACACTAACCAAAACATACGTGCGACGCGTGATTGGCTGGACCGTAGCGGTCGGGCCAATCAGATATGTGCGTGGCTTGGAAGGGCGAGATTGGCCGATGACAGCGAAGAAGCAGTGCCTTGTCGTGGATGACTCCGACGTCATCCGTAAAGTCGCGCGCCAGATCATCGCCTCGCTGAACTACGAGGTTCATGAAGCCGAGAATGGTCAGCGCGCGCTGGAACATTGCCAAGCCAAAATGCCGGACGTGATCTTTGTCGATTGGCATATGCCCGTCATGGCCGGCCCCGAGTTCATCTCGACGCTGCGCCAACAACCTGGCGGTGAACGGCCGATGATCATCTACTGCACGACCGAAAGCGATTCCGTTGACATCGCCCGCGTCCTCACGACCGGCGCCAACGACTATATCCTGAAGCCCTACGATCGCCAGGGTCTAACGGCGAAGTTGTCGGACAATGGCTTGGCGGCCTGAACGCCACGCGTAACGCAACAGCCATTCACGACGATATCCCGGCCGCCGCGTGCAACGCCGCCAGCGTCGCCAGTTGATCGCAGCCCGCGTAGATCATGGTCGCGACTCCGGCGGCCTTCAGCTGCGCTTCTTGATCCTTTGGCCGTCCCGCAAGCAAGACGCAACGCGCACCGGCTTGGCTCAACACAGCCGCCGCCGCTTCTCCCATTTCGCCATAGACCGTATCCGTCGCACAGAGGCACGCAACGGCCAGTCCCGATTCCGCGAACGCCGCGCCAAGCTGCACCGTGCTCAGAAATCCATCACCAGCAGAACTCTGTCCGGCATGTGTTTCGATTCCCCCGACCGCCAGAAAATTTCGAAGCCACAAGGCCCGCGCCGCTGATGGCGCGGGATCGCCAAGTTGCGCCAGGAATACCGCTGGCAACGTGCCGGTCCTCTGTTGATAGGCGTCAGCAGCATCGCGTAGCCGTTCGAACGGCTCGGCAAGCCGCATAGCCGGCAATGGTTGAACCCGCGCGCCTTTGAGATCGGCCGAAAGCGCATCGGACGGCCATGGGTCCGCCTTGACGCCATCGTGACCCAGATAGGGAAAAGTCGTTGTGCCGGTCAGAGCGTTCCGGCCCTGCACCAGGTTCCGCATCCGGCCCGCATGCGACTGCGCAAGTTCGCCCTGCAGCTGGCCAGATTGCAGCGCGGCTGCAACCCCGCCAGCACCTTCGAGGCGCTGGAAAATAGCCCACGCCTTGGTCGCCAGATCGCGCGTCAATGTTTCAATCGCGAAACTCCCGGCACTTGGATCACCCACCCGGCCAAGTCCGGCTTCCTCGATCAGGATGTGATGGGTGTTGCGCGCAATCCGTCGCGCGCAGGCGTCGGGCTGGCCGATCGCCCATGAGTACGGCAACACGATGATACTGTCCGCTCCGGCCATGGCAGCCGTCGCGCACGCCATCGTCGTACGCAGCACGTTTACCCAGGGATCGCGCCGCGTCATCATCCGCAACGACGTCTCGGCCGTGACCGGCACCTGCGTTGCCGATGGCCCAGCGCCACAAGCCTCGGCGATCCGTCTGATGAGCAAGCGAAAGGCGCGGAACTTCGCCAAGCCCATCAGCTGATCCGCATCGACGGCCAACGTGACGGCAATCTTCGGCAGGCTTTCCGACGGCGCTAGACCAACTTTTTCGCATGCCCTGAGATAACTGATGACGCAGCTGAGGACGCAGGCAATTTCCTGCGCCTCCGTCGCGCCGCCTCGATGCCAGACATGACCGTTGGCCGCGAGTGCCGTCACCCCTGGCACCCCCCGCACGTTCTCAACCAAGCCCGCGGCAATATCGAGCGCCCGTTCGACCGGGTGATACAGCGCGCCGGTTTGCGCAAGCGTCCCCACCGGATCGTAGTTGAACGCACCCAGCCGGTGTTGGTCAGCTATTCCGCGTTGCTGCCAAAGCGCTATCAAACTGCCAGCGGCATCCGGCGTATATTCGCCGGCCACCAGCGAGATCGGACATACGTCGAGCAGCACGTCACGAAGCGTGCGGTCAAGCGAAGTGCCGTCGTAGGGCAAGCCCGACCATCCCGGCGCTGCCACTTGGAGCTGGATCGACGTGGCGCCGCCGGCCAAGTCTTCGAGAATGGCATCATTTGCTGTTGCCGGATTGGGCTCAGCATGGAGCTGGCGAATGTCCCAGCCGAGGCCGCGACGCGTCTGGCCCCGTTCTCCGGGATCACCGACAATCGAGACGGCCGAACGCGCATAAAGCGGCTTTATGGCAATCCCGTCGTCGGTTCGTGCGACCAATCGCTTGTCGAAATCCCCGCCCTTCAACAACTTATCGATCAGCGCACGCCAATGCGCCTCCGACGGGACCGGAAAATCATCGGCGAGTGCCAGCGGTGTTTTCGGCGGTGTTTGGGTCATGACATCCAAGGCGGCCCTGCATGCGCGGTCGGGAAACCAGCACCACCGCTCCTACCCTACTGAGATCATTCTGAAAAGCGCGACGTCCGGCCAATGCTGACACGAACGGTCAGGGTTGCCAGGGTTGCCAGGGTTGGATGCAGTCGTGATGCGCGAAAATGCTATACTGGAACACTGAAACGCTTTTTCCGGTGGCGTGGCTCTTTTGCGCTTTCGTCCCCCATAGCGTTGTTCTAACAATAACGAGAAAAAGGTAGGCCACTTCAGTCACTGGGGTATGTTCGTGTTGCGTCGTTGCTGCTTTTATGCCGCTGTTGGCGGCATCGCATTTGCGTTGACCGGTTCTGGCTTGACGACGCCAATCCAGGCGCAATCCAAACCACAAAAGCCACACCTTCCGGAAGCTCCGCAGCAGACCAAGGCCGAGCATGTCGCGCTCGATGCGCCATTCCCCGTCGGCTCGATCATCATCGTCAACAACGACCGGCGCCTCTACTACATCTCCGCCAAAGGCCAGGCGGTCCGCTATGGGATAGCCGTCGGCAAGGCGCATGAATTGTGGATGGGTCGAACATTTGTCTCGGCCAAGCGCGTCGATCCCGAATGGATTTCAGCCACCAATGATGATTACTATGAGGGTGGCGACCCCAAGAACCCTCTTGGCCGGCGTGCGATGTACCTGGATTGGTCGTTGCTGCGCATCCATGGCACCCCATCCCGCGGCTCCATTGGCTCGGCCACATCGAATGGCTGCATTCGCATGCTCAATGAGGACGTCATTGATCTTTTCGATCGCGTGCACCTCGGCGCGCCCGTGTTCGCCATCCATTCGCTCAACGACCCGAGCCTCTTCACAGCCGATCGCGTCGGCAACAAGATCTACGCTGATCCTGAGGCGCGCCGCCTGTTCAAGGAGCGCGACGATGCGGCCGTCGATGACCAGGCACGGCGTGATCAAGCCGCAATCGAACGCGCTCGCAGTCAGCGGCGCGCCGCAACCCCTGCGCGAGCCGGCTAGCCACGCGACCAGCCCACACTCACTGATCCGATCTTTGCCACAGCAAGCCAAGTGTTGCTGCAACCCGCCATTGCCAAGCCGCAAGGCCTGTGTAAACACGTTGCAGGTTGAGCGGTTTCGAGTTCGCGCGAGGCGTGCCAAAAATGAGCCTGATGCGGGCTCGGACAGGCACAATCGGACCGTGCGCGGCTCGCAAAGGAGCGGAACATGGCTGACATCAATGCGGGCACCAAAGCGGGCGGTGACGCCAAGGCCCACGATCTGGCCGACAGCAGCATCTATATCCAAGACGGCAAAATGCTACTCGGCAAGAGCATCGAGCCCGAATTCATTGAACTGCGCCTTGCCAACCGCCACGGCCTCATCACCGGTGCGACCGGCACCGGCAAGACCGTTACGCTGCAAGTGCTTGCCGAAAGTTTCTCAGCCGCTGGCGTCCCCGTCTTCGCCGCCGACATCAAGGGCGACCTCTCCGGTGTCGCCGCAGTCGGCGAACCGAAACCTCATCTTGTCCAGCGCGCCCACGACATCGGCATGGCCGAGTACGGCAACACCGCTTTCCCCGCCGTCTTCTGGGATATCTTTGGTCAGCAGGGCCATCCCATCCGCGCGACCGTCCAGGAGATGGGCCCGCTACTCTTATCGCGTCTGCTCGAACTCACCGACGTCCAGGAAGGCGTGCTCAACATCGCCTTCCGTTGGGCCGCCGACGAACGCGCCGCCGGCAACAAGAACATGCTGATCCTTGATCTCAAGGACTTGCGCGCCGTCCTCGACGAAGTCGGCCAACGCGGCAAGGAACTGCAAACCAAATACGGCAACGTCGCAACCACGTCGGTTGGTGCGATCCAGCGCCGCCTGCTGGTGCTCGAAGAACAAGGCGCCGCCGCATTCTTCGGCGAACCCGCGCTCGACATCGATGACTTCATTCGCCTCGCTCCCGACGGCCGCGGTGTCATCAATATTCTCGCCGCCGACAAGCTGATGCAGACCCCGCGCCTCTACGCGACGTTCCTGCTGTGGATGCTGGCCAGCCTGTTCGAGAAACTGCCGGAAGTCGGCGATCTGCCGAAACCAAAACTCGTCTTCTTCTTCGATGAGGCGCATCTGCTGTTCAGCGAAGCACCGAAAGCCTTGCTCGAAAAAATCGAGCAGGTGACACGCCTCATTCGCTCAAAGGGCGTTGGCGTCTATTACGTCACGCAGAACCCGCGCGACGTGCCGGACAAGGTCTCAGCCCAGCTCGGCAATCGCGTGCAGCATGCGTTGCGCGCCTTCACACCGCTCGAACAGAAAGGCATCAAAGCCGCTGCCGAGACCTTTCGCCCCAATCCGAACCTCGATACCGCACGCGTCATCCAGGAACTGAAGGTCGGCGAAGCACTAGTTTCGACGCTGCGCAACAAGGGCGAGCCGTCAATGGTGCAGCGGACACTGATCCGACCGCCGATGGGCCGGATCGGGCCGGTGTCACCGGAAGAGCGCCGCGGCGTCATCGAATACAGCCCGCACTTCAACAAGTACGAGACGACGCTCGATCGCGAGTCGGCCTACGAGAAATTGCAGGCAGCAACCCAGGGAACCGATGGCGGTGGCGGCCTGTTCGGCAACATCCTCGGCGGCCTGACGGGCAGCAGTGGCGGCCGCATGGGGATGGGCGAAGCCTTCACCAAGTCGCTGACCCGTACTGTCGCCTCCAGCGTCGGCCGTGCCATCGTCAACGGCATCTTTAAGAAGTAAGACGACGGCGTGATGTTCTAACGACGAGTGGCGCGGATGCGAAGTGGGCATCTGAAGCGCGCAAGAAAGTTGTGAAGCGCTTTTCCGATAAGCAGCGCGACAAAAACAAGGGACCAAGCCGATGACAAACCCCACCGACAAAGACACCAACAAGCAGACCTATTCCGCCGTCGGCGGTGGTGGCAGCGGCGGCCGCCAGGGCATCGGCAACGCCTTCCTCATGTCGATGATCCGCCAGATCGCCCGCTCCATCGGCGCTGTCCTCGTCCGCGCGGTCCTCGGCGGCGGTAGACGTTAACGGTCGCCGGCAACCGGTTCGATCATTCGCCGCGCGTTTAATACCGCCGTGCAAAAGCTTCGACCTGTCTGCAAACCAAAACTTCGTCATGGCCGCGAAGGCGGCCACCCAAGCAGTGTGCAAGTTTGCGCCGCCGTGAACGGCATCTGCGATACTATACCTGATTGTTCGGCTGACTGGACCACCGCGACAAAAATCAGCCTGCTTGGGTGGCCGCCTTCGCGGCCATGACGAAGCAAACTGACTCGGAGGCGGACGATTCGCTCGACGGTATCAGATTACGCTGTCATTCGACTTGACCAATGCCCTACCCTCCCAGCTACTCTCTTCAATTAAGAGGTCTGGGAGGACATCATGTTCAATGCTTTGAAAAAATCATTGCTGACCGGCGCCGGCATCATCGCCGCAACACTCGCAACGGCGACGCCGTCCGAAGCGCGCATTGTGCGCATCGAGATCACCAGTGAAGCGCCAGCCTTCGGCGGCAAGACCTTTGCCGGTGTCGGCGGTTACGTCCTGCTCAAAGGCAAAGCCCACGGCGAACTTGATCCCGATCTCGCGCAGAACCGCATCATCCAGGACATCCGCTTAGCACCCAAGAACGCCAGCGGCCGCGTCGAGTACACGACCGACATCGAGATCCTCCGCCCGGCCGATCTCGCCAAGGGCAACAACACCCTCCTCGTCGAAGTCCACAATCGCGGCCGCAAGCTGATGCTGCGCAACTTCAACGACGGCATCTCTGCCAACACGAGCAAACTCAACGCGCTGGAAGAATTCGGCGACGGCTTCCTGATGAACCAAGGCTATACGATGGTCTGGTATGGCTGGCAGGCCGACGTTCTCCCCGGCGACAATCGCATCACGTTGAAAGTTCCAGCCGCCCGCAATGCCGATGGCTCGCCTGTCACCGGTCTTGTGCGCACCGAACTGACGACCGCCGCCCCAGCGAAAACACTCAATCTCGCCGCCGGCTGGTTCACAACCAACGTCACCGATAGCTACCCAACCGTCTCGACCGACAACAAGACCCCGCTAGCCGATGGCTTCCTGCCGAACATGACCGTGCGCGACAAAGAAGCTGATCCACGTGTGCTCGTCGCCAACAGCGAATGGAGTTTTGGTTCATGCAATGACGCGGGCGTCGTCACGTCAAGCGACAAGCAGGTCTGCATGCCCTCAGGCTTCCAACCGGGCCGCCTCTACGAATTGATCTATCGCGCCAAGGAGCCGCTGGTGCACGGCATTGGCTTCGCCGCCACGCGCGATATCGGAGCCTTTCTCAAGCACGCCGAGAAAGACAGCACCGGCAAACCCAACCCCGTCTACCGCAAGGGCCAGAAGGCGATCCTCGTCGGGACATCGCAGAGCGGCCGCATGATGCGCACCTTCATCCATCTCGGCTTCAATCGCGACGAAGCTGGCCGCACGACCTATGAAGGCGCCTTCCCCCATATCGGCGGTGGCATGCACGCCATGAACATCCGCTTCGCGCAGCCCGGTCGCGCCTGGGGCGATCAGGTCGACCACCTCTTCCCCGCCTACGACTTCCCCTTCACCTACGCGCGCCAGACCGATCCGATCACCGGCCGCACGCAAGGTGCCCTCGACCGCTGCCGCGAGACCAACACCTGTCCGAAGATCACGCATGTTGC
Source organism: uncultured Alphaproteobacteria bacterium (assembly GCA_963714325.1). Lineage (GTDB taxonomy): Bacteria > Pseudomonadota > Alphaproteobacteria > Rhizobiales > Hyphomicrobiaceae > CAVQOB01. The sequence goes on along the minus strand of CAVQOB010000034.1, from coordinate 120,983 downwards.
GACCGCGCTCGAAGTCTGGGAGGGCCGCCAATCCCTCGGCCTCACCGATCCGCTCGGGCTGAAGGACGTCAAAGACCCCGACAACGTGCGAACCTACATCATGGCCTCGACCCAGCACGGTGTCGCAGCAACGCCCCTGCCCACGGCACCGCCCTTCGGCAACTGCCAGCAACAAGGCAATCCCAATCCGCAGATCTGGACCATGCGCGCAGTATTGGTCGGGCTCAGGGATTGGGTGACCACCAACAAGACGCCACCCGCCAGCGCCGTGCCCCGCATCGCCGACGGAACACTCGTCGCGCCCGACCGCGTCGCCTTCCCGCCGATCCCCGAAAACAAATACGGCAACGTGCCTCGCCCCGCCGTCCGCGCGACCCGCGTCCACAACACGCTGCATGTGCTGAATTACGGCCCGCAGTATCGCAACGCCGACACCTCAGGCGTCATCACCATTGAACCACCGCAAGTCGGCACCGCGTCCTATGGCATCCTAGTTCCACAAGTCGACGCCGACGGCAATGATCTGGGCGGGCTGCGCTCGGTGCATCTGCAGGCACCGATCGGCACCTACACCGGTTGGAACCTGTTCCGCAAGGATCGCTTCGAGGATGGCTTCTGCTCGCTGACCGGATCATTCATTCCATTCGCCCGCACCAAGCAGGAACGCATTGACGTCAAGGACACGCGTCTATCGATGGAAGAACGCTATCCGACTAAGGAGGCCTACGTCGCCGCCGTCAAGAAAGCCGCCGACAGCCTTGTCGCTGCGCGCCATCTTCTTCCCGACGACGCGGCGACGCTGATCAAGCAAGCGGAGACCGAAGGCATCAGGCTGCAACCGTAGTCGCAATTCGGCGGCGCCGAGGCGACGGTCTAGGATCGCCAGGACACGGTGTTGCCACGCCAAGACATCAATATGCTTCTGATCGGTGCCGTGTGATGCCATGCGTTATCGAAGGTATTGCCGCGAAGCGGAATCAATCCCGCACAGCCGATAAGGCCGACATATCAGTCGGTGAACCGCCGCATGATCGGGTGCGGCACGCGGTTATCCACAATCGTTGTGGTCGCACCCTTCACACTGAGGTCATGATCCGTGGCGCGCCATTGTCGAACGCTGACATCGAAAGCTCAGCGCGCGGCTGGCCATGGCGAGAGGCGTGCCGCTGGCGCTTGTATCCCACGATGGCAAGGATGGCCGCACAGCAAAGGCCCTTACCGGCGAACAGGACCGCCATGTTCCAGTCGCCGAGGTTGACCGTCGCGTAGACGGCAGCGGTTGAATTGGCGAGCAGAAACATCGTCCAGGTGGCGCAGGAAACGCCGGCGCATCCGCTCCGATCCTGAGCTGCCGAGATGATCTGTGGCAAGCAGGCAACAAGCCTCAAGCTGTTGCAGATTGTGAAGGCGAGAAGCGATAAATCTTTAAGGTCCGCAGGGAAGTCCTTTCGGGTTCGCTGTTCCTTGAAAAAAAGTGCGTCCAGGATAAAATATGTAGGCAACATAGTATTTCTCAGTACTTGATCCGTAATATGGGGCAGTCGACGTCAATAGGCGACCTGGACGCTATGAAACGTCAAAACGAGGAACGTCACAGGACCAAACCTAGTGCGGATCGGGCATCGCGTCGTGACGGCACACTGCAAGTTGCCGGAAATTTGGCTGAAACATCAGGCGGCCTATCCTGAAACTTCGCTGCGCGATCGTTACAAGTGCGCCAGGCGCGCTCAATCCAGAAGTTTAAGGACATTGGCGAAGCGCGGATGCGACCGCAGGGGATCGAGGTCGGAGTCGTGCCGCGTCCACTCCTTCGTCTGGCGGCCCGCCCGCGGCAGAACGGCGAGCAGCAGATCGATCGCCTTCTCATGCTCCCCGACCATCGCATAGAAGCAGGCGCTATTGTATTGCGTCAGGGCATCATTCGGATCGATCGTCAGCGCGCGAGCGATCCATTCCTTGGCGCGATCAATCTCGCCGAGAGCGACCAGGCCTCCGGCGCCTAGGTAGGCCGAACGCGGGTTCTCCGGGTGGAGTGCCATCTCGCGTTCGGCGCGTGCCACGCCTGCGCGTGCGACCGCCATCATTTCATCGATACGCCCAAGCGAGCGCAGCACGCCTCTGAGGACCAGCAACGATTGGCAATCGTCCGGATTGATCGCGGCAGCGCGCCGAAAATGATGGGCGGCGTCCTCGAACTGGCCTTGGCTGACGCTGGCGCGGGCCCGGAAATAGTGAGCCTCGTACAGGTTCGGGTCCGCATCGATCGCCGCGTCGAAGGCGTCCATCGCTTCCCCATAGCGTCCGAGCAACGACAATGCCAGACCACGCGAGGCGTTTGCCTCGGCGAGGCCGCTCGACAGCGCCAACGCCTTGGAACTCATGTCCAGAATGCTTTCGACGGAAATATCGGCGCCGTAGTGCAGGCGGAGGAAGGAATCGCAGTCGGCGATGCCGGCGTAGGCCTTGGCGTAGTTCGGATCGATATCGGTGGCCTTGGCGAACATGCGCCGGGCCAGTTCGAGAAACCCTTTCGAGCGCCGGTGCAGAAACTCCCGGCCGCGCAGATAGTAGGTGTAGGCCTCGACACTGCCGGTCGGAGGCGTTCCGATCCCCTGTCGTTCCTCGGGCAGCAGACGCACCCGCAGTTGATCGACGATGGCCCGCGTGATGTCGTCTTGAATCGCGAAGATATCACTGAGATCCCGATCGTAGCGGTCGGCCCACAGATGGCCGCCTGTCTCGGCGTCCAGGAGCTGTGCTGTTACACGCACCCGGGAACCGGACTTGCGCACACTACCTTCGAGGACGAATTTGACGCCGAGTTCGGCGCTGGCCTCGGGGATTTTGACTGATCGGCCCTTGAAGGTGAACGACGTATTGCGAGCGACGACGAAAAGGCCCGAGATCTTCGACAGATCAGTGATGATGTCCTCGGTGATGCCGTCGGCGAAATACTCCTGCTCGGGATCGCCGCTCATGTTCAAGAATGGCAAGACTGCGATCGACGGCCGGTTGGCCAGCTTGGGCGAAAATTGCAGGCCCTGATCGGTCAACCCCGGCCGCTGCACCGCAGCAGCGACGCCGTTCCCGGCGCCATCGCTGATGCGGAGGTCGACGGGGTCGAAAAGGTAACCCCGCCGGGAGACTGTCTTGATGATCTGCTGGGCATCGTCGGTGATCGCGCGACGCACTTCGCTGATGCAACGCGTCAGCGATTCATCAGTGACCGTCACCTCGGCCCAGACAGCCTTGATGATCTCGTCTTTCGGGACCACGCGGCGGCTATGTTCGGCGAGGTAGCGCAAGACCTCGAAACTCTTCGGCCTGAGCGCGATCTCGCCGTCGGGGCCGCGCACGCACAGTCGTTCAAGGTCGATGGTAAATGATTGAAAACAAATAGTCCCGGCCATCTGGAACGATTCCTAACTCAGTCAAACAGCGAAAACACCAAACGATAGCATCTCCTGCAATGTCAGGCAAAATGCCGATAAATTTCACGCAAATTACGGCAATCTTTCAGGACCTACGCACGCAACTTTGCTAACGGCGCGTGTTGTCGACGGTGCTTGTTGCGAGCACAAGGCAGTCCGGTGGGGAGCAAGCACGAAGCGAAATCGGTCGCCACAGCGACCGCATCTATTCCCTCATCACGCTGTCGAGACCTTCGAGCGTCTGAGGGCATGCGGTTCCCATGCTCTGCTGCAGGACGCGGCTGGACGCTGTCCGTGTCCATCGATCCTGACGCCACGGCTTGCGCCCAGCCGCATGGCTGCAGTTTCTGTGACGCAGCACAGCGGTAAAAAAAACCGCCGACAACCTCGTCGCCGCGCGCTATCTCCTCCCCGATGCCGCGGCCAAGCTCGTCAAGCAAGCGGAGAAAGATGGCATTCGGCTGGAGCCGAAGCCAAAACGACGACCGACGGATCAAAACATCCGCCCGCCATTCGGCACTGCCCGCTCCGGGCTGATCAATACCACCTCGCCCTCATCGGACGGAAAGCCGAGCGTCAGCACTTCGCTCATGAAGCGGCCGATTTGGCGCGGCGGGAAGTTAACGACGGCGGCAACCTGCCGCCCGATCAACGCGTCGGCCGCGTAGTACTTGGTGATCTGTGCCGAGCTTGTCTTGATGCCGATCTCCGGCCCGAAATCAATTTTCAACTTGAATGCCGGCTTGCGTGCTTCCGGATAGGGCTCCACCGCGACAATCGTGCCGACGCGAATATCGACTTTCAGAAAGTCATCAACCGTAATCGGCGCGGCAACCGCGCTGTTCGGCACTGCCATAGTTCCCCCAAACGAATCTTAAGCCGGCCCCGGCGTCGGCGCGTCCTTCGGCCCGTTCGTTGGCTTTTCGTCGGCCGCGCCCGCTGGCCGTTGCTTGAAGACGCTGCCAAGCACGCCCGACAGATCGCGCACGATCCGCATCGCGCTGCCGCAGGAATCCTCGATCGCACTGACGGCACTTTCCCCGCGCCGCAACCGCCGATCCAGCGCCGCCATCGTCTTGGCCATGCCGGGATCCTCGTCGCCGAGCCAGGTTTGGAACGTCGACGCGTAGACCGAGGCGAGCCCCGCCACGCGCATGCTGCCACCTGCGCCGTCCGTGCCGATGCCGGCCGCCTGCAGCATCCAATGCTGTGACGCCAGATACGGCCGCGCCAGCCGCAGATCGGCGAGCCCGGACGCCGCGATCGACTTCAACGCGGGCTTCCACGGCATCAACGTGTCAAAGCGCAACATGATCACATCAAACAACCGATCGCGCGCCGGCTCAACGGCGCGCGCGGCAGCTTTCTGCAACACCGTGTCGTCGACCACCCGCATGAAGGCTGCGATCAGCTCGGACTTCGACGATACCTGCGCGCGCACCTCGTCGAGCCCAAGCCCCGCCGCGCCTGCGATCTCGGCCAGCGTCACCTCAGCCCACGGCCGCTCGGCGGCGAGGCGCATCGCGGCCGCGATCAGCCGGCCCTTCGGTTTGGTTTCATCGATCATGCCGGTCTCCTCGTCCACCACCTGCACGAAACATATGGGGATGCCCACAAGCAAAAAACACCCGTCAGCGCGCCAATTCCCGCGAGCGGCGTGTCGCCGCGGCGATTGCCTCGTCGAACAGGGGTTGCATGCCCTTTTCACCCATCAGCACCTGCAAACCTGCATGTGTCGTCCCATTCGGCGACGTCACGTTCTGGCGCAACCGGCCCGGATCGATGTCTGACCGATGCAGCAATTCACCTGACCCGGCGACCGTCCATCGCGCCAACTGACGCGCAAGATCAACCGGCAACCCGGCTTTGATCCCGGCCTCCGCCATACACTCCGCGAGATAGAAGACATAGGCTGGACCCGAACCGGAAACCGCCGTCACCGCATCGATCAGGCTTTCGTCCTCGACCCATGCAACCGCGCCAACTGCTTTCAGCAACCTGTCGCACAGCGCTTTTTGCGTGGGCGTAACGTGCGCATTCGCCACTGCCACCGTGATGCCACGCCCGACCGCCGCCGGCGTGTTGGGAATCGAACGCACCACCGCCCGCCCAGCCGGCAAATGATCCTCGAAACTCGCGATGGTCTTGCCGGCCGCAACCGACAGCACAACCGTATCAGATCCGGCGAGACGCGCCACCGGCGGGTAGACCTGATCCATCACCTGCGGCTTCACCGCCAGCACGATAACGGCCGGCGGCGTGGCGAGCGCTACCGTCTTGCGCGTCTCGATATGGTGCTTGTCCAACAGCGCCTTCATCGGCGCAGGCGGCCCCGGGTCCTGCACGGCAATGGCGCGCGGGTCCAATCCTTGCTCCAGCCACCCTGCCAGCAGCGCACCACCCATGTTGCCCGCGCCAACCAGGAGCAGCGTGCCATCAAACTTCAGCGTCATGCTCGCGTCCAATCCCTGTCTGCGTCCGTGCGTATCACCGCGCCGCCGATGCGTCCTTAGCGCAGTCCACAACCGCCACCGCCGCCATATTGAGCAGGCCCCGCACCGTGATCGACGGCGTAACGATATGCACCGGCTTGGCGACACCCAGCAGCATCGGGCTGATGGCAACGGCTCCGGAGACCGCTTTAAGGAGATTAAAGGCGATGTTGGCGGCGTCGAGGCTTGGCATGATCAGCAGGTTGGCCGCACCCTTCATCCGGGCATTAGGAAAAATCTCTTCGCGAATGAACGGTGACAGCGCCGCGTCGGCATGCATTTCGCCTTCTGCTTCGAGATCGGACGCCCACCCCCGCAACAGCGCCAAGGCTTGACGCATCTTCACCGACGACGGCGTATCGGCCGAGCCGAAATTCGAATGCGAGACGAACGCCACTTTCGGTTCAAGCCCGAAGCGGCGCACTTCATCGGCCGCGATCATCGTCATCTCAGCGAGTTGCTCGGCTGATGGGTCATAGGTCACATAAGTATCAGCGATGAACAGTGGACCGCGCGCCAGGATCAGCGCCGACAATGTCGAGTAGGCCTTGACGCCCGGTGCCTTGCCGATGATCTGATCGACATGCTCGATGTGGCGCTGAAACCGCCCGATCGGACCGCAGATCAGCGCGTCACCGACACCGCTCTTCAGCAGCATCGCACCAAGCGGGGTATTGGATGTCCGCACCGTGCGTGCGGCCTGCGCCGGCGAGACTCCACGACGTTCGACCAGGCGATAATAATCGTCGGCAAGCGTCGCCATCCGGCTATCGGTCAGGGGATCGAACAGATCATAATCCTGCCCCGCCTTGATCCGCAGACCAAGATGATGTGCGGCGCGCGTGACATCTTCCTGATGCCCGATCAGGATCGGCCGCGCGATCTTCTCCTGGATCATCTGAGCCGCCGCTTGCAGAACATAGGGATGAGCGCCCTCGGCCAGAATCAGACGCTTCGGCGCCCGCCGCGCGGCTTCGAACACCGGCTTCATCACAAACCCGGATCGATACACGAATGAATTCAGCTTCTGCCGATAGGCGTCGAAATCGGCGATTGGCCGCGTTGCGACGCCCGACTCCATCGCGGCTCGGGCGACGGCTGGAGCGATCTCGGTGATCAGGCGAGGATCAAACGGTTTTGGCAGAATATAGTCAGGACCGAACACGAACGTATCGGCGTTGTAGGCCGACGTGACGATGTCCGACGCCTCGTGCTCGGCGATTCGAGCCAGCGCGACGACGGCGGCCTTCTTCATCGCCTCGTTGATGGTCGACGCGCCGACATCGAGCGCTCCACGGAAGATGAAGGGAAAACACAGCACATTGTTGATCTGATTCGGAAAGTCCGTGCGTCCCGAAGCGATGATCGCGTCAGGACGGACCGCTTTGACATCGTCCGGCATGATCTCCGGCGTCGGATTGGCCAGCGCGAAGATCAACGGCTTGGGTCCCATACCCTTGACCATATCCTGCGTGACAATGCGCCCTGCCGAGAGTCCGAGAAAAATATCAGCTCCCGGCATCAGATCGGCGAGTGTGCGCGCGTTGGTATCCTTGGCATAGGGCTCCTTGTAAGGGTCCATCAACTCCTTGCGGCCCTTGTAGACGACGCCCTTGATATCCGAGATCCAAATGTTCTCGCGGCTCATGCCGAGGCTCACCAGCAGATTCATGCAGGCGAGCGACGCAGCACCCGCCCCCGACGCCACCAGTTTCACGTCCTCGATGCGTTTGCCAACGAGTTTCAGTCCATTGAGAATTCCCGCGGCAACGACGATGGCGGTGCCGTGTTGATCGTCATGAAACACCGGGATTTTCATCCGCGCTTTCAATTGCCGTTCGATCTCGAAACATTCGGGCGCCCGAATATCCTCGAGATTGATGCCGCCAAAGGTCGGCTCCAGCCGCGCGACCGCCTCAACGAACGGTTCGATGTTCTTCTCGTCGATCTCGATGTCGAAGACGTCGATGCCGGCAAATTTTTTGAACAGAACGGCCTTGCCTTCCATCACCGGCTTCGACGCCAGCGGACCGATGTCGCCGAGACCGAGGACGGCGGTTCCGTTCGTGATAACCCCGACCAGATTGGCGCGGGCGGTATATCGCGAAACGGCCGCAGGATCGTCGGCGATGGCCGTGCAGGCATGCGCCACCCCCGGCGAATATGCGAGCGCCAGATCCGTCTGATTGACCATCGGCTTGGTCGCGCTGATCGAAATCTTTCCAGGCGGGTCGGCCTCGTGATAGTCGAGCGCCGCTTGCTTGAGATTATGATCAGACATGGTAGTGCGCGATCCCTGTTCGTTCGGACGACTGGATATAGTGTTGGGCGACGTCATGTGCATCCCGGCACTTGGGCGTAGCAGTTGATCGGCCCTTTCAGCAACAGGTGGTGCGACCTGAACGTCAGCTGCCGGATCAGCTGACGCGCTTTTTCGACCTTTTAGGTAGTTGAAGATGCGCATCCGTCGCCTGACCCTGGTGGTTCATGATCCAGCATGCCAGGGATAGCGGCCAGCCTCAATGACGGCCGATCACTTTTTCGCCCGCATTGTCCGATCCGCAGCATCTTCACAACAACGCCGATTTCAGTTGTCACACGTCCGCCGCCGCAGGGTATAGACAGCGCTAGACTATCCAACTGCCGATCCGACCAAGCTTGAGCACTGCAAACCCTTGCCCCTTTCCTCGGCCAAAGACCATCTCGCACATGCGATTTGGAGAGTTGCAGGCGCCGTCGCGCCACGTACAACGGGGCGACTAGCCTTCGCTGCGTTCTGCCGCCCGCCGCGCAGCCCGGCCGACGCGGCTGCCGAGGCCCGCTTACTCGACCGGATGGCGCCGCTGTTCCAGCGCGCGGACGTCCATCGCATTGCCCACCCCCATGGCAGCGTTGCCGCTTACCTATGGCGAACCAAAGACACCCAACCCAAAGGCCGCGTCCTCCTCGTCCACGGCTGGTCGGCGCGCGCCGAAGTCATGGGGCTGTTCGTCGATCCTCTGCTGAATAGCGGATTTGACGTGATCGCGATCGATCTTCCGGCGCACGGACGCTCCAACGGCCACGCCTTGAGCATGCCGGTCGGTGCCGAGGCAATCCTGGCCGTCGACCGCGCCATCGGGCCGATCACTGCCGCCATCACGCATTCGTTCGGTGGGACTGCAGTTGCGCTCGCAGCCGAAGGCGGCCCGCCCCTCACGTCGCGCCTGAACGGGTTGCAACGGGTTGTCTTGATCGCATCACCCAATCGTCTCGACGCCATGACGGCGGCGTTTGCCAAGCGGCGCCGGCTCACAGCCAAGATCCATGCTGCGTTGAATGACGTCGTCAGCACCCGCGCTGGACGCCCAATCCGCGACATTGAGATCGGCCACTTCCTCGCCAAGGCCGATCTACCCGCCTTGATCGTCCACGATCAAAACGATGACGATGTGCCATTCTCGCGAGCGGAAGCGATCTGCGCCGTAGCACCCAAAGCAGTATTGCTGCCCACAAAAGGCCTCGGCCATCGCCGCATCGTCATCACCTCGACGGTGGTGCGCGCGTCCATCCGCTTCCTGCAGGGCACGCCGCCGGGGTTGTAACGACTGCCGGCAACAGCTATGCGAATTGGGTCAACGTGCGAGGTCTGCCATGCCTGATCCAGCAAACAACGAATTGCTTGCCGCATTGCGTCACTCGACGGCCAATCTTCCCGAAAGTGGCATCGTCAAGGTCTTCAATTACGGTCGCACACGTGAGGGCCTGATCCCCCTGTGGGCCGGCGAGGGCGACCTGCCGACGCCAGCCTTCATCACCGATGCCATGGCCAAGGCCGCGGCCGCCGGCGAAACCTTCTACACCTATCAGCGCGGCCTCCCGCCGCTCCGCGAAAGCCTCGCCCGCTATCACCAGCGCCTGTACGGCCGCGCCTTCGCGATGGACGAATTCGTCGTCACCGGTGGCGGCATGCAGGCGATCCAACTCGCCATGCAGATGATCGGCGGCGAGGGCACCGAGATTATCGTCCCGACACCGGCATGGCCGAACTTTCGCGGCGCCCTCGAGACCACCGGCGCCAAGGCCTGCGAAGTGCCGATGACGTTGCAATCCAACCGTTGGACGCTGGACCTAGACCGGTTGTTTGCCTCGGCCAATCCGCGCACCCGCGCCATCGTCATCAATTCGCCATCCAACCCCACCGGCTGGACCGCGACACGCGACGAATTACAAGCCATCCTCGCCTTCGCCCGCCGCCAGGGGCTCTGGATCATCGCCGACGAGATCTACAATCGCTTCTGCTTTACGGCACCGATTGCGCCAAGCTTCCAGGAATTGCGCGAACCCGGCGATCGCATCATCTTCGCGCAGACTTTCTCGAAGAACTGGGCGATGACCGGCTGGCGCATTGGCTGGCTGCAGGCGCCGCCCGAACTCGGCCAAGTCATCGAGAACCTCGTGCAATACAATTCCTCCGGCGTCGCCGCCTTCATGCAGCGCGGCGCCATCGCCGCAATCGAGGACGGCGAACCCTTCGTCGCCGAGCAGATCGCCCGCGCCCGCGCCGGCCGCGAGATTGTCACCAAAGCGTTGCAGCCGCTAAACTCCATTCGCTACGCGCCACCCGACGGCGCATTCTATGCGTTCTTCGGCATCGACGGCATGGACGATTCGCTCGCCGCGGCCTTGCGCGTCGTCGACGAAGCCAACGTCGGCCTGGCGCCCGGCACCGCGTTCGGCGATGCCGGCAAACCCTATTTCCGCGTCTGCTTCATCCGTTCCGCTCCGCAGCTATCAGAAGCCATGCAACGGCTTTCAACCTGGCTGACGAAGGCGAAAAGCACATGACCAAACCCGATTCCGTCCTCACCCGCTTCGCCAACCTTGCCACACCGACACTGGCCAACGCGCTCGACGATATCCCCTTCGCCGGCATCATGCACGGGATCGGACAAGTCGTGCCGGGCACCCGTGCCGTTGGCCGCGCCGTCACCGTCCGCCAGGTCAGCGGCGAGCGTGGCGATTTCACATCGGACGATTTCAAGGTCGGCCACATGATCGATATGGCAGGCCCCGGCGAGGTCATCGTCGTCGATAACGGCGGCCGCGCCGTCTCGACCTGGGGCGGCCTCGCAACCTTTGCCGCCAAGACCAAGGGCATCGCCGGCCTCGTCGTCGACGGCGGCGTTCGTGACAGGGAGGAAATGCTCGAACACAAGCTGCCGGTTTTCACCCGCCATATGACCCCACTGACCGGGCGGACGCGCCTGAAGATTGTCGCCTTCAACGAGCCTGTCACCTGCGGTGGCGTCCGCGTCCGGCATGGCGATATTATCGTTGCCGACGGTTCCGGCGTCGTCTGCATCCCCGCTGAACATGCCGAGCGCGTAGCCGATCTCGCCACCCAATACACCACTGACGACAAGCTAGCCGAAGCCGAGATCGCCAAAGGCTTGTCGTTCCGCGAAGCGATGGGGAAATTCAAGCGGATTTAGGGTGCATAAATGCAGCCAACGCGCTAACCCGATGGCGCGAAATGATCCGAACGAGGCCCGCATGTCCAAACCCGTCCCCGGCGAAAGCATCCAGTACATCGTCGAAGGCGGCCACCGCCTCAACGGCCAAATCGAACCCGGCGGCAACAAGAACGCAGCGCTTCCGATCATCGCCGCCGCATTGCTGACTGATAAGACGGTGCGCCTGACCAACGTGCCGCGCATTCGCGACACGGAAACGCTCGTCGATCTCGTGCGTTCGGTTGGCGCGGAAGCAGCATGGACCGCGCAGAATGAACTGGTCATCACCGCGAAAACCGTCAAGGGGGCCAACCTCGACCCTGACCTGTGCGCCAAAATCCGCGCCTCGATCCTGCTTGCTGGGCCACTGCTCGCACGCACCGGACACGTCATCCTGCCGCCGCCCGGCGGCGACGTCATTGGTCGGCGCCGTGTCGACACGCACTTCCTCGCACTCCAGCAACTCGGCGCTACCGTTTCAGCCGACCAGAACTATGAGTTCAAAGCCACCAAGCTCAAAGGCGCCGACGTCTTCCTCGACGAACCGAGCGTCACGGCCACCGAAAACGCGCTGTGCGCTGCCGTCGTCGCCGAAGGCCAGACGATCCTGCGCAATGCGGCGTCCGAGCCGCACGTCCAGGACCTCGCCAACTTCCTCGTCGCCATCGGTTCCAAAATCGACGGCATCGGCACCAACACCATGACCATCCACGGCGGCCGCACGCTCGGCGCAGCGACCCACCGTATCGGCCCCGATCACATCGAAGTCGGATCGCTGATCGGTCTCGCCGCCGTCACCCGATCCGAACTGCGGATCAAGCGCGCCGGCATCGAGCACCTCAAGTCGACGTTGATGGGCTTCGACCGCCTCGGCATCACCTGCCGCATCGAAGGCGACGATCTGATCGTACCGGCCAACCAATCTCGCCGAATCAAGGATGACCTCGGCGGCCATATCCCAAAGCTCGAGGATCAACCCTGGCCAGCTTTCCCCGCCGACACCATGTCGATCGCGCTCGTCACCGCAACGCAATGCGAAGGCGTCATCCTGATCTTCGAGAAGATGTTCGAGAGCCGGCTGTTCTTCGTCGACAAACTGATTTCGATGGGCGCCAAGATCGTTCTGTGTGATCCCCATCGCGCCGTCGTCGTCGGCCCCGCTCAACTGCGCGCCGCCCGCGTCGAAAGCCCCGATATCCGCGCCGGCATGGCGATGTTGCTGGCCGCACTGTGCGCCGACGGCACCAGCACCATCAACAACGCCCAGCAGATCGAACGCGGCTACGAACGCATCGACGAACGGCTGAATGCGCTCGGCGCCAGGATCACGCGCGTTCCCGCACGCTGAACCGTTGGCGCAACTCCGGCCCCGCTGACGGCAACGCCCCATCCTGCGACTTGCCGTTCTGGTCGAGCCAGCGCTCCGACGGATCGAGCGTCGCGTGCCAGATCGATGCCGCCAGGTGCCGCGCCCCCGTGCCCGGCCAATCCTCGCCGAGCCAGGCCGCCGGCAGCCCCGGATCGCGCAACACGATGCGCCGCAGTTCGTGCACCACCAGCAGGCGCAACGCCAGCGCATCGAGATCCGACGATGCGACGCGCTGCCCCACCGGCGTAAACACTTGATTGAATCGTCTATAGGCCCGCGCCAGTTCATCCAGCGGCCAAGCCATCCGCGCCAATCGTTGTGCGTCGTTGTCATCACGCGGCATCACGTCAAGCACGAGACTGGTCGAACTGCTCGCAGGCAGGCCGGAACGCCCGGACAGGACCAGAAAAATGTCAGTCGCCAGCGGCCGCGCCCCTGCCCGCAGCAACCGCTCGCGCTCCTGGACCCGGCCCACGCTCGCCTCATCCGTGACCACGGTCAACGTCAAGTGTGCCCCCGACGAGGGCGCCGCGCCGCCATAGACGCGCATCGCCGCCGCGCTGCTCGCCTGCATGGCTACGTCCGAAAACCGATAAAAGCTGTTGCGCCCGATACGATCGCGAATGAGCCAACCATCGCCAACCAGCCGCGACGTCGCCGTACGCACGCCGCCCGGTTCGACGCCGAACGCCGCCATGATCTCGAGCAGCGTGCCAAGCCACAGCGAGCCGCCGCGCGGAACAACGGCATCGCCGAAAATCGTCACGATCAATGACCATGCCCTGAGCGGGCGATCCAGTTGCCGCAACACGGCCTCTATGTCGTGACGCGCTCCCAGCATCAGAACGGCCCGAAAATGGCCGTTGCAACCAGACACGCAACCACAACGGCCGTCAGCAGCACTCGCAACCGCCCATACCAAGACGGCGCCTCGCCAACACTGACGGTCCAGGCATCGTAGGCGAGCAGCGCGGCGAACCCCGCTGCCATGATCCACAACCCCTTGGCGCCGCTGAACCACACGCCAGCCCAGGCGACGAATGTCGGAACGACGCTGACGCCATACCGCTGCCAATCCGCCGAGCTCGAGCCAACTGCCATGCCCCACTGCGCCCCACCCATGAACGACAGGATCACCGCCGCGTAAATCTGCAGCGCGTAGAGCGAAGGCCCCGCGCCGAACACCCACCCCGTGAGCACGCCCGCCGCCAGCACACCGAAAGGGATTAGTCCGCCCAACCCCAGCACCAATGCCGCCTGCGGTATGTCGTTGTCTGTCGCACGCGCCATGTGAACCCTCGAATCTCGGCCTGATGACCCCGGACGCCAGTTATAGCAGCGCCACCTTTGAAGCTAAAGACCATTGAAATCATTGAGCAATTCAGCACCCAAAATAATTATGCCAAAGTGCCCAAGGATTGCCCCGTGACCCCCGTCTAATGCTTCAGGGACCAAACAGAAAGCAATATTCCCAGTGCTGGACGGGCGCGAACGCAATGTCATAACCGAGGCCGTTGGCGGCAGCGCGATCGCGTTTGCGGCCCTGATCGACCATCACTACCGCAACATCTACCGGTTGGCCTGGCGCATTGCCGGCTCGCGCGAAGCGGCCGAGGATATCGCCCAGGACGTCTGCGTGAAACTCGCGCATGCGCTTCCCCACTATCGCGGCGACGCCGCCTTCACCACCTGGCTGTACCGCATCGTCACCACGACCGCCACCGACACGCTGCGTGCCCGCAAAAGGATGTCCTACTTCGCCCCGTCTGATCTCCAAGACCTAGCAGAGACCAGCGATGGCCAAACACCCGAGACACACCTGATCGACACCGAACTCTGGGATGCCGTGCGCGCACTCCCCGATCAGCAACGCGACGCCGTCCTGCTGGTCTACGCCGAAGACATGTCCCACGCCGATGCCGCCCTCGTCCTGCAATGCACTGAGAAAACCGTTTCCTGGCACCTGCACGAAGCGCGCAAGAAACTGAAAGTAAAGTTGGAGGCCGTCGGCTGATGCGCACCCCGCAAACAAATCACAAATGTAACGTCATCCCTGCGCAGGCCAGGACCCACGACACGCGCGCATCCCCCACCATCGTCATGGCCGCGGAGGCGGCAGGCAAGATATGGCAGCGACAACGACCACGCTCCCTGTCATCTCGCACGCGTCGTGTCGAAGATGCGCTTTCAGCACGATGCAGCATGCAGCTCAAGCGGAATGCTGCTTCGCAGATGCGGGACCTTCTAACGGTTCACGCTCCAAGGTCCCGTGTCTGCACTGCAACGCAAATGCTGGTGCACATCCGAAACAGCACAGCAAAGCGCTGCAATGCGCACGGGATGACACTGGTGCCGGCCGCAACCCACGACCAACATAAATTCGGCATGGCCGCGGAGGCGGCCACCCAAGCAAACCTCGGAATGCGTAGGTTGGGTCAAGCACAGCGCGAACCAACATCGCTAGTTCGGAGCCAGCCCGCAGCCATGTATTCGACTCCATGCGCCGACAGTTGGAGTTCCCTCGAGACTTGCTTGGGTGGCCGCCTCCGCGGCCATGACGGGATGGGTGGCTCTGTCACAACTCAACTTTCAATTTCGATCGTCGACGCCCCGGACCAGTCCCATGACCGAACGTGATTTGCGAGACTTGAAGTCGTTGGCAACGCCGCCCCCAAGCGACGACGCGAAGGCGCGCGCACGCGCAGCAGCGCTTGCAGCGTTCGCAATGGCGCAACAATCAGCAACGGAAAATTCTAAGCGCGCTACCAAAGCAAATGTCGTGCCCCTGCGTCCAACTGAGGTGACAGCGAAAACACCTCGGAGGTTCTTCATGGCTCGCCCCAACTACGCCATCGCCGCGTCCGTCGCCGCACTGATTGTTGCCGCCCCCCTCGCCTTCCACACCTATCGCGAGACAACGAATTTCAAATCCAGCGAGCCCGTTTCATCTCCGCTCGCGAAAGCCAATGCCGAGCGACAGTTGGCCGACAACAAAGCCACCGCCGAAAAAATCCGCGACGACCAGCGCACACGCGTCGCCCAGGATGAAGCGCCCCGCCGCGTCACGGTCGTTCCCGTAGACCCTCCGACACCCGCCGCCAAGATGGCCGCCGCACCGGCTGCATCGCCCGCACCATCAGTCCCAGTCCCCGCAACCCAGCCCACAAGCACCGCCGCGACACAACCAACCAGGCCCTCCGCCTGGGTCAAGCTCTGCGAGCCGACCGGCAGCACGACGCTCTGCCTCATCCAACACGAGCGCCTCGACGGCAACACCGGCCAGGTTCTCGTGGCGGCAGCGCTGCACGATGATGTCGCTACAGGCCGCAGGACCTTCCTGATCCGCGTGCCATTGGTCCTGCCGACCGGTGCGACGATGACTGTCTCAATCGATGCCGCGTCGCCTGATCTAATCATGACCCAAGTCAACTGCGACGCGTCCGGCTGCACGTTCAGCGTACCGGCCGACGCAACACTGATGCAGCGACTGCAGAGTGCGACGACCCTGATGACGAACGTGCTGCACAATCAAAATCGCAACTCCTTCCCGATCCCGATGACGGGCTTCAGCGTCGCGCTCGCCGGTCCACCGAATGACAATGTCGGCTATACCCAAGCGCGGGCGCCGATTATGCGCCAGCTTGTCGAGCAGCAAACGGCGCTGTTCGACGATTTCAAAAAGCAAGCCACCGCCACAGCGGCCGCCGACGCCAAGGCAAAGGCTGAGGCGCGGCGCAAATCCGACGCGGACAGCGGCCAACAGCTCGCAGCAGGCGGTGACAAGGCACCGGCCAAACCCGCAGAACCCAAGTCCGGCCCGGTAACAGCCGCGGCGCCAAGCGCCGCACCGACAGCCATCGAAGCCGCGAGCGCTGCCGCCGAACGCGCAGCAAATTCGGCCGCAACCACCGCCCGCAAAGGCGACCGCCAAAATTCCGTGATCGCCATGGCACCACCACTCGTAGCGGTTCAGGGCCTCGACAATACCAATTCAGGGACCCGTCGTTTCAACATGTCGGGCTTAGGCGCACCCGTCGACGCCCCAGCCACGACCCAACGCCCAACCCCGGACACCCGCGAACGCATCGCCGATGTCACGCGCCTCGAACAGGAGCGCGACGCACTCCACCGCGCGCAAGCCCAAGGCCGTGTCCTCGGCGAACAGATCGCGTCGCTCGATCGTGAAATCGCCGCCAAACGCGCCGAACTCGCGCAACCGCCGCAAATCACCGAAGGCCGCGACCGCTTCGAGGCGCTCGATCCCTATCCGATCAAACGCGTCGCGGAAGATCCTGTCTCCACCTTCTCGATGGATGTCGACACCGCCTCCTATGCCTTCGTCCGTCGCGCCCTCAACGCTGGTCGTTTCCCGTCGAAGGACGCCGTCCGCGTCGAGGAAATGATCAACTATTTCCCCTACGATTATCCACGCCCCGAATCCGCCAGCGCGCCGTTCCTGCCAACCGTCACCGTCGTCCCTTCACCCTGGAACACCGCCAACAAACTCGTGCACATCGCCGTCAAAGGCTACGCCTTCGAAGCGACCCAGCGCCCGCGCGCCAACCTCGTCTTCCTCGTCGACGTGTCCGGCTCCATGGGCCCCGCCGATCGCCTGCCGCTGTTGCGCAACGCCTTCCGCATGCTCGTCGAGCAATTGAAACCCGACGACACCGTCGCCATCGTCACCTACGCCAACAACACTCGCGTCGCCTTGGAGCCAACCAAAGCACTCGATAAGGCGCGCATCATCAGCGTTATCGACAGCCTGCAAGCCGGCGGTGGCACCTATGGCGAAGGCGGACTTCAAAAAGCCTACAGCCTCGCCGAAGCCAACTTCGACAAAGCTGGCGTCAACCGCATCATCCTGGCGACTGACGGCGACTTCAACATCGGCATCTCCGACCGCAATCAACTCAAATCCTTCATCGAAAAGAAGCGCGAGACCGGCATCTTCCTCTCCGTGCTCGGCGTTGGCATCGGCAACCACAACGACGCGCTGATGCAAACGCTCGCCCGCAACGGCAACGGCGCCGCCGCCTACATCGACACGCTCGCCGAAGCCCGCAAGGTGCTCGTCGATGAAGTCTCGTCGACCCTGTTCCCGATCGCCAAGGACGCCAAGATCCAGGTCGAGTTCAATCCAACCCAGGTCAGCGAATACCGCCTGATCGGCTATGAGAAACGCGCGCTCCGCCGCGAAGACTTCAACAACGATCAGGTCGACGCCGCCGAAATCGGTTCCGGCCTCAGCGTGACGGCGATCTACGAAATCACCCCCATCGGCGCGGTCGCCTCGGCAACCGATCCGCTGCGCTACGCCCGGCCCGACACCACCCGTCGCGAACCCGCCGGCATCGGCACCCCCGACGCCGAACTCGGCTTCCTGAAATTGCGATACAAGTTGCCGAAGGAAGACGCGAGCAAACTACTGACGCTCCCGATTGTCAGCAACGCCGAGCAACCCCTCGCCAATGCCTCGCCTGACGTCCGCTTCTCCATCGCCGTCGCCGGCTTCGGGCAGTTGCTCAAAGGCGCGCTGCACACCAAGATCTTCGGCTTCGATCAGGCAGCAGCCCTCGCATCAACGGCCCGCGGCGATGACCCCTTCGGCTACCGCGCCGAATTCATCAGCCTCACCCGCCTCGCGAAATCAGCACGGCCATAAGGGGAACCTCCCTCTCCCCGTTCTTCACGGGGAGAGGGTTAGGGTGAGGGGCACCCGCTTGTTCGAGTCCGTCGCTGTCCCTCACCTTCGACCAGCCCTGTCTGGCTGGTCTCTTCCTCCCCCCGCAAGCGGGGAGAGGGCAGAAATGGCCCTTCACCCCTGCACCGAGCAGCGCGGAGAGCAACCAGCAAGATGGTGCGCATGCCAAATCTGCCGCGATGCGCTAAGCTCACCGGAGTATGCACATTTGGAATCGTAAGCCATGCCCCGTATCGACGAGAGCCGCCCGTTCATCCCCGTCCGCATCGCCATCCTCACGATGTCCGATACACGCACCCTCGCCGAGGACAAATCCGGTAACACCCTCGCCGACATGATCACCGCCGACGGCCACACGGTCGCCGATCGCGCACTGGTGAAAGATGATATCCCCGCCATCCGCGCCAAGGTCCAAAGCTGGATCGATGATCCCAGGATCGATGTCGTCATCACGACAGGCGGCACCGGTTTCACCGGCCGCGACGTCACACCCGAAGCGATCAAGCCGCTCTTTGAGAAAGAGATCGACGGCTTCTCCACCGTCTTCCACATCATCTCCTTCGCCAAAATAGAAACCTCGACCATCCAGTCGCGCGCCTGCGCCGGCCTCGCGCACGGCACCTATATCTTCTGCCTGCCAGGCTCGCCCGGTGCCTGCAAGGACGCCTGGCAAGGCATCCTCAAATGGCAACTCGACAATCGCCATCGCCCCTGCAACTTCGTCGAGATCATGCCGCGCTTGGAAGAGCACCGCGGGAGAAAAGCGTAATGGCGAAGCGCGTCAACTTGGGCTGCGCGGCGGCGGCGATCGCGCTGCTGGCGTCCGGCGCGTCGGCGCAAACCGACATGATGAGCGGGTCGCAACTGCGCAGCGCCTTCTCCGGCAAGCCGGTCGACGGCGTCTACCCAGGTGGCGCGTCGTGGTCGGAAACGTACAGCACCGACGGCCGCATCGACTATCAAGAGGACAACAGAAAATTGACCGGGCGTTGGACGATTGAGGGGTCGATATTCTGCACACTCTACGATGCTGGCAACGGCGGCGCCTGCTGGCGGTTGCGGGCAACGGGTGAGAACTGTTTCGTATTCTATCTCGCGCCTCCAAACGATTTGCGACTAAACGGCAAGCTTGTGTTTTCGAAGCAATGGGGTGCCATGGCCTGGCACCGGGGTAAGTCATCGACCTGCGAAGGCCGTCCTACGGTGTAAAACGCCGCAACATCAAAAAACGCATTGGCAATGGCGCCACGCCGTCATGCCCGCTATAGCGGTGACACGCGCCAACCGCTTTTCGATCCGCACGAGACACGCATGCCGCTCGCCCCCTTGCTCGCCGGATTGACTGCGGCCGTCGTCGGCTGTGGCGGCTCGATCGCCATCGTCCTCGCGGCGGCGGACGCGCTGAAGGCCACGCCCGGCCAGACCGCATCTTGGATCACCGCGCTCTGCTTCGCCATGGCGGCGACAACCGCCATCCTCTCGATCCGCCATCGTCTGCCCATCATCACCGCTTGGTCGACACCGGGCGCCGCACTGATCGCCGCCTCGGGCGGCGGCATTGGCATGGAAGCCGGCGTCGGCGCATTCATTGTCGCCGCACTCTTGATCCTGCTCGCGGCGATGATTGCGCCGCTGACTCGCCTGATCGAGACCATTCCGACGCCCATTGCGGCCGCGATGCTCGCCGGCGTGCTCCTGCGCTTGGTCATGGCGCCTTTCGAAGCCATCCCATCGGCCGCTCCGCTGATCCTCCCGCTGCTCGCGATCTTCCTTGTCATGCGCCTGCTGGCGCCATCGCTGGCAGTGATTGCGGTGCTGATCGCTGGCGCCGCTCTCGCCAGCACGCTCGGCATGATGCAGCCGTTGCCGCCGCTCGCCTTCGCGCATCTGGAATGGGTGACACCGGCCTTTGATCCAGCCGCCGTCCTTGGTCTCGGCGTGCCGCTGTTCCTGGTCACCATGGCCTCGCAAAACCTCGCCGGCTTTGCTGTGCTGCGCGCCTCGGGCTATCAGGAGCTGCCGACCCGCGCGATCCTTGGGCTCACCGGATTGGCGTCATTAGTGACCGCGCCATTCGCCGCTCACACGTCAAATCTCGCCGCCATATCGGCCGCCATCTGCACGGGGCCAGATTCCCATCGCGATCCTAAGCAGCGCTGGTGGGCGGGCCCGCCCTATGCCCTCGCCTATCTGGCCTTCGGCCTCGCCGGCCCGTCGCTGGTCGGCCTGTTGGCAGCGCTGCCAGCGGCTCTGGTGAAAACCGTCGCCGGCCTCGCCCTCGCCGGGCCGATGATTGCAGCCCTTGGAGCTGCCTTCAGTTCCAATGACGATCGCTTCGCACCAGGATTGACCTTCGCCGTGACCGCGTCGGGCGTCGCCATATTCGGCGTCGGTTCGGCCTTCTGGGGCCTGATCGCCGGACTGATCGCCCATGGATTGCAGTTCGCGGCACGACGCGGATGCGGGGCCTTGCATACGTCACGTTAGAACGATGCGTTGCCCAAAAAAACGTCTTGCAAGTTTTCGCCTGACACCCGAGAACCCGCTGATCATCGTTAGGTCTTCTCCCCGAGGTTGCCTATGCCCACGTTGCGACACCGCAGCATGTTCGCCGCCCAGGCCCTCATGACCGCCGTCTGTATCACCATGGCCGCAAGCACATTCAATCCAGCATCAGCCCAGGACCCCGGAAAGACCATGACAACAGCATCAGGATTGAAGTTCACCGACAGCACCGTTGGTACCGGCGTCTCGCCGAAAACCGGCCAGACCTGCGTCATGCATTACACCGGCTGGCTCTATCAAGACGGCGTCAAGGGCGCCAAATTCGACAGCTCCCTCGATCGCGGCCAGCCCTTCGAATTCCCGATCGGCACCAAGCGCGTCATCGCCGGCTGGGACGAAGGCGTCGCCACCATGAAAGTCGGTGGCAAGCGCACACTGATCATTCCGCCCGAGCTCGGCTACGGCGCACGCGGCGCTGGCGGCGTCATCCCGCCCAACGCGACACTGATGTTCGACGTCGAACTGCTCGGCGTGAAATAACCGGCGACTTTACGATATCGTGCGGTGCAGACGTAGCACACGGGCGAATACCAAAGATTACGTCATGGCCGCGCAGGCGGCCACCCAAGCAAGGTGCAAATTGGCTTCATACGCCGCCTGGACCGATCAGATACGACAGTGGTTTTGGCTACCCGCTGCATCTTACGGAAATTTGCTTGGGTGGCCGCCTCCGCGGCCATGACGATCGGGGCAGCTCAGGCGTCAACCGACTGGTTGCGAACTCTAGGCGGATGGCCCGAGCTTCTTCTTCACGCGTTCATCGAAGCGGGCAACGTTGACGACAACGCGTTGATGGCGGCCGTCGCCGATCAGTTCTTTTTCGTCGCGCGCTTCAACGCGGAACGAGACCGTCCTGCCATCAATGGCGAGCACCTCGGCCGTTGCCGTCACGCGCATGCCAACCGGCGTTGCCGCGAAGTGCCGGACATCCAGATGGATACCGAGACTTTGATGGCCATCGGGGAGCTGATCCTCGATCGCCGCCAGCGCCGCCGCTTCGATCAGGTTGATCATGACAGGCGTCGCCAGCACGGCAACTCGCCCACTGCCGACGCGTGGCGCGGTGTGTTCTACACCAACCACCAGCCCGGCCGTGCCTTGCATCCCAAGGCTGATCCTACTCAAGTCCAACATTGACATCTCCCGCCGAAACTTCAGCGGACGTTAGCATGGACCAGAGCCCTTAGCCCTGCACCGAAAACCCGCCATCGACGGGAATCGCCGTGCCCGTCACGAAATCCGATGCAGGCGACGCCAGGAACGCTGCAATGCCACGGAAATCAGCCGGTACTCCCCAGCGCGCCGCAGGTGTGCGTGCCAGCACCCGGTCGTGCAGGCCGTCGACTTGCCGGCGCGCGGCCTGCGTCAGCTCGGTGTCGATCCACCCGGGCAACACGGCGTTGACCTGGATATTGTCCTTCGCCCACGCACAGGCCAGCGCCCGCGTCATCTGCACGATACCGCCCTTCGAGGCCGCATAGGCGCTCGAGAATGACGCGCCGAAAATCGACATCATCGAGCCCGTATTGATAATTTTTCCGCCCCCCGACTTCTTCATCTCGGGGTAGGCGGCATGGCTGCAATAGAACGCACCATCGAGATTGATACCGAGGATCTCGCGCCATTCAGCCGGCGTATAGTCCTCTGGCTGCTTGCGGATGTTGATCCCCGCATTGTTGACCAGGATATCGAGCCGCCCGAACTGCTGGACGACGGATGCGATCATCGCTTTGCAGGAGGCGTCGTCCGCGACGTTGACCGCGACGACCCCGGTCCGAACGCCGAGCTTGGCCAGATCGGCGGCGGCGGCCTTCGACTTGTCGGCGTTTCGCCCAGCGATGACGATGGTCGCGCCCAATCCGGCCATCCCCTCGGCCATGCCGAGCCCGATCCCACCGTTGCCGCCCGTGACGACCGCAACCTTGCCCTTGAGCGTGAACAGTGACATCGAACATTCTCCATGAGACTTTCCTGATTGGTATCGTAGGCAACACCCGCAATCGACCGCAAGGCCGCAACACCTGTTGCAGCCGAGCTATGCGCCACAACAGTGCAGCGAACCGACAAGACAAGCGTTCATCAGCGATTTACCGGTTCGTGGGAATCTCCCAGCAGAATGTCCAGCCCAAGAACATCGTCTGAAGGACCGCAGCCGGTAGCGAACTGCCGGCGTGGCCGTGTCCTCGCCGTGCTCGCGTTGGCCCTGGGTGCGGCAACCCTGTTGCTTTGGCCAACGATCCGCACCGACGCGGAAACGCCGCCACCGTTGCCGGCCACTGCATCGCCCGCACCGACCAAACCGACCGTGATCGCTCAAGCGACACCCGCAGCCGCCGTCGTCTCGCCACCGGCAAAGCCTGCCGAGATGACAATGGCACAATTCCTCGACCGCCTGATGGTCGCCGAGAGTGGTGGCCGCGACGACGCCGCCAATCCCCGCTCGACGGCCGTCGGCCCATTCCAGTTCATCGAGGCAACCTGGCTCGACGTCATGCGCCGCCACTTCCCCGATGAAGCCGCCAAGCTATCCCCGGCACAACTGTTGGCGCTTCGCGTCGACCGCGTGGCCGCGCGCAAAGCCGCCGAGGCCTTTACCCGCGACAATGCCGCCTACTTCCAGGCCCAGGGCCTGCCCGCCACATTCCCCAATTTGCGACTGGCGTTTCTCGTCGGCCCCAATGGTGCTGCCCGCGTTTTGCAAGCGCCAGTCGAGACGCGGGTTGCCGCCATTCTCGGCCCCGCCGTCGCCAAAGCCAATCCCTTCATGTTCGGCATGACAGCCGCCGGCCTCATTGCTCGCAGCGCCCGCGACATCGCAACCGATGGCGCAGGGACCGCTGGCATCGTTACCGGCACGCCCTCGTCGCGGCGGTTGCGGGCAGCCATAGCAGTCCATTGCAACATCGCGCTGCCGAGCTGCCGCCGCTGGCTTTCGCTCGCCGAACGCAAAGCAGGCGCCAGTCGCCGCACCAGCGCCGCCGCCGACGCACGCTGAACACACTCTATCGACGAACATGGCAGACGAACGCCGTCAACGAAGGCTGCCAACGGACGCTGATTGACAGCTCAGGCCAAGGCGCAGAGCATGCGGCCCGCATTCCCCCTGCAATGAGGTTCCCATGTCATCCACTCCGCTCGTCGCCGCCAACGGCGCCAAGATCCCCGCCATTGGCCTCGGCACTTGGCCCATGACCGGCGAGATCTGCGTCAACGCCGTCACGGCGGCCCTGCGTTCCGGCTATCGCCACATCGATACCGCCGCCAAGTATGGCAACGAAACGGAAGTCGGCGAAGGCCTGCGCGCCGGCGGCGTCCCGCGCAAGGACATCTGGGTCACCACCAAAGTCTGGTTCGAGGACATCGGCGCCGCCCAACTCGAACGCTCGGCCGAAACGTCCTTGAAGAAACTCGGGCTCGATGCGGTTGATCTGTTGCTGATCCACTGGCCGAATCCGGCGATCCCGCTGAAGGACTCGGTCAACGCCCTGGTCAACGCCAAGAAACGCGGCCTCGCGAAACACATTGGCATCTCGAACTTCACGACGCGCATGATCGAGGAAGCGGTGAAGCTGTCGAGTGAGCCCCTGGCGCTCAATCAAGTCGAGTATCACCCCCACCTCGATCAATCCAAGGTGCTGGCCGCCTGCCGAAAGCATGGGCTAGCGCTGACTGCCTATTGCCCCCTCGGTCGCGGCTCAGTCGGCGGCGTCTTGGAGGAAAAGGTGATCAAGGACATCGCCCGCGCCAAGTCCAAGACCGCCGGACAGATCGCACTGCGCTGGTTGGTCCAGCAGCCAGGTGTCATCGCCGTGCCGAAATCGGCCACACCTGCCCGCATCTCTGAAAACCTCGACGTCTTCGGATTTTCACTGAGTGAAGATGAGATGAAGCGCATCTCCGCTCTCGCCAAATCCGACGGCCGCGTCGTCAACGTCGGCTTCGCGCCGCAGTGGGATACGTGAGAAGAGGCGGTCGGCACTGCTAGATCACACCAACCGCTTGAGCCCAAACCGTGTCACGTCCCGCACTAGCTTGATGAATTCGGCCGCCTGGAATTCAGCGGTCTGGCGGCCTTTGTCGGCGGTGCCGCGCGATGCGTCGCCAGCGGCGCCCGAGGCGTGCAGGTCCTGCGCCATCCATCCGAAAGCAGAGAACCCAGTCGGCCGCAGAATGTCGAACTCTTTGGCAATCGCAATCGTCGCTGGCACGAAATTCTGCGCGTTCTGCATTCGCACCAGATCCGGCCGGAAGTGCAGCATCAGCGACGTCTCGATATCGCCCGCATGAATGCCGACCGCCTGCTCAAGATCGGTGTAAAGCCCAGCCGGCTTACCAAGCCGGCTCCACTGCGTCGCGACCGCCAGCATGCCGAGCCGCACGCGCAACTCGCGCGCCACCACGCTGATGCAATCGACGTTGCCACCGTGACTATTGACCATGATCAACTTGCGCAAGCCCACGCGATGCACGCTCTCGCCGATCTCGGTCCAGGCGCGGATCGCCGTCTCCCAGCTCAGCGTCAGCGTACCCGGTGATTGCAGATGCTCGTTGGATTTGCCGATCGCTTGCGTTGGCAAGATGAGCACCGAAAGATCGGCCGGCAGTTGCTTGATGACTTCAGCGATCATGCCGTTGGCGATTGTCGTGTCGGTCGAGACCGGAAGATGCGGCCCATGCTGCTCGATCGCCGCGATGGGGAGGATCGCAATCGTCGTCTCGGCAATAAGCCCCTTGAAATCCTCGGTCGTCAAATCACCCCAGAACAGTTTGCGCATGTGATGTCCTTGCATGGGTTGGCCAAGCTTTCTCGCCGGCTGCCGCCAACGGTATTCCTTTTACCCTTGGAAGTTCAACGTTGAGAACAAAAGTGGCGTGCGCCGTAGGTTGGGTTAGCGCGAGCGCCGATGTCGCAACACTCGCAACGCCCTACGCGCGTAACCCAACACTGTCTGCTCGGCACTCGTGATGTTGGGTTACGCGCGTCAACCGGTGACATCCTTGTGGCCGTCCGTTATCGCGCTAACCCAACCTACAAGGGCCGCGAACCAGTCTGCGCGATGACTCGCGCTCGCCAACCTCACATCCCCACCCGCATCCGATACAAAAACCGCCGCCGCTGGTCGGGGCGACAGCGCCGCGCGTCATCGGGGAGGCGCGCCACCGCGCAGCGCAGCGAGCGCGCCATCGGCGACGACATGGCGCCGGTCGAGAAATGCGCCACCAGCGGCCCCGCTAGCGCCACCAGCCGCTCCAGTTCGCGCTCGCGAATCCCGAGGCTCCGCAGATGCCGCACAGTGTTGACGAGGTAATCGAGATTGGGACCGGAGCGGCCACGCGCGCCACGGATGAGATGGGCTTGCGTCGCGAGCGACTGCCGGCCCGCGTAACTGGGATGACAGCGCTCGACGATGTAGGCCAGCGCTGCAACCTCACGATGCTCAGCCCCGTCGAGCCGCACAGCCACATGCCGCTCGCAGTAGACACCATTGACCTGCTCGCGTTTGCGCAACGCCGCCAGCACACCCGCCGCCACATCGGCGGCGACCCGGAACACCATCCCCTCGCAACTGCCGCCACGATCGAGCCCCAGCACGAGACCCGGACGCGCCGCCGTGCCGCGATGATGCGTCGAGGAGATGCAGAAGCAGCGATGATAGCCGTTGAGCCGCGCGCGTCGGGCCTCGACGTAGGGGAAATCCGGCCGCCACATCAGCGAGCCGTAGCCGAACACCCACAGATCGCCGGTTGAGGACATCGTGCTCGATCAGGTCTTCTTCGGATCATCGCCAGCAGGTTTGCTGTCGCGTGCCTTGTAGAAGGCGCTGGCACCGGAATCCTGTCCCGCCTGCACGACGCCGCGGCGGATCGTGCGCGCGTCTGAGAATAGTTTGAACA
Source organism: uncultured Alphaproteobacteria bacterium (assembly GCA_963714325.1). Taxonomy (GTDB): domain Bacteria; phylum Pseudomonadota; class Alphaproteobacteria; order Rhizobiales; family Hyphomicrobiaceae; genus CAVQOB01. The sequence goes on along the minus strand of CAVQOB010000034.1, from coordinate 94,032 downwards.
AAGTGTCACCATCGCCAAAGCGGATCGCCCGCTGCAGCATGGTCAGGTCTTCGGAGAATCGGCCGAGCATTTCGAGGACGGCGTCCTTGTTGTTCAGGAACACATCGCGCCACATCGTCGGATCGGACGCGGCGATGCGCGTGAAATCGCGGAACCCGCCGGCCGAGAACTTGATCACTTCGCTGTCGGTGACGCGTTCGAGGTGCGCTGCCGCATTGACGATGTTGAAGGCGATCAGATGCGGCAGATGCGAGGTGATGGCGAGCACGAGGTCGTGGTGCTCCGCCGTCATGATCTCGACGTACGAGCCGCACGCCTCCCAGAACGCTTTCAGTTTGTCGACGGCGGCAGGCTCGGTGCCGTAGACGGGTGTCAGCAGGCACCAGCGATTGTCGAACAGTTCAGCAAAGCCTGCCTCGGGGCCAGAATTCTCCGTTCCGGCAACGGGATGGCCCGGAATGAAGTGGACACCTTTCGGCACGAAAGGCTCGCAGTCGCGGACGATGGCCGCTTTCACCGACCCGACGTCAGTCAGGATCGCGCCGGGCTTGAGCGACGCCTGCATCTCTTTCGCCAGCGCGCCGCACACGCCGACCGGCGCGCATAGGATGACGAGGTCGGCGCCGCGGGCCGCCTCCGTGGCGGTGGCAAAGACTTCCGAAACGAGGCCAAGTTTCAGTGCCGTGGCGCGGGTTTGGGCCGAGCGCGCGTTACCAACGATGGTGGCGGCGAGATGGCCGCGCCGTATGGCGTGCGACAGCGACGAGCCGATCAGTCCAATGCCGATCAAGGCGACGCGATTGAAGTGGGGTTGCTTAAGTGGCATCATCGCGGATCAGTCTGTTGCAAATCGAAAGGACCGAGCCGGTGTACACGCGGGCGGCGGCGAGGGCTAGTGCTCCGTTAACAACTGATACCCTCTGTGTCATCCCGCACGCGGTGCAGCATGGAGCGCTTGCGGAATGCTCCGCAGATGCGGGACCCTATGCACGAGCGTCTCGCAAGATCCCGTGTCTGCGCTGCACCATTGACATGCTGCAGCGCGCTCGGGATGACAGGGATGCTCAACGACCGACACGGAAAAGGCGCACGAGGATGGTTCTCCCCGGGCGCCCGATTGGGTTGTGTTGCGGCGATCGAGCGTTACCGGCGCACCGTTTCGCCGTACACCTTGACGATCGCCTGCCCACGGAAGCTCGGACGCGAGCGATAGGTCATCTCGATTTGCTTGATGAATGCGCGCTCGCCCTTGAGGTCGATCGGAATGTCGGTACCAGCCGGCACCGCACGCTCAATGTTAAAATCCTCGCCATAGCCATTGCCGTAGATAATTCGCACTTTGTTGAAATACACCTCGTTGTTTTCGGTGACGATGTGCAGGGTGCGGTAGCGGCGGCGATTGCCTTCTTCGGTCTGCGCGACATTGATTACGTCGCGATCGGCGGTGAAGGCGACGGTTTGCTCGCCGAGCAAGCTATAGCCGCGGCTGAGATAGGGATCGACGGCCGGCCGCGAGGGTGGCGGGGCGCCACCCGGGCGCTCGGTGCCGAGCAGGGTCACTTCGGTGCGGAATTGCCGTCGGCGCGGCTCCATGTCGAGCGTGACTGTGTCCACGACCCGCTGCTCGCCTTCGAGATCGATGGCTTGGGTCTGTTCGCCCGGCTCCATACGCTTGTCGATCCGGACCTTCTGCACTTCGCCGTTACGGAAGCGAATGTCGATGCCACGCATGATCACCGCCTCCGAGCCGACCTTCAGGCGGATCTGGCCGAGGCGGCCGTCGCCGCGGTTGGTCCGGAATACGACCTTGTCGTCTGTGGTGCTGAACGACTGCGTATCGATCTCGCGGAACCCGCCGCCACTGCCACCGGCGAAACCAAGCGGCGCACCCGGCACCGGCGGATGCACAAACCCAGCGAGCTGGATTTCATTGCGCCCCGCCCGGCGCCGCGGCACGATGTCAACGGTCACGCTGTCGACGACCCGCGTCGTGCCATCGAGATCGATGATGTCGGTCTCTTCTCCGGCTTCAAGAAAGCGGTCGACGCGCACGGTTTGCGTTTCGCCGCTCCGGAAGCGGATGTCAATTTGTTTGACGATCACCAGCTCATTGCCGACCTTCAAGCGAATCTTGCTGACACGCCCATCGGCACGGCTGGGATTGAGCACGATTTTGTTGTCCGACAGGCTGAAGGACTGCGTGTCAAGTTCGCGCCAAACGGCTGGCGGCGGCGGCGGCGGACGGCGAACGCGCTCGCCCGAAACGGTCACCGTTGCTTGTTGCACGCGCAGCCCGCCACTGCCAAATGACAATCCAACATTCGAGCGATACTGCATGTCGATCTGACGCAGGTAGCTGCGCTCGCCGGGCAGATCCAGCTCCAAATCACTGCCATTCTTGATGACGCGATCGACACGAATATCCTCGGTGTGTCCATTCATGAACACCAGCCGGATCGAAATCATGTTGACGTCGTTACCTTCAGCGGCGAAGCGCAGCGCACGGAACGCGCCCTCGCGGTAGAACTCCTCGCCTTGATTGAGCGTGATGCTATCGGTGTCTGTGCCAAAGCCAACGGACTGCCGGCCGAGTTCTTCCCAGCGAGATCCACCTGGGCCACGCTGCGCCTCGCTCGGCGCCAACGGCATCAGAAATGCCAGTGCTAGACCAAAACCAATCAACGTCCGACGCATACGATCCTCCCTGAACCAAAGCGTATTGCTCAGTATGCAGCCTCGCCTTATCGCAACCCAAAGTGACAGAACCATGAACTGCAGCGCTCTTGTGGGACACGCCGTTCTGGCGCACCTGACCACATGCTGGCGACGGAGCGTTTCACTTTTCAATGAAATGAGCAAGAGGCCTGGTGAAAGAGAGCGAGACGGCCACCAGATACAGCTCCGCCCGGCACTGATGCGCCGGGCGGGTTCATGCGTCACGGATCAGTTCGCAGCGAAGCAATAGAGCAGGCCGGCGCCGCCGGAGCTCTTCAGTTGGTCGAGGCTGCAGCCGCGCGAGGGATGCGACGCATTCCAGGACTTGGCGGGCGGTTGATCATTCAGCCCCATACGGTCGTGATGGCCGACCATGGCGGAGCCGTCGCCGCTCTTGGTCCAGTTGCCGCAGGTCAGATCCTTGTCCGGAGCCGGTGCGCGGCCGTTCTCATCGGAACCGGTGAGGATGTCGTGCTGGTTGATGACGAACATGCGGCCAGGAATTTGGCGGCCGGTTTCGGTTGCGCCACCGGCGGTGTCGATCTTGTTGTTGGCGGAGTGGAGCTCATCGACGCTGGCGGCGACCTGGACGCCGGCCGAATTGACCCAGGGGCCTTTACCGATGCGGTCGCGCGCGTTGATGGCGGTGGCGCCGCCGATCGCTTGCACGCTGAGATAGGCGCGCCAGGCCTTGGAGCCGGCACCGGCCTTGACGGCGAGCGTCTGGCAGTGCGCGTCGGCGCCGGCGATGCCGCCGAAGTCGGCGCCCTTCGGTCCACCGGTGCTGGTGATGAAGAAGCTCATATTGGGGAATTGCGGCGGGCCAGGTGGGGGGGCAGTCTGGGCCTGCGACGCGGTGGCAGTCATGAGCGGCGCGAGCGCGGCACAAGTGATCAGCGCAACACGGATTGTCGTAAGCATGGAGGCTCCTCGGTGACATGACTGGATGCCTCGACGTTATCAGCCAGGTGACGACGTTGAAAGCAACCGCCGGCCAATTGCGGCGCGCATTGCTGGGAAAGGGTTTTCCAGATTTGCGTGGGGGCGGCGTTTGGTTTCGGCGGTTGGCGCGGCCGCAGCGGAATTCGCAATCAACGCGGCAGCCTGCACCGCAAACAAAATGTCGAGCATCTGTCTGAAGCGTTTGCCGAGGGGCTCAGCTCCCTCCCGGTTTATCCTTGTGAACTGCGGCGCTAAGTGGGTCCCTCCTGCAACGCGCTCAGCGAACACTTGCCACGAGACGTTGATCAGCGGCCTTGCCCAGAATAGTCCGACAAAGCTTGGACGTCCTGTTTCTGTATCCGGCTGTGCACCATTCCGAAATCGTAGGCGCCCTTCGGCAAACGGTGGGCTATGCCCTTGTGACAATCGATGCAGGTTTTCTCACCAGAAAACAGGAACCGCTGATGCGCGGATGCGGCACGTTGGCTCTGCTTAGAAATATCCATCGATTCAGCGCTGTGGCAATTGCGGCATTCGAGCGAGTCGTTGGCCTTCAGGCGCGCCCACTCATGCTGCGCAAGGGTCAGCCTCATGTCCTGGAATTTCTCGCGCGTGCTGATCGTGCCGAAGATCTTGCCCCAGACCTCCTTCGATGCCTGGATCTTGCGACCGATCTTGTGCGTCCAGTCGTGCGGCACGTGGCAGTCCGGACAGGTGGCGCGCACACCAGATCGGTTGGAAAAATGGATCGTCGACTTCAGCTCGGCGAATACGTTCTCGCGCATTTCATGGCAGCTGACGCAGAACTTCTCGGTGTTGGTGACTTCGAGTGCAGTATTGAACCCACCCCAGAACAGCACGCCGGCGACGAAGCCGCCGATGGTCAGAAAACCTAGGCTCAGAGTTGTGCTCGGCGCAGTGGCAATCGTCCAAAACGGCGCAATCTTATACCAGACGGCGCGCGCCATAGCGCCCAGCCGCGACTGGTTGTTACTCGTCGCGGGAAGCTTGCGCGGAACGTCGCTCATGGTTTGGCTCCCGCGGGCCGGGCGGCAATGAGCGAATCGACGTCCATGAACGTGTTGGGTACAGGCACTTTCACCGCGTGCTGGGGAACGTGGCACTGGTTGCAGAAGTAGCGGCGCGGCGAGACGCTGGCGAGAAACTGGCCGTCGCGATCCATGAAGTGGGTGATGCTGACCATCGGCGCTTGCGACTTGCCGACCCGCGTCCGCGCGTGACATGACAGGCATTGATTGACGTTGGCATCAACCTGATAGGCTTCGATGGTGTGTGGAATGACCGGCGGTTGCTCCGGATAATTGCGCACCTCGCGGACATCCGTGTTGGTTTGCGGCGACATGCGGGGCGCCGGGCCCTCGTCATTGAGCGGGGCGTTGCCGCGCAGGCTTGAGCGCAGCCCACCCGAACTCATCACGCCGGTTGTCGCGGGGTTTGGCGGCGCTTCGTCTGCCGGCGTCGCTGCCTGGCTGGCGGGCCGGCTGTTCGACCCGCCCATGCGGTTGCCGATCGTGATGCCGAGCATCAGGATCAGAAGCCCGCTAAAGCCCGCCAGCAACCAGTGTTTGCCTTCGAACATATCGGCCTCACACCTTCTCGATCTTGATGGCGCACTTCTTGAAATCGGTCTGCAGTGAGATCGGATCAGTCGCGTCCAGCGTAACCTTGTTGATCAACTGACTTTCATCGAACCACGGCACGAACACGACTCCGCGCGGCGGCTTGTTGCGGCCCTTGGTTTCGACACGCGTTCGCATGCTGCCGCGCAGCGACGAGATTTTCACCTCCTCGCCCCGCCAGACACCGAGCTCCTTGGCGTCGTCTGGATGCATGTAGCAAAGTGCATTTGGCATCGACTTGTGCAGCTCAGGCACACGCCGCGTCATAGAGCCGGAATGCCAGTGTTCCAGCACGCGGCCGGTTGTCAGCCAGAACGGATAATCCTTGCTCGGGCTTTCCGCCGGTGGCTCGTAGGGCAGCGCGAAGATGCGCGCCTTGCCGTCGGGGAAACCGTAGAATTCGACGCCCTTGCCGGCTTTGACATAGGGGTCGTGGCCTTCGCGGAAGCGCCAGCGCGTTTCTTGGCCGTTAACCACCGGCCAGCGTAGACCGCGCACCTGATGATAGGTGTCGAACGGCGCGAGGTCATGCGCTTTGCCGCGGCCGAACTCGGCGTATTCCTCGAACAGGCCCTTTTGAACATAGAAGCCGAAGGCCGTGGATTCGTGGTTGTCGAAGCCGGCCTCGATGTCCTTGACTGGATACTTGTCCACTTTGCCGTTGCGATAGAGGACGTCGAACAGCGTCTTACCGCGCACATCGGGCTGCTTGGCGATCAGCTCGGCCGGCCACACCTCCTCGATCTTGAAGCGTTTGGAAAACTCCATCAGCTGCCAAAGGTCGGAGCGGCTCTCGCCTGGAGCGGTCACCAGCTGATGCCAGAAATGCGTGCGCCGCTCGGCGTTCCCGTAAGCGCCTTCCTTCTCGACCCACATTGCCGTCGGTAGAATGAGATCGGCGGCGAGCGCCGTCACGGTTGGGTAGACATCGGAAACCACCACGAAATTTTCGGGTTTGCGGTAGCCCGGCAATGTCTCTTCCGAAGTGTTCGGCCCGGCTTGCAGATTGTTGTTCACCTGGATCCAGTAGGCGTTGAGCTTGCCATCTTTGAGCATGCGGCTTTGTAGAACGGCATGATAGCCGGGCTTGTCGGGAATGGTCCCCTCCGGCACCTTCCAGATCTTCTCGGTCTTGGCTCGGTGCTCCGGATTAGTCACGACCATGTCGGCGGGCAGGCGATGTGAGAACGTGCCAACCTCGCGCGCTGTCCCGCAGGCAGACGGCTGGCCGGTCAGCGAGAACGGACTGTTACCGGGCTCGGCGATTTTGCCCGTGAGCAGATGGATATTGTAGACAAGATTATTCGCCCACACACCGCGGGTGTGCTGGTTGAAGCCCATCGTCCACAGGCTCATCACCTTCACTTTTGGGTCGGCGTAGAGTTCGGCCAGCGCTTCGAGCCGATTGACCGGCACGCCGGTTTCGTCCGCGGCTCGCTGCAACGTGTAGGGCGCTACGAAGGCCGCAAACTGCTCGAACGTCATGTCGGTCGAGTCGTTCGCCTTGTCCTTGCCGGTCGCCTTCTGCTGAAGTGGATGCTCGGGGCGCAGGCCATAGCCGATGTCGGCCTGTCCGAGCTTGAACGTCGTGTGCTTGGCAACGAAGTCCTTGTTGACGCGGCCCGTCCTAATAATGTGATTGGCGATGGCGTTGAGGATGATCAGATCGGTCTGCGGCTTGAACACCATCGGGATATCGGCAAGCTCGAAGGAGCGATGCTCGTACGTCGACAACACGGCGACTTTTACATGCGAATGCGACAGGCGGCGATCGGTGATGCGGGTCCAAAGGATCGGATGCATCTCTGCCATGTTCGAGCCCCACAGCACGAACGCGTCGGCAGCCTCGAAATCTTCGTAGCAGCCCATCGGCTCATCGATACCGAACGAACGCATAAAGCCGCCGACCGCCGACGCCATGCAATGCCGCGCGTTGGGATCAATGTTGTTTGTACGGAAACCGGCCTTGAAAAGCTTGACGGCAGCATAGCCCTCCCACACCGTCCATTGTCCGGAGCCGAACATGCCGACAGCGGATGGGCCGCTCTTCTTCAAAGCCGCCTTGTACTTCTCGGCCATGACATCGAAGGCTTCGTCCCACGATACCGGCGTGAAGTCGCCAGCCTTGTCGTACTTGCCATTCTTCTTGCGCAGCAATGGGCGCGTCAGGCGATCCTCTCCGTACATGATCTTGGACAGGAAATAGCCTTTGACGCAGTTGAGGCCGCGATTGACCTCGGCTTTAATGTCGCCGTGAGTGGCGACGACGCGGCCGTTCTTGGTGGCGACCATGACGCCGCAACCTGTGCCACAGAAGCGGCAAGGCGCCTTGTTCCAGGTCAGTTCGGTTTGCGCGCGATCGGTGACGACCTGAGCCGCCGCCGGTGGCGCCATGCCAGCCGCTGCTGATGCTGCGAGTGCCGCCTGCGCCTTGAGCAGCACGCGTCGGTCGATTGTGCTTTTGCTCATGGTGCCTTCAGACCTGTTTGTCGGTGGTATCAGTGCCTTGGAACGCCATGACCGCCGACATCACGTTCGGGAGCCCACTGATGACATTGATTTTCGCTCCGACCGCCCCTTGCGAGATATCTTCCAGGACAACGATCAGCTTGCCCTTCGGATCGCGGCCGTGAATTTCCGCACCACCGAGTGCGACGATTTCGGCAGCCACAGTGTCAAGGTGCCGAGGCCAAGCGTTGACGATAATGCTAACGATTTCGACCGTCTGATCCTCCGCCACAGCGGCAGGCGTTTGGTCCAACTTGAGGCCTCTGCGCAGAAATTCGCGACGCGTGTCTTGCATCGTTGAGCCTCTCATCATTAATGAATATTAACAGGACGTGTCGGGGGTGAAGTGTTGGGCGAGCCGGGCGGGCCGACAATCATCTGGTAAGTCCAGGTCGCCAATCCGTACCCACCGACGCCAACAATCGATAAAGCAGGCACAAGCACACCAGCCAACAGCAGAAAAACTTTCAGCTCAGTTGCACGCCGCGCGCGATCTGCTTGTCGATCAGTCATCATAGCCGACCCCTCCCAGTTTAGCAGCGCTACCATGTTCTCGGAACGACGCATTTGATCGCAATCAATGCGCGGCAATTTTCCAGCGCGCGCCGTGCTCTCGGCACTGTCGACAGGGGTAGCTGTCTCGAACGTCAGCAATCTGTCCAGCGCCTGACGGATCGGTCCCCCTTCGTAGGCAGCAGAGCGGTGGCGGCCTATTGCCCAAAGCCGCTGTTGCGGCGGCCTTGAACGTGATCGGCGCGGCCGCTGGAAAAGTGGGCGACGCAATACTGCGGCTTGACGCTTTTGTGCGTGAGTGCTTGCTTGCGGAATGGCGGCCGTTGGAGATGGACGGTGCCCGCAGAAGCCAAGAACCGTGGGTCAATAGCGCGCTCGTTATGGTTTGGCGATTGAGATTGGAGTTCGACACATGGACCTCGGCATTCGCGGCAAGACAGCGATTGTGTGTGCGGCATCAAAAGGCCTTGGCAAGGGCTCGGCCCTGGCACTCGCCCGTGAAGGCGTCAACGTGGTGATCAGCGCCCGCGGCAAGGAGGCACTCGAAGCAACCGCCGAGGAGATCCGCAAGGCGACGGGCGTTCAAGTGACGACGGTTGTCGGCGACGTGACGACCGAGGCAGGTCGCAAGGCGCTGCTCGCCGCCTGCCCGAACCCCGATATCCTCATCAACAATGCCGGTGGCCCGCCGCCCGGCGACTTCAAGGATTTTTCACTCGATCATTGGCGCGCGGCGATCGAAGGCAACATGCTCACCCCCATCGCGCTGATTCACGGGACCATCTACGCCATGATGGACCGCGGCTTCGGGCGGATCGTCAACATCACGTCCGCGTCGATCAAGAATCCGATTGCGGCGTTGGAGTTGTCAAACGGTGCGCGCCTCGGGCTGACCGGCGCCGTCGCGGTCCTCGCCCGTAAGTCCGCCGGCCGCAACGTCACGATTAACGGCATTCTACCCGGCCCCTTCGATACGGACCGCTTGCGCCACACCACCAAAAGCATGGCGGAAAAGGCTGGCCGCCCGCTGGCCGACGTCGACGCCGAGCGCAAGAAGGTCATCCCGGCACAACGCTATGGCACCACCGATGAGTTCGGCGCGACCGTTGCCTACCTCTGTTCCGCCCACGCCGGTTTCATCACCGGGCAGAACCTGCTGATTGACGGCGGCGGTTATCCGGGACCGCTGTGACAGCATTACGCAGTTCAATGCATCGGCGCCAAATGCACGATTTTTAAAGCAAAATCAATAAGTTAATTACTGATGATCGTTCAAAATTTGGGCGAAATTAACCATCGCACGGTTCTGACACTCCCAACGAGTTGACGCACCATCACGACAGGGCGCAACTCCGGCCGCCGCGCGTGTCGGCCATGCATCCGGATCATCCCGATGGGACGAACGCCGCATGGGCGCACACTGCGGCAACCGAAAGGCCTGTGGAGGCTGTCGGCCCCGAGATCGGGACGCGACGGCACCACTTGAAGGGACCACGTCAGACACATCAGGACACCACGCCGCGCCCAACGCACGGCAAGTGAGACGTAGTCCCGCACCGTTGTTGCGAGTTCCAGGGGACCGCGCAACGCCAACACAACAGGAGAACCGTCCATGCGTTCAATCTTAGCTGCCGCGCTCGTTGCCGGCTTCGCACTCGCCAGCCAAGCGGCTCCGGCCTCCGCGGAGTGGTGGGATGACGTGATCAAGAAGACCAAGAGCCAAGCCAGCCCAGCTGCAACCGCCGCCAAGCCCGCCGCGACCAGGCAAGCCGCCGCCAAGCGGGCAGCACCCAAGCAGGTCGCCAGCGCCACGAAACAAGAGCAAGACGATGACGGCTCGCGCCCGCAGCGCCGGTCCAACAGCGCCTCGCAGACCGGCGGCAGCCTGTCCGGCGGCGAATACGGCGTCGCCTCCTATTATTGGCAACCGCAACGTCTCGCAGGCGGCGGCTGGTTCGATCCCAACGCCTGGACCGCCGCGCATAAGACCTTGCCGCTCGGCACCCGCGTCCGCGTCACCCGTCTCGACAACGGCAATACCGTCGATGTCACCATCAACGACCGCGGCCCCTACATTTCCGGCCGCATCATCGATCTGTCCCGTCGTGCGGCGCAAGCCATCGACATGACCGGCCAGGGCGTCACCAAGGTGAAGGTCAACGTCCTCGGCCGTTGAATTCTCGAGCGCAAAAGTCGCAGAAGCGGTGGATGTCATAACGACGTCCGCCGCTTCGCCTTTTTTCGGTCCTCGAATCAGCGCATCGGCCAGCCATCAGTGCTGTGCGTCGACCGCTGCAAAACAAGTCCTGATGTCCCGATCCATTCGCTTGGCCTGCTGCTTCGCCCTCGCGTCGGCACTGACCGCCTGCGCGGTCAACCCGCAGAGCCAGCATGCGCTATCGCCGCTCAGCGACACCAAAACGACCGCCATCAAGCCGCCGTCCGCGCCACAATCCTGGCCCGCTGCGATCGTCGCGCTGCCGCCGTTGCTGACACCCGTTGTCTTCACGCCGGCACCCGTCCCGGTCGCAACGGCCATGGCAAAACCCGTATCTTTGCCGCGCACCGCCCCCGTCGCCGGCCGCCACCACGAACTCGATGGCCTCGCATCGTACTACTGGCAGGACCAGATGACCGCCTCCGGCGAGCGCTTCAACAAGCAGGCCATGACGGCCGCGCATAAAACATTGCCGCTCGGCACCCGCGTCCGCGTCACCCATCTCGCCAGTGGCCGTGCCGTCACTGTTCGCATCAACGATCGCGGCCCCTACAAGCCCGGTCGCATCATCGACCTCTCCGAAGCGGCTGCGAAAGAGCTGCTGATGACCGATGCGGGATTGGCGAAGGTGCGGGTTGAGGTGGTGAAGTAATACCAGTGAGCGTTAGCTTCGACTCGTGATCCAACACCAAAACCGTTATGGCCACGCAGGCCGCAGCAGAAACCGACGGACCGACATCACGTTTCAAGATACCGTTAGCGCCGTCACGCAGGCCGAATCTATCCAATTTGCTTTGAACACAGTTGCCGAGAACCCCGCCGGCGGCACGTTGACAGTACGACCGCAACCACTGGCCTCCGCCGCCGACGGCGTGTTGCGGATCGGTTCGAACACGACGCTGTAGCACGACCCCGCGGCAACAAGGCCGGCAACCCGATCGGCGCCGTCGACGGCTTCTATTGCGGCCCCAAACCCAACAGCAGCCAGGCCGACCACCACATCACCCTCATCGGCGTCACCATCCGAGACTGCTCGCGCTACGGCTTCGACTCGCACGAGCAGACCACCAACCTCACCTTCTCCAACTGCACCGCCACCGGTAATATCGACGGCTTCACCATCGACAACTGCTCGCTGGTGACGATCCAGGACTGCACCGCCAGCGGCAACTCGCGGCATGGCTTCAACATCGTCACCGGCTCACACGACGTAACGCTGACGGATAACACCGCAACCGGCAACGCAGGCTCCGGCATCGTCATCCAGACCGGCAACAACGAGGTCCGCGACTGGACGCACAACGTTACGGCAAGCGGCGGATCGGCTTCGGGTAACGGCGTGACGGGACTAACGGTGCGCCAAGCCGAAGGCGTGCTGATCTCCGGTCTCGATCTGTCGGGCCAGTCCGTGACGACCCGCGTCCTCGTCGAGGGCAGCCGTCGCGATCCCGACAACGCCGCCTCGATCGGCGTCGGCGTCACGGCCGGCGCCGGCATCACGCTGACGACAACGAGCGGCTTGACTGTGCAAAACTATCTGCAGCAGTTCGCGGATTCGACGGCCAGCGATCCGACGGACGTCGACGACCGCTTCATCACCCGCAACATCCGCTATGGCGCCACGACGGCGAATATCACCACCACCCCGACCGGCACAAATACCACCGGCGCTGCGTCATGGAACTACAACGTCCACGATGCAATCGGTTTTTCCGACACCTTCACCGGCGCCACCGTCGCCGATGCCGTCGCGGCCGGTGCCGGCAACGATACGCTCTATGGCGGCGGCGGTGACGACGCTCTCTACGGCGGCACGGGTTTCGACACCTTCCAGGCCGGCGGCACTGGCTTTGATTATGACTACATCTACGATTTCGCAGGCGGCGCCGGCGCGTCCGATGTCATCACCTTGCAGACCGGCACAACCATCACGCTGCAGTACACGGCGAGCGGCAATTATTGCATCGATCTCTCGAACGGCGCGCACGTCGTCGTCACCGGCGTGACCAGCATGCTGGCCGGGGACATCGTCCTCAACGGCCACTGACCATCACGGCTTCTGCGGCGCCGGCGGTGTTCCCACCGAGATCCCGAACAGACGCCAGCGATCCTCCACCGGCTGAAACAGCAGATCGAACGCCACGTTCCGCGGCTTGGTCGGGAACAACCCCTTCAATCGCAGCAAACCCTGATCGATGACCGGCGGGCTGGTCAGCTCGGGCGTCACCACCACGACCGGCGACAAGTCCAGCCGCTGCTCGCGCAGGGCGGCAAAAATCTGCGCCAGCCGGCTCGACGGATTGGCGGCGTGGAAGGCCGGGCAACCGAGATCGCGCAGCACGGTGTAGTTGCCAGTGGCATTGACTGGCGCCACGCATAGCAGAGTCGCCAAGACTTTGTGGTCATACCTGGTCGAAATTGACGGGGCGAACAGCCCCTCATCGGCGCCAAGCGCCCACCCATGAACCCGCGATGAACGCCCACCTCAGCCCCGCTTCATCTCGACGTGGCTATGCTTCTTGAAACCAGAGCACGCTCGCCTGCGTATCCACCGTATCCCCTAGGGATCAGTGCCATGACCGAGTTCTTCATGACCGCCGCCTTCCTGCTGATGGCCGTCGCTGTCGTCGCCGGCACCCTCGCCTCGCTTCTCCTCGGCTGAAAATATTTCCCCGCAATTGCTGCCAAAATCCCGATCCGGCACACCGCGCAATCATGCTTAGACGAACAATTAGCCCGCCTTTTAGGCAAATTTGATTTAATCACCGAATAAGAAGACGGATCACATCCGCGCACCCAGAAGTCGGGAATAGGCAGGGAACAACCATGGTCGAGATTCTTCGCTCGATCGCCTTCGTCGTCATGGGCCTAACCGTGATCACGAGCACGATCGCCAGCATCGCCCTCAGTTGAGGCATGGCCGAGAACGGAACTCTCCCCCGCGTCTCGGCCGAGCCTGCCTCCCCCGCTTCCGAAATATCGATAATCAGCGCCGGCTGCACCCGCCGGCCTTGCTCCCAATCACGGCTGCGCTTACCTAGGGTCCGAAACCCCTGGGTCAGTGCAACCGTGAAGATTTCAGACATTACCGATCCGACCGCCGACGCGCTGCTGAACGCGCGCGCCTACGTCAGCGATCTCGCCGTCCCGACAGTCCGCCTCGGCGTCACCGGCTTGGCCCGCGCCGGCAAAACGGTTTTCATCACCGCGCTGGTCCGCAACCTCGTCACCGGCGGCCGCTTGCCGTTCTTCCGCGCCATGGCCGAAGGGCGTCTCATCAGCGCGCATCTGCAGCCCCAGCCCGATGACGCCGTGCCCCGCTTCACCTACGAAGAGCACTTAGGGATGCTGGCTGCCGACCCACCAGCCTGGCCCGAGAGCACGCGCCGCATCAGCCAGCTGCGCCTGACGCTGACCTACAAGCCGCTCTCGCGCGTGCGCCGCGCCCTCGATGCAACGCTTGGGTCTTCGCGCCTGCACGTCGATATCGTCGACTATCCCGGCGAGTGGCTGGTCGATCTGGCGCTGCTCGATCTCGACTATGCGGCCTGGTCGACGCAAGCGCTCGCCGATGCCGACACCAGCGCGCGCGCATCGCATGCCCACGCCTTCCGATCCTTCATCACATCGATCGATTCGGCCGCCGCCGCCGACGAGCAGGTCGCGCTCAAGGGCGCCGAACTCTTCACCGGCTATCTCGCCGCCGCCCGCGCTGCAGCGCCTCACGTCTCGACGCTCGGGCCCGGACGCTTCCTGATGCCGGGCGATCTCGCCGGTTCGCCACTGCTGACGTTCTTTCCTTTGCCGAGGACAGGCATCAATGCGTCGGGTTCACTCGCCGCGATGCTTGAGCGCCGCTTCGAGAGCTACAAGACGCACGTCGTCAAACCCTTCTTTCGCGATCACTTCAGCCGCCTTGACCGGCAGATCGTTCTGGTCGATGCGCTCGCCGCCCTCGACCAGGGCCGCGATGGCCTCGCCGATCTCTCCCGCGCCATGGACCACGTGCTGCGCGCGTTCCGTCCCGGCACCAACTCCTGGCTCTCCAGCATCTTCCGCCGCCGTGTCGATCGCATCCTGTTTGCCGCGACCAAGGCCGATCACCTCAATCACCAGAGCCATGATCGCCTCGAAGCCATGCTCGCAGCCATCGCCGGCGATGCCATGGCGCGGGCCGAATTCGCCGGCGCCTATGTCAAGGCCCTGGCGATCGCCGCTCTGCGTGCAACGCGTGAAGCTGAAGCGACCATCGACGGCGAAGCCTTACCCTGCATTATCGGTACGCCGCTCGCCGGCGAGCGTGTCGAAGGCGTCATATTCGACGGCAACACCGAGACGGCGTTGTTCCCCGGCGATCTACCCGCCGATCCGAAAGCGCTGCTGTCGGGCTCGATCACACTGCGCGGGGGACACACCGCCGACGTTCGCCTGCTCCGCTTCCGCCCGCCCCGTATCACGCTGGAGTCGGCTGGCGGCGCACAACCAGCGCTGCCGCACATTCGCCTTGACCGTGCCATCGACTTCCTGATCGGCGATCACCTTGAATGACAAGAGCATTTGTCGACGACGTGGAGACCGGTTCGTCGAAGACAATACGGAAAACAACAGAATCTATATCTCATGTTGATCTGACTTCATCAGATCTGAATTCGATCCTGGGAGACCTCGCGATCATGACGCGCGACAGCGATGACAATTCAGACGGCAAGACGACGGCACGGCGCCCGCGCATCTTTTCGCTCGACGATCCTGACATCGCCATCACCGAAGCAAGACCGCTACCCGTTGATGCCATCGACGCAGCACCATCGTCCGACGCTACCGCCGGACCGTCGCGGCAATCGGTCATCGCACGCCTCGATCTCGAACGCGGCTTCCGCTGGGGGGCGCTGCTTTTGTCCGCGCTCGGCGCCGCCATGTCGTTGGCGGCATCCCTGTGGATCTATCGCTTCGTCTCGATTGGCTTCGATCGCGATGATTGGGTCGGCTGGACGCTCAAGGGCCTGATCGCGATCGCCATGCTCGCGCTTCTGATGATCGTACTCCGTGAAGTCATCGGCTTCTCGCGCCTTGGCCGCCTCAATCGCCTGCGCGGCGACATCACCGCGGCAATAGCCAGCCGCGACGCCAAGAGCGAACGACGCGCCTGTGACCGCTTGCGCGCGCTCTACACCGGCCGGCCCGAACTCGCCTGGCGCCTCAAGCGCTTCGACGAACACGCCAGCGACATCCACGATCCCGGCAGCCGTTTTGCCCTCGCCGATCGCGAAATCCTCAGCGAGATCGATGGCACCGTCCGCCGCCAGATCATGGCCTCCGCCAAGCGTGTCGCCACCGTCACCGCGCTGTCACCGATGATGCTGATCGCTGTCAGTTTCGTGCTGGTCGAGAACATGCGTCTGTTGCGCCGCATCGCAACGCTCTATGGCGGCCGCCCCGGCATCGTCGGCTTGTTTCGCCTGACCCGCATGGTCGTCACGCATCTGGTCGCGACCGGCGGCGTCGCCTTGACCGACGATCTGCTCGGCCAGTTCATCGGCCAGGATCTGGTTCGCCGGTTGTCCTCGCGCCTCGGCGAAGGCGCCTTTAATGGCGCACTCACCGCCCGCGTCGGCGTCGCCGCCCTCGATCTGATCCGCCCACTCCCCTTCATCGAGGCGCGCCCGATCCGCGTCCGCGACATCGTTGTCGAACTGTTCAGCCGGCAGACACCACCACCCAAGGCCTGATGAGGCAGGCCTCAACTTGCGCAACAAAAATTGCGCAAGTTGTATTTTGTTCAAATGCAACCAATATTTACGATGTCTCCGTGTTTTAGATGATTTCTCGCCTAGGTTGTGAGACTATCAATCGCACCTCAACGTCCCAGAGGTTACCGAATGCCCCCTTCGTTCATCTCGGAAGCCCCATCGTTCATCTCAGAAGAAAGCCTCGATTGCCCCACCCATGTCAGCACCGCACTCATCGTCCCCGCCAGCCCGTTCGCCCTGCCGCCGCTCCCTCTCTCCACGTCGCCCGACAAGGACCTCAGCGAACGTGAAACCGAAGTCCTCGCCTGGATCGCCGAAGGAAAGTCCGATTGGGAGATCGCCAACATCCTCGTCATTTCCCGAAAAACCGTGAACTTCCATGTTGAAAACGCCAAACGCAAACTCGCCGCGTCAACACGCCTGCAGGCGGTCATCCGCGCGGTTCGCCTCGGGCTGGTGGTCGTGTTGGCCTGTTTGAATCTGGTCGCAGCACTGTCAGTCGACGCCGTAACATTGGTTCCACATGACACCTAATGCTCACCATGCGCCGCAACTAAGTTTTGATGCCCGCGGTAAGCCAAAAAAGCCGTCATGGCCGCGAAGGTTCGCGGCTATGACCGAGACGTTGCGAACGACGGTACCAAGCGCCAGCGACCGTACGGCCACGGAACAGCGTTTTCGTTTTGTCGTGCTTCGGATCGGGAATGCCGCTCACACCCGCGGGTCAAGTCCGAGGGCAAGTATTTCCGCGGCAAGCACTCTAATGCACCGCCACGCCGGTCATGGCGTCGAGGTCGGCGCGGCTGACGCCGGGCGCGAGTTCGAGGAGCTTCAGCCCAGTCTTGCCAGTCTCCATGACGGCGAGATCGGTGATGATCAGATTGACGACGCCGACGCCGGTCAGCGGCAACGTGCATTTCGGCAGGATTTTCTTGTCGATGCCGCCGTCCTTCTTCTTCGCGGTGTGCTCCATGACCACGACAACGCGCTCGACGCCAGCGACGAGGTCCATAGCGCCGCCCATGCCTTTGACCATTTTGCCGGGGATCATCCAGTTGGCTAGATCGCCGTGTTCCGACACCTGCATGGCGCCGAGGATGGCGAGATTGATGTGCCCGCCGCGGATCATCGCAAAGCTGTCGGCGGAGGAGAAGAAGCTCGAACCCTTAAGCGTCGTCACCGTTTGCTTGCCGGCGTTGATCAGATCCGGATCAACCTCGTTCTCCATCGGGAACGGGCCTATGCCGAGCAACCCATTTTCCGATTGCAACATGACGTTGACGCCGTCCGGGATGTAGTTCGCAACCAGCGTCGGCAAACCAATGCCGAGGTTGACGTAAAATCCATCGCGCAATTCCTTCGCCGCGCGCTCTGCCATCTGTTCGCGTGTCCAGGCCATGGGTGTCTCCTCGGCATTTAGTGAGTGGTGAGTGGTGAAGAGTTGTCGCTTGATCCGAATTGGGCGTCGTGTGGTTCGGTGTGGGGCAATGCTGGTGACTTCCACCACTCAACACTGACCACTCACCACCTCACCTCTTACCCCTTCCGCACCGTCCGTTGCTCGATGCGCTTTTCCGGCGAGGGATTGTGCACGATGCGCTGCACGAAGATGCCGGGGGTGTGGATCAAATCGGCATCGAGTTCGCCGACTTCGACGAGATGCTCGACCTCAGCGACCGTGATCCGGCCGGCGGTGGCGACGTTCGGATTGAAGTTGCGGGCAGTCATCCGGTAGACGAGGTTGCCGGACTTGTCGCCTTTCCACGCCTTCACCAGCGCGATGTCGGCGGTCAGCGAGCGTTCGAGGATGTACTTCTGGCCATCGAACTCGGCGACCGGCTTGCCGTCAGCGACGATCGTGCCGTAGCCGGTCTTGGTGTAGAAGGCGGGGATACCGGCGCCGCCTGCGCGCAGCTTCTCAGCAAGCGTACCCTGTGGCGTGAAATCGAGCGCCAGCTCTCCAGCCAAATACTGCCGTTCGAACTCCTTGTTCTCGCCGACGTAGGACGAGATCATCTTCTTGATCTGGCGTGTCTCCAACAGCAGGCCGAGCCCGAAGCCGTCGACGCCTGCGTTGTTCGAGATCGCGGTGAGGTTCTTGACGCCTGAGTCCCGGAGCGCGGCGATCAAGGCTTCGGGAATACCGCAGAGACCGAAGCCGCCGACGGCGACAGTCTGCCCGTCCTTGACGATGTCGGCCAGCGCCGCCTTGGCGTTGGGGAAGACCTTGTTCATCGCATCAAACTCCTCAAAGTCATTGCAGGTTGGTTGCGGGTCACTCGTCGAATGCCCAGGGCAAATCCGTCATTTCTCATAACCGAGCTTTGCAAGTCGCACAATCGCGGCCTGCAATGCGACATGGCCGTTTAGCGCCCAGAAGTTTGGCGTCCAATCTTGCCGTGCGTATCGCCCGTGTTAGACTGCCAGCCATGAACCTCGACTTGCCCGATCGAATGACCGTCGACGAATTCCTGGCCTGGTCGGTGACCCAGCCCAAGGAAGCCAGGAGGTTTGAGCTGCTGGATGGAGCGGTGATCATGCAGCAGTCGCAGCAGTGGGGGCATGCCAAGAATAAGTATGCTGTCTTCGATGCGCTGAGGCTCGCGATCGAGCGGGCAGGCGTGCCGTTTTTCGCGGCACCGGAAGGCCCGACCGTTCGCATCGGGCCGCGGACTGCCTTCGAGCCCGATGCACTGGTCGCCCCGCTGCCTGAGCCCGACGATACCGCGCTCGAAATCAACAATCCGGTGAATGTCGTCGAAGTGCCGTCGCCGTCGCCGTCGACGGCGCTGCGTGATGCGACGACCAAGCTCAAGCGCTATTGCGAACTCGCAAGCGTTCAGCACTATCTGATCCTTGAGTGGGAGGCCCGGGCATTAACGCATCACAGGTGCGCATGGGCTGGCGTGATCGAGACGCGTGTCATCTCGGATGGTGAAATCACACTTGAACCACCCGGCCTGACGATCGCGATCGCTGACGTTTTCGGCGCCCCGAAATCTGCCGCCTGACGGAACTTTGAGTAGCGCCCTCGCATGCCCTGGATCGCGACACGGCCGGCCACGACGAGCGACCTCGAACGGGTCCGCGCGGTGCTGGTCGAGACCTGGCATGCGACCTATGACGCGATCTATGGCGTCGAGAAAGTGACAGCGTTTACCGATGACTGGCACGCCATCGCTAATCTCGAGAAACAAATGGCACTCGGCCCTGCGGCGTTGATGGTCGGAACCTGGGAAGGGCGAATTGTCGCAACCGCCTCGGCGACGCGAACAAACGCTGAATCTGTCGCGCTGCAACGGCTCTATGTGCGGCCTGCTTATCAAGGGCTCGGCATCGGTCAGCGCTTGCTCGCAGCGACGCTCGCGCATTTTCCCGAATGCAAAATCGTCTCGCTCGCGGTCGAGCCGAGGAACACCAAGGCGATCGATTTTTACAAGGCGCGCGGCTTTCGAAAAAGCGGCGAGGTGATGGACTGCGCCGTTGCTGGCTCTGGCATCATCGCGCATCACTACACGCGCGGCTTGCCGTTGCCGCGCTGACGACACACCAGAACCTCATCTGAAAATAACAAGGCCGGCGGCGCAGTTGCGCTGCCGGCCTCAGAATTCATAATAAGCGCGCGACTTACTTCTTCGCGGCCTTCTTGGCGCGCGCCTTGCCGGCCATTTTCTTCAACCGCGTGCGCGCACCGATGGTGCTGCCTTGGATGCGCGTTGCTTTTTTGCGTGGAATGGCACGGCGCGCTTTCTTCTTCTGCGTCTCGACTTTACGCACCGACTTGCGGGCGATCTTGCGTGCGGCTTTCGCCATGACTGGAACTCCTTTGCTAACTGCTATGTGCATCATCTAGTGAATTGCACTGCAGGAGACAAGACGAAAGCACGTGATGTGTGTGTCGCGCGCGATGCACAACGAACATCGCAATCACAATTCACGCATGCAGCGAGACACCGAGCGTCATGCCGCCTTTAGGTCGCAACGTCACGCGCGACACGGGCTCAGGCGCATAGTTTCCATCGCAAGAAAATTCTGCTGACCGCACCAATGTCGCCAACAGCACCAACGCCTCGATCATCGCGAAGCTCATGCCGATGCACACGCGTGGCCCAAATCCGAACGGCATGAATTGCGTCCGCAGATAAGCCTTCTCGCGCTCCGGCGCGAAGCGATCGGGATCGAATTCGTCGGCGCGCTCCCACAGCTTGCGATGACGATGGATGACATAGATCGGCATGACAACCAGCGCCGGCGCGCCAAGCGCATGCGAGCCGAGCTGCATCGCCTCGCGCGTCGCGCGCGTGATGACGGGAACGGGGGGAAAGAGCCGCATCGCCTCGCTCAGCACTTGTCGCGTCAGCGCCAGCCGTTCGATGTGTTCGGCGCTGATCGGTGCTTGGCCTGCAACGGCGGTGATTTCGGCGCGCACCCGTGCCTGCCAGTCCGGCGACCGAGCGAGCAGATAAAGCGTCCAGGTCAGCGCCTTGGCAGTCGTCTCATGGCCGGCGGCGGCGAATGTCGCGAGGTTGCTGGCGATCAGATCGTCGCTGAGGCCCAGACCCGTTTCCGGATCCTGCGCGTCGCCAAGTCTGGCGCCGAGGCCGCCGCTGCGCCAGTTGTTGGCGCGTTCACGAGCAATCAATCCGAGCGTAGCGCGACGCAGCGCCTCCGCTGATCGCCGCATCGCGCGCTTGGCAGGATGCCACAGGGACGTCGGCAACTCGAGCAAGCCAAAAGCGAGTTCCCAACTCGACCGGTCGAGATAGCGGCCAATCTCGTGCTTGAGGATCGCATCTTCTTGCGGTGTGGAGCCGGCGAAGATAGTGGCGGTCAGCACGTCGAAGGTCATATCGGTCATGTCGTCGTCGATGCGGCGGGTAAGCCTCGGGGCTGCCCGCCAAACGGACAACAACCGCTCGCCAGCGGCAGCGATGGCTGGCACGAAGGCGAGCAACTCGCTCGGCCGGAACAGCGGCGCCAGCACGCGGCGTTGCCAGCGCCAGTCCTGCCCATCGGCCGTCAGGATCCCGCCACCGATGATCGGATCGAAGATGCGATGCTCGACATCCGTCTTGCGGAATTTTTCCTGTTCTTTGAGCAGCACGCGTTCGACGAGTGCCGGATCGGTGATCCACACCGCCCGCCCCTCAAGCCTCGGCGGGGCAAAACTCGGCTCCTCGTAGACCGCTTGCGGGATCGTCCGCAGCGGATTGCTGAGCAAATTGGGAATGAGCCGCCACATCGGCAGCGGTGCAAGCGGAGGTGTGATCCGCGGCGGGATCAGCGGGACTGATCGACCGGCTGCGTTCAGGTCTTGAGGCATCGCATCCTCCATTGATCTCACGCCCCTGCGCTATAATGACCCGTTCTACTGCGCCAAGTTCGGAACCACAGCATCGGTGCATTAGGCCACAAGGCCGTATCGCGCCGCGTCCACCTGCGAACTCATCAATTGAAAAACCGCCTTCGAGGCACGGCACAATCCGCAAATCGGTTATTGCGGCCAACGGCCGGCCAGTGACGTCTTGCAGTCTGGATGCGGCATTTCCTGTGTGCGGGGTTCGCTGCAGTCGTAGGTTTGGTGCCTCAACACCTGCTACACTGCGTCTCTCCATCAAGCCCCACACGATCGATACTCCGTTCAAAGGGTGGTAAAATGGCGGCGTCTCCCCTTGAGGCAATCAGCCACTGCGGAGCGTGTTCCCATGCACGTCGAGATCACGCGTCGCCTGAGCAACCGACACGCCGCGATCCCTGATCAGCCGAACTGCCTCGACCTTGAACTCGCGACTGAAACTTCGTCGTCCCATAAGCCACCTCCAGTTTCATCATGACACCTAAACTTCGTGTCCGTGAAACCGGCAGCAGCTCAACACACCACATCAGCGCTTGGACATTGGATGATGATTTCCGCCCCCAAATCTTCAACATTTGTCTACGGGAGCCTTCATAGAAGCGAATCTATCCCCTCTCGGGAGTCTCATGGATAGAAAATTTCACGCTAGCCCTCGCAGCACCGCTCCCCTTCACTGCGGCTTTAGCCCGGCCTTCTCAACCACCGGGGCGATCATCACGCGTTCCTTGCGCGCCAGTTCTGCGAAGGCTTCGCCCGATACCCCGCTCGCCTCGACGCTCAAGCCTTCAAGGCGCTTGCGCACGTCGGGTTCGCGGCCGATCGCATTCAATTCCTCGATCACCTTGTCGACGATTGGCTTCGGCGTTCCGGCCGGCGCGATCCAACCGAACGCCGCCAACACTTCGAACCCCGGATAGCTCTCGGCGAAAGTCGGCACGTCAGGCGCGAATGAATAGCGCTTCGGCGAGGTCACCGCGAGCGCACGGACGTTGTTGCCCTTGACCTGCTCCCATGCGGTTGAGAAATTATCGCAGGCGATCTTGATCTGCCCGCCGACGAGATCCTGCATCGTCTGGTTGGACGCGCGATAGGCCACCGCATTCATCTTGATCCCAGCCATCTGGATGAGCATCTCCCCGCACAGATGCTGACTCGATCCGATCCCCGACGTCGCGTAGGCCTGATCCGGATTGGCTTTCAACCAAGCGACGAACTCGGCCAGCGTTTTGGCTGGAACCGAGGGATGCACGACCAGCAGGTTGGGCTGCGTCGCCATCAAGTGGAGATAGATGATGTCCTTCTCGGGATTATAGGAAAGCTTATCTTTCATGATGACGGGGTTGGTCGCATAGCCCGACGCCGTAGCGACACCCAGCGTATAGCCATCGGGAGCCGCCTTGACCGTTGCCGCAACGCCGACCGTGCCGCCGGCACCGGCCTTGTTCTCGATCACGAATTGCTGGCCAAGCCTCGTCGAGAGTTGTTCGGCAAAAATCCGCGCCAGCACATCGGCATTGCCGCCCGCCGCGAACGGGACGATGACGGTGACGGCGCGTGATGGCCATTTGTCCTGCGCGACGGCAGCACTGGAGAACAGCCCGCAGGCCAAGGTAGCGGCGGCGAAATAGCGTGCGCGCATCGAGTTCCTCCCAATGGGGCGCTGGTTATCGATTGCCCCTTCAACGTGAAGTCTGCCCTGAGCCATCAGCGTGCGCAACCCGCACATGCAAAGTTCCCCCTTGCCACCGCAGCAAGTCCTTGCAAACTGCCGGACGAAACCAACGCTGCCCAGGATCCCGCCATGCTCGAAGCCTATATCTACGACGGCCTGCGCTCGCCCTTCGGCCGTCACGCCGGCTCGCTCGCTAAGGTCCGCCCGGACGACCTTCTCGGCGCGGTCATGAAGGCGGCGATCGCCAAATCCGGTTTCGCGCCCGCGGCCTTCGACGATGTCGCGATCGGCTGCACCAACCAGGCCGGCGAGGACGCCCGAAACGTCGCCCGTCACGGGCTACTTTTGGCTGGTCTCCCGGTCGAAACGCCCGGCAGCGTTCACAATCGCCTCTGCGGCTCAGGATTGAATGCATTGATCGGCGCCGCCCACGCCATCACTTGCGGGGAAGCCGATGTCGCCATCGCCGGCGGCGTCGAGAGCATGTCACGCGCGCCGTTCGTCATGGCCAAGGCCGAAAGCGCGTTCCAACGCGACTATCGCATGTTCGATTCAACCATCGGCGCCCGCTTCCCCAATCCGAAAATCGAGAAGGCGTTCGGCGACGACACGATGCCGGCGACCGCCGACAATCTCGCCCGCGATCATCAATTGAACCGCGACGATTGCGATCTCTTCGCCCACGGCTCGCAACAGAAATTCGCCAAGGCCAAGGCCGATGGCTTCTTCAAGGGTGAGATCCACGCGATTACGATGCCTGGCGGTAAGGGCAAACCGGACATCGTTGTCGCCGATGACGAGCATCCCCGCCCCCAGACGACACTCGATGATCTGAAGAAGCTGCGCCCGATCTTCGAAGGCGGCGTCACCACCGCTGGCAACGCGTCCGGCGTCAACGACGGCGCGGCGGTTGTCATCGTCGCCAGTCGCGATGCCGGTGACAAGGCCGGCCGCAAGCCCATCGCCCGCGTCATCTCGACCGCCGTCGCCGGCGTCGCCCCGCGCATCATGGGTTATGGCCCCGTCCCCGCCGCGAAGAAGGCCTTGGAACGCGCCGGTCTCGACCTGAAAGACATGGACATCATCGAAATCAACGAAGCGTTCGCAGCCCAGGTTCTCGGATGCCTGCGTGGCCTCAACGTCGATTTCAAAGATGCGCGCGTCAATCCGAACGGCGGCGCCATCGCCGTTGGCCATCCGCTCGGCGCGTCGGGTGCCCGCCTCGCGCTCACCACCGCCCGCCAACTCCAGCGAACAGGCGGCAAGTATGCGCTCGTCTCGATGTGCATCGGCGTCGGCCAGGGCATCGCGGTGATCCTAGAGCGCACGTAAGCGCGTCATTTCTGCCCGGACAGCGCGGCTCAGCGATTCACAACATTGCTTAAACACTCAAGGCGCGGTGCTCGGGCCAGTCCCCGTTTTAGCAATGTTGCCGAGGCGACAATACTCGGCGATGCAGGTATCGAGGCCGACATCGAGGCGCTCGGCGCCAGCGATATCGAACTTGAGGTAGCTTGTCCGCCAACCGTCAACCCCCACCGAGGCATCAGGCACCATCGCCGATCCGATCACCATCGTTTGGCCATCTGGGCTCCGTTTCAATCGCCACCGCAGATGGGATGACCCGGCGGCTTGTCCGCCGACCAGCGGCGTCTCAAGGACCACGTCACTCGCAATGGCCCAACGAGCGTCGATCGACTGAGCGCGCACTTGAACCATTCGATCATCGCGCTTTTCCCGACCACTGGCCCTGTTCACTGGGCCGCACCGAGATGTGCACCGCTGCGCGCCATGCGCCACGAACCGCGCGCAATCCGCGCTACTTCGTCTCTTCCGGCGCGCGCTTGTAGATGTCGTCAGTGCGCATGATATCATCTTCGCCGAGATAGGTGCCGATCTGCACCTCGATGATCTCCAGCGGCACCTTGCCCGGGTTTTCCAGCCGATGCCACTGCGTCGCGAAGATGTAGACGCTCTCGTTCTCGCGCACCAGCTTGTCCATATCGCCGACGACGATTTTCGCCGTGCCCTGCACCACGATCCAATGCTCGGAACGGTGGTGGTGCATTTGCATCGACAGCTTGCCGCCGGGATTGACGTGCAGAAGCTTCACCTGGAAGCGCGTCCCCATGCTGAGCGACTCGAAGAACCCCCACGGCCGGTAGGCGCGGAGATGGTTCTCCTGCTCCCGCCGTCCGGCCGCCTTCAAGCGCTGCACAATCTTGGCGACATCCTGAGCCCGCGACTTGTCCGCCACCAGCAGCGCGTCCGCCGTATTGACGATGACGAGGTCCTTCACGCCGATCGTCGCGACCAGGCTTTTTTCCGAGTGCACATAGCAATTCTCGGTCGATTCCAACATCGCATCGCCGAGCGTGTAATTACCCTGCGCGTCGCGCGGCGCCAAATCCCACAACGACGACCACGACCCCACGTCGTTCCAGCCGACATCGATCGGCAACATGGCGGCAGCCGTCGTCTTTTCCATCACCGCATAGTCGACGGAAATGCTTGGCGCCTGCGAAAAGGCGTGGCGATCCAGCCGGAGAAATCCCAGATCCTCCGTCGCCTTGACCAGCGCCTGCTTGGCGGCATCGAGGATGCGCGGTTGCAGCCGAGCGAGTTCCTCAAGGAACGTCCGCGCATGCAGGATGAAAATCCCGCTGTTCCAGAAATAACTACCTGCCGCCAGATATGACTGTGCTGTGGTCTCGTCCGGCTTCTCGAAAAATGCGTCCACGGTGAACGCCGCGCCCGGAAATCCTTCGACTGGCTGGCCACGACGGATATAGCCATAGCCCGTGTGCGGACCGGCCGGCTTGATTCCGAACAACACCAATTTGCCGGTCGCTGCCACTTTGGCCGCGCGCTTGACCGCCTCGGCAAACTTGACCGGCTCTTCGATGGCGTGATCCGAAGGCATGACGACGATGATGCCGGCTGGATTCTCACTCGCGACTTCCAGCGCTGCAATGGCGATGGCCGGCGCCGTATTGCGCGCCACCGGCTCGAGAATGATGGCCTTGGTTTCGACCTTGGCCTGCTCCAGTTCCGCTTTGACCAGAAAGCGATGATCATTGTTGCAGAGTACGATCGGACGCTGAAAACCGTCGGAAGTTGCCAGCCGCTGCAACGTCTCGCCGAGAAAGCTCGTCGCCTGGCCATTGAAGCGGATGAATTGCTTGGGATACATGGCGCGCGACAACGGCCACAACCGGGTGCCGGAACCTCCAGACAGGATCACGGGATAAATCGCGGTGCTCACGGGCTCAGATCCTCAATGTCGAAAGTGGACGCCAGATCCTGCCCGCCGCATTCAATCGGCTAAGCCGGCATCGAACTCCATGACGCGTCACTGATTCGGACTATTTTGTATCAATGCTCTTTCTGGCACTCAAGCGCCAACTCGGCGCCAAGGCCAGCGAGCCCCTCAGGCCAAACCCGAGAATGCGCCCACCCGCGACTACTTTGAGCGCTGTAGCAGCTTCTCGCGCAGCGACTTCAAAGCACCCTGGTCGGTAGGCTGGGCTGGCGCCGGTGCCCGTGCAACCGGAGCCTCTACGGGCGGCGCCTCGCGACGCAACATCCCACCAGCCGGACGCGCCATACCGGACGCTCCAGCCAGCCCCGCTGGCGCCATCCGCTGCGGCGGCGCCTCAGGCATTTGCGGCACGGCTCCGCGCGGACGCTGTGTCGCTGCATCGAATGCCGGCTGTTGCTGCTGCGCCATGGCATGGTGGTCTTCGGCAGAGCTTGACCCGCCCATACTTTCCGCCAGCATGGCCACACTCTGCGTCATGTCGGCCTCGCCGCTCGACGACGAACGCCAGCGCTCGACGACGTTATCGAGGAAGCCTTCCTCCGTCGCCGCCGACTGCCACTTTTCAGTAAACTTCGCCGATGATGAGCGCGGCATGTGCTGCTTGGCCAGCTCGTCGAACTTGATACGCACCGGCAGTGTCACGCCCTCGCCGAATGCAATCGCCTCGCGCTGACCAAGTGCCGATAGAAACTCGAGCAGGCCCGAGCCCGTATCCGAAATCGACGACTGCACGATCTCCTGGTCGCGATCATTCGACATGCGGAGCGCGAACACCGTGTTGCACTGCGAGAGAATGGTCGGGTCAATTTCAGCCGGGCGCTGCGTCACGATGCACAGCGAGGCGCCGTATTTGCGGCCTTCTTTTGCGATCTTGGCAATGGCCCGCTTGCAGGGCTCGAAACCATCGGATTTCGCCGGCACATAGCGGTGGGCTTCCTCGCAAACGATGGTGACGGGAACTTTGCCTTCGCTCCAGAGTGCGAAATCGAACGTCATCCGGCACAGCACCGCAACCACGACATTGACGATTTCCGGTGGGATGCCGGTCAGTTCAAGAATGGTGATCGGCTTGTTGTTGACCGGCACGCGGAAAATGCGGCTCAGGATCTGCGCCATGCTGTCGTGAACCGTCAGCGATCCGAACATGAACCCGTATCGTGGATCCTGGCTGATCTGATCGATCTTTTGCTTGATATTGCGATAGGGCGAGAGATCCTTCTTATTCTCCAGCTTACCCATGCGCTCGTCGAGCAACGACGTCAGATCCGAAATCCGGTAGGGAACGGGCGTGTCGACGGTGTACTTGGTATCGGGGTTGACGCCGCGCCGCAACGATTGATCCTTGCCGTTGGTGCGGCCAACAGAATAGCGACCTTTGACGATCGGAATCAATTCTTGCAGGATCTCAAGTTCGGCTTTGCGCTCGGCGACGCCCGAACCCAGCAAAACTTCGGTCAATTCCTCAAACGTCAGCAGCCAGAACGGCAATTGCATGTTGCGTGGATTGATGACCTCGCCCCATTCGGGGAAAGCCGTTGCATATTCGTTGTGCGGATCGAGCAAGACAAGATGAGCTGCCGGATTGTCCTGCAGGATCGCCCGCAGGATCAGCGCCGTCGTGCATGATTTACCTGTACCGGTGGTGCCGAGGATCGCAAAGTGCTTGCCGAGCAGGTCATCGACCTTGATCATGGCAGGAATTGAAGCGTCCTGCCGGATCGCGCCAACTCGGACCGAACCGCGCATATCACCGCAGAATGCCAGTTCCAGTTCAGGCTTCGAAGCGACACGAACGCGGTCCCCCAACGTCGGATAGGCCGTCACACCTCGGTTGAAGGACCCAGGCCGATTATCTTTCGGACGCCATAGCTCTCCGACAAGACCAAGCTCTGCTATCCAGATTTCCGTATCACCCTCACGCTGCGCCGGCACCGGCACGCTCAACGCCGACACGATCGCCAGTACAACGGTATTGATCGTATCGATCGCAAGCAGAGTGCCCATTTCCGGACGCTGCAGGCCCATCGCGCCACGCTTGACGGTCGCACCCGGGGAGTGACCACCGTCGAGTAACACAATCGCCTTCGAGCCTGTCACGGAGACAATGCGACCAATAGAGTGATCGACCTGACGACTGGCATTCTGGTCGGTATTGGGCGCGGTGAGTTGCATGAACGATCTCTATGTCTTTGCGATTTCGTTATTCATCAAGATGTGGTCGGCGAATTCGACATTGTCGGGAATAGCTGTCACGCCGGCAGCCGACGGCAGCAGAACGGCGACTTCGGTGCCAACCGATTTTTCACTGCGAATTTCGAGGCTTCCGCCATGGAGTTCCACCAAGGCTTTGGCGATCGGTAGGCCAAGCCCGGTGCCTTCGCGCCAACGCGTCTTGCTTCCGTCGACTTGGCCGAAAGGCGTCAGGGCAACGCCGATTTCTTCCTCGGTCATGCCGACACCGGTATCACGCACGAAGATGGCCACGCCACCATCGGCCAAGGCCCGACCCTCGACGGCGATTGTTCCGCCCTGCTGCGTGAACTTGATCGCGTTGGAAATCAGGTTGGTGAAGATCTGGCGTAGCTTCACGCTGTCACCACGGATCAGCGGCATAGCCGTATCGACGTGATAATCCAAAGTGACACCGGCTTCCTGCGCTGTCAGCTTGAACGAGTTCACGCAAACATCGAGCACATCGTCGATCTCCACCTCGCGGTTGTTCAACGTGTACTTGCCGCTTTGAATTTTCGAGATATCGAGAATGTCGTTGATCACGGCCAGCAGATGGCTCGCGGCGTCCTGGATCAGCGTAGAATACTCGACAACGTCGCTGTCCTTGAGTTGCCGCGTCTCGTATTGCGTCAAAAGCTTCGAAAACCCGATAATCGTATTGAGCGGCGTCCTGAGTTCATGACTCATGTTGGCGATGAATTCAGACTTCACCCGGCTGGCAAGTTCCGCCTCGATCCGGGCGGAATGCTCGGCCAGTCTCGCGCGGTGACGCAGAACCGCGTCGCCGAGCAGCGAGGCATATTCGCTCATCAGCGAATTGCTCCGACCACCACCCGTTCCGATCGCACCATTGATCATCGATTCGTTCTGCCGCCCGCCTAACCGTCCACTGACCGTACGGCGAACCGGATAACCAGACGTTAACGCGATAGACAGGATCGAAACGAGTATGCAAACTTGTCGTTGAGGAATGTGTTTTTTGCCACACTCCAGCGAACAGTAGCGCCAAGGCTCAGCACGACATCGATGCGCTCGAACCAATCCATTCGTGGTGATCGCCTCTGGGACATGATTGCGACCTCCGCCAGCCTGGGCGCTGGTCCCAACGGCGGCTTGCGCCGGTTGACCCTGACCGACGACGACAAAGCCATGCGTGATGTGCTTGCGGGTTGGGCGCGTGACAGCCGCCGGCAGCTGACCATCGACCGCCTTGGCAATATGTTCATCCGGCGCGAGGGGCTCGACCCCGCCCTGCCGCCGGTCCTAATTGGCAGCCACTTGGACACCCAGGCTACAGGTGGGCGATTTGACGGCATTCTCGGCGTACTGGCGGGGATCGAGATACTGAATACACTCGATGACTTGGGGATCGCGACCCAGCGCGCCATCGAGGTGGTCAATTGGACCAACGAGGAGGGCGCACGGTTCTATCCGCCGATGGTTGCGTCGCTGACGTTCGCTGGCAAAGCCAACCTCGCCTTCGCACTCGACCGGCGCGATAAGGACGGCAAGCGGCTCGGAGATGAACTCGTCCGCATTGGCTACGCGGGCTTGGCCCCGGTTGGGAACCGCGCCATCGATGCCTACTTCGAGTTGCATATCGAGCAAGGGCCGAAGCTGGACGCCGCCGGGATCCCTATCGGTATCGTCACGGGCGGTTTCCCAACCTTTGGCATGCGAATCGAAATTACCGGCGAAACAGCGCACGTCGGTCCGACCGCCATGGATCGACGCCGCAACGCGCTGGTTGCAGCTGCCCATGTTGCAGTCGCCATCAACGACGTAGGCTGGCGCTATGCGGCGGGCGATGGCAAAACAACGGCCGCCCGCTTGGATCTATGGCCCAACCTGCCCGGCATCATTTCTGAGCGCGCGACCTTGTTCGCGGACATGCGGCATCCCGACAAGAACCAACTCGACGCCATGGTCGCAGCGGTTGAAGCTGCGTTGCCCCATTGCGCTCATCGCAGTCGCTGCGAGGTCGTCATTGCCGAACGCTGGGGCTTCGGCGGCTTCGCGTTTGATGCCGATCTAATCGCCTTGTTGCGCTCCACAGCTGCCGGTCTCGCATACCCGACCCTGGACATCCTCTCGGAAGCCGGCCACGACGCCTATCACATGGCAGCGGTCTGCCCGACGGCAATGATTTTCACGCCTTGCCGGGACGGCATCAGTCACAACGAAGCCGAGGACATGACACTCGACGAAGCACTGCCCGGCGCCAATGTGCTACTGGCAGCTGTTCTGGGACGCGCCAACCGCTCGACATCGTGACCGCTTGGCTCACTGCGAGACGGTCAGAAGCTGAAGTTGAGTGATGGTGCCCGAGGGCAGATTTGAACTGCCGACACCACAATTTTCAATCGTGTGCTCTACCAACTGAGCTACTCGGGCATTGATCCGCGCAGCCCTTGTAGGGTGAACGGAAAGTGGCGGTGTTATAGGGGCTAGGGGGGGCGCTGGCAAGCGGGTCAATTGCCTATTCAGCGGGCTATCCAAACCACGCCCGGGTCTCGGTCAATCGACGATAAACAGCGATGCACCGACGTGCCCCGTCCGCGATCGATGCGGCTCGGCGCCGTCGGCCACTTGATAGCTTTGCCGGCTTACAGCGTAACCCGGCGGCCATCATCAAGTTCCGACTCCAACTCGCCCGCAAGCACCAATAGAAGATGCCCTTTTGAACACCAGTGATCGGCGAGATAGTTGGCTGAATAGTCAACCATTCGCACGCGGATGCTGCCGAAATCGCGCGTGCGCCACGTCGCCGTACCCGTTTCACCACTGTGCTCGGTTTTTGACACCGCGCTCCAATCTGTCGTGCCGAAGGGTATGTCAGTCATCTTCACCGATGCACTCTGTTGTTGGACGAGCGATCTGCTCGTCGTCTTCGTCGCCATCTTGTCCACCGTCGGGGATCACATACCCGCCACCGAGCCAGCGCGCCAAATCGACGTCGGCGCAGCGTCGTGAGCAGAATGGATGGAGTTCGGCGACAGTCGGCGCCTTGCAAATCGAACAGCGGCCGGTATGGGCGCCGGTCGAGGTACTGTCCGGCGTGTTGTTGGATGACGTGATGGCCGATTTTTGAGCCATCAGTCGGCCTCACCCTCACCGGCCTTGAGCCAATTGAAGTGAATCGGGAAACCTTCGCCGACCAACATCTGCACCACCTCCGCCACCGGCAGGCCGACGACGTTCGTATAGGAGCCGACGATTTTAGCAACGAAGCATCCGGCGAGACCTTGGATGGCATATCCGCCAGCTTTATCCCGCCATTCGCGCGACGCGATGTAGGCCTCGATCTCAGGCTTCGACAGGCGCTTGAACCGCACGCGCGTGTCGACCAGCTTCATGCGCACTCGGTCATCCGGTGTGATCAGACACACCGCCGTCAACACGCGATGCGCACGCCCTGAGAGCAATTGCAGCGACTTAACGGCTTCTTCGACGAATTGCGGCTTGATCAGGATTTGCCGGCCAACCGCAACGATGGTGTCGGCGGCGAGCACATAGGAGTTGGCGATATCCTTGTCGTTGGCGAGCAGATCGCGCGCTTCTTCGGCCTTGGCACGTGCCAGCCGCGAGACCAATGCGCGAGGCATCTCGCCGCGCTTCGGCGTTTCATCAATCGACGTTGGCCGCAAGGCATCGGGCTCGACGCCGACCTGCGTCAGCAGTGTCAGACGCCGTGGTGAAGCGCTGGCAAGCACCAGCTTCGGCCGGGTCTCCCCGGCTTTTGCTGCACTCCTGGAACGGGCCATCTCGCGTCGCAGTGTTTCGCGACGCGGCGCGTCCGTCCTACTTATAGCGGTAAGTAATCCGGCCCTTAGTAAGGTCATATGGCGTCATCTCGACCGTGACTTTGTCCCCAGCAAGTACGCGGATACGGTTCTTGCGCATTTTGCCGGCGGTATGCGCGATGATCTCGTGCCCATTCTCGAGTTTGACCTTGAAGGTCGCGTTCGGCAACAGTTCGAGGACGATACCCGGAAATTCGAGAAGTTCTTCTTTCGCCATGTAACCCTAAGTCGTTGCGCCTGACTGCGGCGGACATAGGCCAAGCGCAGCGACGCCCCATGACGCCCCGGTGCTTGCCCACCAAATTTCGCCGGAGAATGCGCAGGATTGCTGCCAGAACGCAAGAGGGACGACAAAGCGTGAACAAGCGGGCCGTCGTCGAGCTAGCCGTGCCCATTCATACTGACGGCCCACCCTCGAAGCCAAAGCGGCGCTTGATCTTGGTGAAAAGCACATTTCTGACGGCACGATAGCTTTCCAGCGTCTGCTCGCGATTGCCCTGGCCAATCATTACGGACGCATCGAATGTCGGCCAGTACTCGACATCAACCGCCATGGTCCGTGTCAATTCCAGCGCCTGGTGGTGGGCTTCCGGCGATAAAGATACGATCAGATCGAACGACGTATCGTGCAGGTCGGCGAGGGTATGGGGCCGATGCCCAGCGACATCGATGCCGATCTCATCCATGACAGCCGCAACAAAAGGATCGACTTCACCTGCACGCACACCCGCAGATTCCACATAGCTCCGGCGCCCCGCCAAGTGCCGCAGGATCGCGGCTGCCATCGGCGAGCGCACCGCATTCATGGTGCACGCAAAGAGCACAGCGCCCGGCAGCTCGCGTGCTCCCTGCCCCACCCGATCAACCCTTCCAGTGTAAGGCGCAGATCAGCGTGAACAGACGCCGTGCCGTGTCATGATCGAGCGTCACCTTGCCCTGCAGCCGTTCGGCCAGAACACGACTGCCATCGTTATGCAATCCGCGCCGCCCCATGTCGATCGCTTGGATGCGCGACGGCGGCGCCGTCCGGATGGCCTGATAATAGGTCTCACACACCAGGAAATAATCTTTGATGATCCGCTTCAACGGTGACATCGACAGCATGAAGGCATGCGGCTGATCGGGCGACATTTCCGTCGAGACCGTCAGCACCAGGCGATCCTCGACGATACCCAGGATCAAGCGATAAGGCCCATCATCCCGGCCGTCGATGGCAAAGTGATTGGCTTCGAGAATGTCGTAGATCGCAACTTCGCGCTCATGTTCGATGTTGGAATTTCCGCGCGCGATCGACGCTCCATCAAGCGAGATCGCAATCAGGCGCTGCTTCGGGAGCGACCCCGGCGGCAACGCCATGCTATCGTCATCCCGCCCGGTCATAGCCGCCCCGTCATGGTTCACTCCTTGAGGCTTAAGCGAATGGCAATAGAACGGTGGTGGGCGTCGAGTCCCTCAGCACGCGCTAAGGTCATGGCTGCGGGCGCAAGAGCCGTCAATGCCTTGGCGTTGAGCTTCAGGATAGACGTCCGCTTCATGAAATCGATGGTGCTCAGACCGGACGAAAAGCGCGCCGAACGCGCCGTCGGCAACACGTGATTGGAGCCAGAGACATAGTCGCCGATCACTTCCGGCGTATGCGCGCCGATAAAGATCGCGCCGGCATTGCAAATTTTCGCGGCCAAAGCATCCGCGTCCCGCGTTGCAATCTCCAGATGCTCAGCGGCAATCCGATCGGCGAGCGCTGGCGCTTCCTCGAAACTCTTGAGCACGATGATGGCGCCGAATGTCGCCCAACTTTCGCCGGCGACCGCTCCGCGCGACAAGTGCGTGAGTTGGCGTGTGACCGCAGCTTCGACGCTCGCGGCAAATGCAGCATCATCGGTCATCAGAATGGATTGGGCGGCCGCATCGTGTTCTGCCTGCGCCAACAGATCGGCCGCGATCCATTCCGGATCATTATGCCGGTCGGCGATGATCAGGACTTCTGATGGTCCGGCAATGGAATTGATCCCAACCACGCCATAGACCTGCCGTTTGGCGGCCGCGACGTAGGCGTTGCCTGGTCCGACGATCTTGACCACGGGAGGTATGGTTTGCGTCCCGTAACTGAGCGCCGCAATCGCTTGCGCGCCGCCAATCCGATAAATCTCGTCAACGCCCGCAATGCGCGCTGCCGCCAGTACCAGCGGATTGAGCTGGCCGCGCATGGCCGGCACCACCATCGCAATGCGCGGGACGCCCGCCACCTTGGCCGGGATCGCATTCATCAGCACGGAACTTGGATAGCTCGCCTGACCGCCCGGCACGTAAAGGCCGACGGATTCGACCGCCGTCCAGCGCGCGCCGAGTTCGGCGCCGATCGCGTCAATGTAGTGGTCATCTTGTGGTTTAAGCCGCTCGTGATGCGCGCTAATCCGGGTTGCCGCAAACCGGAGTGCCGTGACAATCTCGCGATCAGCGCCGGCATAGGCAGCTTCGATCTCGCTCGCCGGCACACGCAATCCGGCAACGGCCAGGTCGAGCGAATCAAACTTCAAAGTCAGCTCGATCAACGCTTGATCGCCGCGGGCGCGCACATCGGCGATGATCGCGCGGACCCGCGCATCAACGTCCTCGGAAACCTCGCGCTTATTCTCAAGAAACGTCTTGAAGCGTGCTTCGAAGCCGGCGTCGCCGGTATTCAGTCGCTGCGGCATTGGCTTACTCATGTCTCAAATCGGGCCTCAGCTCTCTTCACTATGATTGGGCGTCGCTTTGGCCGCCCATGCTGGTCCGAGATCGGTCACGCCGGCCTCAATGCATTCGACCTGCAGCCGGACGGCGGCGCCGCCTGAGAAGGTCAAAGTCAGCACGCCCGCCGGTTCCTCGCTTGCCATGAACTGCACGGCTAATAGCGATAGAACGCTATCTTTGGCCTTGAGGTCGATACCCTGTAATTGCGCCTTGATGACACGTTCGATCCGTATGGCCGTACGCCGGCGTGCTGGAGTCCGCTTCCGGCCCGCAGGACTGACCGCACGGTCCCAATCAAACCGATTGCACAACGCAACAAAACGTCGTTCCTTCGGTTGGAACGTCATGTCTCCAACATTGATCACCGCGTCCTGCAGATGCGCCGAGACGACGGCGAGATCGTCGACGTCCAGCACAATCAATTTCAAACTAGACATGATCGCCCGTGCCACTTGCGAAACCGGCGGCCCCATACCGCACTGCGTTCGCCGAGTGATACCTGGGGGCCATACCAGGTGCAATGGCGGACACACCCCGGCATTCTCGCCTGGCCAAAACATCGGCCTTTGCTCCGGACCGGACCTCAAAGTCAGCCGGTTTCGGTCGCTGGCGACTCATGTTCGACGGTCGCGACACCGCTTTCCCTGGCGCGCTCTTGATCCTTGCGCTTTTTCAAGTTTGAACGCAGGGCTTCAGCCTGCCGCTTGCGCCGAGCAATTTCGGTATCTTTCAACGTTTTCAGCTGCGGCTGGCCATCACCACGCGGCACGGTCGGAACTCCATCCATACGTCCGCTATTGATGCACCGTCGCCGCTTGCGCAGCAAGCCGCCGATTCGCCCGCCGCGCTGGAAAACAGCCCTTCCCGCAACGGCGGCTGCCATGCGACTTGCCCAGTCCCCACGCTTGTGGCAGTGTCCGCCGCGTTTCGGGGTCTGGCTGGTGTTGGCAGCCAGAGCTTGGTCCCCGTTTGTCCCAATGTCGCTGCCGTAGCTCAGTGGTAGAGCACTCCCTTGGTAAGGGAGAGGCCGTGAGTTCAATCC
This sequence comes from uncultured Alphaproteobacteria bacterium, assembly GCA_963714325.1. Lineage (GTDB taxonomy): Bacteria > Pseudomonadota > Alphaproteobacteria > Rhizobiales > Hyphomicrobiaceae > CAVQOB01. The sequence goes on along the minus strand of CAVQOB010000034.1, from coordinate 57,586 downwards.
TCACCGGCAGCACCAGAAAACGTTCCTGAAATCAGCGACTTTTCAGCGTTCGCTCATGCGGCGCAGGCGAATGCGTTTGCGTGCAAATGCCGGAACATGCTGGCAACCGCTGTTTCAAGTGGGGATCAGGTGGGGATAGATATTCGACGTTCGAACGGCCAACTGGCCCCTGTCATGCCACCTGATCACGCGATCGCGAGCAGACCCTTGACCCTGACGATCGATAGCAACTTGAGCGACGGGCCGCTTGGCCGCTTCTCGCCACGTTCCCACTCACTCACGAGTTTGGTTTTGACGTTGAGGTAGCTCGCGAACACGGCTTGACTGACGCCCTCGCGTTCTCGAAGCGATTGAATTTCTTTCGGCAACAGCGGCGCAACCGTCGTTAGACAGGATACGTCAAACTCGCGCATGGTCGCCTTGTCGATCAATCCGATACGATGCAGTCCAGCCGCCGTCTTATGCGCAACGTCGAGTGCCTCACTCCGGTACTTCTTGGTTTTAGTCACCATCGCAGTTCACCTCGATCAACTCGCCGTCGCCTTGCGCTTCGGCAATCTCTCCATCGCTCATGGCGTGGAATAATTGGGCGAGCGCTCGATAAACATCGAGCTCTTCGTCATTGAGATTGGCTTTTCCACTTTTCGCGAAACCGTACATGAATACACTTCGCTGTTTCGACCGGAACGCGATGACTGTTCGATAGCCGCGAGAACGACCTTGGCCGGGACGCGCGACCCGCTGCTTGATGACGCCACCGCCCAAATCAGCATCGAGCAAACCGTCCTCGGCACGATTGATTGCGTCACACAATGACGTGTCATCGATCCGTTCCTTGCGGGAAAAACGTCCGAACTCCTTCGTCTTGAAGACCTTCAACCACGCCTCCACATCGACTAAGTGTATATCACCCCTGGGGTTATAGATCAAGCAGGAGCTTTGGGTGCGGCGCTTTCTGAGCGTGCCGTGTCGCCAGCCAATCGCCGCTTGCCGGCTTCGAGGAATTCATTCGACCAGCTGTAGTACAGGCTTTCGGCGATACCTTCGCGGCGGCAAAGCTCGGAGATTGTGACCTCGCCTCGTAGGCCATCGAGGACAACGCGGATCTTCTCCTCGGCTGAATAGTGTTCGCGGGTAACGCGGCGGATGTCGCGCACGAGCTTCTCGGATGGTGACGGGCTCGCACACGTCGCGTTGGACGGTGGTCCTGGCATTCGGGATTTGTATCTCATATCGGTCCCTCACGTGGTGACAATGAGCCCAAAACCCTCCATTCCTCAAGTCGTCAAATCTGTCTCATAGGTGTTGATGTCGGACACCTATGTCTGCACGCAGCCGAAGCGCGACTGGAATGAAATGAGCAGCTGGAGTGTTGGCTCTTAAGGAGACGCATTGACGATCTGGACACGTCGATTTCGCGGCAGCGAGGGGCTGCGCTGGCATCTTGAGATTGCGAAAGCCATAGCCGACGATGACCAAGCGGGTGCGCGAGATTCCATGCTGCTCCGAAAGAACACGCGCCACCGACTCCGCGCGCCGTTCCGAAAGGCTCTGATTGAATTCCGCCCCGCCCTTGCGATCGGTATGACCGCCGATAACGATCCTCGATGACTTAAGTGCCTCGACGCTCAAGGCTTGACCGAGCGTCTTCAGGATCCCGCTTGCGTCGCCAGTGATGTTTGCTGAATTGAAGTCGAAATAGATTTCGAAATCCCTTTGTGGCATCTGCGCTGTTGCCGCGTATAACTCGTCGTGCTCCTTCAGGCTCAAGCCGCGCGTCCGTCGCGCATCCTTCAATCGTTCAACGATCTCATATGCAGCTTGACCGGCTGGATCGACTGCGCCGGTTCCGCCCCGCCGGCGGCGCGGAGTAAGGGCCTCGACGATACTGTCGACGGAATTGGGATTTGGCGCCTGAGCCAGTGCGGACCATCGGGCTGACGCAAAGCATGCGGTGATTGCCGAGGAGCCAAGGATGAGAAGTGCGCGCCGTTGCATGGTTGTATCCTGTCGTAAGAAGGTTGCACTTGACGTTAGGGTTGCGAGCCGAGATCGCGGGCGACCCGAAAGCCGATGTGGCTGCTGAAGTCCGAAAGGTCAGCCAAGCATCTGAAAATATTATTCTTTCCTTGAATTACTGAAGCAAGATCGATTCCCAATCACACAGTTGTCACCCTTCAGAGGCGGCTTGGATTGACACCCTAAGAGACGCGATGCGCCGGTGTTTCTGCCATCGCTTGATGTGTCTCAGATTGTGCAGGCGCGTGTTGCCTTTTCTCGCTCACCGTCTGGTGAGCCGAACGTCCAGGCCACATTTCATAGTCACAATATTAAATCATCAATCAGCCAGCGAGCGCGTAGGCGGTCTACCTGGAAACCTGGTCGGACCAACACGGACGATTTGGCCATCCCGCGAAGAGACGATTGAGTTTGGCGATGGACCCGCGGCTGACCCAAATCCTTGACACGATCAGGCAATTGCCACAGGCGCGGCAGCGTGATGCCACCGATATGATCACGACACTGCTCGACGACCCCGAAGAGACATTTGCGGCCCAGCATGCAACCTTCAAGACGTTGTTCGAATCTGTGGATGCGACCGAGATCAGCGACTGGGGCGTGCCACCAGGCATGCTGTCGGTGCGCATCAAATCCCGCAATCCGATCGAGCCGGGCGTCGCCCTGACGAACGCATTGGCCAGCGCCCTTGAGCGCCTGACCATCGCCACCCCAGACCGCCAGGACGCTGCCCGTCTGTTGCTCGGTCACATGATCGAAAACGAATCCCAGGAACTCGACCTGACGCCTGAGGAAACGATCGCATTGATGCACTTGATCGACCAAAGCAAGGCTGAATTCGACGCCGGTCTCGGCATCGCATGGACGCCCGGTGAACCGCTGACCGGACGATCCAACTATCGCAGAAGCGACAAATAGGCCGTCCCGAGTTTGTAGGAGCGGTTCTTGCGGGCCGCACTCTGATACTCGAGGAAGCCCGACGCGATCCAAGCACGCGCCAGGCCGACGAGTGTGCGATGGGCAAGCCCCAGGTGCTTGGCCATTTCCGCAGCCGTCACCGAGCCCTTGTCGCGGAGTAATGTCAGCAGACGGCGCTGGCGCGGGTCGAGATCGCGCAACGATGCCGCGTCATCTTGCGCAGGCGAGGGGCCAGATCGAATCGCGGCGGCACGCACCTGAGTGAAGGCACTTGCCATGCCTGCGCAGAAGTAAGCGACGAAGGCCGTCAGGTCGGCCTCGGCACGGCCATCGTAGTAGTTGTGGCCGGGGCCAACCGTCAGCGCCCGATAGTAGGCATGAAGATCGCGCGCGTAATGCTCGTCGAGGGAGTAGATGCCCTTCAGGCCATAGCCCGATTTATGAAGGATGAGCGTGGTCAACAAACGCGCAGTACGCCCATTGCCATCGAAATAAGGATGGATCGTGGCGAATTGGTAGTGCGCCAGTCCTGCGATGATCGGCACCGGCAGATCCGCTTTGTCGATCTCGCTGTTGATCCATTGGACGAGATCACGCATCAGGCGCGGTACGTCATTGGCCTCGGGTGGCATGTAGACGATTGTGCCCGTCGAGGCATCGCGAATAACGTTTTGACCGGTGCGGTAGGGAGTGAGCCGGTTGCGTCCGGTCATGACCAGGCCATGCAGTCGCTTGACCTGCTCCTCGCTAATGGCACCGGGGCGCGCGGCGAGCCGCTCCATCAGCTCCAGCGCCTTGAAGTGATACTTGACCTCGGTCCCGTCTCGCTCGCGGCCAGGAAAGCGGGCGCCGGCCAACGCCTCCCGCACCTCCGGTAGCGTCAAGCGATTGCCTTCAATCTGGGTCGAGTAGTGCGTCGTCGCCAACCGCGCCGTCTCACGCAGTGATTTCAACACCGCAACACCGATTGGGAGATTGACGATCGCCTGACGCACGGCCTCGATCTGCATGAGGGCGCGGGTGATGGCGGGGCTGATGCGATAGGCCGGATCGAACATGATCCAACGCTACCACAGCGGCCGACAAATGTCAGTTATATGTCTGTTAAAGTGCCGATATCGCCCACCCGAAGCCGTCCTGGCGCGTGACACACGCAAGACCAAAGCGGCATCCTCACGGCAGCGCGGCCCATCCCGACAGCGCACTCTGTTCTCCCAACGCCAAAGGCCGGCCATTCTCCGACATGGCTTTTACAAAGGCGCCGCGCGATATGGGACTCGGCGAACACGCCATAGCGCTGTCACCCTCACCGCTCCCGCAAGCCCCGCTGAATCTGATCGGTCAATGGTTTCAGCAGATAGCTTGCCAAGGTCCGCTCGCCGGTCTTGATGTAGATTTCAGCGGGCATGCCGGGGATCAGCTTGACCCCGCCCAAGCGGTTCATGTCACCGTCGGTGACGGCGACAGCACCGGTGTAATAGGCAAGCCCCGTTTGCGGTTCGCGGACGAGGTCGCCAGCCAGCCGCACCAGCGTCCCGTTGACTTCCGGTGTGGTACTCTGATTGAACGCTGAGAACCGCACGCGCGCCTCCTGCCCGAGCCGAATCTGATCGATGTCTTGCGGGTTGATGCGCACTTCGACGATCAAACGATCGGCGTCCGGCACTATCAGCATCAGCGGCTCCGTCTGGTTGATGACCCCGCCGATCGTGTGGGTGTTGAGCTGATGCACGACGCCGGTGATCGGCGCGCGAATGTCGACACGCTTCAACTGGTCTTCGGCCGAGACGCGGCGCTCCTGCAATTCGCCGATCCGCGTCTCGGTCTCGCGTAAGTCTTTCGCGACGTCAGAGGCGCTGTCCTTGTCGAGCTGCAGCACTTGCAACTCCGTTTCGCTGATGCGGCCTTGCGCCTGCGCCGTCTTGGCTGCGAGTTCGCCGATCCCGCCATCGCTCCGCGAGATCTCACGTTCCAAACCATTGACGCGCGGCTTCTGAACGAGGCCTTTGGCTTCAAGACCTTTCAGGCCGCGCAACTCGTCGCGGCTCAACGCCAGCTGAAACACCGCCGCCTTACGTTGCTCTTCGAGCCCCTTGATCTCCTGCTGCAATTGCCCGACCCGTTCGCGCAGCTGCGCCTTTTGGCCATTACGGGTCGTCAAGCGCGTGCGCAGAAGTTGACGCTCACCGTCAATCATCATGCGCACCTCGGGCTCTTTGAGCGCGCGCTGCGCGATATCGACCGGAACCTCGAATGAAGCGGTATTGTCGCGTTCGGCGGCAAGCCGTGCCAGCCGCATGCGTTGCGCCGTCAGATCATTGAGCACGATGCCGAGATTGGCGCGGGTGACGGTCTCGTCGAGCCGCATGACGATGTCACCTTCGCTGACGCGCTGGCCCTCTTTGACATGGATCTGCCCGACCACGCCGCCGGTTGGGTGTTGCACCTTCTTGACGTTGCTTTCGACAATGACGGTGCCTTGCGTGACGATGGCACCGTCCAGTGGCGCCATCACGCTCCAGGCGGCGGCGCTGCCGGCCAGCAGCACGGTCCAGATGAGCGCAAACTGCAGATGGCGGCGCATGGTGTCTTTGGCGGATCGCATCTACTCAACTCCCTCTCGCCGCATCACATCTGGCCGGGATGATGGATGCGCGATGACCTTGGCATTCTGCACGGTCTTGGCGAGGACCTCGTCGCGCGGGCCGAACGCGACAACGTCGCCGCCCTTCATGGCGAGGATCATGTCGACGGCGGCCACCGCACTCGGTCTGTGGGCCACAACGATGGCAATCCCATTGCGTGCCCGCACGGCCTTGATCGCCTCGACGACGGCGGTCTCACCTTCGGCATCGAGATTGGCGTTGGGCTCATCGAGCACGACGAGGAACGGGTTGTTATAGAGCGCCCGCGCCAGGCCGACGCGCTGGCGTTGACCGGCCGACAGATGCGCGCCGCCCTGACCGATACGCGTATTATAACCGTCCGGCATCGCGACGACGTGATCATGGAAGCCTGCCGCCTTTGCCGCGGCGAGCACAGCCTCCGACGCGGGGTCCTTGGCAAAGCGGGCGATGTTCTCGGCAATCGTGCCATCGAACAGTTGCACATCCTGCGGCAGATAACCGATCGCGGGCCCAAGGGCCGCAGGCGTCCATTGATCGATGCTGGCGCCATCCAAGCATCACCCGACCGGCGAGTGGCGTCCAAACCCCGACGATGGCGCGCACCAGTGTCGTCTTGCCAGCGGCTGACGGGCCGATGACGCCGAGGGCTTGGCCAGCCTTTGAGCGCGAACGTCGCCCGTTTGACAATCGGCGCGCGCGAGCCCGGTGCCGCGACGGCAAGGTTCTCGACAGCCAGCTGCACGGTTCGGCACCGGTAGCGTCGAACAGCGGCTGGCGTGTCCGGATAGAGCGCCAGCAGTTTGCCGAGGCGGCGCATACCCTTGCCGCGCTGCCACGAACCCCTTCCAGGCGCCGATCGCCTGATCGATCGGTGCTAAGGCGCGACCGCTCAGAATGGTCGCCGCAATAATCGCGCCCGCCGAGATCTGCCCCTTGACCGCGAGGAAAGCCGCCAAGCCCCAGCATCGCCGACTGCAGCACCATGCGCACCATCTTGGCGGTGGCGGCCAAGCCGCCGACCACGAACGTCACGCGGCGTTGGGCGGCCATGTAGGCGGTGTGCGCGCTCTTGCCAGCGGGCGGTGAGGGCCGGCATCAAGCCCATGGCGCGGGCGACTTCGGCATTGCGCTGCGTCGGCGTCGGCGGTTTGATTGCGCATCGATTGCGCTTCGAGCGTCTCTTGCGTTGGCTGCCGGCTTTTGATCTCCGTCACCCAGGTCAAGGCGATCAGCACGACGGCGCCAGCGATCGTCAAGGCCGCCACCGACCAATGAATAGCCAACAGCACGGCCAAATAGATCGGCATCCACGGGATATCGAATAGTGCCACCGGGCCTGGACCGGCCAAGAAACCGCGGACAGCCTCGATGTCGCGAAACGGTTGCAGGCTCTCGTGTGCCGAGCGGGGCAACCGCAACGGTAGATCGACGACCGCGGCGTGCACCTTGGGGCCGATCTCCTCGTCGACCCGTTCTCCGGCCAGCGCCAAAATTCGCGTCCTTGCGATGTCGAGCCCGCCTTGAAACAGATAAGCAGCCATGGTGATCAGTGCCAACAACACCAGCGTCGGAATGCTCTGACTGCCGAGCACGCGGTCATAGACCTGCATCATGAACAGCGAGCCGGTCAGCATCAGCAGGTTGATCAGGCCGCTGATCAGCGCGACGCCGATGAAGGCGCTGCGACACGACAGAACAACCGCCGCGATCGGAGATCGCGGCGGGTTGGAGGACAAACTTGTCTTACGTTCTACGCTCACGCTCACACGGGGTCAGGGCATCACGGCACAAACCGGAAGTCGTCGGCGACCAGCGCCGTCTTCTGGATGTTTTGCAGCGTGATGGAGGTTGCCGTGTCGATCGTGATCACCGTGTTGGCACCAACCTGCGCCGATGCCGCGATCATCTCGGCGAACGTATCAAAAGCAGTGCCAAGCGAGAGTTCGAGCACGTCGCCAAGACCGGACCCGGCCGCGAAGTCCGTCACGACATCTTTGCCGTAGCCGACCTTAAACACGAACGTATCGTCTCCGGCACCGCCCGACAGCGTGTCGTTTGCCAATCCGCCGTCCAATCGGTCATCGCCCGCACCACCACTTAGGCTGTTGCGATTGGTATTGCCGATAAGGGTATTGGCGAGATCATTGCCGGTTCCGTTGGTGAGGCCGGTTCCGGTGAGGGTGAGATGTTCGAGATAGGCGCCCAAACTGATGCTGATGGAACTCTGCACCGTGTCGAGGCCATCACCGAACGCTTCCGTGATGACATCGCCAACATTGTCGACAACGTAGATGTCGTTTCCGGCTCCACCGGTCATCGTATCGGCGCCGGCCTTGCCGTCGAGAACGTTGTCGGCGGCATTGCCGATGAGCGTGTTGGCCAGCGTGTTCCCGGTGGCGTTGACGACAGCTGAACCGGTCAGCGTCAGGTTTTCGACATTGGTCCCAAGCGTGAAGGAGACCGCGCTCAGGACGGTATCGGTTCCGGCCGCTGCAGCCTCGGTGACGACATCGCCGGTGGCGTCAACAACATAGGTGTCGTTGCCGAGCCATCAGAAATGACAATCGTGAAAGTATCGGAACCATTGGCATTGGCCGCTGGCGTGTAAACGAACGTTCCTGCAGTCGCATCAAACGACACGGTGCCCTTGGTCGGAGCGGCGTCGACCTTGACGCTGTAGGTCAGCGTATCGCCATCAAGATCTGTGGCACCGATCGCGATCGCGCCCGATGCAACATCCTCCAGCGTCGTTATGGCAGCCGTCGCAGAAACCGTCGGCGCGTCGTTGACCGGTGCAATCGACACCGTGACGACCTGCTCAGCCGTACCGCCACGACCGTCAGAGACGACGATCGTGAATGTATCTGTGCCATGCGCGTTAGCGTTCGGCGTATAGACGAACGTGCCTGCTGCGGCGTCGAACGCGACAGAGCCCTTGGTCGGAGCGGCGTCGACCTTGACGCTATAACTCAACGTATCGCCATCAAGATCCGTGGCACCGATCGCGATCGCGCCCGATGCAACATCCTCCAGCGTCGTTATGGCGGCTGTTGCGGCAACCGTCGGCGCGTCGTTGACCGGGGTAATGGTCACTGTGACGACCTGCTCGACCGTACCACCGCGGCCATCCGAGACGACAATCGTGAACGTATCCGTGCCGTTGACGTTGGCGTTCGGCGTGTAGGTGAACGTTCCCGCCGCAGCGTCGAACGCGACAACGCCCTTGGTGGGTTCTGCACCCGTCTTGACACTGTAAACCAGTGCATCACCGTCGGGGTCAGCGGCTCCGATGGTGACGGTGCCCGTCGTGCCATCTTCGAGTGACGTCGCAATGCCGGCCGACGGCGCCGATGGTGCTGTGTTTGTGCCACCAACCAAGTTGCTTTGGATGGCAGCGCGATCCCAGATCAGTCCATTACTAAACTGAACCTGGTCAAGCCCTCTGCCATCAGTCGCGAAATGATTATCAACCCTGATCATGGCTCCGGTTTCGATCACTTCAATGAAGAGGTGGTTACCGTCCCGCAGGACGCGGACCTGTGCTGGAAGTAAATCTCGGAGATCAAGTGTATCGCTTTCAGAAATCAAGCCTGCGTCATGGATCGTATCGTTTCCATCACCCAACCGATAAATGTAACGGTCTTCCCCGCCCCCGCCCCACAGCGCGTCGTTACCGGTATTGCCGGTGATCGTATCATTACCACCGTTCGTCTCGATGTAGTCGTGGCCACCCCAACCATCGATCACGTCTGCACTGCTGCCTGCTTCAATGAAGTCGCTTTCGTTGGTTCCGCGTCCGACGTCGACGCCGGTTACGTGGGCGAAGATCGCGGCACGATTCCAAATCGTCCCGTCCTGGAAACGAATTTCCTCAATACCTTCGTCGCCACCATCTTGGACAGCACGAATGAACCCATTCACCCAGATCGCGCGAGATTCGGTTGGAATTTTGATAATCAAATCTGCATTGTTTCGCCGTTCAAGAACTATGTCAGTCGGCAGCAATCCATTAAGTACGAGGACATCGATATCGCTGCTACTACCAGCACTTTCCCCGCTGGTTGCGTCATCATAAATGATGTCATTGCCATCACCACGTGCGTAGACGTAGCTATCGGCACCACTGCCGCCATTGAGTGTGTCGTCCCCTGCGCCGCCGTTCAGGATATCGCTTCCATCAAGACTGAAGATCTGGTCATCGCCTGCAAGAGCGCTGATGGAATTGACCGCACTCGTGCCGTACAGCGTATCGTCGCCTGTTGTTGGAACGCCAAAGACGTCGATCCAAACCGTTGCCGTGCTCTGTGAAACGCCATCGCTCACGGTATAACTGAGACTGGCCTGCCCGAAGTAATCCGCGGCAGGGGTAAAGAGATACGTGCCACCCGCCTGCTGGAGGATCGTGCCACCTTCGAGCACGGTCAAACTCACCAAGCTCAGGGGTTGGCCATTGGGGTCGACATCGTTTGCAAGCAGCACCTGCGGATCGATCACCAAGGTCTGTCCGACCGCGACCTGATAGCCGAAATCGTCAATGACGACCGGCGCCAGTTCGGGCAAGGTCACATCTGCACGTGTGTCAAATTCTGTCCCGTCGCTAAACACGATCGTGCGCACGCCAAAGAAACCTGATGCAGCCGCTTCAACGGTGATGATTTCCCCGGTTTCAGTGATCGTGATATCGAGCAACAAGCGATTGCCTGACGCGACATCGATGCGCGGCACAACAGTCGCACCGGTGCGCAGCACATCTCCCAGGATCAAACGGTCCAGTCCGCCACCGGCATAGGTGATGCGGTCATTCCCGTCGCCTTTGCGCCAGAGATACGTGTCGGCACCAGAATCACCGGACAGAAGGTCCGCGCCGTGTCCGCCGATGACAACGTCATCACCCAAGCCAGCATATACCGTGTCATCACAGTCATTGGCCTGAATACGTTTGTTGATGGTTTCGCCGCTTCGTTGACCAAAAATTGTCTCAGCTGCATTCGACCCGACAAAGTTCAATACCTTGGTCGAGGTCCAGACCGTGCCGTCCTCAAATGTAATCTCGCCGACGCCCGCTCCTCGGAAATGCCCAACGATTGTAATGACCTCGCCCGTTGGAGCGACGGAAACGGTCAAATCATCGCCAACGCGCAGCAGCGCCACATCGGCAGGATTGGTGGCTTTGAGTTCAAGTCTGTCTGATGCGGTCGCAACACCGCGGCCGTCGATGACGTCGTTACCGTCCCCGAGCGACCACAGGTAAACAGTCGCGGCTGTGCTCACTAAGGCACCCGTTATGATATCTGCACCGCCACGCCCTTCGATGACTGTGACCGCAGGTAAAAGGCTCCCGGCATTAAGACTCAGCGTGTCCGCAAGGTCGCCCCCTATGAATCGACCATTTGCGAGGAAATCTGAAGGCGACCACATCGTGCCGTCGGCAAAGAGAAATTGCTCAATTTCCCACATTCCAGCGCCAAGGAAACTGAGCCGCTCCCCCGTGCTCTTGATATAGATGCCCTCCAACAAGTTGGCATAGACGTCGTCGGGGTTCAGACCGATGAGTTTGACGAGATCAACCGCGCCGTCAATCGTCCAAACCGTGAGTGAAGAGTTAGTCTCAATGACATCATTCCCGGACCCTTGGCCCCACACGAAGGTGTCGCCACCAATGCCACCACTAATCGTGTCATCGCCGCCGAGGCCGTCGAAGACGTCGCGCCCTTGTGTTCCGACTAGTACGTCATGGCCCGCAAAACCGAAGACCGTTGGGGTTGCGACCAACCTATTGTCTGCCCAAAGCCTTGGTAAGGGAGAGGCCGTGAGTTCAATCCTCACCGGCAGCACCAGTTCTGGGCCTACCCGTTGGTCATGCCGGCGCACGATCCTGGCGGAATAGCTGCACGCGTCACCTAATCCAGCATGCCGCGCCGCGCCAAATTGCGCATCAGGTCGGCGCTACCAAACGTCCACGGCTGTGCCTCAGAAGCATGCACCATCCGATTGACGAGGGCGCCGAGTTCGGCAGAATGGATGGTGACGAGATCACCAACCTTATGCGTGAAACCCTGGCCTTTTTCACCGCGATCCTCGGTTGGCGCGAACATCGTGCCGAGGTACAGCACCGCGCCATCGGGATATTGGTGTGTCTTGCCGATCAACTCGGCGACAAGGTCAACCGGATCACGCGCGATCTCGCGCATCGAAGATTTGCCGGTCAGGCGGAACCCATCTGGCCCATCGACCGTCAAGCACACATCCATGGCGCGCACAGTGTCGATCGTAAAATCGGCATCGAAAAATCGCACGAACGGCCCGATCGCGGCCGAGGCATTGTTATCTTTGGCCTTCGACAGCAGCAGCGCCGAACGCCCCTCGAAGTCGCGCAAGTTCACATCGTTGCCAAGTGTCGCGCCGACGATGCGCCCTTGCGACGACACCACCAGCACGACCTCGGGCTCAGGATTATTCCACGTCGAGCGCGGATGCAGGCCCGCCTCCATACCATGACCGACCGCCGACATCGGCTGCGCCTTGGTGAAGATCTCGGCGTCTTCGCCAATCCCGACCTCGAGATATTGCGACCAAGCGCCATTCGCTATCAGCGTCTTCTTGAGCTCTAACGCTGCTTTCGACCCAGGTTTCAAATTACGCAGATCACCGCCAAGCTGCTTCTGCACGCTGGCACGGATGGCGTCCGCCCTCTCCGGCGCGCCCTTCGCTTGCTCCTCGATGACGCGTTCGAGCATCGAACGGGCAAACGTCACGCCCGCCGCCTTGACCGCCTGCAGATCGACCGGCGCCAGCAACCACGGTTTTTTGACGTCGCGCACTGCTTCCGGCGTATTAACCAGAATCTCCGCCAGCGACCCGATCCGTTCGCCCTTCGCCGTCCGCACCAGATCAGCCGCATCCGGGCGTTCGGCGAGGTCACGCATCGTTGCTGCATGCATGGTGACGTCGTAAACGCCATCAGATCGGATCGCGATGACCGCCGGCCCTTGCACGTCCGATCGCCACACCCGCCCGGCCAGCGCGCCGCGAGTCCCGTCTTGCGGCAGGGTTGCAACATCTGTCATTCGTGCGCGCATTCTGTCCTCTCAATCAGCGTTGGTCTCGCAATCATCCGCGCGGCTTCACGTCGCGCGCTCCCATCGCATAGACCGCAAGCCCTGCCCCCAGGGCAAGCGCTAGCGTCAAGAAAATAAGCCGATAGGCTTCCGGCGCATAGCCGTCCGAGCCAGCAAACATCGCCGGAATAAACCCGGTCAGGATCGGCAATGCCGCCGAACCCAGCAACTGCGCGATATTGCCAGTCGTTGCCCCACGCCCCGCAAGAGAATCGGGAAAATGGGCGCGCATGTGGGCCAGCAAGATGGGATTGTAACAGCAAAACCCGCTCATCAGCATCAGCAACGTCAGCGCCAACCACAGCGGCGGCGACGACAGCATCGCAAGTGCTACAAGGACCGCCAGCGTGACCGCGGCGCCTGGCACCACGATCCACTTGCGGGTGTTGAAAACCCGATCGAGTGGGCCATAGGCCAGCAGCGCCAACATCTGCATCAGGGCCATCGCCGTCAGCACATATCCACGCATCTCGATATCGAGACCATGAATATCTTTCAGATAAGGCCCCGCCCAAAGTCCGGACACCGTGGTCACCGCAGCATAGGCGACACCGAACAATGCAAATACCGGCAGGATACCCGGCAGCCTCACGATCAACCCCAACCCCTGAAGAGCGCCGGGCGTCGCCGGACGTTCAGTCGGCTCTGAAGCCGTGGCGGGCACTGGCGAACGATCGCGGACAAGTAGAAAGAACAGCACGCCAACAACCGCCGACAGTCCCGCCGCAAGCACAAATGCCGACCGCCAGCCGATCGCCGTTGTGATCAGCGCCAATGGCGTGCCTGCAGCCAGAATCCCCAATTGAGACAGACTGAAAACCCACGACAATACCGTCGCCCATCGCTCCCGTGGGAACCACTGCGAGACCAGGATCAACGCACCCATAAAGCTCGCCGCACAGCCAAACCCCGTGACGATGCGCGCCAGCACCAGCATCTCTCCGGTATAGGCGACCGCATGCAGTGCTGCCCCCAATACCATGAAGGCGCTCACGACCGACACCGTCAGCCGCACGCCGACACGATCAAAGAAGACGCCGACGGCAATCTGCGCGACCAGCAGCGCCGCAAAGAACCCGCCGTTGGCAAGGCCCAGCATCTGCGACGAGAGCCCCAGATCTCGGATCAACTCAGGGGCTATGACGGCCAGCGCCGTCCGGAAGAACTGCGATAGGAGTGTCGTCAGCGCCAACATCGTGATCAGCGTGACCATCATCCGCACTGGCACAGGCACAACTAAGGGACTCGCAGCCGACGGTTTCGCGTTGCTGTCAGGCACCACAGCAATTTGGTCCTGCATCTGGTGCTGCCTATTTGATCGACCAATTGGAGCTGGTTTGGCGGTGGTCACGCGCTTGAATGCATCGCTCCAAAGCCCGTTCAGCGGGTTGGGCCACCGTTGACCGGCACACCAAGTAACGTATACATTACTGGAGGCTTGAGGTCGACCGTAGCGCAGTGCAGGCGATCCGCCTACCCGCCACACGACCAGGGAGCCATGCAGCCAACGCAGCCTGCCACCCAGCGGTGTATCCGGAGACAGACCATGGCCTCGGCCAACACGCGGCTAAAAATCGCCTCCCTACCTGGCGACGGCATCGGCCGTGAGATCTTGCCGCCAACTTTTACGATCCTCTCGAAACTGGAGCGCGCGCTTGGTGGATTTCACCTCGACGTTGAGACAAGACTGGACTGTGGCGCCGCCTACTACCAGGACAGTGGCGAAGATTGCTCTAAAGCCGCCTTTGAGGTCTCCCGCAAGGCCGATGCCATCTTTCTTGGTGCCATGGGCCTACCAAACGTGCGCCTGCCGAGCGGCACCGAAATCGCGCCGCACCTGCGCATGCGCGAAGAATTTGGACTCTACGCAGGCGTTCGCCCGGTCAAAGCGTTCGCCAACACGCCCCGCCGCTTGCTCGACGAACGTGCAACCAAGATCGATTTGATCATCCTGCGTGAATCAACCGAAGGCCTGTTCTTCACCCAGGGTCGCGGCGAAGTGATCGGCGACAGCGAGGCGCGCGAGACGCTGCGCATCACCCGCCCGACGACCGAAAAACTCTGCGATACGGCTTTTCGAGCTCGCGCGCCGCCGCAAGGCCAAAGGCGGCAAAGGCCATGTCGCCTGCGTCGACAAAGCCAACGTATTCCGCGCCTTCGCCTTCTTCCGTAAGATCTTCGACGAGCGCGCTGCCATGTTCCCCGACATCGAAAAAAGCCACAACTACGTCGACGCGATGGCCCTCGACCTGATCCGACGGCCCTGGGATTTCGATGTCCTGGTGATGGAGAACATGTTCGGCGACATCTTGTCCGATCTCGGCGGTGGGCTTGTCGGCGGCATGGGCATGGCCCCTTGCGCGGAACTCGGCGACAACCACGGCCTGTTCCAGCCGGCACACGGCTCAGCCCCCGATATCGTCGGCCAGGACAAGGCCAACCCAACCGCGACGTTTCTTTCAGCCGCTATGATGCTCGATTGGCTTTCGATGCGCTCAGGCATCTGGCAATTAGCGGATGCGGCCATCATTCTTGAACGCGCCGTCGAAACCGGATTCGAGCAGCGCCGTCTGCGCCCGATGGAATTCGGTGGCGATCAGGGTCTGAAGGCCGCCAGCGAAACCGTCATGACCATCATCGACGAACTACTGGCGCGGCGCAGTTAGCCTCGAGGGCCAACCGATGCGCAAGACGCCGTTGAAAGTCGCCGTCGCAGGAGCGGGCTATTTCGCGCGATTTCACTACGACGCCTGGTCGCGGATCGAGGGCGCCGAACTCACCGGCGCCTGCGATCTCAATCCTGCCAAGGCCGCAGCAATGGCGCGCGACTTTAGCGCACCGCGCGCGTTCTCCGACGTTGCCACCATGCTGGCAGCAATGCGCCCCGATATGCTCGATATCGCCACCCCCCCGCCAACCCACGCACCCCTGGTGCGTCTCGGTATCGAATATGGCGCAACGATTGTCTGCCAGAAGCCCTTTTGCACAACACTCGACGAAGCCCGTGCAACGACGGCATTCGCGGCGAAAAACAATGCTCGCGTCGTCATCCATGAGAACTTCCGTTTTGAGCCGTGGTATCGCGCAGCCAAGCGCCTGCTCGACGAGCGTCGCCTCGGCAACGTCTATCAGGTGACATTTCGCCTGCGACCCGGCGATGGCCAGGGCCCCGACGCCTATCTCAATCGCCAGCCCTATTTCCAGAAGATGCCGCGCTTTCTGATGCACGAGACCGGTATTCACTTCATCGATACCTTCCGCTATCTGTTCGGAGAGATGACCGGCGTCTACGCCGACCTGAAGCGCCTCAACCCGGTGATTGCCGGTGAAGACGCTGGTGTTGTGCTGTTCGACTTCGCCTCCGGCGTGCGCGGCGTGTTCGATGCCAATCGCCTCGTCGATCATGCGAGCGCTGACACCCGCATGACGATGGGCGAGATGTGGATTGAGGGATCGACAGCCGTGTTGCATCTCGACGGCCGCGGCCAGCTGATGTTGCGCGACCAAGGAGCGATCGTCGCGACACCGATCCCTTTCAACTGGAGCAATCGTGGTTATGGCGGCGATTGCGTGTATCTGTGCCTCCAGCACATTGCCGATCACCTGCAAATGGGCTCGCCTCTCGAGAACCGCGCGGATGATTATCTGCGCAATCTCGAAATCGAGGACGCGGTCTATCGCTCAAGCCAGGAGAAGCGTCATGTCCGCCTCACAATTCCGGCCTGACGGCAGCGGCAACGCGACCCAGCGCGCCTATCAGGAATTACGCCGGCGAATTCTCGACAACACCATGCCGGCCGGCCAACAATACCTGGAGCAGGAGTTGGCCGTGGCGCTCGGTGTCAGCCGCACGCCGGTGCGGGAAGCGCTGATCCGGTTGGCCGAGGAACGCTTGATCGAGGTCCGCCCCCGTCATGGCGCCCGCGTGCTGCCGGTCTCTGCCAGTGACATGCAAGAGATCTATGAGATCCTCGGCGAGTTGGAGGCGCTGGCGGCGCGCCGCGTCGCCGAACGCGGTCTCAATGCAATCGGGCTTGGCGAACTCGAAAGCGCTGTTGCCGATATGGATACCGCTTTGAGCCGTGACGACCTCAAGGCCTGGGCCGCCGCCGACCAGCGCTTCCATGAGCGCCTGGTGGCATTGTCAGGAAACTCGCGACTGATCGCGGTGGTCCAGACTTTCACCGACCAGGTCCATCGTGCGCGCATGCAAACGCTGACCCAGCGACCAAAACCGACTGCGAGCAATCGCGATCATGGCGATCTCGTCGCAGCAATCCGGGATCGAGACGGCGAACGGGCGTACACAATACATCGCCGTCATCGCGCGGTCGCCGGCGCCATGCTGGTCGCGCTGCTCGATCGCCTCGGCGTCGACGCGATTTAGCAGCGCCGAGCGTCAGTGCTTGGCAGGTCCGCCAGACATGCCACCGGACATGCCACCAGACTTGGCAGGTCCGCCACCGCCGTGACCATGCTGCACTTTGCCGCCGAATGAGCGCACGATGACAGGGCCGCTCAGATGGCCAGCGCCATGGCCGTGCATCGCGTGTCCCTTCATGCCAGGGCCGCCAGCGTGGACACCGCCAAAATGATGGCCGCCATGATGCGGGGCGACATGATGCGGAACGCCAACGACTCCGAACCGATAGCCGCCATGCCCGTGGAATCGGCCGTAATGTCCATAGCCATAACCGCCGCCGAATTGCGGCAGATAACTGAAGCCTGAGCGGACACCAGTGTAAGCAAACGGCGCGACTTGCGGATAGACATAGCTGGGATAATACGAGTAGGCGGAATAGGCGGGCTCGACCGGCGGATGGAAAGGTCCGGGCCGAAACCGCGTGAACCCGGCAGTACCCTTGTCGTCGCCATGGGCGGCTGCGACGTGGGGATGCGCCGGCTGCATACGCCAGACCCTGACGCCTTTTTCGACCGTGTAGTTCGCGCCCGCTTGTGGTCGCGTCTCGGTGCGTGTCGACATCTCATCCGCGCGCACGACTGTCGCACCGGCCGTAGCCCATAGCAGAATGACAGAGAGAGCAATCTTGTGCATGAGTTCAACTCCTGGGAACCAAATCCGGTGTGGCGAGACTATCCCTCTCGACCGGTCCAGTGCTGTGCTTTTGGCGAGATTGCTTAATCGGACACCGTTAACCCCACCGGCTGCCATGGACCTGCAGACGACCGAAAGTTGCTGATGCCTGACGCAAAAATCCACGCAGATCTCGCCGCCTTCGCGGCCTATAGTTGGCGCTCGGACCAGACTGTCCCCGCGTTTCCCGACGATCACCCGATCGTGATCTTCGATGGCGTCTGCGTTCTGTGCTCGCATTCGATGCGCTTTATCGCCGCCCGAGATCATGGCCAATTGCGCTTCATCGCCGCGCAGTCACCACTGGGGCAAGCCCTCTACCGGCACTTCAGACTTGATCCGGTCCAGTTCGAGACCGTCCTGCTGATCGACAACGGCCGTGCCGCCGCCAAGTTGCGGGCCTTTGCCGGTCTTGCCCGGTTGATCGGCGGGGCCTGGCATGCCGCGCGTTGCATGCGCCTGCTGCCGGACAGCGTTGCCGATTGGCTCTATGACCGCATCGCCAAGAACCGCTACGCTGTGTTCGGGCGCACTGACACGTGCATGGTGCCCGACGCATCATGGCGCAACCGCGTGCTTGGATGATCCCACGTCTGATCCCGAAACAGCGAGACCTGCAATCGATGGCACCCAAAGACAATGTCAAAGCTCTGGTGTTCGATGTCTTCGGCACCGTCGTCGATTGGCGCAGCAGCATCATCACTGAGATGACCGCATTCGGCGTCAGCCGCGGCATCAAAGCCGACTGGGTCACGTTCACCGACGAATGGCGCGGGCTTTACCAGCCATCGATGGAAGAGGTGCGCTCGGGACGCCGCGCCTGGACCATTCTCGACGTGTTGCATCGCGAAAGTCTCGACGTGCTCATCGATAAACACAAGATCACGGGCCTCAGCGACGCTGATCGCGTCCATATCGCAAACGTCTGGCATCGCTTGCGGCCCTGGCCCGATGTCGTCGATGGCCTCCGGCGCCTCAAATCGCGCTACATCATCGGCACGCTTTCCAATGGCAATGTCGGTCTGCTGGCACGTCTCGCCAAGAATGCAGGACTACCCTTTGATGTCGTCCTTGGCGCCGAGACAGCACGGGCATACAAGCCATTGCCAGCGGCCTATCTTTCAGCCGCGAGCCTGTTGAACCTCGCGCCGTCCGAGGTCATGCTGGTCGCGGCCCACAATGGCGATCTCGCTGCCGCGGCGGCGCAAGGCCTGTGCACCGCCTTCGTTGGCCGTCCGACCGAGTATGGCCCGCACCAGCACGTCGACTTCAAAGCCGACCGCGACTGGGATATCATTGGCGACAGTTTCGGCGACGTCGCCCATCAAATGGGGTGCTAGGCCATGACACAAGCGATCAGCGACTTCATTGTTCGCCAGCACCACACCGCCGTCTCCTGTCGCGATTGGGACAAGACGAAAACATTCTTTGTCGAGATGCTCGGCTTCAAGGTCCTCGGCGAAATGGAAAACCGCAATGAACCGCTGATGAACATCGTCACCGGGATGCACGGCCAGACCTGCCGCTGGGCGATGCTCGAACTCGCTGGCTATCACATCGAACTGTTCAAGTGGCTGACGCCCGAAGGCCGGCCCTCGACACTCCAGCAAAACGATATCGGCTACACCCACATCGCCTTCCAGATCAGAGATGCCGATGAACTGCGCCGCCGCCTGATTGCCGCGGGGTATGAGCCGCTCTCCGAAGTCCAGTCGCTGCGCGGCGGCCGCGCCCGGCCGTTCTACTGCAAAGGCCCGGAAGGCCTGATCATCGAGTTCGTCGAATACCCGTTTGGGGCGTGAGGGAATTTTTTCTGGCGCTTCGGTTGCCCACCAGCAACCGCAAACTTTTCTGGCGCTTCGGTTGCCCACCAGCAACCGCAAACTTTTCTGGCGCTTCGGTTGCCCACCAGCAACCGCAAACTTTTCTGGCGCTTCGGTTGCCCACCAGCAACCGCTATACTTTTCGGGGCGCAAGTGCGGCACCCGGCGCGGTGCCGATCAACCACACACCGCTCAAATCGGCACGCGGGTTGATGATCGATTAAGAAACTGAGGTTAGACTAATCTCAAAGTCAGTACGGCTGCGGCCGAGTGGAGTTGTCTCAAACATGCGTTTTGTTGCTGTTCTCTCGGCCTGCCTCGCCGTTGCCGGCTGCGCCGCCCAAGCCGCGCCCCATCACCTCGGCGCCGTCCCCATGACCACCTCATCCGATGTCGAAGCCGCCGCCTATCGCGGTGGTCGCACAACGTCTGTGACCGCTGAAAGCCGCTACGGTCACGGCAGCGTCACCGGCCCGGTGCGCCAGGGACCGCGTGGCACGCTCGAAGTGCGGATGCCCGGCGGCAGCTGGATCGAGTGCGGCCGCGTTTGCTCAGAAACGCTGCGCCGCGAAACCGTCGACTTCTGGGAATCGCGCGGCGGCAAGAACGACCCCGCCGATGGCCCGGCGTATTTCAGCCGCGGCTGGTGAGCGGCACGCAAAGGCATAGATCTACAATCGGCTCATCGCGCCGCGCACGTCGCGGATGAAGGCCTGGCGTTTGGCGGGGCTCGCGACGTTCATGTGATAGAGCGCGTGGTAGGAGACGTTCGCCTTACCACCGGTAAACCACGGCAGATAGCGCTGCACCGCCTTGCGTGGGGGATCACCCATGTAAAAGGCAGTCCAGCGCGGGCGGCCGTAGGTGACGACGCCGGCGATACGACGGATGTGACCGAGCATCGGCTTGACGTGCGCCGGATCAGTCAGATCAAAAGCGACACCCGGCATGATCAGCCGATCGAAGTAACCTTTCAGCATCGCCGGCATGCCGAAGCACCAGGTCGGGAACTGAACCACCAGTGCTTCGGCGCGATTGAGCCGCGCGATATGGCCTTCGAGGCCGCGCTGGTTGATGGCGGTGTCGTGATAGTCGCGTCGTGCGTCGGCCGAGAGCACGGGATTGAAATTCTCGGCGTAGAGATCGCACAGATCGACTTCGTGGCCAGCCGCCGCCAACCCCGCCATCGCCTCGGCGCGTATGCTGGCATGGAAGCTATCGGTCAACGGATGGCAATAGAGATAGAGGACGCGCATGGGAGGCTCCTTCTGCGGCTCGCTTCCGATTCTGCTGCGGGCGATCCCGGCCGGATGTGCAGACGTGATTGTTTAACCGATGCAATATGGCTCACACCCATGGTACCTCGGCATCTTACACGCGCGTTCACCATGCCCCGCCAAACGCTGTCAAGCTAGGTACTTACCTAGGTGCCACGCGCTGGTGATTTGATTACTCTGTTCGCATCCCGGTTCACGTCAGGGGCGGTCTGAGTTGTCGTCTCAGAACCCCGGACCGGGCGTTAGAAGAAGGTACCTCGGACGAGTAACGCGCTCCGGCCAGTCTGCAGTGTTCGGATGTGCCGCAAGGCAGACACCGAGCGACATCGTGTCGATCGCACGGTGGGTCCTCAAGGGGACAGATCTCTGGCAAAACCCTTCTGGCAATCGGGGCGGTCGTGTGGCCGTCAAATACGCGCCGGGCTCGAACCGCGCCGGATGCCATGTGGGCATCTGAAGGCGCCGGCAAAGAGTCTGCCGCAAGCAGAGATCGCATCGGCTCCGCCGCCCCGGTCCCTGAATGCAAAGCAAACTGCCGAGGCGAAAGCCTGCGGCGCATGAAGTGCGTGGTGTTGGGTCAAGGGCCTGATGCGGCGCATCCCGCACGCGAGGCAACATCACTTGCTCGTCTCGTGGATGTTGGATCGCGTGGGCACAGTCACCTTGCGCCACAAAAAACGAGACACGGAACCTTGTGAGAAGCGGACGGCAGACAACACATGCTGCACTGCAAAAAACAATTGACAAGCCAGCGCAAATCACTCATAAACGATTTATCGATCCGCGAGCGCTCCATGCGCTCTCAAGCTTTTCGCTCCCGACAGGAGTGAAGCGACCAGCGTCTTCTCCCGGGTCCTTATTTCATCAAAACACGCCAGTCTGCGGTGCGCGGACAAGGGCTAAAGCGCCGGTTTGGCCGCTGCCCCTTGTCCTATGTGGGTCGCCGTCGCCGTTCGCGCGGAAAGAATGATCAATCGTGACGATCCAGAATTTTTCTGAGCTTGGCCTCGCCGAGCCGTTGATGC
This sequence comes from uncultured Alphaproteobacteria bacterium, assembly GCA_963714325.1. GTDB lineage: Bacteria > Pseudomonadota > Alphaproteobacteria > Rhizobiales > Hyphomicrobiaceae > CAVQOB01. Next base: position 35,684 of record CAVQOB010000034.1, on the reverse strand, counting down.
GTGCGCTGGCTGACACCGGCTACACCATCCCTACACCCATTCAGGCGCAATCCATTCCAGCCCTGCTGGAAGGTCGCGACCTCCTTGGTCTCGCTGAAACCGGGACCGGCAAGACGGCGGCGTTTGCGCTGCCGATCTTGCATCGTTTAGCCGCCGAAGATAAGCGCCCGCGTCCCCGCACGACGCGCGCACTGGTCCTGGCGCCGACGCGTGAACTTGCTCTCCAGATCAGCGAAAGCTTCCGGACCTATGGCAAGCATCTGCGTCTGGCGCAGGCCGTTGTCTTCGGCGGTGTTGGTATGCGCCCACAGGTCGAAGCCGCTCATCGTGGCCTCGACATCCTGGTCGCGACGCCCGGCCGCCTGCTCGACCTTATCGGCGGCAAGCATCTGTCGCTCGCCGAGACCAACATTCTCGTGCTCGACGAGGCCGATCGCATGCTCGACATGGGCTTCATCCGTGACGTGCAGCGCATCGTGAAAATGGTGCCGAAGGTGCGCCAGTCGCTGTTGTTCTCGGCGACAATGCCGAAGGACATCGCATCGCTTGCAGCTGAGCTGCTGCACAACGCCGCGCGGGTCGAAATCGCGCATACCGGTAAGACCGTTGATCGGATCGAGCAGCGCGTCCACTTCGTCGAAAATAGCCACAAGCGCGCGGCACTTGCTGCCCTGTTGCAGGATCCGGCACTGGCACGCGTGATTGTGTTCACGCGAACCAAGCGCGGCGCCGATCGCGTTGCCCGCAATCTGGCGCTGGTTGGCATCGTCGCGCACGCCATCCATGGCAACAAGAGCCAAGGCGCGCGGCAAGCGGCACTTGACGGCTTCAAGCGCGGCGCCGCGCGTGTGCTGATTGCCACCGACATTGCCTCGCGTGGCATCGACATCGACGACATCACGCACGTCATCAACTATGAGCTACCGAACATTCCGGAAAGCTACGTGCATCGCATCGGCCGTACTGCCCGCGCTGGAACGACGGGCATCGCCATCGCGCTTTGCGCCGGTGACGAACGCGCGTACCTGCGCGATATCGAACGCCTGACACGCCAGCCCTTGACCGTCGCCGGCCCGATCACCGGGATGGGCGACTACGCGGTCGAACCGGCCCGCGAAGTACGCGATACGTTGGATCGTTCCAATCGCCGTGGCAATGGCGGCGGTGGACGTCAGAACAACGGCCATCGCCGTGGCGGTGATCGCGAAGGGCGCGAAGGCCGTCCGAGCCAGACGCGGACTGGTGGTAGCGCAGTGCGAAGCGACCGTGGCCATGCCGAGCGCGCCAGTGAGCGCCCTTGGAGCAATCATGGCGGCAGCGAAAGCCGCAGCGATGCGCGTAGCGAACCGCGCCGCGAGGGCCGTTCGGACGCGCGCCCGGCGCAGCGAGCTGAATTGCGCGAGCCACGCCGTGATCGCGGCGACGCATCGAAGAGCTTTGGCGACCGGCCGCAACATGACCGTCCGCAACGCGCGTCGACCGCCGATCGCTCGGCCAACGATCGGTCCGCCCGCCGCCCTGACAAGGGCAACGGGGAAAATCGCAGTGCTGCTAGGCCCACGTCGCCCGAACAACGTCCGCAAGGGCAGCAGGCACCACGCCCGCATAGCGCGAACCATCGTGGCGGCAGCCGTCCTGGCGGCCAACACACCGGCGGCGATCGCCGTCCGCAATCGGCTACTGGCGATGAACCGCGCGGCCGTGGCCGTTCCGGTGGTTCATTCGCGGGCAATCGCTAACTAAGCGTTAATCCGGCTCCGTTAGCGTCGCTCTCAACGACACTGACGGAGCACACCGACATGGCCGACGTTTCGAGCTTTCCTCAAGCGTCGCGCCTCCCTGGTTCGATGCTGCGTCGCCCGGCTGTGCAACTTTATGGATTTGCGGCGACACTTTTCCTCTCAGCGCTGCTGCTGTTTTCCGTGCAACCGATGTTCGCCAAGATGGCATTGCCGGTGCTCGGCGGCTCGCCATCGGTCTGGGCGGTGTCGATGTGCTTTTTCCAGGCGGCACTGCTCGCTGGCTACGGCTACGCACATGCGCTCAATCACTACCTGGCGCCCGAGAAGGCCATCCTTGCGCATCTGACCGTTCTTGCCATGACCGTGCTCGCCTTGCCGATCGGCCTACCGGCCAGCCTCAGCGAGCCGCCGACCGACAATGCCTATCTCTGGCTGACAGGTATCTTAGCGCTTGGCGTCGGTCTGCCGTTCTTTGTGGTATCTGCGAGCGCACCGCTGTTGCAAGCGTGGTTTGCAAAGACCAATCACGCGCAAGCGCACGATCCCTATTTTCTCTACGGCGCGTCCAATGTTGGCAGTCTGCTGGCGTTGCTCGCCTATCCCCTGCTGATCGAACCATCGCTTGGTTTGAAGGCGCAGGCGGCAATTTGGGGCGTTGGCTTCTCAGCCCTGGCGATGTGCATCGCCGTCTCCGGCTGCCTTATGCTGGCGGCGCGCGGCAACAATGGCGTGAGCATGCTGGCGCCGGCCGAAGCGGCCGAAGCAAAGCCCGTCACGGCCAGCGATCGCGTGACTTGGACGCTGCTGGCGCTGGTGCCGTCGGGCCTGATGGTCGCGGTGACGACCTACATCACCACCGATCTGGCATCGGCACCATTCCTATGGGTCATTCCGTTGGCGCTATTCCTGGTGACATTCATTGTCGTCTTTCGCGATACAGTGCCGTTCAACATCGAGCGGTTGCAGATCGTCCTGGTGGTGATCCTGATGCCGATGCTGCCGGGGATCTTTCCGGACGTGCGCTGGATGCCTTGGAAAGTCATGGAATTCGCACTCGCCGTGGCCGCCTTTTTCGCCGCGTCGCTGGTCTGTCACCGCCAATTGTTCGAACGGCGGCCGGCGGCCGCGAATCTGACTGAATTCTATATCTGGATGTCGTTCGGCGGGGTCCTCGGCGGCATCTTCGCGGCGATCATCGCGCCACAGATTTTCACCTCTGTGCTGGAATTCACGCTGCTGCTGCTGGCGTCATTCCTGGCACGCCGCGGGATGTTGCTTGATGGCCCTTTGCCACTCAATCTCTCCCGGGTGCTGATGGCGACACTGGCCGCCGTCGCGTTTCTCACCGCCTGCAGGATTGCTTTCGCGACCGGATTGCTCGAGGCCGGCGATATTGCACGCGGCCTTGTCGTGTCGGCGATGATCGGCGGATTGCTGCTGGTGCGGAACTGGCCGGAGCATCGCCTGATCCTGGTCTTGAGTATGATGGCCACGGTCGTCCTGATCCCCGGCGAGACACAAACCGCATACGTCGAGCGCAGCTTCTTCGGCACCGTACGCGTCAAGCACACGGCCGAGGGCGACTTCCGCTTGATGTTCCACGGCACGACGGTGCATGGCGCCCGCCGGCTGCTTGACGAGGCCGGCAAGCCCTTGGTCCACGCACTGCCGTCGACCTACTATCATCCGGACTCGCCGATGGCCTTGGGTCTCGACCTCGCGCGGTCGCTCTCGAAGAACAACTACGCGGTGCGCGCCGGCGTCGTCGGACTCGGCACCGGATCGCTCGCCTGCTATCGCGGCGACGGCGATGCCTGGCGCTATTTCGAGATTGATCCAGTTGTCGCGCGCATCGCCAGGGATCCCCGGCATTTTGATTTCCTGTCGCGTTGTGCGCCTGGCATCGACATCACGCTCGGCGACGCGCGCCTGACATTGGCCAAGGAAGCGCGCGGGGTCTTTGACTATCTGGTGATCGATGCGTTCTCATCGGACTCGGTACCGGTGCATCTGCTCACCGCCGAGGCACTGGCACTCTATCTCGACAAGATTGATGCCAACGGCATCGTCGCGCTGCACGTCTCCAACCGCTACATGGATCTGCCGAAAACGGTCGCGGCGACGGTCCGCCAACTACCGGGGGTGACTGCCATCAGCACCTCGATCGAGGCGAAGGTGGCCAGTTACGACGCTTCGACATCGGCGGTCGTCTTCATCAGCCGCAATCCCGCGGTTGTGGCGGCACTGAGCAAACTGCCAAATGCGACGCAACTCGATCCCGGTCCGATCGCGCCCTGGACGGATGACTACTCGGACGTCATTTCCTCGATCGCCCGTCAGCACGGCTGGCGGTGAGTTGAACGTCTTGCAGCACTTTCCAGGTTGACACTTGTGCCCGGCAGCTGTCCACTTTGCTTTTGCAATTTTGCAGCAAGGATTGGAGAGCCGTTATGACCGAGAAGGCGACCACACCTGGATTTTCAACATTGGCCATTCATGCGGGAGCAGCGCCCGACCCTGCCACCGGCGCGCGCGTCACGCCGATCTACCAGACGACAGCCTACGTCTTCAATGACGCCGATCATGCGGCGGCGCTGTTCGGCCTCGAGGCGTTCGGCAATATCTACACGCGAATCGGTAATCCGACGCAGGCCGTACTCGAAAGCCGCATTGCAGCACTTGAAGGCGGCACAGCAGCGCTGGCGGTGGCGTCGGGACATGCCGCGCAGGCGATCGTATTCCATACGCTGATGGAGCCGGGCGATCGCTTTGTCGCCGGACGCCAGCTCTATGGCGGGTCGGTCAATCAGTTCAACCACGCCTTCAAGAAATTCGACTGGCACGTCGATTGGGCCGACGCAACCGATCCGGCCAGCTTCGAGAAGGCGATCGGGCCGAAAACCCGCGCGCTCTATTGCGAGAGCATCGCCAACCCCGGCGGCATCGTCGTCGACCTTGATGCGATCGGCAAAATCGCCAAGAAGCATGGCCTGCCATTGATCGTCGATAACACGCTCGCCTCGCCCTATCTGTGCCGGCCGAAAGACCACGGTGCCGATATTGTCGTGCATTCGCTCACGAAATTCATTGGTGGGCACGGCAATTCGATCGGCGGCATTATCGTCGATTGCGGAACGTTCGATTGGACGAAGGCCAAGCATCGTTACAAGACGCTGGTCGATCCTAATCCCAGCTACAACGGCATCAAGCTGGCGGAAACGTTCGGCAACTTTGCGTTCGCCATCGCCTGTCGGGTGATGGGGCTGCGTGATCTGGGGCCAGCGCTCGCGCCGCTTAATGCGTTCCTGATTTTGACCGGTGTCGAAACACTGCCGCTGCGGATGGAAAAGCACTGCGCTAATACGCTCGCCGTCGCCAAACACCTGCAGAAACATTCAAAGGTCGCCTGGGTCAATTATGCCGGCCTCGAAGGCAACGCCTGCCATGCCATCCAAAAGCGCATTGCGCCGAAGGGGGCGGGTGCCGTGTTCACCTTCGGCCTCAAAGGCGGCTATGCGGCCGGCGTGAAATTTGTCGCCGGACTGAAGCTATTCTCGCATCTTGCCAACATCGGCGACACCCGCAGCTTGGTCATCCATCCCGCGTCGACAACGCATCGCCAGCTGACCGACGAGCAACGCAAGGCGGCCGGCGCCGGTCCCGACGTGGTGCGCCTCTCGATCGGCATCGAAGATGCGGCCGATATCATCGCCGATCTCGACTTGGCGCTGGCAACGGTATGACGCTGGTTGCTCTGACGACTTCACCCAATTGTGTCTGGCTGGCGATCGCGTCGACCAGATAGAAGCGACGTCGCGGGATCGGTTTGGAGAGCAGGGCGTGCAGCAGAATTCAGTCAGAGCGCGCATCCAATGCGCGCTCGCCGATGGCGGTTTGTCGCTGCGCCTGCTCGCTGTCATCGCCGCTATGCTGGTTATCCTGGTCGCCCTCGGTGCACGGGCGCAGGATATCCAGAACTATGACGGTTATGTCTTCGCCGTGTTGACGCATGGCGTGATCTATTGCGGAGCGGCCTGGCTGGTCCTGCGTGCAACACTGCATCCTAAGACGCTGTTATTGATCTTGGTCGTCGCCGCTCTGCTGCGTGGCGTCGCCTTCCAGGTGCCGGTGGGTTTGACCATCGACGGATATCGCTATGTCTGGGATGGCCGGTTGCAGGCGGCTGGCATCAATCCCTACCTGATGATCCCGAATGACCCGCGCCTGCAGCATCTGCAGGACGAAAAAATCTATCCGAACATCAACGGCGCGGATCGCTATCCGACCATCTATCCCCCTGTCGCGCAGATGGCGTTCTGGATCGGTACCAAGCTCAACGACTCGATCGATGGCATGAAGTTGCTGATGGCGCTCGCCGAGGCCGTCATCATCGGAGCATTGATGGCGTGGATGCGTGCTGAAAAATTGCCCCCCGAACGCGTGCTGATCTATGCGTGGCATCCGCTGCCGCTGTGGGAATACACGGCGAGCGGGCACGTCGATGCGGTGGCGGTGGCGTTCGTTTGCCTTGGACTTTATGCGGCATCGCGCGATCAGCACGGCCGCGTGGGTGCTGCGTTCGCTGCGGCGGCTCTCGTCAAATATTTCCCGGTGTATCTCTTGCCGGCACTGTGGAAACGCTGGTGGCTGGGGCTGCCGGTCGCCTTGGTACTGACGGCGACGGCACTCTACATGCCTTATGTTTGGGGGGCCGGCACGAAGGTCCTGGGATCGCTGTTAATGCACCTCGACGCCGAAGGCTACAATGCGGAGGGCTGGGGATTTTTCCTCGCCTACGCGCCGAAGCACTTCGGACTGTTCGATATCGGCGGCAGGCTGTACGCCAAACTGGCGGCCATTGCGCTGGTGCTGATTGCGTTGCCGATTGTTTTCCGCCGTGAGCCTGAGCGGCTGCGCCCCTGGCACCTGATCGTCCTCGTCAGCGCGTTTCTGCTGCTCGTCTCGCCACATTACCCTTGGTATTACGCGATCGCCGTGCCGCTGCTGGTGCGCAGCATGTACGTGCCGCTGCTGTGGGTCACCCTGGTCGTGACTGCAATCTACCTTGAGATGGGTTACATCTGGTTCACGCCGCATCCGCGCTTCATGGTCCTGAGCATCCTCTATGGCGGGTTCATCGTGCTGGCGGTTGGCGACGCGATCTGGCGCTGGCATCGCCAGACATTGCCGCACACTTTTCTTGGCGCCTTCGGTTGCCCAGTGCCAACCGGCGCGAAATCGCCAGAGGGCAGTGCGAACGCTTGACTCAAAAATCGCCGCAACTTTTTTGGGCGCCTTGGGTTGCCCACTCTTTTTCTGGCCCGTGCGCCTTATCCGAGAACCGCGACACACTTTTTGTTGCGACTGCAGGTGCCGACCAGCATCCGCCGCCGTTTTCAGAGCGCACGAGCGATCAACCGGCGCAAAGCCGTTTACCGGATCGGTGGATCGCGCGTGACATAATTTTGAACATCGTATAATTTAAGATCTTGGCCATAGAGTTGCTGAGGCTTGTCCGAAGTGGCCATGCCGGGGCGATGGCCATGAACCTGATGTGGAGCCTGTCGTGATCGAACTTCTGTTGCTATTGGCGGTCGTTGCCTTCGCGGCCAAATTCGGCCGGCGGCTCAGCGATCTCGAATCCAAGGTCAAGGCGCAGACGACGGCGCTCGACGGCTTATCACGGCGGCTCGGCGGGCAACCGATCGCCCAACCCGGCGATCAACCCGTTAAGACATCGCCAGAGCCGATCACCAGCCAAACCAAAACGACACCGGCCGCGACTATCGGCGTGGCATCGGGCATCACCCCACCCGCCGGCACCGTTCCACCGATCCCAGCCAAGCCGCAACCCGCGGCACCATCAGGTCCATCACTCGAAGAACGACTCGGCACCCGCTGGGCGGTCTGGCTCGGCGGCGCCGCGCTCGCACTCGGTGGCATACTCATGGTCCACTTCTCAATCGAGAGCGGATTCTTCGGCCCTGGTGTGCGCATCGCAATCGCCGCGTTGTTCTCGATTGCGCTGCTCGCAGCCGGCGAGTGGCTGCGGCGTTCCGACATGCGGCTCGACCTCGGTGGCGTTCCTTCTGCGCACATCCCGAGCATTGTGTCGGCGGCCGGGACCGTCGCTGGATTCGGCACGATCTACGCAGCGCACGCCCTCTATGGTTTCATCGGTCCTGCCGCCGCCTTTGTGCTGCTCGGCGCCGCTGGTGTCGCGACGATGTTTGCCGCCGCCTTGCATGGACCAGCGCTTGCCGGTCTCGGCCTTGCCGGATCACTCATCACGCCGATGTTGATCAGTTCGCCTAATCCCTCGGCGTGGCCGGTTGTTCTCTATCTCGGCGTTGTCGCGGCGGCCGCCTATTGGCTGGCGCGCGCGCGACGCTATCTTTGGTTGGCGGCTTGCGTTGTTGCGGGCGTCGTCGTCTGGGGATTGTTGCTCGCCGGCGCGCCGCAGGTGAGCCAAGCGACCTGGACCACGGCGCTGTTCGTGCATGCTATCGTGCAATTGGCACTCGCCGCTGTGTTCATGGCGCTGGAGCCGCACAGCGGAACCACAGATGATTCGGCAACGATCGACTGGATCGGATCGGCGGCACTCGCTGCGCTGACGGCGCTGGCCATTGTGATCCTTGCCTCAACCCGGTTTGCCGCCGACGGCTGGTTGCTGTTTGCGATGGCTGCCATGACGATCCTCGCCGGTACGGCCTACCGCGTGCCAGCCGTTGCCGCAGCGGCGGTCCTCGCTGGACTGATGGCGTTGGCCGTCGCGACGCTGTGGCCGGGACTGAGTGGGACGCCTGAGTCGCGCTATCTGTGGCCGGCCGTCGCCGACTACGTGCGCGTGCCGGAAATCATCCAGAGTTATCTGACGTTCGCGACATTTTCGACGATCGCCATTGCCGGCCTAGCGACGTGGCGGCTATGGAACGGGCGGGCGTTGCGACCGGCGACGGCGGGATTTTATGCGCTCGGGGCGATCGTGACGCCGCTTGCCGTACTGATCATGACTTATCTGCGTGTGACGCAGTTTGATACGTCCTACGCGTTCGCCGGCATTGCGGTGACGCTGGCGGGCCTGTTCTATTTGATCGCCGATCGCTTTGACAATGTGCCAGCCGACCAGAAGTCTCCCTTCACGCGGCACTGCATCGGCGCATTCTCTGCAGGGTGCTCGGCAGCGGCGGCGCTGGCGTTTTCGTTTGCGCTGAGCCGGGGTTATCTGACGGTCGCGTTTGCCGTCGCGGCGGCCACCACGGCGCTGTTTGCTGTGATCGATAAAATTCCGGCGCTGCGTTATGTTGTTGCGACGTTGGGCTTGCTGGTCCTGGCACGCCTCGCCTGGGATCCGCGCATCATGGGTGCCAACGCCGATGTCGGCACTTGGCCGATCCTCAACTGGTTGTTGATCGGTTATGGCGCGCCGGCCGCTGCGTTCCTCGGCGCTGGCTTCATCTTGAAGCGCGAGAAGGAAGACCTGGCATCGCGCCTCTGCGATGGTCTGGGCATCCTGTTCGCATTCCTGCTGGTATTCTTCCAGATCCGCCATTTCATGAACGGCGGCGATGCACTCGCACCGACAACCGGGCACGTCGAACAAGGACTGATGGCGACGCTATCATTGGGCATGGCGTATGTGCTGACGCGGGTTGATCTGGCGCGAATGAATATCGTATTCCGTACCGCCTCTCTCGCCTTCGGCGTGCTGGCGGTGGTGCAGGCGGCATTCAGTCTCGGGCTCGCTGAAAATCCATTCTTGTCGAATGATCGCATTGGCGGCAGCGCAATTTTCAGCACATTGCTGCTGACCTATCTGTTGCCGGGTGCCGCCGCCGTCCTGCTCGCACGACTGGCGCGGGGTATTCGGCCGGGCTGGTACGTGACGATGATTGCCATACTCGCGCTTGGCCTGTTGTTCGCTTACGTGACACTCGAAACCCGGCATGTGTTCCAGGGCGAGCAGATCGGCATCATGCGACGCACCGGTCCGGCTGAGATCTGGGCTTACTCGGCGGTGTGGTTGGTGTTGGGGATGGCGTTCTTGGCCTATGGCCTGCTGCGCGGCGCTATCGAGCCGCGCATCGCGTCGGCGGCGCTCATAGTGCTCGCGACAGCGAAGGTCTTCCTGTTCGACCTTGCAGGCATCACCGGCTTCTGGCGGGCGCTCTCCTTCATGTGCCTCGGATTGGTGCTGATGGGGATTGGTCTCGTGTATCAGAAGTGGGTGTTCGCCAAGCCGCTCGCTGCGCCGGCCGCACCGCCGACCGCGACCTGAATGGGCTTCGACGCAGACGTCTCACAACGAAACATCCAGCCATCGATCATCAATCCTGACATGGCCGGTTGATTTACCGGTCACGCTTACTGTGGAACCCTTCACTTGATCGGTCAGTCGCGGGTTGCATCATGCAGTTTGCAGCGAAAAGCCTGAACGCGCGCCCGCTATGGACGCTGCTGCTGCTCGCAATGTTGCTCTGTGCAGCCGCGCCCGCCGAAGCACGCCGCCTGCGTTTGAGTGGTGGCAGTTTGGGCGGCGGCGCGACCGTCGAGAAGGTCTATGACCTGCCGCGCTCGCCGGAACTGCAGATGCCGGATGGTCGGCCGATCGACATCGGGCGCATTCGTGGCGGCGCCATGAATGGTACGTTCGTCGGTTATGTCGGCTCGTCGCGTGAATATCTCAATCTTCCCGCCGAGATGATGGATGAACTGGTCGGGCATGCCGGGTTCACCGACATGCCGGCCTTTGAGAAGCATTTGGCGGACAAACAACAGACGCTTGAGGATAAGCGCAAGGCGGACGCGGCAGCGGCAACCGAGCGCAAGCACAAAGCATTGGCGGCGGCACGAGAGCGCGCAGCGCTGCGCTCCAAGAGTGAGACAGGCGCCGATGCGCTGGCCGACGAGGGCACAGAGAACAGCGGTGCCAGCTCATTCTGGACCACGATGCTGGCGATCGGCCTACAGATCTTGATTCTGATCGTTGCCGTCCGCCGCATCTATCGCTGGATGTTTCCGGTAAGTCAGATGGCGCGTGCCGACACCGCTGCGCCGGCCGTCGCCGCCGTTCTGAACAACGCCAAGCGGCCCTCGCGAACTTTGGCATCGGCCGACGATGCGGCGCCCGCGCCAGCCGCGCGGCGCGGCGCGATACCAGCGTTCGGCCGGCGTTAGACCGAACATCCTGCCTCGCGAGAGGCGACCCACCCCTGATGTGCGCTCGAGGGTTGCCCCGTTAGGCCGGTCACAGCCTGACACATGGAGGGCGAGTTCGAACTTTCGCACACGGGTCATCTGGGATGGCCGCAGGCCTACCGGCCAAAAGCAAAAAGTCAATTTTCGCCGAAATGGCGAAACGCGCGCCAGGGCCCCTAGGAGCGTCGTACACGCGTTAACGATGGGCTTGGCTAGGGGTACCCCTGACCGGTTGGTAAACGCGCGTCCTGGGCCATCCTAGAGCGATTTGGAGGGTATCCCAAGCCTGACCCAACCTTCGGTTGCTTATTTTCGCCGGATTTGCGATCCGCGACGTCCGCAGTGCTCAACAGGCACTTCCGAATAAGACCCGCCAACGAAGCGATCGACCCGTGTTCCCCGAACGCGAAGGGCCGCTATGCGCGCATGGGATTGGTGGGGCGGCCGCGGGCAAGAAAAGGAGCATGCCGGCCGCAATCGAATGATGCGAGTCGAAGCGTCTTCTGGCCGGTATGGCTCGGGCATCAAGACGTGTGTGGGGGGGAGGGGCGGCATCGGTCATGGCTTTCCAATCTGCACCGAGATCATCGCGAGCAACAGTGTGCACACGAAGCGTTGCTGCAGGCGGAGCGACAGGCCCGCGAACGTATCAGACACCTTGAGCAGGCGATCCCGCCGGGAACGTGTCGATTGGTCGCTGGCATCGATCGTTCCGGCGCTCATGGCAGTGCATTGCATCAATCTCGTCCCGGCTGCCACAATCTTGACGGAGGACTGCTGTCGCAATGGCTTCGAGAGCCCGCGCCTGTTGACGACTTACCGCGGCTTGATGCACTCCGAGCAGCCTTCATCTGAGCGATCAATCGTGAGATCACCACGAAAACGGCACACGCGACACGAGCTCTCGGCAAAAACAGCATCGTACTCTGTGCAAACGGAACGCGAGCACAACAGGCGATCCGACCGGACAACCAGCACTCGTGCAGCGGTGCGGACGAGGCCACGGCAGGGGAACCCAAGCAAACGCTACCTGGCTGATCCTGTGGATCGGCGCACGCATCTAGACCGAGATCGCGCCGGACGAACAAGCAGACATGCGGTATCCAACCCGCGCATCAGAGCTTGATCACCGACGTCTTCGCGCCGCGATGCCACTTCTGGTCTATCCACCAAAAAGAATCCCATCGCGCTCCAAAGTGCGGCGTCGACAAATCACGAGCAGAGTGCTTGACTTGGGACATCAGAGACTTCTGTCGCTGCCGATTAATGCCAGCGATCAGAAGTTAAGAAAAACGTCATGGCCACGAAGGCGGCCACCCACGACAAGGGTCAGCAAATACGAATGCATCAGCGCATTCAACTGCGTTGCGGCAACGTTTGATTCGCAGGAAATGATCAATTGTAAAAATTCGTCGCGGGTCGCCGCTTTCGTCGACCATAACGGAATAAATACGAACGAAAGTACCAAGCGTTAGCAACAGAACACTTGGCATCAAATCTAACCAGCCGCTCCAGCCACCATGGGCCGAGATACAGCTTTGCTCATCGCAATGAGACACCACCATGCCCATGATGAAAACCACAGTCTTAGCGTTCGGAATACTTGTGGCCTTAGCGATGCCCACACCATCGCATGCCTATAGCTGTTCTGTACCGTCCATCCAGAGCCCCGCCAAGCGCACTGTCTGTGGCAACCGCGACCTTCGCAAGCTCAATAAGGACGAGACATCGGGTTACGCCACCATCGCCAACATGTTCACTGGCGAGACCCGCGACGCCATCATCAACGATCACTGGAAATTCCTGCAAACCCGCGAGGGCTGCAAGAACGACAAGCGCTGCCACGAGGCGTCATTCAATGCCCAACTCCGACTCTACAAGACATTATCGGCCTGCAAGCCCGGCACCGACGACGCGGAATGCGTCAACAAGGCGATCGACGCCCACCGCCAGGAACTACACAAATCGCTCTGAAACAAAAAAAGACCGGACTACTGTGAACCCGGTCCATGGTCGTCCATTGCACGATCGAACCCGTTATTTCGTCGCTGTCTTCTCGAATTGACGCAGCACCGCATTGCCGCGCGTCACCGCATCATCCAGAGCCTGCTTCGCCGTCTTGGTGCCAGCCAGCGCTGCCTCGATCTCTTCCGACCACATGTCGCGCATCTGCACCATATTACCAAGCCTGAGACCACGGCTGTTCTCCGTCGGCTCCTTGTTGGTCAGCTGCAGCAACGGCGTTTCGAGATGCGGTTTATCCTTGTAGAATCCGCTATTTTTTACCTTGGCGTAAGCGGCCTTGGTGATCGGCAGATAACCCGACACGGTATGCAGCGTGACCTGCCGATCCGTATCGGACAGGAAAGTAAAGAACTTCGCGACGCCCTTGTATTCTTCCGCCTTTTTGCCACCCATGACCCAAAGCGACGCCCCACCAATGATCGAGTTTTGCGGCGCGCCAGCTTGATCGGGATAATACGGCATCGGCGCATTCGCCCAGGCGAACTTGGCATTCGCCGCCACGTTGCCGAAAAACGCCGACGACGTCAGGAAGATCGGGCATTCGCCCGAAGTGAACCGGCCCTCGCCCGTATTGGTGCGGCCGGAGTAATCGAAAGTCTTATCCTTTTGCAGATCGACGAGATTTTGCAGATGCTTGACGTGGAAGGCTGAGTTGAATTTCAGCTCGGTGTCGAAACCATCCATACCGTTCGCCTTGCTGGCAAGAGGCACGTTATGCCACGAAGACAACTGCTCAAGATTGAGCCACGTCGTCCAGGCGGTCGAGAACCCGCACTTGTCGAACCCCGCGCCCTTCAGCTTCTTGGCGGCATCGAACACTTCCGGCCAGGTTTTCGGCGGCGCGTTCATCCCGATCTTGGCCAGCGCATCCTTGTTGTACCACATGACCGCCGACGACGAGTTGAACGGGAACGAGAGCATCTCGCCCTTCAAAGTCGAGTAATAGCCAGTAATCGTCGGCAGATAGTTGCCGGCATCGAAACTTTCGCCAGCCTCCTTCATCATCACCTGCACCGGCTTGATCGCGCCGCCAGCCGACATCATCGTCGCCGTGCCGACCTCGAACACCTGCATGATGTGTGGCGCATTGCCGGCACGGAACGCGGCGATGCCGGCGTTCATCGTATCGGCGTAGCTGCCCTTGTAGGCCGGCACCACCTTGTAGTCCTTCTGCGTCGCGTTGAATTCCTCGGACAGCTTCACGATCACGTCGTTGTTGGCGCCGGTCATGGCATGCCACCACTGGATTTCGGTCTGCGCGCTGGCGCCGGTCGTCAAACCGAGCAGCGCGAGTGTCGCGAGTGTCGCGAGTGTCGCGCGTGACTTCTTGTTCTGCCAATTCGTCATCATGTTTCCTCTCATGCTGTTCTTGTCGAACGGTTGTGTTCTATGTGGCGCTTGTGATGTCTGCATGTCACCAGCTCAATTATTCCGTCAAATCGAACATTGACGTTATCCCATGCCTCAAGGCCAGAATAGTCACCGCATATCGGGACCCGTATCGAGGCTATCGCAACATCCTGTCGGTAGGCTAAAATCAATCGCTTTTTGCCTCACCATCAATGACTTGCAGTCTCATCCGGACCCGGACAATGCCGCATATCGACGTCCAAGGCGTTTCGCTGGAGTATCGCACTATCCCAGGCGACGCCCACCGCCCCTGGTTGGTCTTCCTGCACGAAGGGCTCGGCTGCGTCTCGCTCTGGCGGGATTTTCCCGACAAGCTGGCGCGCCGATTGAAGATGCGCGCACTGGTCTATTCCAGACGCGGCTATGGCCAGTCTGCAGCTCTCGCTGTGCCTCGCACAACCGACTTCATGCACGACGAAGCACTGTTCGTTCTGCCGACCTTGCTCGACACCCTGGGGATAGAAAAGCCGATCTTGGTTGGCCACTCCGATGGCGCATCGATCGCGCTCATTCACGCGGCATCCGCCAACCGGCCAATAGCTGCGGCCGTGCTGATGGCGCCGCACGTATTCGTCGAATCCGTCACCGTTGCCAGCATCGCGCGGGTGGCGGCAGCCTTTGCAACCACCGACTTGAAAGCGCGCCTCGGCAAGCATCACGCCCACGTCGACGACGCCTTCCTCGGTTGGTCCAAAATTTGGCTGTCGCCGAAATTCGCGTCCTGGTCGCTTGGCGCCGAAGTTGCCATCCTCGCCAGTCCGACGCTGGTCATTCAAGGCACCGACGACCAGTACGGCACCCTCGCTCAGATCGACGCCATCACCAATCGGGCACCCGGTCCGGTCCAACGCCTCGTCCTCGATCGATGCGGCCATTCTCCCCATCGTGACCGGGAGGAAGCGGTGATCGATGCGATCGCGAGTTTTGCCGCAGGCGTGTTGGACCACTCTTGATGTGCAAGGTTGCCGTGCGGTTCCAGCTGTTGCCTTGGCACCACCAGTCGCAGCAACATGCCGCCCAACCAACCGTCGCAGATGTCTCACTTGAGAGCTCCCGCATGAACCGCATCACCGGCCGCTCGGCCTTCCTTGCCCTCTTGAAAAGCGAAGGCGTCACGCATTTATTCGGCAATCCTGGCACCACCGAATTGCCGATCATGCATGCGCTCGCCGAGCATCCCGACCTCACCTACGTCATGGCCATGCAGGAGAGTCTGGTTGTCGCCATGGCCGACGGCTTCTCACGCGCCTCCGGGCAGCTCGTCGCCGCCAACGTCCATGTTGCGCCGGGTCTCGGCAACGCCATGGGCTCGCTTTACAACGCCAAGTTCACCGGTACACCGCTGATCCTGACCGCCGGCCAGCAGGAGCAGGGTCACGGTCTGATGGAGCCGCTACTCTATGACAGCCTCGTGCCGATGGCCGCCCCACTGGTCAAATGGGCGGTCGAAGTCACCCGCCTTGAGGATCTGCCACGCATCGTCCGCCGCGCCGCCAAGATCGCCATGACGCCGCCAACCGGGCCGGTCTTCATCTCGCTGCCCGGCGACATTCTCAACGCTGAAGCCGGCATCGATCTGGCATCATCAACCCGCATCGACACGCGCGTCCGCCCCTCTGACAGCGCCATTGCCGCTCTCGCCGAACGCATCTTGAAGGCTGCCCGTCCGGTCATCATCACCGGCGACGAAATCGTCAAATCCGACGCCTTGGAACTCGCCGCAACGCTCTCCGAGACCCTCGGTTGTCCCGCCTTCGGCCAGTCGATCGCCTATGGCGCGCATTTCCTGTCCGAGCGCCCCGCCTACATGGGCGTGCTCTCGCGCGTGCAGTCCATCACCCGCGACATGCTCGCGCCCTTCGACCTGATGATCGTGCTGGGCTCCGATCCCCTGCGCATGTCGGTCTACAGCGAGATCGAAGCGCGGCCGAACGGCATGGCCCAGGTTCAGATTGGCCTCGTCGATCACGACATCGCCAAGAACTGGCCGGTCGAAATAGCCATCAAGGCCGACGTCGCCGAGACACTGCGGGCGCTTATCCCAGCGCTGCAATCCATCGGCGGGCCAGCGCTCAAGCGGCGCGCCGAGGCGGGCCTCGCGGCGCTGGCTGAGAAGAATTGGAGTGCCCGCCGCGCGCGACTGGTGGCGGATATCGAATCCGCTCCGCATCCCGGCGCCATCAACCCGGACTGGCTGACCCTGCAAGTCATCAAGGCCGCCGACGCCCGCGCGATCCTGGTCGATGAAAGCCTCACCTCCGGCCGCCACGTTGCAGCCCTGCGCGCCCATCGCGAACGTTATGGCTTCCATGCCCTCGCCTCCGGTGGCATTGGCTGGGCGCTGCCAGCATCCATCGGCGTCAGTCTCGCCAACATGGATCGCCCGGTCGTCTGCTACAGCGGCGATGGCTCGGCGATGTACTCGATCCAATCGCTGTGGACCGCGGCGCATCACAAGCTGCCGCTGACCGTCGTCATCGCCAACAACGGCGGCTATCGCATCATCAAGCAGCGCCTCAAGGCCTTCCATCAGAGCGAGCGCTTCGTCGGCATGGATTTCGCCGATCCAGCCGTCGACTTCGCTGGCCTTGCAATGTCACTTGGCCTTGCCGCTTCGCGTGTAACGGATGCGGCGGCACTGCCGGCCGTCCTCGCCAAGGCCATTGCCAGCGGCCAGCCGAACCTGATCGAGGTCGTCGTCGACGGCAAAGTCTGATCGCAGCACCGCCAACGCCCGATCCAGCGCGCCGCGTTAACTCAAAACTAACCAAGCCGGTTAAAGATGGCCGTACGCGGATCGGCTATCGACGCCTGGACCGCTAACCCGGTCGGATCAATCTTCTTGCGCTGCCGAGCGCCCGCGACGTGACACGGTGAGGGATACGGATGCGAGCCAACCTGCGACGTTTGCTGTGCGACGCTGGCGGCGCGACCAGCATTGAAACCGCCGGCATGGCGCTGGTCTCGGTGGTTATCCTGATGATTGCCGCCAAAACCGTCGGCACCCGCGTCGTCACCGCCTTCGATCAGTCCGTCGGCAATGCCTTTGGCGTCGCCGAGCCGGCCGTCACCGTCCGCCCTGGCAACCCCTGCCGCATCTCCGACGAGCGCAACCGGCCGGAATGCCGCATCCGCTAAGCCGTCCTTGACTATTCTCCACGCCTTCTGAACTCGGGCTGGCCTCGGGCTTGCATAACCGTTGGCCGACGCGCTAAACGGATCACATCCGATTTGGCGTTCGCCCTACATTTGACGTGGAGACACACCTATGGCCATGACATTGGAACAGGTCGCGGAAGCAATGGTCGCGCCCGGCAAGGGAATTCTTGCCGCTGACGAAAGCTCCGGTACTATCAAAAAGCGGTTTGACTCGATCAACGTCGAGAACACCGAAACAAATCGCCGTGATTACCGCGAAATGCTGTTCCGCTCGACCGACGCCATGAAACACTGCGTCTCCGGCGTCATTCTCTATGACGAAACCATCCGCCAGAAAGCCAAAGACGGAACCGCGATGACCAAGATCATCGAGGCAGCTGGCGCACTGCCCGGCATAAAAGTCGACGGCGGAACTAAGGCACTCCCCTTTGCACCCGGCGAACTCGTCACCGAGGGCCTCGACGGCCTGCGTGATCGCTTGAAGGATTATGCAGCTCTCGGCGCCAAGTTCGCCAAATGGCGCGCCGTCATCGATATCGGTTCCGGCATCCCGACCTACGGCTGCATCAACGCCAACGCCCAGGCTCTCGCACGCTATGCCGCGCTCTGCGTCGAAGGCGGCATCGTACCGATCGTCGAGCCCGAAATCCTCATGGACGGCGCGCACGACATCGACCGCTGCGCCGAAGTGACGGAATGGATGCTGAAGGAAGTGTATCAGCAGCTCTATTACGCCAACGTGCCGCTTGAAAAGACGATTCTCAAACCGAACATGGTCATCTCAGGCAAGAAGTGCCCGAAGCAAGCAGGCCGCGAAGAAGTCGCCGAGAAGACTGTCCGCATCCTTAAGCGCACCGTGCCGACCGCCGTGCCTGGCATTGCATTCCTGTCGGGCGGCCAGTCCGACGAGGACGCGACGGCCCATCTCCACTTCATGAATGCACACGGCAAGCTGCCCTGGAAACTCTCGTTCTCCTACGGCCGCGCTTTACAGGCGGCAGCCCTCAAGGCCTGGAGCGGCAAGCATGAGAACCTTGTCGCCGGTCAGAAGGCGTTCAGCCATCGTGCCAAAATGAACGGCCTCGCCAGCACCGGCAAGTGGAGTTTGGCCCTCGAGAAGGCCGCCTGATCGAACGCATCCAATGTTCAAACGCGGCGAACCCGGCCCCAGCGGCCGGGTTTTTTCGTTGGTGCCGCCATCGATCGACACGGTTCCGGTATCGACGTGCTGGCAACGCTATCGTTGAGTGCAGTCTCATGCCAGTCACCGCGCGGCATGCTATGCGTATGGCTGTACTCAACGGCGACCGACGAGGCGGCCTGAATGACCGATACCGCGATGTTCGATGCTGACGCCTACGGCTTGACCGGCGAGCAGGCCCGCCTGACCGCCCTCGCCCGCCAGCTCGGGCACGATATCTTTGCGCCGCGCGCGCCCGGCATCGATCGCGACGCCCGCTTTCCCATCGAGAACTACCGCGACATGCACAAGGCCGGCCTGCTCGGTATTTCGGTTCCCTCGCGCCACGGCGGCTGCGGTGCCGACTACATGACCTATTCCCTTGTCGCCGCCGAGATCGGCCGTTACTGCGGCGCGACCGCGCTAACCTGGAACATGCACGTCTGTTCGACGTTGTGGTCCGGCCCGCTCGCTGACGATCTCGCAATGTCGAAAGAAGATCGCACCCTGCACGACCGCCGCCGCGCCATCCACTACAAGCGAATCGTCGAGGATGGCGCGATCTACGCCCAACCCTTCTCAGAGGGCGGTGCCGCAGCGGCAGGTGGTGCAGCCTTCGCCACCGAAGCCCGCCCCGTCGACGGCGGCTGGATCATCAATGGTAAGAAGATCTTCGCCTCTCTCTCCGGCTCGGCCGACTACTACGGCGTGCTGTGCACCGAACTGGAATCAAGCGGCAAGGCATCGCGCCGCAACACGCTCTACCTGGCCATCCCCGCCACCGCCGCCGGCGTCTCCGTGGTTGGCGACTGGGATCCGTTGGGCATGCGCGGCACCGTCTCGCGCACGCTCCTCTTCAAGGACGTGTTCGTCGCCACCGATGAACTGCTCATGCCGCGCGGGCTATACGTGACGGCAGCAATGCAGTGGCCGCACATGTTCCTCACTTTGTCGCCGACCTATATGGGATTGGCACAGGCCGCCTACGATTTCACCATACGCTACCTGCGCGGCGAAATGCCGGGAACGCCACCGGTCAAGCGGCGCATGTATCCGACCAAGCAGATCGCCGTCGCGGACATGAAAATCAAACTGGAACAAACCAAAGCACTGTGGTTCCAAGCGATCCGCGAGGCGCGCGCCAATCCGAGTAAGGATCAAGTGATCAGGGCCTGGGCCGCCCAATACACGACCATGGAAAACGCCAACGCCATCGCAACACTCGCGCTGCGCACATGCGGCGGGCAAGCGATGCTGAAATCGCTCGCCTTAGAACGCATCTATCGCGACAGCCGCTGTGGCGCGCTGATGCTGCCGTGGACGGCGGAGTTGTGCATCGACCGCATCGGGCGAGCGGCACTCTACGAGGATGGCGAAACCGACGACGGGCCAGCCGGAGTGGCATCGTGACGACCCTCGCCGATCTGATCGCCCGCAACGCCGCGATGCGCCCTGACGCCATCGCAACCGCTTTTGGTGGGCGGCTGCAGACCTATGCGACCTGCTCGGCGCGGATCGAAGCCCTCGCGCGTCGTCTGGTGACGGATCTCGATGTCCAGCGCGGCGATCGCGTGGCGCATCTGGGGCTGAATTCCGATGATGTGCTCGTGCTGCTGTTTGCCTGTGCTCGTATCGGTGCGATGCTGGTGCCGCTGAATTGGCGTCTCGCCGCGCCCGAGCTCGCCTACATCGCCGCGCACGCCGAGCCGGTGCTGCTGGTCGTCGACACTGCCTTCCATTCTACTGTACCCCCCTTGACGGCGACCGTGCCGGCGATGCGTGTTGTCGCAACCGACACGCTGTCGCCAGACAACGCCGATCCACAAACGCTCGCCGGCACCAGCGGCACAATGGCCGACCCGCTGCTGCTCGTCTACACGTCGGGCACCACCGGCCGGCCAAAGGGCGCGGTGCTGACGCAAGACGCGGTGCTGAGCAACGCCGTCAATTCCTGGCACATGCATGGCATGACGGCGGCTGATCACATTCTGACGGTGCTGCCGATGTTCCACGCCGGCGGGTTGAACATTCAGACGGTCCCAGCGCTGCTGGCCGGCGCACGGGTGACGATCATCGATCGCTATTCACCAGAGGCGACGCTGGCGGCGCTTTCGCCAGCGCAATCGCCGCGCCCGTCCCTGCTGGTCCTGGTCCCGGCGACGATGGAAGCGATACTGGCACATCCTGCTGTCACCGCCGAACATCTCGCATCGCTGCGCTGCCTGACGACGGGTTCAACCATCGTGCCGGAGTTGTTCGTCGAACGCTTCGCGGCGTGGGGTCTGCGCGTCATCCAGGTCTATGGCGCGACCGAAACCGGGCCGATCGTCATCTATGAAAGGTTCGATATGCCGCGCCACGCGCCCGGCACGACCGGGGTCGCAGGGCTCCTGTGCGAAGCGCGGATCGTCGACGATAGCGGCCTTGCGGTGCCCGACGGCGTCGCCGGCGAAATCGTGGTGCGCGGCCCTAATCTGCTACAACGCTACTGGCGCGACGAAGCTGCAACATCGGCCACCCTGTGCGACGGCTGGTTCCTGACCGGCGACATCGGCGTGCGCGATGCGGCCGGCCATTTCAAGGTCACCGACCGCAAGAAGAACGTCATCATTTCAGGCGGCGAAAACATTTACCCCGCCGAAATCGAGCGTGTGTTGGCCGAGGCGCCGGGCGTCGCCGAATGCGCGGTGATCGGCCGGCCCGATCCGCGCTGGCAGGAAGTCCCCATCGCCTTCGTCGTCGCACGACCCGGCATCGCCATCGACGTTGCGGCCATCGACGCGCATCTGGCCCGACATCTCGCCCGCTTCAAATTACCCAAGATGATGATCGTCCGCGACGCGTTGCCGAAAACCGCGCTCGGCAAGGTGCAACACCACGTGCTGCGCGCCGAGGACACAACTCGTTAAGCGGCAATTGCATGCCACACCACCGCCAGCCCGCCGCAGATGCCAAGCGTCGCAATGATTCCGACGTGGCGCCAGAACATCAGCCAGATCGCCAAACCCGTCAGCACCACAGCGATCCAGTTCACCAAAGCCAAATCCGGCAGATAGAGCCGCAGCGGGCCAAACCACGTTTCGGTGACGCGCCCGAACAGGACGTTCAACGCAAACCAGACCGTCAGATTGAGGATGACACCGACCACCGCCGCAGTGACAGCGGCCAGTGCCGATCGCAGCCGCGGTTCGGCATTGAGCCGCTCCACATAGGGCGCGCCGGCCATGATCCACAGAAAACACGGCACGAACGTCGCCCATAGCGTCACCAGCGCCCCGAGCGCACCGATGGCATAAGGGCCAAGTCCGAACGCGCCGCCGCCATTACGGTGTGCGGCGAGAAAGCCGACGAACTCGGTGACCAGAATGAGCGGGCCCGGCGTCGTCTCCGCCAATCCAAGTGCGTCGACCATTTCGCCGGGCCGCAGCCACTTGTACGCCTGCACGACGTCCTGCGACATGTAGGCGAGCACCGCGTAGGCGCCACCGAACGTGACCATCGCGAGCTTGGAAAAGAACCATGCGAGTTGCGCGAGTATGTGGCCTTGCCCGAAGATGGCCGCGATCGCCAGCAGCGGCAGGATCCAGATCGCCGCCCAGGTCAGGATCGTTACGACCGTCCGCGTGAACGGCACCGCCGTCGGCACAGCTGCTTGCGCAACCGGCGCCGCAGACAGACCCCGCAGATAGCCAAATATCGCCGCCGCCAGCACGATGATGGGGAAAGGCACGTCGAAAAAAAAGATTCCAACAAATGCCAAGGCCGCCAACGCCTTGTCGACATCCGCCTTGAGGCCACGCTTGGCGATTTTCAGCAGCGCTTCAACTACGATGGCCAGCACCGCCGCCTTGACGCCCACCAGCAGCGCTTCCGCCATTGGCAGCTTACCAAAGGCCGCGTAAAGCATCGACAGGGCCAAAACCACCAGCGCGCCAGGAATGACGAACAACAGTCCGGCCGCCAGCGCGCCCTTGGTCCCATGCAACCGCCAACCGACATAGGTGGCAAGTTGCATGGCTTCAGGGCCCGGCAGCAGCATGCAGAAATTGAGCGCATTGAGATAGGGTTGCTCACCGATCCAACGTTTTTCATCGACGAGCATCTTGTGCATCATCGCAATCTGGCCCGCCGGCCCGCCGAAGGACAAGCAGCCGATCTTGAAGAAAGTCTGCACCAGTTCGGCGAACGTCGGCGCCGGTGCGAGACCCACAGCATCTTTCTGCATCGTTGCAATCCTCAAGCCTTCTTGGCGGGCCAGTTGTGGGTTTCGCCTTTTGCATGCCGCGCCCAGGCATAGAGGGCATCATAGACAGGAAATCCGCGCGTCAACGCCGCGCGGTCATCGCCGCCCGAGAGTGCGGAATTGCCAAGTGAAATCGCCAGCAATCCAGCCGCCTCCGGCGCCAGGTCCATCCGTGCCGTATCGGCGCCGCGCACGATCAGCGCCACGGTATCAAGCGCCGCGTCGCGAATGGCGAACCGCTTGATGATGGTATCGAACGAGCAGAGCGGCCCCTCATGGGTAATCTCGACACCGTCGATGTCGTAGGGAATGCCACCGACCTCCTTGGCAACATCGACGACATAGGCCGGCTCGACGAACAGGAATTCGGCATCGCGATCGATGAAACGCCGGATCAGCCAGGGGCACGCAATGCGATCGATTTTCGGCTGCACGCGCGTCACCCAGCGCGACGGCCGCCCCTCATCACGGCCGGGCAGCGCCGCCTTCTTGATCGTCGGCAACCCGGCGCCCTTCCAGCCTTCATTGCCGCCGGCAAGCACGCGGGCATCAATGCCGCGTTCGCGCAAGGCCGAAACGACAAGCTGGCTGACGTTGTGGCCGTGGACACAGGCAACGACGACGCTGGCTTCGTAAGGAATTTCCCTCGCCCAGTCATGCACCTTATGGTGGTCGCGCCAGCGCGCGGTCGGGATGACGGTATCGAAGGTGCAATACTTTTCGGCCCGGCAAACGTCATAGACGATCGGCGCATCGGCGGTCGCAATGCGGGATTTCAGTTCAGCGGTGGATATGAAAAAGTCGCTCAAAGCGGCCTCCCATTATTGTCCTCGCCGACGCAAAGCCGGTGATGACGGGGGGCGGCGCTTGGGCGACGTGCCTGACGGGGCGGCCGGATGAGCCCCATCCGTCCAGCCATAGCACACCATTGCGCCTGGTCAAGCGCCAGCGCGAAGCATCCGTTACCCCTCGGCCCAGTGTGCAAGCCGCTGCATGAAGGCCATGCACTTGTCGAGTTCGGCGATGGCGATGAACTCGTTCGGTTGATGTGCTTCGCCGATGTCGCCTGGACCACAGACAACCGTCGAGCACCCAGCCGCCTGGAAGTGACTGGCTTCCGTGCCATAGGGCACCGCAAAGGTCTCGTTCTGCTCGGCGATTCTGAAGGCGAGCGAAACGGCTTGCGAATTCTCTCCAGACGAAAAGGCCGGCAACAACCCACTCAACGTCGTTGTAATGCGGCAGTCCGGATGGACCGCGCGCATCTGCGGCAGCAACGTACGCTCGGCGAAGTCATTAAGGCGCGTCTCGATGCGCGCGACATCGAGCCCCGGCATGATGCGCACGCCCCAGTGCATCACACAGCGCGGCGGAATGATGTTGTGCGCAATTCCACCCTCGATGAAACTGACGGTGATCGTTGCGTGTGGCGGCTCGAATCGAGACGAGACGTGCTGTGTCTTGAGATCGTTCTCGATGCGCCCCAACTCGGCCATCAATTGCCCGGCGATCATGATGGAGCCGACGCCGAGATGTGGCTTGGAAGAATGCGCATCCTTGCCGATGATCTCTGTCATGTAGCGCGCGCCACCCTTGTGCGCATCAACCACCTGCATCGTCGTCGGCTCGCCGACAAACACGATGCTGGGCTTCGGCAGCGACCGGCCAAGCGCATTGACCATCGGAATGACGCCGGTGCAGCCGACTTCCTCATCGTAGGAGAAAGCAATATGGATGGGCGTCTTGAGAGCACGGCGCTTGAATTCGGGAGCGGCCGCGAGAACGCAGGCCAGATAACCCTTCATGTCGGATGTGCCACGGCCATAGAGGCGACCGTTGCGCTCGACCACGGTGTAGGGATCGCTGTCCCAGGCTTGGCCGATCGTCGGCACCACATCCATATGGCCGGATAACGCGATGCCGCCCTGATCAGCAGGACCGATCGTCGCGAACAGGTTGGTATGAATGCCGTTGGGATCAGGCAATAAATGCGCCTCGACACCATGGCCCGCGAGATAGCCACGAATCCATTCGGCACAGGGAATGTTGGTTTTCGAACTGGTCGTATCGAAAGCGACGAGTGCGCCAAGAATTTCCTTGGCCGACATCAGTGCGGCGGGCATGCCGGGGGATCCTTGAGGCTATCCGAGTAACGAGGTTGCAGCGGACACCAGTTTGCGGCCACGGTCAACACACTCAAAGTCAACACGCTCTGCCGAATTTGCCAATCCATCGGTGGCGTCTCGGAGGTGAACAACCGGCCGGGCGCAGAGCCATCAATTCAGCGCGCGCTTGCCATCGGGACGATCGAGCGAGAACACCGGGATTTCAATCTCAAACGGCACACCGTCCTTGGTCGTCATCTGATAGCGCCCAGCCATAATCCCGGACGCCGTCGTAAGCGGGCAACCCGACGTATACTGGAAACTCTGCCCTGGCTCCAGAACCGGCGTTTCACCGACGACACCTGGACCCCGCACTTCCTCGACCCGACCATTGGCATCGGTGATCTTCCAGTAGCGCGAGCGCAACTGCACCGTTTCCCGGCCCTGATTAGATATATCGATTGTATACGCCCAGACATAGCGCGGCTTATCAGGATCAGATTGATCTTCAAGATATTGCGGCTCTACTGTGACGCGAATATCCCGGGTGACAGCCTCATACATAGCGCTCAGATCCTCGGGCCCACCCATGACATTGGTGCACGCCACGTTGCATTCGCATTACCCGACGCGCGCACCCCAAGTCAACTGGTGCTCCATTGCTTCATGCGCGGAACGTCGATCCGGCTAGACTTTACTATCGCTGATTTCCAAACGCCAATCTAACGTGCACCGCTGCTGCGATTCGCCCGATAACACCGACACGCCGCAGCCGCAGACAATCGACGTTGTATATTGGGCAATTTATCTCAAGCGCATTCGGGAGGCTGGTGCAATGCGGAAGTTGATCTTGCTCCTTGGCCTCCTCGCCGCCGGCAAGATCGGCCTGCAGGAATATCTCTACCGCGATGCAACCCGCGACGTCATCATCACGGCCTATCGTCCACGCGCGATAGAAGCCTGCCTCAACCAGGCCCGGACACAAGCACCGACCATCAGCGAAGCTCCTTGGCTGAAGCCATCTGCGATTGCCCTGTCGATCGGCAAGAGTTCACTCAGCGTTTACATCTGGCAGATTGATCATCCGCAGTGGCAGGCGCGATATCGCAATCCCTACCTGTTTGTTACTCCCTCAGGGCGCGGCGAAACCGCAACTTGCGAATATGATATTGTTAACGGATTGGCGAATTTGCAGAAACTGTAACGAAATGAAATATCCCTTCCGCAATTTAAGCGAATTGCTTGTTTTATATTAGCTTCAAATTAAGGCAGACCCGCGAAACATAACAAGTGGGAATATCTGGTCATGACGCCCGTATTGGGTAGCGTGGCTGGCGTGTTCAAGTTCAGCGTACACCTCGGTTCCAGTCATGGTTTTGCATTCTCTCGAACAGGCCAAGCGCGCCAAGCAGCTCTGCGCTGCGCTGATAGCCTTGGCGCTTGCGTCATGCGCCGACGGCGGCATGCAGAGCACTGCGCCAATTATTGTTCAAAACGAAGCAGCAAGCCTCGATAGTCGTGTCTACAAACTCGGCGTTGGCGACAAGCTCAAGATCTCGGTCTACGGCGAGCCGGAATTGTCTGGCCAGCTTGAGGTGAACGCACTCGGCAACGTGCCGATGCCGTTGATCGGCGACATCCCCGCCAAAGGGCAATCGATTGGCCAAATTCGCGACGCCGTCGCTGGCCGCCTGGCTGAAGGCTACCTGAAAAATCCCAAAGTCTCGGTCGAGGTCCTAAATTATCGCGCCATCTATGTTCATGGCGAGGTCCGCAACAGCGGCGAATTTGCTTTCAAGCCCGGTTTGAAACTACGTGACGCGATCGCGACCGCCGGCGGCTACACTTATCGGGCAAACACCAGCTACGTCATCGTCACTCGCGAGGGCGCGCAAGAAATGCGCGTTTCGCTCCCGAGCGACGCGCTTGTGCTGCCCGGCGATAACATCCGCGCGCCGGAGCGCTATTTCTAGGCATCAAAAAACACCCGCAACCCGTCGTATAGATTCGGAACCGCAGTCGCATCGCATGTTCTTGACACACACATCTCTGACCCGCTTGCTGTGGACGGCACCCGCCATCTCTGCAGTCGGGACACTGATGTCCGGCGTCATGCAACCCGCATTGGCACAGGATCCGAACTACGACAACGCCAAGGATCTCGGCGCCGTGACGGTCGGCGATCGCTATCGCCCTTGGTTGGAACCGAACGGCATTCGCTCCGGCGACTTCATCATTCAGCCATCGATCGGCTATGGTATCACCTGGAACGACAACGTCTTCTCCAGCCCGAAAAACGCCGCTCAAGGCGATCTTCGGCATGAGTTTGACGCTCGTGTCGACGTTAGCTCGCGCCTGCCACGCCATATGCTGAACTTCATGTTCGCCGGCAAAATCGGGCAGATGCAGGAACTCGACTATTTCCAGTACAGGGATGCGAGGGCGCAGACCCAATTCCGATTCGACATCGACCGGTACCACAAGATTTTTGGAACCCTCTCCTATAACAAGGGCCACGACGATCACATCTCGCCAGAATCGCCAACCGAAGCGCGCAAGCCCATCGAACTCGCTCGCTCGAGTTCGGAAGTCGGCTTTTTGCGCGATACCGGCAAGTTGGCGACGTCGGTCGGCGTCAAGTTCGATACCTGGAATTTCAAGGATGTCGAAAAATTCGGCGGCGGTCTCATCGAGCAGGATCAGCGCGACATCAGCCTGCTGACGCCATTTGTGAAACTGTCGTATCAGGCCTCCCCTGGATACAAGTTCCTCGGCGAGTTCTCGACCTACTTCCAGAAAGGTCCGATCGTCGACCCGGTCAGCCACGACGGCCGCGGCTATGAAGCCAAGGTCGGCGTCGAATTTGAAATGAGCCCGCTCGTCCGCGTCGCCCTGATGGGCGGGTGGCATGTCGCAGAGTTTCAGGATCCAGCGATCGGCAATGTCGCACAGCCCGTCTGGGATGCACGCGTCCAATGGCTGATCTCGCCGCTCCTGACCCTCACCGCCAAAACCGATCGCCAACTCTACCCGGCCGCCCTTTCCGATTCAGCGACGCGCATCCAAAGCCGCGTCATTTTCGGCGCCGAATACGAGATGTGGCGCAATCTGCTGCTCAAGAGCGAAATTGAGCTGCGCGAGGATCGTTTCGCCGGCACCAGCCGCAGCGACATGGCACGCGCGCTGCGCTTTGGCGCGGAGTATACGCACACGCCGAACTGGGTGTTCTCGGCCAACTACGAGTATCGCAATCGCACTTCGTCGACGACCACTTTCGACGTGACGACCAATAAGATCATGTTTGGCGCAAGGTACAGGTACTGAGCGCCATGAACCATCACGACACATCGCAACATCCAAGTGAGGGGGGCAGCGGCTTTGCCGTTGCCGACCTGTTGGGTATGGCGCGTCGACGGTGGCGCCTGATCACCCTGATCAGCACCTCGATCATCGCGATTGCGGCAGCAGTATTGATTTCAATTCCAAACCGTTACGAAGCCTCTGCGACCGTACAGATCGACCCGCGCAAGCGCACCATCGTCCAGATCGAAAACGTGACCTCGGACCTGCGAACCGACACGCCGATCGTCGAGAGCGAGGTCGAAATTCTGAAATCGCGCGCGGTGATCGGCCGCGTGATCGATGATCTTGGCCTGCGCCAGGATGCGGAATTCAATGAGCCGGGCATGAAGACCAAACTGCTCGCCATGCTGGGTTTGAATACGTGGGCGCTCAAGACCGAGAAGCCCGACCCGACCGAGCGCCGGTCGCGCGACCCAATCGCCGATCTTCTCGCCTCAGACGGTGGCGCGAGGACTGATCCGTTGCGCGACACCATCGCCTCCGCGTTCATGTCGAAGTTGCGCGTGTTGCGCGTGCGAAACTCGCTGCTGATCGATATCCGCTTCACATCAAAAGACCCCATCAAAGCGGCACGCATCGTCAACGCCATTGCCGACGCCTACATCAAGGACCAGATTGAAAATAAGGTCCGTGCGACCACCGGCGCGACCGATCTCCTGGAACAGAAACTCGAAGGCCTGAAGCTGCAACTCTACGAAAGTGAGCGCAAGGTCAGCCAATTCAAGACGGACAACAACATCATCGACACCGAAGGCCAGTTGCTGTCGGAACGCCAACTTGCGCGGCTCATGGAAGAAACGGTTCGTGCGCGCAATGCCGGTGCCGAAGCGCAGGCCAAGTACGAACAAGTCCGAAGACTGGCAACACGCCAGAGCGACTTGTCGGGCGTTGGCGATGTGCTCGCCAGTCACACGATCCGCATGCTCAAGGAGCAGCAGTCACGGGTGACGCGCCAGCAAGCCGAATTGCAGACGCGATATGGGCAGAAACACCCCGCGATGCAGAAAATCAACGCCGAGGCGCGCGATATCCAATCCAAGATTGATATCGAAGCCTCGCAAATCATCATCAACTTGAAGGCCGAGCTCGATGTTGCGACCGATCGTGAGCGGCAACTGACCGCCTCGCTCGACAAGCTCAAAGCCCAGCATGGCGATACGCGCGACGCGACCGTCAGGCTGCGCGAACTCGAGCGCGAGGCCGTCTCATCGAAGCAGGTCTTCGAGGCATTCCTGGGGCGCTACAAGCAGACCGCGGAAACGCAGTCGATCCAGGTCGCGGATGCCCGCATCATTGAGATGGCGGATGTACCGCTCTACCCGATTTCGCCCAAACGCCAGCAGATGATGTTGGCGGCTGTGGCTCTCGCATTGGCCACCGCCTTCGGCCTCGCCTTCCTGCTGGAATTCACAGCACCCGGCCTCCGCCGCCCCGAAGATGTCGAGCGGACACTGTCGGCAGCTCACATCGGTTCGATTCCGCTACTGGATGTGAACGCCGCCAGCACGATGGCGTCTGGCACGCGGCTTGCCATCTCGCAACCGAGAAGCCTGTTTGCCGAAGCGATCGGCGCGGCCCGCCACGAGATCGACCAGCAATGGCAATCACCCGGATCGCGCATCGTGTTGGTGACGTCGACGCTACCCGGCGAAGGCACCACGCTCATTGCCTCGAATCTTGCCCATCACTACGCCGTCAGCGGCGCGCGAACGCTCTTGATCGACGCCGATCTGCGCCATGCCAAACTGACGCACCAGCTGGGCCTCTCAGGACGCCCTGGCCTGCGCGAAGTTCTCGCCGGATACATGACGCCGGAAGCGGCTGTGTTGCGCGACACGACCACCGGTCTCAACGTCATGCCAGCAACCAGCGGCGCGCCACAGAAAACATCGGCACCCGAAGCTCTGGCATCGTCAACCCTGGTCCAGGCCTTCGCCATCCTCAAAGGCCGTTATGATGTGATTATCGTCGATGCCCCGCCGTTGCTACCGATTGTCGATGGGCGCCTGGTCGCCGACCACGCCGACCAGATTGTCATGACCATGACCTGGCGCAAGACGCCGACAGCACTGGCCAAACGCGCGATCAAGCTGCTCGGCTATAATGCCGAGAAAGTCGTCGGCGTGATCGTCAATCAGGTCGATCCGACAGAAATCGAAAGCGCGCTTGGCTATGACGAACCGACGCCCGAGCGGCGCCGAAGGCGGGCAGCCTAACCATGGCCCACGTATCAACCCTGCAATTGCCGCCGTCGATCTGCCCGAGTGAAACACAAAAGTGGACCGGCGCTGCGAAAGCCCGATCGCGCCGCGTCGCCATCGACCTCGTGGCTTTCGCCGACGTGGCGTGTATCCTGATTGGCGGCATCCTACCGGCTTGGATACTCGCCAAGACAATCCATATGCCTGTCCATTGGCTGGCGACGTCACAGGGTTGCCTAGTTACCGCGCTGTTCGCCTACCTCTGCATGCGCCATTTCGGCCTCTACGACACACGGCGCATGAGCGATTTGCCGATTGGTAGTGATCGGATCGCCGCCGCAATCGTCATTGCCCTGGTCGCCGCCTTCGGCATGGGACTGCCGGACGGCCTGAATCAGGGCACTGTCTGGTACCGATACGGAGCCTGGTTCACCACCAGCCTGCTTCTGGTCGTCTCAGTCCGCTATATCGCCCGCCATGTCCTGGCGGCCATGGCCAGTCAAGGCCAGTTCAGCACGCGCGTCGCCATTTACGGAAACGGCCGCACAGCCGACCGCATTGACAGCCATCTCCGCAACCCAGAATTCGGCATCAGGTTTGCCGGCATTTTCGACGACCGCCAGCCCGGCACGCGTGCTGGCACTGGCGAAGCATACACCATGCTCACAGGCAACCTGGACGACCTCATCGCCGCAGGCCGTGCCGGCGAGATCGACCGGATCATCATCGCATTGCCGCAGACCGCCGATCGTCGCATTTCAGACGTTGCCCGCAAACTCGAGCAGCTGCCGTCGAGCCTGCACATCGTAACACATATTGCCTCAGATCTGGTCGAAGACCACCCCACGCACGCCGTATCGAGTCTAGGCCCGATCGGGCTACTCGATATCAAGCCTCAGCCCCTCAGTGATTGGGCGCCGCACGTTAAAACCTTCGAAGATTATGTCATCGGACTGATGGCCCTGATCCTCGCCGCCCCTGTCATGGCCATCGTCGCGCTCGCCGTGCGGCTCGAGAGCCCGGGTCCGGTCCTCTTCCGGCAGCGCCGGCATGGCCTCAACCGGCGCGTTATCAACGTCTTGAAATTCCGCACCATGCGCGTCCTCGAAAACGGCAGCGAGATCCAGCAGGCGTGCGTCGGTGACACTCGCGTCACCCGACTCGGCCGCTTTCTGCGCTCAACCAGTCTCGATGAACTGCCCCAGCTGATCAACGTCCTCAAAGGTGAAATGTCGCTTGTTGGCCCTCGTCCCCATGCGCTCGTCCACGATGATCACTACGGTGAGATGCTGGAACGCTACGCCAATCGCCATCAGGTCAAGCCTGGCATGACCGGCTTGGCGCAGGTCGAAGGCTTTCGCGGTCCAACCGACACGCCGGATAAGATGCAGTCTCGCGTCGAACACGACCTGATCTACATCGATACGTGGTCACTATGGCTCGATCTGAAAATCCTCGGCCTGACGGTCGTGCGCGGCTTCAAGCACAGGAACGCACTGTAGTCGTGCGCCAGGGCTGAACCATGATCCGTCAATCCCTCAAAGCCGTGCCACTGCCAATCGCGCTGGTGATCCTCAGCTTCATTTGTCCAACGGAGCTGTCGCTATTCGTCGGCGGCATGCGCTTGTCGCCGCATCGTGTGGCGTTCGTGTTGCTGGTGCCGTTTGCACTGCTGCGCCTTTTTCGACGCAAAGACGTCAAAATCCAAGCCTTCGACATCCTGTTCGCGCTCTACAATGTGTGGACGGTGTCGATCTTCCTTTATCACGGAGACGCGGCCGTCTCATCGGCGGCCGGCTCCAATGCCGGCTCAGGCGGCGCGCTCAACTATGGCGGATCATTGGCGCTTGAAAGCTTCGGCGGGTATATCATCGCCCGCGCATACATCCGCACCTGGTCGTCGTGCGCCGCCGTCATTCGCCTGCTTGTCGTTGCCGTTGGCCTTGTTGGTCTCTTGGCTTTGCCAGAAGCGCTTTCGGGCAAGCACTTGGTGCACGACTTCCTCAATAGCCTGACCGGGTACAATTTCCCCCTGAAGTATGAGCAGCGCATGGGGCTTGAGCGCGCCTACTCCGTGTTCGACCACCCCATTCACTACGGCACCTTCTGCGCCAGCGCGCTGGCGATGATTTGGTACAGCGAGCGCCGCACAATGGCGCGCTGGAAGAAAATCATGCTGATCGTCTCGGCAACCGTGCTCGGTCTGTCGTCGGCGCCGATATTGTGCCTCGGCCTGCAGATCAGCCTGATCCTCTGGGACAAAGCTACGCGTGGCATCGACAATCGCCTGACCATCACCTTCACCGTTTTTGTCGCAATCTATATCGGCACGATCCTGCTGGGAACACGGACACCTGCCAACTTCATTGCGACCGGCATGACGCTCGACAGCTGGACCGGCTATTATCGCCTCGTCATCTGGGAAGCCGGCATCGAAAACATTCAGGCCAACTATTTCACCGGCATCGGTCTCGGTGATTGGGTCCGGCCGTGGTGGATGGCATCAGATTCTGTCGACGCCTTCTGGTTGTTGATCCCGATGCGCGCTGGCATGCCGGCTGTGGTGCTGCTGTTGCTGGCGATGGCGATGCTGTTCCGCAAGGTCGCGGTGCAGGGGCGGCGCCATCCGGAGCCCGAAGCGCGACAATTTCAATTGGGCTGGTCGATGTCGGTCGTCGCCCTCAGCCTGATCGGCTGCACGGTGCACTACTGGAACGTCCCCTACGCCTATTTGTTCTTTATTCTGGGCCTCGGCGGCTGGCTCGCGGACCCGCTGCCACAGTGGGCCCGCGCTCGCAAGTCGATCCGATCAGACGACGTCATCGCGCCGGCTGCCCGCCGCACCGGTCGCGTTCGCCCGAAACCGCACGTGCCGCTGCGCCCGGTCTATCAACGGCAACGGAGAGCCTAGAGCGAAGCCGCGCGAAAAAAAGAATGCACCGCTCCGCGGGCTGCGGAACAGCGCTCCATACACTTGGGGCTAGAGACGCGTTAACGGGCGCTTGGGCGCTCGCCCTCAACGGCTGCGTCCTGCACGGCCTTTTGCACCTTTTCGAACGCGCGAACCTCGATCTGGCGGATGCGCTCCCGACTGACGCCGAACTCAGCTGACAGATCCTCCAACGTCGCCGGCTCTTCAGCCAGACGCCGCGCCTCGAAAATGCGCTTCTCTCGATCATTCAGCGAGGTCAGCGCCTTGGCGAGGTACGCCCTGCGCTGGCCAAGTTCTTCGCTTTCCGCAAGCACCTCTTCCTGATCCGGGTGATCATCGACCAGCCAGTCCTGCCACTCCCCACTCTCGCTATCAGCACGGATCGGCGCGTTGAGTGAACTATCACCGCCGAGGCGGCGATTCATCGACACCACGTCAGCTTCAGTAACGCCAAGTTTCGTCGCGATCTGCTTGACGTGCTCAGGCTTCAGATCGCCCTCTTCGAGCGCCTGGATCTGCCCCTTCATGCGGCGCAGGTTGAAAAATAACTTCTTTTGCGAGGCCGTGGTGCCCATTTTGACAAGGCTCCACGAACGCAGGATGTATTCCTGGATCGATGCACGGATCCACCACATCGCATAAGTCGCAAGGCGGAATCCCTTCTCCGGCTCAAACCGCTTGACGGCCTGCATCAGTCCGACGTTGCCTTCCGAAATCACTTCGCCAATCGGCAGACCATAGCCGCGATAGCCCATGGCAATCCGCGCCACGAGACGCAGATGTGACGTGATCAGCTTTTGTGCCGCGGCCGAGTCGGCATGCTCCGTCCAACGCTTGGCGAGCATGTATTCCTCGTCCGGCTGCAACATCGGAAAGCGGCGGATCTCTTCGAGATACCGCGACAGGCCACCGGAACCGCCGGCAATCGAGGGGAGAGTTCGCGTTGTCATGACTTTTACTCAGCGGGTTTCATAGTCTGAAATCGGGGGGATGAAACCGGCTGCCTCTGTCTAGAACCACTTCTGACGGACGTGACGTCTGTGCTCGGCGAATAACGATTGGATACGCCTGCTTCCGTTCAAGCGCCAACCACATTGCCGTTAACCGGGGATCACCCGGCATCACCGGGTCGTGTCATATACGTCAATGGAGGCCCCTCCGGATGACTTGCAGCCATCGCCATGTCTCGGCGATGACCTGAGACTGCAGGATATGGGGACCAGACAAGGCGTTTCAAGTACCCAGCCGCACCATATTGAACACCATTTATTTTCGCTTGCTGCCGAGCGCCGCCTTGAGCGCCGCCATATCCGGCGGCAGCGGGCTTTCAAAGCGCTTCGGCTTGCCCGTACGGGGGTGGACAAAGCCAAGAACCGCCGCGTGCAAGGCCTGACGATCAAGCGCCTCAACGGCGGCGCGCGCGGCCTCCGTCAGCTTTCGGGAACTCGCAGCAAAGCCCCGTCCGTAGACCGGATCCCCCATCACTGGATGCCCGAGATGAGCCATGTGGATGCGGATCTGGTGCGTGCGGCCCGTTTCGAGCGTGACATGCACGAGGCTCGCCAACGGCTTGGTCACATCAGGACCAAAACTCTCGATCACCTCATAGTGCGAAATGGCGTGACGCGCACTCTCAGATCGGCTGACCGCAAATTTCATCCGATCAGCGGTCGAGCGGGCGAGGGCCGCATCGATAGTCCCCTTGCGATGTAATGGCCGTCCCCAGACCAGCGCCACATACCGGCGTTCGAGCCGCCCATCTGTCCCGTGCGCCGCGAATTGATCCGACAAATGCTGATGCGCACGATCATTCTTGGCGACGACCAGCAATCCCGACGTGTCCTTGTCCAGGCGATGCACGATCCCCGGCCGCTTGACGCCGCCAACGCCGGAAAGGCTGTCGCCACAATGGGCAATCAGCGCGTTGACCAGCGTGCCGGTCTGATGCCCAGCTGCGGGGTGGACCACCAGCCCGGCCGGCTTGTCGATGACAATGAGGTCGGCATCCTCATGCACAATGATGAGCGGGATAGCCTCCCCGGCGGGTTCCGGCGCAATCGCCTCTGGAATATGCACCACGAACGCTTCGCCGGAACGAACACGCAGCCCGGGATCATCGACGA
>CAVQOB010000033.1:0-42816 GCA_963714325.1 uncultured Alphaproteobacteria bacterium | reverse complement strand
CTGCTTGAAGCGTAGCGCCATCTGCTGGACGTGTTCGAGGAAGCCCGGAGTGGTGACTTCGTCGAGGACGGCTTCAGCAACGGCCATGGCCAGAGGGTTGCCGCCAAAGGTTGATCCGTGTGTGCCGGGGACCATGCCCTTGGCGGCCTCGCTGGTTGCGAGGAAAGCGCCGACGGGGAACGCCGCCGATGCCTTTGGCGATGGCCATGACGTCTGGCTTGATGCCGGCCCACTCATGGGCGAAAAGTTTGCCGGTCCGGCCCATGCCGCATTGCACTTCGTCGAAGATCAGCAGCAGGCCATGCTTGTCGCAGAGTTCGCGCAGGCCTTTCAGGCACTGGATGGGGAGAGGCCGATGCCGCCTTCGCCTTGTACGGGCTCGATCATGATAGCAGCGGTTGCTGGCGTAATGGCCTTCTCGATGGCGTCGTGATCGCCGAAGGGCAAGACATCGAAGCCTGGCGCGGGTTCGCCGAACCTTCGAGGTATTTTTCGTTACCGGCTGCTGCGATCGTCGCGAGCGTGCGACCGTGAAATGCGCCCTTGAAAGTGATGATCCGCCAGCGCTCCGGATGGCCGTTGGCGTAGTGATATTTGCGGGCGACCTTGATGGCGCCCTCGCAGGCTTCGCGCCCGAATTGCAGAAGAAGACCTTGTCAGCGAACGTGAGTTCGGTGAGGCGCTCAGCCACCTTCTCCTGCCCGGCCACTCGATAAAGGTTCGATGTGTGCCAGACCTTGGCGGCTTGAGCCGTTAAGGCCGCGACGAGTTTGGGATGGGCATGGCCGAGGACATTCATGGCGACGCCGATGCGAAATCGAGATCGCGATCACCGGTCGTCGAGATAGCCATGACCCTTCGCCGCGTTCAAAAACCACGTCCTGGCGGGCATAGGTCGGCATGACGGCAGGTGAAGGTCCGGTCGATGGCGCGACGGCGGACTTCACGGTGGATTTGGCATTGGATTTTTGGGCGGAGGACATTTGGGTGGACCCCAGATCAAGAGCGGAGACAAAAAATTGGCCGCGCAATGGCGCGGCTTGAACGTACGACCCCTCAATGGATCGTCATCGCAGCTGCGCGCAAGCGCATCCACGGGTCCATCGGTCGATACGGGTCAGCCGGATCTTCATGCCGTGCTTATGAGTTCGCCGCGACAATCTGTCAATGTGAATCACGCAACTCCAGCGGGCATAATTCTTCATTGCGCGGCTAGGTGATCAATGCCTGCGCGCCGGTCCAACGCCACGGTCGACGCTAAATTCACATGCGAAGACAACGCCTGCCTTGCTGCTGGTTGCGCACGCCACTCTGTGGCAATTCGGCCACGTAGACTGAGGCAATGACCTAGGGATTGGTTAACGAGACTTGAGCCCGCCAGCTAGGCGTAGTAGTGTCCGTCTTGTCGGGCACGATATATCCTGTGTTTTCGCGAGTGTATCCGTTGTCTCGTGCTGTGACGCGTCCCTGCGCCCATGTATTGCGGCGCGCGTACTTGAGTACGCGTCAGTACAAACTCTGTTCAGCGTTTGTCCCAGTCTGCGTTTCGTCGCCGGTTCATCTGCGGCCCGTCTCGCCTGATCGCCTTTTGGCGTGTCGTTCTTGCGGCTGCTTGTTCCGGTGTTCCCTGGACCGTGCGTTCGGCTTAGCCCGCTCGATCCGAAGTACAATTAAAAGGAGACCACGTATGTCGTGGAACGATGAGCGGGTCGAGACACTGAAGAACTTTTGGCAGGAAGGCCTCAGCGCCAGCCAGATCGCCGGCCGCCTCGGCGGCGTGACGCGTAACGCCGTCATCGGCAAAGTTCATCGCCTCGGGCTCTCAGGCCGGGCCACAACATCGCGCATGAAGTCGCATCGGCCGCGCCGTTCGATGGCGATCAACAAGCGTATCGCCAGCAACAACAAGCCGCGCTTTGCCCAAACCGGGAATCCGGCGCTGCGGCAGCTCTATCAGGGTGATGCCGAGCCATATGTGCCGCAGATCGAAGAATTAGTGATCCCGGAAAAAGCGCAAGTACATCCAGACGCTGACGGACGCTTGCTGCCGTTGGCCGATCGGTGATCCGCAACTGGCGGACTTCCATTTCTGCGGCAAGGGCAAAGTGCAGGGACTGCCCTACTGCGAGTTCCATGCCCGACGCGCGTTCCAGCCGCCACAGGCTCGCCGTCGCGACTATGCAGCACACCAGTTTACGCCGCCGCTGGCCGCTCCGGCCGGCGCTGACGAAGAAAAAAAAGAAAAGGTCTGAAGGCTCTTTGCTTGCGCCTTCAGCTGCCCACCAGCAGCCGGTGCGTCGCAAGTGCATGTCGGACTGATGATTGACGAACACGCTTCGCCAGTAGCCTGAGAGGGTGGCGGTGAAGCAGTGGGGGAGAGAACCGGGAGCGCCGTAAGGGCTGCGCCCGGTTTTCTTTTTGGAGGTCGCTGGCGCTTTTGTTCGCGCCTTTGGTTGCCCACTCTTTTGCTGGCTCGTGCGCCTTATCCAAAAACCGCCACACACTTTTTTGGGGCGCACTCTTTTGCTGGCTCGTGCGCCTTATCCAAAAACCGCCACACACTTTTTGGGGCCCACTCTTTTGCTGGCTCGTGCGCCTTATCCAAAAACCGCCATACACTTTTTGGGGCGCACGAGCGACCAACCGGCGCGTTGCTCAGCGCGCGACCCACTCGCCCTTGCGCATCAGCGGCTCGGCTTTGCCGTTCGCCGCAACGCCGTCGATGTCGACTTTGTCAGAACCGATCATCCAATCGATATGGATCAGGCTGCGGTTGGCGCCGCGCTTGGCGAGTTCGGCTTCGCTGAGGCTGGTGCCTTTGCGGAAGCATTTGGCATAGGCTTGGCCGAGGGCAATGTGGCACGAGGCGTTTTCATCGAACAGCGTGTTGTAGAACAACAGCCCGCTGGCGGAGATCGGCGAGGAATGCGGAACGAGCGCGACTTCGCCGAGGCGGCGAGCGCCTTCGTCGGTTTCGAGAACTTTTTTCAGGACATCGCCGCCGGTGCGGGCCTTGGCATCGACAATGCGGCCGCCTTCGAAGCGGACGGCAATGTCCTGGATCAACGTGCCCATGTAGGAGAGCGGCTTGGTGGCAACGACGGTGCCGTTGACGCGATCCTTGTGCGGCGTCGTGAAGACTTCTTCGGTGGGTAGGTTGGCATTGCAGGTGACACCGTTCTTGGCGGTCGCAGCGCCGCCGCACCATTCGTGTTCATCGGCGAGACCAACGGTCAGGTCAGTGCCAGGGCCTTTGAAGTGCAGCGCATGATAGGCCTTGGCATTGAGCTGCTTGGTGCGCTTGGCGAGTTCTTTGTTGTGCGCTTTCCAGTTGGCGATCGGGTCAGGTGTGTCGATGCGGGTGGTTGAAAATGGCGTCCCAGAGTTTGGCGACGGCAGCTTTTTCGGATGCTTTCGGGAAAACGGTTTTGGCCCAGGCGGGCGATGCATAGGGGAGCAGTGTCCAGTTGATGTCGAAGCCGGTGATCTTTTCGATGGCGGGTTGGTAGGCTTTGCGGTGGCACGGTTCTGGCGCGAAATCCTGTTGCGTTCTGGCCTGCGAGCAATGACGGATTGCCGCCGCGAATGGCGAGGCGGGCGGCACCATCCGCATAGGCTTTGGCCATGCCCTGATAGAGCCATCCGGAGCAGTTCGAAACTTGGTTCGCGTGCATGTTCGTACGAGCAATGCTGCCTGCTCGTCGTCGTAGAAGGTTGTGACGTTTGCGGCGCCGGCCTGGTAGGCGTGGGTGGTGATGAGGCGTGCGAGGTCGGCGCCTTCGAGTGGCGCGGTCATGACGACCTGTTGGCCGGGTTTGACGTTGAGCCCGACTTTGACGGCGACTTCGGCGAGGCGATCGAGGCGTTCGGCGTGCGGCAGTTTTGCGGCTTTCGATGTGACCGACTTTTGCATGGTGATGATTCCAGTTTGTTGTTCAGCCACGATAGTGCGCGTATTGGCCCTTGGCGCGGAAGCGTTCGAGATAGGCAGGCACGACCGCGGAAACAGCTTGCGGCTGTAATTGCCGAGATCGGCCAGCGTGCGGTGTTCGGACTTGGCTTTGTCAGTGACGATGTTGTCGCGCTGGAGCATGCGGACCTGATCGACGGTCAACGGGCGCAGCGCATTTGGCAGTGGCAGTGTTGCGAAGGCGGCGACCTTGGCGAGCCAGAACGGCATGCGCAGATAGGGGCGTTTGCGGCCGGTCCACGTTGAGTCTTGTCGAGCAATTGGCGGAACGAGAACGTTTCCGGTCCGCCGAGTTCGTAAGTCGCGCTGGCCATTGCTTTGCCGGCAGCGGCCGCAGCGATCGCTTGCGCCAGATC
Source organism: uncultured Alphaproteobacteria bacterium (assembly GCA_963714325.1). GTDB lineage: Bacteria > Pseudomonadota > Alphaproteobacteria > Rhizobiales > Hyphomicrobiaceae > CAVQOB01. Next base: position 38,490 of record CAVQOB010000033.1, on the reverse strand, counting down.
ACCAACGAATATCGGCTGGAATTTGGTTTTTCCGCCACCGATCAGCGGCAGCATCGGTGTCATCTGCGCGAGGAAGCCGAAGCGGTTGAAGAACTCGTCCTCGGGACCGAAGACGATGGATGGTCGGAGGATGATGGCACCGGGAAATTCTGCCAAGACGGCGGCTTCGCCGGCGGCTTTGGTGCGGCCATAGTTGCCTTTCGATTTGGGATCGGCGCCGATGGCGGAGACGTGGATGAAGGTTTTCACCCCGGCGTCGCGAGCGGCCTTGGCCGCAGCGCGGGCGCCGGCGACGTGAACACTGTCGAAGGTTTGCTTGCCTGATTTGGCGAGAATGCCGACTAGATTGATCACGACGTCGGCGCCAGCGACGGCGGTGGCGAGCGATTGCGGATAGCGCAGGTTGGCCTGCACGGCATGGATCTGGCCGACGCCGCCCATCGGTTGGAGGTGACCGGCGAGATCGGGACGGCGAACAGCGGCTCGCACACGCCAACCCTCCCGGGCGAGCGCGCGGACGGTGTGCCTGCCGACAAAACCAGAGCCGCCGATGATGGTCGCGAGTTTCCCGGTGGTGGGCGTCGATGACATGGTTCGGCTCCCGCAGTCGGTTTTTGTATACGATCTGGCAAATCGAGGAGCGAGCAATAGCTGTCATTGGTGCTGCTGTGAAGGCGGCTCGACGGCGCAGGCACGGGCGGCTTGGGTCGGATCACCGGTTGGCCCGAGCTGCGCGATTGACATTGGCGGGCGCGCGTTCTACTGGAAACGCGCTTGCCCAGATGGCGGAATTGGTAGACGCACTAGCTTCAGGTGCTAGCGGTCGCAAGATCGTGGAGGTTCGAGTCCTCTTCTGGGCACCATTTCATCTCAGCATTGATGTGCAGAATAGCCGCTAAACGGCTGAATGCACTTGGGATTATGCTGACGCGATGCGTGTTTCCCAGTCGCTATTTCGCGAGAACGTAATCGGGCCGGTACAGCGCAAGGGTTGTGCGGCAGCGCCACCTCAGGCCAGCGCGCGCATCTCGGTGGCCAGATCCGATTTGCCTTCGAAACCGATGCCGGGAAGTTCCGGCAGTGTAACGTGACCGTCGATCGGTTTGACGCCGTCGGGGAAACCGCCATAGGGCTGGAACAGATCCGGGTAGCTTTCGTTGCCGCCGAGACCGAGGCCGGCTGCGATCATCAGTGACATCTGGTGGCCGCCGTGCGGAATAACGCGCCGCCACGACCAGCCGTGTTTGGCGAGTGCGTCGAGCGTGCGGCGGAACTCGACCAGGCCATAGGACAGCGCGCAATCGAATTGCAGCCAGTCGCGGTCCGGGCGCATGCCGCCGTAACGCAGCAGATTGCGCGCGTCCTGATGCGAGAACAGATTTTCGCCGGTTGCCATCGCGGCTGGATAGAAGTCAGTGAGGGCTGCCTGCAGCGCATAATCGAGTGGGTCGCCAGCCTCCTCGTACCAGAACAGCGGATACTGGCGCAGCATCTTGGCATAGGCGATTGCCGTCTCAAGATCGAAGCGGCCATTGGCATCGACGGCGAGTTGCGCCTTTGGCCCGATTTCCTTCAACACGGCTTCAATGCGGGCGGCATCTTCGGGGATCGAGGCGCCGCCGATCTTCATCTTCACGACATTGTATCCGCGCGCGATGTAACCCGCCATTTCGCGGCGGAGCGCATCGTTGTCCTTGCCGGGATAGTAGTAGCCGCCGGCGGCATAGACGAACACGCGCGGATCGGCGGCGCGGTCTTCGCGCTCGGCGAGCAGTCGAAACAGCGGCTTGTCGGCAATCTTGGCGACGGCATCCCAGATCGCCATGTCGATGGTGCCGACGGCGACCGAGCGCTCGCCGTGGCCGCCGGGTTTCTCGTTCGTCATCAGGGCGGCCCAGCACTTCGCGGGATCGAGATTTTCACTGTTGGCATCGAGCAGCGACTTTGGCTCTGCTTCGAGGAGGCGTGCGCGAAAGCGCTCGCGGATCAGGCCGCCCTGGCCGTAGCGGCCGTTTGAATTAAAACCGTAACCGACGACCGGTTTGCCATTGCGCTCGACGTTGGTGACGACGGCGACGAGGCTGGTCGTCATCTTGGAAAAGTCGATGTAGGCATTGCGGATCGGCGAGGCGATCGGCTTGGTCACTTCGCGGATGTCGACGATGCGGATGGTCATGATGGTTCCAGTCGATTTGGGCGTTGAGTATTGAAGCTTGCGACGGAGCGTGAACGGTCAGCGTTGCTGTCGGCCTTCGAGGCCCTCGAGCAAACGTGGGTCGATGGCTGGTATGACCATCTCGAATATCTCGCGGACGACACAGTAATCGTAGTAGCCGAGCCGTGCAATCGGCGCGATTTTTGCGATGTCGATTTTACCCGACGGCAGCACGACATCGTCGCGAACATGCAGGCGGACCACTTCGCCGAAGACGATGTCGACGGTGCCAACGACACCGCGCCCCGGCAGGCGGGTGGTTGAATGATACTTGCACTCCATATGAACAGGGCTTTCGGCAACCCTTGGTCCCGGAGCCTCGATGCATGCAGACTTGGTTACACCGGATCGCTCAAACTCGTCGATGTCGGGTGGAAAGTCGGCGGCTGAAATATTGACAGCCTCGCGCAGGTCCCATGTCGCCATATTCCACACAAAGTACCCGGTCTCTTCAGCATTGACGACCGTGTCCTTGCGCTGACCCGATGGCGTTTGGTTGGCGGCGAACATCACCATCGGTGGATCGAATGTCAGGTTCTGCCATTGGCTGAACGGCGCGAGATTGGCGACACCCGACTTTGAGATCGTCGACAGCCAGCCGATCGGGCGCGGCACCGTGCAACTCTTGAAGGGATCGAACTGGAGTGGCGGGCGCTCGGTGCGTGGATCGTAGTGCATGGATTAAGCTCTCGTCGCGCAAACAGGTCTCAGAGCGAGGCCCCGCCGCAGATGGATATCTCTTGGCCGGTGATGGCGGCCGCGTCAGTTGACAGTAGGAACGCGACCAGTGCCGCAATCTCTTCAGGTCTGATGCGGCGGCCCAGCGGCGGTGTTTCCGGCGGGATGATTGCTCGCTCGGGATCGGCGAGCATGCCGGTCTCGGTGGCGGCAGGTGCCACGACGTTGACGGTGATGCCGCGGGTGATGAGCTCCTTCGCCCAGGACCGCGCGAGGCCGACAAGAGCGGCTTTCGCCGCGCCATACTGGCTTTTGCCGATAACGCCACGTGCAGCGCGGCTGCCGATCAAAACGATGCGACCGCCATCCGGCATGTCGGGCGCGAGGTGGTTGGCGAGTGCCATGGCAGCATCGACGTGGAGCCGCCACAGAATGTCGCCCGTCGTGTGGTCGAGGCTGCCAAGCCGTGCGCCGCGCATGATGCCGGCGGCATGAACCAGCGCGTCGGCCGGTTGCAACGCGGCGATGATTGGCCTTCGTACCGTCTCGGAACTGAGATCGACCGTCAGCGGTGTGAATGCTGCATGATCGAGTGTCGGCGGCGCGAGGTCGATGCCGGTCACGCGCCAGCCACCGCCGAGCAACCGGGCTGCTATGGCCCGGCCTATCCCCGAACTGGTGCCCGTGACGATGGCGGTGCGCGTGGTCGCCAGTGTCATGTGGGTTGGAAATTGACGCTCTTGAGCAGTTCGCCTGCGCGCACGATTTCGCTGCGGATGAATGCCTTGCTGGCGTCGATGCTTTCAGCGACCGGCTCGATCAGCGTGCCGGTCAAACGCTTGACGATCTCGGGATCGCGCATGGTGTCCTGGATCAACGTGTTCAGTTGCGTCTGGATGTCGCGCGGAGTGCTTTTCGGTGCCCAGATCCCGTACCAGGATTGGAACTCGAAGCCCGGCAAGCCGGCTTCGGCCATCGTCGGAATGTCAGGCGCGAGCACCGATCGCTTGGCGGTCGCGATGCCGAGCGCGCGGACCTTGGTGCCATCGAGTGCCGCTGGAATCAGTGCGAAACTCGGATCAATGAGGAGCTGGACAGCGCCCGCCATGACGTCTTGCAGCGCTGGTTGCGTGCCACGATAGGGTACCATGGTGATGTTCGCGCCGGTGCGCCGGAGAAACTCGATGGTTGCCAAATGGCCAGCTGAGCCGAGCGAGGAGATGGCGACATTCCATTTCGTCGGATCAGCTTTCGCAGCGGCGAGAACCTCAGCCAATGTCTTCTCCGGGCGGCCTGCCGACATGACGCAAACGAGCGGCGCGACTGCCGTGCGGCCAACGACCTCGAGATCAACTTCAGGATTGAAATCGGCGGCCTTGAGCACGATCGGCATCACGGCCGTGTTGAAGGCGCTGGCGAGCAGCGTGTAGCCATCCGGGTCCGATTGAATGACGGCCTTGGTGCCAACGAGGCCGGCGCCGCCGACACGGTTCTCGGTCACTGTCGTGACGCCGAACTTGGTCGCGATCCGATCAGCAACGAGACGGCCGAGGGCATCATTGGCCGCGCCCGGTGGCCACGGCACGATGACTTTCACGGTCTTGTCTTTCGCGGGCCACGCAGCTTGCGCGATGGCTGGTGATCCGAGCGCTGTATAGGCCACAGCGCCGCCGATGGCCTTGATCACATCACGTCTCAACATGGCGTCTTCCTCACTCGTGTTTGCTTGTTCGTCGTTATCTGCGTCTGCAATTTGGTCGGCAATAGTGTCGGTGTTACTCGGCAGCACGCGCGGGATTGAGACCGGCTTGCGCGATGGCGGCGTTGATCCGCTTCAGTTCGTCCGGCGTCGGCGTGACGGTCGGCGGGCGCATCGTGCCGCTCTTGAAGATGCCGGCTGCGACCATCGCTGCTTTCATGTTGGCATGGGCTTCGCCGGTTGGTTCGCCGCCGCCGTAGACGGCGTCCTTCAGCGGATCGATTTTGGCTTGGATCGCCATCGCGCGCGTGAGGTCGCCGGCCTTCACGGCAAGGAGTAGCTCATGGATGAGGCCTGGAATAACCGATGCGAACCCGACCAGCGCGCCGTCGATACCCTGCACCATGGAGGCTAACAGGTACTCATCATGGCACGTCAGCAGTGCCTTGTCGGGCGCTGCCGCGCGGATCATCTGCAGATCGCGCTTGTACTTATTCATCTCGCGCGTGCCGATCTTGAAGGCGCGGACCGAGGGCAGCTTGGCGAGATCGGCAAGTAATTCCGAGGAGAACGACGCCTTGGTCCAGGCCGGGTAGACGTGCACGATCAGCGGCAACCCAGACGCTTCGCCGATGGCGCGGAAATAGTCGATCACGTGGCTCGGGCGGAAGCCGAAGCGCAGCCAGTGGTGCGGCGGCATGATGTCGAGCGCCTGGGCGCCGGCCGCCTTCGCCCAACCGGCCTGTTCGATCGCATCCTTGATGCCCTCGCAAACGATCGAGGAAATGACCGGACATTTGCCGTGCACGGCTTCGGCGACGATGCGGGTGACTTCCGCGCGTTCGCGCGGTGTGAACGAGAAGACTTCGCCGGTATGGCCGTTGGTCATCATGCCGACGACGCCGGGTTGGGCTGCGAGCCAGCGCGAGAATTTGGTGAGTTCGGTCACATCAACAGAATGATCAGGCTTGAATGGAACGGCCATCGCTGGGATCAAGCCGTGAAAGTTGGTCATGACGGGCATGCGTATCTCCGGTTCAAACTGAAATGCGCGCAGGGAGGGCAGTGCCGCCGGCCGCTTGGACGGCTTTGGAAAGCGTTTTAGCCGCGCGCAGGACAGGCCCGCGCGCGGTGCGCTCGAATGCCGCCAACGGTCCTGAAAACGCTGGCGTTGCAACCGAGATCGCCGCAACGGGGACGCCGTCAGAATCCAGGACAGGCGCTGCCAGAACCCGCAAACCCGATACGTTTTCCTGATCCGACAGCGCGTATCCGCGCGCGTTGACCAGCGCCAATCGCTCGAGCAGTTTGGGTACCGACGTGATGGTGTTTGCGGTCAGGCGGCGAAGCGGCGCATTGGAGAGCAGGCCTTGCTGTGTTGCGCGCGGGAGGTGGGCGAGCATCGCCTGGCCGACCGCCGTCGAATAGGCGGGGGCGCGACTGCCGATGCGGACATCGACCCCGAGCCGTGCCAATCCCGCTTGCACGCGCTCGATGTAGACGATGTCGGAGCCATCCAGGACAGCGACCGACGCCGCCTCGATCTCCGCGCCGACAAGGTCACGCAGCAAGGGTCGCGCGAGTTCCCGCAGGTCCGTCCGGCCGATGGCATTGAAGCCGAGTTCGAGGCATTTCAGCGTCAAGCGGAACCGCTTGGCGTCAGTCTTCTGGATGTAGCCGAGCTGCACGAGGGTGTTCAGAAACCGGAACGCGGTGCCGTTATCGATGTCGGCGGCGCGTGCTACTTCGGCAAGCCCCATGTCATTGCGCTCGGCGGAGAACGCTTCGAGCACGCGAAATCCCTTGGCCAGGGACTGGACCGTATTCTTCTCGGAGACTGGCGCGGTGCTCTTCGACATTCTGGCGGCGCGAAAAGTTCGGATTGCGAATTATCAATTTATAATCCGAACATGCCACGCAGAATCCGTGGGTGTCAAGGTTGTGATTTGTTGCCCGGGTCAGCGGATGCCGATGGTGACGGAAATGATCCCTCAGCCAGCCCGCCAGCCTGCCGCGAGCGCCTCACGCTCCGAGCAGAACCAGCGCTCACCCTTCGCAGCGCGGATCGTTGTGCCACCGTAGTCGCCGGCCCATGGTAGCAGGTAGACTTTCGCGCCAGCGCTGGAGATGCGGCCCTTGATCGGGCAGCCATCGGGAGCGGTCTTTTTGGCCGTATCCCAGAGTTTTTCGCGATAGGCCTCAGGGCGTTCGGCGTCGCCAGACCAGATGCCGATTTTTTTCTGTTTGGCTTCCGCTTCCTGGAAAGTGTAGCCGCCAAACAGGTTGCCGGCGGCGAATGCGTGCCCCTCGGCGACGAGGTCGGCCGCGATGTCGCGGCCATCGACGGTGCACTTGGCGATGATGCGTTCGGCGTCGTCGGTGCCGGCGGGGAGGCAGCTGACCGGCTTGCTGCGCAGCAGTCGCTCAAGTGCTGCTTGGGCTTGCTCGCCGCAGCGCCATTTTTTATTGCCGGGTTGACGGGCGCAAGTCTGCTGGCGATCCGGCGCTTCAATGCCAGCCAACCGCACCAGCTTGTTGTCGATGCGGATGATATCGCCGGCGGCAGCCGACGCGCGGCCATCGATCGGCTTGGCGGTCAGGCTCGGGAGTTTGAAATTGCTCAGTGAGCTCAGTGTTGGCAAGGCGCCAAGTCCAGGGAACCCGCGTACACTGGCGTACAAGCCGCCCGCGACGGCGACCAGCGCCAGTGCGGCGATTGCAACGCCGCGACCGAGCTTCGGCTGCATTGCAATGTTGATTCCGAAGCGCGGTAACATCGAGGGCAGTGCCGCAACGCACAGCGCCAAGCCGATGATCAGCGGAGCAATTGTCTCGATGTCGAGACCGAATTTCTGCCAGCGATAGAGGGCGGCGGCGAGCGCTATCCCACCACACAGTGCTAACGGTATTGCGACGGCCGAGCGTTGGAGTGTGAGCATGAGCGGGCGAGCTCCTTTGGCGATGCCTTGGCCGACGGGATCGAGGCCCCGGCCGGCCGCGTGAACAGCTTGACGCACTCCTGCAACGCCACCTTTCAACGCCATATCACTACCTTTCACGATGCCGTCCTTGGCGGCGACACCGGCTATCTTGGCGCCGCGCATAGCGGCTTGCCCTGCCGCTTGCACCTGCTCGGCGGCGGCATCGCGGGCTGCGCCGATTTTGTCACGCCGAGCCTGGCGGCGGACCAGAATGGTTGTCTTGACGTACTTGTGCCAATCAAACCCTTCTGGTTTGCGCCGCCAACCGAACATACCCCGCTCCCCACGCGCCATTGCCAGACCGCGCCAGATGCGTGAGCACGGCGGGCGAATCAACGATCTTAAATCTTGCGGCTTAAAAATGGCAGCGATGCGGCCGACGCTTGGCGGTTGGAGCGTTGCGCTGCATGGTCGGAAGCGCTTATCGTCGCGGGAATCGCATGGACTTGAGATGTTGCCGCATGAAAAACGCAAAATCCGTTGCTGCCCTGTCCGAGGCCGAGGCCGAAGCGGAATTGTTGCGCCTCGGCATTGAAATTGCCCGCCATGATGCGTTGTACTACGCCCAAGACCAGCCGGAAATCTCCGATGCGGACTACGATGCCTTGCGCAAGCGGCATGGTGCCATCGAGGTGCGGTTCCCTGCACTCGTGCGCGCCGACAGCCCGTCGCGTCGCGTCGGGGCCGCGCCGGTCGAAGCGTTCGGCAAAATCCGCCATGACGTCGCCATGCTGTCACTCGGCAATGCTTTCGCCGACGGCGACGTCGACGATTTCGTTGAGCGCGTGCGCCGTTTCCTGCAGTTGAAGCCGGCGGACGTGCTCGACGTTTCGGCCGAGCCAAAGATCGACGGGCTTTCCATCTCGATCCGCTATGAGAAGGGCCGTCTCGTGCAGGCGGCAACGCGGGGCGATGGCGCGGAAGGCGAGAACGTCACGGCCAACGTGCGGACGATCCGCGAGATCCCGCATGTGCTGAACGGCAAGGCCGTTCCTGATGTGATCGATGTGCGCGGCGAGATCTATCTTGGCCACGATGACTTCCACCGCTTGAACGAGACACAAGCGGCGAGGGGGGAAAGCTGTTTGCCAATCCGCGCAATGCGGCCGCTGGATCGTTGCGGCAATTGGATTCGAACATCACGGCCAGTCGACCGCTGCGCTTCTTTGCCTATGCGTGGGGGGCGTGTTCCAAGTTGCCGGCCGACACGCAGTCGGGCGTTGTCACCGCCTACAAGAGCTGGGGCTTGCCGACGAATGCGCGGATGCGCGTCTGCGGCGATGCGGGAGCGATGCTCGCCTTCTATCGCGAGATCGGACAACAGCGGGCAGCACTTGGCTACGATATCGACGGCGTCGTCTACAAGGTCAATCGGCTCGACTATCAGGAGCGGCTCGGCTTTGTCTCGCGCTCGCCGCGCTGGGCGATCGCCCACAAGTTTCCAGCCGAGCAGGCGACGACGGTGTTGCAGGAGATTGAGATTCAGGTTGGCCGCACCGGGGCGCTGACGCCGGTTGCAAAACTTGCGCCCGTTACCGTCGGCGGGGTCGTCGTCTCAAATGCAACGCTGCACAACGAAGACGAGATTGCGCGCAAGGACGTGCGCGTCGGCGATACCGTGATCGTGCAACGCGCCGGCGACGTCATTCCACAGGTCGTGTCAGTCGTCATGGATGCGCGTCCGCGGGGCGCTAAACCCTATGTATTTCCGCGCGTCTGTCCGATTTGCGGATCATCCGCCAAACGCGAAGTCGACGAGAAGACCGGCGAGATGGATGTGGTGCGGCGCTGCTCGGGCGGGTTGATATGCCCGGCGCAGGCGAAGGAGCGCTTGAAACATTTCGTCTCCCGCCTCGCTTTCGACATCGAAGGCCTCGGCGACGAAAAAATTGAATTGTTCTACGATCAGGGCCGGATCATGCGCCCCGCCGACATCTTCACGCTTCAGGCGCGCGACGCGCGATCTGAGAAACGATTGGCCGACGAGAATGGCTTCGGGCCAAAGTCGGTCGAGAACCTGTTCACGTCGATCGATAGCCGCCGAACAATCGCCTTCGAACGCTTCCTGTTCGCGCTCGGCATCCGCCATGTTGGCGAGACGACGGCGCGCGACCTCGCCAAGGCGCACGGCAGTTGGCGGGCATTTCGCTCCGCAGTGGATCGCGCGATCGCTGGCCAGCCCGGTCGCAGTTACGGGCAATTCGTCAATGCGCCCGGCGTTGGCAAGAAGACGGCGGAGACTGCTATTCACGGCATCGTCAAGCATGCCAGGGAATTATCCGCCAAGATGCTGTTGGATGCGCCGTTGGGCGAGCGCTTGACCGCCATCAAAGGCGTCGGTGCGAAGGCCGCCGCTGCATTGTCCGAGCGATTTAGTGGTGACGCGGTGGCGATGGTCGATGCGGCGCAGGCGGCGGCGCAGGAGTTCCCGAAGGAAGGCTATGCAGAGTTCTCCGATGTCGATGGCATCGGCACTGTTGTGACCGATGCGCTGTGCGCTTTCTTCCGCGAACCGCACAACGCGGAAGCTGTTGCGCAGCTGCTGGAGCACGTCACGGTCCTCGACTATGCTCGTCCGCAAGCGGTTGCCTCATCCGTCACCGGCAAGACGGTCGTCTTCACCGGCACGTTGTCGCGGATCGGGCGCGCAGAAGCCAAGTCCCAGGCCGAACGCCTCGGTGCCAAGGTCGCGGGATCGGTTTCGAAGAAGACCGACTACGTGATCGCCGGCACGGATGCGGGATCAAAACTCGTCAAGGCGCAGGAGTTGGGTGTCAAGGTGCTGAGCGAAGACGAGTGGCTGGCGTTGATCGGCGAGGGCTGAGGCGTGTTTTCTGCGCTTGGCGCCTTCAGTTGCCGACCAAGCACCCGCGCGGTTTTTCCCACTCCCCGTATTTTTACGGAGCATGCTGGGTCGCCCCTTACGCTCTCATGCTGAACTGCCCCTCACCTCCCCTGAATCCTCTCCCCGTGAAGAACGGGGAGAGGGAAAAGAACATTCCCTCTCCCCATGAGCCTTCGGAAATGGGGAGAGGGTTAGGGTGAGGGGCAGCAACGAGCCGTGAGGCGCGGCCACGTTTTCAAACACGTTTGACGCCGCATGCTTTCGCATCGGCGTTTTGCTTTAAATTCAGGGACCGGGGCGGCGGAGCCGATGCGATCTCTGCTTGCGGCAAGCTCGCCGCGCCGGTTGCCTTGTGGGCAACTGAAGGCGCAAGCAAAAAGCCTGGCGCGAACTTCGACGGCCACGCGACCGCCCCGATTGCTGCAAGGGTTTTGTCAGAGATCTGTCCCCTTGAGGACCCACCGTGCGATCGACACGATGTCGCTCGGTGTCTACCTTGCGGCACATCCGAACACTTCAGACTGACCGGAGCGCGTTGCTCGTCCGATGTACCTTCTTGCAACGCCCGGTTCGGGGAAACGAGACGACCCTCGCACCGCCCCTGATGTGAACCGGGATGTGAGAGAGTGTGCCAGAAATCACACAAATTGCACCCCCTAGGTACTTACCCAGGTTGACAGGATTTGGCGGGGCATGGTGAACGGCGGGATCTTCCCTCTCCCCGTTTTTCACGGGGAGAGTTACCATGCGCGCCGAAGGCGCGCACATGAATGGATGAAAGCGGTTTTACTGTCGGCGTCGTGGCATTGAGGTCGTTTTTTCCCTGGCGCCGTCGAGCCCGAGGGAGAGTTTGATCCTGGGGCCTCAGAGCACATGTCATTGTCGCCACGGACGGCGGCGGGCTCAGCCCACCGTTCCGTCCCGGAGCACGCAGAGTAGAGTTCAAATCGACGAGGCCCCTGGCCACGGCATTCCTGTCACTTGGGAGGTGTCCGTGAATATCCTACATAAGAAGTGCGCCGGTCTTGATGTGCATTCCGCCTTCGTGGCGGTCTGCGCGCGCACCGTGCGAGGCCGCAAGATCGCCTACGAGGAGGGCCGCTTCGCGACCACGACGCGCGATCTTCTCGCGCTCGCAGCCTGGCTCGAAGAGCGTGGTGTCACGCATGTCGTGATGGAGGCAACCGGTGTCTATTGGAAGCCTGTGTGGCACATCCTGGACGCCGCGTTCACGCTGATGCTGGTCAACGCCCACGAGGCGCGCAATCTGCCCGGCCGCAAGAGCGATGCGAGCGATGCCCGCTGGCTGGCCGATCTCCTGGCCCACGGCCTGATCCGCGCGAGCTTCGTGCCGCCGGAGCCGATCCGGGAGCTGCGCGATCTGACGCGGACGCGCACGCAGCTGCAACGCCAGATGACGCAGCACGAGAACCGTATCGGCAAGGTGCTGGAGGACGCCAACATCAAACTCGCAACCGTCGTGTCCGACCTGCTCGGCATCAGCAGCCGGCGCATTCTGGAGGCGCTGGTCGCTGGCGAGACCGATCCTGCGCGACTGGCGGCGCTCGCCGATCGCAGGTTGAAGGCGTCTCGCGAGGACCTGGCCGCCGCCCTCGACGGCCGCTTCACGCGCCACCACGCCTTCCTGGTCCGTGAGCACCTGACCATGATCGACGTGCTCGCCCAGCGGATCGCCAGCTTCGAGACGGAGGTGGAGGCTTTGCTCGCCCCCTTTCGTCAGCTCGTCGCCGAGTTGACCAAGATCCCTGGTGTGAAGAAGCGGGCCGCGTCTGCCATCCTGGCCGAGATTGGAACCGACATGAGCTGCTTTGCCACCGCCGGCCATCTCTCGAGTTGGGCCCGCCTCGTGCCCCGTCTCGACGAGACCGGCGGCAAGAAGCGCTCGACACGGGTCAAGAAGGGCGGGGCCTGGCTGAAACCGCTGCTCGTGCAATGCGCCATGGCTGCAGCCCGCACCAAGAACACCTATCTGTCCCGTCAGTTCGCCGGCATCGCCGCCCGGCGTGGGCCCAAGAAGGCCGCCATCGCGGTCGCCGGCTCGATCCTCACCGCCATCTACCACATGGTCCGCGATGGTGTGCCCTACCGGCCGCCACAGGTCCGTCCCCTCGATGCGGCAGCCAAAGACAACAAGGCCAAGCGTCTCGCCGGTCAGCTCAGGGCTCTCGGCTTCGAGGTGAAACTCGAACGTGCCGCATGACGTCAGCCCACCGTGCCCGTGGCCAGTTTCTTTCAGAGTAGGGAAGATCGCGGCGGGTGACACTGTGCTTGGCGCTTCGGTTGCCCGCGCTGCAACCGGGTTTGGATATCTGAAGGCGCCCGCGCCGGGTGGTCGCTCGTGCGCCCCAAAAAGTGTTTGGCGGTTTTTGGATAAGGCGCACGAGCCAGCGGAAGCGTGGGCAACCGAAGGCGCCCGCGCCGGGTGGTCGCTCGTGCGCCCCAAAAAGTGTTTGGCGGTTTTTGGATAAGGCGCACGAGCCAGCGGAAGAGTGGGCAACCGAAGGCGCAAGAATAAAGTGCGCGCGAGCCTTTGCCACTCGCAAACGGGTAAAGGTCCCGTGTCTGCACAGCAGAACGTCGCTCGCGCTTCGTTCTGCAGTGCGCACGGGATGGCGGGTGTGCGCGCGCCGAGCGCCAGCGCGGTTGCGGGTGGGTGTCCGAAGCGCAAGCAAGAGAGCGCGGTTGCTGGTGGGCAACCGAAGCGCAAGTAAGAGAGCGCGGTTGCTGGTGGGCAACCGAAGCGCAAGTAAGAGAGCGCGGTTGCTGGTGGGCAACCGAAGCGCAAGTAAGAGAGCGCGACACTGCGGTGCCTCGCCGTCCGCGCTCGGCTGAGGTAAGACGTGCGACGCAGACAAGAGTTATCCGCATGGCACGCCACACCGTCGGCCCCGAGATTGAACGACTGATCCAGCTGCTTGGCCGGCTACCGGGGCTCGGCAGCCGTTCGGCGCGCAAAGCGGCGCTGGCGTTGCTCAAGCGGCGCACGGACCTGCTTGAGCCGCTCGCGAAAGCAATGACCGAGGCGGCGGCCAACATCAAGACTTGCGCCATCTGCGCCAATCTCGACACCGCCTCGCCGTGCGGCATCTGTGCGGATCCCAAGCGCGAACCGTCGCTGATTGTCGTGGTCGAAGAGATCGGTGATCTCTGGGCACTGGAGCGCGCCGGTGTCGTCAGCGCGCGCTATCACGTGCTCGGCGGCCACCTGTCGCCACTCGACGGCATCGGCCCCGACCGCTTGAACATCACGCCGCTGATCGAGCGCGCCAAGCCGCCGGTTACCGAAATCCTGCTGGCGCTGAGCGCCACCGTCGAGGGACAGTCGACCGCGCACTACCTCCGCGAGCGCCTGATTGAGTTCAGGCATGCAGGTGTCGACGCTGGCGCGCGGCATTCCCGTCGGCGGCGAATTGGATTATCTCGACGAGGGCACGCTTGCCGCTGCCATCAAGAGCCGCCGGCCGCTGTGAGTGGCTTCATGATCGTGTGCCGCAGGAACGCGAAGAACAGCGCACGCTGCGCCGCTTCCTGCGCCTTGTCGGCGAATCCATGCCCGCCGGCCTCGGGCTCGTAGAAGTACGGCGCGTAACCCATGGCTTGCATCTTTGCCGCCATCTTGCGGGCATGGCCGGGATGCACGCGATCGTCTTTGGCCGATGTTATGAAGAGCGTTGGGGGGTAATCACGCCCGCTCTCGACGTTCTGGTAAGCCGAGAATTGGCGCATGAACGCCCAATCATCTGCCTTATCGGGGTCGCCATATTCAGCCATCCAACTGGCGCCAGCGAGCAGCTTGGAATAGCGCCGCATATCCAACAGCGGCACCGAGCATTGAATGGCGCCGAACAATTCCGGATAGCGCGTCAGCATGTTGCCGACCAGCAGGCCGCCATTCGATCCGCCATTGGCAACCAACCGCGCGGGCCTCGTCACTTTGCGCGCGATGAGTTCACGTCCAATCGCCGCGAAGTCATCATGCGCCAGCGTCTTGCCTTCGCGAATCCCGGCCTTGTGCCAACGCGCGCCGAACTCGCCGCCGCCGCGGATGCAGGCCATGATGAACACACCGCCCTTTTCCAGCCATCCGGCCCCCGTTACCGCCATGTAGCTCGGCAGCATCGAGACTTCGAACCCGCCATAGCCATAAAGGATCGTCGGATTGTCGCCGTCGAGCGGCATATCGCGGCGCGCAATCTGGAAATAGGGAATGCGTTCGCCATCGCTGGAGACGGCTTCGTGCTGCGTAACATCCAGCGCAGATGCGTCGAACTTGGATGGCTGCTGCTTGAGGATGTCCGGTCTGGCACCGGGCTTCAGGTGATAAAGTGCTGGCGGGGCTACAAAACTGCTGGCCGTCACAAAGAACTCGGGCGACGCCAACGCATCGCGCGGATAGATGCCGACCGTAGCGGCCGCGTCCAATCCTGCGACCGGTGCCATCGTCCAGTTGCCGTTGGTCGGCGTCGCGATGATGATCTCGGAGCGGACGTTGTCGAGGATCGACAATGCCAGATGACCTTTCGACCAGACGAACCCACTGAGAATGCGCCGCGGTGTCGGCTCGAACAGCACCTGGAAATCGCGGGCGCCATCGAAGAAGCGCTCGATGTCGATCGCCAGCAGACTGTCGGTTGGATAGGTTGCCGCGCCGACCGTCCAGGGAGAGCGCAATCGGACCAGCACCCAGCCATGCTCGACGCCGCACCAGCTGTCGCCGGGTACATCGAGCTTTACCCGGCCGCGGCTTGGATGCTCCTGCCAGAGTTCGTGGGTGAAGAAGTCGATGGTGCGGAACAGGACAACGCGAGGGGACGCATAGCTGCGATCGACGGCGACGCCCGCTGACATGTCTTTCTCGCCGACCTCGAAGATGATCTCGGCCTGTTCGAACGAGGTTCCACGTCGCCAGCGCCTGACCGTGCGCGCATACCCCGATGTTGTCGTCATGCCCTCGCCGAGACTGGTTGCGGCCAGTAGTGTGTCGCGATCGAGCCAGTTCAGATTGCCCTTGGCCTCGGGCAAGGAAAATCCGTCCGCAACGAACGCGCGCGCGTTGATATCGAATTCGCGGTTGACGCTTGCATCACTGCCGCCGCGCGACAAGCGGATCATCGCGCGATCATAGTCGGGTGGCAACGCCGTGGCGCCGCCATAAACCCAATCCTCGCCTTCCGCCTTGCCGAGCGCGTCGATGTCGAGGATCACGTCCCAGTCAGGCTTATCGGTCTTGAATGACTTCGAGCGTCGTGCGCCGCCACAGCCCACGCTTGTGGCCGGCGTCCTGCCAGTGGTTATAGAGGTAGCCACCGCGCCCGCTGACGTAGGGAATGTTGTCCGGCGAACTCGAGAATGGACTGAATGCGCGCGCGCTCCGCCTCAAACGTTGCGTCACACAGCGCCGCTTCGGTTCGCGCCGTCTGCTCCCGCACCCAGGCCAGCGCGCGTTCGCCCTGGACCTCTTCCAGCCACAGAAATGGGTCGTCAGTCGTATCCGCGTTGCTCATGTCGTCGACCGATCCGCCAGAACCCCAGCACCACGAAATCCGCCATCCACCGCCAGCACTTCACCAGTGATGAAACTCGCGCGCTCGCTGTCGAGCAGGAATTCAACCGCTGTCGCGATCTCGTGCGGCTCCGAGTAGCGTTGCATCGGTATATGATTGAGCCAGCGTTTGCGATCGTCCTGCGTGTGCATCGTCTTGACCATCGGCGTGTCGACGGGCCCCGGCGCAATGGCATTGACGCGGATGCCGTACTGCGCGAGGTCCGTCGCCAACACCTGCGTCATGATGACGACGGCGCCTTTCGACGAGCCATAGGCGACCCGGCCTTTTGATCCGCGCAATCCCGACACCGACGCCAGATTGACGATTGCGCCACCGACCCCCGACTTCGCGTGCCGCTCTTTCATTTTGCGAGCCACCGCGCGGGCGACGATAAACGAGCCGACCACATTGACGTCGAGGATCTTGCGGAACAGTTCGACGGGCGTGTCGAGGGCCGGAATATCCCGCGCAATGCCGGCCGAATTGACGACGCCGTCGATCGGCCCGAGTGTCTTGATGACTTGATCGACCAGCGCATCGACGGCCTTCTCGTCGGTTACATCGACCATCGCGACGAGCACATCCTTGCTGCCGCTGTGCTGCTTCTTGAGCGCCGCCACCGCGTCCGCGTTGGCATCGATCGCCGCGACCTTCCAGCCATCACCCAACAGTTGCTCGACCACCGCTAGCCCAATGCCCGACGTGCCCCCCGTCACCAAAGCCACCCGTCCCTCGCGTTTCGCTCGTTTTGGCATGGCCGTTTGGTCTCCCGTTGTTGTGTCACAGCCATTGATAGGCCATAGCGCGCGCCATGGGGAGCCATGAGTTCGAGGCCGCGCAATAGGTAGCTGAGTTTTGGCTTGCCTGTAGGCCCCCTCATCGGGCGTGCAGCCACCTTCTCCCCAAGGTGAGAAGGGCAAGCCTTGGTGTCCTGCGCTAAACTCTCCCCTTGGTGCGAGGATGCCCAGGGCGCAGGGAGTGGACAAGAGCACGGAGTAGGTGAGGGGGACTTTGATTGCTCGAAGTATGTGCTGTGCAGGCAACCTCATCGCTCTTCCGGCGGCTTGACGTGTCGGAAGGTCCACAGCAGCGCTAGATCGTAGACGATTTTGAGCACGCCGCAGACGATGAACGGCCAGGCTGTCAAACCGGCCTGGAACAGCCAACCGGCGATCGCGGGGCTGAGGGCTGCGGCCAAGCTGCGTGGCACCGACGTCACGCTTGCGGCCGCCGGACGCTCGGCCGGCGTGACCACCGCCATGACATAGGACGAGCGGGTCGGCACGTCCATTTGTGACAGAAACGAGCGCACGAGTAGAAGCCCAAGCGCCACGTCGAGACGGGGCGAGAGCGCGGCGAGGATCAGACACAGGCTCGATGGAATGTGCGTATAGACCATCGTGTTGACGAGGCCGATGCGCCGGGCGAGCCAGGCTGCGACCGGAAACGAAACGGCGGATAGCACGCTGGTCCAGAAGAAGAACAAGCCCGCCTGCGCCAGTGACAGTCCGAATGTCTTGAACAGCCAGAGCGCCATCAGCGATTGCACGGCGAAGCCGCCGGCGAACGAGTCGATGCTGAATAGCGCCGCCAATTTATAGACGATGCGGCGAGAGGGCCCGAGCGCTGTTACGGGCTTATCGCTGCTCACCACGTCGCGCCTGGGAATCCGCGTATAGGCAATGCCGCCGGCGATCCCGAGTGCGGCATAGATCAGAAACATCGCCTGCAGTGCGGCAAGGCGCGACAGTCCCGACGATGCCAGCAGATCGGCGCTGCCCGACGCCAGCGCGCCGAAGGCGGCTGCGGCCGAGCCGATCAGGCTGTAGCGCGCGAACATACTGGTGCGATCGGCGTCGCTGGTGCTGCGGGTGAGGACTGAGTGCTCAAGCGGCATGAAGACGCTGACGCTGCCGGCCGACGGATTGATTGTGCCGAGGAATGCAATCAGCAGAATGATCGCTGTTGTGCTCGAGAGGGCGAACGCCAATCCGGTCGCCACCATCAACCCGGATGCCAGCAGCAGTAACCGGCGTTGATCAATGTGGGCGCCAAACCACCCGATCCCCAACGTTGTCAACGCCGAACCCAGCAGCGACGCCGTCGCGACGACGCCAATTTCGAAAGCGCCGAGGCCGAGCGCCGTCAGATAAACCGGTAGCAGCACGGCAATGAAGCCGTCGCCAAAGTCACGCAACGCCCGCGCCACATAGATTGCGACGCGGGTGCGGTCGTCGCTGTTATCGTCGGCACGGCGTTGCATCGTTCAAGCGACTTTCCGTGCCGACCGCGCAGGCGATCAAAATGCCTGCGGCTTCGGGAATGCCTTTTCCATCTCGCGACGGAACTTGTAAGTGGCGTCGGTGGTATCGATCTCGACGTCGGACCACTTGAGACGCTGGCCCTCTTTGATATCCGCCTTGAGCTTGACGTTGTGCGCGAGGCCCAGCGGTAGGAAGCCTTCCTTCGTCGAAATTTCCGCAGGCGTCTGCTTGCCCCAGACGCAGAACCCGCCCTCGCCGTCGAGCATTTCGCCCTTTTTGAGTGCGCGCTTGGCCGTCGCGACCACGTCCGAATTAAAGCAGAACGCAGCGCCGGTCGGCTCCTTACGCAGCGCCGCTGAGGCCACCGACAATCCGAGTTCCAACCCGATCATATGCGTCGGGCGATAGAGGGCTGCATACTTGCCCGTCTTGTCCGGTAGCATCGAGTATTCGAGGAAGCACTTCTTGGCATAGTCGCTCTGACTGGAGATGACGACATAAGTCCCCATCACGAGGCTGTGCGGCACGTCCTTACCGTCGCGATACATGGAGGATGTGACTTCTGTCACGCCGGCCTTTTCGATCACGCCGCCGTCTGCTTTTGGTTTGCACACCTCGGCGTGCTCAAAGCGCGTCGCCGGCGGGAAGGTCAGACCGTTGGTCTGCGGCACGAGGCCGGTCGCGTTACAGATCGCCGTCATCTCAATGCCCGACTTGGTGCCGTCGACGAACGAGTTGAACATCTTCGGATTGATGTGGCTGCGATCGTGGATCACCAGATACTTTGTCAGGATGTCCCAGACGGTTTCGGGCGTCGATTGGTGATAGGTCGGCAGATAGCGCGTGCCCTTGCCGGCGCAGATCACGTCGAACCCGGTCGAGCGCGCCCAATCGACATGCTCGGCAACGAGGGCTGGCTGATCGCCCCACGCCAACGAATAGACGACGCCCTTCTCGCGCGCCATCTTGGCGAGCAATGGCCCTGCCAACGAATCCGCTTCGACATTGACCATCACGACATGCTTGCCGGCGTTGATCGCGGCGGAAGCAATCTTGATGCCGGTGGCCGGATCGCCGGTCGCCTCGATGATGACTTCGATGTCGGGGTTCTCGATCATCACCATGGCGTTGTCGGTGATGTGCGTCTTGCCGGTTTTAATCGCCTCGCCGATGCTCTTGGCGTCGATCTGCTCGGCGGTCCATTGCACGCCCATCAGCCGCTCCTTGGCCCGGCTCGGCATCAGGTCGGCAAGGGCTGTCAGATGCATGCCCTTGGTCCAGCGGAGTTGGGATAAAAACATGGTGCCGAATTTTCCGGCGCCGACCTGGCCGATGCGGATCGGTTTACCCTTGGCGGCGCGCTCTTTGAGCATGAAAGAGAGGTTCATCGTCGTTTCCCTGATGATGTGATGATGGCTTGCCCCTTTGCAGCATAGCTGACGCATCAGCGCAATCCCGGCGTAACGAGGTCTGCCATGCAATTGACTTGGGACGCGACGTTTGACACGCTGGAGTTCCAAATCTAACGACGTGTCTCCATTGTCATCCCGCACGCGATGCAGCTTGAAACGGTGCACTGCAGATGCGGGACCTTATCAAGTTGCGTCTCACAAGGTCCCGCGCCTGCACCGCAGCACTTTTAGGGCGTTTCAGTTGCCTACCGGTACCCGGGCCGTGCTGCGGATGCGCGCGGGATGACAGGAGAATTAGACGCAGGACACGCGACGCATTCAATCCAAATTCGATCGGGAAGAGCAGCTGCCATCATGTCGACCACGCCCTCAAAATCTGCCCCGCGAACCCTTCGTCTCAACGCGGCTGACAATCTCATTGTCGCCGTCGATACCATCGAGGCCGGCGCGACAGTCGACGGCGCAACCGCTGTCGCCCGCGTGCCTCGCGGCCATAAAATGGCGACGGCAAAAATCGCAAAGGGCGCCCCGGTCCTGAAGTTTGGCCAGATCATCGGCTTCGCCACCGAGAACATCATTCCAGGCGCACACATCCATACGCACAACTGTGGCTTCGCGGCGTTCGAACGCGACTACGCTTTTGCCCAGGGAGCGCGCAACGAAGAAATTCTGCCCGTCGCGCAACAAGCAACGTTCGAAGGCTTCCGGCGCAGCAATGGCAAGGCTGGAACGCGCAACTACATCGGCGTCGTCACGTCTGTGAATTGTTCGGCAACCGTCGCACGCTTCATTGCCGAGGCCGTCAACCGCTCGGACATTCTCAAGGACTACCCAACCATCGACGGCGTCATCCCGCTCGTGCATTCGACCGGCTGCGGCATCGACAGTGACGGCGAGACCTTTGAAGTCCTGAAGCGGACAACATGGGGTTATGCCTGCAATCCGAACATGGCCGGCGTGCTGGTCGTCGGTTTGGGCTGCGAAGGTTTCCAGATCGCCCGCATGAAGCAAGCCTACGGCCTGCAAGAGTCTGATCTTTTCCGCACCATGACCATTCAAGACACTGGCGGCACCAAGAAGACGATCGCCGCCGGCGTTGAAGCGATCAAGAACATGCTGCCGATTGCCGGCAAAGCCAAACGCGAGACGCTACCCGCGTCCGAGCTCATGCTCGCGTTGCAATGCGGCGGCTCTGATGGCTATTCCGGCATCACCGCCAACGTCGCGCTCGGTGTCGCGGCGGACCTGCTTGTCAAGCACGGCGGCACTGCCGTCCTCTCCGAAACGCCGGAAATCTATGGCGCCGAACATCTGCTCACCCGCCGCGCCCGCAACAAAGCGGTCGGCGAAAAACTCGTCTCGATCATCAAGTGGTGGGAGGACTACACGGCGCGCGCCAGGATGAGCATGGACAACAACCCCTCGCCCGGCAACAAGGCGGGTGGCCTCACGACCATTCTGGAGAAATCGCTGGGTGCTGCCGCAAAGGGCGGATCGACGACGCTCAACGCCGTCTATCACTACGCCGAGCCGATCACCGAGAAGGGTTTCGTCTATATGGATACGCCGGGATATGACCCGGTCGCCGCAACGGGGCAGGTGGCCGGCGGCTGTAATGTGCTCGGCCTTCACAACAGGGCGCGGCTCGGCCTATGGCTGCAAGCCGACGCCATCGTTCAAGCTCGCGACCAACACCGACATCTATAATCGCATGATCGACGACATGGACATCAACTGCGGCGACATCGTCGACGGCGTCTCCATCGAGTCCAAAGGCCAGGAGATCTTCGACTTCATGCTCCGCACCGCGTCCGGCGAAAAAACCAAGTCCGAACTCCTCGGCTACGGCGACGCGGAGTATGTGCCCTGGGTCATCGGCGCGACGATGTGAGGGCTCGGTGATTTACGTTCCGCGCTGGGACAGCCGCCAAAGCGCTCTGAGTGACGCCCAGATTGCGATCCGCGCGAGAGGTAAAAACCTGTTTCCACATCGGTTTTGAACCCGCTCGTTTGCAACAGCGCGCGCGTCCTTCAGTTATGATTGACAAAGTGGCTACCGGTAGCTACTTTACCTCCATGCAGTCCGTCGGCATCAAGGCTCTCAAGAACAACCTCAGCGCCTACATCAAGGCGGTGGAGGCGGGGGAGACCGTGCTCGTGACCGATCGCGGCAAAGTCGTCGCGCGGCTTGTGCCCGAGAAGGTGGTCCACGACCGGCCCCAAACGGAGGAAGAGATCCTCCAGCAGCTGGAGCGTGAGGGGGTCCTGACGCGCGCCAAGCGCCGGTTGACGGGGCCGCCACCACGGATTGGCGGCGTCCCCTTCGATGAACTCATGCGCCAACTCGACGCCGACCGTGAGGACCGTTGATATACCTCGACACTTCCGTGATCCTGGCAGAGTTGTTCAGTGAGCAACGGCGCCCACCGGCAGATTTCTGGCCGACACCGATGATGTCCAGCCGGCTGCTTGAATACGAAACGATCGTTCGCTTGAATGATCGTGGGCAACCGCCGCATGCGCTGCAGATTGCGCAAAAAATTCTGCTCAACGTGCAATTGATCGACCTGGACGACGCCACCCTCGCCCGCGCCTTGCAGCCGTTCCATGCCCCGGTTCGCACACTCAACGCGATCCACCTTGCGACGATGGTCTTTCTGCGGGGGCGTGGCATTACCTTGGAACTGGCGACCTACGACACGCGGCTCGGGCAAGCGGCAATGGCAATCGGTTTTGTGCTCTTGCCAATGTGATGGCGACACTTGCAATCGGGGCGCAATCCGGAATGGGTTTCGTGTCGTCACGACCTGATTTAGACCAGTGAGCGACTGTGTTAACTCTTGACCCAACACAAACTCCGCCATGGCCGCGAAGGCGGCCACCCAGTCAGGCCTATTGGTCTCTCGATGGCAACGTTGGCTGCAACTCACGAAATTTCGGTAATGGAATGCTTGTGTAGTTGCTTGGGTGGCCGCCTTCGCGGCCATGACGAACAAGAAGGTGCAGGTCGAAAATTTTGCTCGCGGGTATCAGACCCTACTGAAACTGCTCGCTGCACGCGATGGTGGCAAAGAAACCTGAGCCGTCCGCGGGACACTCGTTCGGCCGCTTCTGCCACAGCCGCATTTGCCGCGACTGACTTACCGCGCTCTCCTGACCGGCGGCGCCTTGAGCCAGGCGCTGCCGCTGCGGCCGAACTTGAAGCCTTCGTCGAACAGTTTCATCTGGTAGTCTGGATCAAATGCCTGTTTCGGCTTCTCCGCGAAGTTGGCCGGGACGGCGGCGAGATGAAAGCCGGCGTCGGCATCGCGCGCCATGCGCCAGATGCGATAGATGTCGTTTTCGTTCTGGCTCTTGGTCAACGTCCAGATCGAGCGCATGGCGATCGAGACGGCAGTCGGATTGACGGCCTCGAATTCCGGCGTGATCTTGCCGTTCTTGATGATGTAGATCATGCGGCGTGGCGGCGCCGGATAGAATTGATCCAGCGCTTTCAGGCCGACCGGAACCGGCGCCACGAACACCTCGCGCGTCACGCCGCCGTCGACATGCAGCTCCTCTGCCTTTGCGCCACCGGCGTCGACCGGAATGGTGACTGGAGGGAACAGACCCGGCAGCGCCGCCGAGGCCATGATCACCTTGCGGAAAAGTTCGAGCGCATCGGCGTGTCCGCTGGTGGCGATCTCGCCCATGTTCCACACCACCGGGCGTTGCGCATCGAGATTGGTCGTGCCGATCAGCAGCACGCGGCCTTCGCGATAGGCGGCGGCGATGGCGCGCAGGAATTTCTTGTTGATGTACTTGGCGATCAGTGCTTCGAGCGGCGCGGTGCTGGCGAGCGATGGCCCGCCAAGCAATCCCGGCAGGATCTGCGCGATGACCAGTTCGGAGGTTTCATATTCGGTCCAGATTTCGCGCAGCTGGGCATCATACTTCGGCCCCAGGAACGCGAATGGCGCGATGATGGCGCCAGCCGAAATGCCGGTGACCAGTTCGAACTGTGGGCGGTTTCCCCGAGCCGTCCACCCGGCGAGCAGGCCGGCGCCGAACGCACCATCGGAGCCGCCACCGGACAGCGCAAGGATGTTGACCAGCGGCCGGCCGTCAGCGGTCGTGCCGGATTGCGCGAGGCGGGGCAGATTGGGCAAGCGGCGACGGAATTCGGCGGCGAGATCGCGTGGGACTTCGTCGCCCCAGAAGCGGGCGGCGGCAAGTCCCGGGATTGTCGCGCTGGCGGCTGCGACGGGATCGGCGACGGGGTTGCGCACCAGCGTCGTGCCGCATCCCGCCAGACCGAGGCACATTGTGCCGAGGACAAGCCTCAGCAGCGCCATCCGGCCGATCCAACACCAACGCGACTGCACGCACTCTAACTCCCAGCGGCGGGCTCACAATGGGCCGCGCTTTCAGGGCTTAGCGGGGGCAGCGGCTCGGAGCAATGCCGGGATGGGGCCGCTCTGGCCCGAAGCTGTGACGGCGATGCGCCGGGGCCACAGGTGGGGAGGGCGATAGCCGCTGAAAGGGCCTGGTTTCGGCACTGTTGGCCGTTTGGCTCCAGCCGATGCCCGGCGATTGCGGCGCGCCGGTAAGACGTCCTACGCGATGCTGCTATGCCGCTGCGGTCACAGCGGCGGTCGCGGGCGCCGCTGTGCGGGATGCGATCGCCGGTTGTCGCCCGCTTAATTGCCAGGCGACCATGCGTCGCTCGAGCGTGCGCGCCAAGATGTCGTAGGCGATGGACAGCACGAGGATGGCCAGGATGGCCGCATAAACGCGCGGACTGTCGAGGATGGTCCGGTTGAGCGTCACGAGGTAGCCGATGCCGGCTGACGCGGTCAGCATTTCCGCCACGACGACGCCGATAATGGCTAACGCGCCGCCAAGCCTCAGACCGGCAAACACCGTCGGTAGTGAGGCCGGAATGATCACCCGCGTGATCTGCTGACTGAGTGTCGCGCCCATGCTGCGCGCGGCGAGCAGGTATTGAGGATCGATGGTGCGAATGCCTGCCGCCGTCGACAGCATGACGGGAAAAAATCCATAGATGCCGGCGAAGGCGATCTTGGATTGCGAGCCGATGCCGAACCAGGCGGTGAAGATCGGATAGAGAATAACGATCGGCACTGCATAGAGGCTCGAAAAGACTGGTAGCAGGACGTCGCGCAGCGCCGCGATCCCGCCAACGACCGCACCTGCCGTGATGCCGAGGCCGCAGGCGATCAGAATGGCGAACGCCACTTCGTACAGCGTCACCCAAAGAGCGGCGAGGTAAATATGCCAGTCGCTTGCCAGCACGAGCAGCGTCTTCGACATCGCCGGCAGGAAGAGCTCCGGAATGAGTTTCAGGCGCGGCAACACTTCCCAAGCAACGAGCATCAGGAGCAGCAAGCACCAGCGGACTGTCGAGGGAGCAGGACGTTTCATCTGCACCTCATATCGTTTTGCGAATCTGTTGCCAGATCCGTTCGCGCAGGCGGCCGAACACGTCGGTCGCCATCATCTCGTAGGTGCGCGGCCGCGGCAGGTTGATCTCGATATGGTCGATCAGGCGACCGGGCCGCGGCGACATCACCAGCACTTCGTCGGCCAGATAGACAGCCTCCGTCAGGCTGTGAGTGATGAAGATGACGGTCTTGTTGGTGGTTGACCAGATGCGCAGCAACTCGTGCCCCATGGTCATGCGTGTCTGCTCGTCGAGTGCCGCAAACGGTTCGTCCATGAGCAGCACCGGGGGATCCTGTACAAGGCCGCGGGCGATCGATACGCGCTGCTTCATGCCGCCCGAAAGCTCATGGGGAAATCGCGCGCCGAAGCCGTCGAGGCCGACGAGTGAGAGCATGGCCTCCGACCGCTTGCGGCGTTCCTCGCGCGGGGTGCCGCGCAGGCTCAGTGGAAACTCGATGTTGTCGAGGGTCGTCAGCCATGGAAACAGGCTCGCCTCCTGGAAGATGACGCCGACGCGGGAGGGGTCCGGCTTGAGGATCGGCCGCCCCTCGCACAGGATCGTTCCTTGCGTGTGCGCGCGCAGCCCTGCCATCATCATCAGCAACGACGTCTTGCCGCAACCGCTGGGGCCGACAATGACGACGAAGCGACCCTTGCCGACCGACATGGTGATGTCCTGCAACGCCGGCACACCGCCTTCGGCCGCTGCATAGACATGGCTGACGCTGGACACTTCAAGTGCCACGTCATTGGGTTTGGGGCGGGCCGCGATCAGGTTCGCCATGTGCTGCATCGGGCCTCCAGGTATCGAACGGTCTCATTGAAGGCGATAGCAACGATGGACAGGATGATGATGCCCGCGAACAACTGCGGCATCTGAAAGTTTTCACCCCAGTTGGAGATCAGGTGGCCGATGCCGGTGCGTGAGGCATACATCTCGGCGATCATCACACCGGTGAAGTTGAAGATCATCGAGATGCGCAATGTCTCGAGCAGGACGGGCATCATGCTCGGCACATAGACGCGCCATAAAACCTGGGCTGGCGTTGCTCCGAACGAGCGGGCGACCAGGACATAATCGGCGCGGACGGATTCGACCGCCGCCGTGGCGCTCATCATGACCACGAAGGCAGTGGTGAAGGCGGCATAGGCGACCTTCTGCTCGAAGCCGATCCCGAAGGCGAGAATAAACAGCGGCAGGAAAATCGATTTTGGGATGCTGAAGACATAGAACAGCATCGGTTTGAAAATGGCGCCGAGATAGGGGAACTCGGCGATGGCGATGCCAGCGCCGGCGCCAAGCGGTACGGCAATGAGAAACGCAACGATCACTTCGAGCGCGGTGACGGCGATGGCTTCGCGGACATTGGCGCGCCCCAGCAGTGTCCACAATACGCCGAGCACATCGCTCAGCGGCGGCAGCAGCAGCGGATTGACGATGCCGCTCCTTGGCAGAAACTCCCAGGCCGCCAGCACGCCCGCGAGCAACGTGCATCGGATGAGGATGATCGTGGACCGTTTCACGGTTTCAGCATCACGATTTGGTCGCAACCGGCTTGAATTGCGTCAGGAAGATATCCTTGGCGTCAGCCAGGTCCTTCATGCCGATCATGCGGCCCATGTCGAGCGCACGCTCCATCCAGTCGAGCTGGAAGTTGCCGTCCACCGACAGCTTCTTGATGTTCGCATCCAGTTCGCGTGCGGCAATGGCGTCGGGGATCTCATCGATCTCGGCGACAAGCTTGATGGCGACGGCGCGATTGGCATCGTTCTGGAGGAAGGCGACGGCACCATAGAGCGCATTCAGCGCTTTCTGCAGGACCTCGGGCTTGTCCTTGATGAACTTGTCGCTGGCGATCCAGCTGCCGGTTGAATGCGCCGGCACTTCCTGGCCGTAGTCGAGCAGTGGCCGCGCCACTTTCTCGTCGATCACCTTGTATGTCAGCGGTGAGTATAGCACCGACGCGTCGATATTGCCTGTCAACAGGTTCGGTACGAGGCCGCCGCCGCCGAGTGGCACGCGCGTGAAGTCGACTTTTTTTGCCGCGACCGTCCAGAGTGCGAGGATATCGGTGCCCGACCCCGCCGAGGTGATGCCGACCTTCTTGCCCGCCAGTTCGGCAACGTTCTGGATCTTGGAGTCAGCCTTTACCACCATCATCCAGCCGTAATAGCCGTTGGCGCCGTTAGCGACGCAGCGTGCGTTGACGCCCTTTTTGAGGCCGGCCGCCACGCTCGACGACGAATTCAAGACGAGATCGGCGGCTCCGGCAGCCAGGGACTCGAAGCCTTCCGCGCCGCTCCGGTAGATGGTCAGCTCCGCCTTGATGCCTTCCTTGTCGAACAATTTCTGGCGAAGCGCTGTCTCCGCGATGATTGTCGGCCAGTAGGTCTTGGTTGGCAGTCCGATGCGGATGACGTTGCCGGCTTGGGCGCTTGCCACATGGGGAAAAGCGAGTGCCGCCGCGGCACCTTGCAAGACGGTGCGGCGGCGAATATTGAGAAGGTCGCGTGACGGCGTCATTGTTTTTCCTCCCGAACGGGTCGTTGGCGCCAACGGTCATGGCGTCGGTTAGCCAACGCCATGATTGGCAGACCGTTTCATGCACCGCAATAGCAAAGCCATGCACGCGCCGCACGGCATGTCGATTGGACGATACGGATCGAGCCCTCGTGCCGATGTTGGGCCAGGCACAGCTGACGCGACGGGGGCGGTGGCTAGTGTCCCGTTTCCGAAGTTCGCATTCAGGTCGCCGCACACCGGATCGCGAACTTCGGAAACAAAAGGGACACTAGAATGCTTAAGCCTTCTGGTGTGGCTCTTGGTTCGGAGGTTCCTAAGATCGGACGCCGCGACTGCATAGGAACTTCCGAACCGCCACACCAGCATGGCGCGTAGGTGTCGCTACTTTGCTGGACGCGATGCAGCGATAATTTGGGACATACAGCTGAGCGCTGCACTCAATCCGTATGTTCGATGCGTGCCGCAAGCGCCGGTGGCAGGCCAGTCGTCGCCTTGGCGCCGGGGCGCCGGAACGTACCGGCTGTCGCCTTCTTTGTGCCGAGTGCCACCAATGCCTCCGCCTGCTTCACTGCGGCTTGCACCTGATCGACGACCGGCACGGGGATTCGGTGTTTTACCTTGGCGGCTAATCCGGCCAACGGCGCGCCACCGAGGATGATGACATCGGCGTTGAGTTCGTTGACCGTGCGACAAGCGAGTTCAACCAGCAGATCTTCCTTTTCTTCCTGCACTTCCGTGATCGATCGGAAGTTGCCATCGAGCATGCGTATGCCGGCGCAACGTCCGGCTAGACCGTGCATCTCAACGCATTCTTGATACCAAGGCACCAAGGCCGTCGCGAACGTAACGATGGCAAACCGTCGCCCCAGCATGCAGGCTGAGAGCATCGCTGCCTCCGCCATGCCAACGATCGGAATGTCGAACAGTTCGCGCGCACCGAGCAGGCCCGGGTCGCCAAAGGCTGCGATGACGGCAGCGTCGACGTTGCGGTGATGTTCGGCCAAGACTTCGAGCGTCACCGCGCCGCCGATCTGGGCCTCGGCGCGTGTCGCGATGTAGGGAACGCCGCGTGGAGCGGTCAGCGGGATGAGTTTGGTGGACGGCGCCGTCACCTGACTGGCCGCCGCAAACAGCCGGTCGGTGATCGCCGGCGTCGTATTCGGATTGAATAGCAGGATCTGCATCAAAACCTCATGAGATTCAGGTGATGAACTTAGCGAGGGTGCGTTCCGCTTCGGCTGCCGCGCGCAGGATCTGGCGATCAGCGCCACGTCGAGCCGCCATCTGCAATCCAACCGGCAATCCACGGCCGTCGCGCCCGCACGGGATGGAGATCGCGGGGGCGAGCGCATGATTGAAGAACGGCGTGAAAACGGCATGAGCGCGAGGCGTCACCGAGACGCCGCCGATGTGGGATGGACCTAGCCGATCGACTGGCCAGGCGACGCACGGTGCCGTCGGGCAGAGCAAGACATCGTAGCGCTTCATGAAGGCGGCGAGGCTGCGGCGGATCAGCAGTCCAGCCTCCAATGCACCTGCGACGTCAGCGCCACTCATCGCCAAGCCCCGATCAATCTGCGCAGCGATGTCGGGATCGAAGCGATGGCGGTCGCGCTGGAATGCAGCGCCGTGCAGGGCTGCAAGACCGGCCATCTGCAGCGGCATCAGATCGCCTTCGCCGAGACCTGCCGGCCAGATGGGATCTTCGATCGCAATGTTCCATCCGGCCTGACGCAGCGCCTCGACGGCGCGCGCGATGACAGCCGCGACATCGCGATCGATCGGGACATCGAGCCCTAGTCGCGGCGAAAAGGCGACGCGCAATTGTTGCGCCGGCTTGGTCGCGGCAAGAGGCTCGATTGTAACCGTATCGGGGTCGCGTGGATCTGTGCCGGCGACCACGTCGAACAGCAGTTCCACGTCGGCGACGGTGTGTGCCATCGGCGCGATCACTGCGATACCCCAGAACGGCTCGGGAAACCCTGGACCATAGGGAATGGCGCCGAACGATGGCTTAAAACCAACGGTTCCCGTATGCGCGGGTGGTCGGCGCCCGGATCCGCCGCCATCGGTGCCGAGTGCCAGTGGCACAAAGCCTGCCGCGAGCGCCGCCGCATTGCCGCCGGAGGACCCGCCGGGTGTTAGGTCTGGCGCCAGGGGATTGCGTGCGAGACCGTGCAGCGGCGAATTTGTCTGACCCTTACATGCGAACTCTGGACAGTTGCCGATGCCGACGATGACGGCGCCAGCCGCGCGCGCGCGTTCAACCGCAATGGCATCAGACGGCGCGACAAAGTCCTCGAACAGCCGTGAGCCCTGCGAGATCGTACGCCCGCTGATCCAGATGTTGTCTTTGACGACGAGCGGCACGCCGGCCAACGCCAAGCGTTCGCCGGAACGCAGGCGACTTTGGACCGCGCGGGCTTGCGCGCGCACCCAGTCGGGATCGAGCCGTACGATCGCATTGATTGCGGGATTGCCGGCAGCGATGCGCGCCAGACACGCGTCGGCGACCGTGATGGCATCTTGCCGTCCGGCCTGCACATCACGCGCGATCAAGGTTGCGCTGGGGTTCGTCACGATTGCTCCAGATCACGTAGACAGTGGCAATCACTGCTGCGACGGCGATAACGGCATAGCTTAATCCAAGTGTACCCTGCGGTGACAGAACCGCAATGACCAGCGGCGCGACCAGCAGGCCGCCATAGCTCGCCGTCAACACGGCACCGGTCGTTTCTGCGACGCGGCCTTCAGGTGCCCGCCGTGCGACTTCTGCCAGGAACACGCCGTTCCACCCGCTGGCGGTCAGGCCAAATGCGAACGCGAGGGCAAACAGTGCCGATGTCGGTAAAGCCGGCGCAATCAGTGCGACCATGATGGCGCACAGGCTCATGCCGAAGCCCAGACCCGCAAGCACAGTGCGGGGTGCTGCCCATTGCGTCGCAACCTGTCCCCAAAGCAGCCGGCCGATGAGACCGCCGGCCTGTGCAACGGCGAGGAGTGCGCCTGCTGTCACATGATCGAGTTGAAGCGCTGTGACACCGTGCGTTACGAAATAGGCGTTGAGCGCCAGCTGCATCGCTGAAAACGGTATGGACAGGATCGCCAGTGCCACCAGGCCGCGATCCAGGATCGCAAACGAGGGCCGCCGATCACCAGAGGGCGCGATAACGCCAGCTCTCGACCACGTGTCGTAGCGTTTTGACAGCGCCAACAACGCTGCCATGAAGGCGACCGCGATCGCCGCAATCAACAGGTAGCCCAGTTCCGGCGCCGTCCGCGCGATGAGCGGCAGCGAGAGCGAACCGATGATCGCACCGATCTGATTGCCGGTCTGGCGGACCGAAAAAATGAGCGGACGCTGCTCGGGCCTGGCGAGGCGGCCAAGCAGTGTTGAACTTGCGGGCGTCTCCGGTCCGAAAGCCACGCCGACCAGAATGCCGGCAATCATAAGGGCCGCCGTTGATGATGCGGTGGCGCACAGCATGCCCGCCGCGACAGCGAACGCACAGAAGGCCGCGACACGGCACGACCCGTAGCGGTCGGCCAGCCGGCCACCATAGAATGATGTCGCCATCCCCGTCGCGAATACCGCAGCGGCGAACAGACTGACATCGCCGACGGTGAGGCCGAGCTTGGGCGCGAGCACGCCAGGCGCAAACAAGGCGAGTGCGACGAGCGCTTGTGTCGCGGTCATCGCGGCGAGCGCCGGAGCCAATGGAGGCGGGCTCGCGGATGGTGTCACCGCAGCCGCCGCGACAAGCCGGCGATGCGCTCCATGACAATCAGCGCCAGCACCGTTATAGCAATCATCACACCGGAGACGGCGGCGATCGTCACGTCCAGGCGGTTCTCGAGATCCTGCCACATGCGGATTGGCAGCATGTCGGTGCGGGCGTCGCGCAGGAACAGCGAGACGGGCACGTTGTCAAACGAGGACATGAACGCAATGAACGCTCCCGCCAAGATGCCGGGACGGATCAACGGCAGCGTCACGCGGCGGAATGTATAGAAGCGCGACGCCCCGAGGCTGGCCGAGCTTTCGAGCAGCGTTGGATTGAGTTGGGCGAGGGCTGCGATGGTTGTCCGCAGCACATAGGGAACGCAAACAACGGTGTGGCCGATGATGAGAGTGAGTAGCGAAATTGGAAATCCGATCAGCGAGAAATACATCAGCGCGGCGAGCCCGAATGCGAGCGCTGGCAGGACCAACGGCGACATGAACACGCTGTCGAGAACGCGCGCCATCAATCGTTCTGAGCGCGCGACGGCCAACGCCGCGGCGACGCCCAGAACGACGGAAACAGCCGTTGTCCACACCGCAACCTTGAAGCTGTTTGCTGCTGCGAAATGCAGCTGCCAGGCATCGAGCAAAGCTACGTACCATTTGAACGAATAGCCGGGTGGGGGGAACCGCAGCGAGAACCCGGACGTGAAAGACACAATGATGACGACCAATGTCGGCAACAGCAGCAAGGCAAGTCCGATGCCGGCCAGACCATAGATGACGACCGCAAAGCTCAGCGCTTCAAAGCCCTTTTTTTGGCGCTTCATTGCAGGACCTCACGCATTGGCGTAGCCCTTCGATAACCGACTGAGCGAGTTGAAGAGTGATACCGCGCCGAGGACGGCCATCAAGAAGATGATCGAAATAGCGGCGGCGAACGGCCAGTTGTTCAGCGTCGACGACTGCTGGTAGATGTACATCGGCATGAACAGCATCTGCCCACCGCCGACGAGCGTTTGGGTGATGAAGGCCGTGATGGCTGCCGCATACGTCAGAAGGCAACCGGCAATCATACCAGGCAGGATCAACGGCATGACGATTCTGCGGAAGGTTCGCCATGCGCCGGCGCCGAGTGCTGCCGATCCGTCGAGTAGATTCGGATCGAGGCGGGACAGTGCGGTGATCAGCGGCAGCACCATCAATGGCATCTGTACCTGCGCCAGCGCAACTACCATCCCGCCCTCGGTATAGAGCAGGCGGAGCGGGGAATCGATCAAGCCGAGCGACGCCAGTGTCGTATTGACGATGCCTTGGCGTCCGAGAATGACGATCCATGCGAACGTGCGCACCACAACACTGGTCAACAGCGGCAGCAGTACGATCAGCATCAGGATGGCTTGCAGCCATCCGGGGGCCCGAACGTAGGTCCAAGCAAGTGGCAGTCCCAGCAGCAGGCACAGTGCAGTGACTTCGATGCCGATCCAGAGGGTGTGGCCGAGAACCTGCAACGAAAACGGATCAGCCAGGAACTTCGCGTATTGCGTCAGCCCATACCGGGTCATCGCCGGATCAGCGTGCAGGCTGACGTAGAGCAGAATGGCCAGTGGCGCGAGAAAGAACAGCCCGTAGAAGATCGCCAAAGGCAGTGCCAACTTGAGATCATAGGTCGTGGTGTCGGTTGACGCTGCGGCCATGGTACCCTCGCATCCCGGGCGCGCCATCGCGCCCGGGCCTTGAACTCGGTTCGACCAAACTCAGAGCTTGATGTCGCGGTTGAATTTCTCGATCCAGCCGGCACGCTGCTCGTTGATCTTCTTCCAGTCCTGGAACACGAACTTCTTCTTCATGTCGTCGTGATCCTTGGCCAAGACCTTGGCAATCTCGCCGCCCATCTTCACTTTCGTGTTGGTCGGTACGATTAGATAGGGGCTCTCCATCAGCTTGGTCTGCACTTCCGGCGACAAGGCCGCGTCGATCAACTTGGCCGCAAGCTCCTTGTTCGGTGAGTTCTTGACGACATGGATCGTCGTCTTGAAGGCGATGGCACCTTCCTTCGGTGCGACGAATTCTACCGGCACGCCGCGGGCTTTTAGAATTTGGATCGCGTTGAAGTTACCGGGTCCGATGTCGATCTGGCCCTGCTGGTAGAGTGAAGCCAGTGCGCCAGGATTGCCGGCAACGGCCGCCAAATTGGGTTTCAGCTCTTCGATCGCCTTGAAGCCGGCGTCGGCATTGCCTTCGTTGCCGCCGCGCATGCGCGCGATCTCGACCAGGAAGCCCGTGCCCAGTGTCGAGTTCAAGTTGGTGATGCCGACGCGGCCCTTGAACTCCGGTTTCCAGATGTCCGCCCAAGAGGTTGGCGGTGTTTTGATCTTGTCGGGATTGTAGGTGATGCCGACCACTTGGAAGAACGGCGCAGGGCCCATGCCATCTTGAGCGTCGGTGATCAAATCCTTGTAGTGCGCGGATTGCGCCACCGGAAACGCGTCGACGAGCCCTTGATCAATCGCCTGCAGGGCTGGGCCCGGGTCATGCAGCATCACGTCGATTGGCGGGTTGTTCAGGGCGGCTTTCACCTTGGCGATCTGGTCGACCGAGAGCATCGGATCCAAGGTGATGTCGGCATTGTTGTTGGCTTTGCGGAAGGCGGGCACGAGCACGTCCCTGTGCGCTTCCTCCCAGCTGCCGGTGAATGTTGCGAACACGAGGCGGCGCGCTTGGGCCATGCTCAAGCCGGGGTAGGCATGCATGGCCGCGAGAGAGAGTGTGCTGGTCATCAGGTGACGGCGAGAAAGCGACATGGCTCTAGACTCCGATTGTTGGCAGTGGTTGCGGCTTACACCTGTCGAAAGGCATTGACGGAATGAGGGTTGGCCGGCGCAATGTACACCGGTTGACCAACGGCGATCGGTTCGCCACCGGCATCGCGTTGTTCGGAAAGCTTGATCGTTGCGCCGTTGGCCAACCGGACTTCGTAGATGATCGACGCGCCAAGCGGCAGGCTCATTTCGATGGTGCCAGCAAGGCCTGTGGTCGCACGGCGCAGTTGCTCTGGCCGGACGCATACCGTGACCGCATCGCCGGGCGCGAGGCCCTGCTGCATCATGCGCGCCGCGAGCAGGCCGCCGCCTGCGAGTTCAACGTCGGCCGAACTTGATTGGACTGCAACAGCGGTTCCTTTGAGGATGTTTGCCGCGCCGACGAATGTATTGACGAACAGCGAGGCGGGTTTGTCGTAAATGTCTGATGGGGTGCCAAACTGTTCGAGGCGGCCCTGGTTGAACACCGCAACTCGATCGGCCATCGACAGCGCTTCTTCCTGGTCATGCGTCACAATTAGCGTTGTCGTCCCGGCGAGCCGCTGAATGCGCTTGATTTCGATCTGCATGTCGAGGCGAAGATTTTTGTCGAGGGCGGCAAACGGCTCGTCCAAGAGCAAAATGGAAGGCCTAACTGCCAACGCACGCGCCAATGCGACGCGTTGTTGCTGGCCACCCGACATTTCTTTGGGATAGCGCGCGGCAAACGGCTGCAACTTGACGAGCGACAGCATTTCGTCGACGCGCGCGCGTGTCTCGGGTTTCGGCGTTCCGCGGGCATCGAGCCCATAGGCGACATTCTCCGCTGCTGTCATGTGCGGGAACAGCGCATAATTCTGGAACACGATGCCGACGGTACGCTTGTTTGGCGGTAGGTGATCGATACTCGCCCCGCCGACGAGAATGCGGCCTTCGCTCTGCTCGATGAAGCCGCCGATGGCCCGTAACAGAGTGGTCTTGCCGCAACCCGATGGCCCGAGCAGTGCCACGAGTTCGCCGCCGGCGATGTCGAGGGTTACGTCCTGCACAGCGACAGACGAGCCGTAGCGGTGGGTCACCCGGTCGATCAATAAGTTTTTCCCGGACGACGTCGCTGCCACCTGGCCGTGCATGCCCATCCCAATTCCGTTGATGATCCCACATGATCCCTTGGTCGGATTCTAGTTGAACTAAGATTGTATGCAATGGAATAAGCTGGGGTTATGATCATTTCGTTCTCGATGCGTGCCCATCGTTGCAGCAGGAGGCCCAATTGAGTGGCAGATATCGCCAATGCGTGCCGCCGTCCGGCAACGCCAGCGCATTGGTTGCGTGCCGATGACGCAATGGCTGACAGCCCAGGAGATCGCCCAGAGCGTCATCAACGGGACGCGTTCGGCGGAGATTGTCACGGCCGATGCCCTTGAGCGCATTGCGGCGCACAATGGTTACTTGAACGCATTCCTGGCGGTGAGTGGGACGGCTCTCGATGAAGCGATAGTCGTTGGCCGATCGCCGGCGAAGCGATTGGCCGGCGTGCCGATCGCGATCAAAGATCTGGTTGATACCGCAGGCCTGAAGACCACTTATGGGAGTGCCATATTCGCTGAGAATGTTCCTGCCGATGACGATCTTGTGGTGGGCCGCTTGAAGGCGGCGGGTGCAATCATCGTCGGCAAGACCATGACGCCCGAGTTCGGTTTTGGAGCGATCTGCGCGAACGCGCTCCAAGGCGCGACGTGCAACCCTTGGGCGGTTGAACTGACATCGGGGGGCTCATCAGGTGGCGCGGCGGCGGCGGTTGCCGCAGGCCTCGTACCACTCGCGCACGGCACGGACTTCGGCGGATCGGTCCGCACGCCTGCCAGTTTCTGCGGCGTGCTTGCGTTGCGGCCGACGCCGGGTCTGATTCCCAGTCCCAAGCGAGCGCTCGCGTTCGACACGCTCGCCACCCACGGCGTTCTGGCGCGTACGGTTGACGACCTCCAACTCTTTCTCGATGCGGTTGCTGGTCCTGACGTGCGCGACCCAAGCTCACTGCGCGTACCCTATGTTGCCGCGCGCAAGGGGACTAAGGATCGGTTGAGAATCGCGACCACCGAAGACTTTGGCGTGGCGCCGGTTCATTCCGCTGTTCGACGCGCGATGCGCGATGCCTGTGCTGCAATCCCATCGGCTCTCGGCGCAGTCAGCTGGGCGCACCCCGATTGCTGCGGCGCCATTGCAGCTTTCCACACGCTGCGGCAGTCAATCATTCGTCACACATTCGGACCGTTGCTCGCCGCCCATGCCGATGCGCTATCACCGACCGTCCGTTGGGCGATCGCGCAGGGCGACGGAATATCGGCGGCCGACTATCTGCGCGCGGAAGCGCAACGTTCGACGCTTTATCGCCGGTTTGTCTCGCTGTTCGAGACCTACGATGTGCTTCTGGCACCAGCCGCGTCCGTGTTGCCGTGGTCGAACACGATGACCGACGTCACCGAAATCGACGGCGTGGCGCTGCCGACGGTGATTGACTATCTCGCGGTCACCTTCATCGTGTCGTTGGCCGGCTGCCCCGTCGTCACGTTGCCGGCTTGGAGCGCCGGAGCGCTGCCGTTCGGTATCCAATTGATCGGCGCACCCGGATCGGATGCCACTCTGCTCGACATGGCGCGGCGCTTCGAGCGAGAGTGCGGGTTCTCGTTTCGCAAGCCGCCGGCATTCCATTGAGCGATCGCCAATGACAAGGAACGTACGCGACATGACACGCCTCGGCATGCTGACACCCTCATCGAATACTGTGCTTGAGCCGATCACCTACGCGATGCTGGCCGATGCCGGCGACTCTGTCAGTGTGCATTTTTCGCGCTTCAAGGTCATGGAGATCGCGCTCAGCGACAAGGCGCTGGGTCAATTCAATGAGGCACCAATTCTTGCTGCTGCCGAACTGTTGGGCCATGCCAAGTGCGATGTGATCGCCTGGAACGGCACCTCGGCGAGTTGGCTCGGTTTCGAGCGCGACGAGGTGCTGGTCAAGACGATCGAAGCGGCCACCGGCATCCGCGCGGCGACCTGCGTGCTTGGCTATCGCGAACTGTTCCTGGCTCTCGGCGCACGCCGGATCGCATTGGTGACACCATACACGGATGACGTGCAGACCCGCATTGCGTCAAACTGGGGCAAGGCTGGATTCGCGTGTATATCCGAAAGGCATTGCGGGCTTGCCGACAATTTCTCGTTCGCCGATGTTGATGAGATGACCATCGAGCGTATGATCAGGGAATCGGCTCCTGGCTGCGACGCCGTCGCGATCCTCTGCACCAACATGCGCGGCGCGCGGGTCGCTGCCCGCCTTGAGCCAGAGCTTGGCATTCCCATTCTTAACTCGGTCGCCGTCACACTCTGGGCGGCCTTGAAGGCGGCCGGCGCGCCGCGCTTGCCCTATCGGGCGTGGGGCCGGTTGTTCGCGGTGTCGTGATGGCGTTCCATCGTGCAACCTGCCTATGAAACGGGCGCGCAAGGCCCAAGTTCCGAGTGGACAGGGGCGCGTCCGTGCGATCAAACTGGCTGTCGACACGTTCGATCGTACAATGCTTGATCCGGGAGACCATCCATGAAGCCTATCATGCCGAATGCCTCAAAGGCCTTGCTCACAGCGCTGTTGGCGGCAAGTGGCATCGCGTTTGACGCCAGCGCGCAAGATGCGCCGAAACTTAAAGTCATGGGCATGCCGCTGGCAACCGGCAACATCCAGAAAAACCGCGAACAGCCGTTCTTCGAGAAGCTGAAGGAGACCATAGGCATTGAAGCGGACTACAAAGTGCTCGATCAGACGGGCATCAAAGAATTCGAGCAGCTACGCATCGGCAAGTCTGGGTTGTTCGACATTATCGGCCTGCGGCTGGGCCAAGTCTCGCGCGATGAACCGACCATTCTCGGATTGGACCTCGTCGGCCTCAACACCAACTACGAGACGGCGCGGAAAGTCGTCACCGCATTCCAGCCAGCGGTTGCCGATCGGTTGGAGAAGCAGTTCGGCATGAAGCTGCTTGGCGTTTGGCCATTCGGACCGCAGCTCATTTTCTGCAAACCGGCGCTTGCGGGCCTCTCGGATCTCAAGGGCAAGAAGGTCCGTATCCTAGACGGCGTGATGGCCAAGGTGATCGAGAAGGTTGGTGGGACGCCTGTCACGATGGCGTTCGGCGAAGTCAGCCAGGGCCTGTCGCTCGGTACCATCGATTGCGCGGTGACGGGACCGAGTTCTGCCAACTCCGCGGGCTGGCCAGAGAGTGCCACGCATGTCTATCCGCTGGCGTTGCAGGTCGCGGTGCAAGGCTACGCGAACTCCCA
>CAVQOB010000032.1:0-84112 GCA_963714325.1 uncultured Alphaproteobacteria bacterium | reverse complement strand
GCATAGCGCTGCGCATGAGGGAAAGGCGATACGGCGGCCGCCGGCGCGATGAGGATATCATAGGCATCGAAAAACGCATTGAAACGTCGATAAAGCGCGTGCTGTTCGACCATGGCGCGTGCGATATCGTCACAGCCATATTTCAGTCCACGCTCAACGTCGTCGATGATATTAGCGCCCAGCTTGTTGCGCGAAAGGCGATAGCGATCACGATGGCCCGCAAGCATAGCGAGACCGCGATGGACGTCGAAGATATCATGTACACCGGAAAAATCCGCTGTTGCCTCCTCGACAACGGCGAAAGCTGAGATGAATGATTTCGCCCGTCTTTTGAAAAGGCCGCGAATTTTCTTGTCGATCGGACAGGTCGCAAAATCAGCGGACAACGCCAGCCGGATCGACGCCAAGTCTATGCCGGCCAGCGTTTCTGGAATTTGCAAATGGTCCAGCGACGAATAGGGATCGTCGCGATCGGTGTCGCACTGAGCTTTGAGTAGGAGATGCGCATCAGTGACCGTGCGGCCCATTGGCCCTGAACAGCCCACGGGATAACGCCTGCCGACCGCTCGGTCGACGGTACGATACCTGGCGATGGGCGATAACCTGTCACTCCGCAAAAAGCCGCTGGCGTTCGCACGATCCCGCATAGTCCGAGCCGGTTGCCAACGGCATCATATCCGCAGTAAGCGCCGCAGCTGAACCACCGGATTACCCTGCGGCCGTTAGATCCGTGTTGAAAGGATTGCCGGTCGCGCCATAGACGAGGTTTTTGGTATTGGCGCCGGCACCGAACTCCGGCACGTTCGTTTTTGCGAAAATGATGCCGCCTGATGCACGAATGTTCGCGACCATTGGATGATCGACATCAGGAATATGATCCTTGTAGGCTGGCGATCCCCAGGTCGTTCTTAGACCGGCCGTTGGCTCAAGGTCTTTTATGCCGATTGGCAAACCGTGCAGCAGGCCTAGATCATCGCCGCGCATCACCTGGGCTTCTGCTCCCTGGCGACCATCCGGGCGCGCTTTTCATCCATCGCGACGACGGCGTTGATGGCCTTGTTGGTCTTGGCGATCCGCTTCAGGCAGCTTTCGAGCAACTCGACTGGTGAAAGCTTTTTGGCACCGATGAGCCGGCGCGCCTCGATCGCTGAGAGTAGGCAAGGTTCGGTCATGAGGCCGCTCCGGAGAAAAAATCATTGCAATAGACGGTCACTGCGGCAAGCGACCTTCGCCGAGATCCCAATAAAGGCCGGCCATCACCGCCATGGCGCTGCGCGCAACCGGCAGCAGGATATGCTCGTCGGGTGCGCGTTGCGGCAGCCGCATAGGAGTGTGGTAACCAGAGTGTCGGCAGGCCAAGGCCATCCTGGAACACATCGTTGGGGACGCCACCGCCGGTCGATGGGATAATCGCCGGCCTACTGCCCGTCGTCCGTTCCAGCGATTGCCGTGCCCACTGCGCCCAGGGATGATCAGGATCCGTTCGCGTCGCAGGGAATTTGCCGACTCCTTTGGCTTCTTCGACGCGAACTGATGAAAATCCGTTCTGATCGAGATGGCGACGCAGCGCCGGCAGCACTTCGTCGACATTGTCAACCACATAGCGCAACTGGCAGCGCGCGCGCGCTGAAGGCGCAATCGCGTTGACTGGTGCACCCGGACTGCCAGCGGTCATGGCCAACACCGCAAAACTGTTCCAGGCGTATACTTTTTCGGGGCCGGAAAGTCCGGGTTCGCCCCACCACCCGTCGATTTTCGGCGCATCGCTGCCTCCGTCGATTTCAACGTCCTTTAAACACTCGCGGATATGCGGCGCGATTGGCGGCGGCAACCGAGCCTTGAGTTGCAGTCCGCCTTTCGGCCCAACAAACGAAGCGATGGCATGCGCCAGGATAATCGCCGGATCGGCGATTAACCCGCCCCAGTTACCGGAGTGATGCCCGCCTTCCCGCAATTCGCAAATGAGATCGAATGTGATTGCTCCGCGATTGCCAAGCACGATTGTCGGCCGCTCCGGCGTCACGCGCGGCCCATCGGAAGCAATGAGGACGGTCGCCGCGAAGTCGCTCTTACGAGCAGCAATGACTGCACCCAATCCCGCCGACCCTGTCTCCTCCGCCATCTCGATAATGTATTTTGCATTGAACCCGAGCTTGCCACCGCGCTCGGCCATCACCGCTGCCATGGCCGCAATATTGATCGTGTGCTGGCACTTATTGTCAGCCGTACCGCGGCCATAGAGCCGTTCGCCATCGCGCGCGACAACCCATGGTCCCTTGCCCTTCGTCCACTGGTCGTCCTGCCCGCGAATGACGTCGCCGTGACCGTAGCCGAGCACGGTCGGCAGTGACGTGTCTTCGATTCGGCTCGCGAGCAACACCGGCCCCTGACCAGCGACAGGATTTGGATAGGCCTTGCAAGCGAATCCGAGTCGCTCGAATGACGGAATCATTTCATCTGTCACGTATCGCTCGATCTCGGCTAGGCTGCCCGGTAGCGCCTGACTTTCGGTCCTTATGGCCACTCGACGCCCGAGATCGCGCTCGAAGTCGCCGCCATCGACATAGGCGCGTGCCCGCGTGATGGC
This sequence comes from uncultured Alphaproteobacteria bacterium, assembly GCA_963714325.1. GTDB lineage: Bacteria > Pseudomonadota > Alphaproteobacteria > Rhizobiales > Hyphomicrobiaceae > CAVQOB01. Next base: position 81,525 of record CAVQOB010000032.1, on the reverse strand, counting down.
ACCATCGCGCCCATTGCCCGCCACAGCCATGCCGGTCTCCCTCGTAGCTTCCCTGGCACTCATCGAAACACGGGAGAGAGCGGCGATGCAAGCCTACTTCACGTCACGAGGTGAGGGCCTTTGTGCGGAGATCGCATGGCCGCCATGTCCGTGGCTCCTGCTTAGCTGGTTGCCAGCGGCATTGCTGCGTCCGAGTGTACGACTCACTAGCATCATGAAGCGACCAAGCTTCACCACCCCGCCAACGAGCTCAAATTGCCAACCCTCGTCAACAAGTTCCAAGCGCTGCTCGCCGCGTCCAACACGATCGCCCCTGCCGGTGCAAAGCGCAACGATCCATTGGCCGGCGCATTTTGGGTCACGCTCTCGATGGCCCTGCTGGCGGGGCTCTCAGTCTTTTCCAAGGCTGCAGCCCAGGCAGGCGTCCACCCGTTTCAAGTTGTGTTTTTCCGCAACATGTTCGCCGCAATCGTTTTTTCCCCACTTCTGCTGATGCGCGGCCCCGAGTTGTTCCAATCGGGACAACTGAAGTTGTACGGCTGGCGCTGCGCGGTTGCGCTCGCCTCAATGCTGATGTGGTTCACCGCATTGTCGATGATGCCGATCGGCGAGTTGACCGCTATTGGCTTCTTGACTCCCCTCTTTGGCACGCTTGCCGCAGTGCTATTTCTTGGTGAAGTCGTCCGCCGTCGCCGTTGGACAGCGCTCGCCGTCGGCTTCGTCGGCGCCATGATTATTCTGCGTCCCAGTTTCTCAGGTCTCGGTTTTGGCCAACTTCTCGCCTTGTGTGCGACCATCAGCGGCGCGTTCTCAGCTATCCTGGTGAAGCAGTTGACGGCGCGTGATGACCCCAATAAAATTGTTTTCTTAACACATCTCCTTCTCGTGCCGATGTCGCTCATCCCGGCGCTGATGGTTTGGAGTTGGCCGCCAGCCTCTGTTTTGCCGCTGCTGTTCGGCATGGGCCTGTGTGCCACCCTCGGGCATGTCACACTGGTGCGCGGCTTCGCGGCAACCGATGCCTCGCTTGTGATGACATTCGAATTTTCCAAACTGCCGTTCGCTGTTGCCGCAGCCTACATGGTTTTCGGCGAGACCATCGACATTTGGACTTGGGTCGGTGCACTCGTCATCTTTGCATCCGCCGTTTATATCGCACGCCGAGAAGCGCAATTGCGCCGCTCCGCGCAACCTCAGCCCAGTGCCGCCAACGGCCCTTAGACAAGCCACCGCCACAATTGCTTGCGTCCCTATTCAGCGACGGTTCAGGTTGGACCACTATTTTTACGGTTCAATGCGCGTGGAAAACGCCAAAACCACAGCGACGGATCCGGGCGTTTAGAAGCGCTCGATCTTCGCGGGACATCATCTGAACATATTTCAAACAAGGAGAAACGCATGCGAAGCACGTCATGGATCGTAGCAGCCGCTGCTGTGAGCCTTCTGAGCCTCGGGGTTGCTGGTGCTAATGCCGCGCCGCTTGGCGCAAACATGGGCAGCGTTAAAGTTGCGGCACAGGAAAGCTCGGCGGTTGAGCAGGCCTCGCGACGCTGCTGGTGGCATCGCGGCCACCGTCACTGTCGCTGGGTTGAGCCCGTCTACAGCTACTATTATGCTCCCCGCCCGGCCTTCAGTTTTTATTACGGACCGCGCTATCGCCGCTGGTACTGAGCCAGCGGCATACGGCCTGAAACTCCCAGCGCAACCGCTCAGTCGGTTGCGCATTTTTTCTTTCTATAGTCGAATCATCTTGCCGGGATTTATGATGTTCAGCGGGTCGAGCGCGCGCTTGATCGTCCGCATAAGGTCGATTTCCACCGCGCTCTTGTAGTGCATGTTTTCGTCGAGCCGCATGCGACCGATACCATGTTCGGCACTGATCGATCCTCCCAATTGTGTCACCACATCGTGTACGATGCGATTGATCCGCGTCCTCTCACCCTTGAAGCGCGCTTGTTCCCAACTGAGTGGCCGCACCAGATTGTAGTGGAGGTTGCCATCACCGACATGCCCAAATGTCGTTGGGCGGATGCCGGGATAGGCATCAATGAGCGCCGCATCGGCACGCGCGACGAACTCGGCGATGCGCGACACCGGTACCGAAACGTCGTGCCCGATACTGCCACCGGCCTTGACTTGCGCTTCAGCCATGTCCTCGCGCATCTTCCACAATCGCAATGCCTGCGCGCCGGAACTCGCAATGATGGCATCGTCGACCAGCCCCTGCTCCATCGCAACGGCCAACGCACCAGCGAATGGCTCGGCAAGTGAGCCGGCCGCACCCTGGCTGGTCACATCCAACAAGACGTACCAGGGGTGAACCTCGCGCATCGGATCTTCATGGCCTGGGACACCTGCCAACAAGAATTCAACGATTTGCCGGCTGATCAACTCAAAAGCTGATACCGTCTCCCCCATCGTCGCTTTCATATGCGAGAGCAGTGCGACGCCCTGCGCCGGGCTCGATACCGCGACCCACGCGGTTTCGCTTGCAGTTGGTTTCGGAAACAATCGCAGAACGGCGGCAGTAATGATCCCAAGGGTGCCTTCGCCAGCGATAAACAACTGCTTCAGGTCATACCCCGTGTTGTCTTTGCGCAACCCCCGCAATCCGTTCCAAACCCGCCCGTCGGGAAGCACAACTTCAAGCCCGAGCACCAGCGCCCGCGTATTGCCGTATCGGAGAACTTGCACGCCACCGGCGTTGGTCGAGATATTGCCGCCAATTTGGCAGGAGCCTTCCGCACCGAGGCTCAACGGGAAAAAGCGGTTGGCTTTATCGGCTGCCTGCTGGATGTCCTTCAGGATCACGCCGAACTCGACCGTAATCGTATCGTTTTCCAGATCAATGCTACGGACCTGGCGCATCCGCGACGTCGAAATGATCACCTCGCTCATGTCGTCGTGAGGCTGGCTGGCGCCGGTGAGGCCGGTATTGCCGCCTTGCGGAACGATCGCTGTCCGTGTTTCAGCGCAGATCGCCACCAGTGCCGCCGCCTCATCCGTCGTTTTTGGACGCAGCACGACGGGCACCTGCCCGTGCCAGTCGTCGCGCCAGCTCTTGCAGTAGGGTGCGATATCATCGGGTTGCTCGATCACACCCTCAGGACCAACGACTGCTTTAAGTCGGGCCAGCACGGACGGCGCAATATTGGGTCCAGGCGCAACGTTCACTTTCATCGGACGATCGTCTCCGCTATGGCTCGATGCAGTGACAGCATCCATAGGTCAACGCCGCCATGCCCGACAAGTGCGCCCACAGCACGACAGCCTCTCCTGAAGACCATTCCGGTTCGTTTCGGCGTTTGCTGGGTTACGAGACTGTTGTATGGCGCGAGGGCTACGCCGAAATCCGGATGAGAGTCAGTGCCGACCATATGAACCGAATGGGTAAGGTTCATGGGGGTGTTTATGCCACGCTGCTTGATGCCGCGATGGGACATTGCGTCTCCTGGTGTTCCGTACCTGGCAACACGCGCAAATGTGTTACGGTTTCGCTGACGACGAGTTTCCTGCAGGGCGTCGATCGCGGCGTTCTGACAGCCAATGGCCGACTGGAAGGGATCGACGGCCGGATCGCCACGGCCACCAGCGAAATCCGAAGTGAGGCCGGGTTGTTGTGCGCTATCGGCCAAGCCAGTTTCGCCTATATTCCCGGCGGCGAGGCGGTCATAGGCGTCCCGAAAGAGCGGGCTTGATCGCCCACAGGGCCTTGCTGTGGGTCTTGCCAAGAACACTGGTTGAACCCAAAGTTACCCCCGCTGTCCACAGGCGGCGACTTGCCGTCGCGTAATTCGCGGATGCACCGTGACTTTACTGTCTGGCTGACACGCGCATGGGAGCCCGGCGTGATTTTTGTCACCTCCATTCTGGTCCTCGCCACCATCGCGGTCGCGGCGTTGGTCATTGTGCCGCGGCTATCGCCAGGCCGTGTGGTCTTCAGTCTGGTCCCAGATCGGCCGTACCCGTTCGGCTACAAGATGGCGTGGCTCGCCATTCGGTCCGACGATACGGCGCGTGTGCTGGAATGCTTGGGCCTTCGCGATGCGCGATCGGCGAACTGGGAATCGGGCCTCGGCACGATCTATGACGACCGCCTCGGCCAATCCCATGTTTTTGTCTCGCCACCCGTCGACGGTTGGACGTTTGTCGCAGGACTATCGCTGCCGGCCGCTATGGGGCCGCGTTTCGTCGACAAGGTGACGCCGATGTTGTTGGGCCTAGGCCAACAATTCCCCGACGTCCAGTATTTCTTCAGCTACCCGCTGATCGATGTCTTTGCCTGGGCACGCGTCCGCGATGGTCAGATGGTGCGCGCCTTTGCCATCACGGAGGATGGTGTCGTCTGGCAGGCGGGGAAAGTGACTTCGGAAGAAAGAACTCTGGGGTTGAAGCGGTTTCAATTGCGCGGGGTCCGCGAACGGCGAGGCGATACGGGCGGCGAGATCCTGCTCTATCCGACGGAAGCGCACGTCGTTGCACTGGCTGGCGCTTGGGGGCTTGACCCGACGAGCCTTGACGCCCGGCCGGCAAATCCAGCGCTTGGACACGTCGGCCGCATTCCACGGCATTGGTTGCCGGAACGGCGGCGTCAGATTGCGGCATAAGGGCGGGCGCGCGCCCGCACCGCGACGAAACGGTGATTGACGGGCGAGGCCAAAATCGAGCACAAAGCGCAACGCAACTCTCACGGTGGGGCGACCCAGCGTCGAAGCGCACCGCAAGTGACTTTTGCCGGCATAGCTCAGCGGTAGAGCAGCGGTTTTGTAAACCGAAGGTCGGGAGTTCAATCCTCTCTGCCGGCACCATCACCACAGTCGTGCGGAAGACGAATCCTCGTCAACGATTTGCATCAGACGGCTCCAAGGTCCGCCTCGGGCTGGCTGGGGGCCGACGCAATTCCCGCTGATATGGGCCATCAGTCCGAGACCGAACTCGCGATGTCGGATGCCGGCCGACGAAACGATCGGCCCGTGCTTCCCGATCTCGACCGGCCAGCATGGTCGCGCGCGGGGTTTGGTGGGGCAACCGCGCGCCAGAAAACGATCATACCGCCGAGCGAAATCAAAGTCCCGGCATTTATTGCCGGGATGACACTGTTGTGTGGTTTGCCGTGCGGCAATTGTTACGCCCCTTCGACGACGACGATGTCGAGATAGCCAGCGCCTTCGCGCAATTTTCGGGCGGCTGCATATTCGGTTGAGAACGCGTAAGCCTTGGCCTGCTCGTAGCTCTCGAACTCAAGTACGACGTTGCGCGCACGGCCTTCGCCTTCGGCAACGGTCATCTGACCACCGCGCGCCAGCGGCTTTCCGCCGTACTTCTTGATGGCTTCGCCGGCGGCGGCAGCATAAACGGCCCACTGCGTGGCATTGGTGACGGTGGCGCGGGCGATGACATAACCTTTAGGCATGGAACTTTAACTCCTGTTGGATGGGCTGCGTGTTGCGTGTTCGATTTCAGTAACGATGGCCCGCGCCGCAGCGCGCGGATCTTTCGCGTCCGTAATCGGCCGGCCAACGACGAGATGGCTCGCACCCGATTCAATCGCCATCATGGGCGTCGTCACGCGCGCCTGATCGCCAACGGCGGCTCCAACCGGGCGAATGCCCGGCGTGACAATCAGGAAGCCGGGGCCGACAGTCGCGCGGATGGCGCGCGCTTCGTGACCGGAGGCAATACAGCCGTCGAAGCCCGCGGCCTTGGCGAGCTTGACACGATGCAGGACCAGTTCAGCCGGGTTCATGGCGGCGATCCCCTGTTCGACAAGATCCGCTTTATCGATCGAGGTTAGAACGGTCACGGCGAGCAGCTTCAATGTCGACGCCCCGCGCCCCTTGACCGCCGCATCGAGCGTCTTGGCGTCGGTGCCGTGGACGGTCAGATAGTCGAGGCCGATGCTCGCTATGTTGGCGGCGGCCTTGGCAACGGTGTTTGGGATATCCAGCAGCTTCATGTCGAGGAAGACCTGCTTGCCAGCCGCTTTCAAACCCTGCGCAAACTCCAAACCACCACCGAACACCAGTTCGAGGCCGACCTTGTAGCAGCGCGCGTCATCGCCGATCTCGGTCACGAGGCGGCGCGCCGCCTCGACATTCGCAACATCGAGAGCGACGAAGAGATGATCGCGCGGGTCAGTCAGCATCATGCCGCTCAAGCCCCGTGCATGATCTTTGCCGCGCGGGCGAGTTTCTGGATCAGTGCCTTGAGCATGTCCTGCTGCGCCTTGTCGTTGAGATGGCCATGATCGTCAAAAGCCGCGTTGGCCCGCGGCACCGCCACCTGATCGGGCAGCACCAGCGCGCCGAGGCCAAGCTCCAACACTTGCCGCGTGTGCATCAGCGATCGCATGCCGCCGAAGCCACCGGGCGAGGCCGAGCCCAGCGCGAACACGCGTGACTTGAAGACGTGCAGCGGCGCTTCGCCTTCAACCTTCACACGGCTGATCCAATCGAGCGTGTTCTTGAGCAGCGGCGTAATCGAGGCGTTATACTCAGGGCTTGCGATGAAAATACCGTCATGCGCCTGCATCAAGGCCTGCAACTTGCGCGCGTTCTCGGGCGTGCCCTCTCTGGTCTCGCTATCGCCATCATAGAGCGGCATCGGATAATCGCCGAGATCGGCAAAGGTGGCCGCGATACCATTGGCGTTGGCGATGTCGGCGCCGAGCTTCGCTAATCGCTTATTGAACGACGCTTCGCGAGCGGATCCCGCGATAAACAGCAGACGCATGGTGTGGGGCATTATCGACCTCCGGACGGAGCTGCCATAGCATAGCGGATGCCGGCTGCCACTTGAAGTCTCGCGAGGCGTCGCGCGCGCATAGCTGATCTCACCGCAGATCACGCGCTTTCAGCAGCGAAGAGAACGGCAAGCCCGCCTTGGCGAACGTGTCTGTGGCGCCCTCTTCGCGATCGACGACGGCGATGACGTGGGCGACGACCGCGCCATCGGCCTGGACGGCCGCGACGGCCTTCATCGACGAGCCACCCGTCGTCATGACATCGTCGACGATGATGACGCGGCGGCCTTTCAATGTATCGCCCCGCTTCAGACCTTCGACGAGACTCTGCGTACCGTGATCCTTGGCCTGCTTGCGAACGAAGAAAGCGGGCAGCGGCCGCCCCTTGGCGTGGCTGATGGCAGCAACGACCGTGGCCAGCGGCACGGCACCCAATTCGAGCCCGCCGATCGCATCGGCCTTGACGCTCACCAGCGCGTCCGAAAGCAAACTACCGATAAGAAAAGCGCCTTCGGGGTCCATCATCGTCGGCTTCAGGTTGCAATAGAAGTCCGACGTGCGCCCCGAAGCGAGCTTGAAGGTTTCGCCGACGATGACCGAGCGCTGCTTGAGGATCGCAACGAGGCGTTGCTTGGCATCGGTGGGGGTGGCGAGGGCCGATGTGGCAGGGATGGGCATGGCCGGCTCCTGGGTTCGACCGAAAACAGCCGAGGCATGAACGGCGACGCGGCTCAAGTCAAGCGGTGAGGCTGCCAAAGCGGCGTGCTCTCCACTGTGCGATTGGCGAGTCGTCGGATTTGCTCTGCTGTGCGGCATCAGGTAGATAGGCACGCACTGAATGCACCATGACGACGCGAGGGCAATCCCGCAATGTTCAATCCCGAAAATCCACCGGAACTCGACACGGTCCGCTGGCTCGGAGCCAAGGAACCGGTGACGCTCAAAGCGCTCAAGGGAAAAGTGGTCGCGCTAGTGGCATTCCAGATGCTGTGTCCGGGTTGCATTGAACACGGCCTGCCGCAAGCCAAGCGTTTGCGCGAGCGCTTCAATCCGAGTGAAGTCGCGGTGATCGGGCTCCATACGGTGTTCGAGCATCACGCCGTCATGACACCGGCAGCGCTGGACGTGTTTCAGCACGAGTATAAGTGGCCGTTCCCGATCGGCATCGACGCGCCGGACAGCGACGGCATTCCAAAGACGATGGCAGCCTATGAAATGCGCGGCACGCCAACGCTGCTGCTGTTCGATCGCTCGGGCCGTCTGCGCCGACACTATTTCGGCCGGCCCGAGGACATGCTGCTCGCCGCCGAGATCATGGCGATGGTGATCGAGGACAAGGCTGCTCCGCGCGAATTTTCAGTCGCGATCGAGCGCAAGCTGGCGGCCGGGCTTGCGCAAGGCGCTCACGATCATGGCCACGATCATGGCGATGATCACGGGCACGCGCACGGCGATGCCTGCGGCTGCGACCTTGACCACGGCCATGACCACGATCCCGCGCCGGCCAAAGGCAAAGGCAAGGCGGCGCGGACGTAAGATTCTCCGCACGACCCAGCCCCTTTGCTGGTTTCTCAGCTGGTGGAACAGCCATTGTGACGTCAAACATCGTTAATCGCACCAGGACGCCGTAGAGGCCATTTACAGACGTTAATCAAGGTCTTGGCTAGAGGGGGCGCCGGCGATCGCGCGAAGCCATCCAGCGACCTTCCTTGTGGCGGGAATCGCCATCCCAGGCTACGACCAAGCATCTTGCCGCCACTTCGGTCGCGCACGGTCATCCGCATATTGAAGGGCCGATGATGAAGGGGGGAGCACCCCGCATTAACGTTTGAACGGCTGTTGCTTCTTCTTGTGCGCAGCAAGTGCGGCAAGGCGTTGGTTTCGCCACTGCGACTTATCCGCGATCTCGGACGCCGACGGGGGTTCACCCCAAGCGGCAGCGACGCGTTGCCATTGCGCATCATCCCACACCTCTGGCTGCGGCAAGTCCTGCATGTAGCGACGGAACCACGGCGTATAGCGGCGGCAATAATCGGCGATCCCTTCTGGCGCATTGAGCTCGATGGTCTCGAAGGGCCCCATGAACGCCCAACGCAGGCCAAGGCCATCAGCAATCGTATGATCGAGATCTTCGGGGCTCACGACCCCGTCGCCGACCAGCCGGAATGCTTCTGTCAACAATGCGATCTGCAGTCTGTTCAGCACGAATCCGTCGACTTCCTTGCGGACATGGATCGGCACCTGCCCGATCGAAACGTAGACGTCTCTGGCGCGCGCAATGCTTTCAGGTGATGTCCAAGGCGCTCCGCAAACCTCGACGACCGGCACCAGATGCGGCGGATTGACAGGATGGGCAACGAGACAACGATCGCGGCCGGCCAACGCTTCAGTAAATTTCGACGCTACAATCGCCGATGTCGATGATGCCAGAACAATGGACTGAGGCGCCGTCGCATCGAGGCGCGCAAAAATCGCCTGCTTAGCCTCCAACGTCTCAGGCCCGTTCTCTTGAACATAGTCGGCATTCGCAACAGCGTCTTCCAACGTCGCAACCGCCGTCACACGCGCCGCAGCCCCTTTCGGATCCGCAACCAACCCATGCTCCGCCAAGCGGTGTAGACTGCTCGCAACCGCGGCCACCCCCTCGGCGCGCGCGCGTTCAACCGGGTCCCACAAAATCACCGACCATCCGCTGCGGGCAAAAACATTGGCCCAAGATCGTCCGATCAATCCAGACCCGATGATGGCGACCAGTGGCATGTCGAGCTCCCCATATGAATCTGTGACTGTATTATCTGCAAGGCCGGCCATTCCATAAATGCGCCGCCAAAAACAGTTTACAGAAATTTTGTTTGAACGGCGAACGAGCTGCGGCACAGTATGCGGCATAGCAAAAGGGAATGAGCGGTTGCATCTCACCGCCCCCGGCGCGTACAACAGGCGGCGATCGCCCGTCCCAGCGCCCGTCAGGCCAGCAAGCATCAAACATCATGCCATGGTTCCGCCAACTCCAACATCGCCCGCGATCATGAACCCGCTGCCAGTTTCCTGCTTCATCATCACCATGAACGAAGCTGACCGTATCGGCCGTACGCTGGCATCGGTGCGCGGCCTTGTCGACGAGATCGTGGTGATCGACTCGGGCAGCACGGACGGCACTCAGCAAATCGCGACAAATGCCGGCGCGCACGTTGTTTTCAATGCCTGGCCGGGCTTTGGTCAGCAGAAGCGGTTCGGCGAGGATCAGTGCCGTCATGATTGGCTGCTCAATCTCGATGCCGACGAAGTCTTGTCCAGCGAACTTAAGGCGGAATTGATCGGCATTTTTGCAAGCGGACGGCCAACGCACAAGGTCTATGGTATGCCGACACTGATTGTCTATCCCGGCCAGACAAAGCCGCGGCCATTCGCCCGCGATCACTATTGTTATCGGCTTTATGATCGTCGTTACGTCCGCTTCAAGGATGCAACACTGTTTGATTCCGTGGATATTGGCAGCGAACCAGCGGGGCAGTTCAAGGGCGCGATCGAGCACCACACCGCACGTTCCCTGCGCGATCTCATCAAGAAGAGTGACGCTCGCGCATCCTATAACGCAGTCCATGCCAAGGAAAAGTCGCGCATCCTTCTGGCCCTGCGGCTGTTCACCGAATTTCCAATGACTTTTCTCAAGTACTATTTCGTGCGGACGCATGTTTTTGGCGGCTGGATGGGGCTGCGCTATGCCGCGATCATCGCCTACTATCGCTTCGTTCGTATCGCACGGATGTTCTGGCACGATCCCAATGACCCGCAGGTCGCCCGTGCGCGGGAAACGCCGGGCCAGGGAGGCGCCGCGTCGCAATAGTGACAATGCAATGGCGAGGCCAGCAACACGCATCGCCAGATTTTCGCCACACCAACGCTCGCAGGTTCATGCCATTGACGCGTTGCTGCGACGTCGCGCCGAGCCGAAGTATTTGGGGGCGCTATATCTGAAGTCGTGATAGGGGCAGCGCCAACAACAAGGACCAGCGCCGACATGAACGTTACGGCACGGGACATTCTCGACGGCATTCGCACGTGGGTCGAAATCGAAAGTCACACCGCCGATCCCGACGGCGTCAATCGCGTGATCAGCGTGGCGGCATCAGGATTTGCAGCTGCTGGCGCCCGCGTCACGCGCATTCCCGGTCGTGAAGGCCGCGGCGACCATATCAGCGTAACCTCGCCATGGGACGACGGCGGGCCCGGCGTCCTCGTGCTCTGCCACCTGGACACGGTCCATCCCAAAGGTACGCTCGCCTCCGAGCTGCCCTTCCGCATTGAGGGCGACCGGGCGTTCGGTCCCGGCATCTACGACATGAAGGGCGGCGCCTATCTCGCATTCAGGGCATTGCGCGAGATCCTGCGCGCTGGCAAGCCAACGCCCCTGCCAATCCGCTTGCTTTACACCTCCGACGAGGAAGTCGGCAGCCCGACTTCGCGCGCGCTGATCGAAACGGAAGCCCAGCGCGCCAAATACGTGTTGGTGACCGAGCCCGCGCGCGATGGCGGCAAGATCGTCGTCGCCCGCAAGGGCGTCGGCCGCTACACGCTAACCACCCAGGGCCGCCCCGCCCATGCCGGCGCCCGCCACGACGAAGGGCGCAGCGCCATCCTGGAAATGGCGCGCCAAGTCGTTGCCATTGAGGCCATGACCGACTACGCACGCGGCGTGACAGTCAACGTCGGCGAGATCCGCGGCGGCACGGCGGGCAACGTCGTGCCGCAGCATTGCGCAGCCAATATCGATGTCCGCGTCAACACGATCGCCGACGCCGACGCCATCGATCGGACCTTTCGCACCCTGACGCCGTTCAATCGCGACGTCCGACTCCAGGTAACGGGCGGTCCCAATCGCCCGCCGTTCGAACAGAATGCTGGCGTCACGGCACTTTTTGAACACGCCAGGCAGTTGGCGCACAGGCTGGACATCGACCTCATCGGTGTCTCAACCGGTGGCGGTAGCGACGGCAATTTCACGGCACACGTCGTCCCGACACTCGATGGGCTCGGCGTCGATGGCAACGGCGCCCACACCCACGACGAGCACCTCCTGATCTCGTCGCTCATACCAAGGATGCAACTACAAAAATGCCTATTTGAAACACTGACCTAACCCGGATCTTGCACCGGTGTTGATGCCGGCCGTTGTGGCAGTGGCGCAGATCGTTGCAGGCGTCGGCATAATGACGGCCGTATTGCATATTCAATACGGCCGTTAATTAATATTGAGTTAACATTGATTAATCGACCGACTGATTATGATGTCAATACTGCCGCAGCGCAATGTTTCTAATTCGCACATTAAGTAATTTATTGAATTTTCGCGAATCAACCTGCATTAATCATTGCAAACTAAGTGGCCCGCTTGGTTCTATCTGATATTCAAACCTGGATGGAGCTTATCATGACCAATCGCACCACATTCGCCGCCGTTATCGCCCTGACCGCCATGTTCGCCATGCCGACCGCATCGCAGGCCGGCGGCGCGCATCTGCACAAGATGCTCGAAGCCAAGCATCAGGCTATTCGCAGCGTTCTCGAAGCCAAGCGCGCCTGCATCCTGTCGCTCTTCACCCATCGCCATGCAGCACCTGCGCCGGCCAAGGCCGCGCCCGTCAAGGCCGCACCGAAAAAAGCCGCAGCCAAGCCGCTGAAGTAATCGGCGCAAATTAAGTCAGGAACTCTGAAGGGGCCTCTCGACGTGTCGCGGGGCCCTTCTCTATTCTCCCACGACGGAGCGGCGAACCAAGTGAGCGCGCTGATCGATCAGTTCTGGCCCTACGCGATGCTGTGCGTGATCGCCTTCAGCGCGGGAACGCTGCTGCCGTTTTCGTCCGAGGTCGCCTTCGTCGCGCAGATGAATGCGGGCCTCGGTTCGCCGATAGGCCTGCTGGTCGCCGCCACCACCGGCAATGTCGCCGGCTCCTGCTTCAATTGGTGGGTCGGCAAATATGCCCGCCATTTCGAAGGGCGGCGCTGGTTTCCATTTTCAACGTCAGCTATCGACCGGGCATCAGCACGGTTCAATCGATTGGGCGTGTGGACGCTGCTGCTGGCATGGGTGCCGATCATCGGCGATCCACTGACTTTCGTCGCGGGCGCGATGCGGGTTCCGTTCTGGATCTTTCTGCCGCTGGTGACGATTGGCAAGGCGGGTCGCTACGCCGCCCTTGCCTATGGTCTCAGCTGACCTTATTCGCTGCGCCGGAATAGGCCGTAGAGCACCCCGGTCGCCATGCCAAACCCTGACTGAATGATAGCGGCGACCAACATGCGATCCGGTATAAAGTTCGCAAAATAGTTTTGATTGGGGAAGCCGAACAGCTGGCCTTTGATAAATGGCACCAGCATCCAATTGCTGAGCACGACCATGAGCAGGCCAAAAATCAGACCTTTGATCAGCATGATGCCGCCGGGAATTTTACCGTGGATCAGCCCGAAGAGACTGCCGAGCAATCCACCCCAGAAAAGTTGATTGAACAGGATCGGCCAGCCGGCAAAACCGAAACCCTTGAAGAGATTGGATAGAGCCGGCGGCGCATTGCCGAGCGGCAGCATATTATAAGCAGTCGACGCAGCCGGCAGCATGCCAATCGACTTGAGGCCAAGTATGATCGGCTGATGCGCCAACAGAACGGCGAGCGCGCCGGCAAGAAACCCGATGATAATGCGTCCCATAGTTCGCAGCCTCCGACCGACCACGCCCAGCGCGCGATCCTCAGCGAAAGTATGCTGTGCTTTGCCGGGCTTGACCAGAGGCCGGGGAAAGCGCGCGAACCGCCTTCGAGTAGAGTTCGATGGGAGTTCTAGTGCCGTGTTGAGACGACGGTTGCGACGAGCATTTCACCAGCGATGGTAACGCCGGCCTCGTCCGGCGACATCGGCCGCTCACCATTGGCGATATTCGGCACCAAGGATGGCCGGGGAAAGCGGCTGCCGACTGGCTCCGCCAACGCCCAGAGACGATGGAACGAGCGCTGAGCCACGCGTGCCGTTTCAGGGCAAGCGGCATGGAAACGCTCGAAGGCATCGCGCTTCTCGGGATCGCGGCGCATGCAGTCGCCGTACCAGACCGTGCAGTGACCGAGTACAAGTTGCTCGTGAGCGTCAGCAAGGCGGGGATTGCGGGCCAAACGGATATCCGGTCGAAATGCCAGCGCTGTCGACGGCGCCGACCAGGACGGCGTGGCAACAGTCGAGGCAACCGAGGCAAAAATGACGCTCACGCGGACACCGGCGGCGGCGAGTTCTGGTCCCATGGCGACCAAGGCGCGGGCAACGGGGCTGGCGGCGGAACGCGCGACGAGCAGAGCGGCGGGCGCAGTGGAAACGGCTAGGCGAATTTGATCCAAAGCCAACCACTGGGCAACAAACTCGCCAATGGACTTCGCTTTGTCTCCGCACTTCACAACAACAGCAGAACTCAAAACCGGAGATCTCATGCGCATCAAAATCGTTCCCTCGTTACGCCACAGGGCATGAAACGTTCGCCCATCAGCGCTTATGTTCTTGGGATCAATTTGGCGTCATTGCGGTTAAATAAAGATTGAGCACGCAACCGTTTTGGGGCGATCGCGGGCTCTGGCATAGAAAAATATTGTTGCGCGCTCGAAGAGCCGAAAAAACCGGGCAAGGCAGCAATCCGCAACGAATTCTTAACGGCTCATCAGCCCTTCACGCGCTTGTTGAAAATGTAGTTGTCATAAGTCCCTTCGCCGACCCGGAAATAGAGTTCGTGGTCGTCGATGTGCTTTTTCCAGGCCGGGTAGATTTTGGCGAACGCCGGGCTTTGCTTCTGCAGCTCCTCGAAGACCTTGAAGCTGGCGTCATAGGATGCGTCGAGGATCTCTTGCGAGAAGAAGCGCAATTTGGCGCCCGCTCCGATCAACTGCCGCAGGCCCGGTGAGTTGATCGTGTCATATTTGGCAAGATGGGTGGTCCAAGTAGCAATGCCAGCCGCCTCTAGCACCGCCCGGTAGTGCTTTGGCAGTTCTTCCCATTTCTTGAGGTTGACGAACAACATGATCGTCGCCTGTGGCTCCCACCAGCCCGGCGCATAGTAGTAGGGTGCCACCTTGTAGAGGCCGAACTTGAAGTCATCATAGGGCCCGGCCCATTCGGCAGCGTCGATCGTTCCACGTTCAAGAGCTGGATAGATATCGCCGGGATTGATCTGCTGCGGGATCACGCCGAGCTTCGACATAACGATGCCGCCGAGACCGGGGATGCGCATCTTGAGGCCCTTGAGATCATCGAGCTTGTTGATCTCCTTGCGGAAGAATCCGCCCATCTGCGCCGTTGAGTTGCCGCAGGGAATACCGATCGTGCCTTTCGATTTGAAGAACTCGTTGCACAAGTCCAAGCCGCCGTTCTTCAACAGCCAAGCCGCCTGTCCACGAGTGTTCGGCCCGAACGGCAGCGTCGCGCCGAAGGCGTAGGCCGGGTCTTTGCCGAACGAGTAGTAGGAGAGTGTGAATGCACATTCGACCGTTCCCTCTTCGGCGGCATTGAGCACGGCCGGTCCGCCGGGCACAATCTCCCCAGCGCCAAAGGGCTGGATCTGGAACTTGCCGTCCGTCGCATCGCTAACCCGTTTGACCAGATCGTTGGCCGCATCGACGACGCTGTCGACCGACTTCGGCACGAACATCGGCATTCGCCACTTGAGTTCGGGGTAGGATTGGGCGATGGCTGGGCTCGCCACGGCCGAAGCCGTGCCGGCGATGGCAGCACCTTTCAAGAACCGTCGCCGATTGACGGCAGCCGTCGCGACCTTGGGTTGGCTCATGGCGTCCTCCTCCTGAAGACTGGGCGCACTTGTTCGCGGCCTCAGCATTTGACCAATCGTTATAGCTTATAACTAACATCTCCCGACACAACAAGCACCGCCGCACGCATTGGTGGCCACGGCTCGATGACAAACATCGTCGCGCGGACCACCCAATCACCACGCCGCAGAATTTTCTTGAACATCGTTCAATTGCGCGGTATAAGATCTGAACTGAGCGTCCTGGGAAAGGGTTTGTCATGCTTCGTCTGATGTTCCGCAGCGTTCGCGCCTATCTGTCGGCCACCCTGGCGAACAGGTTCCTTGGCATGTGCGGTCGAGCTAGTCGGCTGGACCTGGATAGCGGCGCTGCCCCCGAGTTCGACGCACCAGTACCGCGATTGAGTGCCGGGCGGCCGCAATTGCGCGTGATTGAGGGTGGCAAGAACCGGACCCAGGATTCTCCAGCGCCGGAAGTTCGCGCACAGGCCTCACAACTCCAGCGCCGATGAAACGTTCGCAATTACAGAATCGAATCGTATTGTCGCGACGCACGGTATCGACGCGCCGCGCACCTGTTGGAGACGTCTGATGTTCAAAGCCCTACTATCCGAGCGGCGCTTCCTGCCGCTCTTCATTTGTCAGTTCTGTTCAGCGTTGAACGACAACTTCCTGAAGAATGCGCTCGGCATGCTGATCCTGTTCGGCATCGGCGGCGAGGCGGTCCATCAAGCGCACCCGCAAGCGAAGGAGTTGATCACGCTGTCCGGCGTCATCTTCATCGCGCCGTTCTTTTTCCTGTCGGCGCTCGGCGGCGAGATCGCCGACAAGTTCGACAAAGCGCGGATCGCCGAGCGCATCAAATTTTTCGAAATCCCGGTCGCCGGCGTCGCGGCGTTGGGTTTCTATCTCCACTCCATTCCACTACTGTTCGTGGCGCTCGCCGCCTTCGGCATCATCGGTGCGCTGTTTGGACCCGTAAAATACGGCATCCTGCCGGAGAAGCTGGCGACCAGCGAGTTGCCGGCCGGCAACGCCCTCGTCGAGGGTGCAACATTCCTTGCCATCCTGCTTGGCACCATCGCCGGCGGCATTGCGGTCACGGAAGCGAAGAGCCCGGAACTGATCGTCGGCATCATTCTGAGTTTAGCGCTCGTCAGTTGGTGGTCGGCGCGGGCTATTCCGGCGCACGGTCCAGCCGCACCCAATCTAACCATCACCCGCAACCCGCTGACGTCGACCTTCGCGCTACTTGGCGAACTCAAGGCCGACAAGCGGCTGTGGGTCGGCGGCCAGATCACCTCCTGGTTCTGGCTGGTCGGCTTCGTTGCGTTGTCGCTGTTGCCGGGCCTCGTCAAGGATCGCATCGGTGGCAGCGAGGGCGTCGTGACGTTGTGCCTCGCCACGTTCACGATCGGCATCGCGATTGGCTCCATCCTCGCCGCCCGCGCAAGCCATGACCGTCCGAACATGGCGCTGGTTCCGTTCGGCGCCTTCTGCATGGGGATCGCGGCGCTTGGCCTCGCCTGGCTGACATATGCCGTTCACCCCTCTCCACAACCGGTCGGTCCTTGGGCGCTACTGCCATCACTGCGCGGCATCGGTCTGCTGCTCGGTCTGTTCGTACTCGCCGTTGCTGGCGGCCTGTTTATTGTGCCCTCGTTTGCGGCCGTACAGTCCTGGGCGCCGGTCGACAAGCGCGCCCGCGTCATCGCTGCGGTCAACGTCCTCAATGCCGCCTACATGACTGTCGCCGGCGCCATCGTTGCGGGTCTGCAGGCAGCCGGCGCCGACTTTTATCACCTCTTTACCGTATTGGGCCTTGGATCGCTGGCCGTAGCAGCTCTCGTGCTTCGGGCATGGGGTAAGGAGGGTGTCCGCGATCTCGGGCGCGGCATCTTTCGCTTCGCCTTCGGACTCGAAGTAAAGGGCATTGAGAATCTCCCGAAGGCCGGCGAGCGCACGATCATTGCACCCAATCATGTCAGCATGCTCGAAGCGCCTATGCTGCACACGATTTTGCCGGGGCATGCGGCGTTCGCCGTAAACACCGAAATCGCCGAGGTGCGTTGGATCAAGCCGTTCCTGTCGCTGATCAACGTCTACGTGCTCGATCCCACCAAACCTCTGGCGACGCGCGGGCTCGTCAATACGGTGAAAGAAGGCAAGACCATCGTCATCTTTCCCGAGGGCCGCATCACCACCACCGGCAGCTTGATGAAAGTCTATGACGGGACCGCCATGATCGCCGACAAGGCCGACGCCTGGATCGTGCCGGTCCGCGTCGATGGCGCTGAACGCAGTCCCTGGAGTTATCTGCGCCCGACGCAGATCAAGAAGGCGCTGTTCCCGAAAGTCACCATCACCTTTCTGCCGCCAGTCAAACTCGACGTCGATCCGGCTTTGCGCGGCAAACAGCGCCGGCAGGCCGCCGGACTGATGTTGCAGGACATCATGGTCGACACCGCTGTGATGACCGCGCCGACCGATCGGACGATTTTTCAGGCGATCGTCGCCGCAAAGTACGAGCGTTCCAACGCGAAAATCGCGATCCAGGACCCGCTCGGCACCAAGCTGTCGATGAAGCGATTGATAACGGGAGCGCAAGTTCTCGGCCCAAAACTCGAATACACGGCCGGCGTCGGTCGCGCAGTTGGCGTGATGCTGCCGAACTCGGCGGGCGTCGCAGTCGTGTTCCTGGCACTGCAAGGCATCGGCCGCGTACCCGCGATGATCAACTTCACCGCCGGCAGCGCCAACATCAAGTCATCTTGCCTGGCTGCAGGCGTGACGACGATCCTCACATCCAGGACGTTCATCGAGAAAGGCCGCCTGCAACCGCTCATCGACGACCTCTCCCGGACCATCGGCATTGTCTATCTCGATGACATCCGCGCGACGATCACGACATCCGACAAAATTCGTGGACTGCTGCGTGGCACAAAGTCCCGCGTTCAGCGCGCGCCGGATGATCCCGCCGCCATTCTCTTTACGTCAGGATCGGAAGGCACGCCGAAGGGCGTCGTGCTATCGCATCGCAACATTCTCGCCAACATTGCGCAATGTCTCAATCGCGTCGATGCCAACGGCGAGGACAAGGTGTTCAACGCGTTGCCTGTGTTCCACTCGTTCGGACTGACGGCCGGCATGTTGATGCCACTGGTCGGCGGCATCCCCGTCTATATGTATCCAACGCCGCTGCACTACCGGATCATTCCCGAACTGGTCTATGGCAACGGCATCACCCTGATGTTCGGAACTGATACTTTCCTCAACGGCTACGCCCGCGTCGCCCACCCCTACGACTTCCACAAGGTCCGCTTCATCATGGCCGGCGCCGAAGCCGTCAAGGATCGCACCCGCGCCATTTACTCCGAACGCTTCGGCGTGCGCATTCTCGAGGGCTACGGCGTCACCGAGACGGCGCCGGTTCTCGCCTTGAACTCGCCGATCGCGAACAAAGCGGGCACCGTCGGGCGCCTGTCGCCACTCATGAAACACCGGCTTGAACCGGTTCCCGGCATCGATGCAATGCAGGGCGATGCCAAGGTTGGAAGGCTTTACGTCGCCGGACCCAATGTCATGCTCGGCTACTATCGCGCCGAAAACCCGGGCGTGCTCGAATCCCCCGCCGATGGCTGGCACGACACCGGCGATATCGTGGCGATCGATCCCGCTGGATACATCACCATCAAGGGACGCGCCAAGCGCTTCGCCAAGATCGGCGGCGAGATGATCAGCCTCGCGGCGGTCGAAGCGCTTGCGGCGGAAGTTTGGCCGAGCGCTATCACCATTGTCGCGGCCGTGCCGGATGCGCGCAAAGGCGAACGCCTCGTCTTGCTCTGTACCGACACCAAGCTCAAGCGCGAAGACCTCCAGCGCCACGCCAAAGCGCGCGGCGTCAGCGAATTGAGCGTGCCTGCCGAGATCATGATCGTCGATAAAATTCCACTACTCGGCTCCGGCAAATCCGATTTTGTGACGGCGACCAAATTGGCGCGTGAGCGTGTGGCCGCACGGACTGAGGTGGCGGCTGTCGCGGCCGGCGGGTGAGAACTGCGCGGGCCTTGGCAATCGCGCCCAACTTGCACGTCGGCTGGACTGCCTGCCGCTTGACAAGGTGTTTGCCGTCCAGCGTTATGGCGAAAATGCGAAAGCGGCGGAGGTTGGCCATGGTGACACGCCGGATAATGATGCAGGGATTGGGCGGGCTAGGATTGCTGCCGCTGTCGCACATCGCGTTGGCGCAACAGGGACGCACAGTTCGCCTTGTCGTCCCGGCAGCCCCCGGCGGCGCCATCGACGCGATCGGCCGGCTTTACGCCGACCGGCTCAAGGACACGCTCGCCCAGACCTGGGTGATCGAGAACCGGGCCGGTGCCAACAACACGCTCGGTGCCGCAGAAGTGGCGCGATCGGCTGCCGATGGCGGGACGCTGCTGACCAACGCCGACATTCATCTCATGGCGAAGCACGTCATGAAGCAAGTGCCCTACGATCCGGTTGCCGATTTCACGCCGATTTCGCGGCTGGCAACATCACCGATGATCTTCGTCGGCCACCCCGGCAAGACACCTGTCGACCTCAAGGCGCTGGCCGCCGAGATGAAGGCGGTAACCGACAAGCACACCTTCTCCAATTCCGGACTTGGCGCCATGGGGCATCTGGCCAGCGAGAGCTTCAATGCCCGTATCGGTGTCAAAACCGTCGTTGTCAGCTATCGCGGCACAGCCCCCGCCCTCACCGATGTCATTGGCGGTCAGACAACGCTGATGGTCGCGCCACTTGGCAGTGTCCTGCAGCAGGTGCAGGCGGGGGCATTACGCGCTTTCGCAGTCATGTCCGAACGGCGAACACCCCAGTTGCCGTCGGTGCCGACTATTGCTGAAGCGGGATTCCCAGGCCTCAATTTCCTGCTGTGGTACGGATTGTGGGCACCGAAGGGCTTGCCGGCCGATGCCGTGGGACAACTCAATGTGGCTGTGCAGGCGGCGTCACAGCATCCCGAGCTCATTCAGAAACTGACGGCGTTGGGTGCCGAACCCGTCACCGAGACGGCCGCAGCTTTCGCCAACTTCATCGCATTGGAATCGACACGCAGCGCCGAGATCGCCAAAGCCGCCGGCATCGTAGCGCCGGCCAATTGAAAGCCATCATGACCGCTAATCCAGCTCTGATCCGCGATCTCGTCGTCGCCAATCACATACTCTACGATCACGGCGTCGTCGATGCCTTCGGCCACGTCAGCGTTCGCCACGACAAGCGCCCGGATCGCTTCTTGCTGGCCCGCAACATGGCGCCGGGCAACGTCACAGCGAACGACATCCTTGAGTTCCAACTCGATGGTACGCCAGTCGACACGCAGGGCCCACGGCCGTATCTTGAACGATTCATCCATGGCGAAATCTACGCTGCACGACCGGATGTCATGGCTGTCGTACACAGTCATTCGCATTCCATCGTGCCGTTCTCAATCTCGGCTGAGCAGCGCCTACGCGCGGTATCGCACATGGCCGGCTTCATCGGTACCGAAGCGCCGCTGTTCGAGATCAGAGATGCCGGCGGACTCGCAACCGATCTGCTGATCCGCTCGCCGGAATTAGGCCGCGCGTTGGCCAAGTCGCTGGGCGCGAGCAATATCGTCGTCATGCGTGGCCACGGCTCGACGGTGACGGCGCCATCGCTGCCGCTGGTCGTCTATCGTGCCGTCTATGCAGAGTTGAATGCCCGCTACCAAGCCGAGGCCATGCGGCTTGGACCGATCACCGCACTCACTGCGTCAGAGGCGGCCGCGTGTGCTGATTCAACCGAGGGCCAAGTCCATCGGCCGTGGGAGCTTTGGACGCGCGAGGCGGCCGAACGCCGCCGCGCGCGCGTTGAGACAACAACCCTTGCGACGGGCTAACGGCCCGACCACCTGGCACATCGGCACGGGGCAAGGCTGTTCCAGCCAAGCAATCATAGCCGAACAATTGCATGACATCGGCAATCCACGTGTGATAAGCGCCTGATCAGATGCCGCGCATTCCTCCGTGCGCAGCGCGAACGCATCATGTGAGTTTCCGTGGCAGCTGTGAAAGACACCACCATGAAGCGCGACGACGCCGACACACGATCTGCGCCGGAATCATCCGCGCGCTCCGCAGCGTCGGACTACGGCGTCATCCCCGGCCTCGTCTGGGCGTTCCACATCCGTGAGGACGGCTCATCTGAACCTCTGCCATCCGACCAAGCGATCTCCGCCGCCCGCCACGGCTGGCATTGGCTGCATCTCGACCTGACCGACGCCCGTGTCCGCAGCTGGCTGCAACGCATCAATATGCCCGCAAAAGCCGTCGAACTTCTGGTCAACGAGGACAACCATCAGCAGCTCCACACCGATGGCGCCTGCACCTACGGCGAGATCGCCGACCTCAGTCGCGACCTCGGCATGTCGGCCGATGAGTTTGCCCATCTCCACTTCGTCATGAATGAGCATCTACTCCTGACCGGACGATACCGCCCGCTCAATGCCGTCGACAAGGTCCGTGAGCACATCCAACTCGGCCAAATCCGATTGCCGACTGTCGCCGCGCTCCTCGAACACATCATCGATCATGTCGCTGATACCGTTGAGCGCCTCGGCGACAATCTCGGCGACGAACTCGACAAAATCGAAGATGGCCTCATTCGCGGCGAAAAAATTGAAGGCCGCCAAGCGCTCGCAAACGCGCGCCGCACCAGCGTCAAACTGCATCGTCAGTTGGCTGGCCTGCGAAGCGTCCTCACGCGCCTGGAACGCGACGACGCACCCGACATGAAACCGGCGCTCTTGCTGGCCACGAACAAGTTGGCGCAGCGCCTTGACGCACTCGACCACGATTTTATCGAAATCCGCGATCGCTCTCGTCTGTTGCAAGAAGAAATCGGCGCGGCGACCGCTGAAAAAACCCAACGTTCGCTATCGATGTTGACCGTCTTTTCAATGCTCCTGCTGCCGCCGACATTCGTTTCCGGATTTTTCGGCATGAACATGAAAGGCCTGCTGTTTGAAGATAACCCGAACGGCACATACTGGGCCATCGGCCTCATTCTGCTCTCGGTCGCCCTCGTCATACTGTTCATGAAGCGGATTGGCGTGCTCAAATTGTAGGCCGCGCGATCTAGGCCTCAGCACTTTCGCAGTGGGCCTGTACCTTGCGCCGCCGCGCCTGCTTCCGGCCAACCGCCGATTATGTACTTTGCGAAGTTGTGCTCCTTGATGCGCCGCTCGGTCTTCGCCCAGCTGCGCACGGAGATGCCGGCCTCGTGCACCGTTTCTGGCGATCCCGACACGAGCGGATGCCACCACGGCAGGTCCTTGCCCTCCTCGACTAATCGGTAGCCGCAGGTCGGCGGCAGCCATGTAATGCGGCGGACCTCGTCAACGGTCAGTGATATGCAGTCAGGCACCCAGTTCTGCCGATCGGGGTAGTCGCGGCACCGGCAACTGCCCAAGTCCAACAAACGGCACGCAACCTTGGTCAGATAAATATCGCCATTGTCACTGTCCTCGATTTTGTTCAGGCAGCAGCGGCCGCAGCCGTCGCACAAGCTCTCCCACTCCGCTTTCGACAGTTTGTCGAGTGTCTTGTTCCGCCAGAAAGGTGCAACCGTTTGATCTTTCTGTGACAAAGGTCCCTCTCGCAATTTCTGGAATGGGCGTGGTATGGTCATAACGACGCGCAAAAAACTGATTCCAGGTTGCCTATAGCATACTCGCGGAGAGGTTTCGGATGCGTCGTGCGCGCACAGAACCTCACTGTATGAATCTCACCGCATCAAGCCGGGCATCGGGCTCGGCGCCGGACTGCTGAAACAACGAAGCCGGATATCCCAACGGCCGGCCACTCAACGAGGAACTGTAAAGCGTGTTCAATCTCTCTTCCAAAACTCCCGAGAGAAAGAGCCAATGGCGAGAACGTCGCTGGGCGATCAATTCCTGGATCAATTCCTCCCTCGCGGAATCTTGGGCATCCTTCAAGGATCGCTGGAACGGCCTGACCAGCTTCTTTGCACGCTTTCGGCTGACCGGCTGGAAGCGTGTGACCAACGAGCTGCTGTCGGAATCCCTGACGCTGACGGTCGCGGGCTTGACCGGGCTGCTCGTGCTCGCGTTGCCGGCGTTCCTCGAGTTTGACGAGAGCAAGATCACGCAAGGCAAGTACTCGGTCAAATTCCTCGACAAGAACGGCAACGACATCGGCAAGCGCGGCATCCTGCAGAACGATGGCATTCCGCTGGAGGACATCCCCGATCATCTAATCAAAGCAACCCTGGCAACAGAGGATCGCCGCTTCTTCGAGCACTTCGGTATCGATCTTTTCGGCACCGCGCGCGCGCTGCTTGCCAATGCGCAGGCAGGAGAGACCGTGCAAGGCGGCTCGACGCTGACGCAACAGCTCGCAAAAAATCTGTTTCTGACGTCGGAGCGTTCGCTGCAACGCAAGCTCAAAGAGCTGTTCATGGCTTTCCTCCTCGAAAGTCGTTTTACCAAGCGCGAGATCCTGAAAATGTATCTGGACCGCGCCTACATGGGTGGCGGCGCCTTCGGTGTTGAAGCGGCCGCGCAGAACTACTTCGGAAAATCGGTCAAGGACATCAACCTCGCTGAAGCCGCGATGATGGCTGGGCTTTTTAAAGCACCGACTAAATATGCCCCGCATGTCAATTTGCCGGCCTCGCGCGCGCGCGCGAATGACGTGCTCTCCAATCTCGTCGAAGCCGGATACATGACGGCCGGACAAGTGCACGCGGCACGGCAATCTCCTGCAAAGGCCATCTCCAATCGTGGTCCGTCTAGCCCCGACTGGTTCCTTGATTGGGCGTTCGAAGAAGTACAGCGGTTGGCCGAGGGCCGCGGACACTATGCGCTGACGGTTCGTACCACGATTGATCTGGGTCTTCAGCAGGCAGCCGAAGAAGCACTGCTTTCGACCGTCCGCCAGTATGGCAAGACTCACAAGGCCAGGACCGGCGCAATCGTGTCGATGGAGCCGAATGGGGCTGTCCGAGCGTTGGTTGGTGGGCTCGACTACGGTGAGAGCCAATTCAATCGCGCGACGGCCGCGCGCCGGCAACCCGGCTCATCGTTCAAGCTCTATGTCTATGCAGCGGCGCTGGAGAATGGCTTTACACCCAAGTCTTCGATCCGTGATTACGCGCCGGCTCCTTGCGGGCCTCGCGGTTGGCAACCGAAGAACTATGACGGCGGGTCCGGCAGCGGCCGCGAATTAACACTGCAGGACGCCTTTAAGGTCTCGCTCAATACGGTCGCAACTGATCTTTCGCTCTACAAACTTGGCGCCAACAGCCGCGACAAGGTCGTCGAGATGACGCAGCGCCTCGGCGTTCCCGGAATCAAGAAGACCTGCTCGATGGCGCTTGGCGACGGCGGCATCACGCCACTTGAGAATACGGCCGCCTATGCGACGTTCGCCAATGGCGGCAAAGCCAGCCGGCCATACGCTGTCCTCGATATGTTCAGTGCCAAAGGTGATCTCGTCTACAGTCGTGAGCGCGATGAACCCGAGCCGGCGCAAGTTGTTTCCCGCCGCGTGGCCGAGCAGATGAACCAGATGATGCATGCTGTTGTCACTGAAGGTACCGGCAAGCGCGCAACTTTGGAGTTCACGCATTCCGCCGGCAAGACCGGAACTTCGTCGAGTTATCGTGATGCCTGGTTCTTGGGCTTCACGGGCCAACTGGCGACCGGCGTTTGGATCGGCAATGACGACTTCCGGCCAATGATCATTGACCCAGCCGCTCGCACCGGCAACGCCACCGGCGTGACCGGTGGCGGGCTGCCGACGATCGCGTGGCAGAACTACATGGCAGTGGCGCATCCGAACATGAGTATTCCGACCATTCCGGGTCTCACTCCGCATCCACGCCAGACGCAGGAATCCGAGCGCTTGACTGCATTGAGAAAAACCGAACCGGCGCTCGCCGCGGCGCAGGGCGGCAATACGGGACGTCGCAATACCGTCATGCCAGACCAAACTCGCGAACTGCTACGTCGGCTCGCCGAATCGATGCGCAAGACCGCAGGCTTGCCGGAGCCGGTCCGTGATCCGGCAGCGCCAAGGGGGCCTGCGATTGATCCGGCGCGGCCACGCCAAACCTCTCCTGCGCCGGCCGTTGGGCCACCATCGGCCACGGATCGCCGGGCCGAGGCGCCGGCACTTCCCGGCCCGCAACGTTCGCAGCCGTAGTTCAGACGTTTGCTGACAAGGACACCCGATGAGACGGCTCGCCGAGAAGCGCAATTGGACATCTGCATCCCGTGGCTAGGTTTTTGAGCTTCATTGTCAGGACGGCTGTCTATATCGCCATCGCGATCGGCGGCGGCTTGGCGTCGGCGTGGTTGATGGTGCATTCGGGTTCCCGGCTGACAACAACAACCTCCGGACCCTGGGTCGCCTGGACGATGGCCGGACGATCGGACGCCGATCCCTACACGCGTGCCCACACGGTTCGCCTCGGGCAATTGCCGATTAACACGACGCTCGCGTTGGCTTGGCACGCGTTGACCGACAACGACGGGGAGCGGCTACGCTCGTCGTGCGAGTATGTGATCGAAACGGAAGCCCTCGATGCTGTCTGGTGGAGCCTTGCCGTATTCGACGAGAACGGCAATTTGATTCGCAACAATGCCGAGCGTTATGCCTTCAATACGGCGACGGCGTTACGGGATGCGGACGGTGGCGTATCGATTGCATTGTCGCGCGATGCGCGGCCTGGCAATTGGCTCCCCATTGGCGTTGCCGGGCGCATTACGCTCGCGTTCACAGTGCAAGATCCGAAATGGGTCGTCCAAGTGGCCGATGACCAGACACGCCAGCGCGTGTTGCCGGTCATTCGCCGAATTGCTTGCCGGTGAAAAAACACATGCCCCCCGTCCAGATCAATTTTGCCAAGGCGCTCGAAAACTTGAAAGAGAGAGTACAGCGACTGCAGGCTGATGGCCGCCAACGGCTGGAAGCGCAGCGGCTGAAACTCAAGGATTCCAAGTTGCCGAACCTGCCGCGATTGCCGAACCTTCGCGAGAAGGCGGCCCAACTGAAGTTGCCGGAGATCAAACGACCGCAATTGAAACTCCCTGACACCGCCGCCAGTCGGGAGCGGCTCAAAGCGGCAGGAGCCGAGGCTGGCCGGCAGTTCAACCGGGCCCGTGAAAACCTGCCGCGCTCGCTGGGAGAGGTTGCACCCAAAGCCCGAAACATTGCCAAGCGGATTACGGACGCGGTGCCCAAGCGCGCGCCGGCACCGCCGGACAGCGAGGCAGCAGCACCCGCAATTCCAGCGCCGCAGCCGCCCCCCATCGCGCGCGACGCTGTTGCCGTGCGAGCCCGGCGTACGACCGCGGAACAGAAGCCAATCCTAATTCGCATGTTGCCGCTGTTGCTCGCGCTGGTGGCCGGCGGAGTCATTCACATCCTGGCGACGTTTGCGGTGCCGATGCTCGGCACCGGCAGTGCGTGGAACCGTTTGGCGCGCTTCGTTCCGACCGCCAATCGAATGACGGTGCTCGCTCCGCAATCACCGGCAAGTCAACCGCTGCCGTTCCTGGCACCCGACATGCGCTACGCGATCTGCCGCTATGATCTGTCGATCGGGCCGGTACTGGTCACCGCCATGCTGCCGGATGTCGGATGGTCGTTGACGTTGTATTCGCCACAGGGCGATAACTTCTACGCTGTGCCGGCACAGGAATTGCGCCAGACGGAACTGTCATTCCAAATCATTGCGGCAAGCGATCGCCTCGTGCAGTTGTCGCCGGGCGTGCGCAAGGCCGACGTCGATCTCAGCCAAGTGACGTCGCCTGGGCGCGAAGGCCTGGTTGTCGTTCGCGCACCGATCAAGGGCATCGCCCATCAGGCGGAAGCCGAGCGCATCTTGCGCACGGCCAGTTGCCAGCAGTCGCGGCCAAACTGATGGCGGCAAACAACACCACAACCGGTATCACGAGCTTCGGCCAGATCGCGCTCGGCGTTAGCGATGCGGACCTCGCTGAAGATTTCTATGGCCGCAAGCTCGGACTCAAGAAACTTTACCGGTTCGACAATCTGGTATTCTTCGATCTCGCCGGCGTCCGCCTGATGCTCGGTGACGAAGGTCCGGAGAATGCCAAACCCGGTTCCACATGCCTCTATCTGAGAGTTCGCGATATGGATGCCGCCGTTGCCGAATGCGAGAGCCGTGGTATCGTGTTCGCCGGCCCACCGCATCTCATCGCCCGGATGTCCGATCATGAACTTTGGATGACCTTCTTCCTCGATCCGTTCGGACACCAGCTTGCGCTGATGTGCGAGAAGCCTTTGCCGTCGAACTGACGACCATTGCCTGGAGGCCTGCCATGCCCAATCGTCAAGCCAAGCTGGTTGCGCGCCCAAAACCCGGCCTCGTCACGCGCGACATTTTTGCGTTCGCAGATGCCGCCATCGAGGCACCAGGCCCCGGCCAGTTCCGTGTCAAGATCGCCTACATCTCGCTTGATCCGGCGATGCGCGGCTGGATCAACGAAGGCCGCTCCTATGTCGTACCGGTCAAGCTCGGCGACGTCATGCGCGCCTACGCCGTTGGCACGGTCGATGCTTCCCAGCATCCCGGCTACCAACCGGGTGATGCTGTGCAAGGGTTGTTCGGCGTCCAGCAATATGCCATTTCCGACGGCACCCGCGTGGTCAAGGTCGATCCCGCACTCGCCCCGCTTGAGCGTTGGGTCGGCGGCCTCGGCATGCCCGGTTGGACCGCATATTTTGGCCTACTCGACGTCGGCAAGCCCAAAGCCGGCGAAACCGTCGTCGTCTCGGCCGCCTCCGGTGCCGTCGGCTCGATCGTCGGCCAGATCGCCAAGATTAGGGGATGTAGGGCCGTGGGAATCGCTGGCGGCCCGGACAAGTGCAAATACGTCGTCGAGACACTCGGCTTCGACGCCTGCGTCGACTACAAGGCAGGCAACCTCGCAGCCGACCTCAAGGCCGCATGCCCCGATGGCATCGACGTCAACTTCGAAAACGTCGGCGGCGAGATCCTCGATGCGATCCTGCCGCAGATGAACACCTTCGGCCGCATTGCCGTGTGTGGATTGATTTCCGCCTACACCGCGACAGAAGCACAGCCCGGCCCGAAAAATCTGCGCGCGATCCTGACGCAACGCCTGACCATGCGCGGGCTCATCGTGTTCGATTGGGCCGATCGCATCCCCGAAGCGATCCGGGAACTGGGCCAATGGCACAAGACCGGCCGTCTCAAGATCCGCGAGGACGTGCGCGTCGGTGGCATTGACGCCTTCCCCGACGTCGTCAACCTCCTCTACACCAGCGGCAACCAGGGGAAATTGGTGTTGAAGGTGTGAGCGGAATATCAGGACTTCTTGCTGCCTACCTGCCAAAACGCGCCACTCGCATCGATCCGCTGGATGTCTGGCGCCAGCCGCCGCGCTTTGCAGAAATCCGAGACTGCCTCGCGGCAACTCTTCCAAGTGTGATAGTCGTCGACGATGACATAGCCACCGGGACTGACTTTGTCGTAAAGCGCATTCAATGCGTCCATCGTCGAGCTGTACAGATCACCATCCAACCGCAGAATTGCCAGTTTTTCGATGGGCGCCGTCGGCAGTGTGTCGGCGAACCACCCCTTCAGGAATCGCACTTGCTGGTCGAGCAAGCCGAACCGCGCGAAGTTGGATTGGACCTTTTCCAATGACACCTTCAAGAACTCAACATGACTGATGTCGTTGCCGTCCGCTTTGTTCTTCGATGGCGGTAAGCCCTCAAACGAGTCCGCAACCCAAACCGTCCGTATCGTATCTCCGTGCAGTTTCAGAAGTGCGCGCATGAAGATCGTCGCCCCGCCGCGCCAGACACCGGTCTCGATGAAGTCACCGGGGACGCCGCGCTTCAGCACATCCTCGATGCACGTTTGCAGATTGTCCAATCGCTTGGCGCCGATCATCGTGTAGCCGATCAATGGCCAATCCATGCCTTCGTTTCGCAATGCCGCATCGTACGGCTTTGGCCGTACCAGCAGCAGCCCGCGCTTTTGCACATAGGTCGCTTCAGCCGTGCGAAGGAGGCTTTTGACCAAACGCCCCGTTCGGAGCATCGAGCGATCTTTTGGACCGCGCGTCGTTTCGACGATCTCCCAAGCACTCTGCTCATACAGCGATCCACTCAATGATCGCTTGAGGAGATCGAGATAGAGTGCGCGAGGATCCTGCTCAGTCATGGCTCAAAAGCGTCCTGTCGGAAATAGAACTTGCGGCGGATTAGGTGTTTCAAAGGCAGTTAGACGGTAGGGTATGACCTGATTGAAGTCCACTCAGGTCAACGAATTTGTTCACGACATTCAGTGGGCTAAGTTCCAAATGGCTGTAAAATTTACAGTTGAGTGATTGCCACCAAATCATTTGCAAGAATCGTCGTC
This sequence comes from uncultured Alphaproteobacteria bacterium, assembly GCA_963714325.1. Taxonomy (GTDB): domain Bacteria; phylum Pseudomonadota; class Alphaproteobacteria; order Rhizobiales; family Hyphomicrobiaceae; genus CAVQOB01. The sequence goes on along the minus strand of CAVQOB010000032.1, from coordinate 51,541 downwards.
GACCTCGCGCTTCACGGCCCAGCAGGAACAACATGCACGGGCATAGTCTATTGGCCAGCTTTCGTGTTGTTGATGAATTGCAGATCACCCGCCGACGCAGCAGCGAGCGCGGATATCGCCGCCGAGAAACCTATATCGAATCGGCAAAGCAACGCGTCGACGGCGTTCACGCCTGATATCATCCTCGCTCGAAGATAACCGCAGCCGCGCCACCCCGAGGTGGTTCTGACGCGGCAAGCAGACGTTGAACGGCATGACGCGCTGGCGTGTTGCATAGCCGTGCTAGAGTGCTTGTGGGCGCTTTGTTTCCGGCCAGCCGGCACAGCGGGCGATACTGCAGCGCAACACGATGACGCCGATGAGCCGTGCGTCCGCCGCTGGTTCAGGCTGCGCAGTTCCACGTTGACAAGCCAGCGCCGGCCTTCGCACACTTAAACTCAAGAACAAGGCTTAGCCATTAAGTCCACCCCGGAGGGAACTGATGTTGCATTTACGAATGACCAACTGCGCCATTCTCATATTCACCGCCGCGCTTGGACTGGCCTCGTCCGCCTTTGCACAAGGCAAGGAGCTCAAGGTCGGCGTCATCTATGACCAGACCGGCGCGTTCGCGGCCGGCGGCTCCAAAGCCGCCGCGATCGGAACCCAGATCGCCATCGACCTCATCAACGAGAAGGGCGGCGTCGAGGGATATAAGATCGTCGCCATCAACGCCGACGCGCAATCGAAGACCGACGTCGCCATCAACGAAGCCGAGCGATTACTCAACGACGCAAAAGTCGATTTGCTGATGGGCGTGTTCTCGTCGGCGCACTGCGTTCCCATGGCCGCCAAGGTCGATGCCGCCAAAAAATTCATGTGGGCCAACGTCTGCGTCGCCTCCGCCGTGTTCAAGGATAAGAACCTGCAATATGTCTTCCGCCCGCAGGTCCATTCCGATCAATTCGGCGAAGCTTCGTGCACCTTCGTTGCCGAAAGCGCCAAGGACAAGCTCAAGAAGGAGATCAAGGACGTCAAAGTCGCGATCATCCATGAAGATGGACCCTACGGCGCTGGCGTGGCGATGGGCAACGAAGCCAAATGCAAAGAGCTCGGCCTGCAGATCGTCCACAAGGAGGGCTATGCCGCGACCTCAACCGATCTGTCGGCGCTCGTCACCAAACTTCGCCGCGCGCAACCGGACGTGATCCTGCACACTGGCTACAATCCAGACATCACGCTGTTCCTGCGGCAATCGAAGGAAGCCGGATTGAAGTGGGCGGCGCTGATCGGTCATGGCGCCGGCTATGGCCAGATCGACAAGCTGATGGAAACCTTCAAGGACGACGTCAATTTCGTCTACAATGTTGATCCTGTTGCTGCACAACTGTTGGATGCGAAATCGCTGAAGCCGGGCCTCGGCGATCTCACCGCCGAAATGGTCAAACGTTACAAGATTGCGTCTGGCGCCAATGAAGTCCCGCCACACACGTCGATGGGCTTCAACCAAGCCTGGATCTTTTTCTCCGATGTCTTGCCGCGCGCCATCAAGTCGCACGGTGGTATCAATCCCGAAGCGCTGCGCAAGGCGGCACTCGAGACCGACATTCCTGAAGGCGGCACGATCCAAGGCTATGGCGTGAAGTTCTTCCCGACCGGTCACAAGATGGCCGGACAGAATGAGCGTTCATCGCCGGTCGTCATGCAGTACGTCAAAGGCGAGACCAAGATCGCCTGGCCGAAAGCCTTGCGGACTGTCGATCCGATGATCCCGCTGCCGGCGGGTCACGCCTTCGCGCGCTGAAGCGCAGATGCCGGGCGGGCCCTGCGCCCCCCGGTTTGTCACTGCTTTATCATTTGTGAGCCTTGCGCATGAAGATCAAACTGCATCACGTCAATGTCGTGACATCTGACGTGCCGGAACTCGATCGCTTCTATCGCGATGTTCTCGGGTTGGCGGCCGAAGCCACGACGGGCGTTCCACCGCTGGCTGGTGGTGTCAAAACGCCTGTCGCCTTCGTCACGGACGGGGCGACTCAATTCCATCTCGCCGAACGCGATCTGACCTTCGCGTTCCGGTCCAAGCAGTCGATCAATCCGTTGGAGCGTGGCCATATCGCCTTTCGCACCGATGATCTCGCTGCCTTCAAGCAGCGCCTCGACGAGCGCGGCATTCCCTATTCCGACATCGGCCCGTTCGCCGTCAGCGGCTGGCAACAGATATTCTTCCACGACCCGGCCGGCACCATCATCGAAATGCACCAGGTCGACGAATGAAGTCGCGCAGGCCGGCAACCGGGGGGAATGATGGCGCTTTTGGCGGTCACGGGGTTGACCAAGACTTTCGGCGGCTTCACGGCCGTCAATAATGTCTCCTTCGAGGTGCAGGAAGGCGAGATTCTCGGTCTGATCGGCCCCAACGGCTCAGGCAAGAGCACGACCTTCAACTGCATTGCTGGCATGTATGCGCCGTCCGCTGGCTCGATCCTGTTTCAAGGCCAGCAACTCGCAGGCCTTACCGCCAACCAAGTGTGCCACAAGGGGATTGGGCGCACCTATCAGATCCCGCGTCCATTTCGCAATCTGACATTGCTTGAGAACGTCGCGCTGTCAGCGTGGTTCGGCCAGCAAGGCAAGACGACGCGGCCCGAGTGCTGGCGGCAAGCCGAGCGGGCACTCGCGCTCGTCGGCCTGCCGACCGATGCTCGATCGACGACTGACGGGCTCGGCGCTGGCGCCTTGAAGCAATTGGAACTCGCCCGCGCTCTCGCAACACAACCCAAGCTGCTGCTGGCGGATGAAAGCCTCAACGGCCTCGATCATGCCGAGATGGATCAAGCCGCCGACATGCTGCAGCGTATCCGCTCGGAGATGAAGATTACCATCGTCTGGGTTGAGCACATCATGGGCGTGCTGATGCGCGTCGTCGATCGTGTCGTCGTACTCGATCATGGCGAGAAGATTTTCGACGGCGCGCCCAAGGCGGCACAAGCCGATCGCCGCGTGATCGAGGTCTATCTCGGTGCGGATGCGGTGGCATGATGGCAGAAACGATGCTCGAACTTCAGAATGTCGATGCGGGCTATGGCGCCTTCCAGGCGCTATTCGGCGTTTCGTTACGGGTTGATGCTGGCGAAGCCGTCGCAGTTATCGGGGCTAATGGTGCCGGCAAGACGACATTGCTGCGCGTCATCTCCGGCCTACTGCCGGCGAGTGGCGGAGCGATGACCATGCAGGGTCGGGACCTGCGCACGACGCCGCCGCACCAGATCATCGAAGCTGGCATCGCGCATGTGCCGGAGAGCCGGCGGCTCTTTCCTCGTCTGACGGTGGAAGACAATTTGCGGATGGGTGCTTTCATTCCGCAGGCGCGTGCCAAGTTCCCTGAGCGCCTCGCCTATGTCTACGAACTGTTTCCGCGTCTTAAGGAGCGGCGGCAGCAACTGGCCGGCACGATGTCAGGCGGCGAACAGCAGATGTGTGCCATCGCGCGCGCCCTGATGAGTGGCCCGAAACTCGTACTGCTGGACGAACCGTCGATGGGGCTCGCCCCCGTCATCGTCTCGCAAGTATTCGATCTCGTCCGGCGCATTCGTACCGAGGGATACACAGTGTTGATCGTCGAGCAGAACGTGGCCCAGGTGCTCAAGGTCGTCGATCGCGCTTACCTCCTTGAGGTCGGCCGGATCCACGCCAGCGGTCGCGCCGCCGATCTCGCCGCCAGCGACGAAATCCGAAAGGCCTACATGGGCATTTGATTGCCGCCAAGCGAGATCAAGGAGCCGTTATGGACTGCCAACTCGACATCTATTTCCTGGAAGCGCTGCTCAACGGCATCCTGCTAGCGGGGCTACTGGCGTTGCTCGCGCTCGGGCTCAACCTCGTCTTCGGCGTCATCGACGTCGTCTGGATCTGCTACGCCGAACTCGTGATGGTCGGCATGTACGGCATCCACTACGCCTTCAAGGGTGGCGCGCCATTCCTGCTGGCGGCCCTCTTCGGCATCGTCCTCGTCGCGTTGGCGGGTGCGCTCCTGCACTATCTCGTCATCCGTCCAGTGCTCGACACCGCGCCGATCAATCAACTGCTGGTAACGGGTGGCGTGCTGTTTTTCCTGCAGGCTGTTGCCACTATGGCGTTCGGCGTCGAATTCAAGAATGTCGGCATTAGCCTCGGGTCGTTCCGCATCCTCGACATGAGCTTCTCGCTGTCGCGCATTCTCGGCTTCGTCGTCGCATTGATTGGAATGCTGGCGTTATGGCTGTTCCTGACGCGGACCTACATGGGAACCGCGATCCGCGCCATTGCGCAGGACCGCCAGATCATGCCGTTGATGGGTGTCGACAGCAAGAAGGTCTACCTCGTGACGTCGGCCGTTGGCGGCGGCCTCGCAGGCCTCGCCGCCGCGCTGATGGTGCTCAACTACGACATCTACCCCCAGATCGGCCTGCAATTCGGGCCGCTGATCTTCATGATCTGCGTGCTCGGCGGCCTCGGCAACATGATCGGCGGATTTGTCGCGGCATTCATCATCAGCCAGTTCATTGCGGTCGGCTCGAGCTGCTTCCACACCGAATGGGGCTACGCCGTCGCATTCCTGTTCTTCATGGTCGCGATCTTCTTCAAACCGCAAGGCCTGTTCGGGAGCAAATCATGAGCGGCCTGCGATTATCGCCCGCGGCGATCGGCGGCCTGTTGGTCGTTGCCGCATTGCCGCTGCTGGTGCGCATGTTTTTCAGCGGTTCGGAAAAATACTACCTGCATCTGATGATCCAGATCCTGCTTTGGGCCTTCATCTACACGGGCTGGTCGCTGATGGGCCGATTCGGGTTGACGTCGCTCGGCCACGGCGCGTTCACGGGGATCGGTGCCTACGTCACCGTGCTGCTGTGGAATTCTGCCGGAATTTCGCCTTGGATCGGCATTCCCATTGCGATTGTGATGGCAACCATTGTCGGCGTGTTGGTCGGATACCCCTGTTTCCGGTTGCGCATCACCGGGCATTATTTTGGCCTGCTGACATTGGCGCTGACCGAGTTCGTGCGGCTGTGCATCGTCGGTCTGCGTGACTACACTGGCGGCTCGCTGGGCACACAGCCCAAGCGCTATGGCGATGGGCTATCCCTCTACGCCATGCAGTTCGAACCGGACCGATTCTTGTCCTACTACATCGTCTTTGCGCTCTGGCTGTTCGGCTTGTATGTCTGGCGGCGCGTCGATCAGAGCATGGATCGTTACGCACTGGACGCGGCAAGCCAGGACGAAGATGCGGCCGCATCCGTCGGCATCGATGTGACGCGGGAGAAATTAAAAATCACCGCGCTGTCGGCTGGCATGTGCGCGCTCGGTGGCGCCATCTTTGGCCAGTACCAGATGTACATCGGGCCCGATACCATCGCCGGACTCGGCACGTCGCTCAATATGGTGTTCGCCGTTGTCTCGGGCGGGATGTGGGTGATGCTGGGACCGACCGTTGGCGCGCTTTTCACGCAGGTACTGTCGGAAGGCTTGCGCGTCGCCATCCAAAGCTCGGCTGGCCTCAAATCACTGCTCGGCTCGGCTGCCCTCGCACTCGACAGCGCCATCTACGGCCTACTGCTGATCCTGTTCATTATCTACATGCCGAAGGGCATTCTCGGCACGCTGATGGAGCGTTGGCAAAGGCGATAACCGAGGCGCATCACGGCGCTACATCAGCCGCAACGCCTTCAAACTCGCGTGGCCCTGCCGGCCGACGATAATGTGATCGTGGACGTCGATTCCGAGCGGCCGCGCCGCATCGATGATGCGCTTGGTCATGTCGATGTCGGCCCGCGATGGCGTTGGGTCGCCGGAGGGATGATTATGCACGAGGATGATGGCCGTTGCGGCCAGCTCCAGCGCCCGCTTGACCACTTCGCGGACGTAAACCGGTGTGTGATCAACGGTGCCATATTGCTGCACTTCGTCGGCGATCAATTGATTGCGCTTATCGAGAAATAGAATCCGGAACGCCTCGCGCTGATCGAAGCCTTGCGCGGCACGGCAGTAGTCGAGCACCGCGTTCCATGAGCCCAACACGACCTTGTTGATGATTTCACCGCGCATCAGCCGCAACGCCGCTGCACGGATGAACTTGAGCTCGCCAATGGCGCGCTCGCCGATGCCTTCGACCTCGAGTAGCCGCTCATCCGGCGCGTTGATCACTTCTGCGAATGTGCCGAACTTGGCCAATAGTTTTTTAGCGAGCGGCTTGGTGTCGCCGCGCGGAAAAACGCGGAACAGGATCATCTCCAACACTTCGTAATCGGGCATCGCGTCGGCGCCGCCCTGACGAAAGCGCATCCGCAAGCGGTCGCGATGGCCGAGTTTTCCATCAATTTCTGCCGACGCTGCAGCGGGCTGACGTTCAAGCGTGTGAGTTTCAAGAAAACTCGCCTGCAACGACGGTGCCTGTGCCTCGCCATCGGCATCGCCCTCGTGAAACCCCTTACGCCGCCGCGTCATACTGTTCGCCTGCTCCTGCTAAAGGTGCCGTTTCATGCCGCCACGCGATAAGGCGGTTTATGGAAACCGGCTGGCGAATAGGTAAACACCTGACAGCCAGTCTTGGTCACACCAACGGTGTGCTCGAATTGTGCGGAGAGTTCGCGATCGCGCGTGACCGCCGTCCAGCCGTCGGCGAGCAGCTTCACGTGCGGTTTGCCGAGATTGATCATCGGCTCAATGGTGAAGAGCATGCCGGCCTCAAGGACGATGCCTTCGCCGGGTTCGCCGTAGTGCAGGATGTTCGGCCGGTCGTGGAAGACTTGGCCGAGTCCATGGCCGCAAAAATCCCGCACGACGGAGCAGCGTTCGGCCTCAGCAAAGGATTGAATGGCGTGACCGATATCGCCGGTCGTTGCACCAGGCCGAACAGCGTTGACGCCGCGCATCAATGCCTCGTGCGTTACGTCCATCAGCCGCTCGGCTTTCCGCGGCACCTGCCCGACCGCGTACATCCGGCTGGTATCGCCATGCCAGCCGTCAACAATCAGTGTTACATCAATGTTGACGATATCGCCTTCGCGCAGCGGCTTCGGCCCTGGTATCCCGTGGCAGACCACATGATTGATCGAGGTGCAACTGGACTTCGTGTAGCCACGATAATTCAATGTCGCCGGCAATGCTTTGTGATCGAGGGCATAAGCGAGGATCAAATCGTCAATGTGCTCGGTGGAGACGCCCGGGCGCACGTGTTCAGTCAGCATATCGAGCGTCGCTGCGGCCAATTGGCCAGCCCTCAACATGGCGGCGAAGGCTTCAGGGCCATGCAACGGAATCGCAGCCTCACCAGAGCCCGATTTGGCGTTTTCGCCCTTAGGCATTTGTCGCGTCATGGCCTTCTTGCCGGGTTGTGTTCCCAAACCGGGTCGATGAACCCGGAATAATTGATGTCTTTGCCTGTAGCAGGCGATCGGTCCGCCCCTGCACGAACGGCACTCAACGCTGAACTTAAAGCAAATGCGTTGCCGCGCAAACTATGGAATACTATCATTAAAACTCGGGGATTGGGGAGAGACGCCGATGAAGACCGTGAGCTTCGGCTTGATGATGACGTGTGTCCTGGCATTGCCAGAGGCTGCATTGGCGCAGGCATTGCCATTGCCGGACTGGAAGATCCTGGAGATCTGCAGCAAAGACAGCGCAACGGGCTATTGTTCGGCCTTTGAAGGCCGCGCCTTGAAAACCGTCAGCGGAAGTTGGGCGTTCGTGCCCGACGCGATCCGCAAAATCTGCCTGGACCAGATCCGCCGCCCCGAGGACCGCAGCTGGCGCCTGCTTGGTGATTGCATTGACGACGCCGCAGAGCGCAATATCGACAAGAGTGCGGTGAAAACGGCCCACACGCCCGGGGAAGCCGTGCCGCCGCCCCGACCCATTGTCGTTGCAGCGCCACCACCACCATCGGTGCCACCACCGGCACCACCTCCTCCATCGGCTGTCATGGCACCAGTTGCTGCGCCCGTTGTTCCGGCACCACCCCCACCTGTCGCGCAGCCCGGCTCCATCGTGCTGCCGCCCATTCCGATGCCGACGGGTTCGCCGATGGCAGCCCTCGAAGCTGAGGTCGCGCAAAAGCGTGCCGCCGAAGAAGCGGAAGCCAAGCGACGCGCCGAAGCGCAGGCGAGAGCCGCCGCCGAAGCTGAAGCCAAGCGCAAATCGGAAGCCGAAGCGCAGACCAAGGCTGCAGCCGAAGCTGAGGCGCTAGCGCGGGCCGCCGCCGTCGCCGCCGAGGCGAAGCGCAAGGCCGATGCCGAGGCGCTGGCCAAAGCTGCAGCCGAGGCCGACGCCAAACGCAAGGCCGAGCTCGCCGTCTGTCAAGAGACCATCACCACGGCCAGCAAATCCGGCGTCATCCGGTTTGCGACTGGGAGCGCCGCGCTGACGGCCGACAGTTCGCCGGCACTCGATCGGGTGGCCGCTGCCGCGAAGGCCTGCCCTAACGCTCGATTAAGCGTCGAGGGGCATACGGACTCCAGTGGCGATGCGGACAAGAACAAGGAACTCTCCAACAAGCGCGCAGAGGCGGTTGTTACTTATCTGACCAAGACCGGTATCGAAAGTTGGCGCATCGCTGGTGTTGACGTCGGTTCGGCCAAGCCAATTGCGTCCAACGAAACGGTTGAAGGCCGCGCGGAGAACAGACGCATTGAGTTCGTTGCAGCGATCATGACTGACGCCGAGCGCCGGGTGGCAATGGACGCGGAGGCCAAGCGTGCCGCGGCGTTGGCAGCGGCGGCAGAAAAGCAGAAGGCGGAGACGAAACTCTGCCAGGACGCGATTAATACCGCAGTCCAATCCGAGGCCATTCGCTTCCGAACCGGAGCCGCGGTGATCACACGGGAAGGCGCCGCTGTTCTGGATCGTGTCGTCATCGCCATCAAATCCTGCGCGACCGGCAGGATCGTCATCGAAGGGCATGCCGACGCGACCGGCACTGCCGACGGGGACCAGGTGTTGTCAGACGAACGCGCGCAGGCAGTGGTCAATTATCTCACCCGCGCTGGCATCGGCGGCAAACGCTTCACGGCGATAGGCTACGGCCGGACCAAGCCGATCGCTGCCAACGATACTGAGGAAAACCGCGCCAAAAACCGGCGCATCGAATTCGTGGTGACGCCGTAAATCAGCGGACTGCAAATCCAACAAACTAAAAAACGCCCAGCGATCAACCGGGCGTTTTCTAGTTCAGCGGTATCAGGACTGGCGCACGATCAGTTGAGCGCCGGACCCTTATGCTTTGGCGTCGGCTGGCGCTTCGTTGGCCGTCGCTTCGGTGATCAGTGCGCGAGCCTGACCGATCCAATCGTTCTTCTGGATGGCGCCGCCGATGTTGAGCGTGTCCTCGACATTGGCCATATCATCGTCCGAGAAGTTGGCGATCTGGTCGAACTTGATGACGCCGATGCCATTGAGCCGGCCGGCCACTTCCGGCGTGATACCGGAAATGCGCGTGAGGTCGTCGGGGTTGCCCTTCGGTTTCTTGAAGCCCTTGAATGCTGCGTTGAGGCGCTTGGCGCGCGCATCGGTCCGTTCGAAAATGCGCGCCGCTTTGCCGCGACGATCGCGCAGGTAATAGAGCTTCGCACGGCGGACCGAGCCGCGGCGCACCACTTCGATCTCGGCGATGAAGGGCGAATAGATCGGGAAAACGCGCTCGACGCCTTCGCCGTAGGAAATCTTGCGAACCGTGAAGCTCTCGTTGATGCCGCCGCCATCGCGCGCGATCACTACGCCTTCATAGGCCTGCAGGCGGGCCGCCGTCGCCGGCTTGGTCGCCGCCTTCTTTTTCTTGTCCTTGGGATCGGCTTCGACCGCCTCGATCACCCGCACCATCACTTTGACGGTGTCGCCAGCTGAAAATTCCGGCACATTGCGCTTGGCAAGCACCGCATCCATCTGCTCTTTTTCGATCTGCTGAATGATGTTCATCTTTGTTTTTCCTTGTAAATTCAACATCGCAGAGGAGCCAGCACACTGATCTCAGGGGATCGCGGCAGCTCATGCAGCCCATTCGGGCGCAACCCACAGCTCGGGGAAGATGCGGGGATTTAGCCGAATGCAGCGGATTTGTCGATAGGGGGCTACTGGATGTCCCAACCATGGATCACCACCGCGCGATGCTCACGGATCGAGCGTTCGGCGGCCAACCCGATGGCCACTGCTTTCAGGCCGTCCTGCATGGTCACCTCAACCGGGCCGCCGTCGAGCACGGCGCGGCGGAAGCCGAGGTGCTGATAATAGGTCGAGCCGTGGTGGTCACCAGCCCTGAGGATGGCCGCATCGACGTGAACCTTGCGGCGCACCGGCGCCTGCGGTGAGCGGGGACTGATCTCGAGTTCGGCTTCGCGTTCGGTTCTGCCGTCCTGCCAGAAGCGGGCGACACCCGGCACAAAGGCTTCGACACGGGCCTTGTCGCCGGTGGCGGCGATCGCTTCCTGGAAGTAGGCGCCCTCGGCGAACATGCACAGATCCAGCGCCGCGCGCGCGCCGTTCTTGAAGTCGACGATGGTGAAGGCGTTATCGACGATGTCGGGCGTGCGGCCGCCATAGCGCTCGTCACGGTGATTGACGTCGGCGGCGCCCGAGCGATAGACGCGGACGGGCTCGTCATCGACGACCAGCCGCATCAGATCGAAGAAGTGGCAGCACTTCTCGACCATGGTGCCGCCTGTGCGCTCGTTGAAGCGGTTCCAATCGCCGACCTTGGGCAGGAAGGGAAATCGGTGCTCGCGGATCGAGAACATCTGTAGCTTGCCGATGGTGCCTTGGCGGACTTCCCTGATCAGCTCGGCGACCGGCGGCATGTAGCGGTATTCCATCGCCACCCAGATCGGCGCAGCATGGGCCTTCGCGGCGGCGGCGAGCGGCGCGATATCCTCAGGCCGCGTGCAGACCGGTTTCTCGACGAGGATGGGGAAGGCCCGCTTGGCGGCGAAGATCTGATGGAGAAGGCCTGCGTGCGTATCATTCGGGCTGGCGATGATCAGGGCGTCAACGAGCCCGGAGGCGAGCAATCCGGCCGCTGTGTCGAACACTTTGACTGATCCGCCGACCGATCCGCCAGCGGCGGTGGCCGTCTGCGCACACGATCCGGCGTCTGGATCAGCAATCGCCGTGACGACGGAGCCAGGAATGAGCGCGAGGTTGCGGATGTGCTCCCGCGCCATCATACCGGCACCAATGATGCCATAACGCAATTGCTGGGTCATTTCGCCCTCAACCCGTCAATGCTACAATGGGCAGGCCTAGCCTCTGTCCGGCTGCCGCCACCGCCCCCTGATGATCGCCATAGCAGATCGCGACATGATGTTCGAGCGCATGGTCAAGCAGCCCGCGCGTTGCGTTTTCCGCGCCGCCATCGAACCGCACGACGGCGCTGGTGCCGGTGAAGCTCAGTGGCGCGCGCACAACGGTGCCGCTCCCGACGATCATCTTGGTTTCGTTGCGGGCTTGAGAGATGCGGGCGATGGTGATGCGGCCGGGCTTCAGCGGGAACTGATAAAGCAGCGGCATCCGGCGATTGGAATGGATCTGCGCCTCCGGCTTGAATTGTGGATCGCACATCGACAGCGGCGCCGATCCGCAATGCCAAAAAACGCCGGTGTCGGTCGCAGGATCCATGTCGACGATGTCGACCAGCCATGATGGCTCGCCCGCGATCTCCTGCAACAGCCGTGCGGTGAGCGCGCCGTAAACGTCGGCTTCGCAAGCGGCAGGAATCTTCTGCCCGTTGAGCATGGCCATCGGACCACAAGCGGCGCAGCCGTACTCGGTGAACATCTCCGGCCAGCAGCGAACCGCCATGGCGCTGCAATTTTTCTCCTCTGCCAGGGCATTGAGCGCCGCATAGACGCGCATCGATTTTTCGAGCTGCGACTGGTCGAGTTCGGCGACGCCCTGCAGACGCCCACTTATCTCGTGGACCAGATCGTCGGCATCGCTAACCTCGACGGCTTTGGCGCGCTCGAACAACTCCGGCAATCCGATGCGGGCAACGGTGACGCCCGCTAAGCTCTGCAATGCGGCGGCGTCGAAGCGGCAAGTGTCGAAGCCAGCGGGATGCTCGCCGACCAGACCGATCGTCGTCGCGCGCAGTTTTCTGACCGCGCGCTGCCCGGTGTCCATTTCGTGCGCCTTGGGCACTAATGGCGGCTTGCCCTTCGGCATTGCACGTGGTGGCTGATCGACCAGCTCGCGCAATGCGGAGGTGATGTTGGCTGCAGTGGGCGCACTATAGAGATAACTTGCTGACTTCTCCGCACGACCGAGCGCGTGCAGGGCGAGATTCAACCCGCAGAACGAATTGAGCCGCAATCGTCCCCCTGCGCGGGGTTCGGGAAACGCCCAGATCGCGAGCGGCGCATGGACGGCCTTGGCCAGCTCCACGGTCATCGTCGCGTCGGTGAAGGTGACCTGCAGCAGCAGCAATCGGTCAACACCCAACTTGTCGATCTCGGTCATGGCGGCCTTGGCAGCTGCCGCATCGAACTGCAGGGTGCGGGGGCCGACCATCTTGATCCCTGCAGCGTCGAGCGCCGCGAACGCTTGCGCCGCTATCTGTTCGGCGAAGGGGACGTCGAAGGTGGGTCGTGCCAGTGCAACGACGCCGATCCGAGAGCTCATGGTTCCACCCGCCTTCCATTCAGCCCGTGCCCCGTATGGGCCAAATATATCAATTGCTGTTCGCTGCCTGCAGTACGGCGCCAGACTTGAGCCACTTCTCGATGCCCTCGATCATGCCGTCGATCGGGCGATAACCGTTGGTAATCAACGCGAAGCCCTCGCTCTCGCTGCCGGCGGCAAGGCAAGGAAAGCCTTCGATGCCCATGTCCTTGGCGGTGAGAAAATCGCGGAACGTTTCGTTGCGGGTGTCAGGTGCCAGGAACGTATCGTGGAACTTGCCAGCATCGAATCCGGCTTCCTCGGCGACGGCAACAATCTCATTAGTAGCCGTCATGTCGCGATTTTCAGCGTAAAAGGCCCGGCTGATGCGTGATTTGAAAGGGAGCGCCATGCTCGGCTTGAGGATGCGTGCAGTGACAACCGCGCGGCATGCGGGTTCGGTGTCATAGACGAAGCCCTCGCGGTCGAAGAAGGTATGATCGAACGGCTGCCCGGTCGCGGCATTGACACGGGTCCAAGCGTTGCGGATGTAGTCCTTGTCTTCCTTACGCATGGCGTTTGTGTTGCCGGCGCGCAATCCACCCATCACAAGTTGTACGGGCAGGCGGCCTTCGAAATGCTCGGCCAGTTGCTCGACCACCGGAGCAAATCCGTAGCACCAAGAGCACAGCGGATCGGCGACGTAGAGGAAATGCTTCGGGCTCATCGCTGGTCTCCTTGTGTCGCGCTGGCACGACCCCGTTATGTGCGGGGCGACTGTCCCAAAAACCTCTAGCCCAAGTTCAGCACGTCATCCACGGCCATTATGTGGAGGCTCACCACACGATTGATCTCGCGACGGAGCAACCGCGGTCTTTCTTGTCCGCACAATTCCGGGTGGCGTTAAGCGATGCCTTGCCACAACCGGGGCACATCCAGGGCACCTGCTCAAATGAAGCGCACCGGCAGAACCGTTGGTCTGGCCAGGGCCGCCGAGATCGCCTATAACGCCGTTCTCAGCCCGTTGACGTATAACGATATTCGGGCGCTCGCCGCATGTTGAGATTATTGGAGTGTACGCAATGCCGGCCCTCAAACCCGCCGCCTGGAGCCCGAGCAGCTGGAGGTCCGTTGCGTCCGTCCAATTGCCCGACTTCGCTGACAAGGGCCAACTGGCCGACGTCGAGGCGCGGCTGGCAACGTTTCCGCCGCTGGTTTTTGCGGGCGAGGCTCGGCAACTCCGGAAGGCGCTGGCCGATGTCGCAGCAGGCAAGGCCTTCCTCCTGCAAGGCGGCGACTGCGCCGAAAGTTTCGCGGAGCATCGCGCCGATAATATTCGCGACTTCTTCCGTGTATTCCTGCAGATGGCCGTGATCATGACCTACGCCGGTGGGTCGCCGGTGGTGAAGGTTGGCCGCATCGCCGGGCAATTCGCCAAGCCGCGATCTTCCCCGGTCGAAAAGAAGGATGGTGTCGAGCTTCCGAGCTACAAGGGTGATATCATCAATGGGCCAGAGTTCACGCCGGACGCGCGCAAGCCAGATCCACAACGCCAGCTTGAGGCCTATCGCCAATCCGCGGCGACGCTCAATCTGCTGCGCGCGTTCGCGGTCGGTGGCTATGCTGATCTTGAGCGGGTGCATCAATGGACGCTCGGCTACGTCAAGGATAGCCCGCAAAATCATCGCTACGAAGAGTTGGCGGCGCGCATCACGCAAACGCTGGAATTCATGCGAGCCTGCGGGATCACCTCCGAGAATACGCCGCAGCTGCGCGGGACCAATCTCTACACCAGCCACGAAGCGCTGCTGCTGGGTTACGAGCAAGCCATGACGCGGCTCAATTCTACGTCGGGCGACTGGTATGCGACATCAGGCCATATGATCTGGATCGGCGATCGCACTCGTCAACCCGATCACGCGCACGTCGAATTCTGCCGCGGCGTCAAGAATCCCATTGGCCTGAAATGCGGGCCAAGCCTGGAACCCGATGGGCTGTTGAAATTGATCGACATCCTTGATCCCAAGAACGAAGCAGGACGGCTGACGCTGATTTGCCGATTTGGTTCGGACAAGATCGAGAAGCACTTCCCGAAGTTGCTGAAGGCGGTAACGCGTGAAGGCCGCAATGTCGTGTGGTCATGCGATCCCATGCACGGCAATACGATCACGGGGGCGTCAGGTTACAAGACGCGTCCATTCGACCGTGTGCTCGACGAAGTGGAGGAATTTTTCGCGATCCATCGTGCCGAGGGCACGCACGCCGGCGGCATCCATATCGAGATGACCGGGCAGAATGTGACGGAATGCACCGGCGGCGCGACTAAGATCCTCGATGCGAATCTCAGCGATCGCTACCACACGCACTGCGATCCACGCCTCAACGCTGATCAATCGCTGGAACTTGCGTTCCTGATGGCCGAGCGCTTGAAGCAGGAACGCGCTAACGCGACCGCCAAGAGCCAGATGCCAACAGCGGCTGCGGAGTGAGCAGAGCCTACAACAACAACGAGTGAGCGCTGCCCCTGATGAACCCTTCCGCTTGCCAGGCCCTGGTGCTGACGAGTGCGCCCGGCCAGGGCGTGCTTGATGATGCTGCGGTCGCGATTGCACGGACAGCATTGTCGGAGTTCACAATCATCGAGGATCACTGGCTCGGCAAAGGTGAGGCATCGCAAATTCTGTTTGCTTGCAATGCCGATATGGATGCACGGCCGCTGCGTGCCCGTGTCGCGGCAGCGCTCAGCCAGCGACCGATCGACGTCAACATCATCGAAAATGATCTGAGTTATGCGCGGCGCAAGCTCTTTATCGCCGATATGGATTCGACCATCATCCAGCAGGAGTGTATCGACGAGATGGCTGATGTGCTGGGGCTCAAAACCCAGATCTCCGCCATCACCGAACGCGCGATGCGTGGCGAATTGCAATTCGAATCCGCACTCACCGAGCGCCTCGCCCTACTCGCGGGAATTTCGGAGTCGCAGCTGGAAGCGGTTTATCGCCAGCGCATCGTGCTGATGCCGGGTGCGCGTACATTAGTTGCGACGATGAAAGCGAATGGCGCGACGGCGGCGCTGGTCTCTGGCGGGTTTACGTTTTTCACCTCACGCGTCGCGGCGGCTGTCGGGTTCGATCATCATCACGCAAATACGCTTGGCGTGGTCGATGGTCGCCTGACCGGCAAAGTCGTCGGGCCGATCCTCGGCAAGGAAGCGAAGCTCGCCAAACTCGAGCATTATCGCACAGCGCTTGGCCTGCACCCGCCGCTGACACTGGCTGTCGGCGATGGTGCCAACGATTTGGCGATGATCGGCGCAGCTGGCCTCGGCGTCGCTTATCGTGCGAAACCCATTGTTGCTGCCGAGGCCCATGCCGGTATCACACATGGTGATCTGACGGCGTTGCTCTATCTACAGGGCTACCGCCGCGATGAATTCGTGGCGCCGGCTTGATGCTGGCGACCTGCAAGGATCCATCGAGATGGCCATAGCAACTGCTGCTGACACCGCCGATGTGATCATTGTCGGTGGCGGACCGGTCGGCGCAGGGCTTGCCATCGAACTCGGCCAACGCGGCGTGCACAGCATCCTGATCGAACGTTACTCGAAGCCGCAGCCGATCCCAAAAGGGCAAAATCTGACCCAACGGACCATGGAGCATTTCCATGCGTGGGGATGTGAAGTCCAGCTGCGGGCGGCGCGGACGATTCCAAAATCCTATGGTATCGGCGGATTGACGGCCTACGGCACGCTACTGAGCGGTCATCACTACGATTGGCTGCAGCGAGAGCTGGTCCGCCCCTATTACTGCACCGACAACGAACGATTGCCGCAATACGTGACCGAAGCCGTGCTGCGCGCGCGCGTCGAACAATTGCCGGCCGTCACGACGCTCTATGGCTGGAACGCGGAACAGGTCAGCCAGGACGGCGAACGGGCAACCGTCGCTGTTGTCGCCCGCGCCGATGGCGCCAGGCGCAAGTTGCGAGCCCAATACATCGTCGGATGTGATGGCAGCCGCTCCGTGGTTCGGGGGCAGGGCGGCATCACGCAGACATTGTCAGATCATGACCGGTTGATGGTTCTGCTGGTCTTCCGTTCGACCGGGTTGCACGGTCTATTGGAGCGTTTTCCCGGAAAATCCTACTACAATGTTTTACACCCTGATCTGAAAGGGTATTGGAAGTTTTTTGGACGCGTCGATCTCGGTACGACTTGGTTTTTTCATGCGCCTGTGCCGATCGGCACAACCGCCGACAACTTTGACTTTCACCAATACCTGCACGACGCGGTTGGTGCCGACTTCGACCTCGCGATCGACCACATCGGCTTCTGGGATCTGCGTGTGGCCACCGCCGATACCTATCGCAACGGCCGCATTTTCATTGCCGGCGACGCCGCCCATAGTCATCCACCCTACGGCGGTTATGGCGTCAACACCGGCCTCGAAGACGCGCGCAATCTCGGCTGGAAGCTCGCCGCGACACTGCAGGGCTGGGCCGGCGATGCGCTGCTCGACAGCTACACAGCTGAGCGCCGCGCCGTCTTCGTTTCGACCGCACGGGATTTCATTGAAAAGGCGATCGCACAGGACAAGGAATTCCTGGCGGCCTACGACTACACACGGGATCGCGCCGCATTCGAGCGCGCGTGGGCGGCAAGGTCGTCAGGCGCGCGCGCTGAGATCAACGCTTTCGAGCCACACTATGAGGGATCCCCGGCCGTTGCTGGCTTTCCGGGCGCGGTCAGCAGTGCTGTCGGCGGCCATCAGTTCACGGCGCGCGCTGGCCATCATTTGGCGCCGCAAGCGCTCTCCGACGGACGCAACGTCTTCGAGGCTCTCGGCGTCGCCTTCACACTGCTGGCGTTCGACGCAGTTGAGACAGACGTCGATGCACTCGAAGCAGCAGCGCTTGCGCAAGGCGTACCGCTGTCGATCGTTCGTGATAGTTGCAGCGGCGGTCGTGAGCGATATGAGGCCCGGCTGATCCTCGTCCGCCCCGATCATTTCGTTGCATGGGCCGAAGACCGGGTCGACGTCAAGACCGGTGCAGCTGCAATCGTCGCGCGAGCCTGCGGTAGACATTTAGGGCTCGTCTGAGCGGGCATCGCTCCTGAAACCATTCCGGCATCCCGACCGTATATGCCTGCTGGTGCCGCTCGTGGCACCAGACCGTGCTGCAATCCGGTCAACGCGCAGTGCTATTGAGGGACGTTTGGTGGTTGACGGCTCAATGATCAAGGCGACGGCGTTGGGATTGGCGGCCGCACTTGCCCTTATGGCGGTCATTGCAGGGGCGTGTGCGCCGCTCAAAGTTTACAACACGCTGGCACCCGCCGATAGCACCGGGCAACGGGTCGCCTCGGACATTGCCTATGGCGAGCATGCTCGGCATAAGCTCGATATTTACGGGCCGGAGGGCAAGCCGTCAGCGGCGCCGGTGGTGCTGGTGTTCTATGGCGGGTCTTGGAACAGCGGCAACAAGGCCGACTACGCATTCCTCGGCAAGGCGTTGGCGTCCAAGGGTTTCATCACTGTCATTGCCGACTATCGCCTGGTGCCGGAAATCCGCTTCCCGGCCTTCATCGACGATACGGCGCGGGCGACGGTATGGACCCATCGCCGGATCAAGGAATTTGGCGGCGATCCCGCGCGCCTATTCCTGCTCGGGCACTCAGCCGGCGCTTATAATGCGGTGATGGTCGCGCTGGACAGCCAGCATCTTCGGGCGCAGGGCTCCAGCACATCGATCATTCGTGGTGTCGCGGCGTTGGCGGGGCCATATGATTTTCTGCCGCTCGACGTCACATCAACGAAAGAGGCCTTCGGCAGGTCGAGCGATCTTGCCAGCACGCAGCCGATCAATTTTGTAACGACAGCTGCGCCGGCGATGCTTCTCGCGACAGGCGCTGCCGACACGACGGTCCTACCGCGCAACACTGTTGCGCTGGCTGAGCGATTGAAGCGCGCCGGCCGGCCGGTGCAGACCCGCACGTATCCCGGGATCGGTCACATCGGCATTCTGCTGGCGTTATCGATACCGTTCCGTGCAAGCGCGCCGGTACTCGATGATGTTGCCGCGTTCATGGCGAGAAATTAATCGGGGCAGCACAGTGTCGCCGCAGCGCTAGGCTTTTAGTCTGCGCCGCTGCTTTGATGCGGGCTTTGTCTGCGGTTTGCCTTTCGCACTACTCGCCGCATGCGACGCATCGAGCGCACGCCTCGCCCAGACCAGCATCTCATCCTCGTCGTCGAACAACCGCTCCGGCACGCGCCAGTAGCTGTTCATGACTTGCACTCCGTCTTTCAATGGATAGCGAAATGGCCCGGTGCCTTCGACCTCGAACGTGTCGCGCGTCGCATCATCAACCTTGAAATAGAGCACATCGTCATTGGCAATTGCGATGATCAAGCCGTTACAATAGATGCCGGCGCCTCCAAACATTTTACGCACCGTGATGGTGCCGAGGCGGCGCAACTGCTCCTTGATTTGAGCGATAAAGCCGTCGGTGATTGCCATAAAGCCCCCCATCGTCGTTAACTAGGCTTTGCTTTCAACTTTAGCCGCGCCATGATCTTCTCGACCACTGCCTTGGGCGTCACCGCGATGTCGATGACAATCGGCCGCTCGTCGTGCCCCGGTGGCTCCAACGTCGCAAATTGGCTATCGAGCAATGCTGGCGGCATGAAGTGGTTCTTGCGCTGCCCCATGCGATCGGCAATCAGCGATTTTGCACCTGAAAGATAGACCAGTTGCACCAGTGGGCGCTTGTGCAACAGCTGATCGCGGTAGACGCGCTTCAAGGCTGAACAGGAGACGATGCCAGATTGGCCCGTATCATGTTGCTCGTCGATCCACGTGCCAATGGCGGCGAGCCAGGGCCAACGATCCTCATCCGTCAGCGGAATGCCAGCGCTCATTTTTTCGACGTTGGCAGCGGGGTGAAAACTATCGGCATCCCGGAACGGCCAACCGAGCATTTTCGACAACCGTTGCCCAGTCGTCGTCTTGCCCGAACCAGCAACGCCCATCAACAGGATGATCCGCGATCGGTCGCGCTTTTCGGCGTTGTGAAGTGGTTGGCTCACGATTTTTTCGGCTCCACATGGCCGCCAAAGCCTTTGCGCATGGCCGAAAGCACCTTCTCGGCGAAGGTGTGATCCTGCCGCGACCGGAAGCGGGTGTAAAGTGCCGAAGTCAGCACCTCCGCCGGCACTGCTTCTTCGATCGCCGCCTGCACCGTCCAGCGGCCTTCGCCGGAATCCTCGACGTGACCGGAGTAGCTCGCAAGATCGCTTTCCTCAGCCAACGCCGACGCCGTGAGATCCAGCAGCCATGAGGTGATGACGCTGCCGCGCCGCCAGACTTCAGCAATATCGGGGAGGTCGAGGTCGAGGCGATGCTCGGCTGGCAACTTCGGCGAATTGGCGTGGCGCAGAATGTCGAAGCCCTCGGCCATCGCCTGCATCATGCCGTATTCGATGCCGTTGTGAATCATTTTAACGAAGTGCCCGGCGCCATTGCGGCCAGCATGGATATAACCCTGCTCGGCGCGGGGATCGCGGATCTCGCGGTTGGCGGTCGGGGTGATGTCACCACGACCGGGTGCCAACGCTTTGAAGATCGGATCGAGTCGTTCAACCGTTGCGGTTTCGCCACCGATCATCAGGCAATAGCCGCGCTCAAGGCCCCAGACGCCGCCGGAGGTACCGACGTCGACGTAGTGCAAGCCCTTCGCCGCCAGCTCCTTGGCGCGACGCACGTCATCTTTCCAGAACGTGTTGCCGCCATCGATGATCGTATCGCCCGGCTGCAGCAGTCCGGCCAATTGGTTGATCGCGTCTTCAGTAGCGGACCCTGCTGGTAGCATGATCCAGATGTGACGGGGTGCGGCCATCGCGCGGACGAGATCGGCGAGGTTCACCGCGGTCACAGCTCCTTCGCGAGCAAGGTTCTGGCCCGGCGCCAGATCGCGATCGTAGACGACGGCTGAATGGCCGGACTGCAGCAGCCGCCGCACGATGTTGGCGCCCATGCGCCCCAAGCCCACCATTCCCAGCTGCATGTCCGATCTCCGCAGATTATTGTTCGCTTCGTCAGACATGATTGGCGCGGATGTGTCAACGAAGCCTGCGGTTTTGCATGAATGAGACGGATGCAATCGGCTTGTTCTGTGGCAGAGGGGTTGCTAGCTTTCGGATGGATATTTTTCCGGAACCGCGCAATGCCCATCAATGACATCGCTTTCGCGTCCGCCGACGCCATCGCAACAGCGATCAAAGCCAAGCAGATCTCGGCGGTCGAGGTCGCGACTATGACGTTGGCGCGGATGGAGCGGGCACAGCCAATCCTGAATTGCTTCATCACCATCTGTCGCGATGACGCCATGCGCGATGCGGCCGACCTCGACCAACGGATCGCTCGAGGCGAGAAAGTCGGCGCACTGGCCGGCGTCCCCTTGCACGTCAAGGATCTGGTCAACACCCGGGGCGTTCGCACGACATTCGGCTCGTACATTTACGAACACAATGTCCCGGCGTCCGATGCGGTCGCAGTTGCGCGACTAAGAGCGGCAGGCTGCGTTTTGGTTGCTAAAACGACGACGCCCGAGTTCGGCCATATGGTGTGGACGGAGGCGCCGCTGTTCGGCCGAACACGCAATGCCTGGAAGGCAGAGCGGACATCTGGGGGATCGTCGGGTGGGGCGGCGGTTGCTTGCGCCGCCGGACTCGGACCGCTCGCGGTTGCCACCTGCGCTGGTGGATCGACGCGCATTCCGGCCGCCTGCAATGGCGTCGTCGGCTTCAAGCAGTCGCTTGGTCTGATCCCACACGACATGGCACCGGAAGCCTTTGCCAACCTGTCGTACATCACTCCGACTACTCGCACCGTGATCGACACGGCCTTGATGTTGGAAGCGATGGCAGGCCCACACCCAAGCGACCCGCACTCCTTTGGGATGACGGCCAAGGGGTGCGTTGATGCGGTCCGCCATCCCCGCGACCTCAAGGGCGCCCGCATCGCCTGGCGGCCGTTCCTCGGCAACACCGTGATTGATCGAGAAGTCATGCATCTGACCGAAGCGGCGGCGCGTTCGTTGGAGGACTTCGGTGCGTCGGTCGACGATATGGCTGACGACATGGAACCGACCGAGCCGATGTGGTTGGTGATTTCGACGGCTCTTTGGAACGCGCGCTTTCGTGATAGTCTGCCGCAGTGGCGCGACAAAATGAGTCCAACGCTGCTGCGGCAAATGGAGGGCGGCGAGACCCACACTGCTGAAATGCTGGCCAAGGCACAGATGCGGCGCACGACTATTTATCGCCAAGTGCAAAGCTGGTTCGATCGCTTCGACATCATCGCCATGCCGACGTTGACGCGCACGGCGGTTAATATTGAGCAGAAATTGTTTGAGCCGATCGAAATCGAGGGCCGCCCCGTTGATACAGTGCGCAAGGCTTGGTTCCCCTATACGCATCCGTTCAATCTCAGTGGCAATCCAGCGGTGACGCTGCCGGCCGGGTTCCACAGCGATGGCATGCCGGTCGCCCTACAGCTGGTGGGGCGGCGCGGCGCTGATGCGTTGCTCTGCCGGGCGGCGGCGCTCTTCGAGCAGGCACGACCATGGGCGCAGCGCCGGCCGGTCATTCCGGGGCTCGATGCTTGATCCAAACGTCAGGGCGTAAAGCCGGCCGACGCCAATTCGACCTGGCACTTGCGCGCAAGTTGGCTGAACTTCGCGGCGACGCAGGCCTTGACCTTTTCCATGCTCGGATTGAGGCCGATGCAGAGCCGGCGGACGTCGGTTTCGCAGGCCGCGCGGATGGCCGGCGTCACTTCCTTCGGCAGTTTGACATCATCGTTGGCTAAAGTTGCTGTCGCTGAAGCGGACGCAACCATCATGGTCGCACCCAACAGGGCTGCTCGAAAACGCATCCTATTCCCCTCGAAAACGCGTCGCGAACCTGAACCGATCGAAATCGGGTCAACGTTCGCGCTACTTTTGTTGGCGCATGTTCTTCGACGAACTGGTTCCCACATCGTCGGAAAATGCTGCGGTTGCCGCGCAACAAGCACGGAACGGGCCTGGGAATGAGGCAAAGCTTGGTAAATGCGACCGTCCGCCGCGGCATAATCCACATTTGCGGGTGCAATTGGGCGGTGACACGCCCCATGAGCCACGATTATTCCGCAGTCGCAGGCGCCGAAGTTGGCTTGCGGTGTCAGCGGACAGGCGGGCTTTTTCTCACCGCCCCTCGGCCACCGGCACGCCGCCCTCCCCGATGAAGGCGATGCGAATCATGTTGGTGGTGCCGGGCGAGCCCAATGGCACGCCGGCGATGATGATGACGCCGTCGCCGGCTTTGGCGAACTCTTCCTCGTAGGCGATGCGGCAGGCTTTGCGCACCATGTCGGCCTGATTTTCTGGATCGCTGGTGAGCACGCCATGCACGCCCCAGACGACGGAGAGGCGACGGCCGGTTGCGACGACGGGCGTCAAGCCTATGACCGGAAGGCCCGGACGCTCGCGGGCAACACGCAGCGCGGTTGAGCCGGTGGCGGTGTAACAGATGATGCCGGAAAGCTTCATGGCTTCCGAGACCGCATGGGAGGCGGCAGCGATGGCGTCGGCGCCGGTGGCTTGCGGTAGCGTGCGCGTGGCGTGAACCAAAGCATCGTAGCTCGGGTCGCTTTCAGCTTCCCGCGCGATACGGTCCATCATCTGGATCGCTTCAATGGGGTATTGGCCAACCGCGCTTTCCGCCGACAACATGATCGCATCGGCGCCGTCGAACACGGCCGTGGCGACGTCTGACACTTCGGCGCGCGTCGGCACCGGTGATGAAATCATGCTCTCGAGCATCTGCGTCGCAACAACGACGGGCTTGCCAGCGGCGCGCGATTGCCGAGTGATCTGCTTTTGCAGACCCGGGACCCGCTCGACCGGCATTTCAACGCCAAGGTCGCCGCGCGCCACCATCAGGCCATCAGAGGCGGCGATGATGGCGTCGAGATCGGTGATGGCGGAGGGCTTCTCGATCTTCGACATGATGGCGGCACCCTGGCCGATCATCTGGCGGGCGAGCGCGATGTCGTCGCCGCGCTGTACGAACGACAACGCTACCCAGTCAACGCCGAGGCGGAGCGCATAGTCGAGGTCGCTCTTGTCCTTCTCGGTCAGCGGCGTGATCGGCAGCAGCGTGTCAGGCATGGAAATGCCCTTACGACTGCCAAGCGCGCCGGCGACGATCACCCGGGCGTCGATGGCGCCGTTTTTCTTGTCGATCACCTGCATGCGGATCTTGCCGTCGTCGAGCAAGAGCATGTGGCCGGGCTCGATACCCTCGAAGATCTGCGGATGCGGCAGGAAAACGCGATTGGCGTTGCCGGACGATTCCTGTGTGTCGAAGCGGAAGGTTTCACCCTCCTTGAGGAAGACCCGACCGCCATCGAGTTCGCCGACGCGAAACTTCGGGCCTTGCAGGTCGCAGAGAATGCCGATGGGCCGCGAGTGCTTGGCCTCGACCATGCGGACGGCAGCGTGCAATTTTTTAATGCCGTCATGCGGTGGGCGAGAATGGCTCATGTTGATGCGGAACATGTCGACGCCGGCGAGAAACAACCGTTCGATCATGTCGGGTTCCGACGACGCGGGACCAAGCGTCGCTACTATCTTGACCCGCCGATTTCGTCTCATTTCGTCTTTGCTCCGCCATCACCGGGATCGGTCAGGCGGACGGTCCAATCTTTGGACTCCCCCGTGTCGACCTCAAAAAATCCTGTCCGCTTATAGCTGCGTTTAGGACAGTCTTGAACCCCTCGAATGGTGAACGTTTTGTCGGCGGTGCACATGAAGGAGGGGCCGGCCCATTCGCCGCCGCGGTCGTAGTCGACGGCGTGGATGTAGTAGAAGCGGCTCGAGAGCGTGCCTTTGTAGAGGGTCTCGCAGGTCTGCGCGGCGATGTTCCACCACCCTTCGGTCGCCCAGCCCTGGCCATCCTGGTAGCCGATGGCGACGCCGATCCGGCTGGTTGTGGTATTGCACAGGCGCAGGTCCGCCAACGCCGGCGCGGCAGCGAACAACCATCCGGCCAGCACAATGCCGCCAAGCCGGACGTAGGTCGCGAATTTCGTTAGGCGTGATTGCAGTTGAAAGCTCATGGGTCGACGAGGATAACGCGAAAATCGTTGACGTTGGTCTGCGTTGGGCCTTTTTGCACAAGTCCGTCAACAGCCCGGAAGAAAGCCGTCGAATCGTTATTGCTCAAGTAATTGGCAGCATCGATGTGGCAGGAACGTGCCCGGCTCAAGGTATTCGACAGAACAAGTGCTCCGGCAGGATCGGTTGAATGGCCGCCGCCACCGTCGATCCCATCCGTATCGGCGGCGAGCGCCACGATTCCGGCAGCGCCATCAAGCCCCAACGCCAGGCCGAGGGCATATTCCTGGTTCGGGCCGCCTGAACCGCGGCCAGTGACGGTCACCGTGAATTCACCGCCGGAGAGGATTGCGACCCGCTCGCCGCGCTGCCTGGCGGCGAGGGCGAGCAGGGCGTGGGCGCGACCAACGTCACGGGCTTCGCCTTCGAGGCTGTCGCCGAGGATCTGGGTTCGGTACCCAGCCTTGGCGGCAAGGACGGCCGCAGCCGCCAATGAGGCTTTGGGTGCGGCGACGATGGTATAGGTCGACGCCGCCAGCGCCGCCGCGCCGGGTTTCAGCGTTTCATTGCGCGGATCGACGAGCGCCGTCGCAATCCCCGCCGAAGGTGTGAGCCGATAACGCTCAAGTATGGCACGCGCGTCAGCCAGCGTCGTTGGATCGGCAACCGTCGGGCCGGAGCCGATTGCCTGCGGTTCGTCGCCCGGCACATCGGAAATCGCGAGTGTCAACAACCGCGCAGGGTGTGCCGCCGCCGCCAACCGGCCACCCTTGATGCGCGACAGATGCCGGCGCACGGTATTCATCTCCGAGATGCGCGCGCCCGAACGCAGCAGTTGCTTGGTCAGCGCCTGCTTCGCCTCGAACGTGACGCCATCGACCGGCGCCGACCAGAGCGCCGATGCCCCGCCCGAGAGCAGCACCAGCACGAGGTCGTGTGGACCGGCCGCGCGCACCAGATCAAGCGAGCGCTCGGCCGCTGCGAGCGAGTTGGCATCGGGAACGGGGTGGGCCGCTTCGACAATCTCGATGCGCTGCGTCGGCAACTTGAAACCGTGACGTGTCGTGACAAACCCGGTGATGGACGCGAGCTGTCCGAGGGCGGCATAGTGGACTTCGGCCGCGACCGCCATGGCGGCATTGGCCTTGCCGGCGCCGACAACGATGATTCGACCGCCGGGCGGCACGGCCGGAAGATGTTGGGGAACGCAAATGGATGGATGGGCGGTCGCGACGGCGGCATCATAGAGGGCGATTAACGTCGCCTTCTGAGCCTCGTCCCAGCGTTGTTGTCCGCCACATTCCATCGGCCACCCTGATTCAACACTTTGACAGTCTTCTCGTGGCGCAACACCGTCCCGTCAAGCCAATCTCGCGATGCACAGGCGCCGGTTCACAATGCGTCGCCACTGTTGTCCAGACGGATGACGACTTATAACTCGGGCATCGCAACGCGAACAGGGACAGCCTCGCACCGTGACGCCCCATATTTCGACGACGGTCTCGACGATTTCGGCAGAGACAGCCGAGGCCTACCGCATCTTACCCGGCCGAGCCGATGCCGGACTGATCGTGTTATGCGACCACGCCCGCAATGCCTTTCCACCGGGTTACGGCACACTCGGCCTTCCCGAGGCCGAGTTGAGGCGGCACATCGCCTACGATATTGGCGCTGAGGCGATCACCGAGTTGGTCAGCCGGCAGCTTGACGTGCCGGCGGTGCTCTCGTGTTTTTCCCGGCTGTTGATCGATCCCAATCGCGGCGCTGATGATCCAACGCTGATCATGCGACTGTCCGATGGCGCCATCATCCCCGGCAACCGCCATCTCGATGCTGCGGAGCGCGAGAAGCGGGCGCGACTCTATTACAAACCCTATCATCAGGCGATCGACCACGTTATCGATCGCTGCCTCGCAACAGGCGTCGCGCCGGCCATCCTATCGCTGCACTCGTTCACGGAGAGCTGGAAGGGCTCGCCCCGCCCCTGGCACGTTGGCATTCTCTGGGGCCGCGATCCGCGCTTGGCGCAGCCCCTGCTTGATGGCTTCTATAGCGAAGGCGACCTGATCGTCGGCGACAACCAGCCCTATGTCGGCGAACTCGAGGGCGATACACTCTACCAACATGGGTCGCAGCGCGGCTTTGCCAGCGCCATTATCGAGTATCGTCAGGATCTCGTGCGTGACGAAGCTGGTCAAGCTGCGTGGGGTGAGCGTACACTTCGCATCGTTCGTGCGATCCTCGATCATGCTGAATTGGGCCCGCGGCTCGCAACGATTACCAGGCTCGACGCCGCCAACGACCAGTCGCAGCAAGCCCGCCGCCTGCTCGCACTGCATCAATCGCCGGAGAAGCATCCATGAGCAAGATCGACGCGAACACCGAAATCGAACTGCAGGCCGCGGCTTATCGCCGGCTGGTCGAGCATCTGCGCCAGCGCACCGACGTGCAGAACATCGACCTGATGAACCTTGCCGGGTTTTGTCGTAACTGTCTCTCTGGTTGGTATCAGGACGCAGCCAACGCCAAGGGGATCGCACTTTCCAAAGATGAAGCCCGAGAGGTCCTCTACGGCATGCCCTACAAGGACTGGCAGGCGAAGCATCAGAAGGAGGCCAGTTCCGTGCAGAAGGCCGCCTTCGAGCAGTCCAAGCCGCATAAGCATTGAGCGGTCAACTATTTTGGCCCTGGATGTGTATTGCCGCTTGACGACCACCTGATCCATTTCAGAAAGTGTGATGAGTTCGGTTTTACAAAAAGAGTTGATGTGGAGGACGACGACATGGCTGCAAAACGCGTAGTTCTGGTGACCGGCGGCATGGGCGGCCTCGGCGAAGCAATCTGCAAAAAAATGGCCGCGATGGGTCATACCGTCGTCACAACGTATTCGCCGTCGAACAAGACGTCGGCGGAGTGGCTCGCTGCGATGAAGAAGGATGGCTTCACGTTCCATGCCTATGCCGCAAACGTCACCGATGAGAAGGATTGCGCGGCGGTGATTGCGAAAATCGCCAAGGAGGTCGGACCGATCGATGTCCTGGTCAACAACGCCGGCATCACCAAAGACATGACCTTCAAGAAGATGACCAAGGTCGATTGGGATGCGGTGCTCGATACCAATCTTGACAGTGTCTTCAACATGACCAAGCCGGTGATCGACGGTATGAGCGAGCGTGGCTGGGGCCGCGTTATCAACGTCTCGTCGGTCAATGGGCAGAAGGGCGCCTTCGGCCAGACCAACTATTCCGCCGCCAAGGCCGGGATGCACGGCTTCACCAAGGCACTTGCCTATGAGGTCGCGCGGCGCGGCGTCACCGTCAACACGATCTCACCGGGCTACATCGGTACCAAAATGGTGATGGCGATCGACAAGACCGTGCTCGATACCAAGATCATCCCGCAGATTCCGATGGGCCGTCTTGGCAAGCCCGACGAAGTTGCAGGCCTGGTCGCGTACCTGTCGTCGGAGGAAGCCGCTTTCCTCACCGGCGCCAACATCGCCATCAATGGCGGCCAGCATATGCAGTGACGGGGTGGCGCTTGTGTTTGCGCGTCGCTTAATGTCCCGCTGCTGCACAGCGCCAAGACGCTAAGCGTGTTGCTGCGGATGCGCGGGATGACGGGGAGCTTAAGCGTGAGCGGCAGAACACTATCGTGGGTTGGAAATAATGGGACAGAAGTCCAGTCAGTATCCCGACAATGCCAACATGTGCCGGTGCCAACTCTGTGATCTCGAAAGGCAGTGCGGACCGCAAGTTTTATGAAGGCCGGAATGTTTCAAATTGGGGTGTTTGGATTTGTTTCCGTTGTAGAGATGGCAACTGGGATGGAATTGTCACGTCATCTCCACATGGCAAGCGGCTAATAGAACACCTCAAGGCTACCGGAAGAAAATTCCAACTTAACGCCAAAGGGCACCTTGCAATCCCTTCCTAGCCGAAGAAGCAGTGAGCACCAGCTCGGCCATTTGTGTTACGTCGTCATGGCCGCGGAGGCGGCCACCCAAGCAAACCAGTTTTCATCAATGCAGGCAGCCAAAATCCATTTTTGCGGCATGCCGCCTCAGGCGTCGCGACCAATCAATTTGCACCTTGCTTGGGTGGCCGCCTCCGCGGCCGTGACGAAGGAACCTGATGGGACATGACCAAGCATTGGATTTTGTTTATGCCCCCCGCGCCGTCTTCAAGCTCTCGACCATCAGCTTCTGGATGGTCTGATTGCCAGCGCAGATACCGCCGGACTTGAAGATGTCCTGGCCGCCCTCAAGATCGCTGACAATGCCGCCGGCTTCGCGGACCAGCACGATACCCGCCGCCATATCCCAGGCCCCAAGTGCGTGCTCCCAGTAGGCGTCGAAGCGCCCGGCCGCCACCCAGGCGAGGTCGAGGGCGGCGGAACCAGTACGGCGTAACCCCGCCACTTGCTTCATCACGCTCGACGCCTCCTTGATGAAGCGCTCGTGTTGCGGACGGCCGCGATGCGGAATGCCGGCGGTGATCAAGCAATCGTCAAGTGTCTTGCGGGCAGCGACCCGGAGCCGGCGCTCGCGGCCATTGCGATCGCCATAGAACGCACCCTTGCCCTTCTCGGCCATGAACATCTCGTCCATGATGGGGTTATAGACGAGGCCGGCGATCATTTCTCCATCACGCTCGAGACCGATGGAGATCGAGAACAAGGGCACTCCGTGCAGAAAATTGGTGGTGCCGTCGAGCGGGTCGACGATCCAGCGATGTGTCTTATCGTTGCCGTCGACAGCGCCGCGCTCTTCCATCAGGAAGCCGTACCCGGGGCGGGACTTGGCGAGTTCCTGATAGAGGACCTCCTCGGCCTTATGATCGGCCGCTGAGACGAAGTTCGCCGGGCCCTTGACGGAGACCTGCAACTGCTCGACCTCGCCGAAGTCACGGTTGAGCGAACGGGCGGCCTTGCGCGCCGCGCCGATCATGACGGTCATCAGGGGGGACGGGGCCATGGCGGATGATCCGGGCGTTGCGCGGCCTGCGCGCGGGGATTGAACAGCGTACAGGAGGCGGGTTTATGATCAGGAAGGCCTGCGATACCGGCTCTTGGCCGTGCTGGCAAGGGCGGCGGCGGCGCTGGCGCAGGAGCCAAGCCCCATTGCTCCCGAGCCCCCTGACCCGTTCAACCCTGTGTGATCACTCGGTTTTCAGACCTTGGTCCATTGACGGAAGTGCTGCGCTAGCGTCAAAAATGACTACGCTACTCTTGCAAAAGTGCGAATAGATATGAAGCGCGCCTCCTCGCTCAGCCTGTTACCAACGCTGCTGGCCATTGCAGAAACACGCTCACCGCTCAAGGCCGCCGAAATCGCCGGCGTCAGCGCCTCGACCATGTACCGCCACATCAATGCGCTCGAAGACAAGGTCGGCACCAAGTTGTTCGATCGGTTGCCGGAAGGATGGCAACCGACGCCGGCCGGTGAGGACGCGATCCTGTTGGCGAAGGATGTCGAGAAAAGCGTCAGCGATCTTGAAGCGCGCCTGCGGATCAAGACCACGGTGCCGCAGGGGCCGTTGGTCATTTCCGTCTCCGATGACGTTGCCGCGCGCTATATCGCGCCGTTGCTCGGCGAATTCAGCCAGCGCTATCCGGCCATCACGCCTGCGGTCCATGCGTCCAACACCTTTGCCGATCTGGCGCGTCATGAAGCCGATGTCGCGATCCGTCCGTCAAAAGATCCAGGAGAAACGCTGATTGGTCGTAAGGCCGGACAAATGTTGCATGCGATTTATGGCGCCCGCTCATACCTGAAGCGACACGGTACTCCAGCAACCGTCGCCGGACTCGCTGGGCACGCCATGTGCGATTACGATCAGGCGATCAAGCACTACGATGTCGCCCATTGGTTGGAATCGAATGGTCATGCCTACAAGATTGCTGCGCGGTTCAACACGCTGGCCGCTATGAGCGCAGCGGTGCAGGCTGGCCTCGGCCTGGCGATCCTACCCTGTTACGCCGGCGATCAATTGCCAGGCGTCGTTCCCGTGCTCAGGGTCGACGACGGGTTGCCGCTCGACATCTGGTTGGTGGCGCACCGCTCGCGCAAGCGCGATCCTAATGTGCGTGCCTTCTTCGAATTTT
Organism: uncultured Alphaproteobacteria bacterium; assembly: GCA_963714325.1. GTDB lineage: Bacteria > Pseudomonadota > Alphaproteobacteria > Rhizobiales > Hyphomicrobiaceae > CAVQOB01. The sequence goes on along the minus strand of CAVQOB010000032.1, from coordinate 20,667 downwards.
TTGCCGCGGCGCTGCAGCGTGATGCGGGTCTATTCCGCGGTACGCTCTATACGGCGCCCGTCAAGCTGGCAATGCCAGCCTGAGCAATAGCATTCAAGCGACACCGTCGAAGTGCAGCATCGCGCGTTCGGCCAAAGCGGTGATGGTGAGCAGCGGATTGCAGCCGAGAGATCGCGGGATCACCGAGCCGTCGATGACGTAGAGGCCGTCGTGTACCGCTGTCGATCCGCTGCCAGCCGAGGCATCGAAGACCTGGCTCTTGTGATTGACGACGCCTGTCGCTCGCTCCGTACCCATGCCGCAGCCGCCGAGCGGATGCGCCGTTGCGGGTTGGTGACCCATGACGGTGCCGGCCAGCGGATTTTTCACATAACTGCCACCGGCCTTGGTGACCAACGACGTCAACGCCGCGTCGAGCCGCTGATAAACGGCCTCGTCCTTGGCATTCGGCCAGGCGAGCGTCAGCTGATCGGCGTCGAGTTTAAACTGCCCGCTGGCGCTATCATGGGACACCGCGAAAAAGGTCTGGAGATGCTGGAAGGGTCCTTTGTAAACGCCCGATATCAGGCTTTGCAACGCGCCAAGCAGTCGTCCGTTCGGCACGAACATCACCGGCAGCGCTGGCGCCAGTCCCGATGGCAGCACGCCCTCTTGAATGGTCATGGATTTCGAAAGATCGTCGGAATCGACAACTTCGATCTGGCCGGAGACGGCGGCACCGATCTCAGCCCCCTCGATCTTTTTCGGGTGGCCGACGCCGATCGCGTTGATGGGGATCTTGGCGCCATAGCCGAAGGCAATGATGTCGCCATTGGCGGAGAAGCGGCGGCCTAGCTGTTCGGAGAGTGCGAGGCCCCGCTCGCGTGAGCGTAGCAGGATTTCCGTCGAGCCGAGGGTCCCGGCGGCGAGGATGACGACAGTGGCTGCTACGGTAATGTCGGATTTGCTTTCGCCTTTGCCCGTGCTTTGCGCGATCGTCACGCGCCAGCCGCCACCTTGCACTTTCTCGACCAATCGAACCTTGGCAGCGGTAAAAATTTCAGCGCCGTGACGGTGGGCTTCGGGCAGATAGGTGAGCGCCACGGTGTTTTTCGCGCCGACATTGCAGCCGCCACAACAGTCGCCGCAGCGAGTACAGGCGGGCTGACGGATACCTGCTGGATTGACCGTATCGACAAAGCTGACGACGACCGGCGGCGCGACTAATTTTGCGTTGATAGCCGCCGCGCAAGATTCGAGCGCGCGAAACTTGGTCATTGCGCGCGCCTGCGGGTCAGGCGTTGGTCGCAGCCATTCGGCCGCCCGCGCATAGCCCTGATCCAACAATCCGTCCTGGCGGATCGCGCCCGGCCAAACCGGATCGGCGAACACGCGCGGGTCCGGGCGCAGTGCAACACCGGCATTGATCAGCGATCCGCCACCAAGACCGCAGCCGACGAGCACGTGCATGTCCTCGCCGAGGCGAACATCGTAAAGGCCGATCTCGGAGCCGATCCGCATCCGCTTGCCGGTGACTTGCATCTCGGCTCGCACGTCGGGAAAGCGGCCAGGAAATTCTCCGGTCTGGAATTCGCGCCCGCGCTCGAAAACGGCGACGGATTTGCCGGCGCGGGCGAGTCGCGCCGCACTCACGCCGCCGCCATATCCCGAGCCGATGACGATCACATCGTAGTGCGATTTGACGCTATCGAGCGTCTGCGCCAGTCGCGCCATCCCATCCCCCAACGATCCCGTCTCAGCGCTGCTTCGCCGCCCATCAACACCGAGGCAGATGCTTTGGCAAGCAACAGCGTGACAGAGCCATGTGATTGAGATTAATGGGATCGCAATCGATCGCCGGGTAACGCGCTCGGGATCAACGTGCCGGTTCCAGCATGACTCGGTACTGATCGGCCTGTTCCTTGGGCATAAATTTCATCAGCACGCGCAGCGTGGCATTGCCGACGATCTTGCTATTGCGCAGGAACATCCAATCGGAAATGCGCTCAACTGGAAACTCAATCCGCTGGCCAAGTTTAACGGTCGTCACGTCGTTGGGATCGTTGTTGATGACGCCGCTGATCGTATTGGCGCGACGTTCAATCTGGTTGACCCAGAAGTGCTCGACCTTGTTGCCGTCAATGACGGCCACCTTCAAAGCAAAGCCTTCTTCGCCGGATTTTGGTGCTTCAAACGTTTTCCAGAAGTCGCCGAGGCTGGCGCGCGCCGAGGTCATCGCCCGCTGCATTTCCTGATCGTCGGTCGGCACCTGGATGACGCGATCCTGCGCCATGGCCGGCCGTCCGAAAAGGCCGCCGCCCAGAATCGCCGCAAGGAACATCAGACAACCTGCAAGGACGCGCATATTTGTTTCTCTAGCGAACGAGAAACTGTTTCGCAACTTGGTCATGGCAAAATTGTGTTGCAGGTGCGCGAATAGCGAGCGGCTGTGTGAACTTTGCACGGTTTACACAACAATGATTTTGCCGCCAAATCCGAGCAAGGCAAAGCTTCACGCAACTCCGCCGTGCCTTGTGCTCGGATTGTAGCGATATCGTATTGAATGCGGTGAATGGCTGCACAGCAGCGCAGCCAGCCTCAGTTACACACGTCGATCACGCTGGATAAATCGGCGCGAATGTGAGTGCTGCTCACTGCTCTTCTTCGGGTTCGCCACCCGGGCCGATGATGCCCGAGACGTTGCCGGAATCTTCTTCTTCCTCCTCGAGGAAGGTCTCGTCGTCCTCGACAGCTACGGCCTCGTCGGTGCCTTCGATATCGGCCAGCGCCTCTTCGCCGTCGGCTGGCAATTCGCTCTTGGCTTCGTCCGACATTTGGAATTCGGGCTTCTTGGCCGCCGCCTTACGGGCTTTCTCGGCGGCGATGACAGCCGCGCCGGCTGCTGCCACGGCGGCAGCTTCTGTGACGCCCAGGGAATACTTGGTTTCGCATTCCGGACAAATAATCGGGCTGCGGCCCAGATCATAGAACCGGATGCCGCAATCGGAATTCTGGCAGGTGCGCTTCGTGCCGCGCGCGGCCTTAGTGGCTGTGGCCATGACAAACCTCAAGAATTTTGGAATTCGAGGGGTTCCTTGCCACGTGGGGGGGGAGGCTGTCAAAAGCTAATGTGCATTCAGAGGCGCGACCCAAGGGCGCGACATTGACAGCCAGCCCCCGGGTCGGCTCAAACCAGTCCGCTTCAGCCGTGCTTGCTCGTGAGGTCCGCGCCCCGTGTCAACTTCGTTACCAAAACCCCTATCAGCCAGCAAATCCGGCCCGTTGCATGGTCAGGTCAAAGTTCCCGGCGACAAGTCGATCTCGCACCGCGCCCTGATCTTTGGGGCGCTTGCGAACGGCCGGACACGTATCTCCGGGCTGCTCGAAGGCGACGATGTCCTCAATACCGCGAAGGCTGTGACAGCCCTCGGCTGTCCGGCGACTAAGTCGGGCGACGCTTGGCACGTGCTCGGTCGCGGTGTCGGTGGCTTGCGACAACCGGCCAGCGATCTCGATTTCGGCAATTCGGGCACCGGCGTTCGCTTAATGATGGGCGTGATCGCTGGTCACCCGATCTCGGTCCGACTGGTCGGAGACGCCTCGCTCTCAAAGCGGCCGATGCGCCGGGTTCTGAACCCGTTGCGGCAGATGGGGCTCTCGACCGCCGAAGACAAGGAGACGTTGCCGCTGACCCTGCACGGAACTGCGTCGCTGGTGCCGATGATCTACGAAAGCCCGGTGCCGAGCGCGCAGGTCAAATCGGCGATTCTGTTGGCGGGACTTTGCGCGGCCGGCGAGACGACCGTCATCGAAAAAGAAGTGACGCGCGATCACACGGAGCGCATGTTGCGCTACTTCGGTGCCGAGGTCAGGACCGAACGCCGCGATGGCAAGACGGCCATCACCGTCAAGGGCGACGCCGAACTTGAAGGTCGCGACATTGTCGTGCCGGGCGACCCGTCATCGGCGGCGTTTCTTGCAGCGGCAGCAGCGATCGTGCCAGGTTCCGAAGTCACGATATCCGGCGTCCTCGTCAACGAGACACGCACCGGATTTTACACGACGTTGCGGGAGATGGGCGGCGACGTCGCATTTCTCAACGAGCGCGACGAAGGTGGCGAGCCGATCGCCGATATTCGGGTGCGCTACGCGAAACTGAGCGGCGTCCGCGTGCCGCCGGAGCGCGCGCCGTCGATGATCGACGAATATCCCGTGCTCGCCTGCGTCGCCGCATACGCGGCGGGCGAGACACGCATGGAAGGTCTTGCCGAACTGAAAGTGAAGGAAAGCGACCGGTTGGCTGCGACCGCCGCCGCGCTGGCCGTCAATGGCGTCGCGGCGCGTGTCGACGGCGATACGCTGATCGTCTCCGGCGGGCATGGCGTCAAGGGCGGCGGCAAAGTTGCGACCCACATGGATCATCGCATCGCCATGGCCTTCCTCATTCTCGGCCTCGGTGCCGATCGTCCCGTCACCATCGATGACGTTACGTTCGTTGCGACCAGCTTTCCCGCCTTCACGGACTTGATGACGGGGTTGGGGGCGCGGTTTGACGTTGGAATTGGAAATTGAAATTATAGATCATTGATTTATGCACCGCTGGATGGTACGTATTACGTGGTGTAATACGTTATGGATCGGTTGCTATGACCATATCCGTCCGACTGCCGCCGGAACTTGAGATTGCTCTGCGTCAGCGACTGGAGAGCCATGATCTCGTGATTTCGGATTTCATCCGCGAGGCCATTCAGGAAAAACTCAATCGTACGCCCGATAGCAAGCCGTCGGCCTACGAGCTTTGGAAAGAGCATTTCAAAGGTTGGTCGAGCGGTCAAAGCGATCGCGCTGAACGCGTCGAAGAAATTTTGCGCGAGAAATATCGGGCCGAACGTGAAAAACGTCGCCGTTGATTCAAGTGTCCTCTATGCCCTGTTTGATGCGGGTGATCGTGCGCATGCCGACGCGGTGCGCTTTCTGGCCGAACCGTCGCTGGTACTTATCACGACGGTTCCGGTCCTGACCGAAGTTGTTTATTTACTGGACTATTCGCGCGACGCTCAGAAGGCATTTCTTGTCTGGGCGCATCGGTCTCTGGATATTGACGAAGCAGTCGGACACGAGTTGCCGCGGATTGCGGAGATTATGAAACGATATTCTGACTTGCCAGCGGATTTTGCCGATGCTGCGCTCGTCGCGATGTGTGAGCGCCGTCAAATCGGTCATGTCGCAACATTGGATCATGACTTCGACGTCTATCGTCTCGACAACAAAAATCTACTGACGAATGTGTTCAGGAGTTGATTGTTATGCGCGGCGCGACGCCTCGCTGTGCATGATCGACATTGGATTATAATTGAATGGCTCCATCCGACCTCGAAACATATCTGCGGGCGAGCCCGAACGTGATGGCTGTGCTGGACGCGGCGCGCAGTGTTGGCCTTCCCGACTATCGCCTGTTTTCCGGCGCCGTTTATCAGACTGTCTGGAACGCCCTGACGGGGCGCCATGCGGACTATGGTATTATCGATTACGACATCGGTTACTTCAGTTCCGACCTGTCGCAAGACGCCGAGGTGGAGTGGCAGGCGCGCGTTCGAGCACGGATCAGCGAAGAACTCGGCCAGCGCGTCGAAGTCGTCAACCAGGCGCGCGTACATCTGTGGTTCGAGGCGCATTTCGGACAGCCGTTCTCGCCACTGCGCGACACCGACAGTGCGCTCCGCCGGTTCCTGTCGACCGTGCATGCGGTTGGTGTTCGGCTTGAACCAGATGGCAGCATGAGCATTGCGGCGCCCTATGGCCTCGACGACGTTTTTGCACTGACGCTCAGACCCAATCCCGATATGAACCTGAGCCCACAACATCTGAAAAAGACAGTGGGCGTCGTCGCGCGTTGGCCGCAGGCGCGGGTCTTGCCCGAATCCTAAGCCGCGCGGCGGCTGACTATCTGTTGCAACGCAACCAGAATTCGTTGCCAGTGTCGTTGGCTTGTGCGAAATCGGACGCACTGAACCGGGGCGGACAAGAACCATGATCATCGCCATCGACGGACCCGCCGCATCGGGCAAAGGCACGCTTGCGCGCCGTTTGGCGGAACACTTTGGCTTGGCGTTTCTGGATACGGGCTCACTCTATCGCGCCGTTGCGCGGGATGTGCGCCATGCTGGTGGCGCGCTGGATGATGCGAAGACGGCGGCACGCGCCGCCCGCAATCTCGATGCGACGACGCTCGGCGATCCGGGATTGCGTGATCCCGGCGTCGGCGATGCCGCGTCGATCGTCGCCAAAATTCCGCAGGTCCGTGCGGCACTGCTTGATTTCCAGCGCGATTTTGCGCGCCAGGAGCCCGGCGCCGTGCTCGACGGCCGCGACATCGGCACCGTCGTGCTGCCAGATGCGGACTTCAAGATCTTCGTCATTGCCGATACGCAAGTGCGGGCCCGCCGGCGCTTTCTTGAGATGCAGGCCAAGGGCGAGCCGGTGACCTATGAGGGTGTGCTCGAAGTCATCCGCCGCCGCGACGAACGCGACATGAGCCGTGATGCTGCCCCGCTCGTACCTGCCGCCGACGCGTTGCTGCTCGATACCAGCGCGCTCGACGTGACGCAATCGTTTGTCGCGGCGCTGGCGCTGATCGAAGGCAAGCGCCGATCAAGCTAATCGCCGCAAGGTCCGGAACACGACATCACCCGTAGTTGCAAGGCGTTCCAATTGCGCGAGTGCCTGCCGTCCGGCCAATGGCGCGCGGTGGTCATGCGGCGTCATCGCCATGAGGTCGGCGATCGCGGCGGCGCTCGTCAGTTCAAAGCTAAACTGCAGGCGCTGCTCGTCCTCCAAAATGTAGCCCGCGGTTGCTGCCGCCATCAGCGAAGGCGGTTCCGATGGCTTGACCGTCGGATAAATGATCGACCGCAATTCGATCAGATGCGCCGGTCCTGGATCGACCAGCAGCACGCGCCCGCCGGCCGGCTGCACGGCGGCAAAGGCATCCCACAACGGGAAGCCGAACATCGAGAGGATCAGATCAATGCTTTCCGGCGGAAATGGCAGATGCCGGTTGCTGGCGACCGCCCAGAAGCAATGCTTGTTGCGCTTGGCAGCCGCCTGGATCGCCCATTTCGAAATGTCAATCCCAGCGAGCTGCAACGGCCGCACTGATGTTGCCTTTGCGATGGCCGTCAGGTAGGTGCCCTCACCGCAACCAGCATCGACAATGCGGAAAGGTGTCGCAGGATTAGCAGCGGTGGCCAGCGCACATGCGATCTCGGACATCCGTGCCGCGATCGGCTGGTAGTATCCGGCATCGAGAATGCGCCGCCGCGCTGCGACCATGTCTCGGCTATCGCCGGGATCAAGGGAGGCTTTATGCTGCACCACGAGAAGATTGGTGTACCCTTCACGCGCCCGGTCGAAGCTGTGCCCAGCAGCGCAACGCAGCGTCTCACCGTCGATCCGTTCAAGCGCGCCGCCATCGATTGGACAGACGAGGGTGGTGATCGGCGAAACAAGCGGCGGTTCCATCGTCACAATCTGCGTCCCCGGTCCCGTTCCAAACCTCGATAGCGCAGCGATCTCGCACGCGAAGCACGCCGGCAGCGACGGCAATCATTTTGAGCAATTGGTGCTTTCCTGGACGTCCGTCAAGCGTTAGACTGCAATCTCATATTACAATGGGCGTCACCCCGATGCGCCGTTTGCTTGTTGTATTTTTGCTGTTGATCAGCGTCACCGCGCCAGCGCTGGCCCAGGGAAGCCGACGCGTTGCGTTGGTGATCGGCAACAACGACTACAAATCCGAGGGCCGGCTGCAGAACGCCGTCAATGACGCGCAACTGGTCGCGGCGGCGCTGAAAACCGCCAAGTTCGAGACCATCGAAGCCAAGGCTGATCTCGGCATCAGGGAGTTCCTGCAATCGCTGCGCCAATTCCAGCGACAGGCAGACGGCGCCGACGTGGCGCTGATTTACTTCTCGGGCCATGGCGTCGAGGCCAACGGCAACAATTGGCTGATCCCGACCGACGCAGTCCTGGCTGGCGATCGCGATCTCGAATACGAGGCGATCCGCATCGATCTGGCGTTGCAGGCCTTGGCCGGCGCGCGAATGCGGATCATGGTGCTGGATGCTTGCCGCAACAATCCGTTCGGGCGCAACTGGCGTGCGGGATCGCGCAATCTCAGTCGCGGTCTGCGTGCCGTCGATAGCGCCTTGGCTGACGACGTGCTGCTGCTGTACGCCGCAGCACCCGGACAAACCGCGAGTGACGGCGCCGGCAGCAACAGTCCCTTTGCAACGGCACTCGCCAAGCGGTTGCCGGAGCCGGGGCTCGCCGTGCAATTGCTCGGTGGCCTGGTGCGTGACGATGTCATTGCTTCGACCGGCGGTACGCAGCGCCCCTACATCGGCGGCAGCTTCACCGGGCGGCCATTCTATCTCGTTCCGGCCGCGCCGATCGCCGTGGCGCCGCCGGTTGTCATTCCGCTGCCGCCGCCGCCAGCGTTGCCGAGTGCCGAAGCCGCGCAGGCTTGGACGGCTGTCCAGAGCACGAGCAGCGAGTGGGCGCTGGAAACCTTCATCCGCCGCTACGGAGATACCTTCTATGGCGATCTCGCCAAGGGACGGCTCGAGGAATTGAAACGCGCACGTACAGCGGCGGCGCCAGTCGTTGCCCCGCCAGCGCCGCAGACACTCGTCGCGCCCGCCACGCCCAAAACCGAGCCGCGCCCGGCGGATGCGGCCAAGTCGGTCGCCCCCAAGGCTGCCGTTCCCAAGGTCGCGCTGGCCACGCCGCCGTCAGCGCTTACTGCCCCGAAGCCTGCGTTCAGCGCGCGCGCCCATGACACCTGCCGCAAGGTGATCGCCGATCCGATCGAACAATTGGCGCCGGTCTTGATGCTGATGCGCGGCCCAGGCGATGACGACATCATCGAAGCCAAGGTGGTCGAGGTCGGAAGCGCATGCCGGAGCTTGGCCGCAACTGAGCCAGCTAATGAATTGGCGGTTTTATTTGCGACCATTGCTGAGTCGCTTGCGCAGTACATGCGCATCGAGCATACCCGTCATACTCCCCAATTCACACGTGTCGTCGATGCGAACTTCGCGAAGCTCAAGCTGCTGGCCGACACTGGCAACGCCGATGCGATGGCGGCCCATGCCATGGCCTATCTGTTCCGCGCGGAGGAGGAGTTGGAGGCGAAAGACAAAGCGCGCGACATGCAGGAGGGGCTGCGACTGGCGCGTGCGGCTGCGGACAAAGGCTCGCCATGGGCAGCGGCGGCGCTCGCCCTGATCCAGCTTGGCCCCGACAAGGGCTTCAAGAATTTCGATGACGGTTTGAAATGGTTGCGCGTCGCGGCGGCCAAAGGCCCTCCGGGCTTGACGGCGGCGCTCGGTTTCGTGCTGCGAGAAGCCAGACACGAGGCGCTGCGGACGCCGGAGCTTGGGGTTGAGGGAATTGAGCTGTTAGCAAAAGCCGGCGAACGTGGCAGCCGGATTGGCCGGGTGTTCGCCGCTCTCGCGACGATCGGGCCCGATGGCACTCCCGGCGATCTGGCAGAAGCCACGCGGCTGATCCGCCAGTTCGCTGACGCGGGTGGACCCATGGAGCAATTTTTATTCGCGCGAGCCTTAGCGGGTGCCGACGACGGGCAGTTGAAAGATTTGATACCCAGCGATCCCGTTGACGCGCGCACGCGTCTGACCGCTGCCGTCAAGGTTGATGATCCGTTGGTCACGCTGCTCGCCGCTAACCTGTTGGCGTCCGGCGATCACATGCCGCGCGACGTCGAGACCGCCGTTCGCTGGTATCAACAGGCGGCCCACGGCGGCAACGCGATCGTCACGCTCGATGTCGCCAAGCGATTCCTTGAAGGCGGAAAGCAGTTGCCGCGCTTCCTGGTGGAAGGTCACAGGTTCCTGCTGCTCGCGGCTGAGCAGGGCGATGGCGCGATCGCACTGCGCGCCGCCGAATTGGCAACCGACGACATCGAACGCGCCCGCCTGCTGAAACTCGCGACGGCGAAAAGCAATCCCGAAACGGCGGTGATCCTGGCCGGCAAACTGGCCAAGGGTGACGGCATGCCGGTCGATCTCGCCCTGGCGGCGCAACTCTTCACGCGTGCGGCCGAAACCGGTGGCGCCGCATTGGCGTTCGATATCGCCGACAGCGTGCCAGTCAACGTCCTCGGCGGCGGCATGGGTGCCGAAGCTGGCATAGCGGTCAAACTCCGCCTGCTGCGGCTCGCCGCCGCCAATGCCGACGGCAGCATCGCCATGCAGATCGCCGAACGCCTGGCCCGCACCGGAGCCGGTCAAGACCTCTCGATGGACCCCGTTGCCAAGTCCGATGCCGCCGAAGCCGTCCGCCTCTACAAGCGCGCCGCCGAAACGACGGCTGATGCGGCGACGCTGCTCAAGATGGCCCGCGTCTTCGTCAATGGCGGCGGCGTTCCGGCTGATCGCGAGGTGGCAGCCCGGCTCTATCGTCGTGCCGCGGAGGCCGGTGGTCCAGACATCGCACTCGAAGTCGCCCTGGCGTTCGGCAGCGGGCTCGGCGTTTTTGTCAATCAGGTCGAAGCGGCGAAGTGGCTGGCGATCGTAGCAAAATCCGAGCAAACCAGCCACATCCTGGCCGCCGCCGAAGCCTATGCCGCCGGCAAGATTGTGCCGAAGGACGAAGCGCAAGCCACGCGTTTATTCAAGCTGGTCGCTGAGAAGGGCGATCGCGCGAACAAATTCATTGTCGCCAATCGCTTTCTCAATGGTGTCGGCGTCCCTCAGAACGCGCCAGACGGCATCCAGATCCTGCGCAGCATCGCGGACGAGCATGTCGGCGCGATGGATCAATTGGCCGAGCTCTATGACAAAGGCAGCACTATCAGCCAGGACGTTGGCGAGTCCGCAAAATTTGCGCTGCGCGCCTTGCAAAAGCGTGGCTCGCTTTCGACTGATGGCTTCGACAAATATTCCAAATCCTACAGTCTCGAATTCCGCAAGGCCGTGCAGACCGCGCTCAAGGCCTCCAAGCACTACACCGGCGCCATCGACGGCAACTTCGGCCCGGCGGTGAAGAAGGCCCTCGAGGCGTTCGCGAAGTAAGGCGTTTTCCCCGACCTCAGCCCGCAGCGCCCGGCTAACGGCGCCACCAATTTACCGGAATTTTCCGGAAAATCCGGCAACGCGTCGTAAGTCGCGATAACAGCTGGCACCACCCCACTATCCCGCCGCTATTGCTTGATCCATTGTCCCAAGGCGCAGCAGATTCCGTCGCGCCACTGTCGAGGACACAATGGTCATGATGACGATTACTTCACTCATTCGCGCAGCGGCACTGGCGAGCGCCATGGTGCTAACGCCGGCACTTGCAGCCGAGCCGAATTTTGCGACGACGGGCCTCGCCAAAGAGGCGCAGCGCTATGAAGCGCAGATCAAGAGCGCCGCACAAGCGGGCAGAAAAGCGCCGCGCGAACTGACGGCTGAGGCTATCAGGGCCATGTCCGGCGCCAGCGCTGATCCGCGCGCCGCAGCGGCCGCCTACACGCAGGCCATCGTTGCCACGCCGGCTGATGCGCAGGCCTGGACGGGCCTGGCATTGGCACTGCTGGCGATCAAGCCCGAGCAGCTCGCCAACGCCGAACGCCACGAAATGCCCCTCAACGCCAGTGCCGCCGCCTGGATCGGCTATGAGCGGGCGAAGTTGCCCGCGCAAAAGGCGCAGGCGCTGATCGTAATGCATGAAGCCCTCAAGCGCCGGCAGCTCTGGCGCCCGGCGATCGAGGCCTTGAAGGTCTCCTTGACGCTCAAGGAGGACGCGGGCGTGCGTGCCAGCTTTGACAAGCTGGTGGCTGAGAAAGGTTTCCGGCTGCTCGACTACAAGGCCGACGCTGATGCCGCTCAGCCGCGCCTGTGCATGCAGTTCTCCGAACGCCTCGCTACCGGCCAGGTCGATTTCACCAAGTTCATCGGTGTCGACGGCAAAGCGCCGCAGAACGCTTCGGTCGAGGGCCGTCAGCTCTGCCTCGATGGCCTCGCTCACGGTAAGCGCTACACCATCCAGGTCCGCCAGGGACTGCCGTCGGCCGTTGACGAGACGCTTCTCAAATCATCCGACCTCACCGTCTACGTCCGTGACCGCAACCCGAGCGTCCGCGCCACCGGCCGCGCCTACGTCTTGCCGCGGACCGGCCAGCAGGGCCTGCCGATCGTCAGCGTCAATGCCGATACACTCGGCGTCGACGTCTATCGCGTCGGTGATCGCGGCCTCGCTCAGCAGCTGCAGGATGGCGATTTTCAGCGCCGGCTGAACAGTGCCGATATCGACGCACTGAAAGAAAAAACCGGCGCCAAGGTCTACAGTGGCGAACTCTCGGTCACGCGCAAGTTGAATGAGGACGTGACGACCGCATTCCCGGTGACCGAGGCGATCGGCACTTTGAAGCCCGGTGCGTATGTACTCGCAGCCCACGTCTTGCCGAAGAAGAGCGACGATAACAATCACCAGGCCATCCAATGGTTCATCGTTTCTGATTTGGGCCTCACCGCGTTCTCAGGCGAAGACGGCGTGCACGGCTTCGTCCGCTCGCTGGCGAGGGCCGGCAGCGTCGGCGGTGCGACCGTCAAGCTGGTTGCACGCAACAACGAGGTGCTCGGCACAGCCAAGACCGATGCCAACGGCTATGTCCGCTTCGATGGCGGCTTGAAGCGCGGGGAGGGCGGGCTTGCTCCCGCCATGCTGACCGCTGAATTGGCCGATGGCGACTATGCCTTTCTCGATCTCGCCACCGCCGCCTTCGATCTCACCGATCGCGGCGTCAAGGGGCGTGAGGCACCCGGCGCGATCGATGCCTATATCTTTGCCGAACGCGGCGTCTATCGCCCGGGCGAAACCGTCAACCTGACGACGCTGGTGCGCGACCGCGCCGGCAAGGCCTCCGCGCTGCCGGTCACGGCGATCGTCACCCGCCCCGACGGCGTCGAATACCGCCGCGTCGCGCTGATCGATCAGGGCCAGGGTGGCCGGTCGCAGTCGCTGGTGCTCGGCGCGCAGGCGATGAGCGGCACCTGGCGCGTTAAGATCCACACCGACCCCAAGGCCGACGCCATTGCCCAAGCCGCGTTCCTGGTCGAGGATTTCCTGCCCGAGCGGTTGGACCTAACGCTGTCCTCGCGCTCGCCGCAGCTGACGGTTGAGACGGCCGGCACGATCGACGTCGTCGGGCGCTATCTCTATGGCCCGCCGGCCGCCGATCTCGCAATCGAAGGCGAGATTGTCGTCAAGCCGTCGACGCGCGAGTTGGACGGATTGGCCGGCTATCGCTTCGGCCTGGCAGACGAAAAAATCAGCCCCGTCAGAAAGCCCCTCGAAGCGCTGCCCGCAACCGGCAAGGACGGCAAGGCGAAGCTCGCCATCGCGCTGCCGCCGATCGACAAGACCGCACGCCCGCTCGACGCCAATGTGCTGATCCGCCTGCGCGAGAATGGCGGCCGTACGATCGAGCGCACTTTGACACTCGCCGTCGATCTCAAGCAGCCGCGCATCGGCATCAAGCCACTGTTTGCCAATGGCGTCACGGGCGAAGGCGAGGCCGCCGGCTTCGATATCGTCAACGTCAGCGGCGACGGCAAAACCGTTGCAGCGAAAAACCTCAAGTGGGAATTGCTGCGCATCGACCAGCGTTACCAGTGGTTCAGCCGCGATGGCGAATGGACCTATGATGTGCAGACATCGTCACGCCGCGTCGCCAGTGGCGCGGTCGAGACCGACGTCGGCACGCCCGGCCGCATTGCCACACGCGTCGACTGGGGCCGCTACCGGCTCGAGGTTTCCTCGTTCGAGGGCGAAGGCACGATGTCCTCGGTAACGTTCAACGCCGGCTATTGGGCGGACGAGGCCGCCGACAGCCCTGAAATGCTCGACGTCGCACTCGACAAAGCGAGTTACAAGCCGGGCGATGTTGCTCGCGTCAAAGTCACCTCACGCATGGCGGGCAAGGCGATGGTCGCCGTGCTCGGGGCCGGGTTGCAATCGATGCAGCAAATCGACGTCACGGCCGGGGGAGCTGAAATTGCAGTTCCCGTATCTGACAGTTGGGGCGCCGGCGCCTATGTCGCCGTCACGCTGTATCGGCCGATGGACATCGAGCAGAAGCGCATGCCGGGTCGAGCGCTCGGTCTCAAGTGGCTCGGCGTCGAGCAGGACGCGCGCACACTCAAAGTGACGCTCGCGACGCCGGCCAAGGTCGGATCGGGTGCCGAACTCCACGTGCCCGTGCAGATCGCCGGGTTGCGTGTCGGCGAAGAGGCCCGCGTCGTCCTGACGGCTGTCGATGTCGGCATCCTCAATCTCACACGCTTCGAGGCGCCGAAGCCGGAAGGTTGGTTCTATGGCCAACGCCGACTCGCCTTCGAGATCCGTGACTTCTACAGCCGGCTCATTGATGGCATGCGCGCCGAACGCGGCAAGCTGCGCTCGGGCGGCGACGGCTCGGCTGAAGGCATGAGCATGAGCGGGTCGCCACCCGCCGATGCGATCGTCTCCCTCTACTCCGGCATCGTAACGGTTGGAACGGACGGCAAGGTTGATGTCCCCTTCAAACTGCCGGACTTCAATGGCACCGTGCGCGTCTCCGCAGTGGCTTGGACCGGTGATCGCGTTGGCTCGGGAACAAAAGACGTGCTGGTCCGCGACGCGGTCGCGCTGACCGTCTCGGGACCGCGCTTCCTGACGCTTGGCGATGAAGCACGGCTGCAGCTCGACGTGCACAACGTCGAAGGCCCGGCGGCGCCCTATAAACTCACCGTGTCGCGCATGGCCGATGGCGTTGCACTGCAGTCGAAGTCGATTGACCTGCAAGCGATGGAGAAGAAAGCCGATACGCTGGCCCTGAAGCCGATTGATGTCGGCCGCATGGAACTGGCGGTCAGCGTCACTGGCCCGAATGGCATTGCGGTCAAGCGTCAACTGTCGATCGACGTCAAGCCGCCGGCCGGTGATATCAAACGCGTCACCGTCAGCACGCTGAAGCCGAAAGGCGGCAAGCTCACGCTGTCGCCGGATCTGGTGGCCGATCTGATCCCGAGCCGGACGAACGTCACGATCAACGTCGGCCCGACGGCCGGTCTCGATATCGCCGGCATCATGACGGAACTCGATCGCTATCCCCATGGCTGTGCCGAGCAGATGACCAGTCGCGCGTTGCCGCTGGTCTACCTCAACGACGTCGCCAAGCTGATCGGCGTTGCCGGCGAAGCGCAGGCACGCGAGCGTGTTCAGAAGGCTATCGAGCGGGTCCTCGAGATGCAGGATGCCTCCGGCGCGTTCGGCATCTGGGGTCCGGCCGATGGTGACATCTGGCTGACCAGCTATGTCACGGACTTCCTGACGCGGGCGCGCGAAGCGAAGTACACCGTCGCCCCACGCGCCTATACCCAGGCGCTGGATCGTCTACAGAACTACATCGCCATCGCTCAGGATTTCGACAAGGGTGGCGAAACCAGGGCCTATGCACTCTACGTGCTGGCACGTGCCGGCCGCGCGCCGATGGCTGACCTGCGCTATGATGTCGACACCCGTCTCGAACGCTTCGCGACGCCGTTGGCACAGGCGCAATTGGGGGCCGCACTTGCGCAGGTCGGTGACAAGGTGCGCGCTGAAAAGGCCTTCGCTGCCGCATTGAAAGCGTTCGACGGCAAGGACAACGGTCTGACGCGGCGCGACTACGGCTCCACGCTGCGCGATGGCGCGGCCATCGTCACGCTGGCTGCTGAATCGCGCGCTGCCGCCACCGAGGTGCCGCGCCTCGTCGACGTCGTCGCCAAGGCCTATGCGGCGCGAACCTATACCTCGACGCAGGAGCAGGCGTGGATGCTGCTCGCGGCAAAAGCGCTGTCCGACCAGGCGGGCGACACCTCGCTCAGCGTCAACGGCCAGGCCATGAAAGGCCAACTGTTGCGCGCGCTGAAGGGAGCGGAGTTCAAGGACGGCGCACTCACCATCGTCAATGAAGGCGACGCGCCGGTCAGCGCCTTCGTCTCGGTGTTCGGCGCGGCATTGACGCCGGAGCCGGCGATCTCCAAGGGGTTCTCGATCGAGCGGACCTACTACACGCTCGACGGCAAGAAGGTTGATCTCGCCAGTGCCACGGGCGGCAAATCGAGCCTCAAGCAGAACGACCGCCTGGTCGTCGTGCTGAAGGTCGAGACCAAGGAAACCGGGGGCCGCATCCTGCTCGTCGATCGGTTGCCGGCAGGGCTTGAGATCGAGAATCCCCGGCTGGTCGACAGCGGCGACGTCAAGACGCTCGACTGGTTGAAGACGACGGTGACGCCGGAACATACCGACTTCCGCGATGACCGTTTTGTCGCCGCCTTCGACTTCTTCGGGTCGGAAGATGGTCGCCGCCGCAGCAACAGCGATGGCGAGGCCAAGGCTGCGGCATCGTCGGCAACCGTCGCCTACCTCGTCCGCGCGGTGACGCCTGGATCATTCGTGCATCCAGCCGCGACGGTCGAGGATATGTATCGCCCGGAACGGCACGCCCGCACCGCCGCCGGCCGTCTCGACGTGACGGCAAAGTAAGCCATGGCAACGCACAGCCCAGCAATAACCACCGATCCCAGCGCCCGTCCGCGCTCAGGTCGGTGGCGCGGAAAAACGCGATGGCTATGGCGAGGCGTCGGCGTGTTGACGGTGATCGGATTGACAGCGGTTGCCGCTGTTGCTCTCTACGCCCATCGTCTTGGCGCGCCGCCGCTCGAACGCGCTGAAGCGACTTCCGTAACGGTTTTGGATCGCAACGACGTGCTGCTGCGCGCCTTCACGGCGAGCGATGGCCGCTGGCGCTTGCCGCTTAGCGTCGACGAGGTTGATCCGCGCTATCTCCAGCTGTTGCTCGCCTATGAAGACAAGCGGTTCCGTACGCATTGGGGCGTTGATCCCAAGGCACTGCTGCGGTCCGGTTGGCAACTGGCCACCCGCCGCAAGATCATCTCCGGCGGATCGACCATCACCATGCAGGTGGCGCGGTTGCTGGAGGGCGAGCATGAGCGCACCGCCGCCGGCAAATTCAAGCAGATCGTGCGCGCCGTCCAATTGGAACGGCGGTTGTCAAAGCGCGAGATCCTGGCGCTCTATCTGAAGCTGGCGCCGTTTGGCGGCAATGTCGAGGGGGTGCGGGCCGCATCGCTCGCCTATCTCGGTAAGGAGCCGCGACGGCTATCGATCGCGGAAGCGGCCGTGCTGGTGGCGATCCCGCAATCGCCGGAGTTGCGACGCCCGGATCGTCATGCCGATGCGACGCGGCGTGCGCGTGACCGGGTGTTGGCACGTGTCGCCGGTGCGGGGGCCATCACGCCGGATGAACTTCGCGAGGCAATGGCCGAGCGATCACCCAGTCTGCGGCACGAGTTCCCGAAGCTGGCGCCGCATCTGGCCGATGCCGAGATTGAGCGCGACAAGTCCCGTGTGGTGCATCGCCTCACCCTCGATGCGTCGGCACAGCGCGCGCTTGAGCAACTGGCGAGCGAGCACGCCAAGGCCCTGGGAACAGGTCTATCGGCGGCTCTGCTTGCGGTTGAGAATGCGACCGGCGCGGTCGTAGCGCATGTCGGTTCCGCCGGATATTTTGACGGCGATCGTGCTGGAGCGGTCGACATGACGCGCGCGGTGCGGTCGCCAGGCTCAACGCTCAAACCTTTCATCTATGGCCTCGCCTTCGAAGCCGGCATCGCGCACCCTGAAACGCTGATCGAGGATCGCCCGCAAAGGTTTGGCACCTATAGCCCGAAAAACTTCGATCATGATTTTCGCGGCACCGTCACCATCCGCGAGGCGCTGGCGCAGTCGCTGAACATTCCCGCGGTGAAGGTGCTGGACGCGTTGACGCCGGGCCGTCTCGCCAGCCGCCTGACGGCCGTTGGCGCCGAGCCGGTCTTGCCACAGGCGACGGAGCCGACGCTGGCCATCGCTCTTGGCGGACTTGGGCTGCGGCTCAACGATCTGGCGATGCTCTACACGAGCCTGGCGCGGCAAGGTGACCCAATCGTGCTGCAGCGTCGGCGGGATGGCGCTGAGCCCCGACCACCATACCCCACGCGTCTGTTGGCGGCGGCGGCGGCCTGGCAGATTGGCGATATCCTGCGCAACGCGCCGGCGCCCGCCAACGCCAAACCCGGCCAGATCGCCTACAAGACCGGCACCAGCTACGGCTATCGCGATGCCTGGTCGGTCGGATTTGACGGGCGACATACGATTGCTGTGTGGGTCGGGCGTCCCGATGGCGCGGCGGTCACCGGGCTCAGCGGCCGCCAGAGTGCGGCGCCGCTGCTGTTCGACGCGTTCCAGCGGCTCGCCGAACGCCGCACGCCGTTGGCAACGGCGCCTGCCGGCGTGCTGCGCGTTTCAGGCGCCGATTTGCCACCGGCCTTGCGCCGCTTCCGCGAGGGTATCGAAGAGGCAGCGCAGCTTGGCCCATTCCGCGAGCCCCCGGTGCAGATTGCATTCCCGATCGATCGCTCGGACGTCGAGGTTGAGGCCGGCGAAGGCTTGACCGTGAAAGCCGAAGGCGGCGCGTTGCCGTTGACTTGGCTGGTCGATGGCGCGCCAGTCGCAACCGATCCGGCGAAACGCGAAGTGACCATCGACGGCATTGGACGCGGCTTTGTCCGGCTCTCCGTCATTGACGCCAAGGGGCGCGCCGACCGGGTGGTCGTGCGGGTGCGCTGATCGGCGCCACGCTCGGCGCCGTCCTCTGTGCCGCGCTCAGCCGTGCGCCGGATTGGCATGTCCGTCGCTTTGCCTTCACGCGAACCTACCGATAGACATGCCCTGCGCGATCGAGAGCGGCGGCGGCTTCCAGTTTCGCGCGTATCTCTCGCATCCGCACCTGTTCGCGACGAATAATATAGAGCCCCGACGCAATCACGATGGCCGCACCAGCCAGCGTCCACACGTCCGGCACCGCGCCGAAGATGTAATATCCAGCAGTCGAATGCGTGATGAGGCTCAAGTATATGAACGGTGACAGCGTCGATGCTGGCGCGTAGCGATGCGCAACAATAAAGATATAATGACCGAGCGCGCCCCAGAAGCCAAGGGAGGCGACCAGCGCCCACGTCAATCGATCAGCCGGCCAGACCCAGTCGATGATCGCAAACGGCGCCATCACGTAGGTTCCAATGAGAAGCGAATAGAACAACGTCACTTCGCTCGAGTCGTGCGGCGCCAGATAGCGTGTCAACAGCGAGAAGGCGGCGTAGCTCAACATGCACGCGAACGAGAACAGGAATGCCGTTTCAAATGCGACGAAACCCGGCCGGACGGCGACGAGAATGCCAGCGAAACCGATTCCGATGGCGACAAGCCGACGCCAGCCAACCCACTCGCCGAGAACGGGGCCAGCCAATAGCGCAACGGTCAGCGAAGTCAGGAAATTGATCGTCGTCGTCTGATCGAGTCGCAGATATTTAAGCGCGATGAAATTGAACAGCGTCGATGACAGCAACATAGCCGAACGCAACAGCTGGTACTTCAGCTTCGTCGTTTTCAACAACTGCGGCACGGCGACCAGCCCCAGCGCCGCAACGATGGCGACGAACTGCCCGAGAAAGCGCACCCACACGACCTGCGTCATCGGCAGTTGCGAGACGGTGATCAGATACTTGGCGGTGGCATCGATACAGGTAAAGAGCGCGACGGCGATGCACATCAGCGCGATCGCTTTGATCGCGTTGGTTTTGGCTTGGCGTGGTTCGGCCACGACAACCGCCGGCTGCGGGCCGGCGCGCACCATAGGGGCCGCTGGATTCGCCTTCTGCATGCTCCGTTCGGGGTTGGGTCCCGCCTCCGCTCGATTCGAAGCTTATCGCTAAGACCCGGGCATTGGTGAGGCGACAAGCGCCGGACCGGCCTGCGCGGTTAGCATAGCGACCGACGGGCCCGAGGCCAATTCTGGACCAGATTTCGGTTCGGGCCAGACCCATGACCTACCCCATCAGCGGCGAAACGCCATTCGACAGCCGCTAAGGGGTATGCTAACTGCAGCACGCTTTCGGTGTTGACCAATGTTTGGTCCACCCGATGGGCCGGTAGCTCAGCGGTAGAGCACGTGACTTTTAATCATGTGGTCGCGGGTTCGATCCCCGCCCGGCTCACCAAAACACTAAAAAATTCAGCGCGTCGCGTAGCGCACGATCGACGGGCGCGAGGGGGCGGCGCAATACGGCTGACGCCACTTGCGCCCTACAAGGAACCCGGGGCGTAGGGTGAAAGTGCGCAGCGAATCGCACCATTGATTAAGTCGGATTCCGTTCACCATGCAGCCCCAAACCGTGTCAACCTAGGTACTTACCTAGGGGGATGAGTGTCTGATTTTTTGGTATCGTTTTTCATCCCGGATGATTCAAGGGGCGGTGCGAGGGTCGACTTGTTCCCCCGAGCCGGGCGCCGCAAGAAGGTACCTCGGACGAGTAACGCGCTCCGACCAGTCTGCAGTGTTCGGATGTGCCGCAAGGTAGACACCGAGCGACATCGTGTCGATCGCACGGTGGGTCCTCAAGGGGACAGATCTCTGGCAAAACCCTTGCAGCAAACGGGGCGGTCGTGTGGCCGTCGAAGTCCGCGCCAAGCTTTTTGCTTGCGCCTTCAGTTGCCCACAAGGCAACCGGCGCGGCGAGCTTGCCGCAAGCAGAGATC
>CAVQOB010000031.1:0-59822 GCA_963714325.1 uncultured Alphaproteobacteria bacterium | reverse complement strand
GGCAAACGTGCTGGTCTTGTGGCGTCAGCGCGGGACGGACAGCGAAGCACGAGACGCAGCGCTTGCGCAATGGCGCCGCCGTGGTGAAAGGCAATCCGGCCTGATCAGGTACGTCTATTTCTTGCGTGAAGACGTGGTTGTCGCTATCGGCGATGCAAAATGCAGCTTCGTCTTCGGCGAGTTTGAGACTGGCATAATATCGTCGCATATCCTCGGCGATGTCATCGTTGCCCGTTTCACCGCCTTCGGTCTTAAAGCTGTCCTTCCTTCCGTGCCCAATAGCCGCATCATTGTCGACCTCACCCAGTCCGCTTCCATGCACTGCGCTTGAATGGTGCTTCGCAAGGGGTATATCGCCCATGACGGTCAGACACTTGGCACGCTATCCGCGCTGAGGCTTGAGAATACCCACTCCGACACCCCGGTGGCCGACAAGGTGCTGTTCATTGTCGGCGCGAGGGCGGCGAGCAGGCCGACGGTTGTCTCGTTCAAGTGGATGTTTGGCACGATCTGCGTAGCCGGCTACACGGACATCGGCTACATCGACTGACATGGCTTATGGGAGGCCATCGATGACGGTAGGCCATCGACAACCAAGCTGCATGTCCTGATGAATGGATCAGAAAGGGCGGCACGTGGCCATGGCTCTCGCGTTGTGCGAGGAGGATTACACAGAGGCAAGGAGCACTCAGCCATGTCGAGCCTAGGCGTCTACAACATCGATGAAATGCGCGCGAAGGCGCAAAGGATTTTGCCGAAGGGCGTGTTTGAGTTTGTCGATCGCGGTTGCGAGGATGAGGTCGCGTTGCGCAACAACCGGGCCGCGTTCGAGCGCATCAAACTCAACCCGTGCCCGCTTGTCGACGTTTCCAAGCGCGGGCAGGTGATCGATCTGTTCGGCGAGGCGCGCAAGATGCCGATCATTATCGCACCGACCGGTGTTGCCGGGTTGATGTGGTTTCAAGGCGAACTTGAACTCGCGCGCGCCGCTGCCGCCGCCGGCATTCCCTTCACCATGGCAACCGGCTCCATGACGGCGATGGAGACGGTTGCGGAGCAAGCCGGCGGTCGGCTGTGGTTTCAGCTGTACATGTGGCCGGACCGGTCACTGTCTCACCAACTCGTGGAGCGCGCGCAACGCACGGGATTCGAAGCCCTTGTGGTGACGATCGATGGCGTGGTGGCCGGCAACCGCGAATACAACCTGCGCAACGGCTTCACAATTCCCTTCACCTACACGCGCAACAACATTCTCGACGTGCTGCGGCATCCGCGCTGGATGGTGAGCGTGCTCGGGCGTTACATGCTCGGCAGCGGCATGCCCCGCTACGAGAATTTCCCGGACGAACTGAAAGCCAAGATCACCGCGGCGCCGGTTGGTAGGGCGATGCTCCGCAACGATAGCTTGACCTGGGACGATCTGCGCGTACTGCGCAAGATCTGGAAGCGCACGCTGATCGTCAAAGGCGTCATGCATCCGCGCGATGCCGCGCTGGCGGCGGACTGTGGTGCCGATGCCGTCGTCGTGTCCAACCATGGTGGACGCAATTTCGACAGCCTCTCGGCCCCGATCGATGTTTTGCCCCAGATCAGTGACGCGGCCGGCAAACGGCTGACGGTGATCATGGACGGCGGTGTGCGTCGTGGTAGCGACGTGGTCAAGGCCCTGGCGCTCGGCGCCAAGGCTGTCATGATCGGACGACCGACACTCTACGGCACGGCCATCGGTGGTGAAGCGGGCGCGACGCGTGCGATCAACATCTTCCGTGATGAGATCGATCGGGTGATGGCGCATTTGGGCTGCTGTAACGTCCGAGAGATCAATCGCGATTGCATCGTCGCACGGCTTGGCGACGATCCGCATTCAAACGGTGCGCTCAATGGCGGCGCCAAGCCTACATTGGCTACGGCACTGGCGCGATCTTAATCGCGCTATAGATCACCAAAGATAGCAGCGGTCCGATCGCTTTCGATGATCACGGCGTTGTTGTCGTGCTGATGGCGCGGGCAAATTTCACATGGGTTGCAAGATCAGCGTAGGCCAGTTGATAGCTGAGCGCATAGTGTGCCCAGCCAGTGATGCGTGCTGCGAGTTTGCGAGCGATCATCAACGCGGCAATGCCGTCGACGGCGGCAGCCAAACGGTGTCGGTCAAAGCCCTCGATCACGAGCACGCCGAGCGGCGCATCGCTGGTCGGTGCCAGCAATGGCTGGCCGACGGCTGACGGCACGTTCCAGTTGACTCGGCCGATATGCGCTGCGGTGATAGCTGCGAGCTTGGTCAACTCAGCGGTCAATGCGGTGGCCGTCGTCGCATTCGCGCCAAACTCAAAAATAAGGGTTGCGACCGCGCCGCCGATCCCGGCCCCGCTTGATGCCAGCACATCGCAATGATGCGGTATGCGATCACGAAATCTTGGCCGCACCTCATTGCGGAACCAATCCGACATGGGGATGCGGGCGCTGGCGAAGGCCGGATCGGTCAGCCGCAAAAGATCGGCCATGCCATAGAAAGCGAAGTTTGGCGGCAATGTGCCAATGCCACCGGTATGTCGTCGCGCCCAGAGAATTCCACCGGGACCAAGATAGCTCATGTGATCGGCCAAATGATCTCGCGCGTGGGCCAGCTGGAACTCTTCCGCGATCTCGTTTTCAACGCCGATCCAAAGTGCGTAGAACGCGGTAAAGCCAATCGGCGTATCGATGGGGCGTTTCATCAGCTTGGGTTCCTATGCGTCGAGGTGTGCCTGAGCCGCGCGGATGGCGCGACCGACGTAGTCTTCATCTCCCCACGCGGCTGTGCGCTGCTCGTGCGGGATTTCAAGGGCGAGCGGCAAGCCAGGCGGTAGGGCGCCGAGGATCGCAACAAAATCGATTGCACCTTCACCCGGAAACAGCCTCTCACGCCGCGCGGTATGCGTGAAGCCCTCCGTTGTGGAGGGGATGCCAGGCGGAGCGTCGGCGATGTGCACGTAGCGAAACCACTGGCGCGGCATTGCAGCCAACTCTTCAATCGTTGATTTCGATCGATGGAAATGCAGGGTGTCGACGAGGATGCAACCGTTGTCAGTGTTGACGGCGCGCACAATGTCTGCTGCGTCGGCGAGATTGGCAGTTTCCGTCCAGGGAAGGAATTCAATTGCCATGGTCAGGCCGAGCGGCTTCGCCATAGCGCACAAGCGACCAAAACGGTCGATCACGCGGGCCCGATTGGAGTCGGGGAAATGCGTGATGACAAAACGCGCACCAAGTTCGGCCCCACACTCCAATACGTCGCGCATCGTTTCCGGTTCTGTTGCTGGACCAAGGCGCGCGTGCTCGACATCCAGAACGGTGAGCCCAGTCGCAGCCAGCATCGTCTTGCTTCTGCGCACAAGGTCTTTGTCCGTCAGCAGCGGCCAAATAGGATCTGTCGGTAGCGTGTTGTTGAACCGCAGTCCGACATGGCGATAGCCATGGCGTGCCGCAACTTCGATCATGCGCACAGGATCGAGCGACAGCGCGGTCAGGTGTGCAATCGAATAGTCGTGTTTCATGGTCGGCACATGTCCTTTCATGCAATACAAAGGGCCTGAATGAGCTGCGCGCCAACGGATCACCCTTTCGGCGCGATGGATGCGCCCCCAATGTTGTGCCGCTTGAGCGCCTCGGCGACAAACCCAGCCGCCTTCATGTCTTCGACGAACGCGCTGAGAAACTCCGCCGCGTCTCTACCGCGAGCCTTTGGCCGGCCCATGGCTTGACGGATCACCACGAACCGTCCGGGCAACAGGCGAACGCAGCCGACGTGACGCGCGTCTGCTTCCAGCTGCTGTTTGACGCCGGCAGCAACGTCGAGGCGCTGCTCGCTGAAAATATCGACGACTGCCGCGGACGACGGTGCGTGCACGATGGTCGCGCGCTTGAGCTCCTGGCTGTGATACAGGTCGTAGGCGCTACCTTTGCCAACGGCAATGCGATGCCCCTGAGCATCGACCTCATCGTTGCTCTGAAAATGCGAGGATTCGCGGACCAGATAGCATCCTTCAATCAGCAGGTAAGGCGGGGTGAAGTGGATCGCGGCGCCGCGCACTGGGTCGATGGCAAAAAAACCGATGTCAGCCTGCTCCCTCGTTACGGCCTCGACTGATCTTTGCGCCGTGTTGAATGGCAAAAGTTCGATGGACAAGCCCGGGCGCAGCCCGAGCGCGGTCGCCAAGTCGACGGACACACCCTTGGCGCGGCCGGTGTCCTTGTCGGTTCCAGCCAGGACTGGGATTCCCAGGTTGATCGATGCTCGCAGCGTCCCGTTTGGCGCAAACACTTTTCGAAGTATAGGCGTGATCGTGCTGGACATTGTCGACGCTCTTTTGGGGCGGGCTCATGCGCGAGTAGGCTCAGGTGCCAAAATTGTTCGTACGATCGAAGTCCTTGAGTTGTTACCTGGCGAGGTTGCCACGCCGCACCTGTCTCGTCACTTTCCGCCCAGTGCATGCAGCGATCCTGTCATACAAGCTGCCCCTCATACTGCAGAATATACAGACCTGCATTCTGGTCTGTGAGATACATTAGTCCGTGTTGATCGACATAACAGTCATTGGATTGGGCGACCCGGGCCTTGTTCGGGCGCGGGTCCATCATGCGGCTAGGGTTGGGCGGCACCCAATATCCGACTTCCCTGGGGTTGAACTGATCCTCAATGTCATAGACGCGCACGCCGGCGTTATAGTACGTGGCAAAGATCAGCCTTGAACTCTGAAATGAGCCTGGCCGCATTTCATGCAGATTATGCGGGCCATAGGCGCCGCCCTTTCCGCAGTAATCGGCTTCTACCGGTTGCGGAAATTTTGAGATGAATACGGGTTTAGTGGGATCACGGATGTCGTAGAGCCAGATGTGGCGTTGTCCCTCCTTGCAGTTGTCGAACGTCGGCTCATCGCCGAGCACCAGGAGATTGCGGCTTGGAATGGGAAGCGGCGAATGCGTGCCGGGTCCGAATGGTGGTTCGGTGTGGCAGTGGACGAGCAATTTCGGTTTGGTCGGATCGGAAATATCGATCACTGTCATGCCGCCATCGCGCCACGCCGTGTAAGCGAGGTGGTTTGCCACCACGCAATGATGCATGGCATAGCGGCGACCGGCCTTCCATGTCGGCGTTTCGCCGCCAGCGGCCCACATGCCGGGAATCCAACATTTGCCAACAACTTCAGGCCTGCGCGGATCGATCAAGTCGACGACGGAGAAAATGTGGTCGCTGTAATCTGCAAAATGGATCGACACATAGGCGTACCGGCCGCCGGTGTAGCAGATGCGTTGCGGTCCCAGGCCATTGATCGGCATAAATCCGATTTCGACGGGCTTGGCGGGTTTGGAAATGTCATAGACACGTAAGCCGGGGGTGAAGCGGCTCAGCTGACCCTTGAGCTTATCGGCTGGCGACATGTTGAAGTATGCCGTGCCATCGGCAAACTCCTTCATATTCCAGACACTCGGCGCGTTGACGGTGAGCAGCAGATCGTCATGCGCCTGCAGGTGGAAGGCGCGAGTGCCGGCTGGACAGTCGATGAAGTCAACGAGTTTGGGATTTTTGGGATCGCGCACGTCCAATGTGCTGATGCCGTTTGAGAATCCGTGTCCGATGTAGGCATGGCCGCGCTGGACCATGACTTGCACGCCATCCGATTTGCCTCCGAAGTCAGAGTGCGCGACGAACTTGATATTCTTCGATGCTATCGCTTTCATCTCACTCTCCGGTTCCAGGCTTAAGTCGGCAGAGACATCATGGATGGTCGCACCGATGACTTGTGCCAGGTCGGCGATACTTCATGCATCCGTGGCGCGAAGGACCTCACACGAGATTTTCCCGCGTGATGATCTCCGTGCGAATGGCCGTGTGTTGGGTGGTCGCGCCGCGATCCAGCAATGCGGCCAGGACGTCGGCGGCCAAGCGTTCGACATTCTGATGGATCAAGGCGGCGATGGCGCCTGAGTGCAGGTATGGCTGCGTGTCTGCATTGCAGTTATGCCCGATCAACACTGGCTTTGTCGGTCGCCCGGAGGTTTCAACGGCTTCCGCAACGCCGCTGATGCCGCCACCGATGCAATATATTCCGACCAGGTTCGAATGGGATGCGATGGCATCCGCTGTGAGCCGGCGCGCTTGGGCCGGCGTATAGTTTCCCGTGATTACTTCGAGGCATTGCAAATCTGGCCGGTCGGCGCGAAGCACGCTACGGAACCCGCTTTCTCGCTCCTCATGCGAGCGGTATAATTGCCCACCCCAAACAATAGCGAGCTTGCCGGGATCCCGGCAGAATCGTCCCATCAGCAATCCAGCGGTGCGGCCGGCGGCGCGATTGTCGAGGCCGACATAGGCATGCCGGCGCGAATTTGGGACGTCCGTCGTAACCGTGACCACAGCCACGCCGGCTATCGTTGCATCGTCGATCGCCTTTCGGATCGCCGCCGTGTCGACCGCCTGGATCACGAGGGATCGGCAGCCATGGGCGACGCTTGCAGAGATGCCGGCTGCCAGTCCGATCTCATCGAGCCGGTCGACGTATTTCACCTCGGTCGAGCCACCAGATTCAGCAAATGCCGATTGCAGTGCCGCGCTGAGCGAACGTACGAAGGCGCTGCCGTCGCCGGCCAACAATACTTGGCAGGGAAGGATGTCCTCGACCGGCGTCGGGCCGCCAATCATTGCAATGTTTCGCAAGGCATCTTCCACCCGCGCAACCGTATAGGGCGCGACGCCGCCGCGCCCGTTCAGGACGCGATCAACCGTCGCCGTACTCACGCCCGCCCGAGCGGCAACATCGGCGACCCTGGGTCTGCGTTCTGTTGACATGGGCTCCTCTGGGGCTCCTCTTGTGCCATGCTGCGGTTCAGAAACATCATTTTGATGTTTCTTGCGTGATTTAGTATCGCACGATCGATCAGGAAACAACTCAATGCCTTCGACGGTTTGATGTGAAAATGATTGACAGCGCCGCGATCGCCCTGCGACAACAATAAAAAAAGGCATTGAGGTGCACGCCAATTGTACGCTCGGCGAGGCACGTGATCAGGGAGGAGAACTACCCATGAAGTCTTATAAGCTCACATCCGCCATTGCAGTCGCGACTACGGCGATGCTTGCTGTTGGCGCATCCGGCGCAGCGCAAGCACAAGACAACGTGATCCGCATCGGCGTCTCGCTGCGGATGATCGTTGAGAACGGCCTCAAGTACGGACAGATGACCAAGGACGAACTCGACGGAGTTGAAATCAACGGCAAGAAAATCCAGGTCACGCTGCTTGACGACGAGTGCAAGCCCGACAAGGGGATCGCCAACGTCAACCGTCTCATTCTTGAGAACAAAGTCCACTTGGTCATCGGGTCAACCTGTTCGTCGGTCTCGATCCCGATGGTCGACGTGACCGCCAAGGAAGAGATCCCGCAGATCATTCCGCATTCAACCAACTCGTCGATCACCAAGAAGGGCAGCGCCTGGGTGTTCCGCACCTCAGTCTCGGAGCGCTTCTATGCCGCCGTGCACGCCAAATATCTCGCCGAAAATGCCGGCAAAAAAGTCGCCTATCTCTATACCAACGACGGCGCGGCACTGAGCTTTGTGAAAGACTACAAAGAGTACATGAAGAAGACCTATCAGGTCGATCCGGCGTTCGAGTCGCAGGGACAGGAAACCGATCTCGACTTCCGTCCGGCGCTGCTCAAAATCAAGTCGCTCGGCGTCGATGTGCTCGCTATCGGCGGCCAGATCGATGCGATCGCGCGCATCAGCCAACAGGCGCTGGAAGTCGGGCTGCCGGCGAAGGTGCGGCGCGTCGCCGCCTCCGCTGCATCGAACGGGCCGGTCCCTGAACTCGCCGGCGATGCCGTCGTCGGACTGATCTATGCGGCGGCCTTCAACTGCAACGACGAGCGTCCCGAGGCGCAGGCCTTCGTCAAGCTGACAAACGAAAAATACAAGGTCCGCTGCCCCGACCATGACTTCAGTCAGGCCTATGATACGGCGCAGATCGTCAAAGCCGCGCTCAAGAATGCCAAAATCGGCGGCTCCGACGCGACGCTGAAGGCCGATCGTGTTGCCATCCGCGATGCGCTCGCCGGTATCAAGGACTTCAAAGGGCTCGGCGCCGGTCCGATCTCGTTCTGCGCCGAAACCACGCCGCAGTGCCGCGATGGCAACAAGACCGGAATCCTGGTCGAATACACCAAGGGCGGCAAGGACTACGCGACTAAGGTGCTTGCCCGCGTGTCGTTCGAGCCCGGGTTCGGACTTTAGTTGAAGTTTGGCGTCCGAGCGCGCTCGGACGCCAATGCCTCCGAATACACATCAAGCCAATGTTGCGACTGGTCGTGGCGCCGCCGGTAAACCGGGCGACTGACCTGGGCCCGGCACAGCATCTCGATATCAGTGTTTGGGACGAGCATGTCCACAACTGACCTGCCGCCTTCTGCCGCGACGTCCTGGCGTCAACGCGTGCACCCGGTCGTACCGTGGCTTGTCGGCGGCGTGCTCCTCTGTTTCGTGCCATTCCTACAAACCGCATCTGACACGCTCAAAGCCAAGACCGGGATTGAATTTTACAATCCGAACACGCAGTTCGTCATCAACGTCATGTTGATCAACATCCTGCTCGCGGTCGGCCTTAATATCGTCAAGGGCTTTGCTGGCCAGGTCACGGTTGGTCACGTCGCGTTGATGGCTATTGGCAGTTACGCGTCTGCCATATTCGCGTCCTATCTCGGCTTATCGTTCTGGATCGCATTGCCACTTGCGGTACTCATCACGGCCGCAGCTGGCGCCCTGGTCGGCATTCCAGCGTTGCGGCTTGAAGGCGCCTATCTCGCGTTGGCCACGCTCGGCATGGCGGAAAGTGTGCGCATCATCATCAACGGCACCGACGCGCTGGGTGGCGGCGTCGGCCTCGGCGATATCCCGCCGCCCCGGTTCTTCGGCATTCCACTCCGCGATCACGCGCTTTACTACTACGTGTGCATGCCGCTGGCGCTGGCTGGCATCTATTTCTCATTCGCAATACTGTCGTCCGATATTGGTCGCGTCTTCAAGTCGATCCGCGAGGACCCATTGGCCGCGGCTGCCAGCGGCGTCAACGTCGCCAAATACAAGATCATCGCCTTTGTGCTCTCGGCAATCTATGCCGGCACGGCCGGCAGCCTCAAAGCGCACCTGGCGCCAGGATTTATCCATCCGGACAACTATAAGCTCGAGGAGATGATCACGCTCCTGTTGATGGTTGTATTCGGTGGCCTCGGCCATATCTGGGGTGGCGTCATCGGTGCCATCGCCGTCACCATCATCGTGCACAAGACGCAGGATTTCTATATCTACCGCCTGATGATCTTCGGCATGATCATCGTGTTGACGGTGATGTTCATGCCGCGCGGTATCGGCGGGATGTATGACGATTGGCGGACGCGACGGCGCTTCAAGGCGATCCGTGATAGGACGGCAGCGCATTTGAAGGCGACAGGTGGCGCCTCATGATGCTGCTCGAAGTCACGAACTTGTCGAAGCGTTTCGGTGGCATGCAGGCGCTCTCCAAGGTGGACCTCGCGGTTCAACGGGGCGCCATCCACGGCGTCATCGGGCCGAATGGTTCCGGCAAGAGCACGTTGTTCAACATGATCTCGGGCGTCTATCTGCCGGATGCCGGCGCTCAGGTCATGTTCGACGGCCAGAATATCACGGGCCTTCCCGCGCATGATATCGCGCGGCGCGGCGTGGCGCGCACGTTTCAGCTGCTGCGCATCTTTTCCGGCATGAGCGTCATCGACAATATGTTGGTCGGCCATCATGCACTCATCCCCTATAGCAACACCGCCGCGGTCCTCGGGTCGCCGAAAGTTTGGAAGGACGAAAAACGTATCCGCGCCGAGATGATGGAGCTGCTTGCCTTCATCGGTCTCGCCGACTACGCCGAGATGCCGGCAGGCGAGATGTCCGGCGGTCAGCGCCGCCTGCTCGCGCTCGGCCGCGCCATGGCAATGAAGCCCAAGCTCTTGATGCTGGATGAGCCGGGTGCCGGCCTATCGCCAACCAATGTCGATATTCTCCTCGACACCGTCAAACAGCTCCAGGCGCGCTTCGGGCTGACGGTGATCATCATTGAGCACATTCTCAAGCTGGTGATGGATACGTGCGAACGCATCACGGTGCTTGAGCACGGCGCAAAGATTGCCGAAGGCACCCCTACCGAGATCAAGGAGAACCCAGCGGTGATCGAGGCCTATCTTGGCAAGGCCATGAATGATGATGAAGTGCGCGCCTATCTGCGGGGGGCATGACCATGCTGAACATCAAGGATCTCGTTGGCGGCTATGGCAACGTGCAGATCCTCAATGGTGCAAGCCTCAAGGTGGAGCGCGGCAGCATTGTGGCGCTGCTCGGCGGTAACGGCACGGGCAAGTCAACATTGCTCAAGGCAACGTCCGGGCTGACTAAGCCATGGTCGGGCGAGATTACCTTCGATGGCCAGCGCATCGACGGGCTCAGGCCTGACACCATCGTGCGGCTTGGTCTCGTTCAAGTCACGCAGGGCAAGGAAGCCTTCCCCGGCATGACGGTCGAGGAAAACCTCAAGCTTGGCGCCTACACGGTCAGCGACAAGGCCCGTCGCGCGGCCGCACTGGAGCGTGTCTATTCGTATTTTCCGGTGCTGCAAGAAAAGCGCAACCAACTCTCCGGCACGCTCTCAGGCGGGCAATTGCAGATGGTGTGCATCGGCCGTGGTCTCATGAGCACGCCGAAGATGATCATGCTGGATGAGCCGAGCGCCGCGTTGGCCCCGCAGATTGTGTTGGACATTTTTCGCACAATCCATCGCATTACCAAGGATGGCATGACGGTGTTGATGGTCGAGCAGAACGTGCGTATGGCGCTTCTGCTGGCAACCTACGGCTATGTGATCAAGGACGGCATCATCCACATCGAAGGACCAGCCGAGAAACTGATCGTCGACGACAATGTGCGGCTGTCTTATCTCGGCGGCACGGTTGCGAACCGGGAGGCGCAACTATGAACACATGGGCTGAAACATCACTTGCCAACGCGCGCGCCGGGTTTCGCCGATGCTGAGCTTTCTCATTGATCTGCTGATCGTTGGACTGTCGATTGGCATCGTCTATGGCCTCGTCGCGATCGGCATTTCACTGATCTACTCGGGCCTCGATATTGTGCATTTCGCGCATGGCGAGATCTATATGTTCGGTGCGTTCGTTGGTCTCACGCTGTTCACGACCGTTGGGCTTCCGTTCGTCCCGTCATTGTTGATCGGCTCGGTGCTGACAGGCCTGCTCGGTGCGTTGATCGAGCGCGTCTTCTACCGGCGCTTGACGGCCGGTGGCGGCGGGTATTCGGTGGCGGGGCTTGGCATCATCATCGCCGGATTCGGCATGTCGATCGTGCTGCAAAACCTTGCCTTTCTCATCTGGGGGCCGAAGCCGCTGCCGTTTCCTGTCAAGTACGGGCCACCGCTCGAAATTGGCAGTATGACGCTGCCGATGTCGTATGTGTGGATTGTCATTACGGCACTGACGCTGATGGGCGTGCTCAATTACGTTCTGAAGAAAACCATGCTTGGCCTCGCCATTCGGGCCGTCGCTCACAACAAGGACATCGCCTCGCTGTCAGGCGTCAATGTGCCGCTGATGATCTCGATCATCTTCGGCACCGCCTGTGCACTCGGTTCGGCCGCCGGCATTCTCATCGGCCCGATCAACTACCCGCAGGTGCTGATGGGTATCGGCATTCTGGTGAAGGCCTTTGCCGCTGCGGTCGTCGGCGGCTTCGGTAGCCTGCCCGGTGCTGTGCTGGGGGGGCTTCTCGTTGGCGTCATAGAAAGCGTCGGGCCGGAAGTGTGTAGCCTCGGGTTCGAAGCGGTTGGCCGCACCAACGCCGCCGTCTGCAGCGGGACCTACAAGGACGTCTATGCCTTCATTCTGCTGATCATCGTCATGCTGGTGAAGCCCTCGGGCATCCTAGGCGTTGAGGCGAAGGTAAAAGCGTAATGACGTCGATGCGCGCAGCTGCACACCGTCGCAAATCGTTGGATTGCACAGTTCGGTGATGGCGGTGCTGTACCGCAAGCGCTTGTGTCCGGCATTCCGCCGACAATTGATGCGGCCGCGCCGACATTCCGGGGTGCGGACCGTTTTTGGCCTTGCCGTTGACGAACAAGATTGGAGTTCAGATATGAGCACGCGGTTGGCGGTCATTTCATCCATGGCAACGCGGCACATTTTGGCTGAACTCGCTAACGCTTATACGAAGTCAACTGGAGTGACTGTTGTTGTGGATTCCGTCGGTGGCGTCGATGCCGCACGTGGCGTTCGTCAAGGCGAGGCGTTCGATCTGGTCGTGCTGGCGGCTGATGCGCTCGCCAAATTGGCTGACGAGGGTTTCATCATCGCTGGCAGCGTGATACCGTTTGCGCGGTCTGCGACCGCTGTTGCCGTGCGCTCCGGCGCGGAACGGCCCGTGACATGCGACGAGATGTCGATCCGGGACCTAGTCGGTCGGGCTCGGGCAGTTGGGCTATCGTCGGGACCGAGCGGCGCCGGTGTCCGTGAACTGCTCGCCGCGCGGAACCAAGGCGGTGACGTATCGGTCCGGATTGTCCAGGCACCGCCTGGTGTCCCCGTTGCCCGTTTGATCGCCAATGGCGAAGCGGACGTCGGCTTCCAGCAATGGAGCGAGCTGATCGGAGAACCGGGCATCGATATCGTCGGTGTCGTGCCGGAAGTGTTGTTGCCAAAAACACTGTTTTCCGTGGGGCTTTGCCGGACTACGGAGGATGAGGCACAGGCTCGCGCGCTCGCTGTTGCTTTCACATCGGCTGCTTCGGCAGAGGTCAAGCATCGCTTTGGAATGGAACCGTGCGTATAAATTGCAATTTTGGAGCGGTCGAAGAGGTTTGAATCCTCGAGCCCACCTTGGCAAGGTGGGGATGGAGAATGACTACCTGGCGCAAAATGCTATATTTCTGGCGCTTTTACGCATTCTTAGTCTGAACAAGAGCGCGAACATTGCATGTTCAGGTTGTGACCATGGTATCTTGCTTGGCACAAAAATGATAAACGTTGCTATAGCCCTGAATGAACGCCTCGGCGATCGCATCACGGGTTTTTGAGCCACACAACGTTGTGCGGCTTGCAGGTCGCGCGCTGTGCCCGCGATAGTTTATCGATTCGGAACGGCTGCCCTGCGATATGGGCATGGAGCGCGATCGCAAGTCCCAGCGGTTGCTGTTCGCACTGCCGAAGCATTGCACGATACTGTGCCATGATCGTGTCGGCAAAGTCTGTCGCCGAGTGGCGACAGCTCGCAGTCGGCTTTGAATCATTTCATTCCTGCGGATACGGCGCCGACACTATCTGCCTCGGCCCCGTGCCGTGGGCGCGATGAATTCATTTGTCCGGGCAGTGGCGGCAAAGACCGTCCCAATTTCGGCAAACGGTCACTTTGCCTGGACATCCAGATCCTTCTTCACGGCTGGACTGAAGTTGCCGTCGATCGCGACGGTATAATACCGGCCAGAAGACGCTTCGACTCGCATCATTCGATTGCGGCCGGCATGCTCCTTTTCTTGCCCGCGGCCGCCCCACCAATCCCATGCGCGCATAGCGGCCCTTCGCGTTCGGGGAACACGGGTCGATCGCTTCGTTGGCGGGTCTTATTCGGAAGTGCCTGTTGAGCACTGCGGACGTCGCGGATCGCAAATCCGGCGAAAATAAGCAACCGAAGGTTGGGTCAGGCTTGGGATACCCTCCAAATCGCTCTAGGATGGCCCAGGACGCGCGTTTACCAACCGGTCAGGGGTACCCCTAGCCAAGCCCATCGTTAACGCGTGTACGACGCTCCTAGGGGCCCTGGCGCGCGTTTCGCCATTTCGGCGAAAATTGACTTTTTGCTTTTGGCCGGTAGGCCTGCGGCCACCCCAGATTACCCGTGTGCGAGCGTTTGGAGCTGAAGCGGTCTGAACTTTCGCGTTACGGCGGTTGCAGGTGAGCCGCGGTTGCGGCCTCAGCCTGAGCGCGTAAGGATGACAGGTCATTGATTTCGCGCGGCTGCCCTATCAACCTCGCGCGCGGATACCTGTCGGTCGCGTTCGGGGAACACGGATTGCTGGTCTCGTTGGCCGGTATAATGCCTTGGAGGCCTTGAGCGCGGTCTGCATGGCTTTGTGGAATTCGGGGCTGACGGATTTGGTGCACTTGTCGAAGTTCTCCGCTGACAGCGAACCGCGCTTGCGGACTGCGCCGTGCAATGACAGCGGACTCGCCAACGTCCTGGCTGATGCTGCTGCCTTTGTCATAGAGTTCGGCCAATTGATCCATCGCGCCGACATGCTCGTTAGTGATGCTGCACAGGATTTGGACGCCGTTGACACCGGGCCGATAGCAAAAGGCTCGGCGCTGAATTAAAGGTGATTCTTTTTCGATATGTTGAAGATTTGGGTGATATCCATGTGGATGACTTTCCGGCATACGTCAGACTTGTGAACGAGTGCAACGGCGGGTCCTGACTGATATCCGCTCAAAAGGTTGTGAGGACCCGTTTCGTCGTTGTCATGCATGTCGGCTAAAATTTCAGCGAACCGTCGAGAAAGCTCCTGGTCGGAGCTGCCGGTCGTCATGCTCCTGCGAACAACCTCTTCGGCGCGCCACGGTCGACTACTGGATCGCACGACAGCGATTCTTCAATCAAGCTCTGTGTTATCGTCCGCGCCGATTGCTCGTTCCATCGCTCCCTCACAACGGAATGTTGTCGTGCTTTTTCCACGGGTTCTGCACGCGCTTTTCGCGGAGCATATTCAAGGCGCGACAGATGCGGCGGCGGGTGGCGTTGGGGGCGATGACTTCGTCGATGTAGCCGCGTTCTGCGGCAACAAATGGGTTTGCGAAGCGCTTCTGGTACTCGTCGATGCGCGCTTTGATCTTGTCCGGATCGCCCAACTCTGAGCGATAGAGAATTTCCGCCGCACCTTTGGCGCCCATGACGGCGATTTCGGCGGTTGGCCAGGCGTAGTTCACGTCGCCGCGGATATGTTTGGAGCTCATGACGTCATAGGCGCCGCCGTAGGCCTTGCGGGTGATGACGGTGACTTTCGGTACGGTCGCCTCGGCGTAGGCAAAGAGCAGCTTGGCGCCGTGCTTGATTAGGCCGCCGTATTCCTGTGCGGTGCCGGGAAGGAATCCTGGCACGTCGACGAACGTGATCAGCGGGATCTCGAAGCAATCGCAGAAGCGGACGAAGCGGGCTGCCTTACGTGAGGCGTCGCTGTCGAGGACGCCGGCCAACACCATCGGCTGGTTGGCGATGATGCCGACGGTCTTGCCTTCCATGCGCGCGAAGCCGGTCACGATATTTTTCGCGAAGGCATCCTGGACTTCGAAGAAATCGCCCTCGTCGGCGACCTTCAGGATCAGTTCTTTGATGTCGTAGGGCTTGTTGGGGTTGTCGGGGATCACGGTATCGAGAACTCATGTCGAGCCGGTCGGGGCTGTCGCGGGTCGGCAGCACGGGGACGCCAGCCTGATTGTGGCTGGGTAAGAAATCCATCAGGCGGCGCATCTGCAGCAGCGCTTCGACGTCGTTCTCGTAGGCGCGGTCGGCGATCGAGGTCTTGGAGGTGTGGACCTTGGCGCCGCCGAGTTCTTCCGCTGTGACGGTTTCGTTGGTGACGGTTTTGACGACATCGGGGCCGGTGACGAACATGTAGCTCGTGTCTTTGACCATGAAGATGAAGTCGGTCATGGCAGGGGAATAGACGTCGCCGCCGGCGCAGGGCCCCATGATGACGGAGATCTGGGGGATGACGCCGGATGCGAGGACGTTGCGCAGAAACACTTCGCCGTAACCGCCGAGAGCTGCGACGCCTTCTTGGATGCGAGCGCCGCCCGCGTCGAACAGGCCGATGATGGGTGCGCGGTTCTGCAGCGCCATGTCTTGGATCTTGATGATCTTCTTGGCGTGGGTTTCGCTGAGCGAGCCACCGAAGACGGTGAAGTCCTTGGCGAAGACATAGACGACGCGGCCGTTGATGGTGCCCCAGCCTGTGACGACGCCGTCGCCGGGGATTTTGGTTTTTTCCATGCCGAAGTCGGTTGAGCGATGCTCGACGTACATGTCGAACTCCTCGAACGACCCTTCGTCCATCAACAGATCGATACGCTCGCGGGCGGTGAGCTTGCCTTTGCTGTGTTGCGCGTCGATGCGGGCCTGGCCGCCGCCAAGGCGGGCCTCTGACCGGCGCCGATCGAGTTCGTCGATGATGTCTTTCATGGGCGGTGTACTCTGGTGTTATCGCGTCGATTATTGACGTTGGATAACACGCAGGCCGTCTTGGTCAAACCCGCCGTTCGATCAATGGGGTGCTTGATCGGTGCAAAGCTTTGGAAAGCTGAACGGGCGGGCTTTTCTCGCTCGGATTATGCGACTTTTTCCAAGGGGTCGGCGTTGAGCATGCCCTTCAGTTCCCAGGGCTGCAGCTCCAGGGCGCCGGGGCCGGGAATGAATTCGGGCGCGACGCGACGGCGGCTTTCCGTGCACCACATCAGGACGCGGCCGGTAAAGTCAGCGAGCGAGATGCGGACGGGCACAAGACCTTCGAGCGCACCTGTTGCTGCGGCTTCGGCGGACATGCGATCCGACCAGACGGCAAGCATATCTCCGGTCAGCGAAAGTCGCGATGGCACGCAACCCAAGCCTTCTGGATGACGCAGAATCCAGACGTGACGATGCGTTTCCGCAGCCTTCAGCAAGCGATTGAGGCCGTTCGCGCGGATCGCTTTGTCCATGTCGGCCGGTTCCATTTCGGCCTCGACCGGTTCGGCCGTCCAGTCGGGCCCGAGCAGGCGGCCCATGGATGTGAGTTTCGGGAACATTTCGGTGGTCATTTCGACCAGTGTCACCAAGCGCAAGCGTGGTCGTGTCACGAGGGCCGCAGCCCAGCGTTCAGCCTCACGACGGTCAGACCAGACGAGATGGACGATGCGGTCGCTAGCGCGGGGCGATGGCACACGGGCCATACCTTCATCGCCGATGATCGCCCAGCATTGGCGGCTTTCGATCAGGCGCGCGATGAAAGCTTCGCGGGCGCGGGCTTCCTCGGCTCTCAATGCGGACATGAGCAACTTTCCTCAATAACGCTTGGGAAAGTTGTACGCCGCAACCCCTTAATGAAAATTTACCGTGCCGGCCGAGTTGCAGGTCGATGGTTGTTAAGAGTTTGCGCTTTCGCGCATGAAACCAATGATTTGCGCGGCGGCGGCGGCTTCGGCATGGCGTTTCGCGCGGCGGACTTCGGCGTCGTGATCGGCGCCCCATTGGCTGATCTGCCAATCCTCGTCGACGTGGGCCGCGGACCAGGCGGCATCGAATGCAAGGTATTGCTTGAGAACTGCAATGGCGAGAAGGGCTGAACCCAGGATCGTGGTGAGGACGTGTGTGCTGGCGAGTGCGAAGGGATCGCTGTTGTGAAGAGCGGCGTCGATGGCCGCTTTGACCTCAGGCGGTTGGGTGATCGGCATCAGGCCGGTGGTGAGCGTGAAGCGTGCGTCCAGGGCTTGATTGGCCCAGGCGAGGATGGGGTCCCAATGGCGTTGCTGGCGTTCGACCAGACCATGTGGCGCCGCGACGCGATAGCAGAGCAGATCGCTGCCTGCGTATTTGACGATCTCGGCAGCGACTTCGGCGGCCTTTTCTGCGACCGCGTCAATGGTGGTGCAGGTGAGCGTCGTCAGCGGCATCGTTGCTGGATCGATGAGGTCGCGCTGGGCGTTCCATTCAGCGGCGATTGCTTCGGCGAAGGCTGGCCTCGGGACTGCGAGCGCGCGCTTCTGCGGTGTCTTTGCGGGGCGGCCGTCGAGCAGGAGTTGATAAGTGATACCATCTTTCCCAGGACTGAACGTCGCCTCTTTGTAGAATCGTTTAGGCAAAGGCCGGGAGTTGGCTTCTTTGCCGGGGATCTTGGGTGTGAATTTGGGTGGTACTTCGTCGGCAGGCATCAGTCGCGCTCCTCATCGACCGGGAGCATTGTGTCGATGGCGACGATGAGGTCGTCGTAGCGATCGACGAGCATCGTGGCACCAGCGCGCTTCAGATCGGTCATGGGATGATAGCCCCAGGTGACACCAATGGATTGAACACCGGCATTGACAGCCATTTCGATGTCGAATGTCGTGTCGCCGATCATGATGGTTTGGCTGGGATCGGAGCCGGATTCGATAGATCGCTTTGTGGATCATGGCAGGGTTGGGCTTCGAGGGATTGTTGTCGGCGGTCTGGCGGGTGATGAAATGATCGTGCCAGTTGTGGGTATCGAGCAGGCGGGTGACGCCGCGCGCGGATTTGCCGGTGGCGATGCCGAGGCGCATGTCGTCACGGGCGCCGAGGGCGGCGATGGTTTCGGCGGCACCGGGAAAGAGCGGATCTTCGGCTGTGTGTTTGATGCGTTGGGATTGTGCGCCTTCGCGATAGAGGGCTGCTAATTTTTCGCGCGTGCTGGCGGTGTGGGCGGGGGCGAGCACGTTGAAGGCTTCGGGCAGCGAGAGGCCGACGACGCTCAAGGTGCGCGCGCGGGTAGGGGCTTGCAGATCAAGCGACGTGAACGCGTGGGTCATGGCGACGACAATCGCATTCTGGCTGTCGACGATGGTGCCGTCGCAATCGAAGATGACGAGTTTCATGGGTATTTGGGTAGCGCGGCGTTGCGGGTGGCGCAAGAGTGAGACGGAGTTGTAGGTTGGGTTAGCGCGAATGCAGGCTCACCCCTTGCGCCGGAGTTTGACGCGCGTAACCCAACACTTCCCGTCCGAGGCCTGCGATGTTGGGTTACGCGCGTTGGCTAGCAACGTGCGCGAGTTCGCTCGCGTTCGCGCTAACCCAACCTACGGCTTCGGCGCCCTTCATGCGCTGGAACTACATCTATCCCCCGGCGATTTGGGGGAGGATGTGGACTTCTGCGTCGGGGGGAATCGGTTGCAGAAGGGCGTCCTGGTAGATCTGGCCGTTGATGGCGACGGCGGCGCCTGAATCTAGATGCGGCGCGAGTTCGGGGAACTTTTCAGCCAGGCGGCGCAGGAGTTGTTGGACGGTGTACGCGTCGACTTCCAATGTGCTGACGCCGCCGGTGTGAAGTTTGAAATTGCCGATCAGGGTGACGTGGGGCATGGGTGTGTTGTCCTTGTTGGTGTTATTGCCCGCCGGAAACGACGACGCCATCCCGAGGGTTCGGAATGGCGCCGGTGTCAGTCTGTTTTAGTGTGATTCACCCACGCCAGCGATAACGACCGCAGCTGCGATCGAGATCCGCGCGAAGTTCGTCGTGCTCGCGGCGTTCCGAACGCGAGATGCGGCCGTCGGCTGCGGCGTGGCGATCGAATTCGCGCAGGCGCCACGCTTTGCGCTGGCAGACGTCATGGCGATCGCGGGCATAGGGATAGGCGCCCGGATTCCAGACACCGAAGCTTGGCTGCGGCCCGATGCGGAATGTCAGGGACTGGGCGCTGGCAGAGGCGACGCCGGCGACGAGCAGCGCGGCTGCGAGTGCAAGTTTGCTTTTCATAGTTTTATATTCCTTCCTAGACGTCGCCTTCTTGAGAAGGCGACTGTACTTGCCTGTCTTGGGTGCAGATTTTGGCACAATCTGGACCAGCTCTTGGTATATTATGCTGGTGGCTGACGAAAGCCTTACATTTTTAAGCTATTCATCGCCAATTCATATTTTGGAGGATTTTTTTGCGCGGGCTTCGTCGAGGCCTTCGAGCACTTTGGGTGGGGACATGGGCAGGCTCAAGAAGCGGACGCCAGTGGCGTCTGCGACGGCGTTGGCGATGGCGGCCATCGGCGGGCAGATGGGTGTTTCGCCGACGCCGCGCACGCCGTAGGGATGGGCCGGGTTCGGCACCTCGATGATCACCGTGTCGATCATCGGCAAGTCGGATGCGACGGGGACGCGGTAATCGAGGAAGCCTGCGTTCTGCATTTTTCCGTCAGCGCCGTAGATGTATTCTTCGTTGAGCGCCCAGCCGATGCCCT
Organism: uncultured Alphaproteobacteria bacterium; assembly: GCA_963714325.1. Classification (GTDB taxonomy): domain Bacteria; phylum Pseudomonadota; class Alphaproteobacteria; order Rhizobiales; family Hyphomicrobiaceae; genus CAVQOB01. The sequence goes on along the minus strand of CAVQOB010000031.1, from coordinate 39,771 downwards.
GGACGACACCGCCCTGGTATTGGCCCTCGACGTAGCTTGGGTGGATGGCGCGGCCAGCGTCCTGGATCGCCGTGTATCTGACGACGGTGACCTTGCCGGTTTCGGGATCGACTTCGACGTCGGCGATATGGGTCGCGAAGCTCGGCGCCGCGCCGTGGGCATTGATGCGGCTGTAGCCGACGATGGGACCGCCGGTCTTGCCGGCGATGGCGGCAATGTCGGTCAACGTCATCGGCTTGTGCTTGCCGGCATTGGCGCCGGCGGGACGAACGCCATTGACGTCCCATTCCACTGCGTCTTCAGGGAGTTCCCAGACGGCGGCTGCGCGTTTGATTGCTTCCTTCTTGATGTCGCGGGCGGCTTCGACGGTGGCCATGCCGCTGGAGAAGGTGGCGCGAGAGCCGCCGGTGAGGAAGTTGTAGCCGAGTGAATCGGTGTCGCCGATCTGGACGCGGATCTTGTCCAGTGGAACGCCGAGTTCTTCGGCGGCCATCATGGTAAGAGACGCGCGCAGGCCGCCGATGTCTGGTGTACCTGCGGTGAGCGATAGCGTGCCGTCCTCGTTTAGAACGAGGCTGACGGTGGTTTCGCCGCCGATGTTGAACCAGAAGCCGGAGGCGACGCCGCGACCCTGGTTTTTCTTCAGCGGTGTGCGCCAGTGGGCATGTGACTTGGCGGCCTCAAGGGACTCGATCAGACCGACGGGGCCGAATTTCGGGCCGTAGGCGGCGCGGGTACCTTCCTTTGCCGCATTCTTCAGGCGCAGGTCGATTGGGTCCATCTTAATGGCGCGGGCGATCTCGTCGACGACGCTCTCGACGCCGTAGGCCGCGATAGGGCCGCCGGGCGCACGGTAGGCCGCGACCTTCGGTCGATTGACGAGCACGTCGTAGCCCCAGGCCTTTTGGTTGGCGACGGCGTAGGGCGCGAAGGCGCACATGGCGCCGGGTTGGACTGGGGAACCTGCAAAGGCGCCGGCCATATAGTGGAGTTCGGCTTCGCAGGCGGTGAGACGGCCGTCTTTCTTGGCGCCGATCTTGACGCGAACGGTCGCGCCTGACGTTGGACCGGTGGCGCGGAAGACTTCTTCCCGGGTCATGACCATCTTGACGGGACGGCGAGATTTGGCGGCGAGCGCCAAGGCCAACGGCTCAAGATAGACGACGGTCTTGCCGCCGAAGCCGCCACCGATTTCAGCGGCGTGGACTTTGATCTTGGAGACATCCCAGCCGAGCAGACGGGCACAATGCGCGCGGACGATCCAGTGGCCCTGGGTGGAGACCCAGACTTCGGCCTTGCCGTCCTCTGATACGGTGGCGATGCAGGCGTGCGGCTCGATATAGCCCTGGTGGACGCTTTCGGTCTTGAAGGTGCGTTCGATGACGATATCGGCTTCGGTGAAGCCCTTGGCGATGTCACCGAGTTCAAAGTTGACGTACTTGGCGATGTTCGAGGGTTTGGTCGGGACCGGGGTCAGGCCGGCGGTGATGAGGCCGTCTTGGATGAGCGGCGCGTTGGCCTGCATGGCGGATTCGACATCGAGCACGAAGGGGAGCACTTCATATTCGACATTGATGAGTTTCAGGGCCTGCTTGGCGATCGATGCGCTGGTCGCGGCAATGGCGGCGACGGCGTGGCCTTCATAAAGGACTTTCTCGCGGGCCATGACGTTGCGGACGACGTCGCGGTAGTTGATCATCATTTCGCCGGCGGGGATGAACTCCGAGGATTGGTCCTTGAAGTCGGCCGATGTGACGATGGCCTTGACGCCTTCGAGCTTGGCTGCGGCCGAGGTGTCGATTTTCTTGATGCGCGCGTGGGGGTGGGGCGAACGCAGGACGCGGCCGACGAGTTGGCCGGGCATGGCGAGATCGGCGCCAAATTTGGCACGGCCTGTGACTTTGTCGACGCCGTCGGGACGAACCGGGCGGGTGCCGATGTAGGTGAACTCAGACGATGCGGGACCTTTGACCTTGTCTTGCATGGCTCAGGCACTCCTCATTTCGGCGGCGGCGTCCATAACGGCGCGGATGATCTTATCGTAACCGGTGCAGCGGCAGAGATTGCCGGCGAGCCAGTAGCGGACTTCGGTTTCGGTCGGATTTTTGTTCGTTTCGAGTAACGACTTGGCGGCAACCAGGAAGCCCGGCGTGCAGATGCCGCATTGCAGGGCTGCATGTTCAATGAATTTTTTCTGCAGCGGGTGCAGCTTGTCGCCATTGGATAAGCCTTCGATCGTTTCCACTTTCTTGCCGGTGGCTTCAACGGCCAGCATGAGACATGAGCAAACGAGGCGGCCGTCGACAGTGACGGAACAGGCGCCGCAGTCGCCGGTGGAGCAGCCTTCCTTGGTGCCGGTCAGGCCGAGCTGATTGCGGAGCGCATCGAGCAGCGTTTCATCGGCTTCGGCGAGGAATTCGTGGGCGTCGCCGTTGACTGTGGTGGTGACGTGATGCTTGGCCATCAGTGCGTTCCTGTGATTGTTTTGCCTTGCGCGCGGGCAAGAGCGATTTCGGCGGTGCGGCGGGCGAGGACGCCGGCGATTTTGATGCGGAAGTCCTTGGTGCCGCGCTTGTCGTCGATGGGGCGGCAGGCGGCAGATGCGGTGCTTGAGAATTTCTCGAGGGTTGCTGCGTCGACTTTTGTGCCGATCAGGGCCTTGGCGGCCTCGGCGACGAGCAGCGGGCGTTCGGCAACGGCGCCGAGGCTGAGGCGTGCCGTGGAGCAGGTGCCTTTGTCATCGAGTGTGAGTGATACGCCGCAGCCAACGACAGCGATATCCATCTCGGTGCGGGGGATGAAGCGGAGATAGGCGTCGCCGGAGTGTTTGGACTTTGGCGGAAAACGGAAGGAGACGATGATTTCGCCCTTGGTGAGGGAGAGCTTGCGGACACCGATCATGACGTCCTCGACGGGGACTTCGCGGCGGCCTTTCGGTCCGGCGATTACGGCTTTGACGCCGGCTGCAATGAGGGCTGGAACGCTGTCGGCGGCCGGCGAGCCGTTGCACAAATTGCCGCCCATGGTGGCGCGGCCTTGGACCTGCGTGGAGCCGATCAGATTGGCGGCCTCGACGACGCCCGGCCATGTGGCTCGAAGTTTGGCATGTTCTTTCAATTCAGCGCCGGTGACGGCCGCGCCGACAAGAAAGCCACCAGCATCCTCCTTGATCTGGCGCAGCTCGGTGATGCGCTTGATGTCGATGATGAGGGCGGGGTCGATCACGTCGGTGCGCATTTGGACCAAAAGGTCTGTGCCGCCAGCGAGAATGCGGGCGTTGCCACCTTCTGCAGCCAACAGTGCCACGGCCGAGTCAACGGTCTGCGGTGCTTCATATCGCATTTGCGAAGGGCCTCACGTTTTGGATCAAGTCCTGGACACGAGAGCATGGCACAGGCCAGGGTGGTACGCCAACGGGCTTGACGATTATTTGGGCGGCTATGGCTGCCGGTCTGCTTCGCGGCAATTGCATGGTTATCGACGCGCGGTTTTGTGTCTGACCCCAAGGGCGCATTGCGAACAGCTTATCCTTTCAGACTAGTGCACCGATGAGCATTCTTCTGTATCGTGCTATCAAGGCCGTAGGACAAGGCCATGGAGGAACGCATCGATGTCTGTGTCACGTCGCAAATTTCTATTCGCTTCGGGGGCGGTTGTGTCCGCGCCAGCCGTGTTCACGTCATCGGTCCTGGCGCAGTCGGTTGTGACGCTGAAATTGCATCATTTCCTGCCACCGGTATCGAATGGGCACGCCAAGATGCTGGCGCCGTGGGCGAAGCAGGTGGAAACCGCGTCCGGCGGCAAGATCAAGATCGACCTCTATCCCTCGATGCAGCTCGGTGGTACGCCGCCGCAGCTTTATGATCAGGTCCGCGACGGTGTTGTCGATTTGGTATGGACGCTGCCGGGGTCCACGCCAGGGCGGTTCCCGTCAGCTGAAGTATTCGAGTTGCCGTTTGTGGCGGCAAGACGCGGGATCGTGAATGCACAAGCTGCGCAGGAGTTTGCAGATACCTACCTCAAGGACGAGGTGAAGGACGTCAAACTGATCAGCTATTGGGCGCATGACCACGGCCTGCTGCATACGAATAAGCCGATCAACACCATGGACGACCTCAAAGGTCTCAAGCTCCGCAATGCGACCCGGCTGGTTGGCGAAGCCTTGAAAGCTCTTGGAGCGGTTTCCGTCGGGATGCCCGTGCCGCAAGTGCCGGAGGCGCTGGCGCAGAAGGTTATCGACGGTGTGGCGGTTCCTTGGGAAGTCGTGCCGGCCATCAAGGTGCAGGAGTTGACGAAGTTTCACACGGAGATCCCGGGATCGCCGACGTTGTATGCCGCGAGCTTCTTCTTTGCCATGAACAAGGCCAAGTACGATGGTCTCCCGGCTGAACTCAAGGACGTGATCGACAAGCATTCGGGCCAGCACTTCGCAAAAATCGCCGGCAATATGTGGGACGAAGCGGGCGTCGGCGTGCTCGAAATGGTCAAGAAGCGTGGCAATACGATTTCGACGATTTCAGCGGATGAAAAAGCGAAATGGATGAAGGCTTGCGAGCCTGTGCAAGCGGCTTGGATCGAGCAAGTCAAGGCAAAGGGCATCGACGGTGCCAAATTGATTGCGGCAGCAAAGGAGCTTGTTGCCAAGTACGACAAGGCTTGATGCGATTTGATGATTGGGGTTGCGCCGACTGAAGGAGCCGTCACGGCTTCATGGTCTGGTGCCCGAGCGGGCGTTCGTCGGGGGGCGAGCGCCCGCTTTCTTTTTTAGTTGCGCCAACCGCTCCCTCTTCGGTGAACCGGCTGGTTGGCGCGTTTGCTTGCGGGCAGACTTTCAAATCTCTAAGGGCAGGCCGACATAGTTTTCGGCGAGTGCAGTCTGGGCGATGGGCGAGGAACGCAGATATTCGAATTCGGCGCGCTGCAGGCCACGAGAAAATTGGTCGGCGTCAGGGAATTGGTGGAGCATTGTCGTCATCCACCAGGAGAAGCGCGCGGATTTCCAGACGCGGCGCAAGCAGCGTTCCGAGTATGTGTTGAGCAGGTCACTGTTGCCAGATTTGTAGAACGCATGCAGGCCGCGATAGAGGTAGGCGACGTCGGATGCGGCGAGGTTCAGGCCTTTGGCGCCGGTTGGCGGCACGATGTGGGCGGCGTCGCCTGCGAGGAACAAGCGGCCATGGCGCATCGGTTCGGCGACAAAGCTGCGCAGCGGGGCGATGCTCTTCTCGAAGGACGGGCCGGTGATCAACTTTGACGCGACTTCGGCGCCAAGGCGAATTTTTAGTTCGCCCCAGAAGCGTTCGTCGGACCAGCTTTCGACGCGTTCGTCATCGGCGACCTGGATGTAGTAGCGGCTGCGTGTGGCTGAGCGCATCGAACAGAGTGCAAAGCCATTGGCGTGATTGGCATAGATCAATTCGTGCGAGCAGGGTGGGACGTCGGCGAGAATGCCGAGCCAGCCGAACGGATAAACGCGCTCGAAGGTTTTCAGGTTCGATGACGGGATCGATGCACGCGCGATGCCGTGGTATCCGTCGCAGCCCGCGACCCAATCACAAGCGAGAGTTTTGGCTTGGCCCTGATGGGTGAAGTGCAGGCGCGCGCGGTCGTTGTCGAGGCCGTCGATGCGGCTGACGTCTGCTTCGTAAAATGATGGTGCGCCGTCACGGGCGCGTGCGTCCATCAGGTCCTTGGTGACTTCTGTCTGGCCATAGACGGTGACTTGTTTGTTGACCAATGCTTTGAAGTCGATGCGTAACGACACGCCGTCGAGTGACAGAAGCGTGCCGTCATGCACGAGGCCTTCGCGATCCAGGCGTTCGCCGATGCCGGCCTCGCGCAGAAGGTTGCAAGTGCCGCTCTCGAGCAGGCCGGCACGGACGCGGGAGAGGACATAGTCGCCGCTACGCTTTTCGAGCAGAACGTTATCGATGCCGGCGCGTGTGAGGAGGCGTGCCAGGAGAAGGCCGGCCGGGCCGCCGCCAATGATCGCGACCTGAGTGCGCATGATGTGGTGTCCGAGTTCGATGCGGTGGGTGTTTGGACTTGGCGCGAATTAGTCAAGGAAAGTAGGTCCTCGTGCACAGCGGCGCAAACTGGATCGCTTGGATGTGCGCGATCCGCACGGTCAAGTTGCGCCGGTCACTATGCGCATGATCTCCGTGCCTGCGACCGATTTTGGAAGGCGGTTGAAGTCGGCGGACTGTGTCATGGCGATGTCGAGCCGACGGTGAAATTCGGCGCGATCGATCTCGATGGTGCCGAATTGGCGCAGATGATCGGTTACGAATTGGCAGTCGAGCAAGGTGTAGCCACCGTGGCGAAGCCTGGCGCAGAGATGGATGAGTGGGATCTTGCTGGCATCCGTCTCGGTCGAGAACATGCTCTCGCCGAAGAAAGCGCCACCAAGCGATATGCCGTAGAGCCCGCCGACCATCTTACCTTCGTGCCAAGCTTCGACGGTGTGGCACGAGCCAAGCTTATAAAGTTCACGATAAAGATGGCGGATCTTTTCGTTAATCCATGTTGTGCTGCGTCCAGGCGTCGAGGCGGCGCAGCCGTCTATCACCGCTTCGAAGTCGTTGTCGACCTTGATTTCGAAAACGTCCTGCTTGATGGAGCGGGCGAGTCGTTTGGGGATATGGACCGAATCGAGTGGGAGAATGCCGCGGGCTTGTGGCTCGATCCAGTAGAGGGCGGGATCATCGGCGCTTTCGGCCATCGGGAAGATGCCACAACCATAGGCCTTCAACAGCACCTGGGGTGTGATCTCGATGACGATGTCGTCGCGTGAAGCCATGCCCTGCGTGGATCTTTGTCATTTTTCCCGAACTGCTATTCGGAGCGTAGACGATGCGCCGGGCAATTGCGAGGCAGAGTTTTCCGGCTGTGGGAATTGCCAGCCTTATTCGGCTGGTACCGTGGTCTCGAGCGGGCGCGTTCCAGACAATTTCTGATGCAATTTATCGAGCAACAGATAAATCGCGGGGGTTGTGTAGAGGGTGAGGATTTGTGACACGACGAGGCCGCCGATGATGGTGATCCCGAGCGGACGGCGCAATTCAGCGCCGGGACCGTCGGCGATGGCGAGCGGGATAGCGCCGAGCAAAGCCGCCAACGTGGTCATCAGGATGGGGCGAAAACGTTCGACGGCGGCTTCGCGGATGGCTTTTTCCGGCGTCAGGCCGCGCTGACGTTCGGCTTCAAGAGCGAAGTCGACGAGCATGATGCCGTTCTTCTTGACGATGCCGATCAGCAGGATGATGCCGATGAAGGCGATCATCGACAGCTCCATGTTCCAAAGCTGCAAGGCGACGAGGGCACCGAGACCGGCTGATGGCAGGGTCGAGATGATGGTCAGGGGGTGGGCAAGACTCTCGTAAAGGACGCCGAGGACGATGTAGACGGCGAGCACAGCGGCGATGATGAGGATCGGCTGGGCGCCGGATTGGGCGCGGAAGGCTTTGGCATCTCCGGCTGCTTCGGCGCGGATGGTATCGGGCAGACGCATGTCGGCAATGACTTGCTGCAGGGCGGCAGTGGCTTCGTCGATCGATGCGTCGGCCGCCAGATTGTAGCTGATGGTCACGGCAGGGAACGGGCCCTGGTGATTGACAACGAGGGGGGCTAGGCCGCGCTCGATTTTGACGACGTTGGCGAGCGGGATCTGCGCGCCGGCGCGGCCCGCGACGAAGATGCGTTCGAGGTCACCGGGGTCACGCTGGTAGCGCGGATCAACCTCCAGGATGATGCGGTATTGATTGCGCTTGGTGTAGATGGTCGTGACCTGGCGCTGGGAGAAGGCGTTGTTGAGGGCGTTATTGATGTCCTGGACGCGGACGCCGAGGCGGGCTGCCGCGACACGGTCGATGGCGATGTTGAGCTGCATGCCACCCTGTTCGCGGTCGGTGGTGACGTCGACGAAGCCCGGCGCTAAGCGGACGCGCTCGAGAACTTTCGGAACCCATTGATAGAGTTCCTCGATGTCCTGCGACCAGAGTGTGAACTGGTACTTGGAGCGGCTCTGGCGGCCGCCGACTCCGACGTCCTGGATGGGGAACATGAAAACCTGCAGGCCCTCGATGGAATTCAACGGTTGCCGGAGGCGGTCGATGATTTTGGCCGATGACAGGCCGTCGCGCTCGGCGAGCGGCTTCAGGCTGATGAACATGCGGCCGGTGTTGGATGTCGCGCTGAAGAACGAGGCGCCGACCGACGAGCCGGCACCGGCGACGGCCGGGTCCTTGAGGACGAGTTCGACGGCGGCGCGCTGCATTTCGGCCATGCGTTCGAAGGAGATGTCGGCGGCGGCTTGGGTTGAGGCGCTGATGAGGCCGGTATCGTCCTGCGGGAAGAAGCCCTTGGGTGTCTTGATGTAGAGGTTCACGGTGGCGGCGATGGTCGCCAACATGACCAGGATGGTCAGCCATTTGAAGCGCAGGGCGGTTTCAAGTGAATTTGCGTAACCCTGCTGCAAGAAGCCCAGAATGGATTCGACTGTGCGATCGAACCAGTTGGCGCGCTCGGTGGCGGCGGGGCGCACGAAATGGGCGCAGATCATCGGTGTTACCGAGAGCGAGACGATGGTCGAGACGATGATCGCGAAGGCGAGCGTCACCGAGAATTCGCGGAGCACGCGGCCGACGAGCCCGCCCATGAACAGTAGCGGGATGAAAGCTGCCAGCAATGAGATTGAGATGGCGATGACGGTGAAGCCAATCTGCTTGGCGCCGGCTAAGGCGGCTTGCATCGGCCGCATGCCGGTTTCGAGGTTGCGGAACATGTTCTCGATCATGACGATGGCGTCGTCGACGACAAAGCCGACCGAAACCGCGAGCGCCATCAGCGTCAGATTGTTGATGGAATAACCAGCGAGCCACATGCAGCCGAGCGTGCCGGCAAGTGACAGCGGAACGGTGATGCCGGCGGCGATGGTCGGCATGGCGCGCCGGAGGAAAACGAAGACGACGATCATGACCAGAATGATGGCCAAGGTCAGCGTGAATTCCATGTCGCGGACACTGGCGCGGATGGTCACTGTGCGATCCGAGAGAATCGAGAAATCAATGCCGGCGGGGACCCAGCGTTGCAGTTCGGGGATCAGGATTTTAATGCGGTCGACGGTCTCGATGACGTTGGCGTCGGGCTGTTTGGTGATGAACAACAGGACGGCCGGTTGCAGGTTGAAGAGTGCGGCCGATCGAGCATTGCGTGTCGCCTGCTCAATGGATGCGACATCGCCAACACGGACCACGCGACCTTCGCTCGATTTCACGACAATGGCGCGATAGTCTTCGATGGAGCGGAGCTGGGCGTTGGTATCGAGGGCGATCAATTCGCGGCTGCCCTCAATCGCGCCAAGCGGTGTGACAGTATTGGCGTTGGAGATGGCGAGGCGAACGTCCTCCATGCTGACGCCCATGGCTGAGAGTTGTGACGGATTGGTCCTGACACGAATGGCCGGTTGTTCAGCGCCGGAGACGTTGACCTCGGCGACGCCTTCGACCTGATCGAGGCGTTGGGCGATGACGGTGTCGGCGGCGTCATAGATGGCGCTGGCGGGCATCGTTTTGGAGGTCAGCGCCAGAATCAGGATCGGGGCTGCGGCAGGATTGGCCTTGCGGAAGGTTGGGACGGACGACAAGTCGCCTGGCAAGTCAGAGAGGGCGGCGTTGATTGCGGCCTGGACGTCGCGAGCGGCACGATCGGTTGGGCGGCTCGGATCGAATTGGATGGTGATGCGGGTGGAGCCAAGACCGTTGGACGAGGTGATTTCGGTAACGCCTGCGATTTCACCGAGACGGCGTTCGAGGGGGGCAGCCACGGTTGCGGCCATGGTCGCCGGGTCAGCGCCCGGCCGATTGGCGGTGACCGAAATGGTTGGGATCGCGAAGCTCGGCAGGCTGGCGATGGGCAGGATGCGATAGGAGACGATGCCAACGAGGAACAGGCCGATGGCCAGCAGCGTGGTGCCGATGGGACGCTCGATGAAGATGCGAGAGAAGTTCATGGCCGGTCACCTACTCCGCCGCGCGTGGGATGCGGAGCGGCTCGCGCGCGCGCGTGGATGGCTCGGCCGGCACGATGTCGGGCACAGTTGGCTGCACGGCTGCGGACACGCGGGCGCGAATGCGTTCCATGGCGAGGTAGATCACCGGGGTGGTGTAGAGGGTCAGCAGCTGCGACAGCAAGAGCCCGCCGATGATGGTGACGCCGAGCGGATAGCGCAATTCTGATCCGGTGCCGTTTTCGAGTGCCAAGGGCAGCGCGCCGAACAGTGCCGCCAACGTCGTCATCATGATGGGGCGGAAGCGCAAACGACTCGCCTCGACGATGGCGTCGCGCGGCGGGAGACCACGGGTGCGTTCGGCTTCCAGGGCGAAGTCGATCATCATGATCGCGTTCTTCTTGACGATGCCCATCAACAGGACGATGCCGATCAATGCGATCAATGAGAGATCGAGGCCGGCGAGCATCAACGCCAAGACGGCGCCGATGCCGGCGGACGGCAGTGTTGTCGAGAATCGTGAAGGGATGGATGAAACTTTCGTAGAGGACGCCAAGCACGATGTAAATCGTGACGATGGCGGCGAGGATCAGCCAGGGCTGGTTAGCAAGTGATTTTGAGAATTCAGCCGCGTCGCCCGAGTAACTGCCAGTGATGATGCTCGGCATGGCGATGTCGGTTTGGGCAGCCTTGATGAACGCGACGGCATCGCCAAGGGCGGCCCCTGGCGCGAGATTGAAGCTGATGGTGGCGGAAGGGAACTGCTCCTGATGTTGGATCGCCAGTGGTGCCAGGATGCGCTCGAAGCGGGCGATGGCGTTCAGCGGCACCTGTGCGCCGGTGGCGGCAGGCACGTAGATGCGGCCGAGGGACGCCGGGTCGTTCTGGTATTGCGGGAGCGCCTCCAGCACAACTCGGTATTGGTTGGCTTGCCCATAGATCGTCGAGATCTGCCGCTGGCCAAAGGCATCATTGAGGGCATCGTTGATCGACTGCATGGAGACGCCGAGGCGGCCGGCCAAGTCGCGGTCGACGCGGACCATGGCACGCAGGCCACCCTCCTGGGCGTCAGAGGCGACGTCGCGGAGAATGTCTGATGTTCGCAGGCGGTCGACGAGTTCTTGTGGACCAAGTGCTGACTTCGGCCGGATCGCTGCCGGTCAGGGTGTACTGATAGAGGGCGCGCGAGGCGCGGGTGGCGATCTGCACGTCCTGGATGGCCTGGAAATAAATGGTGACGCCGGGCACGGGGGCGACGGCGGTCTGCAGGCGGGTGATGATTTCGGCGACGCGGGCGCGGCGCATTTCCAACGGCTTCAGGACGATCTTGAGATGGCCGGCATTGGGCGTCGTGTTGATGGCGCTGACGCCGACAATGGTGATGACGCTGGCGACGTCGCTATCCTTGCGCAGTGCCGTGGCGGTGGCGTCCTGCAGGCGGACCATTTCGTCAAACGAGACTTCGGGGCCGGCTTCAAGCACGGCGGTGATGAGACCGGTGTCCTGTTGCGGCAGGAAGCCTTTCGGCACGATGATGTAGAGCCAGATGGTTGCGACCAACGTCAGCGCGGTCAGGATAAGGGTGGCAGTTTGGTGACGAAGGACCCACTCGAGGCTTTTGGCGTAGCCGGCGATGGTTTGCTCGGTGATGCGCTCGAACCAGGCGCCGAGGCGGGAGGATTTTTCGCCGATTTGTTGATGCCGCAGGAGGCGCGCGCACATCATCGGCGTCAGGGTTAGCGAGACGACAGCAGAGACGACGACCGCGATGGTGAGCGTGAGAGCGAACTCGCGGAACATGCGGCCAACGAGCCCGGTCATGAACAGCAACGGAATGAAGACGGCGATGAGGGACAGCGTCAGCGAGATTACGGTAAAGCTGATCTCCTGGGCGCCCTTGAGGGCGGCCTGCATCGGCGTCTCACCTTGTTCCATGGTGCGGACAATGTTCTCGATCATGACGATCACATCGTCGACAATGAAACCGGTGCCGATGGTGAGCGCCATCAATGACAGATTATCGAGACTGAAATCGGCGAGCCACATGACGGCGAAAGTGGCGATCAGCGAGACGGGCAATGCGACGCCGGCGATGATGGTGGCGCGGATCGATTTCAGGAATAACAGGACGACAAGGATGACCAGGGCGACGGCGAGTACGAGCGTGAACTGGACGTCGTGAACCGAGGCGCGGATCGTGCCGGTGCGATCGTGGACGATGGTGAGCATGATGCCGGTCGGCATAGCGCGTTCGAGGCGTGGCAGTTCGGTGCGCAGGCGTTCGACCGTTTCGATGACGTTGGCGCCGGGTTGCCGCTGGACATTGACGATGACGGCGGGCGAGCCTTGGTACCAGCCGCCGACGTGCGAATTTTCCAAGCCGTCGATGACCGTTGCCACGTCATTCAACAACACGGGCGCATTGTTGCGATAGGCGACGATGACGGTCTTGTAGGCTTCGGCATTGGTGACCTGATCGTTGGCCGCGATCGTGTAGGACTGGAAGGCGCCGTCAAGCGAGCCCTTTGGGCCGGCGACGTTGGCGGCGATGATGGCGTTGCGCAAATCCGACATCGACAGGCCGTAGCTTGCCAGCCGTGACAGGTCGGCCTGGATGCGAATGGCAGGCTTGATGCCGCCTTCGATGCTGACATGGCCGACACCTGACACAGAGGACAGGCGTTGCGCCATCATGGTGTCGGCGAGATCGGAGAGGGCGCGCAAGGGGACAGTGTCGGAGGTGAGCGCGAGGGTGATGATCGGGGCGTCGGCAGGATTGACCTTGGCGTAGAGCGGGGGATAGGGCAGGCCGCGCGGCAGTGTCGAGCCGGCGGCGTTGATGGCGCTCTGGACGTCCTGGCCGGCGGCATCGATGTCGCGATTGAGAGAAAATTGCAGCGTGATCTGGCTGATGCCGAATGAACTCGACGAGGTCATCGTCGTGATGCCGGGAATTTGTCCGAACTGGCGCTCCAGCGGCGCGGTGACGAGATTGGTCATCGTGTCGGGATTGGCGCCGGGCAGTTGGGTGGTGACTTGGATGGTCGGGAAATCGACTTGCGGCAACGAGGATACCGGCAGCCAGCGATAGCCGAGGACGCCGGCCAAGACGATGGCAACGGTCAGCAGGGACGTCGCGATCGGACGCTGGATGAAGGGAGCCGATACGCTCATTGCGCCGTGCCTCGACGGTCAGTGGGCGTTGTGGTCGCGGCCGGTTGTGCGACGGCTGCCGGGGGTGATGTTGGATTGGCGCTGGTGTCGGCGGGCCGATCACGCTTGCCTTTCCATTCGCCCTTGCCGTCGCCCTTGCCGCTGTCGCCTTTGCGAGCACTGCCATCGCCGCGTTTGCCCTCGCCGCGCGGACGGCTTTCCTTGGACATCGCGCCGGGTGGTGGCGCGGTTTTCGGATCGATGCTCTCGCCAATGGAGACCTGGGCGCCGTCGCGGAGCCGTGCGAAGCCGGTGGTGACGATGCGATCGCCGGCGCCGAGGCCTTGACTGATGACGGACTGGGTTTCGGTTTGCTGGCCAAGAGTGATCGAGCGAATGGTGACGCGTTCGCCTTCGCTGATGATGTAGACGAATGGGCCGCTCGGGCCGCGTTGAATGGCCGGTGTCGGCGCGACGACGACCTGTTTCAGCGTGTCGATGAGAAGACGGATGTTGGCGAACTGACCTGGCCACAATTGCATCTGCGCATTGGGGAACTCGGCTTTGAGGCGCACGGTGCCTGTGGTCTGGTCGACCAGATTGTCGACGACCTGCAAGACGCCCTTGTCGAGGACCGTCTTGTTATCGGAATCCATGGCTTCTGCGATCAACTCTCCGGCGGCCATGGCTTTGCTGATTTTCTGGAGGTTCTGCTGCGGCAGGGAAAAGATCACAGAGATGGGTTGGATCTGGCTGATGACAACGATGCCTGCGTCACCGGCGCGAACAAGGTTGCCCTCGTCGATCATACGGATACCCGTGCGACCGTCGAACGGTGAGACGACACGGGTGAAGTCGAGCACGGCTTGGGCGCTGGCCACTGCCGCTGTGTCCGCGCGCAGCTGCGCTTCAAACTGTGCAACCTGCGACTGCTGGGTGTCGACGGTCTTCTGCGCGATGACGCCCTTTGCAACGCCTTGATAGCGATCGTAATCGCGTTTGGCGTTGACGAGTTGGGTTTCGGTCAGTGATTTCTTGGCGATCGCTTGATCAAGTTGCGCTTTGTAAGTCGTCGGATCAATCTCGGCGATGATGTCGCCGCGTTTGACGAGCTGGCCTTCGCGAAAATTGATTTTGGTGATCTTGCCGTCAACCTGCGGCTTGAGCGTGACGGTATTCAGCGCTTTGGCGATGCCGACGCCCTCGAGATGGACGGGGATGTCCTGTGCGCGGGCTGCGTCGGCCAAGACGGGAATCGGCTGTTCGCCACCACCGCCGCGCTTGCCTTTGCCTTGGCCAGCTTGCTGAGCTGGCTCCTTGGTCGAGGCATAGTAGACTGTGCCAATCGCGGCGACGGCGCAGAGCACCCAGAGCAGTCGCTTGAAATTCGTCAGCACGCTTTATGTCCTTCTCTTGCATACCGGCACTTCGTAACGCTTAGCGAGCGGGTGACCCGTCGCGGGCCCAACGGAAGCGGGCTGGATTTTGCCAGTTTAACCGAAGGTAGCTGCCGGAAGTATGAACATTGTGGGGACAGCAGGTCGAGGCGGTATTGGTGGCGTCTATTCATGCCGGATATATGGGGTTTCCGGCGGTCTCAGACAATGGATTCTGGACGCACTTGGGCCGATGATTGTAGCGCTTTTTCATGGGGTTGGTTTATTTCTGGCGGACCATTCCGACAGTTTGTATTGGCCGGTCGATCAGCGGATCGGCGCGGTCCGGCTTAACCGGTGCGTCAGGGCGTCGAGCTTGGGCTTCAGAGTGGCGCCGAGATGGAATTGTGGCTCAGACGGCGTCAGTTTCTGGGTCTTCTCCCAACCGGACACGGTGTCATAGGCTTGTTGAAAGGCGAGCGGCAGGTCATGGGTCTGGCGCAGGGCGCGATTGAAAAAGGCGTCGCCGAAATAGGTCCAGGAGCGGGTGTTCGAACAACCGAAAGATGTCCGGTCAGCGCGGGCGGCGGTCATGACGAGGGTGTCCGCATTGGCGAGTGTTGGCAGGAAGCTACCGGAATAACAGGCGGAAATAATAAGGATACGGTTTTTGATGCCGGCATCATCAAGGCTTTTTGCGAGGCCGACGGGATCGAGGTCCCGC
Organism: uncultured Alphaproteobacteria bacterium; assembly: GCA_963714325.1. Taxonomy (GTDB): domain Bacteria; phylum Pseudomonadota; class Alphaproteobacteria; order Rhizobiales; family Hyphomicrobiaceae; genus CAVQOB01. Next base: position 24,512 of record CAVQOB010000031.1, on the reverse strand, counting down.
ATCCGGAATGCCGGCGAAAAATCGACGGCGAGGCGGCCGGGCAGGCCATGGGTGGTGATGAACAACAACAGGATGTCCTTATCGACGTCCATACGTTCGCCGATGGCTTGCAGCGCCAGCCCCAGATTACGGGGCGTGGCAAGTGGATAGGTTTCGGCGGTTTCGCGGTGATTGAGCAGGAGCATGGAACGGCCGCGGGCGCCGAAGCGGTCGTCGATGATCGACTGCACAGCCATTACTTCGCGCCTGAAGACATCCTGTCCGGCGAAGCTGGCGAAGCCAACAAAGTAGATTTCGGGGCGATCGGGTCTCGAGGATTCGAGCTTGCCGGCTGCTTCGAGCAGAAGATCAGGTTGCGCTTCGGCAACGGTGCGTGGGTTGAGCCGGGTTTCGGTCGGCGTTGGTGCGCGTTGGGCGATAAGGGGAGATGTTGCGAGGCACTGAACGGCGATGGCGATGAAAGTTGCCGCGACGATTTTGGTCGCTCGCGATTTCTGGTTTGGTTTGCGGCTGCCGTGACGCGCCATGGTAATTCTGACTTTCATGGAAATTCGATTGCGCCCGTCGTGTTCGGGCGGCGGCGATCCTAGTTTGCCAGACTTGGTCGGCCAAACTTGGGCAAACTATAACCTGCATGGCATCAAGGCACTATGGGCTGTGGATGAAGCAGCGACAGCGCCGCTGGTTCAGGGCGCGGGCTGTTAGATTTGGCTTCGATTCGTGGCATTGTGCCCTAGTGCGCGTTCGACCAAGTTTGCAGCGGAGTTTGCTGACGCATGCGCATAGCAACGTACAACGTCGAAAACCTGTTCACGCGGGCGAAGGCGCTCAATCTCGACACTTGGACGGAAGGCCGTTCGGTCCTTGAACACTTTGCCGAGATCAACGCCATCCTCGCCAAAGACGCTTATGACGAGGCGGATAAGAAGCGCATTCTCGCGTTGATGCAGACGCTTGGCATTGACAAGAAAGACGACGGCGGGGCGTACGTGGCGCTGCGGCAAAATCGCGGACAATTGATCAAGCGCGGCAAGGTCTTTGGCGTCGAGGTGGTGGCGAAAGGCCGATCGGATTGGTCCGGATGGGTTGAGATGAAGAACGAACTCGTCAACGAGACCTCGACACGCAACACCGCGCAGGTGGTGCGGGACGTCAACGCCGACGTGCTGAGTGTGATCGAGTGCGAGGGACGCGCCGCGTTGATGCAGTTTTCGGAGAAGTTGCTACCGTCGGTGGGCGGCAAGCCTTATGGCGAAGCGATGCTGATCGATGGCAACGATACGCGCGGAATTGATGTCGGCTTGATGGCGAAATCCGGCTACAAGGTCGGATGGATGCGGAGCCATGTCGACGATCGGACGGCGAACGGGGGACACGTCTTCAGCCGCGACTGCCCGGAATTCGCGATCTGGACGCCTTCTGGCGCGACGATCTGGGTGCTGGTCAATCACTTCAAGAGCAAGGGCTATGGCACGCAGGACGCGTCGGATGCGCGGCGCTGGCTGCAAGCCGAGACGGTGCGGACGATCTATGAAAGACTGAAGAAGGAGGGCGCCGAACATATCGCGATCATCGGCGATTTGAACGATACGCCGGAGAGCGAGGCGTTGTCGCCGCTGACGCGGGATACGGATCTCAAGGATGCGAGCGAGCATCCGCGTTTTCAGAATGATGGCAGGCCCGGCACCTTCAAGGACGGCCACTCGCGTGACAAGATCGATTACGTGCTGTTATCGCCGTCACTGTTCCAGCGGATGAGCCAGGGCGGGATCTGGCGGATGGGTGTGTGGGGCGGTAAGAACGGCAAGCTCTGGCCGGTGTATCCAGAAATTATGGATAGCACGCATGCCTCGTCGGATCATGCGTGCTTGTGGTGCGATATCGAGATTTAGTTGGCTTGTGTTGATTTCAGAGCAAGCCACGGGCCATGCCGCCGTCGACATTGATGGCTTGCCCTGTCACGTAGCCGGCTCTTGGGCTCATCAGCCAGGTCACCATGCTCGCGATCTCGTCGGGTTCGGCAAAGCGTCGAAGCGGGATATCCTGGCTGAACTCGTCGATGATGGTGCTGGCGGGCACGCCGCGCTCGGCTGCCATCTTGGCCGCGCGATTGTTCCAGAGTGGGGTCAGTGTTCGACCGGGGCCGACGGAGTTGACACGGATGCCATCGCTTGCCAGTTCGCCGGCCAATGTTTTCATAAGGCCGAGCAGGCCTGCCTTGTGAGTGTTGGAGACGATCTGGTGGGCATGCGGCATTTTTGAGCCTGCGGAACCGAGCAGGACGATCGCAGGTTTGGTTCCCTGGCGAAGAGCCGGCAATAGAGCGCGGATGGGACGGACGGCGGACATGACATTGAAGGTGTAGTTGGCGGTCCACTCGTCGTCGGTCAAATCCTCGAATGAGGCTCGGATGCTGCCGCCGACGGCGCAGACGAGACCATCAAGCTGGCCGTTCCAGCGGTTGGAGACTGCGGATGCGATGGCGGTTGAGCCTGCTGCTTGCGTGATGTCGACGGCGAGGGGCGTTGGCTTGCGCCTGGCGGTTTTTGCGAGGTCGGTGGCGGCGGTATCGATGCGTCCGGCATCGCGCGCGACGAGCAGGAGATCGGCGCCCTCGTCGGCCATCTGGCGGGCTGCCGCAAAGCCGATGCCGTAGCTGGCGCCGATGACGACGATGCGGCGGTCCTGGAACTCTAGGTTCATTCGTCTATTCCACCTTCGCGCCGGTGTCCTTGACGACCTTGGACCAGATTTCGGTTTCCTTTTTGATGTAAGCACCGAAGGCTTCCGGCGTAGGGCTTGGAGACGCATCGAGGCCTTGTCCCAACAGCTTTTCCTTGATTGCCGGTTCGTTCAGCGTCGCAACCATGGCAGCGTGGAGCTTGTCGATGATGGCGCGGGGCAGCTTGGCCGGGCCGACGAGACCGTACCAGTTGTTGGACTTGTAGCCCTTGAGGCCAATCGATTCTTCGACGGTTGGAATGTCGGGCAAGGCGGATGAGCGCGTGAGTGTCGTGACGGCCAGCGCCTTAATTTTTCCAGCCTTTATTTGCGGCAGCGCACTGCCGGCCGCGGCAAAGCTCATGTTGACTTGGCCGGCCACAAGATCGGTCATTGCGGGCGCGCCGCCTTTGTAGGGAATATGCGTGAAATCGGTTTTGGTGAGTTGTTTGAAGAGTTCGCCAGCGAGGTGGCCGGCGGACCCAGATCCGGATGTCGAATAGTTGAAGGTTCCCGGCTTTTCTTTCGAGAGCGCAACGAGCTCGGCCAGCGTTTTCACCGGCACGGATGGATGAGTGACGATGATGTTGGGCAGGGACACGGCGAGTGAAATGGGCGCCAGGTCCGTCAGTGGATCGAATGTCAGGTTGCCGTAGAGGCTTGGATTGACGGCAAGGGCTGCGATCGTTCCCATCAATAGGGTGTAGCCATCAGGAGTGGCGCGGACGGCCAATTCGGTTGCGATGTTGCCGGCGGCGCCGGGGCGGTTTTCAATGATGATGGGTTGACCTAAGCGCTCCGAAAGGCGCGGCGCAAGGACTCGCGCGGTGACGTCGGTGCCGCCTCCTGCGGCAAAGCCGACGAGGATTTTGATGGGCTTCGACGGGTAGTCCTGGGCGGTGGCTGTCGATGCCAGTGTTGCAAGCGCGGCAATCAGGACTCCGAGATGTTTTCCGAGCATCGTTGCGCTTCTCCGAGTTGCCGTCCTATTGACGACAGTCAATCCTGTGCGCGCAATCCGCAAGTCAATTCGACACGCCGTGCGAAAGTGCGGATTGTTTTGTTTACGTCGCGCCCATCACTGCTGTTGTTGCGGCCAGCAAGTTGCGATTCTGCTCGGCGGATAAGGCCACGAGTGGCGCGCGGACGGCAAGCCAGGCATTGTCCCTGGTCTTGGCGGCGATCATGGCTTTGACGGCGGGCAGGACCGGAAAGCTGACGATGGTGTCGACAAGCGTGTTGACGAGCGGGTTGTCGCGGCCTTCATGGACGAGAGGGCGGAGCAGACCCGCGTGGCTGTTGGCGAGGCCGCAGATGGAGCCCTGGCCGCCGAGTCTGACGGCGTTGGCGAGGTGGCGTTCGTCGCCGATGAGGATGGCAATGTCGCCGTGTTCCCTGAGCATGCGCTCGGTGTAGGGCCATTGGCCCGAGCTATCCTTGACACCGATGACGATGCCGGGGTGCGCTTTGCGCAGGCGTGCGACGAGGTTGTGCGAAATCGTCACCGCCGTCTGACCGGGGAGATTGTAGAGGATGACATCGCGGCAGGCGCTGCCAAGCGCGCGGAAGAGCTCGCTGTGCCAGGCAAAGAGGCCGTCGTCGCTGACATTCTTGAAGTAGAACGGTGGGGCGAGGAGCAAGTGCCTGCAGCCGGCGTCAAGCGCTTGGCTGGCTTGTGCTGCTGCTTCCTCGACGCTGGCGGCCATCACGCCGGCACCAACCTCAGTGCGCATGTCGAATCCGGCCTTGCGGAACCCGTCATACACTGCACTGCGTTCAACGGGGCCGATCGAAAAACCTTCGCCGGTGGTGCCAAAGAGCGTGATGCTATCGCAGCCTTCGGCCTTGCACTGTTTGGCGTGGGCGACGAGGCGCGTGATGTCGATGGCGCCGGAGCTGGCAAACGGCGTCGAGATGGCGCAACTGAGGCCGAAGCGTTTCGTCGTCATTCGTTCGGCTCCTTTGACAATGACGGGTTCAACCGTCTTTCAAGCCACCGGACGTCAGGCCGGCAACGATCTGCTTCTGGGCTATCAGGGTTACAATGAGAACGGGCGCTGTGACAAGGAGTGCCGCTGCTGCGAGTGGTCCCCAGGATAGTTGTTCGAATGTCAGAACGTTGTACACGGCGACCGGCAAGGTGCGCGTATCCTTGCCGCCAAGCACGACGCCAAAGATGAAGTTATTCCATGAAAAAATGAATGAAAGGATTGCCGAGACAACGATACCGGATTTTGCGAGCGGTAGTGCGACGTAGCGGAAGCTCTGCCAGAGCGTACAGCCGTCGATAAGAGCGGCATCGTCGAGATCCCGCGGCATGCTTTCGAAGGTTCCCATCATGACCCAGACGATGATCGGAATCGTGATGACAAGGTGCGTAATGAACAGCGCCCACAGCGTGTTGATCAGGCCTAACCATTGGAACGCAATGAAGAGCGGGATCAGGTAGGAGAGGGCCGGCGTCATGCGCGCAATCATGACGAGGACGGCCATGCGCGCTGCCTTGGCCTTGGCGATGCCGTAGCCGGCGGGAACTCCGACCAGGAGGCCGAAGAGGGTCGCACCGCCTGTGACGAGGATCGAGTTCCAGAGGTAGAGGCCGAATCGGTTCTTTGCAAAGACGTCGAGGTAGTTGTCGAGCGTCGGCGGCGACGGGATGAAGACCGGCGGGAATGCCGTGTTGTCGACTTCTGTCTTAAGTGAGAGTGACAACATCCAGAGAAAAACGAAGGCGGCCGGCGACACGAAGCAAAAGACGGCAATCCAAAGCCCCAGGCGATTGGCGAATGCGCGCAGTCTGGTCCATCGGTGGCGCCTGACTACATGTTCCATTTCGACCTCTGACGGACATACAGCAGCAAGAGTGATAGTGCGATGACGATGACGAAGAAAATGATCACTACGGCGGAGGCGTAACCCAGTTTCAGAAACGAGAAGGCTTGCGCATAGAGGAACATATTCATCGTTTCGGACGCCGTGCCGGGGCCACCGCCTGTGATCACGAAGATCGTATCGAAGGTTTTAAGTGCGTCGATTGTGCGTATGATCAGGGCGATTGTGATGAATGGCCAGACCAGCGGCAGCGTCAGATAGCGGACCTGTTTCCAGTAGCCGGCACCATCGATCGCGGCGGCGTCGTAGGGGTCCCTTGGAAGGTTGGAAAGGCCGCCTAGGACTATGAGCATCACGAGCGGGGTCCAATGCCAGACTTCCACCATTACGAGCGTCGGGATCACAGTCTTGGGACTATAGACCCAGGTCGATGGCGGCAGCCCGATACTTGTCAGCAAGTAATTGAGAACGCCGAGTTGGGGGTGAAACATCATGGTCCAGACAAGCGAAATAGCAACGGGTGTCGCCATCATTGGCATGATGAAGATGGCACGGAGAATTCCGCGGCCGCGAAAGTTTTCGTGGAATGCGAGCGCGGCAGCTGTTCCGAGGACGATCGGGACGATGACAGCCAGTAGACTGAAAATGAGAGTCGTCAGAATTGAATCGAGGAAGCGGCTGTCCTTGAAGAGCGTGCGAAAATTGTCGGTTCCGACGAACGTCGATGAGCCCGTCAAATTCCAATCCATCAACGCCATGTAGACGGTGAATAGCCATGGAAAAACGATGACGGCGGCGATTACGAGGACGGCTGGAAGCGCGAATAGCCAATAGTTGCGCTTGAGGGACGAGACGTTTGCCGACGGCTTGACGAAGATCCAGCCTCTTGCTCTCCGGTGAGGTGGGAGAATCCGGGCAGACCGCGTCGGCGATGATTTGCTATCCATTCGCGACGGTGTTCCACGCGGGGAGCTGGCCGCCAGCGCTGTTCACAGCATGGGGACAAGCCTGAGTTGTCGCTATTTGGGTCGGGAATGGCTGACCTCCACACAGTACTAGCTTTGCATGTGCGGAGGTCATTTTTGGGTCAACTCTTTTCGCTCTTGTCGAGGACGGGCTGGAATTGTTCGGTCGCCTTGGTGAGTTCGGCTTTGACGTCGGCGCCGTTGATCATGTTGGTGAGTGCTACGCCGAAGACGTCGCGGAATTCAGTGACGGGCACAATGACGGGCAAGCCAGGGCGACCAATCTTGGCCAACTCAAGCAGGCAGTCGAAGTATTGCTTGTTGAATTTCGATCCGGCCTGCAGATCTTTGTCGGCGAGTGGCGAATTGCGGGATGCAGCACCAGCTCCGGCTTTGACCATTTTCAGCTGATTGGCTTTGTTGGTCGCCCATTGGCAATAAAGCCAAGCCGCTTCCTTCTTGGTCGAGGCCGTCGTGATGCCCATGCCGTCGCCGAAAAGGGCGGTATGATGCGCTTTCGGACCTTTCGGCACGACGCCATAACCGACCTTGCCGACGATCTTGGATTTGGTTGGATCTTCAAGCGGCGGGGCAAAGCCGATACCATCGAGCCACATGGCGGCGCGGCCCTGTGCAAACGTTGTCTGGCATTCGTTCCAGTTGAAGCCGACGACGCCTGGAGGAGCGAAATCCTTGTTGAGTTTTTTGTAGAGTTCGGCGGCCCAAACGGCATCATCGGTGGTGGTCAGGAGCTTGCCGTCCTTCGAGACGGTTTCGGCACCCATGCCGAGCATCAGCGTTGTCCAGACGACGACGTTGGCGTTTTTGACGCCGCGATTGACGATGCCGGCGATGCCTTTGGCTGGATCATTGAGTTTTTGTGCGGCGCTGACGATCTCATCCATGGTGGTTGGGTAGGCGACGCCTTTCTGCTCGAACAGCTCCTTGTTGTAGTAGAGAATGAAATAGTCGACGAACTTCGGTAGGGTGACGAGCGTGCCGTCGGCGTCCGTTGCGAGGTTGAGGCCGGCCTTGCCAAAATCGTTCCAATCGAGATCCGGCGATGTGAGCGAAGCATCGCTGAGAAACGGCCTGAGATCGGTAAGCCATTTGCCTTTTGCTGCTTGACGCTTCTGTACGTGCAGCGAGAGCGCGACGACATCGAACGTCGGTTTGCCAGAGGCAAACTCAATAGCGACTTTTTGGCGCTGTTGTTGCTCTGGGACCGCTTCAGATGAGACCGCGATGCCGGTCAGTTCAGTAAATTCTTTTTCCGCAGCCATCAGGAGGTCGGCGCGAGGGTTTTTGACGAACAATATGTCGAGCTTTTGGCCGGCGGCGCGTTTCCAATTGAATGTTGACTGGCCGAGAGCCTGACGGGCAATGAATGGTGTTGTTAGGAATGGGAGTGCGATCGCTCCGACGCTGTTCTTGAGCCATCGGCGGCGTGACATATAGGAACGGTGAGGCATTGCGATTTCTCCCCTTGCCTTGGTTCTCGATTGTCGGATGCGATAGCGGGAGTGTCACATCAGCGACGACCGCCGTCTAGTGCGGTTGTTGCATGTCTGATTGCAGAACTGGCGGACTTGGCAGCTCAGGTGCGTTGATGGTCTGGTTGGCCGCGTGTCTATGTTGCAATGCGATAAGCGCGCCGAGCGGTTTCGCCAAGAATTTGGCTGGCGCCGGGATGCGCGCCGATGAGGGCCTGGGTTACGGCACGCCAGGAATCGTAGCTGCCATTCAGTTCCACGACCGGCCAATCGGAGCCCCACATTACGCGGTCCGCGCCGAACGTGGTCACGACGTGATCGACGTAGGGTTTGAGATCGGACAGCGTCCAGCCGCGGCGTGCTTCAGTGACCAGACCGGACAGTTTGCAGATGGCGGTGGTGTCGCGGGCGAGTGCGGTCATGGCGCTGGCCCAGGGTTCGAAGGCGTGATCGCGGATCTGAGGTTTCAAGGCGTGATCCAACACGATGCGTAGATCGGGGTGTCGTTGCAGTAGCATGGTTGCGGCGTTTAGATGACGTGGGGTGCCGAGAAATTCAAAATGCAGATCGAGGTCTTCAAGGGTGCGTAGTGCCCATTCGCATTTGGGTTGGAGTATCCAATCTGTGTCAGGGATGTCTTGGAGCATCGGTCGGACGGCGCGGAATTTGGCGTGACGCGACCAGCGTTCGAGATGACGGCGATGGCTTTGATCTTCGAAATCGATCCAGCCGACGACGGCGGCGATCCAGGGCGTGGCATCGGCTAGGCCGAGGAGGTATTCGGTCTCCTCGATGGTTGGAGCTGCCTGGATGAGCACGGTGTGGGTGATGCCGTGATGGCGCAGGTACGGTTCGAGGTCGCGCGGCGCAACATTGCGATAGATCGGTGCGAGCTCCGGCTTCAACCAGCCGTAGTCATCGCGGGCCAATGACCAAAAATGTTGATGAGCGTCGACGTGCATGCTTTGCCTCAGGCCGGGCGAATGACGCCCTTGACCAGGATGATATTGCCATAAAGCCGCGTTTCTGTCGTGGCGATGATGGCGAAAGCATTTTTCGCCCGGGCGTAGAATGCGTGGCGGTCGAGGGCGCTGAGTATCGCGGGCTTGCTGGTGTCGTGTTTTTGCAGCGTTGCACGGAATTCAGCGTGGATCGGGAGTTCTGCTTTGGCATCGCCGACGACCTCCATGCGGAAGGCGGCGTACTCACTGAAGTCATCGAGCGGCATGACCGAGAGGATGGCGTCGAGGGCACGGGGTGCGGTGACACCATCGAGACGGATCAGACGCTTGGCGTTCGACGCCGCTGGGTAGTTGGCATCGACGAGGGCGATTTCATCGCCGTGGCCCATGGCGCGAAGCACGCGCAACAGATCGGGCGACAGAACGGGATCGATGTTCTTGAGCATGGTGGTAGGCTTTATGCTGGAGTTGGTGCGGTCGCCTCGAGGAGACCCTGAGTTTTGAGGTCAGCCCAGAGGGCAGTGGGCAGCTTGGTTGCGAAGGTTGCTGTATTGGCGAAGACTTCGGCGCCGGATACGCCACCGAACAGTGTTGCAACGACCACGGGGTGCGCGAGGGGGAAGCGGAGTGCGGCAGCGACTGTATCGACGCCGTGCTTGGCGCAGACGGCTTTGATCATGGCTGTGCGGGCGACGACGTCGGGTGGCGCGGGGCGGTAGTTATAAGTCGAACCGCCAGCGAGGATGCCAGAGTTCAGAGGGCCGCCGGCGACGACGCCGATGCCGTTTTTTTTACAAAGCGGCAGGAAGGTCGCCAGCGCCCCTTGTTCGAGCAGCGTGTAGCGACCGGCGAGTAGGAAGATGTCGACGTCGGCGGCGGTGGCAAGTTTTTCGCAGACTTCCCATTCATTGCAGCCAGCGCCAATGGCGTGGACAACGCCTTCGTTGCGGAGCTTGTCGAGAGCCTTGTAGCCGCCGTTCAAGAATTCGGCGAGGCACTGGTCGGAAGCTTCGCGCGTGCCGTGCGTATCAGCACCCAGGTCATGACAGAAGAGAATATCGAAGCGATCGGCGCCGAGGCGCTCGAGGCTGGCGTCGACGGAGCGCATGATCCCGTCATAGCTGTAGTCGAAGACGATTTCGCGAGCGGGGGTGTCGAAGTAATGGATGGCGCCGGCGAGCTTGTCGCGCGTGGTGCGCTTGAGGAGCCGGCCAACCTTGGTGGAGAGAGTGTAACCGTCACGCGGTTTGCTGCGTAGAAAGTGGTTGAGGCGCGTTTCAGCGAGTCCGCGGCCATAGAGAGGGGCGGTGTCGAAATAGCGGATGCCGGAATCCCAGGCCGCGGCGAGTGTCTCGTCGGCATCGTCATCAGTGATAGGCCGATAGATGTTGCCAAGGGGTGCGGTGCCGAAACCAAGTTCGGTGAATGTCAGGGTCTGGCCCAGGCGCGTCTTCAGCTTGCGCGTCTTGAGTGCGGTCATCGCTTTGCTCGCAGTTCGGCCAGGATCTCGTCGGTGTGTTCGCCGACTTTGGGCGGGGCACGGCGTACATTCAGCCGGCGACCAGCCATCTCGAACGGGAGTGCTGGGGTTGGCAGGTTGCGACCGTCGGGAAGGGGGACGTTTAGCAAGCCACCGGATTGGAGCAGGTGGATATCTTCAAGCAGATCGGCCGGCTTGGCGATCGGCGCATAAGGCAGGCCGAGCTTGGCGACTTTGGCCTCAAGGCTGGCGCGTGGCATGTTCTTGATAACCTTGCCCAGGTTTGGGATCAGCCAGCTGCGCTCAGCGACACGCATGATGTTGGTCTTGAGCCGCGGGTCAGTGATTAAGTCAGTCAAGCCAAAGCCATCGCAGAAGCCATTCCATTGTGTGTCGGTGACGACGCCGATGAAGAGCTGGCCGTCGGCGCAATCGAAGATGTCGTAGACACCCCAGGCTGGTTCGCGAATGGCCATCGGTGGCGGCGCGCGGCCGGTCATTGTTACCTGCGCCATATGCTGTGCCATCAGTAGAGCACAGTTTTCGAAGAGGCCGCTGGCGACCTTCTGGCCCTTGCCGGTGCGCTCGCGCTCGCGGAGTGCGGCCTGAATGGCGATGACGCCGAACATGCCGCCCATGATGTCGTTGACGGAGGATCCCGCCCGCAAGGGACGGCCCGGCAGTCCTGTCATGTAAGCGAGACCTGCCATCATCTGGACGACCTCGTCAAGCGCGGCGCGATCCTCATAGGGGCCGGACAGAAAGCCTTTCACGGAACAGTAGATGAGGCGCGGGTTTGTGGCCAGCAGTGCATCGGCGCCGAGGCCAAGCTTATCCATGGCGCCGGGGCGGAAGTTTTCCAGCATGATGTCGGCGGTGGCGATCAGGTCGAGTGCCGTCATTTTACCGTCGGGGGATTTCAGGTCCAGCAACAGTGAGCGCTTGTTGCGGTTGAAGATGGGGAAGAATCCAATGCCGGCTCGATTGAGTGTGCGGGTTTTGTCGCCATCGGGGGTTGGTTCAACCTTGATGACGTCGGCGCCGAGGTCGGCCAAGATCAGGCCGGCGGTCGGCCCTGCAACCATGTGGCAAAACTCGACAACGCGGATGCCTGTGAGGGGGAGGGGCGGCTGTGTCATGGCTGCTCTGTGTTCAATCGTGGCGGGATTGCTTGACACACATCTCACTGGAAACGATCCTAGTGTGGTGGTTCGCAAATGCCATCCTATTGTGCTGCGACTTCAATATGGCATTTCCGAACCAAGTCCACACTAGATGCCAATGATTTCTAGTCTCCCTTATGTCTCGCCAATGCCGAACGGTGTCGGCAGCATTCAGCGTCGGCAATGGCAAGACGGGACACTAGTGCAAGTTCAACACACTGACGGCAAGGGTGCTATGACAAAAATCGATGTCGAGGTTGTGGAAGTCGGGCTGCGCGACGGGTTGCAGATGGCCAAGGGCGTAATGCCGACGGAACTCAAGAAGCGGTGGATCCGTGAAGCGGCAGCGGCTGGACTGCGGGAGATCGAGGTCTGTTCGTTCGTGCCGGCGAACGTCGTACCGGGGATGGCGGATGCTGCTGAAGTGACGCGCTTTGCGCGGACCGTGCCGGGAATTAAAGTTGCGGTGTTGGTGCCAAATGCGCGCGGCGCGCAGAATGCTATTGCAGCCGGCGCACAAAAGATGTCAGTGCCGATTTCCGTATCGAAATCGCATCTGATGGCAAATGTACGCAAAACCCAGGATCAGGCGATCGACGAGCTGAAGGCCATCTGCGCTTTACGTGACGCGTTGCCGAAGGGCGAGCGGCCACATATCGACGGAGCGTTGTCCACGGCTTTCGGCTGCTCGATCGAGGGCGAAGTGCGGGATGGCGATGTCGTGCGGCTGGCCGAGAGATGCGTGGCGGCCGGTGTCGATCAAGTGGCGCTTGCCGATACGGTTGGTGTCGGCAATCCCCGGCAGGTGAAGCGTATTTTTGAGTTGGTGCGTAAGGCCGTCGGCAAGGACAAGCTCGGTGGCGCGCATTTCCACAATACGCGTGGGCAAGGCTTGGCCAATGCCTTGGCAGCGCTGGATGCTGGTGTCACGTCTTTCGATGCGTCGCTTGGGGGAATTGGCGGATGCCCGTTTGCTCCGGGTGCGTCGGGGAACATTTGCACCGAAGACTTGGTCTGGATGCTTGAAGAGATGGGCTTCCGCACGGGGATCAATCTCGCCAAGCTGCTGCCGATCCGAGACGTGCTGGTGCAGGGGCTGCCGGGCGAGGCGATCCATGGCCACGTCGCGGGTGTCGGACTGAAGAAGAGCGGTAGTGTCGGGCGTGTGGCGAAGGCTTGAGCGGGGCTAAGTTGCGCGATGGCAAAAGTGGAATTGCCGGACAAGATTGCGAAGTGGCGTGGCTATGCGCCGGACGAGGAATTGCAAGCCTATGCCAGGGCGCAATTCGGCAATCGGATCGGGTTTGGTGCGAAGGCGGCGCTGCTCAATATCGATACGACGTTCATGTTCGTCGATCCAGCTTTCGCGATGACGCGGGTGGAAGATCCTGCGTTACGACAGGCGCTGGTCAGGGTGACGGAAGCCTTTCGGGCGTTCGATTTGCCGATCTATTATTCGCGGCGGGATGATCGCTCGCATCCGACGTATCGTGGGATCTGGAATTTCAAGCTCGGAACGGCGGATGACTTCCAATATACGAAGGACCCGCGCGCGGATCAGTGGCCAGATGTCTATGGGCCGCGACCGCAGGATCGCATTGTGTTCAAAAACAAGCCATCGTGTTTCATGGAGACACCGCTCGAAAGTTTCTTGCGATACGACGGAGTTGATACTCTGGTGGTCGTAGGGATTGCGACCTCAGGGTGCGTGCGGTCGGCGGTGACCGATGCGTTCAGCCATAACTTCCGTGTCATTGTCGTGGAAGACGCATGCGGCGACCGGAGCGCGACGGCGCACAAAGCTAATCTGTTCGACATGGACATGAAGTACGCGGATGTCGAGCGATTGGATTTCGTGTTGGGTCAACTGCAATCTCGTCACGACAAGGCGTCGCAGCGGACATCGGCTTGATTGTGTTTTACATTGTGAAGCAGGAATAGCCGCGCGCACGCGCATATGACATTGATAAATGCGAGTGACGGACCGAGTGCATGGCAAAGTCAAGGACGACGAAGAAGAGTACGACGGCTGGAACACAGATCCGAGTGACGACGTACGCGGGGCCGGGTGCGGAGCCGGTTATGCACGAAGTGCCTTGGCCGAAGGTGCCGCCGAAGGGTGCGCTGATCAAAATCGGGGCGTGCGGGGTTTGCGGCACGGATCAACATATTCTCAAGGGGCATTGGCCGAAGCCGCTGCCGTGGCCATTTACGCTTGGGCATGAGTTGGCTGGGGTTATTGTCGAGATTGGCTCGGAGTTGAAGACCGATCATTCCGGCAAGCCGATCAAGGTCGGATCAAAGCTGATGCTGCCGCCGTTGATGCCGTGCGGGTTTTGCGACTGGTGCAAGCGCTATCCGGACCAGGCGAACAAATGCCTGACGCCGGTCTACTACGGACGCTATCTGGGGTTCGACAAGCCGCCGCATCTGTGGGGCGGGTGGGCCGAGTACGTCTATGTCGATCTTGGCGAGCTACCGGGGACGAAGATCTACAAGCTGCCGGATGACATGAACCTGTTGCTCGGATCGTTGTCGGAGCCGATCACCAGCTGTATTCGTGGGTTCAATCGGGCGATCAAGGCCGGTGGGTTCAAGTGGGGCGACACGGTGGTGATCCAGGGGACGGGGCCGATTGGGATTCTGGCGATTGCGGCGGCGCAGGAGATGGGTGCGGGGCGTGTCATTGCGGTTGGTGCGCCCGAAGAACCACGGTTGAAGCTGGCGCGTGAATTCGGCGCAGAGGCGACAGTCAATATCGAGGAGTTCAAGACGGCGGAGGCGCGGATCAAGCGGGTGCGCGACATTGTCGGCGGGTATGGCGCTGATGTGGTGATGGATTGCTCGGGGCATCCGACGGCGGGACCGGAGGGGATAGAGTTCCTGCGTGACTGCGGTACTTATGTGGAGATGGGACAGTTTACCGACGCGGGGCCGATCATGACAAACTGGCATCGGATCTGCACCAAGGATGTGACGTTACTCGGATCCTGGGCGTTCACGGCAAACGACCTGCCGCTGGGCGTGGAAATGCTCTATAAGGCGCGCGATAAATATCCCTGGCGGAAGATGCAGACGATCTATCCGTTTTCACTGGATGGTGTGAAGCGGGCGGTCGGCGATGCGATGGCGATGAAGACCGTTAAGAGTACGATCGTGCCGTTCAAGGACATGATTGCCTAACTTGAGCGCTTGGCGTTGGCCGATAATCCAGGTTATGTGCCGGCTGTGAGAACATCGGTTCAGACTCTATCGGGGAAAAGCAAACATGTCGGGACACGGGCACGGGGTTGGTCATGGCGATGATCATGGCAGCTCCAACAAGAACATTGCGATTTTGATTTCTATACTGGCGCTGTGCCTCGCCATCGCGGAGACGATGGGGAAGGGCGCGCAGACGGCATCGATCGGGGCCAATGTGGAAGCGTCAAATCTGTGGGCATTCTACCAGGCGAAGACGATCCGGCAGACGACGATGAAGACAGCGGCAGAGCAGATGGAAGTGGACGTCGGGCTTGCCAAAGATCCGGCGGTGAAAGAGCGGCTGGAGAAACGGGTTGCCGCATGGAAGGCGGAGGTCGATCGCTATCAATCGGAGCCCGCGATGGGGCCGAAGGGCGAGAACAAGGGCGAGGGGCGCAAAGAATTGCAGGCGCGTGCGATCGAGATGGCGAGCAAGCGCGATCTCTTTGAGGCCAAGTATCATCATTATGAAGTGTCGTCGGCGGCGTTCCAGATTGCGATCGTGCTGGCGTCGTCGTTCCTGATCGTTGGGATGTCGGCGCTGCTGTATGGCGCGGGACTGCTCGGGGCGGTCGGTGTCGCATTCGGGCTGATCGGCTTTTTTGCGCCGCTTGCCGTGCATCTGTTTTGACGGCGGGCGTCATCTGCAAGAGTTCGTGAGAGTTCGATGGCCGAGCAAGATCGCTATATGATGGCCGGCGTCATGGGCTTCCCCGTAATGCATTCGCGGTCGCCGAAACTGCACAACTATTGGCTGCAGAAGCATGGCATCCTCGGGCACTACATGCCGCTGGCGGTCGCGCCGAATGACATCGAACGGGCGTTGCGCGCCTTGCCGGCGCTGGGATTTGCTGGATGCAATCTGACGATGCCGCATAAAGAGGCGGCCATTGCGATCATGGAACGTGTTTCGCCGCTGGTGCGCAAGGTCGGGGCGATGAATTGCGTGGTCGTTGCGCCGGACGGCAGCCTCGAGGGGCATAATTTCGAGGCGTTCGGGTATGCGGAGTCGCTCGCGCAGGAGGTTCCGGATTGGAAGGCTGATGCGGGCCCGATCGTGCTGCTTGGAGCGGGTGGCGGGGCGCGCGCGGTGGTGGCGGGACTGGCCGAGCGTGGTGCGCGTGAGATTCGGGTTATCAATCGCTCACCTGAGCGGGCGGGGAAACTCGCGCAAACCCTTGGGCCGCCGGTGGTGGTATTGCCGTGGGATACCCGGCATGATGCGATCAGCGATGCGACGCTGGTGATCAATTCGACGAGCCAGGGCATGCTTGGTCAGCCGCCGCTGGATCTGCGGCTCGACAAGTTGCCGACCGGCGCGGTCGTGTCGGATCTGATCTATTCGCCCAAGGCGACGGCGTTGCTGGCGGCGGCGCAGGCGCGCGGTAACAAGACGGTCAACGGCCTCGGTATGCTGCTCAATCAGGCGCGGCCAGCTTTCAAGGTCTGGTTTGGTGTGATGCCTGACGTGACGCCCGATCTCAGGGCCAGTATCGAAGCGACGATCTGAGCGGCTAGGGTCGTTCCGATTTTGATTGAATTGCTGAGCGACCTTAGCTCTTTGTTTCGGCGTGCTTCTTTTCGGGAAAACCGCTCACACTTTTCCCGGAGGCACTCTAGGTCTTGGCCGGGAAACCGAACAAGCGGCTCGGCGTTTGCCAAAGCAGCTTGTGGCGGTCGGTTTCAGACGGAAACAACTGATCAACGAGTGTCAGCAGGGGACCATAGTCGACGCGACTTGGCGCTCGCAGGAACGGCCAGTCCGAGCCCCACATGCAGTTGTCGAGCCCGAAGGCATCGACGAGCGCGCGGACGAAGGGCCAAGCGTCTTGATAGGGATAGTCCTGCTGCGAAAACTTGGCGATACCTGAGAGCTTGACGGAGGCCCGTCTGGTCTTGGCGAGCGATAGCAGTGCTGCAAATCCGGGCTGCTGCAAACCCGCGGACGCATCGGGACGTCCGCAGTGGTCAACCAGGACGTTGACGTCACTGGACATGAGCAATGGCAAAAGGCCGGTGAGCTGATCGCTTTCGACCTGGACCTGAACATACATGGCGAGTTCCGTCAGTCGGCGCAGCAACGGCGCGATGTCCAGATAGTATTCGACGCTGTGGTAGGTCGCGTTGACGGCGATGCCGACGATGCCACGGGCCTTGAGAGCGGCAAGGGTTGCGGTGTCGGCGTCATTGGGGACGACGGCGATGCCCTTGAAACGGCTGTGGCTGCGGGCAATCGCGTCAAGCAGGTAGCTGTTGTCGTTGCCATAGCCTGAATTGGGTCCGACGACGAGGCAATGATCGACGCCGTAGGTATCGCAGACGGTGTGGAGTTGGTGTTCGGTGGCGATTTCCTGTGCGGATGGGCGATACTTCGTGTCGTGCCCGTAGGGATAGCGCTGCGGATCGAGGATGTGATTGTGGCAGTCGATCTTGCGTTCATGCAGCGTGCTCATCGGTGACCCTTCCAGACGACAGTGGTCGGCGACCTTGAGAGCGTTACGCAGCCGTCAACTTGGCGAGGGTCGCTTCGTCGACTTCGAAGTTGGAGAAGACGGCTTGGACGTCGTCGTCCTCGTCGAGGGCGTTGATGATTTTGAGGATGCTCTCGGCGTGTTCCTGATTGACTGCGGTCATCAGGTTCGGCTTCCAGATGGTTTTGACGCTGTCGGGGGCCCCAAGTTTTTTCTCAAGAGCTGATGAGACGGTGCCGAGGCTATCGAAGGCGCAGATGATGGTGTGGCCAGTGTCGTCGGATTGGACGTCGTCGGCGCCGGCGTCGATGGCGGCTTCCATGACGGCGTCGGCGGATCCGGTTGAGGCTTTGTAGGTGATTTCGCCGACGTGGGCGAACATGTGGCTGACGGAGCCGGTGGAGCCGAGATTGCCGGAGTGCTTGGTGAAGACGGCGCGGACGGCGCCACCTGTCCGATTGCGGTTGTCGGTCAGGGCTTCGGCGATGATGGCGACGCCGCCGGGGCCATAGCCTTCGTAGCGGACGGTTTCATAATTCGCGGTGTCGGCGCCGGCTGCCTTCTTGATGGCGCGCTCGATGTTGTCCTTCGGCATGTTTTCAGCCCGCGCGCTTTGGATGGCGAGGCGCAGGCGCGGGTTCATGTCGGGGTCGGGGACGCCGGTCTTGGCGGCGACGGTGATTTCACGGCCGAACTTGGCGAACATGCGGGCGCGCTGGGCGTCCTGCTTGCCCTTGCGGTGCATGATGTTCTTGAACTGGGAATGGCCGGCCATGGAGTCCTCGGGCGGGGGATGCAGTCGCGGATGGAGTGCGCGCCGTTATAGAGGGCGGTGGTGTGGGTTTCCAGGGGGTGATGAACGAGGTCTCCGGGTTTGGCGGGTTTGATCTCGAACGAGTGGGCAATCCTAAGCAGCGGTTTTCCGGGAGTTTTCGACGATTTCAATCCAAAGATCCACTTCGTTCGCCTCTTCGATCGCTTGGACGATCCCGGGTAGGCCTGGATACACTTTGGCTGCGTCAAATCCGCGTCGAATTAGCCACGCGAAGAACTTTGGGGTCTCTACCAATGGCAACTCGAATTTTATGAAGTCCTGAATGTCTGGCGGTCCAATCGAACCATCCGTCGATGACTTGCGCGATTTCTTGAAGTCGTCATGCGCGACGTTCAGTGGCGTATCGTCATGTATCGTGGCACCACGTTCTACCGCGAGGCATGTAAAGCGGCCTTTCTGCGCGGCTAAATTCTGATTGGTTCCGTAAGGGGTATCAACGAGCCTTACGCGAAACTTGGGGTCTAGCGGATGATGACCATAGAGTTTACGCCCATCGCCGGGCGACACCAATTCTGTGAGATAGAGTCCAGTTTCTAGAACCATCCAAATGGCGATCCGTTGCTGCGAAGCTTTGTCGAAGTCTGCGGGCTTGTTCAGGATCGCTTTTAGTCGATCCAATCCTCCACGTGCAGCAAAGTATGCCGCAACCATCGGATCGCTGGACCAGTCCAATAGTCGCGTAACCACACCGTAGTGCTGCGCCAGAGCGATGATTGGATCAAGTGCCCTGGGCGGCCAGGCCTCATTTTTTAAGTACTCAAGATAGTCTCTTCCGACCATCAATGTGTCTGGCGCGCCAACCAACGTTCGATGCCACGCCTCAGGAATTTGAGGTAAAGTGGTCCCCAACCAATTTGCTCGACGATAGAAATGAGCAACAGCCAGGAGTTCCCAGAACTCTTGGCCTTCCGAGAAGAAGTTTCGACCGACAGTGTTTCTCAGCGCATTGCGGCCACACTCCCGGAGAGCTGAGGGAACGAGCGCAAAAGAAGTGTCTGCATGGCCGCGCCAAAGGAATCTGATTCCGGCCGCTCCCTGTCGGTCCGTGCACAACTTCAATCCATTGGATCAACTCATCGGCAGATTGGCAAAGTAGCTCCGGGACTTTTGGAAGGGTAAGGACATCATTCATGATCGGCTATTCCCTTGCTTCGAGTGTTGTCCTGAAGCCGGTTGGGAGGCTCAAGAACGCCGATTGTAACCAATGACAGGGCAGTTCCTGCCACCCGCAATCTTCCCAATTCACAACAGGTAATCGCTGCAATCATTTACCGCAGCACGTAGGTTGGGTTAGCGCGGGCTCCGAGCGCGCCACTTGCTCCGCCGGTCAACGCGCGTAACCCAACACTTACTCGTGCCCGGCCCAGTCTGGAAGTGGTGGCATCTCGTCGGTGCCCCACCACGGATCATAGCATCCTCGATCGAGCCAAATGCGAAACGTCGAATGCGGCCAATCACCGGGACGTGAAGCCAAGCCATGCTTCACTGGATTGATATGGATATAGTCGACGTGCGTCTGAAAATCGTCGTCGTTCTTGATGACGTGTTCCCAATAGCGACGCTGCCATACCTCGCGCTCGCCCTTGCTGACGCGACTGGCATTGCCGATTGGACTGGCCGTTTGGATCGCGGCGCCTTTGGTGAAAGCCGTTTTGATTAGCCTGATACGGGTCGCGTAGTCCGCGTCGCCGTCGGGTAACGTCCAGATCATGTGCACATGATCGGGCATTATCACTTCGGCCTCGACAACGAACGGACGTTTCCTTCGGACTTTTGAAACCGCGTCGTGCCAGACGTTCGCAGCGGCAAGACTTGCGAAAGTGGGCGCACGTTGATGCGTCACCAGTGTGAAAAAATACGATGCTCCCGGGACTGTAGCACGACGATAATGCATGGTGGCGAGATGTTGGGTTACGCGCGGATCGAATGTGGAGATCAGACACTATCACCCGTGGCCGCGCTAACCCAACCTACGATCTTGCGCTCTGCTCGCGCAGAACTTTGTCGCCTCCGACTCAGTCCGCCACACGAGGTTCTCGCGCAGCCAAGCTCCCAATCGGACACCTACAGTCGCGTTACGCCAGCCTTTACCCCTCCCAAAACTCCGGCTCGCTGGGCGAGAGGACGCCGCCGAGGCGGAGGGGCTTGAGGCGAGTGGCGAGGCCGGTTTTGTCGTCGATCTCGATGCACAGGCCGGAGAGGGTCGCTGGACCTTCGGCGGGTTCGAAGCGTTCCTTGGGGATGCGGGTGAGGAAGCGGTGGATGGGTTCGTCGATCTTCATGCCAAGCACGGAATTGTAGTCGCCGCACATGCCGCCGTCGGACATGTAGGCGGTGCCGCCGGGGAGAATGCGTTCGTCGGCGGTTGGCGCGTGCGTGTGCGTGCCGACAACGGCACTGACGCGGCCGTCGAGGAAATGGGCGAGGGCTTGCTTTTCGCTGGTCGCTTCGGCGTGGAAGTCGATGAAGATGGCGTCGGCGCCGGTTTTCAAAGCGCAGGCCATCAGTTCGGTGTCGAGGGCGCGGAAGGGGCAATCGAGTTCGGTCATGAAGATGCGGCCCATGGCATTGAGGACCAGGACTTCGGCGCCGTTCTGCGCCTTGATGAGGGCAGCGCCCCGGCCAGGCGTGCCCTTGGGGAAGTTGAGCGGGCGGACGAGGCGGGGTTGGCGCGCGATGAAGACGAGGGTGTCTTTCTGGTCGAAGGCGTGATTGCCGAGGGTGATGGCATCGGCGCCGGCTTCGATCAATTCCTCAGTGATGGCTTCGGTGACGCCAAAGCCGCCGGCCGAATTTTCCGCGTTGACGACCACGAAATCGAGTTTGTAGCGCTGGCGCAGATTGGGCAGGTGCTCGAGTACGGCTTTGCGGCCGGTGCGGCCAACGACATCGCCGAGAAACAAAAATCGCATGCGCTTGGACACTCAGAGTTTGCAGTGAATGGGGCCGGACGGGGTCAGGACCCAGTCAAGGCGCTCGTCATAGTCCAGATGCGGGACCACGTCGACCTGCTGTTCGTCGAATGCCAAACCGATGGTCAGGATGGTTTTGCTCTGCCGGAGTTGACGGATGGTGCGGTCGTAGTAGCCGCCGCCGTAGCCAAGGCGCTGGCCCTGGCGGTCAAAGGCAAGCAGGGGGACGAGCAGGATATCGGGGTCGAGGATGGGTTTATCGGATGCGGGTTCGCGAATGCCCCATTGGACGGTTTGGAGGCGATCGCCGGGAGTCCAGGCGCGGAAGAGCAGCAGATCGGCTTTGCCTTGCATGACGGGGAGGCAGAGACGATGTCTGGCAGCGTGCAGGTTGGCGAGGAGGGGGGCGGTGTCGATTTCGTCGCCAAAGGCCAGGAAGCCGGAGATTACATGGGATCGAGCGAAATCGGGAATGGCCGCAAGGCTGGCGACTAGTCGGTTAGCGGCAACACTTGCGACTTGGCGTGGGATTGCAGCGCGGACGGCTTTCATCTTGGCGCGGAGCGTGGATTTTGACTGATTGGGAGATTGGGATTCGGTCACGCCGTCCGTGCTCGCTCCATGTGGCCTCGCGTTTGGGCCTGCGTCACGTTCGGGGGAGAAGTGCAGAGCCGCGAAAGCCGTGCCGCGGTTCGATCCCGCGTGGTCCCTACAAGAAGTAAGGTGGGCGCCATATGTCCGGAACCACGGCTCCGGTCAGGGACAGCTCCCATGCGAGATTTATAGGCCCCCGGGTCGATGTGCGACGACGCACCCCGCAGCCCTGCTTGACCAATATACGCCTAAATCCTGGAAAATCCAGTGACTTGAGGCTGGTTTCAAAGGTTTTCTTTGAACAGGCTGATCAGAGTCTCTGCCCGCTGGGGCGGTTCGTGGCTGTCTGGGGCGGTCATCTGCTCCAGCATGGCGCGTGCATCATGCAGTTCGTCGGCGATGAGGAGGGCTGCCATGAGGAGCAGGCGGTCGTCGCCGACGTTGCCAAATTCGGCGGCGAGCGCGTCGACGCGCTGCTTGACCTGGGTGGCGAGTTCGATCAGCCGACTTTCTTCACCATCGCCGCAGCGGAGGCGGTATGTGCGGCTATTCAAAGTGACGGTAACGTGGCCCATACCTATAGGACCGGCAGGCGGACCATGCTCTGGTCCCACCCCCAGCATTCCTCCGAATCAGCTTTTCTCTTCAAGCAGACTATGGAGGTTGTCGAGCGTCCAGGCAATGCGGTTGGCGACTTCAGTTTGGCGCTCTTCGAGGCTTTTTATTTGGGCCTCGGCGGCGACCAGCGCAGCCTTGATCGTGTCGCGTTCCCGTTCGATGGCGTTCAGTCGCAGCTCCAGCGAGCGCACAGCGTCGTTAACCGGACGCGGTGGTTCGGGCCGGATTGTTGCCTTGACCTGCTTACTGACGTCTTTTTCGCTTTGACGCCGGGCCATTGAGCTCACTGATCAAACGATTGATTCACACAGGATACGGTAGGGCTTGGATTGCGCCGCCTCAATCCGAAACGTCCTGGTTTTGCACGAGGAAATGGACGCGACTGTGTTCCGGTAAAGTGTTCACAGTGTTCAGTGATGCCGCATTGACGGGTGAGGCGAGGCGGGCGATAGCAGCGCACACATTTCATAGGTTGTGTCGCTGGTTACTCAGAACTGGCGTATCGCGATCCAGCGTTCGGCTGGAGATCAACGAGGGAGACACTCATGGTTGTCAAAGTTGCCATCAATGGCTTTGGCCGTATCGGCCGCAACGTGCTGCGCGCAATCGTCGAGAGTGGCCGCAAGGATATCCAAGTGGTTGCCATCAACGACCTGGGGCCGGTCGAGACCAATGCGCATCTGTTCCGGTTCGATAGTGTCCATGGCCGTTTTCCGCATCAAGTGACGGTTGCCGGCGATACGATCGATGTTGGGTTCGGGCCGATCAAGGTGACGGCGGTGAAAGATCCAGCGATGCTGCCGCACAAGGCGATGGGCGTCGATATCGCGCTGGAGTGCACGGGGATTTTCACGTCGAAGGAAAAGGCGGCGCTGCATCTGACGGCGGGTGCCAAGCGCGTGCTGGTCTCGGCGCCAGCGGATGGCGCTGATCTGACGGTCGTTTATGGCGTCAATCACGACAAGCTGACGAAGCAGCATTTGGTTGTTTCGAATGCGTCGTGCACAACGAACTGCCTGGCGCCAGTTGCCAAGGTTCTGAACGATGCGATCGGGATTGAAAAAGGGTTTATGACGACGATCCACGCCTACACGGGCGATCAACCGGTGCTCGATACTATGCACAAGGATCTCTATCGCGGGCGCGCGGCGGCACTGTCGATGGTGCCGTCGACGACGGGGGCTGCGAAAGCGGTTGGTCTCGTGCTGCCGGAATTGAATGGCAAGCTCGACGGCACGGCCATCCGCGTGCCGACACCGAACGTGTCGGTCGTGGATTTCAAGTTCATCGCGAAGCGGGCGACGACGGTGCAAGAAGTGAATGATGCCGTGAAGCGCGCGGCGTCGCAGTCCCTGAAGGGCATTCTCGGCACAACGGATCAGCCGAATGTGTCGATTGATTTCAATCATGACAGCCACTCGTCAATCTTCCATCTCGATCAGACGAAGGTGATGGAAGGGACGCTGGTCCGTGTGCTCTCCTGGTATGACAATGAGTGGGGCTTCTCGAACCGCATGAGCGATACGGCTGTGGCGATGGGGAAGCTGATCTGATATTCTGAGTTTGGACAGATATGCTGACAAGCAAGGGTTGGTCGAATGGGCCCAAGTCAATCGGAGACGGATCAGGTCGAACGGCTTAATCTCGTCAAGTCGTCGTTCCCAGACATCAAATGCTTGAGATGTGGGCATGACAATTTTCACGTTTTTCCAAACGTCAAAGAGCTGGCTGGTCTGGGCGTTGTTATGATGGCTTGCGAGCGATGCGGACATATCGAGCAGCACTTGATCGGAGCCTTAAGGCAAGCCGCAAAACCTATTCCGGTGGGCACGGATGCCGAGTAAGTTCGAAGTGATTGAAGGCGGGCGTGGCTCTTCTAGTGACGGTGGACCCGACGATCCAATGTTGAGCGAACGTGTGGAAAAACTGGAAAAACGTATGGAGCGGGTCGAGGTCAAGTTATCATCAATTGAAGTTTTGCTTGCCGAGATCAAAGGGCAACTCTCTCAGATGCCGAAGGCGACTGATTTTGGTAACCTCCGGTCCGATATTGCACGGATTGATGGTCGCCTTGGGAATATGCCATCAACTTGGCAACTCCTAACTATCGTCCTCAGCACTTGGGCTGCTGGCGCTGCAATCGCGTTCGCCTTATTGCGGTTCAGTGCGAAGTAGGCTTCTCGAACCGCATGAGCGATACGGCTGTGGCGATGGGGAAGCTGA
>CAVQOB010000030.1:0-60096 GCA_963714325.1 uncultured Alphaproteobacteria bacterium | reverse complement strand
GAATGCCAGGGATAGACAAACACTCTGGGCAGGTGAGGGGGCCTTCGTGTCAGAACGTCTTCTCGACGCTCTTACCTCCCAGCGATGTGATCGGAGACGTGGCGGCGATCCGGTGGATGTCGACCTGAGGTTGGATTCGATCGAAGAGCCGCGAGCTGGTCTGTCGTTCAGCCCTCGAACATCACCTGCATGCCGTCGAACGCCGGTTCGATGTGGGCGGGGAGTTCCCGCTTGAGCGACTGATAGTCGAGATCGATGTGCATGTGGGTGAGGATGGCGCGGGCCGGCTTGAAGCGCTCAATTGCCGCGAGCGTCTGTTTGAGACTCCAATGGCTCGGATGCGGCAGCGGACGCAGCGCGTCGACGATCCAGGTGTCGAGGCCTTCGAAAAGCGGCTCCGATTGGGGCGGCACGCCGACGATATCCGGTGAATAGGCGAGGCGGCCAAAGCGGAACCCGAGCGAGGGCATCTCGCCGTGATCCTGCAGGATCGGGATCGCAGTGATCGGTCCGCCCTGGCCATCGATGGTGATGGGGGTGCCGGGTGTCAGGGCGTGGCGCTGCAGGATCGGGGGATAGGTGGAATTGATCTTCTTCTCGAAGCAGTAGCGAAAGCGCGGCAGCAGGCTGTCCCAGGTCGGATCATCCATGAACACGTCGACGCGGCGTTTGGCAAGCAGTGCAAAGACGCGCAACTCGTCGATGCCGTGGGTATGGTCGGCGTGGTCGTGGGTGAACAAAACTGCGTCGACATGATCGATGCGCGTCGCCAGCAGGCCGTCGCGCACGTCTGGCGGCGTATCGATCAGGATAGTCGTTTTTCCGGTCCTCGAGAAGCGCTCGACGATCACCGCGCAGCGCCGCCGCTGGTTCTTTGGCTCGCTCGGATCGCAGGCGCCCCAATGATTGCCGATGCGCGGCACGCCGCCCGAGGAACCCGTGCCGAGAAACGTCAATCGATAGCTCATCCGTGATGTCCCGGCCGCACGTCCGCTCCTAAGGCAGTCCGTGGCGTCTTAGCATAGAGCCGGAAGAAATTCTCCGTGGTGGTCGCGGCTATTTCGGCGGGGCTGACGTGTTTCATCGTGGCAAGGGCCGCAGCGGTGTGTGCGACGTAGGCCGGCTCATTGCGCTTTCCCCGATAGGGCAGGGGCGCCAGGTACGGCGCATCGGTCTCGACCAGCAGGCGGTCGAGCGGCACGCTGGCGAACACTTGGCGCAAGGCGTCGGAATTCTTGAAGGTGATGACGCCGGAGGCCGAGACGTAGAGCCCGAGAGCGACGGCGCGATCCGCAAGGCGCTGGCCGCCGGTGAAGCAGTGCAGCACGGCTTTGAAAGCGCCCTTCTTCATTTCCGCCTCAAGGATATCGCCGATGTCGTCATCGGCCTCGCGGGCATGGATTTCGAGCGGCAGGCCGGTCTGTCTTGCGGCGTCGATGTGTTTCAGAAAACCCTCGCGCTGGGCGGCGCGCGGGCTCTTGTCATAGTGGTAGTCGAGGCCGGCTTCGCCGATGGCGACGCATTTTGGGTGTGCGGACAGCCGCACGATCTCATTGACCGGGACGTCGAGTTCCTCATGCGCGTAGTGCGGGTGCGTGCCGACGGAGAAGTAGACTTGGCCGTGCGCCTCGGCGATCTCGCGGTAAATGTCAAACTTCCGGATGCGCGTCGAGATCGTCACGATCAACCCGACGCCTGCAGCGCTGGCGCGTACGAGGACGCCCGCGCGATCGGCCGCGAGGTCGGGGAAGTCGAGATGGCAGTGGTGATCGACGAGCATTGTTGGTCTCAGGTGCCGGCCAACTCTGGGCGTAGAGGCTGCTGAATAGCGCCGTCATGGCCGCGGAGGCGGCCACCCAAGCAAGTTGCACGGCGTTTTGAATCAACGACACGGATGGCCTGTGAATGAATCGTGGTCATCGCTGCCCTTTCGCCTGTTGTTGGTTTGCTTGGGTGGCCGCCTCCGCGGCCATGACGCTTTTTTGAACGAACGGATACGTGCAGAAGAAGCGCGCAAAGGACTACGGTTTCTTCGGCGGCTTGGGGCCTTTGGCGGCGAGCTTGGCCTGTTCCTCCGGATCGAGCCAACGCGGGAAGACGCCCTGCGGCTCGGGGATGGCGATGCCGGGCTTCAAACGTCCCTTGGCGCCGAGTGACGCAAACGTCCGATCCTCTGGCGCGATCACCAGAAGATCGAGCAGCTTGGCGGTTGACTGCGGCATCGCCGGTTGCGCGATGATCGCGATCTGGCGCACGATCTCCGCCGTCACATAGAGCACGGTCTCCATGCGCTTCGGGTCCGTCTTCTTCTTCGCCCACGGCTCTTCGCCGGCGAAATACTTATCACCGAGATTGACCACCGCCCACGCACTGTCGAAGACTTTGTTGATCGCCAGATCCTGCATCTGCGCGCGCGCCTCGATGATCATCGCGTCGGCGGCGGCCAAGATCGCTTGATCGGCCTCGGTGAAAGCACCAGGCACGGGAATTTTGCCATCGCAGTTCTTGAACAGCATCGACAGCGAGCGCTGTGCGAGATTGCCGAGACCGTTGGCGAGGTCGGCGTTGATGCGGTTCTTGATCGCTTCGGCTGAATAGTTGCCGTCCTGCCCGAAGGCGACTTCGCGCAAGAAGAAATAGCGGGTCTGGTCGACACCGTAAGCCTTCACGAGGTCAAAGGGGTCAAGCACGTTGCCGACCGACTTCGACATTTTCTCGCCCTTGTTGAGCACGAAGCCATGGCCGAAGATGCGCTTCGGGATCGGCAGTCCAGCACTCATCAGGAAGGCTGGCCAATAGACGGCGTGGAAGCGGGTGATGTCCTTGCCGATGATGTGCACGTCGGCCGGCCAGTAGCGCCAGTTGGGGTCCTGTTCGTTGGGGAAGCCGACGCCGGTCGTATAGTTGTTGAGCGCATCGATCCAGACGTACATGACGTGACCGGGTGCGTTCGGCACGGGAATGCCCCAATCGAGTGTGGTGCGCGAGATCGAGAGATCTTCAAGGCCACCCTTGACGAACGAGACGATTTCATTGCGCCGCTCGGGCGGGCTGATGAAATCCGGCTGCTTGTCGTAAAGTTCCAACAACCGGTCCTGGTACTTCTTGAGTTCGGAAGAAGTAGGTTTTTTCCTCTGTCCATTCGACTGGCGTGCCTTGCGGGCCGACGCGCACGCCGTCCTCGCCGATTGTCGTTTCGCTCTCGGCATAGAACGCTTCGTCGCGCACCGAATACCACCCGGCGTATCCATCGAGGTAGATGTCGCCTGATTTGTCGATGCGGCGCCAGAGCTCTTCGGACGAGCGGTAGTGCGCCTCCTCCGAGGTGCGGATGAAGCGATCGTGGCTCAGGTTCAGCGCCGTCACCATCTCCTGGAAGCGCGCGGCATTGCGGTCGGCGAGTGCGCGTGGGCTGATGCCTTCCTTGACCGCCGTCTGTTTCATCTTCATGCCGTGTTCGTCAGTGCCCGTCAGAAAGAACACGTCGGAGCCGTCGAGCCGCTTGAAGCGCGCAATGGCATCGGTACAGATCGCCTCATAGGCATGCCCGATGTGCGGCACTCCGTTCGGATAGGAGATGGCTGTGGTCAGATAGAATTTTTCGCGCCCGCTCATGGTGCGGAGCTCCGTTCTCTGGGGATGATGACTGGGGAGGCTTGTAGGGCGCGCAAAGCCGCACGCCAAGGCTGAAAGCGCGAAAGCGGCGGATTTCACCGCATTCGCGCGCAACACATCCGCAGAATGGCTGGGGTTGCGAGTGACATCGCGCGATAGGAACCTTAAATCTATCGGCGTGTCAAAATATTCCGGTGGTACCGGCATAGCGTTTGCAGGCAACCGCTATGCCGCTACCAAGCCATAGCGCAGCATGATATCTTTGGCTTTCGCCATGTCGGGCTTGCCGGGACCGCGCAGCAGGTCGGCTATCTCCTCGAAGTACCGGCGGCCGATGGACCCGGGCGTCATGACAATGAGTGCCCGCGCTGTTTCACTATGCAGGTTTTCGTGCGTGTGAACTGTCCCGCGCGGGATGAAGCGTGACTTGTTCGCGCCGAGCGCATGCTTCTGCTCTCCGATCGTGGTCGTCAGAGTTCCGGCGATGCAGTAGACGGCTTCGTCGACACTCACGTGATGGTGGGGTGCCGGCACGCGCGCATTCGGCGGAACGACGAATTCAAACATCACGAGGTCTTCGGTATCGACGGCAAATTTTAGTTCCAGTGCGCCGATTTGCACGACAGTATCGCCACGCGGTTCCATGATAGTCCTTCGTTAAAAATGTGACGGAATTTTCCATTAAAACAGCACACAATTAGCACATGTTCCGCGGAACTCCAGCATCGGACTTGAAGGTGTCAGTTGGAGCCTTTTGGGCACAACAGCTCGTGCTGATGGTTTCACTGCCAACGCGAACGTCAGCGAATTGGCTATCTTGCCACGAAACTGACGGAAAGGTTGAAGCCATGGCGAATGACAAGACGACGTTGATCATGCCCGGGAATAAGAAGATGCTGGTCTCGCGCTTGCTCAAGCAGGTGGCGCTGGCGGCATTCGCCGTTTGCTTGACGTCGCTGGTGATCCTCGCGGTCCTGGCTGGTAACGGCCTGCTGGTCGGTCGCGGCAGTTCAATGGCCTACGCCATCAACATCTGGCTGGCCTTCATCAAGCGCTCCGATATCTTTGTCACAATGGCGCTGACGGCGATGGTGACGGTGCTGTTCGTCTATTGGCAGCGCGATCGCGAACGGCGCTGAATTTGCCACAGTTCCGGCGCCGCTTAAGTTTGTTCGGCGTCGTTGGCTTGCATTGCGCGGCCAATCCATTGCAGTTTTACCAGTCCGGAGAATTGTGACTTCAGCCAGTAGGCCCAGAGTGCAGGCAGAGTGCAGGTTATGACGAAGCCCGTGGTCGGCGTGATAGGAAACGTGCACGTCGTCGAAAACCGGTTTCCTGTTCAAATGGTTGGCGAGCGCAATCTTCGTGCGATCGCCGAGGTCACCGGTGCGCTGCCACTGATGTTTGCGGCGGCGCCCGACATCACCGACATCGAGACCTTGCTGCAGGTCGTTGATGGCATCGTGTTGACCGGCGCCCGCGCCAACGTGCATCCGACACGCTTCGGGCATCAGCCGCACGCCCGGCACGAGCCCTACGATGAGCGCCGCGACGATACCGCGCTGCCCTTGATCGAGGCTTGTGTCGCGCGCGGCGTTCCGGTTTTTGGAATTTGCCGCGGCTTTCAGGAAATGAACGTCGCGTTCGGCGGCACCCTGCATCCTGAAATCCGCGAACTGCCCGGCCGACAGAACCATCGCATGCCCAGGCTGGCGACCGGCGAAATTCATCCCGATCCCGCCGTCGTCTTCGCCGATCGCCACGATGTCAATCTGGTGCCAGATGGCGTGTTTGCGCGACTCCTTGGGCGTCAAACCATTCGCGTCAATTCCCTGCATGGCCAGGGCATCCTGGAGGCGGGCAAACGGATCGTCGTCGAAGGCGTGTCGGACGATGGCACGATCGAGGCCATTCGTATCGCCGACGCGCCGGGTTTTGCGCTCGGCGTGCAGTGGCATGCGGAATACGATCCGCAGAGCAATCCGGTCAATCGCGCGTTGTTCCAGGCTTTCGGTGAAGCCATCGCCACCCGGCGGCGGGCGGCGTAAGATCATTCTTTCAAACCGATGTTGACGCGGCGACGGCGGCCATGCTCCCATCGGTCCCGACACCGCACAAGGGACCCGCGCAACATGCGTTTCAAGATCACCTTAGCAGCTGCAACCGCCGTGCTCGCATTGGCGCTGGCGCCGCTGCCGGCTGCCGCGCAATCCTTCACGAAAACGGTGCGCATCGTGGTTCCGTTCGCGCCAGGGGGTACGTCGGATATCCTGGCACGGCTGATCGCCCCGAAAATGCAGGAGTTGATCGGACAGACGGTGATCGTCGAGAACAAGCCGGGCGCCGGCGGCAACATCGGCGCCTATCAGGTCGCCAATGCCGACAAGGACGGGCACACGCTGCTGCTGATCGACGTATCGACGCTGGCGATCGCACCGTCGATGCTGGCCAAGATGACCTATAGCCCGACCAAGGACCTGGCGCCTGTCGGCATGATCCTGTTTGCGCCCTACGTGTTGGCCGCCCATCCGAGTGTCCCTGCCGCGACTGTCGCCGAACTCGTTGCCTACGCCAAAGCCAATCCTGGAAAAATCGCCTTTGCCAATGCCGGTATCGGCGTCGCCAACCACATCGCTGGCCTGCAGCTGACATCGGCCTGGGGCGTCGACATGACCCACGTTCCCTATAAGGGTGGCGCCGACGCCATCAAGGCAGTGATCGGCGGCGAGGGGCAGTTGATCCTCAACGGTGCGACGGCAACGGCGGGCTTCGTCAAGCAGGGCCAACTCAAAGGCCTCGCGGTCACCGGCGATCAGCGGGTCGAGGCGATCAAGGAGGTGCCGACGTTCACCGAATTGAAGTTGGCGGCCGCCGAAAGCGGCACCTGGCAGGGCGTGCTGACGACGGCCGGCACGCCGCCGGCGATGGTGGAAAAACTCAACGCGGAACTCAACAAAGCGTTGGCCCACCCGGACGTTGCCAAGCGCATCCAGGAGATCGGCGGGCAGATAAAAGCCGGCAAGCCCGCCGACGTCGCGACGTGGCTCGAGACATACACCGCGAGCTACGCCAAAATCATTAAGGACGCCGGCATCAAGCCGGAGTGATCCCCGCGCGGCGCGATCAAAGCGCCGGGATCTGTCGCGAACAATAAGTTTTATGTCATCCCGCGCGCACTGCAGAACGCAGCGCCAGCGGCGTTTTGCGGTGCAGACGCGGGACCGTGTGCGTGAGCGTCTCATAAGGTCCCGGGTCTGCGCGGCGTCATTGACATGCCGCAGCGCGCCCGGGATGACAATGGACGCATCGCCCGGCAATACCGAAACATAACGGGTTACGCCAGCGACGCTGCTTCGAGCCGGGCGACGGTGGCGAGGATCAGTGCCTTGCGGTCGAGGTTCAGCGCCTTGCAGGTGGCTTTCTCGGCAGTGATCGCTTCCCAGGTTTCAGCCCAGATCGCCAGGCGCGAGGGGCCGACGAGGCGTTTCGCCTGCGACCGGTCGGCGTCCGATCCTGTGCCCAATGCTTCGGCGCGAATGAGGCGGCGGATCAGGTCGAGCAGGAGGTCATAAAAACTTTCGAACTTTTGATCGGCAGCGGCGCCTGCGAGTTCGTCGGACAGGGTGTGAACCGCTGACCAATCGACTTTCGGCAACAGGTCGAGAATGCCCTGCGCCTTGGCATAGAGCTTGTCAGAGCCCGTGCTGATGAAATTCAGCGCCGCGCGCGGACTGCCATGCGCCAGTGCCGTGAGCTCATCCCAGTTCTGCACGCCGGGGGCGCTGGCATCCTCTGTCGCGGTGATGGCCTGCATGACGGCGCGGCGCAGGCTGGTCGCATCGAGGGCCGCCAGTGTGAATGTCCGGCAGCGCGAGCGTATGGTCGGCAGCAGGCGCCCCGGCGCCGACGAAATCAGCAGAAAAACGGTGCGCGGCGGCGGCTCTTCCAGGGATTTCAACAGCGCATTGGCGGCGTTGGCATTGAGTTCGTCGGCGCTGTCGACAATGACCACGCGCCAGGCGTTCATCTCGACGGTATGTGTCAGGAAGGCGCGCACCCGCCGCACGTCGTCGACCGGGATCGACGCCGTGAACTTCTTGGTCCTGGTATCATAGGGACGGCGGATGATCAGCAGGCCGGGATGCGAAAGCGCCATCACTTGCCGCGCGGCGCTGGTCTCAGCCCCGACATCGAGGCTCGCGCCGAAGGGATCGCGTTCGTCAGGTGCCGCCAGCAAATGACGGGCAAACCGGTAGGCGAGCGTCGCCTTGCCGATGCCTTCGGGGCCCGTCAGCAGCCAGCCGTGATGCAGCCGATTGCCAGCAACGGCGCCGCTCATCTCGCGTTCGGCGGCTTCGTGGCCGAACAGCGCCTTGGTGGCGCGCGGATGCGGGAATTCGCCAAGCCGGTCAGCCTCTGGAAGTGTTTCTGTCTCTTGCAGCACCGGAGCGCGTGCCATCAGGTCAACCGAAGCCGTTCGGCGACGACGGCTGTAATCCGGCGCTCAAGTTCGTCGGCGCTTTGGGCCGCATCGAGAACGCAGACGCGTTTGGGCTCGCGCTGGGCGATCGCGAGGAACCCGGCGCGAAGCCGCTGATGGAATTCAAGGTGGCGGCCTTCGAAGTTATCTGCAGCGAACGCGCTGCCGGTGGATTGCGCCGCGGTTGTACTTCGGCGGCGGGCGTCGGCGCGGGCGAGGCCGATCTTCGCATCGAGATCGAGCAGCAACGTAAGGTCCGGTCCAGAGCTGGCGACCACGATCCGTTCGAGTGTCTCGATGACGGCGGGTTCGACGCCGCCGGCAGCACCTTGATAGGCGCGGGTGGAATCCGAAAAGCGGTCGCACACAACCCAAGCGCCCCGTGCCAGCGCCGGCCTGACGGTTGCTTCGAGGTGATCGGCGCGGGCGGCATAGAAGAGCAGGGCTTCGGTCAGCGCGCCGTGCGGCGTGACGGTCGGCGCGAGGATGAGATCCCTGAGTTGATCAGCGAACGGAGACCCGCCCGGCTCGCGCGTCACCACACAGTCGATACCGCGCGCCCGCAACGCATCCGCCAGCCGTCGCGCCTGGGTCGATTTCCCAGAACCCTCGCCGCCTTCAAAGGTGATGAATTTGCCAGCAACCATGCCGTTGTGTGGCACAGGGTCCAGTCACTTTGCAACTTCGGGAAATAGGGCACTCATTCTTCAATGCAGCGCACCACTGTCATCCCGCGCGCACAGCAGCACTTTATGCCGACGCTTCAGATGCTCACCAGCATCCGCGCCGTGCTGCGGTGCAGACGCGGGACCTTGCGAGAGGTGCAGCGAGAAGGTCCCGCATCTGCGGAGCACCGTTCCGCTGTCGCTCCACGCTGCACCGCGTGCGGGATGACAGGTGGGTGTCGTCAATCAGTGCCGTCCGAGCCGCCGTTACGGCAGCCAGCGCGTCGCCATATGCAGCAGCGTATCGAAGCCCTTCCTGAGCGTGCCAACGGGCTGCACATCTTCGGCCGCGAACAGCGGCACTTCGCTGGTTGCCTCCGTCGAAGAGGTGACGCGCAGGCGCGCCACTTCGTCGCCGCGCCGGATAGGCGGCAGCAGTGGGCCCTTGTAGACGATTTCAGCCTTGAGTTTCTGATTGGCGGGGAAGCGCGGGAGGACCGCGATCACGTCGCCATTGCCGGTCAACGGCACGTGCATCCGGCTGCCGCCGAGCACGCGCGCGCGGCCGACCACTTCGCCGGCATCGAACAGTTTGAATTCGCCAAATGCCTTGAAGCCCCACTCAAGCAGACGGCGCGCCTCTTCCTTGCGGTCGGCTTCGGTGGCGAGCCCGTTGATGACCAGGATCAACCGGCGTTGTTCCTGTTTGGCGGTTGCGACGATGCCGTAGCCGCTCTCCTTGAGGTGCCCGGTCTTCAAGCCGTCGGCGCCGACGTTCATGAAAATCAAGGGATTACGATTGATGAAGCGATGCTTTTTGAACGGTGCCTTGGTCTCGGTGTAGAACATCTCGCGCTGGGCGAAGATCGGCGTGTAGTCCGGATACTCGCGCACGAGATGACGGCCAAGCTGCGCCAGTTCGCGCACCGTCATGAGATGCTCGGGATGATAGAGGCCGGTCGCGTTGCGGAACGTTGATTTCGTCATGCCGATCCGGCGGGCTTCGTCGTTCATCAGCTTGGCAAAGCCCTCCTCCGAGCCCGCCATGTTCTCGGCAACGGCGATCGCCGCATCGTTGCCGGATTGGATGATGATGCCGCGCATGAGTTCGTCGACCTTGGCGCGGGCGCCGAGTGAAACGAACATCGCCGATGTACCCGATGGGCCGCCGCCCTTGCGCCAGGCGTTCTCGCTCATCAGGAATTCGGAATCGAGCTTGACCTCGCCCGCCTTGATGCCGCGGAACAACACGGCGAGCGTCATGAGCTTGCTCATGCTGGCGGGCGGCGCCAATTCGTCGGGGTTGAACTGGAACAGCACCGCGCCGCTGTCGGCATCCATCAGGATGGCCTGCCGCGCCTTGATCGTGAACTCACTCGCGGGCGCGGCGGCAAGGCCCTGCGCTGCGAGGGCAAACCCCAGCGCCGCTACAACCGACGACAAACGCAGCAACCGTACCGCAAAGGCTGCGCGAGACCGGATGGCGTGCACGGAAAGACAATTCATGTCAGCAGGATACCCAGATGGAAGGCGCACTTTGCGCTGCCGGCGCGCCAGGGTCAATCGTGGCCAGCAGAGCGGCGCGACGATTGTTGTTCACGGTTAGCGGAGCGACGGTGGTGCCGCCCCCAGCGACAGGCGCTGATCGGGCTGTGGTCTGGCACTGGCCACGCCCCCGGCCCACGGCTGACTGGCGAGATAGTGGCGCTCGCGCGTGGTATCGCCATCGAGCGGCGCGCGGCCGGCATAACGCACGCGGACTTCAGCCACACCTTGGGCTTCGGTGCCGAGTGCGCGGGCCGAGGCGCGCGACAGATCGAGGATCCGGTCGCGCGCATAGGGGCCGCGATCGTTGATGCGCAGCAGGACTGTGCGGCCGTTGCGGGCATTGGTGACGTAGGCATAGGAGGGGATCGGCAGGGTCGGGTGCGCCGCCGTCAGGGCGTTCATGTCGTAGATTTCGCCGTTGGCGGTTTTGCGGCCGTGGAAGTCGGCGCCGTACCAGGAGGCGAGGCCCTGGCGGTCATAGCTGTGGTCTTCTTGCGGCACGTACCAGCGACCGGCGATCTGGTAGGGCTGGCCGATTTTATAGCTGCCGCCGCCGCGCGGGGCCGTCTGGCCCTCGTGCACGAGGCGGGGGGATGGGGTCAGGGGTTCTTGCGAGGACCGAGATGGCGCTCCGCGCGAGCATGCGGCGAGTCCTGACACGAGCGCGACCAGAACGGCGATCGGGATGATGTGGCGGCCCACCAACGCTCGGCCCGCAGTCCAATCCAGAATTGCAATCGACACAACGCCACTCCCCGGCGCGAAAAACGCCGTACGCCCACACACTCTTGCCAACGGTTATGGCAAACAAGAGGTAAACATGCGGTGAAGACGGGGTTATAACGTGGCGGGCAACGGCCGTTGCGGTGGTTTGACCACGAAACCGGCGGCTTGGCCGGGCGTCGGCGCCGAGTGCTGCTGGAATAGCTCTCCTTGCCCCGCATTTGATCGCTGGATGCCCTCGCGCGTGTCTTGGCTACCACCCCTGCCGAAACGGCTACTGCTCGTCCACGACCCCTTAAACCGCTATAGCGTTGATTAACCAGGATTTTTAACGTTTGGGCGTGGCGGCGGGGCTCCATCAATACACCAGGTATTTCTGCCGCTGTGTTTTGAACCGGGCGACCTCGCCTTGCCAGGCGGCGGTGATGTCGGGGCCGGTGGCGCCGCGTTCCAACATCTGGTGCAGGCGCTTGGTGCCAGAGATGGCGTGGAACATGCCGAGCCCGCCGAACAGTGAAGCGTTGCGCGCGCGCGCCTGTGCCTGCAAGACGGCGAGGGCATGCACGCCGACCTCGACCGGCTTGTAGGCGGCGATGTCGGTCACCGCGATACGGATCGCGCCGATGCGCTGGCCCTCGAAGCGCGGGTTGGCGGCGACGTTCGGGATCGATTGCGGCGTGTAGCTTGTTGCCTCAAACCGCACGCCAGGGAGCCGGCTCGCATTGAGGCTGGCGGCGGCCGCAGATGCGTCCAGCCATGGCGCACCGAATTGCGTGAAGGGTGCCGGCGTGCCGCGCCCCTCGTTGACGAGGGTATCGCCGACCATGCCGATGCCGGGATAGGTGAGCGCGCAGTCGAAGCTCGGGATGTTCGGGCTGGTTGCAACCCAGGGCAATTGTGTTTGCGGCCAGCGCATCGTGCGCGTCCATCCAGCGCAACGGATGACCGTGAGATTGAGGCGTTCGAGGCCCGCCAGCCACCGCTCGCCCTTGATCATGGCGGCCAGTTCGCCGACGCTCATGCCATGCACGATCGGGATTGGGTATTGGCCGACGAATGATTTGAGCGCTGGCTCAAGCACGAAGCCCGCGACGTCAACGCCACCGATCGGATTGGGTCGGTCGAGCACGACGAAGGGAATGCGCGCTGCGGCGGCCGCCTGCATCGCCAGACCCATGGTCGAGATGTAGGTGTAGGACCGCACGCCAACGTCCTGAATGTCGAACACCAGCACATCGAGCCCGCGCAACATGGCAGGCGTTGGCTTCTTGGTTGCGCCATAGAGCGAGAAGACGGGGATGCCGGTTTTGACGTCGCGGCCGCTGCGCACGCTGGCGCCGGCTTCGGCGTTGCCGCGAAAGCCATGTTCGGGCGACAGGATCGCCGCCAGTGTCACGCCGCGCGTGCGGATGAGCGCGTCGACGAGATGTTCGCCGCCGATGCGGCCGGTTGGGTTGGTGATCAGGCCGATGCGGCGGCCGGCAAAGGCTTGAAAGCCGGACGCGGCCGCGACCTCGGCGCCGGTGGTGACGCGGGCCGTCGCGGCGATCGGTTGTGGCGCAATCTGCGCGAGCGCGGTCGTGGCCGCGGGAGCAACGGCGGCTGCTGCGGCCAAGCCGCGGAGAACCGCGCGGCGATCGAGACTTGCGAACATCGTTTCGGCGGATTGCTTTTGTCTCATGCCCGCGCTGATGGCCGAAAGTTGCGGCGGCCACGTGGCCGTATTGCGCCGGACCTCGGCAAATCTGCACATGCGATTGCAAAAATGCTCCCCTGTTGTGCCGGCAGCGGTTCGCGTAGAAAGCCCACGGCGTTCTCGCGCGGGCGCGACTTCACGGACATTTTCAGATGCAACCTGCTCTCCTGTTCGATCTCGACGGTACGCTGGTCTCGACCGACCATCTGCATTACCAAGCGTTCGTCGACCTGCTCGCACGATTCGGGCGGCGTTTTTCAGAAGAAGAGTTTGCCACCCGTGTGTTGGGCCGCCCGAATGACTTGATCTTCGCCGACTATTTTCCGGATATCGACGCCGCCGAGCGCCGCTGCATGGCTGACGGCAAGGAGGCGCATGTTCGCGCGATGATCGCTGATGCGGGCAAACTCGATCCGACGCCTGGACTATTGGCGCTGCTGGATTGGGGCGATCGTTTGAATGTACCCATGGCGATCGTCACCAATGCGCCGCCGGCCAATGCCGATGTCATGCTAAGGGCGATCGGCTTGCACGCGCGGCTGACGACGATCGTCAGTGGCGAGGTGCTGCCACACGGCAAGCCACATCCATTACCCTATCTCGAAGGCCTGCGGCTGACCGGCGGCGATGCGGCGCGGACGGTTGCCTTCGAAGATTCGCCAGCCGGCCTAACGTCGGCCGTCGCCGCCAGCATCGCAACTGTCGGCATCGCTTCACACACCGACGCGGCGCACGCACTCACGCGCAGCGGTGCCACACTCATCGCCCGCGACTTCACCGATCTGGATTTGTTACAGCTCGTGCGCGAACGCCTGCAGGTGGGTTAGTATCAACGCAAGAAGGTCCGGTCTCGTGCGCAGGCCCCTCAACCGGCCTCTGTTCTTTTTGCGCTTCGCGCAACGGCAGCCACCTTCTCTCCCAGGGGAGAAGGGCAAGGCTGTCCGGTTTAAATCGTGACGATTCAAAATTCTCGTTGAATAGCAGGTTGTTTATTTGTTTTCCGACTCGCATGGACGTCGACTCCGGTCTGGCATTTTTGCGTCATCCCGGCGCAGGCCGGGACCCACGGCAAAGCACCATTGTTCGTCGTGGCCAAATGCCACAACGATTGAAAACCGCTCCAAACGACACGAAGATCCAGCATTTTTGACGCTTCGGCTTGTCGTGGGTCCCGGCCGTCGATGCGAAGCATCGCTCACGGCTGTCCGGTTGAGTTCTTATGGACAAAGAGCATGGCATTGATTCTTCTGTGATTCGAGAGCTTGGCGGCATCATCGAGCACGAAAAGGACCAACACCATGCGCCACCACAATACTCTGTTGCACGATATTTTGAAGCTGGTTCCTTGGACGTCGTTTGATCGGAGTGTGGAGAAGCATGAGGCCGACCGGAACGTGCGCACGCTCTCGACCAAGAGCCAGTTTGTGGCGCTGCTGCACGCGCAACTTTCGGGGGCGACGAGCTTGCGCGAGATCGTGACTACAATGGAGAGCCATGCGCCTCGACTGAAGCATGTCGGCGTCGATGCGCCGAAGCGTTCCACGTTGGCCGACGCCAATGCGTTACGTCCCGCCGGCGTCTTCGCTGTGGTCTTCGGCACGCTCTTGGCGCAAACGCATCGCCACCTCCGCAAGACGTCGAAAGAGGCCGTCCGCCTGATCGATTCAAGCCGCATCACTCTCAATTCTTTATCGCGTGATTGGGCGCATTACGATGCGACCTGCGACGGCGTGAAGCTGCACATCGTCTACGATCCGCACGCTGCAGTGCCTGTCTATTTCGCTGTGTCACCGGCACGCGAGAACGACATGGTGCAGGCCAACGCCATGCCGATTGAGCCGGGTGCGGACTACGTGTTCGACCTCGGGTATTACAGCTTTACTTGGTGGTCGAGGCTCGACGCGGCTGGCTGCCGTTTCGTCACTCGGCTACGCAAGAACTCACCCGTCGAAGTCATCGCCATGCGTCACGTATTGAAGGATGGACCGATCGTTGAGGATCGCATCATACGATTGCGCGGCCGGCTTGGACATACGCGACATCATCCGCTCGACCGAGATCTGCGCGAGATCCATGTCGTCATAGAAACCGGCAAGAAGTTGCGCATCGTGACCAACGATTTGAACTCGCCGGCCGAAGTCATCGCCGACCTTTACCAGGCCCGCTGGGAAGTCGAACTGTTCTTCCGCTGGATCAAGCAAACGCTCAAGATCAAGAAGTTCTTGGGCACGTCGGAAAATGCCGTCCGCACTCAGATTGCCGTGGCCCTGATCGCTTATTTGCTGCTGCGGATGGCGCACGCTTTGCAAGCCATCGTCAAAAGCCCGCTGGCCTTCGCCCGGCTCGTTCGCGCCAATCTGATGCACTTCAGATCGATCCAAAACCTCGGTCTGCAGCCGGAGCGAAAACCTCTCGATGACAGACAGCTGAACCTTGCCCTATGCTGAACCGGACAGCCGTGAGCATCGCTCCGCGATGAAGCCGGGATGACGGGTGGAGGGGCGGAGCAAGCGCACTTGAACCGGACTGCGGTGGGAGAAGGGCAAGATTGTTGTTGTCATGATCAACATGCACTTGCACAAAACTCCTCTCCACTTGGGGAGTGGATACCCAGCACGCAGAAGGCCACCAAACATTCGGGGCAGGTGAGGGGGCTTTCATGCAAGGACTGGCGCTCGACGGTCAACCACTCAGGACTTCTTCGCCGCCGCCGCTCTCAACTGCGTGATCGTCTGGCGCACCGAGATCGCTTCCGGGTCGACCTTCAATTCGATGATGGCGGGCTTGCCCGATGCCAGCGCGCGGTCCATCGCCGCCTTGAAATCCTCGGTTCTGGTGACCGTCTCACCATGGCCGCCGAAGGCGCGTGCGTAGGCGGCGAAGTCGGGGTTGACGAGGGTGGTGCCGATGACGCGAGCTGGATATTCGCGCTCCTGGTGCATCCTGATCGTGCCGTACATGTTGTTGTTGGAAATCACCGTGACGATCGGCAGTTGATACTGCACGCAGGTTGCGAATTCCTGCCCGGTCATGAGGAAGCAGCCGTCGCCAGCGAAGTTCACGACGGTGCGCTTGGGTTCGGCGAGCTTGGCGGCGATCGCCGCCGGCAGGCCGTAACCCATCGAGCCGGAGGTTGGTGCCAAACAGGTGCGGAACTGTTTGTAGGTGAAGTAGCGGTGCAGGAAGGCTGCATAGTTGCCGGCGCCATTGGTGACGATGGCGTCGTCGGGCAGCATCTCCGACACCGTGCGCATGACCTGCTCGAGCTTGACGCTGCCGGGCGTCTCGATCGGCTTCCACGACGCCAGCACGCCAGCATGCAACTCGGCCGCGCGCGCGCCCCAGGTCGGCTTGGCGCCGGTATTGATGCCGCGAATGGCCTCGGCAAACGTCGTGGCCGTCGCGGTGATCGCGAGGTCGGGGCGATAGACGGTGCCAAGCTCGTCGGGCGAGGGGTGAACATGCACCAGGAATTGTTTCGGATTCGGAATGTCGAGCAGCGAATAGCCCTGCGTCGTCATCTCGCCCATGCGTGCGCCCGCAACGATCAGCAGATCGGACGCCTTGATGGCCGCTTGAAGTTTTGGGTCGATGCCGATGCCGGCGCAGCCCGCATAATTGGGATGGCGATTGTCGAAGTAGTCCTGATAACGAAACGCGCTGGCGACCGGGAGTTCGAAGCGCTCGGCGAACGCCTGAATGGTCTTGCGCGTTGCCTCGCTCCAGCCGGGGCCGCCGACGATCATCATCGGTGCCTTGGCTTTGCCGAGCGCGGCCTGGAAGGCCGACATGTCGCCAGTGCTTGGTGCCGGCTGAATGCGCGTCGCCGATTTCGCATCGGCAACATCGACTTCGGCCGACAGCATATCCTCCGGCAGGCCGAGCACAACCGGGCCGGGGCGACCGGAGCGGGCGACGTGGAATGCGCGGCTCACATATTCCGGAATGCGTTTGGTGTCGCGGATCACCGCCACCCATTTGACGAACGTGCCGAAGACGCTTTTGACTTCCATCTCTTGGAACGCCTCGCGGTCTTCATGCTCTGATCCCGGCAATCCCAGGAACAGGATCATCGGCGTAGAGTCCTGTTGGGCGACATGCAACCCAGC
This sequence comes from uncultured Alphaproteobacteria bacterium, assembly GCA_963714325.1. Taxonomy (GTDB): domain Bacteria; phylum Pseudomonadota; class Alphaproteobacteria; order Rhizobiales; family Hyphomicrobiaceae; genus CAVQOB01. The sequence goes on along the minus strand of CAVQOB010000030.1, from coordinate 43,260 downwards.
CATGGCGTTGGCCGCACCGGGACCGCGCGTGACAAAGCAGATGCCAGGCTCGCCGGTCATCTTGCCCCAGGCTTCCGCCATCATCGATGCGCCCCCCTCCTGGCGGCAGATCACCGTCTTGACGCCAGCGTGGTGGAGGCCATCAAGGGCGGCGAGAAAGCTTTCGCCGGGCACCGTGAAGGCACATTTCACGCCATTGATCTCAAGCTGATCGACCAGGATCTTGCCGCCGTGGCGCATGTTCGTCTCTTCCGCAGGTTGTTTTGAAGCTGTGGACACGTTTAAGCCGGGCGAGCGTGTCGTGGTAGAGCCATTTTTGCGCGGCACGGTTGAAGTCGGCAGGATGCTGCAGCGCGGCCGGACCAACGTCTTTGCAACGGTTTGCGAGGCCAGCTAAAAGCATCGGTGGGGTGGGGCAGGGTGGATCAGCAGTATGGTCGTCGTCAATCAGTATGAGCCCGTCGGATCGGACCGGGGATGGCTGCCGGCCAGGCGAGGACTGGTGGCCCTGATCATCGGACTCGCCGTCGCGATGGGTGCCTGGCCGGCGCAGGCCAGCGAGCCGCTCGTGCCGTTGGCGCCGGAAGAGCCGGTCGCCGCCAAAGCCTTTGCCGTGCTCGACCAACATTGCGCGCGCTGTCATCAGAACGGGAAACTCAAGGGGCTCAGGCCCGCGCGCAGTTTTGGCAACGTCCTGGACTTGAAGGCGCTCGCCGGCAACCCGGCGCTCGTACAACCCGGCAATCCCGACGGGTCGCGGCTCTATACGATGATGTTGTCGCGGGCGATGCCGTTTGACGTCGCGCAAGAGCAAAAAGGCCAGGAGCCAACCGCCGCCGATCTCGCCGCCGTGCGCGATTGGGTCCAAGGTTTGTCGCCGGCACCGGCCTGTGCTGATCGCAAACTCGTCAACAACCGGGACCAGCAGGATACGATCCTGCGGGTCCTCAATGCGGCAGGCGATAATGCGCGGCAGTTGCGGTTCATCTCCTTCAATCATTTCCACAATGCCTGCGTGCCGGCGACCGAAATCAAGGCATTGACCGATGCCGCGACCCGTTTGATCAATAGTCTTTCCACCGGCGCCGAACCGATCGCGCTTGCGGCGATCAATGACGAGAAGACGGTGCTGCAGGTCAATCTGGCGAGCATCGGGTGGGATGCGCCGCGCTGGGAACGGTTGGCGGCGATTTATCCCTATGGCGCGGCGTCCCTCGTCGAGGCCGGCATCGAGACGGCAACCGGTTCCAAGGCCGCCGTTATTCGCGGCGACTGGCTGGCCGACGTGGCGACACAGGCCCCACTCTATTACGAACTGCTGGCATTGCCGGATCGCCTGCAGGCCCTGCAGTCCAGCCTGCAGGTCGATTTGATCGGCGACGTCGCGTCGGTGCGCGCGCGTCGGTTCGGCATCAAGACCTCGGCGATCGCTCGCGGCAGTCGCTTGGGGCAGCGTCATGCGATCAGCACTGGCGCTTATTGGACAACGCTGGAGTATGCCCCGACGCCTGGCCGCGCCGATCCGTTTGATACGCCGATTGGTCCGGGTGCGCGTGGCTCATTGAAGCCGGACGCCAACCTCGTCATGTTCAACCTGCCGAATGGATTCAACGCTTTTTTCATCGCCAATACCGACGGCGTGCGCGTCAATGATTTGCCGCAATCCGTGCTGCGCAATGAAGCCCGCCCCGGGCATCGCATTGCCGCCGGCCTCGCCTGCATGTCCTGTCACGACAATGGTCCGCGTGAGGCAACAGATGAGCTTCGCCCGCGTCTGCAACAGGACACGACGCTGGTGCGTGATATTCGCGACCGGCTCCTGACGTTGCACGGCACTGCGGAAGAGCAGCAGAAATTGATCAGTGATGATGCGCAACGTTTGAAACGTGCCTACGCGGCTGCCGGCATCGCTCCCGATTTGACGATCGCCGGCCTGCCGCCGGTCGAAGCGCTGGCGGCCCGCTACAAGCGCGGCGTTGATGCGACGACAGCAGCAGGTGAACTCGGCGTCGATGCCGCGGCGCTTGGCGGGCTCAGTGAGAAATCTTCGGGTGTTGCGCGGGATTTGCTCGACCGGCTGCACACCGGCGTCGTGCCGCGCGCCGAGTTCGAGGCGCGCTTTGCTCTGCTCGTTGCCGCACTCGCAGGAGGAAACCGGCCCCAAGCCGCGGCCGCATCGACATTGGCGCCGGCAGCGCCGGAAGTGGCCAGTGAACTGGAACTGGTGCTCAAGACCGACAAGCAGACCTTCAAGCCCGGCGATCTGTTGACCGTCAAGGCACGCGCCAGCGCCAACTGTTTCCTCACCCTGGTCTCGGTCGACCGCAACGGCCGCGGCACCGTGATCTATCCCAACGATTTTGAGCAGAACAATCTGCTCGAGGTCGGCAAAGAGGTCCAGGTGCCATCGCCAAGTGCTGCTTACCAGTTCCGCTTGCGCGACAAGGGACGCGAGACGGTGATTGGTGTCTGTGCGCCGACACAGCGTTCGGCCGACGGCATCAAGCACGATTTCGAGCGGCTGCGCTTTACAGAACTCGGTGACTATCGCGCGTTCTTGGGCCGCACCTGGGCGACGGAGTTGGATGAGCGTCGTGGCGTTGCGACACGTGGCGATCCCCGCGCCAAGCGCGCCGCGCGCAATCCGGTAACGCCCGGTGCTGCGGCGCCAGCTTCGACGGCGCGCTATGAACCGCAAGCCCGCACCGCCATCCAGATCGACGTCAAGTAACCCTTTTCTCGCGAACCTGTGCCAACATTGGAGTGCCCCATGCCTCTCTCAAATCCGGCCCGCGCCCGTCTCGAAAAGGGCGAGCTTGCGCTCGGCATGGGGTTGCGCCAGGCGCGCACCGTCGACATCGCGCCGGCGATGGCGACGGCGGGCTACGATTGGCTTTTCATCGACCTCGAACACGGCACGATGAGCCTCGATATCGCGATGCAGATGTCGATCGCCGCCAATGCTGCCGGCATCACGCCGCTGGTTCGTGTGCCGGCCGGACAATTCGACATGGCCACCCGCGTGCTCGATGGCGGCGCCATGGGCATCGTGATCCCGCATGTTGATACGGCGGACGAGGCGCGCACGATGGTCGACCGCCTGAAGTATCCCCCGGTCGGGCATCGCTCGGTGGCCGGTGCGATGGCGCAATTGGCATTCGTCCCGCAGCCGATGGCGGACTCGACCACCGCGATCAACAAGAGCCTGTTGCTGGTGGCGATGCTCGAAACGCCGAAGGCGATCGCCAATGCCGACGCCATCGCCGCCGTTCCCGGCATCGACGTGCTGTTGATCGGGACCAGTGATCTGACTTTTGAAATGGGCATCCCCGGTCAGCATCTGCATGCCGATGTCGTCAAGGCCTACGAGACGGCGGCGGCGGCCTGCAAGAAACACCAGAAGTGGCTGGGCATGGGCGGTGTCTACAGCGACGAAGGTCTCGCCAAGTATATCGCGATCGGTTGCACGTTCGTTTTGGCGGGCAGCGATTTCAGCATCCTGATGACGGCGGCGACCGCACGCGCGACGGCCTTGCGCCGCCGACAATGAAGCCCCGCGCAATGAAGCCTGCGCAATGACGGCTGGCTCACGCTTCTGAGGATTGTGGTTCGCTGCGCCGTGCGAGGCGGATCAATGCGACGAGCGCTGCCAACGCGATCAACGAAAAAATCAGCGCGAGCGCGACTGCGAGCTGCGGTCCGGCGCGGCTGAGAACGGCTGCAAACAGCAGTGGCGCGATCGCTGTGGCAATGTTTTGCGGCATGGTCAGGCGTCCGCTGACGCTGCCGAACTCGGCGATGCCGAACAGCCGCAAGGGGATGACCTGGCGCGCAATCGAATAGAGCCCGAGGCCTGCGCCAAACAAGACCGCGAGCATGGCGCCGGTTCCGTTCGAGGCACCGGCTACGAGGAAGATCGCAAACCCAATCGGCGCGAGGATCGCCGAGACCAGGCCGATGGAAAAAATTGAAAAGCGTGACCCACTGATCAACTCGCCGGTCCGGATCAGCGCTTGTGACGGGCCAGACAGGATCCAGGCGCCGATGGCCGCCGATTGCGTCAACCCGAGCGCGACAAACACATTGATCGCCTGGATGTTGAAGCCCCAGACGACCAGAGCTTCGACTGAGGTCCACAGGGCGAGCAGCACGAATGCGCCGCGTCGCTGGTCGGCCGGCAGTTGGCCATTCCAGGTCGCGTCGCCGGCCTGTTCGCTGCTGGCATGGCGCACTGGGCGTCCACGCGGCAACACCGCGCAATGGATCGGCAGGCAGATGAAAAGGTGCAGGGCGCCAAAAACAAGAAAGCAGTTGCGCCAGCCGATTTTGGCTTCGAGCCAGGCCGAGACAGGTATGAAAACCGTCGAGGTGACGCCGGTCAGGATGGACAGTGCGGTCACCGCGCGCCGTGATTTGGGACCTGCAATCTGGACAAGGGCTGGCACCGAGGCGCTGGTCAACGCAAAGGGAATGGCAATGCCAACGACCAACCAGCTCAGCGCGTAACTCAAAAATCCCTGCGCCGAAGCAACGAGCACCATGCCGAGCGCCATCAGCGCCGAGCCGATGATGAGAATAGTGCGCGCGCCGTGGGCATCGATGCGTTTGCCGAGGCGTGGCGCCAGCAGCGCGCTGGTCAGCATCATGATGGTGATGCCGGCAAAGACGGATTCGGGTGACAAGTCGAGATCTGCGCCGACGCGGGCGCCGAGCACCTGCAATGGCGTGAATGTCGAGCCCCAGCCGATCAGTGCCGTGAGCCCAAGCCCGGCCACGGCGGGGCGAATGGAGCGGGACGACGGAGAATCGGACGCAGGTTGCGCTGAGGACATGGTTCGACTCTATACGGTCAAAGTCCGTCTGCGACTATCGGTCGAAGGGGTCGCGGTGTGCAAAGTCTTGGCCGCCGGTTCAACCCGCGACGGCAAATCCCCCCGCCGAGGCTGCGCGTGGCACAACGGATGAGGGAATGAGCTGGGGCACGGCGGCTGGCCGCGGCAGTGGCGCTGGATCGGACGATGCAGCCGCGACATCAGTTGTGACATCTGGCGCGACACCGTTGTTGACCGGTTGCGGCGTCGGTTTATGCGCCGCGTGCCGAGCCAAGAGCGCGTCACGCATGAACTGCAGGTCGTAGCCGACCGCTGCGGCGGCGCCAATAATTTTGTCGGCCTCTTGTGTCGCTGCGGCGGCGAGCGCCCAGACCGCGGCCGTCCGCGCGCCTGAATAGCAGCAGGCGTAGATCGGCTTTGGCATTTCAGCGAGGGCCAGTGCGAATGCGGTGATATCATCGTCCGATGGGCGGCGGCTCTCGATGGCGACATGGCGATAGACGAGCCCATGGTGTTCGCTGGCGCTGAAACATTCGGCGGATGACAGCAGGCGCTGAACCTCGCCGTCCGGCTGGGTGCTCAAGAGGGATCGGAACCCGGCACTCGCTAGGATGGCGATTTGTTCCTTGCTTGGGACTTCGCCGACAGCAATCGTATCCGACAAGGCAACTGGCATCATGAACGAATACGCCCTCGGTAGACCACACGCGACGACACACGCAATCGGAACGTCAGCCGGGCATCGGTACCGAGCCTTGTTCGATTGTATCCCCTGCTTGGGTTCTAGCGCATAACCGGCCGGCTTGGCGATGCCGACGATCGGCCAAGGACCCACGTTCTCCGCTCGGCTGTTGCCAAATGGTTGCTCGCTTGGATCAAGGGGTTTGCCGCTGAGCCAAGCTAACCACTATGACTGTCGTGGGCGTCCATGGTGGCACTCCGATGGGAGCGCGGGAGCGACCCTGGCTGGCCATCAGATGGACGCATTGAGCCCATGAGCGAACCCAAGACGATCCTCATTGCCGGCCCGACGGCGTCCGGCAAGTCAGCCCTGGCGCTCCGGATTGCCGAGCAAACCGGCGGCGTCATCGTCAATGCCGACAGCATGCAGGTCTATCGTGAGCTGCGTATCCTGACGGCGCGGCCGACCGCGGCCGAGGAAGCGGCGCAGCCGCACCGGCTCTATGGCCACGTTTCAGCCACTGAAGCCTATTCGGTCGGACGCTATATTGCCGATGTCGCGAGCGAGCACGGATCATTGCGTCAGGCTGGCCAGCGCATGATCATCGTCGGCGGCACCGGGCTCTACTTTAAGGCGTTGCTGGAGGGGCTGTCACCGATCCCGGCTATTCCCCCCGCAATCCGTCGGCGCTGGCGAAGCCTGGCGCAGGAGGGTGGCGCGCCGGCGGTCCGAGCCGCGCTGCTGCAGCGTGATGCGGGCATGGCCGCGCGGCTCGATCCCAACGACGGTCAGCGAACCGTTCGGGCGCTGGAAGTGCTGGAGGCAACGGGGCGTTCACTCGCCGATTGGCAGCGCGTACCGGGTGTGCCGATCCTCGCCGAAGCCGAGACGATCCGGATTGTCGTGACGCGGGATCGCGAGGCGCTGATTCGGCGCTGCGATGACCGGCTTGATCTCATGATGGCAAGTGGCGCCCTGGATGAGGTGCGAGGCCTGGCCGCGCTTAATCTTAGCGAGGCGCTGCCGGCCATGCGCGCCCTCGGCGTGCGTCCGCTGATGCGCCATCTGCGCGGCGACGTGGAACTTCCAGAGGCCGTGCTGGCGGCGAAAATCGAGACCCGGCAGTACACCAAACGGCAGGCCACTTGGCTGTCGCGCAATATGATGTCGTGGAATTGGATTCAAACGCAAGAAATAGAACAATTCGCATCAGAAAACTTCGTGTTTATTGGCTGACAGCCATTGACCCCCTTTTTTGCGCCGCGTATGGTGCGGCCGATTGTCGAGCTATGGCCGAGTGGCAGCGGCTGACCTGGGGTGGTCGGTGCGGCGTGTTCGGGTCCGCCGTGGCCATGTGGAGAACCGACTAATGACGCGTCCAATGACCGGGGCTGAAATTGTCTTGAAGGCGCTGGCCGATCAGGGCGTCGAGCATATGTTCGGCTATCCGGGCGGCGCCGTCCTGCCGATTTACGACGAGATTTTCCAGCAGGATAAGGTCAAGCATATCCTGGTGCGCCAGGAGGGTGGTGCGGTGCACGCGGCTGAAGGCTACGCGCGATCCACCGGCAAGGTTGGTGTCGTGCTGGTGACCTCGGGTCCGGGGGCCACCAATGCGGTGACGGGATTGACCGACGCGCTGATGGATTCCATTCCCGTCGTCTGTCTCACTGGACAGGTGCCAACGCATCTGATTGGCAATGATGCTTTCCAGGAATGCGACACCGTTGGGATTACGCGGCCCTGCACCAAGCACAACTGGCTGGTCAAGCACGTCGACGATCTCGCCCGCATCCTGCACGAGGCGTTCTATGTCGCGCGCACGGGGCGGCCTGGTCCCGTCGTGGTCGATATCCCGAAGGACGTGCAGTTCGCGACCGGCACCTACACTGGGCCGCGCGACGTCAAGCACAAGACCTATCAGCCGCGCGTCAAGGGTGACAACGCGCAGATCGCCAAGGCGATCAAGCTGATGGCGGGTGCCAAGAAGCCGATCCTCTACACCGGTGGCGGCGTCATCAATTCCGGCCCCAAGGCCAGCCAGTTGCTGCGCGATCTCGCCCGTCTCACCGACTTCCCGGTGACCTCGACCTTGATGGGGCTCGGCGCCTATCCGGCATCCGGCAAGGCGTGGCTCGGCATGCTCGGCATGCACGGCACCTACGAAGCCAATATGGCGATGCACGACTGCGACGTGATGGTCTGCATCGGCGCGCGTTTTGATGATCGGATCACCGGCCGGCTCGACGCGTTTTCGCCGCACTCAAAGAAAATCCACATCGATATCGATCCCTCGTCGATCAACAAGAACGTTCGCGTCGATGTGCCGATCGTCGGCGACATTGCTTACGTCCTGGAGGAGATGATCGCCACCTGGAAGAAAGAGAGTGCGAGTTCGGACAAGGCAGCACTCAAGGGTTGGTGGTCGCAGCTCGATAAATGGCGGGGCAAGAAATCACTCTCCTACAAGCCGTCGAAAGATTTCATCATGCCGCAGTATGCGCTGGAGCGGCTCTATGCGCTGACCAAGGATCACGACTGCTACATCACCACCGACGTTGGCCAGCATCAGATGTGGGCGGCGCAGTTCCTCCACTTCGAGGAACCGAACCGATGGATGACGTCAGGCGGCTTGGGAACGATGGGATATGGCTTGCCGGCGGCTGTCGGCGTGCAAATGGCGCATCCCAAGTCGCAGGTGGTGTGCGTGTCGGGTGATGCCTCGTTCCTGATGAACGTCCAGGAAATGTCGACGGCTGTGCAGTACCGCCTGCCCGTCAAGATCTTCATTCTCAATAACCAGTACATGGGGATGGTGCGGCAGTGGCAGCAGCTGCTGCACGGCAATCGCATCTCGGAAAGCTACACCGAAGCGCTGCCCGATTTCGTCAAGCTGGCGGAGGCCTATGGCGGCGTCGGCATGCGGTGCGAAAAGCCGAGCGACCTCGACGCCGCCATCAAGGCGATGCTGGCGGTCAAGGACAAGCCGGTGATTTTCGATTGCCGTGTCGCGGGGTTGACCAACTGCTTCCCGATGATCCCCTCGGGCAAGGCGCATAACGAAATGCTGCTTGGCGAGGACGTTTCCGACGAAGACGTCGGCAAGGCGATCGGCAAGGAAGGCAAGATGCTGGTGTGAGGCAATGGCATGTTATCAAGGACCAATATTCGCGCTTCCGGCAAGCCCAAAAGCCTCAGGTTTTCCAAGGATCAATCAAGTCCAATCCAAGGCCGGAGAAATCGCGTGTATTCCTGGTCGCCAGCGGCACGTTGAGCGATTTGGCAATTCCCGCGATCTGGCTGTCCGGTACGGACACATTGCGGCCGCGCGCGATTTGCACTGCGCGCAATTGACCGGCCGCGTTCGCCGCAGCCGCATCAAGTGGAGCAATGCGGTTTCCGAGCGTGGATCCGACGACGTGATTGAAGGCCGCTTCCAGGGCGCGCCTGCGTTTCCCATGCGGCTTGCCCTCAATACCAGCGCGCATTTCGAAGATAGAAGGCGCCGATGTTATCAGTTGATCGGGGCTTTGGCGGCGCAGCCAATGGGCGATCAGCGGGTCCAAGTGAAGTCGCATAATGGTCGATATCACGTCGGAATCGAGCAGGATCACGCGCCGTCCCCGATTGCGAATGTCCGCCGGTCCTGGGTGGCGCGCTCAATGCTTTCTTTCAAGGCATCGATATCGGCATTCGTGACGCCGATGCGTTTCATTGTTTTTGCGAGATCATCGACCCAGTTGGCGCCATCCGCGGCATTGGTCGCGGCCGTGGTGGTCTGCGCGGCGGCGCTGATGATCGAGCGCACCTCCGCTTCCAGGCTGTGGCCATTGCTCTGGGCGCGACGCACCAGCTTCGCCTTGACGGAATCGGGAATGTTTCGGACGAGAATTTGTGCCATGGAGACTCCAAGAGTGATATCATGATATCAAATTTCCGCTATTTTGCAACAAGCGCGGCGCGACCATGCACCTCATCATCGGCAACAAGCTCTACTCGTCCTGGTCGCTGAGGCCATGGATCCTCATGCAGGCGTTGAACATGCCGTTCGATGAGACGGTGATCCCGTTGCATCAGGACCACACGCGCCAGAAGATCTCAGAACATTCGCCCGCCGGCAAGGTCCCGGTGCTCAAGGACGGCGCGGTCGTGGTCTGGGAAAGCCTCGCGATCATGGAATATCTGCACGAGAAATTTCCCGCGGCCGGTGTGTGGCCGAAGGATGTGGCAGCACGTGCCCATGCCCGTGCGATCGCCAATGAGATGCACGCGGGCTTTCAACCGTTGCGGCAGGCGTGCCCGATGAATCTCGGCAAGGCATTTGCCATGAAAAACTACTCCGATGACGTTAACGCGGCGGTGGCGCGTATCGAAGCGATCTGGCGGGAGGCGCGCGCGACATACGGCAAGGGTGGGCCGTTCCTCTACGGCGCCTTCACGGCGGCCGACGCTATGTACGCGCCCATCGTGACGCGGCTCGACACTTATTCGTTTCCCGTATCACCCACCAGTCGCGGCTACATGGACGCGGTGCTTAAATCGGCTGCGTTCGTCGCCTGGCGTGCGGCGGCCCTCAAGGAACCGTGGCATTTGCCACAGTATGAGGAGGGGCATACGGCGATGACCTCCTATCTGCCCGCCAAAGCCTGATCGCGATCCACTTATGCATTCACAAGAGAGACTTTGACCATGTCGCAGAAAGCCACCGGCTCCGCCTATTTCCTCGATGAAACGAAAGTCACGCTGGTCAGCCATACGATCTCCGTGCTGGTTGACAACGAGCCGGGCGTGCTGGCGCGGATCATCGGGCTGTTCGCCGGTCGCGGCTACAATATCGATAGCCTGACGGTGTCGGAGACCGAGCACGAGAAACATCTGTCGCGCATCACCATCGTCACCAAAGGCACGCCGATGGTGCTGGAGCAGATCAAGCATCAGCTTGAGCGATTGGTGCCGGTGCACCGGGTGCGTGACCTGACCCAGGAGGGCAATGCGGTCGAGCGCGAACTGGCGCTGATCAAGGTTGCTGGAATTGGCGAGAAGCGGATCGAGGCGTTGCGGCTTGCTGAAATCTTCAAAGCCAAAGTGATCGACGCGTCGACCGAGCATTTCGTGTTCGAGATGACCGGCCGTACAGCCAAGATCGAGGAATTTCTGTCGATCATGACCAAGCTCGGTCTGGTCGAAGTGTCGCGCACCGGTATCGCCGCCATCGGCCGCGGCGCGCAGGGGATGTGAGGACGACGTTGGGTGAGACACAGCGCGAGGCTCGGTTGCGGAGTGAGTGTCGATGTGCAGGATTGATCGCCGTGATGTGTTGTGTCTCGGGCTGACGGAACTTGCAGCCGCGGCGCTGGCCGATGCGGCGTCTGCCGCCAGCGATAGGGAAGCGCATCGCGCGTTCATTCTCGCAGCGGAACGTATGAAAGCCATGGCGGTTGCGGCCGGTGACCAGCCCTTCGGTGCGGTTGTGGTTCTTGGCGGAGTGGTGGTCGGGTTCGGGCCGAGCCGCGTCGTCGTCGATCGCAATCCGGAGGCGCATGCTGAGCGCACCGCCGTCGCCGATGCGCAGCGCCGACTCGGACGCGACGATTTAAGTGATGCTGTTCTCTATTCGACCTCGCGGCCGTGTGGTGCGTGCGAGCGCGCCGCAGCGCTTGCGCGAGTCTCTGGGATGATCTTCGGCGCGGGTGCAACCGACGCGGGTGCGCCGCGCATGCCGTGACTTCGATCAATACCGAACTGAGCGGTTCGGTCGCAGCCGGGATCGCCGCATTCCAACACATGGCACTTTTTGGAGCCGCCACGCCTTGGCCCTCGACCTCCTGTTCCCGCTCGCGGTGTTCCTTGTTGTGCGGCGGTGACGCCCGGTCCGAACAACATCATGCTATTGTCATCGGGATTGAATTTTGGTGGCAGCGATCAAATTGTTTGGCGGTGGCTATCTGCTGTGGCGGGCGTGGCGGATTGCGTCGGCAGATCCCCATTTGAAGGAGGCTGACGCGTGCACGCGACCGCTGACGCTTCTTGAGGGAGCGGCGTGGCAACATCATCAGTCGCTTTACCGGAACTTAAGAGCGACAGCGTACATAGTCCAAGCCGTCCCGAGCGCTCACGCTCCTGACGCCTTGTTTTGCGTCTCGTACGTTCCGCCCGTTTTGCGTCCAACCGAATAGCCCCATGCACGAGCGACGGAATAACCGACGGCTGCAGATCACGGTTGCGCTTATCTGCTTAAGCGCCGTCGGGTATTTCGCCGCTCATGCAACGCAGGGCCGGCACGGTTTTTATGCCCGTGAGCGGCTCATCGAGCGGGCGAGCCTGCTCCAAGCCGAGATCGAGCGGCTGGCGGGGTTGCGCGCGCGCCTGGCGATTGACGTGGCCTTACTCAATTCCGATACGCCCGATTCCGACTTGGTCGAGGAATTGGCCGCCGACTTGTTTGGCGTCATGCGCTCCGGTGATCGTCCCGTGCTGGGTGTAAGCCCAGGGCGTTAAGGCGGGCACGCATTGTGCGGCGCAGCATGACCGGGCGCCCCGCTTGCCCCAAGGGCGCCGGCGCCGGGGACAGTTATGTTCCGGTTGGTGACAACCTGCATTGGCTGAGGTGATCGGCGCCGGCAGCACTGGCAAAGCTGGACGGTTTTCGCTAAGCGTTGGACGAGTGTCCACGACGACAAGCGGAGATGCCTGTGTCCAACTATCCCAATGGCCGAGCCAATATTCCCGCTTTGACGGCTGAGCAGGAGCTGCACGCCTACACCGAGATGCTGGCCATCCGCCGCTTCGAGGAAAAAGCTGGCCAACTCTACGGCATGGGTTTCATCGGCGGCTTCTGCCACCTCTATATCGGGCAGGAAGCTGTCGTCGTCGGCATGCAGATGGCGATCAAATCGGGCGATCAAGTCATCACCACCTACCGCGATCACGGCCATATGCTCGCCATCGGCATGGACGCGAAGGGCGTGATGGCCGAACTGACGGGTCGACGTGGCGGCTACAGCCGGGGCAAGGGCGGGTCGATGCACATGTTCTCAAAAGAGAAAGCTTTCTACGGCGGGCATGGCATCGTCGGCGCCAATGTGCCGCTCGGCGCAGGCCTCGCCTTCGCCAACAAGTATCGCGGCAATGATCATATCTGCCTGACGTACTTCGGCGACGGCGCCGCCAACCAGGGCCAGGTCTACGAGACCTTCAACATGGCGAAGCTGTGGAAGCTACCGGTGATCTTTATCATCGAGAACAACCGGTACGCGATGGGGACGGCTATCGAGCGCTCATCGGCGACAACGGATTTCTCGCAGCGTGGCCGCTCGTTCGACATTCCCGGCGAACAGGTCGACGGTATGGATGTCCGCGCCGTCAAGGCGGTTGCCGATCGTGTCGTCAAATGGGTCCGCGACGGCAATGGTCCTTATATCCTGGAAATGAACACCTACCGCTATCGTGGTCATTCGATGAGCGATCCGGCGAAATACCGCCAGCGCGAGGAGGTCGACAAGATGCGCAACGAGCACGACCCGATCGAGCAGGTGCGCAAGCGCATTCTCGATGGAAAACTGGCGAGCGAAGACGATTTGAAAAAGATCGACGCTCAGGTGCGCGACACCGTCAATGCGGCGGCGGAGTTCGCCCAGAACGATCCCGAGCCCGATCCGAGCGAGTTGTGGACGGATGTGTTGTTGCCGAGCCCGGTGGCGGGGTGAGGAGGTCCGTCAGGACATGCCAACGCTCGAAAAAGCCCGCGCTACCTATGCTGACCTCGAGGCGGTGCCGCCGCATCTCGTGGCGGAGATCATTTTTGGCACGCTCGTCACGCATCCTCGACCGGTGCGACGCCATGGTGGAGCGGCGAGTGTCTTGGGCATGGCAACGGGCAATCCTTATCAGCTTGGCGTCGGAGGGCCAGGCGGTTGGATTTTCGTTGACGAGCCGGAATTGCACCTTGGTCCGCATGTCTGCGTGCCGGACATTGCAGGATGGCGTCGCGAGCGGATGACTGAATCTGCTGACACACCATACTTCGAGGTCGCTCCTGACTGGATCTGCGAGGTCCTCTCGCCGAGCACGGAAAAATACGATAAAGGCGACAAACTCAGGATCTATGCGGTCTATCGCGTTGATCACATCTGGTTTGTAGACCCACGCGTCAAGAGCCTCGAAGTCTTCAAGCGTCAAGACAACGACTGGGTTCTGAAGCATGCATTTTTTGAGAATGACAATGTCAATGCGCCGCCTTTTGATGCTCTGACGTTCAAGCTAGGCCTACTCTGGCCTTTTGATTCTGAGCCGCCTGCACCTTCACTTTAAGATCCAACACGAGACCGACGGACACCTGCCGCATGACAGTCACCAAAAAAGACATCCTCGCCGCCAAAAAGCACGCATTGAACAACGAGGACGAAGTTAAAGCGTCCGATGAATGCGGTTGTTTCCATTGCCTCGAAATCTTCGCCAAGGATGAGATCGAGGACTGGACCGAGGGTGAAGACGGCATCACCGCCGTCTGCCCGAAATGCGATGTCGAAGCGGTGATCGGCGATGCCGCCGGCTTCGCGCTGACGGAAGATTTTCTCGACGCCATGCGCAATGAAGTGTTTGGCTGAACTGCAGGCCTGCTATCTGTGTCCCCCGTACCTTGTGAGATCTGCTCATGTCCACGCAAATTCTGATGCCCGCACTGTCCCCGACGATGGAAGAGGGCAAGCTCGCGAAGTGGCTGGTGGCGGAAGGGGCGCGGATCAAGCCCGGCGATATCATTGCCGAAATCGAGACTGATAAGGCAACGATGGAAGTCGAGGCGGTTGACGAGGGCAAACTCACCCAAATCCTGATCGCTGCCGGCACGGAACACGTGAAGGTCAACACGCCGATTGCGGTGATCACGGCGGACGGCGAGGCGGCAGCCATAGCTCCCTCTCCCCGTCCTTCACGGGGAGAGGGTGGGGCTGAGGGGCCGCGTCCCGCTCCGGCGCTGGCGGCGGCGCCTCAAGTACCTGCTGCCGCCCCTCACCCGGCCTCCGGCCACCCTCTCCCCATTGCGAAGAGCAATGGGGAGAGGGAATATGCGGCTGGCACCGAGTTCGTCACGCAGACGATGCGCGAGGCGCTGCGCGATGCGATGGCTGAAGAAATGCGCAGGGATGGCGACGTGTTCCTGATGGGCGAGGAAGTCGCCCAGTATCAAGGTGCCTACAAGATCAGTCAGGGATTGCTGGATGAGTTCGGGCCGAAGCGCGTGATCGATACGCCGATCACTGAGCAGGGGTTTGCGGGCATCGGCACGGGTGCGGCGATGGCAGGCTTGAAGCCGATCGTCGAATTCATGACCTGGAACTTCGCGATGCAGGCGATCGACCAGATCATCAATTCTGCCGCGAAAACGCTGTACATGGCTGGCGGGCAACTCGGCTGTCCGATCGTGTTCCGTGGGCCCAACGGCGCGGCGGCGCGCGTCGGTGCGCAGCATTCCCAATGTTATTCGTCGTGGTATGCGCATGTTCCTGGCCTGAAGGTGGTTTGCCCGTCGAATGCGGCGGATGCGAAGGGCCTTATGAAGGCGGCGATCCGCGATCCCAATCCCGTGCTCGTGCTTGAAAATGAAATGCTCTACGGCACGTCGGGCCCGGTGCCGAAAGGCATTGACCACGTTGTGCCGATCGGTAAGGCGAAGGTCGTGCGCGCGGGCACGCATTGCACGGTCGTATCGTTCGCGCGCGGTATGCAGTATGCGCTGGCTGCCGCCGAGACGCTGGCGAAGGATGGCATCGAGTGTGAGGTGATCGATCTGCGCTCGTTGCGCCCGATCGATTGGGACACGATTTTGGCGTCGATCCGCAAGACCAACCGCCTGGTGACCGTGGAAGAAGCATGGCCGACGTGCTCGATCGGGTCGGAGATCTGCGCGCAGGCGGCGATCCAGTGCTTCGATTATCTCGATGCCCCGCCCGCCAAGGTCAGCGGCGCCGACGTGCCGATGCCTTACGCCGCGAACCTGGAAAAGCTCGCGCTGCCGAATGCCGATCAGGTGGTCGCGGCGGTGAAAGGCGTGTGTTACGCTTGAGCCATGAATGACCCCGCAAAGCGCAATGCGACCTATGAGGACCTGGCTGCGGTGCCGGAGCACCTGACGGCTGAGATCATTTTTGGCGCGCTTTATACCCATCCCAAGCCCGCGCCGCGGCATGCGACAGCGCAAAATGCGCTCGGGCACGAGTTGACCGGTCCGTTTCAGAAAGGGCGCGGCGGGCCTGGCGGGTGGATCTTCATGACGGAGCCCGAGTTGCACCTCGGTCCACACGTGGTTGCGCCAGATATTGTGGGTTGGCGCCGCGAGCGCATGCCGCATATGCCGGAGAAGGCCTATATAGAGACCCCGCCCGATTGGGTGTGCGAGATCAGTTCGCCGTCAACGGAAAGTGTTGACCGCGGGCCAAAGCGGCGCATCTATGCGACCTATGGTGTTGGCCACCTCTGGCTGCTCAATCCGACCGTCAAGTACCTCGAGGTGTACGCGCTGCGCGAAGGGCAGTGGATGCACGTCGAAACCTATCAAGACGGCGAGCAGGTGAAAGCGCCGCCGTTCGATGCTGTGCCTTTTGCGATCGCCGATCTCTGGCCACTTCCTTCAGCCCCCGATGTCACCGAGACCTGACCCATGCCCACGCAAATTCTGATGCCCGCGCTGTCGCCGACAATGGAGGAGGGAAAGCTCGCCAAGTGGCTGGTCAAGGAAGGCCAGAAGGTCAAGTCCGGCGACATCATCGCCGAGATCGAGACCGATAAGGCGACGATGGAAGTCGAGGCCGTGGACGAAGGCGTCGTCGGGCAGCTGCTGGTCGCGGCCGGCACTGAGAAGGTCAAGGTCAATACGCCGATCGCCGTGCTGTTGGCCGATGGCGAAACGGCGGGCGCGACAAAGCCGGCGCCCGTCGCGAATACGCCCTCTCCCCGAACAGCGACAGCGGAACGGGGAGAGGGTCGGGGTGAGGGGCTGCGGTCCGCTCCGGCGCCGGCGGCCGCCCCTCACGTATCCGTTGCTGCCCCTCACCCTAACCCTCTCCCCGCGAGCGGGGAGAGGGAAAAGACAAACTCGAATAGTCATGGCGCCGCTCGCGCCTTCGCCTCGCCGTTGGCACGCCGCATTGCCAAGGATCGCAATATCGATGTCGGACAGATCAAGGGGTCGGGACCACATGGCCGCGTCGTGCAGCGCGATATCGAGGCAGCATTGACCGCAGGTGTCACGCCATTGCGCCCGGTCGCCGCGCAAATGGGTACTGCCGTCGCAACAATGCCAAGCGCGTCACCAGCGCCGTTCGTGGCGCCGATGGCCGACGACAAGGTGCTGGCACTGTATGAGAAGGGCAGCTTTGAGACCGTGCCGCACGATGGCATGCGCAAAATCATCGCTGAGCGGTTGACGCAATCGAAGTCGACGGTGCCGCATTTCTATCTGTCGCTCGATTGCCGCCTCGATGATCTTTTGAAGGCGCGTGAACGCATTAATCAGGCGTCGCCGAAGGACGGCCCGCGCGCCTATAAGCTCTCGGTCAACGATTTTATCATCAAGGCACTGGCGCTGGCCTTGCATCGGGTGCCGGCCGCCAATGCGTCGTGGACGAGCGCCGGCATGCTGCGGCATCGCCACTCCGACGTTGGCGTCGCGGTTGCGGTCGAGGGGGGGCTATTCACGCCGATCATTCGCCACGCCGAACTGAAGACGCTTGGGGAAATTTCCAACGAGATGAAGGATCTCGCCGAGCGCGCGCGCAAACGCCGGCTTGCCCCGCACGAGTATCAAGGCGGCACCACATCGATTTCCAATCTTGGTATGTTCGGGATCAAAAGTTTCGACGCTGTCATCAACCCGCCGCATGCGACGATTTTGGCGGTGGGGGCCGGCGAAAAACGCCCCGTGGTCAGCGCCAGTGGGCAGTTGGAGGTCGGCACGATTATGACCTGCACGCTATCCTGCGACCACCGCGTCGTCGATGGCGCGCTTGGCGCCGAGCTGCTCAATGCCTTCAAAATGCTGGTGGAAGACCCGGTGCGGATGCTGATTTGAGCGGTTTTGCCTGATCACGAACCGCCAGATGTTGCTTTCCCGCAACCTCTGAACCGCAATCGATGATCCGGGGGCTGTCGGCTGTGGATGACCTGGGGCTACTGTCAAGCCGTGCATTGTCGGCATGAACGAACGTGCGTATGGCCTGAGAGCAAGGTGTGCGTTTGGTTCAGCGTTCGACGATCTGTTGGACGTGGCCAGTCGGTCACGGTCCTCTCCACAAGGGTGAACCCATGACGGCGCTCCGGCATTCAGCTTATCTGATGACTGCAATTCTCATGTCTGGTCTGGTTGCTGGCTGTGCCAGTGACGGTGGCCCGATCACCACCAACTCGCTCGCGCCGCAGGAAACGGCGGCCGTGGCAGCACCCAAGCCCGATCCGGTTTGCGTGCAGCTGACATCGCAGATTGATACGCTGCGCAAGGAGGGCACTGTCGCCCGGCTTGAAGCGGCCGCGAGTGGCAAGTCGGCAAGCGTACCCGTACTGCGCACGGCGCTGAAGAAGCAGATGGAATTGAACAAGGCCAACGCCGACTTCCAGGCGAAGTGTGCGAAGGTGCCATCCGGCACACCGCAAACCGCGCAGGCCCCGGCTGTTCCCGCATCAGCGGTTGTCGCGGCGGCAGCGCCGTCGGTGGCGTCCAAGGCGGTCGCGAAGGCCGCGACATCGGGGGTGACCAGTGCGGCGCCGGCGGGAGCTGCGGCTGCTGCGGCCGGTGCGGCGTCGAAAGCGCAATAACCAGCGGATCGCCAAGCGGTTCATGGGTTCGACAATCAGCGGCGAGCGGGCTCGAATGCCGGTTCGCCGTTGCCCATTTGGCGGCGGCCGCGTCCCTAACGCACTGAAATATTGCGCAAAGAGACGTGATGACGGCAACCGGTGGGTATCGCCGCAGTTCCGCCACGCCGGGTTGAAATCACTGAGGCGCTATGGTTGGTGGCCGTTCACTTGGGACCGAAATGGATTCGGGGGAAGTCGTATGAAGACGTCGAAAACACTATTGGGCGTGCTGGCGGTCGCCGCCTTGCTCGCGGGTTGTGAGTCAAGCGGCCCCGGTGGCGGCGATCCCGGTGCGCGCGCGTTGCCGGCGGGTCAATCCTGCCAAAGCATTCGGGCGGAACTGAACCGGATGGATTCGCAGGGCGCGCAATCGAAGGTCGAGCGCGCCGGTAAAGGCAAGGTCGATCCCGCGACGCAGGCGGTCGCCGATCGCTACAACAGCTTGCTGAACCAGTATCTTGGTGCGCGCTGCCACACCTGATGGCTGCGTTGCTGCCGAACTGCTGACACGACATTCCCCGCGAGGCGCTGCCTTCGTGGGGTTTTTATTTTGTATTGCACAATGCGGCCCGCGGGCGCTCGATCAATTCACCTTGCGGAATTTCTGCGCGCGACGGCCGGTGCCGACTTCGGAGGTGTAGATATTGCCCTTCGAGTCGATGGCCATGTTGTGCACCCATTTGAACTCGCCGGCCATGCGTCCGGGCCGGCCAAAGGCGCCGAGCTTGGCGCCGGTCTGGCGATCGAGCGCGTAGATCTGCATATTGGCGCCGTCGGCAACGTAAATGTATTTTTGCGCGCGATCCTCGGACAAGACGAGATCCCAAACAGCGCCGTTCTGTAGGGTTTGTGGTTCGACCTGGAATTCCTTGACGAAGGTGCCATCGGTTTTGAAGACCTGGATACGGTCGTTGGCGCGGTCGCACATGTAAACGAGGCCGTCACTCGAGAGGCGGACGCAGTGGACCGGGTTCGAGAACGATTTCGACAGATCCGTGATCGCAACGGGCTTATAGGGCGGCAACTTGTCGTCGGTCGGCGTCTTGGTGCCGTAGGCGCCCCAGTGACGCTTATAGGTGCCGGTCTTGGTGTCGAAAACGATGATGCGGCGGTTGCCGTAGCCGTCAGCGACGTACACCTCACCGGCCTTGTCGTCGGTGACCATATGCGCGGGGCGGCCGAGTTGATCGGTGGCGTTGGAGCCCTTCGATGCGCCGGGCTTGCCGATCTGCAGCAGGAATTTGCCGTCGGGGGAGAATTTCAGGATCATGTGATCCTGCTCGCTATTGCCGGCGAGCCAGACGTTGCCATCGCTGTCGACGTGGATACCGTGTTCGGACTTCGGCCAATCGTAGCCCGCCCCGGGTCCACCCCAACTCTTGAGCAGGCGGCCGTCGGTTGAGAATTGCAGGACGGGCGGGGCGGCTTTACAGCAGCGCGTTTCGGGCGGCGTTTTGGTCGCGCCCTTCTCGTCGTCAACGAGCGTTGCCGGGCGATGGACGATCCACACCGTATCATTGCGGCCAACGGCGATGCCGGAGACTTGCCCGAGGATCATGTTGTCGGCGAGCGGCTTCGGCCAGCTGGCATCAACGACGTGGCGGGGTGCGGTGGCGGCGGCTTTCTGTTGGGCCGACGCGGGTTGGGCGTACAGTGCGGCGATCATCGCGCCGGCGGTCATGGCCAGTCTGGGTACGAGCATGGGCGTCTCCTCGGGTAGGCGCGGCGGAATGATCCGCCTCAGCGGCATAGGACGCCCATGAGGCTATGCCTGTTGGCGTGGCTTGCAAAGGCAAAGTTGGACCATGCGCTTGGGTACGCCCCGGTCAATATCGGCACCAATTCCTCTGCGGGAGAACCCGTTATCCCAGAGCCGTTCCCGCAGTCGTACCGTTCTTGTCGCCGCTCCGGCCCATCCACTCGTGATCCTGGCACTCGTAATCCTGGCGACGGCCGGCACCCCCGGGCCAAGCCAACCATAAGTATATATTCAGCGGACAGGGCTGGGTTTTCAACCGCTGCGGCCACCGACCCGTGATAGAGGCCTTCGCGCCGCGCCGAAGTCGCGGGTCTCCGGCCTCCGTCGGGATGACACCTGTGTTATGGTGAGTGTGTGGAAAAAATGGATTGGAATCGCAGCGCAGGAAACGGGTCGATTGGTTGGGGTTGCTGGGTTAGTTTGTGGCCTAGTACCCACGATCACAAGTCCCTGGCACAGCCGTACCAGGGACTTGTGATCGTGGGTACTAGATGACATCGAACGGGAGACCGGCCATGCTTGAGTGCCCGATAGCCGCGCAGCCACCGTTGGCCGATCCGCGTGACGTTGGTCGCGACTATGCGGCGATCCGCAGCGCGATTGCGTTTCTCAGCGAACATTGGACCGAGCATCCGCCGCTGGATGATCTTGCGCGGCATCTGCGACTGTCGCCGGCGCACGCGCAGAAACTGTTCAAGCGTTGGTGTGGGCTTAGTCCGAAAGAATTCGTGCAGGCGATGGCCGTCGACCGGGCACGAGCGTTGCTGGAGGGATCGGCGACGCTGCTCGATGCGGCGCACGAGGTGGGGTTGTCGGGGGCGGGGCGGCTGCATGATCTGTTCGTGTCGCATGAGGCGATGACGCCTGGCGACTACAAGCGGCGCGGGGACGGTCTTGAGATCGGCTACGGATTCCATGAGACGCCGTTCGGCGACACGCTGGTCATGGCGACCGCGCGGGGTGTTTGCGGGGTCGGATTTGTCAACGAGGATGCAGGACAGACGCGCGCAGAAGCATTGGAGGATATGACGCGGCGCTGGCCGAAGGCCGTGTTCGTCGCCGAGCCCGAGCGGACGACGCCGCTGGCGCAGCAGATGTTCGATGCGAGCCGCTGGTCGCCGGACAATCCAGTGCGATTGGTTTTGATTGGAACCAACTTCGAGGTGCGCGTCTGGGAAACGCTGCTGCGGATTCCGATGGGGCGTGCTGTCAGTTACGCGGATATCGCGCGGCATCTCGGCCAGCCGACGGCGTCGCGGGCGGTCGGCTCGGCGGTCGGGCGCAACCCGATCTCGTTCGTGGTCCCCTGCCATCGTGTGCTGCGGGGCGACGGTGCGCTCGGTGGCTATCACTGGGGCCTCACACGAAAACGAGCCTTGATCGGCTGGGAAACCGGGCAATTGCGCGCCCGTAGCCGTTGAACCGGCCCGATTCCATCAGGACGCGGGGCACGGTCCGGCTGGCCTTGCGCGCACCAAACTCTTGTGTCACAGCATGCCGGTCCGAGGGGCGCTGGCGGGAAGCTGGCTGAGATCGCGTTTGATTGACGCGAGCACCCTTTGAACCTGCTGCGGGTCATGCCGGCGAAGGGACGGAGGATGCGACCGATGACGGTCGCCAGCCCAACTTCGTTCATCATGATGCCCACGGCTTGGCGCGGCCGGGTGTCTTGGCGGCGCGCCGCTGATCTTGGAGGAGTTGGGCGATGGCTGGCATGAAACGTTTCGGTGTTGAACTGGCGGCGATGGCGCTCGCGCTGGTCGCGTTGACGGGCGCAAGCGCCGCGCAACAACCGCGCACCAAACTCGTCGTGCATTCGACACTGGAAGCCGACAACATCGCCGAGTTCAAGGTCGGCTTCGAGAAGGACAATCCGGATATCGAGATCGTCTGGATCCGGGATTCGACCGGCGTGATCGCGGCGCGCATCCAGGCGGAGGGCGAGAAGCAACAGGCCGACGCCATCTGGGGCCTCGCGGTGACCTCGATGGCGAAGATCAAGTCGCTGGGGCTGTTGGTGCCTTACGCGCCGGCCAATCTCGCGAACATCCGCCCGAGTTTCCGCGACAAGGCCAATCCGCCGTCGTGGGTTGGGATGGAGGCGTGGGTTGCTGCCATCTGCTTCAATACGATCGAGGCGAAGAAGCTCGCCGTCAAAACACCGTCGTCTTGGGCTGACTTGCTTGATCCCGTCTACAAGGGCCGCATCGTCATGCCGAATCCGGCGTCATCGGGGACCGGCTATTTCCACGTCTCGGCCTGGATTCAAATGATGGGCGAGGAGAAGGCGTGGGCCTACATGGATGCGCTGCATAAGAACGTCGCCTACTACGAGCACTCCGGCACCAAGCCCTGCCGGCAGGCTGCGGCAGGAGAGTTCGTGGCTGGTATTTCCTACGAGCTGGCGGGCGCTTCGCTGAAAGCCAAGGATGCGCCGATTGATGTGCTGCTGATGAAAGAGGGCGGCGGGTGGGATATGGATACGGCTGCGATCCTCAAAGGCACTAAAAACCTCGACGCGGCGAAACGGCTGATGGACTGGGCGGCGAGCCGCAAAGCCAATGAGCTCTATGCCAAGTTCGTCTCACAGGTGGCGATCGAGGGAATCACTGTGCCCAAGCCCGGGTATCCCGAGGGGGTCGCGCAATCGATGATCAAGAATGATCTGGATTGGGCGGCTGATAATCGCGATCGCATCATTGCCGAGTGGAGTCGCCGCTACGCCAAGCCGCAATAGGCGCCCCCTATTGCACTCTTTATCTTGCGCCTTCGGTTGCCCACTTTTGCCGGCTCGTGCGCCTGATCCGAAAACCGCTTCACACTTTTCGGGGAGCACGAGCGACCAACCAGCGCGGGCGCACCAGGTGCCGACCAGCACCCGCGCTATTTTCTGGCGCTTCAGTTGCCCACTTTATGCTTGCTTGCCTCCGGCAGGACCAACCGCGCTCTTTACTTGGCGCTTCAGTTGCCCACCAGCTACCGCGCTGGCCAACGGCGAGCGGCGCTATCCGATTGCCCGGAAGCGCCGCTCGAAGACCCGTAACCTGTTGACTTCTGAGCCGTCTTTACCGCAGCCCGTTATCAAGCAGATTGCCAGAAAACACTTCCGATCGCCTTAAAGAATGCGTAAACAAGGCGTGAATCGCGGTCTTATTTTGGCGTTGAATGGCCGGTTCGGGCCGGTTTAGTCGGGTAGAAGCGGGAACAATAGGCATGAACGCCAAAGAAGCGAGCCATACGTCGAGCCAATTGCTGCATCTGGTGTTCGGCGGCGAGTTGACGTCGCTGGACGGGATCGAGTTCAAGGATCTGGCAAATCTCGATATTGTCGGGATCTATCCGAACTACGCCGAAGCGCAGAAGGCCTGGAAAGCCGTGGCGCAGCGCACCGTCGATAATGCGCAGATGCGGTATTTCGTCGTGCATCTGCATCGGCTGCTGGAACCGCTGGCGGCGGCCAAGATCGTCGCGAAAAAGCCCAAAAAAGCAGTCAGCAAGAAACGGTAACGCGGTCCAGAGGGGCGGTTGTTTGACGCGCTCAGACCGTGGCGGTAGACGTTTGGGGCAGCAACACCCAGGCGTTACCACTATCAGTCTCTGGTACGGCGGACAGCCGAAGATGCAGGCAGGCCAAAACGATCGGAGCTGGTTTGAATACGCAGAGTGAGCGCGCCGCCAATCCGCCGGTCGGCAAGATCAAGAATCCGCCGGTCGGCAAGATCAAGCAGTTTGCGCTCGACGGGCAGTCGCGCAGTGTTTTGATGCGCTTTATCGTTGACTGGGTGGTCCCGCGTTGGCGCCAGGTGGCACTGTCGTTGGCCGTCGCCGTCGGCCTCGCACTGGCAACGACGGGCTATGCCACTGTGATGCAATTCGCATTCAACTCGATCGGGCAAGGGAGCATGGTGGCGTTGCCGCAGGTGCTCGGCGGCATCGTGCTGGTGACGGTGGCGCGCGCTGCTTTCCTGTATTTCCATCAGATCATATCGAACCGAATCGTCTTACGGCTCGGCGCTGAATTGCAGCAGGTGGCATTCTCGCATGTGATCCACGCCGACTATGTCCGCTTCACGCGGGAGTCGACGGGGCATCTGGTGTCGCGTCTCGTCACCGAGACGGGTGCGATCATGACCGCCTGTCAGATGGCGTTGAATACGCTGATCCGCGACGCGATCACCGCCATCTGCCTTGTCTGTTACATGATTTATCTCGATCCTGTGCTGACGGCAATCGTGCTGGTCGTCTACCCGTTCACGGCATTGCCGATCTTCTTCATCAGTCGCCGCTTGAAGGCGGTGGCGCGGCGGATGCAGGTTGAGTTCGGTGACATGACATCTCGCCTGTCCGAGAAGCTCGGTGGCGCGCGGCTGATCAAGACGTTTCGACTTGAGGACTACGCGACGACTAAACTCAATCAGCATTTTGAGCAGATCTTTGCGCTGCGATTGAAGGCGGTGCGGACGCGGGCTCGGCTTGGGCCGATCCTCGAAGCGTTCGCCGGGCTCGCGATCGCCGGCGTGATCGGCCTGGCGTCCTGGCGGATTTCTTCAGGGCTCAGTAGCACAGGCGATTTCATGGCGTTCATGACGTGTCTCTTGCTGGCTGCCAATGCCATGCGATCGGCGGGAAACTTCACGACGGGCCTGCAGGATGGACTGTCGGCAACCGAGCGGATGTACCAATTGCTCGATGAAAAACCGCTGGTCGTCAATCGCCCGTCCGCCATGCCGCTGGCGCTGCGGACGGGGACAATTGAATTCGAAAATATTTCCTTCAACTACGAAGGGCGGACAGAGCGTGAAGCGGTGCGCAATTTCACGCTGACGGTGCCGGGAGGCCGCGTCGCGGCGCTGGTCGGCCGGTCGGGGAGTGGTAAGACGACAGTGATCAATCTGGTGCCGCGATTGTTCGATGTGCAGTCGGGCACGATCCGGATCGACGGCCAGGATCTGCGCGACGTCACGCTTGAGAGCCTGCGCGACCAGATCGCAATCGTCAGCCAGGATATAACACTGTTCGACGACAGTATTCGTGCCAATATCGCACTCGGACGGTTGACGGCGAGTGAGGCGGATATCATCGCCGCCGCCAAGGCCGCGGCTGCGCACGACTTCATCGTTGCCCAGCCGCAGGGCTACGACACCATCATCGGTGACGGCGGCATGCGGCTGTCTGGTGGCCAGCGCCAACGCCTGGCGCTGGCGCGTGCAATCCTGAAGGATGCGCCGATCCTGCTGCTCGATGAAGCGACCAGCGCGCTTGATGCGGAAAGCGAACGGCTTGTGCAGGACGCGCTCGCCCGGTTTGCCAAGGATCGAACGACGCTGGTAATCGCGCATCGGCTGTCGACGGTGCAGCGCGCGGACATGATCTGCGTGATGGACGATGGCCGCATCGTCGAAACCGGGACCCATGCCGATTTGCTGGCGCGGGAGGGGCCCTATGCGCGGCTCTGCCGGGGGCAGGTGCTGCTCGAAGCGCCGGGACCATCGACGGCCATCAATTGATGTGATTCGCCCTGAGCGCGACCGCTCAAGTCTGTCACAGGCATGGCTGCAACCTCAAGCTTGGCTTGCTGGCCCGAACAGATATAGAAGTTTGCAGGGTTGCGCTGACTTGGGGCGCGGCCAAGTGACGAGAACGAGGCCGCCGCCATATGGCGAATCCCCCGCAAAGCCCGCGCACGATCGACCGCCTCGCGGGCAGCCTCATCGCGCGCTACATCAATGCGGCCTATTCGAGCTCGACACCACCGGCGCTGTTCGACGAATACGTCGCGGTTTTTCGCAATATCCACCCCTTCATCATAGCGATGTGGCACGGGCAGTTCATGCTGCTGCCGGTGTTGGCGCGCAGCGGTATTCCGACGCGGGTGATGCTGGCGATGCACAGCGACGCGGAAGCCATGGGTGAGGCATTGCGCCGCTTCGATCTCGACCTGGTGCGCGGCGCCGGAGCAGGACTGAAGGGCAAAGATCGCGGCGGGGCGCATGCCTTCCGGGCGGCGGCACATGCGCTCGACGAGGGGTTTTCGCTGGCGATGACGGCGGACGTGCCGCCTGGTCCGGCGCGGCGTGCAGGCCACGGCATCGTCACGCTCGCCAAGGTGACTGGCCGCCCGATATTGCCGGTGGCACTGGCGAGTTCGCGCTATCTGTCGCTCAATACCTGGAGCCGCATGACGATCAACCTGCCGCTGTCGCGGATCGGCGCGTCGATCGGCGAGGTGATTCACGTGCCGGCGAAGGCGAGTGTGGAGGAACTGGAGCGCTATCGCCTGCGGGTCGAGCAGCAGCTGAATATCGCGACCTTCGACGCCTACGCGCGAGCCGGCGCCGATCCCCGTCGCGCGACGCCGGGCGCGGCGTTGTCGACGTTGGGCGGCGTTGAAAAACCGGGGTTCAAGCTGAAGGGATATCGCGCGCTGACAGGAGCGGCGCGTCCCATCGCGCCGGCAATTCTGCGGCTGAGGGAACGTCGCGGCAAGGAAGATCCGGCACGGCGCAATGAGCGCTTCGGGATTGCCTCGTTGGCGCGGCCGGACATGCCGGTGTTGTGGTTCCACGCCGCGAGTGTCGGCGAGACGACATCGATCCTGCCACTGATCGGAGAAATGCAGGCGCGCCGGCCGGCGCACAAAATTTTGCTGACGACGGGGACGGTGACGTCCGCGCGGGTGGCGGCGACACGGCTGGGTGGTGCAGTGATCCATCAGTATGTGCCGCTCGATGCGAGCGCCTATGTGCAGCGGTTTCTCGATCACTGGCGGCCGGAGCTGGCGGTTTTCACGGAGTCCGAAATCTGGCCTAATCTGATCCTCGAGACGGCCAATCGGCAGATCCCGCTGGCGATCGTCAATGGGCGCGTGTCCAAGACGTCGTTCCGCCGTTGGCGGCGTAATGCGAGCGTCTCGCGGCCGCTCTTCAGTCGCTTCAATGCGGTGTTGGCGCAGAGTCAGGCCTATGCGCTGCGATTTGCGGAATTGGGGGCGGCGACGCCGATCGTCACCGGCAATCTTAAGATCGACGTACCGGCATTGCCGGTCGATGCCGGTGAGGTCGCGCGATTGGGGCGCGATATTGCGGGGCGTCCGGTGTTGCTGGCGACGTCGACGCATGAGGGCGAGGAGGCGATGCTTGGCGAGGCGCATCGGGCGCTGGTGGCTGCTGGCGTGCCGCATCCGCTGACGATTATCGCGCCGCGCCATCCCGATCGCGCGGCGGCGATTGCGCAGACGTTGCGTGCGACGGGGCTGACGGTTGCCATGCGGTCGCTTGGCGCGCGGCCTGCGGCTGGGACCGATGTTTATCTGGCTGATACCATCGGGGAACTCGGCACGCTCTACCAGTTGGCGGAGGTTGCTTTCATCGGCGGCAGTCTGGTGCCCCATGGCGGGCAGAACCCGATCGAGGCGATCCGGCACGGCGCGAATGTTCTGACCGGGCCGCACTGGGGCAATTTCGTCGAAAGTTATCAGGCGTTGCTGGCGGCCAATGCGGCGATTGAGGTGACGTCAGCGGTCGCGTTGGCGGCGGCGGCGAAGCGGCTGCTCGATGATGCGAACGAGCGGGCGGCGATGCGCGCGCGCGCCGAACGCGCGGTTGACAAACTTTCCGGCGCACTGCCGAAGACGGTCGAGGCGCTGTTGCGGTTGATCCCGGATGGCCGCGACGGCGCGGCGGGGGCTGTGCCGCTGATGCTGCCGGTGGCTGAAAGAGTTCTCCGTGCGCGTCGATGAACCGAGTTGGTGGTATGGCGCCGGGGACGGCTTGGTCGCGCGGGGATTGCAGCCGCTGGCGGCGGCCTATGGCACCATCGCGAAGCGGCGATATCGATCGCGGCGGCCTTATCGGAGCCGACTGCCGGTTATCTGCGCGGGGAATTTCACCGCTGGCGGGACCGGAAAGACGCCTTTGACGCTGAAGATTTGCGAGATGCTGGAAGCGCGCGGTGAACGGCCGGTTGTGCTGTCGCGGGGCTATGGCGGAACGGAGCGCGGGCCGCATTGGGTTGATGTCGGGCGTGACACGGCTGCGCGGGTTGGCGACGAGCCACTACTGTTGGCGCGCCGTTTTCCGACTGTTGTCGCGCGCGATCGCGTGGCTGGCGCGCGAGTGATCGAGGCGTCGTCGGAGCGCGGGTCGGTGATCGTCATGGATGACGGGTTGCAGAATGCGGGCCTAACCAAGGATCTGGCGATCGCGGTCGTTGACGGCCGGCGAGGCTTCGGCAATGGCCGCGTCATGCCGGCCGGGCCCTTGCGGGCGCCGCTGGCGTTTCAGTTCGAGTTGGCACACGCGATTGTGGTGAACGCGGGGGCATCGGCGGGAGATCTGAGCGGTGGGATTGCCGAGCAGTTGCGCCGCACGTTTGCGGGGCCGGTGATTGATGCGCGGGTGCAGGTGCAGCGGAGAGTGGGCGCCATTGCAGGGTCGGCCAGTGATTGCGTTTGCCGGGATTGGTGCGCCGCAGCGCTTTTTTGAGCTCCTCGAAGGTCAGGGCGCAGAAGTCGTCGAGCGGCACGCCTTCCCGGATCATCATCGCTTTCGCGAGGCGGATGCCGAACGCCTGTTGCTGCGCGCCCGCGAAGCGAGCGCGGCGTTGGTCACGACCGAGAAGGATCACGTCCGGCTCGGCGGTGCGACCGGCGCGCTGGCGACGCTGCGCGAGCAGACGCTGACTTTGTCGATCGCGCTCAGTTTCGATTCCCAAGCCGAGCAGCGGCTGGCGGCGCTGATCGATGCAGCGCTGCGCCAGCGTGGTGATCGACAGCGCTGAGACGTTTTTGACTAGCCGGGTGCGGCGCCTTGCGTCGAGACGTAGACCGCGTAGAGCGATTGGCTCGCCGCCATGAACAGGCGGTTGCGTTTCGGCCCACCGAAGCAGACGTTGCCGCAGATTTCGGGGATGCGGATGCGGCCGATCAGTTTGCCGTCGGGGTTCCAGACCGTGACGCCGCTATAGCCGACGCTGCGGCCGGCATTGCTTGAGCACCACAGATTGCCATTGACGTCGGCACGGACGCCGTCGGGTCCGCATTTGACGCCGTCGACCATGAAGTCGCGTGAACAGTTTGCGATTCGAGAGCTTGTTGTCGGCGCCGACGTCGAAGACGTACATGTCGCCTTTGCCGCCGGCCCCGGCGTCGCCCGGACCTTTGCCGGTGCTGACGACGTAGAGCTTTTTGTAGTCGGGCGAAAAGCACAGGCCGTTGGGATCGGGAACCTGCTCTTCGGTGACGACGAGGTCGACGCGGCCCGAGGGATCGATGCGATAGCAGTTGGTCGGTAGTTCGCGTTTGGCGCTGCCGATCTCAGGGGGTTGGCCGAGGCGGCTCTTCAAGCGGCCGCGACTATTGCTTGGGCCGCCGCTGGCATCGGGCGTGCCTTCGTAGAGCTGGCCGCCGTAGGGGGGATCGGTGAACCAGTAGCTGCCGTCGGGATGGGGGACGACGTCGTTCGGCGAGTTCAGTTTTTTGCCGCCGAAGTTGTCGGCGAGGATGGTCGTCGAGCCGTCGAGTTCGTAGCGCACGACGCGGCGTGTCAGATGCTCGCAGGAGAGTTGCCGGCCCTGGAAGTCGAAGCTGTTGCCATTGCGAGTTGTTGGAGGGTGATGCGGAGCACCGAGACGTGGCCGTCGTCTTCGAGCCAGCGCAATTGCCGGTTGTTCGGAATGTCGCTCCAGACGAGATAGCGGCCGACGGAATTCCAGGCCGGGCCTTCCGACCAGAGTGCTCCGGTCCACAGTCGTTGAATGGGGGCGTTGGGCTGGGCGAGGCCGTTGAAACTCGGATCGACGGCGATGATATCGGGATCCCAGAAATAAGTGGTCGGCGCACCGCGTCGCGCTGAAATCGCGGGGAGGGTTGGTGATCGTGCTGGGTGGCGCCGGGGGGGGATTGGGCGGTGGCGGGGGATCGCGCGGTTGCCAGCGTGGCGGCACCGGCGGCGAGCGCGCCGAGGGCATGGCGGCGTGAGAGTTTGGGCGAGGGCTTGGTCGATGCGGTCGGTTCGTCCTGCATTGATTATCTCCCTAAGTGTGCATAGTCCTCTGCTATTCTGCTCTTTTGTGCTGATGCGATGCCTCATGAGGCGCCGACAGTCTGGCGCAAAAATCCGGATTGCGCCTATTCCGCTTCCGCGTGGCTCCCGTGCAGTCTTGAATTGGCGACAAAACGCCGGCGGATGCATAGACTTCTGCCGCTTGCTTTGGGGGCGGGCGACGTGGCAAGTGCTGGGCCGTGATTGATCCGGCCGGTCAGCCCGAAGGAAGCCCGCATGAATCTCGACAAGCTGAAGTCCATTCGCAACGCTGACGTGAGCGGCAAGCGGGTGATCGTCCGCGCCGACCTCAATGTCCCCGTAGCCGGTGGACGCGTGACCGATGCGACCCGGCTCGAACGGGTGGTGCCGGGCATCCGCGATCTGGCGGAGCGCGGCGCCAAGGTGATCGTCGTCTCGCATTTCGGCCGGCCGAAAGATGGGCCGTCGCCCGAGCTGTCGCTGAAGCCGTTGGCCGGGGCGATGCAGGGCCTGCTCGGCACACCCGTGCACTTCGCCAGCGACTGCATCGGCCCGGCAGCGAAAACGGTTGTCGCGGCCATGCAACCCGGTGACGTCGCGCTGCTCGAGAACCTGCGCTTCCACAAGGGCGAAGAGAGGAACGACGCGGCCTTCGTCAATGAGCTTGCCAGCCTCGGCGATATTTTCGTCGGGGATGC
Organism: uncultured Alphaproteobacteria bacterium; assembly: GCA_963714325.1. Taxonomy (GTDB): domain Bacteria; phylum Pseudomonadota; class Alphaproteobacteria; order Rhizobiales; family Hyphomicrobiaceae; genus CAVQOB01. The sequence continues at coordinate 12,418 of CAVQOB010000030.1, read as the reverse complement.
CTTTTCCTGCGCCCATCGCGCGCATGCCTCGACCGAGGGGATCACCCATCGGCTGCCGTCGTATGCGGGCGAACTGATGATGGAAGAAATCAATGCACTCAGAACCGCGCTGGAGACGCCGCAGCGGCCGACGGCGGCGGTGGTCGGTGGCGCCAAGGTTTCGACCAAGATTCCGGTGCTGACCAATTTGATCGCCAAGGTCGACAAGCTGATCATCGGCGGCGGCATGGCCAACACCTTTTTGCAGGCCAAGGGGATCAACGTCGGCAAGTCGCTGGCGGAACCGGATTTCCACGTCACCGCGCGCGAGATCATGGCGGCGGCTCAAGGCAAGGGCTGCGAGATCGTATTGCCGATCGATGCCGTGGTTGCGCGCGAATTCAAGGCCGGCGCCGCCAACGAGGTGGTGCGGGCGGATGCCTGCCCTGCAGATGCGATGATCCTCGATGTGGGACCGGCTTCGGTGAAGCACCTGATCGGCGTGCTGTCGGGCTGCAAGACGCTGCTTTGGAATGGCCCGCTCGGCGCGTTTGAAATCGAACCGTTTGGCGCCGGGACGTTCGCGCTGGCCCATGCGGCCGCGGCGATGACCAAGGCGGGAAAGTTGGTGTCTGTGGCGGGGGGTGGCGATACGGTTGCAGCCCTCAACGCGGCGGGGGTCACCGAGCAGTTTACCTACGTGTCGACGGCGGGCGGCGCGTTCCTCGAATGGCTTGAAGGGCGAGAGCTGCCGGGCATTGCAGCGTTGGCGCGATAAACACGGAGTGCCGGCGCATGCAACGAAACTATCCGGCAGCGGTCGTGTTCGATCTCGACGGTACGTTGGTCGACAGCGCGGCCGACATCGCGGAAGCGATGAACGTGTCGGTCGCGCCGTTGGCCGGGGGAGCATTTGATATCGACGACGTCAAGCAGATGATCGGCGGCGGTTCGTTGGTGCTGATCCGCAAGGCGCTGGCATCGCGCGGAGTGACGCTTGGCGAGGCAGACTGGTCGGCGACGCTGCAGCGGTTCATGGTGGCCTATAGTGACGTCAGCGCGCTTGGTCGCGGTCTCTATCCCGGTGCCGGCGATCTGCTGGATGATTGCTCGGGGCGGGTTGCCGGATCGGGCTTTGCACCAACAAGCCTGACGTGGTGACGCACGTTGCGGTGAAGGCGTTGGGGCTGGCTGATCGCCTGCATGCTGTCGTCGGTGCGCGCGAGGATGTGCCGAAGAAACCCGACCCGGCGATGCTGCATCTGGCGCTGGGAGGCATGGGTGCGGCGGCGGCCAGTGCCGTCATGATCGGCGACAGTGCCGCCGATGTCGGCGCGGCGAAGGCGGCCGGTGTACGATCGATCGTGTTGCGGCACGGCTATTCGAAGGCGCCGGTCGAGACGCTCGGCGCCGATGCGGTGGTCGATGACCTGCTGGCATTGCGGCGGCATTTTCGCGGGCGGTGACCGATGCCGGGTCGTGCGCAGCAGCGCTTCAAGAAAACCGAACTACCTGTCAAAACCTGCAAGACTTGTGGGCGGCCGTTCGCGTGGCGCAAGAAGTGGGCGCGGGATTGGGAAAATGTGGTGCACTGCTCGGACCGATGCCGCCGATCGTGGCCAGTCAACGCCTATCCAGTCAAGGCCAGTCCGGCGAAGGCTTGAGTGTCGCGAGGAACAGGGCCGCGCTCTCGGATATGGCGGCCTGCTCCGTGGACCCGAGCTTGTCAAAGACGCGATACATCTGAGCCAAGCGCGGATTTTTCGCGAGCTTGGCGCGGTTGCGATCGAGGAAATCCCAATAGAGAGCGTTGAGTGGACAGGCGTTCGGACCGGTGCGTTGCTTGACGTCATAACGGCACGAGCGGCAGTAGTCGGACATGCGGTTGATGTAGGCACCCGACGCCGCATAGGGTTTTGATGCGAGGAGGCCGCCATCGGCGAACTGGCTCATGCCGAGTGTGTTGGGCAACTCGACCCATTCGTAGGCGTCGGCGTAGACGATCAAGTACCACTCATGCAGGGCTTTGGGGTCGACGCCGGCCAGTAGCGCGAAATTGCCGGTGACCATGAGGCGCTGGATGTGGTGGGCGTAGGCATCCTCCCGGGTCTGCTCGATGGCTTGCGACAGACAGTGCATGTCGGTCTTGCCGGTCCAGTAGACATCCGGGAGCGGGCGGGTGTGGCCAAAGAAATTCTGCTCCAGATAGCCGGGCATTTTCATCCAGTAAATCCCGCGCACGTACTCGCGCCAACCGATAATCTGGCGGATGAAGCCTTCGGCGGCGTTGAGCGGCACCTCACCACCCCGATAGGCGGCTTCAACCTGGCGGCAGATCGTCAGGGGATCGAGCAGCCCGCAGTTGAGATACATCGAAATGACGGCATGATAGAGGAACCGGTGTCCGGTCAGCATGGCATCTTGAAAATCACCGAAAGCGGGCAAGGCCGATTGGACGAAGTGATCGAAGGCTGCTTCGGCGCCGGCCCGTGTGACCGCGAACCAGAAGGGTTCAAGCGTTCCGAAATGGTCGGCAAAGCGGGATGCGACCAACGCCATGACGTCTGATGTCATGGCGTCCGGCGTTGTCCGCTGCGGAACCGGTAAAAAGAGATGGCTGGTGGCCGGCTTGCGGTTGTCCGCGTCGAAGTTCCATTTGCCCCCGGCTGGGTCGTTGCCGTCCATCAGCAGGCCGGTTTTTCGGCGCATGTCGCGATAAAAATATTCCATCCGCAATTGCTTGCGGCCAGCGGCCCAGCCTTGGAATTCGGGAATGGAGCAGAGGAAGCGATCGTCGGGCAGGATGTCGATGGGGCATTTGAAGGCTGTCGGCCATGACTTGAACATCTCGGCCACACGCCATTCGCCAGGTTCCGTGACCATCACCCGTTGCGGCCGCCAGACGCCGATGGCGCGTTCCACTTCGCCGGTAAAACTGCCGCGGTTGCCGGGAGCGTCGAGGCGGCGGTAGTCAACGCGCCAACCCAGCCGTTCCAGCTCGATCGCAAAGTGCCGCATGGCTGAGAACAGGAACGCGATTTTCTTCTGGTGGTGCTTGACGGTGGTTGCTTCGTCGTGGACTTCGACGATGAGGACCAGATCCTGGCTTTTGTCGGCCATCTTCAAGCTGGCAAGCGATGGTGAGAGCTGATCGCCAAGCACCAAAACGAGGTTGCGGACAGCTTTCGTGTGCGTCGTCTTGGGCATTAGGCCTTACGTTCGGTCTGGGATTGTAGCGGTTGCGAGAGGCATACGTCGAGCGGCGGCTCTTCGGATTTGACGAGGTCGGGTGATCGGGCCAAGACTGCGATACTATTGCGAGAAGTGAGGTCCGATTGCCCGACACATTCAGCCAGCGCCCACCGGTCATCGATGCCTGCCAGTACTGCAACTGGAGCGAGGCGATTTTTCGTGAATTGCGCGAAGGCGGCGTCGATGCGATTCACGTCACCGTTTCCTATCATGAGGATTTCCGCGAGACGGTCGAGAAGCTGATCGATTGGAACCGCTGGTTTGAGAGATGTCCGGAGCTGATCATGCCGGGGCGGGTCGCTGCCGATATCGATCGCGCGCGGGCGTCGGGCCGGACGGCGGTGTTTTTTGGACTGCAAAATCCGTCGCCGATCGAAGACGACATCGGGCTCGTCGCGATCCTGCACGACCTCGGCATCCGCTTCATGCAGCTGACCTACAACAATCAGTCGCTGCTCGGCACGGGCTGCTATGAAAAAGATGACACCGGCATCACCCGCATGGGCCGCGAGGTGATCGCCGAGATGAACCGGGTCGGCATGGTGATCGACATGTCGCACTCGGCCGAGCGCTCGACGCGGGAGGCGATCGATCTGTCGGCACGGCCGATTGCCATCACGCATGCGAACCCCGCGCGCTGGCATCCGATCGCGCGCAACAAGTCCGATGCGGTGCTGCAGGCGTTGGCGGCGCGCGGCGGGATGCTGGGCCTGTCACTCTATCCGCATCATCTCAGCGGCGGATCGGACTGCACGCTCGAAAATTTCACCGCGATGGTCGCGGATTTGGCAGGCAAGATCGGCGTCGATCACATCGGCATCGGTTCGGACCTGTGCCAGGGTCAGCCCGACAGCGTCGTCGCCTGGATGCGCAACGGCCGCTGGACCAAGGGCGTGGTCGACATCGGCTTGGGCAAGGCGGTGTTCCCGCCGCAGCCCCCGTGGTTCCGCGACAATCGCGACTGGCACCAGCTGCGCGCGGGGCTTGTCGCGCGTGGATTTTCAGCAGCCGACACTGGAAAAATCCTGGGGTACAACTGGTATCGGTTCTTTGCCGCTTCGTTCAGACGCACAAGCAGGAGGTCGCACATGACAGCCCCGATCGTGATAACGGCCGTCGAAATCGAGACGTTGGCTCGGACGGCGCTCAACAAGGCCGGGGCGAGTGCCGAACAGGCGGCAGCGCTCGCGCGCGGCATCGCGGCGGCGGAGCGCGATGGGTTGTCGTCGCATGGCCTCGCATATCTCGCGACCTACTGCGAGCATCTCGCCTGCGGCAAGGTGCGGGGCCAGGCTGTGCCGAAAGTTGCGCAGGCGTCGGCCGGTGTCGTGACCGTCGATGCGGGCTCGGGGTTTGCGCACGCGGCGATCGACGCAGGCTTCAAGGCATTGATCCCGTTGGCACGGCAGCAGGGCATCGCCTCGCTGGCGATCCGCAAATCCTACAACGCCGGCGTTCTCGGCCATCATACCGAGCGGCTGGCGAGGGAAGGCCTCGTTGCGCTCGGCTTCACCAACGCGCCGGCGTCGATCGCGGCATCGGGCGGCAAGCGGCCGGTGCTCGGAACCAACCCCTGGTCGCTGGCCGTGCCTGATGGCCGGGGTGGCATCGCCATCGCCATCGATCAAAGTGCAAGCACGGTTGCCAAGAGCGAGGTGATGAAGCGCGCGCGGCTGGGGCAGGCGATCCCGCTCGGCTGGGCGCTCGATGCCGATGGCCAGCCGACGACCGATCCGGCGATCGGGCTCAGGGGCAGCATGGCGCCGTCGGGCGGATACAAGGGCGTCGGCACGGCGATCCTGGTCGAGGTGATGTGTGCGTGTCTCGCCGGCGCGCATCTCGGCGTCGAGGCGAGCCCGTTCTCAGGCCCAGCCGGTGGTCCGCCGGGAACCGGACAGTACTTCATCGCGATTGATCCGGTGACATCGGGCGGGGCGTTCGCGGGCCGCACCGAAGCGCTGATCGCGGCACTGACGGCTGATCCGGCGGTGCATGTGCCGGGTGCCGGGCGGCGCGCGGCGCGCGCGCGGACTGATCGCGTTGGCGCCAAAGTCGACGCGGCGATTTATGCGACGTGCAAGGCGTTGGCGGGCTGATGAGCGGCGCCGGCACTGTGGAGGCGATGTGAGGATGGGTTTCGTCGTTCGGAGTGCAACGCCGGATGATTTTCTGCAATGGTTGCCGTTGTGGGAGGACTATAACGGGTTCTATGAGCGCAAGGGACCGACGGCGCTATCGCCTGACATCACGCGGACGACGTGGGCGCGCTTCTTTGATGCCGACGAGCCGATGCATGTTCTGGTCGCTGACGATGGCGGCCAACTGCTCGGGTTGGTGCATTACATTTTTCATCGCAACACCACGATGATCGGCCCGACCTGTTATCTGCAGGATCTCTTCACCAGCGAGGCGGCACGTGGCCAAGGCGTCGGCTGGGCGATGATCAACGGCGTCTATGAGCGCGCGCGCGAAGCCGGCTCGACGCGCGTCTATTGGCACACGCATGAAAACAATGCGACCGCGATGCAACTCTATGATCGCGTTGCCACGCACTCGCGCTTCGTCGTCTATCGCCGGGACATCTGACGTTGGCTTTTAGGGCGCTCATTGCACGACGCCTGGCGTATGGCGCGTGGCGAGTTCCGTTCGCGCGGAGCCGGCGCGGCATGCGCATGCCCGGGGTTTCTGTCCCGTTTGCTAGGGTTGCGCGGCTGTCGTCCCTCTCCCCGTTTTTTACGGGGAGAAAATCGCGGCGGGTGGTCCTGCCGGAGGCAGGCAAACAATAAGGGGGCAGCTGAAGCCGCAAGCAAAAGAGCGCCGGCGCGGCATGCGCGAGCGCAGCCCGAAAAGCATGCCCTCGGGCTTGACCCGAGGGTGGCAATCGGTTTTCCGATCAGCAGCGCGACCAACAAAAATGCCCGGGGTGGCTTTCCCGTTGAAGGACAGGAAGAGGGACAAGAACATTCCCTCCCCATTCGCCTTCGAATGGGGAGAGGGTAGGGTGAGGGGCGGCAACGAGTCGTGAAACGGTGCCTCAAGCACCCTCGTTGGCAATGAATGCGCAGATCGACACCAGCACACCATTGAGATTGTCTCGGACGTCCGCATTGTGCATGCGAAACACGCGATAACCTTCAGCGGCCAAGTAGGCATCGCGCTCCGCATCCCGCTGCACTTCACTGGCTGTGCTGTGTGTCGCGCCATCGACTTCGATCACGATCTTGGACTCGCGGCAGGCGAAGTCAGCAAAGTACGGACCGATCGGATGCTGCCGGACGAATTTCAAGCCGGTCAAGCGGCGATTGCGAAGAGCGCGCCATAGCAAGACTTCTGCGGATGGGGCATTGGAGCGCAGGACGCGCGACCGATTTGTTCGCCATGGCTGGGTGGCACGCATGGGTCCAATGACCGGATAGAGGATTGAACTGCCCCGCACTCAGTCTTCCCGGCTGCCCCTCACCCTCGGGACAAGCCCGAGGGCATGCCCTAACCCTCTCCCCATTCGAAGTGGAATGGGGAGAGTTTCCGTGCGCGCCGAAGGCGCGCACATGAATGGATGAAAGCGGTTTTACTGTCGGCGTCGTGGCATTGAGGTCGTTTTTTCCCTGGCGCCGTCGAGCCCGAGGGAGAGTTTGATCCTGGGGCCTCAGAGCACATGTCATTGTCGCCACGGACGGCGGCGGGCTCAGCCCACCGTTCCGTCCCGGAGCACGCAGAGTAGAGTTCAAATCGACGAGGCCCCTGGCCACGGCATTCCTGTCACTTGGGAGGTGTCCGTGAATATCCTACATAAGAAGTGCGCCGGTCTTGATGTGCATTCCGCCTTCGTGGCGGTCTGCGCGCGCACCGTGCGAAGCCGCAAGATCGCCTACGAGGAGGGCCGCTTCGCGACCACGACGCGCGATCTTCTCGCGCTCGCAGCTTGGCTCGAAGAGCGTGGTGTCACGCATGTCGTGATGGAGGCAACCGGTGTCTATTGGAAGCCTGTGTGGCACATCCTGGACGCCGCGTTCACGCTGATGCTGGTCAACGCCCACGAGGCGCGCAATCTGCCCGGCCGCAAGAGCGATGCGAGCGATGCCCGCTGGCTGGCCGATCTCCTGGCCCACGGCCTGATCCGCGCGAGCTTCGTGCCGCCGGAGCCGATCCGGGAGCTGCGCGATCTGACGCGGACGCGCACGCAGCTGCAACGCCAGATGACGCAGCACGAGAACCGTATCGGCAAGGTGCTGGAGGACGCCAACATCAAACTCGCAACCGTCGTGTCCGACCTGCTCGGCATCAGCAGCCGGCGCATTCTGGAGGCGCTGGTCGCTGGCGAGACCGATCCTGCGCGACTGGCGGCGCTCGCCGATCGCAGGTTGAAGGCGTCTCGCGAGGACCTGGCCGCCGCCCTCGACGGCCGCTTCACGCGCCACCACGCCTTCCTGGTCCGTGAGCACCTGACCATGATCGACGTGCTCGCCCAGCGGATCGCCAGCTTCGAGACGGAGGTGGAGGCTTTGCTCGCCCCCTTTCGTCAGCTCGTCGCCGAGTTGACCAAGATCCCTGGTGTGAAGAAGCGGGCCGCGTCTGCCATCCTGGCCGAGATTGGAACCGACATGAGCTGCTTTGCCACCGCCGGCCATCTCTCGAGTTGGGCCCGCCTCGTGCCCCGTCTCGACGAGACCGGCGGCAAGAAGCGCTCGACACGGGTCAAGAAGGGCGGGGCCTGGCTGAAACCGCTGCTCGTGCAATGCGCCATGGCTGCAGCCCGCACCAAGAACACCTATCTGTCCCGTCAGTTCGCCGGCATCGCCGCCCGGCGTGGGCCCAAGAAGGCCGCCATCGCGGTCGCCGGCTCGATCCTCACCGCCATCTACCACATGGTCCGCGATGGTGTGCCCTACCGGCCGCCACAGGTCCGTCCCCTCGATGCGGCAGCCAAAGACAACAAGGCCAAGCGTCTCGCCGGTCAGCTCAGGGCTCTCGGCTTCGAGGTGAAACTCGAACGTGCCGCATGACGTCAGCCCACCGTGCCCGTGGCCAGTTTCTTTCAGAGTAGGGCCCGTCGCATGCGACAATTGAAAAGTGCGTGAGGGGCGGCCTTTTGCGCTAATTTCAGCCCCTCATCCGCCCTTCGGGCACCTTCTCCCCGTCATACGGGGAGAAGGGAAACGTTGCCGATCGCCCTTGCGCGGATGATTGTGTTCCGTGTAGAAGGCGTGCATTGCAGCCCTTGGCGCTGCTATTTTCGTTGACGCGTCCGACTCGAAAGCCTTTTTCTGAGCATTTTCTTGACAGACCTCGCACAACTCAGTGGCTAATGCGCCACATGAAACGGGGAACCCACAACAATCCCCCCCTTCGCGCTTTACTGTTTCCTAACCTTTGCGCTACCCATGACCTCAGGGACGGCCGATGACCATGTCCTGGCAGTTGTGGTGATCGGCAGTCTTTCGTTGAATTCAGTCTAACTTGAGTTTCTGGTCTGTGTGTCAGCAGTGCTTGGGTTTGTTGGTTGAGTTCGTGGCTTCAAGTGTTTCATGGAGAGTACATATGTACGGGGGACTGAAAAGAACTGCGAGCCGTATGGCGCTTGTCGCCGCGGCAGGCGTGCTCAGCACGTCCGCGTATGCAGCAGACCTGGGTGGCGATTGCTGCGCAGATCTCGAAGAGCGCGTTGCTGAACTCGAAGCAACCACCGCCCGCAAGGGCAACCGCAAAATGAGCCTGACCATCTCGGGTCAAGTGAACAAGCAGATCATGTACTGGTCGGCGAACAATGCCGTTGTGAACGCTGCTGGAGCGGCTGGCAACGCCGCAGCAGGTAAGACCTCGGGTACGTATTTTGGTCAGGACAACCAGAACTCGTCGACCCGTTTCGGCTTCGGTGGTTCGGCTAAGGTCACACCGACCCTCTCGGCTGGTTTCAACATCCTGATCGACGTCACGGGCGGCGCACGCTCGAACGCTGTCAACCAGCTCAACGAAAACTCTGACATCGGTTCGATCGCTTCTGGCGGTGCCGTCACTGTCAATCGTGGCGACTACGGTCTGCGCATGCGTGACGCCAACTGGTGGTTGGAATCGTCATCAGTCGGTCGCTTGACCGTTGGCCGTCTGACGGCTTCCGGCGCCGTCGGTACCATCGATCTCGGTGGCATCTCGGTGATCGCTTCGGACTCAATCGGTCTGCAAGGTGGCGGGTTCCGCATCGGCGTTGGCGCCGGCACGACGACCTCGTTCAACGGCTGGACGGATAACTCCGGCGACTTTAACCAGCGTACCGATGGCGTGAAGTGGACCAGCCCGACGCTGGCCGGCTTCGTGGTTTCGGCAACGATCGGTGAAACCGCAAGAGAAGGCGTCACTAATACGTCGGCTGGTACGGCGATCCTTGCTGGTCAAGCCGGTCAAAAAGACGGTCGCATTATGGGCGTCGACCTCAAGTACGCTGGTGAGTTCTCTGGCGTGCGCTTAGCAGCCGGCATCGGCTACGAGCGTGGTCTCGACGAGCAGATGACACCTGAAAACGTCCGCACCACGACTTGGGGCGGTGGTCTGTCACTGTTGCACGTTTCGACCGGTCTGTTTGTTCAGGCTAACTACATCAACCAGCAAGTTGACTTCTCTGCGGCGTTCAATGGCAATACCAGCCACGACGCCACCAAGTGGGTTGTCCAAGCTGGTATCAGCCAGAACTGGTTCGGCGTTGGCAAGACGAACATCTACGGTGAATATATCCGTTCGAGCGACTGGGCCGAACTCCATGGCGTTGGCGGGCTGGTCGACAGCCGCGTCAATACCTGGGGCGTTGGTATCGTCCAGAACCTCGATGCAGCCGCCATGGAACTGTATGCTGGTTATCGCAACCACAGCTTCTCGGCGCTTGCAGCGCCGGGTGGCGCAGCCATCGTCGGGTTCCAAGACTTCTCGACCTTCATCGCTGGTGCACGCGTCAAGTTCTGATCTCGCGATCTGAACCGAATACGAAAAGGGCGGCCCTCGGGCGGCCCTTTTTGCTTGGGGGGCGGGATCGTAGGTCTGTAGGTTGGGTTAGCGCGCGTTCGTGGTCCCCGCTCGCGCCGGGGTGTGGCGCGCGTAACCCAACAACTGCGCCCGCGGAGGACGTTGGGTTACGCGCGATTGACGGCGGTGCGATAGGTTTCGACCAAGCCTGCGCTAACCCAACCTACGCACGACACAAACCGCTGCTCTCGGGCGGCCCTTTTTGCTTGCGCCTTCGGATGCCCACTCCGCATCCGGAGCGGCCCCCTCTCCCCATTCGCAAGGGCGCATGGGGAATGACAACACAGGTGAGATTGAGCAGGCTACCCGCCTGTGATAGTCTGCGTCGATGAACCAAAACGTCAAAAATCTCGCCGCCGAAGCCGAGAAGCTGCCGGTCGCCGACCGTATCGCGTTCGTTGAGCACGTGTTGGCGACACTCGACAAGCCCGATCCGGCAATCGATGCCGCATGGATTGCTGAAGGCCAAGACAGGCTCGATGCTTACAAGCGCGGCAAGATCGAAGCGCGCGATGCAGTAGAAGTGCTCGCGAAGCACCTGAAGCCGTGACGGTCCGCTTCCTCGTCCCGGCTGAGGCAGAAGTCGACGAAGCCGTCGCCTACTACAATATGCAACGCGATGGGTTCGGCCGCGACTTTGCCCGAGCCATTTATGTCGGCTTGGAGCGTATCAGCGAGTTCCCGAACGCTTGGTCGCCGTTCGGCGATCACTTGCGCCGTTATCGCTTGGAACGCTTTCCTTACGGCATACTGTACACTGTAGTGGCCCCCGATATCGTCGTCGTCGCGGTCATGCATCTCCATCGCAAGCCCGATTACTGGCGCGATCGATTGACATTGTTATCATGACACGCGCTGTCATCCCGGATGCTTTGCAGCATGCACCCCGGCGAAGGCCGGGGGAAATGCTGCAATGCCGATCCGGGTTCTATCGGTGGTCCCGTCTCACAAGGTCCCGGGTCTGCGTCCATGCGAAGCATGGCTCACGGCTGTCCGGTTCAGCATAGGGCAAGGTTCAGCTGTCTGTCATCGAGAGGTTTTCGCTCCGGCTGCAGACCGAGGTTTTGGATCGATCTGAAGTGCATCAGATTGGCGCGAACGAGCCGGGCGAAGGCCAGCGGGCTTTTGACGATGGCTTGCAAAGCGTGCGCCATCCGCAGCAGCAAATAAGCGATCAGGGCCACGGCAATCTGAGTGCGGACGGCATTTTCCGACGTGCCCAAGAACTTCTTGATCTTGAGCGTTTGCTTGATCCAGCGGAAGAACAGTTCGACTTCCCAGCGGGCCTGGTAAAGGTCGGCGATGACTTCGGCCGGCGAGTTCAAATCGTTGGTCACGATGCGCAACTTCTTGCCGGTTTCTATGACGACATGGATCTCGCGCAGATCTCGGTCGAGCGGATGATGTCGCGTATGTCCAAGCCGGCCGCGCAATCGTATGATGCGATCCTCAACGATCGGTCCATCCTTCAATACGTGACGCATGGCGATGACTTCGACGGGTGAGTTCTTGCGTAGCCGAGTGACGAAACGGCAGCCAGCCGCGTCGAGCCTCGACCACCAAGTAAAGCTGTAATACCCGAGGTCGAACACGTAGTCCGCACCCGGCTCAATCGGCATGGCGTTGGCCTGCACCATGTCGTTCTCGCGTGCCGGTGACACAGCGAAATAGACAGGCACTGCAGCGTGCGGATCGTAGACGATGTGCAGCTTCACGCCGTCGCAGGTCGCATCGTAATGCGCCCAATCACGCGATAAAGAATTGAGAGTGATGCGGCTTGAATCGATCAGGCGGACGGCCTCTTTCGACGTCTTGCGGAGGTGGCGATGCGTTTGCGCCAAGAGCGTGCCGAAGACCTCAGCGAAGACGCCGGCGGGACGTAACGTATTGGCGTCGGCCAACGTGGAACGCTTCGGCGCATCGACGCCGACATGCTTCAGTCGAGGCGCATGGCTCTCCATTGTAGTCACGATCTCGCGCAAGCTCGTCGCCCCCGAAAGTTGCGCGTGCAGCAGCGCCACAAACTGGCTCTTGGTCGAGAGCGTGCGCACGTTCCGGTCGGCCTCATGCTTCTCCACACTCCGATCAAACGACGTCCAAGGAACCAGCTTTAAAATATCGTGCAACAGAGTATTGTGGTGGCGCATGGTGTTGGTCCTTTTCGTGCTCGATGATG
>CAVQOB010000029.1:0-36642 GCA_963714325.1 uncultured Alphaproteobacteria bacterium | reverse complement strand
TAGGTGTTCGCACTTTTATCCTGTACGGCGCGCCATTTCGGAACAGGACTGCGAACCACTTGGGGGTGGTGCGGTCCCAGAGAGGCCTGACCCTGGGTATCGCCCGGCTGCTGTTTTCCGACTCAGTTTTTGCGCTTCGACCTGATGATCGGCGACGAACTTCCATTGCATCCGAAGCGATGTGAGCGAAACGCTGACGTCAGCATTTGTTATTCGAATCGGGATGATTTTATCGGGATTCTTGATCTCTGCGATCGACGGCCCTGAACAATGCCGCGTGCCGTGCAAACACTATTTTCCGCTGTCCGTCCTTGACCAAAACCGAGGCTCTCAATCGTGGATCGACGGGCGCGTTTGTGACGTCGATCGCGCGCAGGCGCTGCTGCAATACTTATGGTGATATCCTTCGTGATATCGCCATGTCTTATCATCGGTCAACATATTCAAGCGGTCCGCGACCGATCACCATTTCGCTCAATATCATTTAACAACAATTGCGGGTGCAGACCTGGACAAAGCATTATTTGGGTCGTATCAGAGTTTTCACAATCGAAATCTTTAGGATGATGCCAGCGCGCATTTGAGAGCTTTTCGAAAGTCCGATACAAACCAACCTCAAGTAACTCAGTATTCGTTCTGATTAATCTCAAGGATCCGCCCATGGCTAGCATAAACGTCGACAAACTCTCGCTGAAGGAATTGGTCGATCTGGAAAATCGGGTCCGAAAGGCACTCGCCGCCGCCCGCCAGCGGGAACAGGCTGATGCGAAGGCCAAGATCGAGGCGATTGCCCGGAATGCCGGGATGTCAGCTGCGGAAATCCTCGGGCTCGGCGGCAAGGTCAAAGGTGCCCGCAAAGGTGGAAAAGTCGCGCCCAAGTACGCTAACCCGGACAACAAGTCCGAGACGTGGACTGGTCGTGGACGGCAACCGCGCTGGCTGGCCGCCAAGCTTGCCAAAGGCGGCAAGGTCACGGATTTCGCGATCTGACTTGTCGGCTGACTGATCGATACTCGTCAGCCAGTCAAAAACACTCGGCAGCGGAGGCTCCCGCTGGCGAGTTTTTTCTATTTGTGGTGGCATGCGCTAGCCAACCGCATGGACTGGATTTCCGGTTGCCCGGTTGCGCCGACGGCGTTATCGTCCTGTGTCGGGACTTCAAACGTCAGTCGATGCCAATGGTGGCAAAACGAGAGATGGAGAACCCAGATGTTCAAAACAGCATGGATTGCAGCCGTGATCGTGGCAGCCGGTGCTTCTACAGTAGCAGCCTGCGGGTTTAAGGCTCAAGAAACAGCGCAAACTCCTGTGCCGGCGGCGGCGCAAGCTCCGACCCAGACGCTGGTGCCGGCTGCGGATCTGACCGATCAGCAGAAAGAGGTCGCCGCAGCGGATCTCAAGTCGACGGCGCAGCCAAAAGCCAATTGACGTCGTCCAATCTTGCGCGTTCCGGTGCAAAGCGAAGGCCGTGATGCCCCACGCTCTATCGCGGGTGCATTGCGGCCATTTTGATCCTAAGTCTTGAAACTCTCGCCAGGCCGATCCCTTCGCCATGACTGACATCGCGACCCGCGTCTACAACCACGATTGGAAGATTGATCCGATTGTCCGCTCGGTTCTAGATACGGATTTTTATAAGCTGCTGATGGCGCAGACGATTTTTCGCCGGCATCGTGCTACCCGCGTTACTTTCGAAATCATCAACCGTTCAACACATATTCCGCTCGGTGCCTTGATCGATATCGGGGCACTGAAAGAGCAACTCGATCATATCCGGACGATGTCGTTGTCGCGTGGTGAGAGCACTTGGCTGCGTGGCAACATGTTCTATGGCAAGCGGCAGATGTTCAGCCCGGAATTTGTGACGTGGCTCGAGGATTTTCGTTTCCCGGCTTATCATTTGGAGCGCAAAGGCGATCAGTATGAGTTGGTCTTTGAGGGACCTTGGCTTGCGACGACCATGTGGGAGATCCCAGCGCTTGCCGTGATCATGGAATTGCATAGCCGAGCTGTGACCAAAGGCATGGGATGGTTTGCTGGAGGCGCTTTATGCCGCGCGACTACGTGGGTATGGGAAAATTTCAACGCTCCCGCAACTCAACGAATTGCGTATCAGATTTTGGTACGCGACGGCGGCATGGGTTCCGGTGGCAGGACTGGTGTGTGCAGGCGATGCGGGAAGGGCTTGGGCCGGCGTTCTCGGGACGGCCAGTTGTCTCATCGCCATGCGGCGGGATCTTGAGGCCATTGGGACGAATGCGCATGAGTTGTCGATGGTCTATTCGGCTTTGGGAAATGGCGATGCGGCGCTTGCCAAAGCCCCTACGCCGTTTTCGCGACTGGAAACAGGACTATGAGGGCAACCTGCGGGTAATCCTGCCGGATACCTTCGGTACGCGTGGCTTTTCGAAGCCGCGCCCGATTGGGCGCACAATGGACCGGCATCCGTATCGTATCCGGCGACCCTATTGCGAGCGCTGAATATGCGATCAACTGGTGGCGGCGGCGTGGGCAGGACCCAGCCAATAAGCTGGCGATTTTCTCGGACGCGCTGATGCGAGGAAATTGAAAATTTGCATCGGCCACTTTGCCGGGCGGATCAAGCTCGGCTTTGGCTGGGGAACGCTGTTGACCAACGATTTTCGAGGCTTCGAAGCCAATGGGCGGCTCGATCCGTTTTCGATTGTTTGCAAAGTCATTTCGGCTAACGGGCAGCCCGCGGTTAAGTTATCGGACAATCCCGCGAAGGCGATCGGACCGCCAGGGGAAATCGCGCGTTATCGGAGGGTATTCGGGGTCGGCGCGCAAACGCGGCAGCCAGTTGCAGTTTAACCCCGTTGCAGCGGCAAACTGTCGGTCGCTCGAGGCACGCGCATGTGCATTACCGCTTGAACGCCCGTTTGGCTTGGGATACGACAGGCGAAGCAGTCTTCATTCAGAGCAAACAGGCGAGGCGAGAGATGGCGATCGACAGTTCAAAAGGCCACCCGGCGATGGACTATGCTGAACATAACCGGACGTACCTCGGGTTTTTGCGGGGTGCCGTGGTGCTGGTCGTGCTGTGTGCGATGATCCTGATCGGCATGCTGGTTGCTTTGACTTGACACCTGCGGCGGCGCTCGCCGTTCGTCAGGCCCTTATCGGGCCTTCGCGGACCGAGCAATTCTCAACTTCCCCTTCCCCCTGCATCAGGCTCGCGTTTAGCGATTGCTGTGCGCCTGCCTCCTGGATCCTTTGCCATGGTCACGATTGCCGTTACGAGCGAGGGCCAAGACGAGCCGCGCGTTGCCGTCTCGCCCGAGACCGTCAAGAAGTTTTCGGCGCTCGGCGCCAAGCTGATGGTGCAGTCCGGAGCGGGCGCTCGATCGCGTTTCTCGGACGATGCGTTGCAGGCAGCCGGCGGGACGATCACGCCAACGGCGGCAGCGGCCATCGCGGGTGCCGATATCCTGTTGAAGGTTCGCCGGCCGGGGCTCGACGAGGTCAAGGCGCTGAAGCCAGGCGCGATCGTCGCGGCGATGCTGTCGCCGTTCGATGACCGGCCGGGCCTTGATGTGCTGGCAGCATCAGGCGCGTCGTTGATGTCGATGGAGTTCATGCCGCGAATCACGCGGGCGCAGTCGATGGACGTGCTTTCGAGTCAGGCGAACCTCGCCGGGTACAAGGCGGTGATCGATGCCGCGGCGATGTTCGAGCAGGCGTTTCCGATGATGATGACGGCGGCTGGAACAGTTCCAGCTGCCAAGGTCTTCATCATGGGCGTTGGTGTTGCCGGCCTGCAGGCGATCGCGACGGCACGACGGCTTGGCGCCATCGTTTCAGCGACCGACGTGCGACCGGCGACCAAGGAACAAGTTGCGTCACTTGGTGCCAAGTTTGTCGCCATCGAGGACGACGAATTCAGACAAGCGCAGACGGCGACCGGTTATGCCAAGCCAATGTCTGAGGCGTATCAGCAAAAGCAGGCCGAACTCGTCGCGTCGCATATCAAGTTGCAAGACATCGTCATCACGACGGCACTTGTTCCAGGACGGCCGGCGCCGCGACTGATTACGCGAGCAATGGTCGAGAGCATGAAGCCCGGAGCGGTCATTGTCGATTTGGCGGCGGAGCGGGGCGGCAACTGCGAGCTCACCAAAGCCGACGAAGTCGTGATGCACAACGGCGTCTCGATCGCCGGGCCGCTCAATCTGGCCGGCGAAGTACCGGTCAATGCGTCGTCGCTCTATGCGAAGAACCTGCTCGCCTTTGTCGAGACGATGATCGACAAGAAGGACAAGACGCTGAAAATCAATTGGGACGACGAGATCATCAAGGGCACGTTGGTTGCCAAGGATGGCAAAATTGTCCACCCGAACCTGCTGCCCAAAGGAGCGTAACCGATGCGTCGGCTGTTTCTCGCCTTGTTGATGGCTCTCTTGCCACTCCCCGCACTGGCGGCAGGTGGCGGCGACGTCGACCCGTTTGTCTACCGGTTGATGGTGTTCGTGATCGCGGTGTTCGTCGGATACTTCGTGGTCTGGTCGGTGACGCCGGCGCTGCACACGCCTTTGATGAGCGTGACGAATGCGATTTCATCGGTGATCGTGGTCGGCGCGCTGCTGGCGGTCGGAGTCTCGGCGATTGCGTCGGCGGGCAGCTTCTGGGCCAAGATGTTCGGGTTTCTGGCGCTGGTGATGGCGTCGGTCAACATCTTCGGCGGGTTCCTCGTCACGAGCCGGATGCTCGCGATGTACAAGAAGAAAGAGAAGAAGGGGTGAGCCGTGAGTGGTTGGCTCGCGACATCACTGCTCACTACTCACGACTGACCACTCACGGCTCATTTACATTCCACTCCCCCGAGGCCTCGCCCATGAACGCCAACATCGCCGCCCTCCTCTATCTCGTTTCTGGCGTGCTGTTCATCATGGCGCTGCGCGGGCTAGCGAGCCCGGTGACATCTCGGCAAGGCAACCTCTTCGGCATGATCGGCATGACCATCGCCGTACTGACGACGCTTGGGCAACTCGGCGACTATTCCAAAGAAACCTGGCTGATTATCGCGCTCGGTCTTGGGATCGGAGCAGCGATCGGCGCCTACACGGCGCGGACCATTCCCATGACGATGATGCCGGAGCTGGTGGCTGCATTCCACAGCCTCGTCGGGCTCGCAGCGGTTTTCGTGGCGGCGGGCGCGATGTACGCGCCGGATGCCTTCGGGATCGCCGATCGCTCGGGTAAAATAGGGTGGGCGAGCCTGCTTGAAATGTCACTCGGGGTTGCGATTGGTGCGATCACGTTCACCGGCTCGGTCATCGCGTTCCTGAAGCTCTCGGGGCGGATGTCCGGCAAACCGATCATCTTTCCGATGCGCCACATCATCAACTTGGGGCTGTTCGCGTTCATCGTTCTGCTTGTCATATGGTTCTGCCAATCCGGCGGATCGGCCACGCTGTTCTGGGCGATCACGATCGCATCACTGATTTTTGGCGCGCTCATTATCATTCCGATCGGCGGCGCCGACATGCCGGTGGTGGTATCGATGCTCAACTCCTACTCGGGCTGGGCGGCGGCTGGGATCGGGTTCACGCTCGGCAACATCGCGCTGATCATCACTGGCGCGCTGGTCGGCTCGTCGGGAGCAATCCTGTCCTACATCATGTGCAAGGGCATGAATCGTTCGTTCGTGTCAGTGATTGCCGGTGGGTTCGGCGGCGAAATTGCGGCGGCGTCCGGCGAAAAGGGTGAGCAGAAGCCAGTCAAGCTCGGCTCAGCAGAAGACGCCGCGTTCCTACTCAAGAACGCGAGCAAGGTGATCATCGTGCCGGGGTATGGCATGGCCGTCGCGCAGGCACAGCATGCCCTTCGCGACATGGCCGACAATCTGAAGAAGGCCGGCGTCGAAGTAAAGTATGCGATCCATCCGGTCGCTGGCCGCATGCCCGGCCACATGAACGTGCTCTTGGCGGAAGCCAATGTGCCCTATGACGAGGTGTTTGAGCTCGAGGATATCAACGGCGAGTTTTCGCAGGCCGATGCGGTCTATGTGATCGGGGCCAATGACGTCGTCAATCCGGCGGCGGAGGAAGACAAGTCGTCACCAATCTTCGGCATGCCAGTGCTGCAGGTGTGGAAGGCCGGCACGGTGCTGTTCAACAAGCGCAGCCTTGCATCAGGTTATGCGGGCATCGACAATTCGGTGTTCTATCGCGACAACACCGTCATGGTGCTCGGCGACGCCAAGAAGATGACGGAAGAAATTGCGAAGAATTTGGCGCATTGAATGGGTGCGACTTCGCGCAATTTTCGGCCACGCCATCGAACTATCGCGTGACGGAACGCGCCGAGATTGCTGAAATTGCGACCTTGAGCAAGTTATAGAGCACGGCTGCATTGGTCAGATGCCAGATGGCGTGGGCGGTGACGCGGATCGGCCCTAGCGCCAGCAACGGGCACACCGTCAGGTCGATCGACCGCATTGCCAGTGAGGCCGCGAACAGGGCGGCGGCGGCGAACAGGCCAGATGCACTGGAGTGGCGGCGCGCGGCTTGGGTGATCGCGATCATCAGCAGCGCCGCCAGCGGCGGTAGATAGGCGAGCCCGCCATTGAGGCACCAGCCGGGGAGAAGTCGCGCGGCGGCGATGCTGACGCCAATGGGCTGGCAGGGAAGCTGCGCCAACCCAAAGAAAGCCGCAGCAAAGGCCGCGAGGCCCAGCGCGCTTGCGAATAGCGGCAGACCGAGCAAGACGCGCAACGCGAACGCGAGATAGAACAGCATGAAGATCGCGATGGGGACTACATCGGCCAACTGGCCGTGCCGCGTCGCCAGGACATGAAACGCAAAGCTGCCGATGCCAATAGCGGTCGTCGTTGCGATGAGGCTGGCGATGATTGCAAAATCACCGTTGGCGATCTGTTTTGATTGCATCACTTGACCAAATCGAATGCTCGCCAGCAAAGCAACGACTGGAAATGCGACGTTGCTCAACGCGTTCAAAGGTTCGGCGAACAGCGACGCGCTGTCGCCGCGCTCGCAATAGAGGAATATGCCTTGGTTCCAGGCGCTCATTGGGATTGACCTTCACCCGCTGCTGCATCGGCGGCGTAGTCAACGCGCATCAGATAGAGTCCGGTTGGCGGGGCGACGGGACCGCAGCGCGTGCGATCGCAGGCCTTCAAGGCCGCGGCCAGATCGCATTTTGACCATCGACCCTCACCGACTAGTTTCAGACTGCCAACCATGGAGCGTACCTGATTGTGCATGAAAGACTGCGCGGATGCCTCGATGTGGATCTCATCACCTGCCTTTGTCACGACGAGGCGATCGAGCGTTTTCACCGGAGATTTGGCTTGGCATCCGATGGCACGGAACGTCGTGAAGTCGTGCCGGCCGACGAGCGCACCTGCTGCCTCTGCGATCCGCCGAGCATCGAGCGGGCGGGCCACCCACCAGACGCGTTCGCGCTCCAGGACTGGCGGCGCGCGACGATTGAGGATGCGGTAGAGATAGTGGCGGCTGATCGCGCTGAAGCGCGCGTCGAATGTAGCCGGCACGACAGCTGCGGCTAAGATGGCGATCGGGGCCGGCTTCAAGTGGAAGTTCAGCGCGTTGCGAACGGTGTCGGCGGCGAACTCCTTGGTCAAATCGAAATGTGCGACCTGGCCGCGGGCATGGACGCCCGAGTCGGTGCGGCCAGCACCACGCAGCTCGACGTTTTCGCCAGAAAAGTTCCGGACGGCTTCGACGATCTGGCCCTGGACCGTTGGGCCATCGGGCTGGATTTGCCAGCCGACGAACGGCGTGCCGTCATACTCAATGGTTATCCGATAGCGCGGCATGCGGATGGGGAAGGCCTTGGATCGAGGACGGGCGATGACTGCTTCAATCAAACAGCACGCTGGTGGCGGTCGGCGGAACAATGGCGCCGCGATGCTGGATTACTATACCTGCGAGGCGATGGGCAAACACTGCCGATGCAATCGGTTTATCGCCGGCCAAACGGCGGGCCAGATAGCCAGCGTTGAAGCTATCGCCTGCGGCAGTGGTATCGATCGGGGTGATTGTCGCTGGACACGGGATAGGCTGGGACTCGCCGCTAATGGCCAATATTGCGCCGGCTGCGCCATTCTTGACGACGATTTCTGCGGGTCCGAGCGCCTGTAACCGCGCGATGGATGATGCGGGATTGCTATCGCCCCAGAGTGCCTGCTCGTCATCGAAGGTTGGAAGGGCGAGATCGGCCAGACGCCAAAATCGTGCCATGACGCGCTGCGCCCTATTTGCGTCACCGGCCCAGCCGCGCGGGCGGTAGTTACCGTCCATCGCGACCTGAACACCTGCGCGGCGCGCGGATTCGAGTGCGACTGCCAAGTGATCGAGTGCCGGTTCGGTGTAGAGCGATAGGGTGATTCCGGATAAATAGACTGTCCGCGCGGTGGCCATGGCGGCCACGACTGAGCCAGATTGCGGGAGTTCGAACAGTTCGCGAGCTGGAGATCGGTCGCGCCAATAGTAGAAGCTGCGCTCACCGGCTGGCGTGGTTTCTATCATGTAAAGGCCTGGCATGCGGCCGGGGACACGCGTGATCAGGTCCGTTACAATGCCTTCCTGACGTGCGACAGCGACGATAGCGTCGCTGTAGGGGTCATCGCCAAGCGCCGTTGCGTAGGCGACGGCCGCACCCGCGCGCGCCAGGTAGACCGCTGTATTGAAGGTGTCGCCGCCGTAGGCCAAGCTGAACCGCGCGTCGGGATTGCGCGACAGCTCGACCATGCATTCGCCGATCGCGATGATCCGAGGTGCGGTTGCTGCCATGACGTGCTTTGACCGTGCTGTGATAACAAGTTCCGATTGGTTCAATCGCCCGCGCCCAGAAGATCCCAGGCCCCGCTTAGCGCCACGACGGTCTGTAGCCTGCAGCGCCGGGTTGCTGTCGCAAGGCTGGTTCTCGGTCTAGAATGACATACTTTTAGGCTACCGGCATCCGGGCACTGTTCCTGTCGGCGAAACGCGCTATGTTGAGGCGTTTCGCGGCGCTAATTTATTGATATTGGCTGGAGTGAGGTAGCGTGAACATCTGCATGGTTGGCTCTGGCTATGTCGGGCTTGTGTCTGGCGTTTGCTTCGCTGAACTCGGCTGCAAAGTCATATGTGTCGATAACGACGCAACCAAAGTGGCGGACCTTAGGGCTGGACGGGTGCCGATTTATGAACCCGGGCTCGATACTTTGCTGGTACGGCAATTGGCCAGCGGGCAGATCGCGTTCACGTCCGATATCGGTGCTGCCGTCAAAGCGTCGGACATCATTTTTCTGGCCGTCGGGACCCCGATGCGACGGGCCGATGGACACGCCGATCTGTCATACATTATGGGAGCGCTTGAGGGCATTGCGCCGCATCTCGACCGCTTCAAGGTGATCGTGACCAAATCAACGGTCCCTGTCGGCACCAGCCGGGTGGTGGAAAAACGGCTGCGCGAGTTGGCGCCAAAGGCCGATTTCGCAGTGTGCTCCAACCCAGAATTTCTCCGCGAAGGCGCGGCAATCGAGGATTTCATGGCGCCCGACCGAGTGCTGATCGGCGCCGATGATCAGCGCGCGGCGACGGTCTTGGAAACGCTCTATCGACCACTCTCGGTCAAGGGTACTCCGGTGCTGATCGCAGGGCGGGAATCGGCTGAGCTCGCCAAATATGCCGCCAACGCTTTTCTGGCACTCAAGGTTTCCTTCATCAACGAGATGGCTGATTTGTGCGAGAAGGTGGGTGCTGACGTGACCGAGGTCGCGACAGCGATTGGCCGTGACAAGCGCATCGGCGAGCGATTTCTGGGGCCGGGTCCCGGGTTTGGCGGATCATGTTTTCCCAAGGATATTGCGGCGCTCATTCGCACAGCACGGGAAGCCGAAGCGGAACTGAGCATTGTCGAGCAGCTCCAGATCGTGAACGAGGAGCGCAAGATTGCGATGGCGTCACGCATCGCGCGGCTGATGGGTGGCGCGCCGACCGGGAAGACGATCGCCGTGCTTGGCGTGACGTTCAAAGCGAATACGGACGACATGCGGGGAGCACCGAGCCTGGTCATTTTGCCGATCCTGCAGCAGCGCGGTGCCAAGATCGTTGCCTATGATCCGAAGGGCCGGCGGCAGGCGGAACCGATGCTTCCCGATGTCGTCTGGAAGGACAGCGCGATGGATGCCGTGCTGAATGCGGACGCGGTCGTGATTCTGACGGAATGGGAAGAGTTCCGCAACCTCGACCTCAGGGCTTTGAAGGCGGCTATGCGAGGGAACGCACTGGCTGATTTCCGGAACCTGTTTTCGCCTGTTCAAGCCCGGGCGGCCGGCTTCGCCTACGAAAGTATTGGCCGGCCGGAACCTCGCGCGCGTTAATGCCAAGTGCCGCGCGAGCCAAGATTTTCACCGCCGGCCGAGCTGCCTTGATCCAGTCTTGAAAGCGGTGCAAGAGGAGCTAGCATTTCGCGCGCAATTTTGAGCAAGGCAGGGGCGGTACGCCATGTTTGTCCGGTGTGGACACCAGACCAAATTTTGCACTGTGAAGGGGGCGCTCGTGTTGAGCACGCTCATTCTGAGCTCAGGCCCGAGCATGGCCCAGCAGCCAGCGGCGCCTGCGCGGCCCACTGGTCCGGCGCCTGCCGGGTCATGGGCGACGGGCACGGACGTTCGTCAGCAACAACCTGCGGCACCGACGAGCGGGTGGGCCACGACAATACCGGCGCCCAAGGTGCCGACTGTGCCAGTTCCAATTGAAAAAATTCCGAGTGAAAAGGCACTACCCAATACAACCGTGATGCAGCGCGCGCCGGTCGAGAGCAAGAGTACGACAGGACTTGTCACCTTGGTCGCGCACTTGACCGATGACGGCCAAGCTCTCGATCAGGGGGTAGTTTGGCGCGTGTTCCGAGAAAAAGGTGGGGCCGACGGCAAACCGAAATTGGTGACGTTGTTGCGTGATGCGGCGCCCGCCGCCAAACTTGACCCCGGTGATTACCTGATCAACGTCGCGTTCGGACGTGCGCATTTGACACGCAAGCTGACGGTTGAGGCTGGCAAAACGAGTCTAGAGAAATTCGTGCTGAACGCCGGCGCGCTGCGCGTGTCGCCGGTGCTGGCCAATGGCGAGCCCGCACCGGAGCAATCGACAACGTTCGACGTGCTGTCCGACGAACGCGACAAACACGGCAACCGAAGCCAGATCGTCACGAATGCCAAGACCGGTATGATCACGCGTTTGAACGCAGGGCTATATCAGATCGTGTCAACCTACGGCGACGCGAATGCGACGGTCAGGGCGGATGTCACGGTGGAGCCCGGCAAGCTGACCGACCTCACCGTTGCGCATTTGGCGGCCAAGGTGACGTTCAAACTCGTGACGCGCTCAGGCGGGGAAGCGATCGCCGAAACGCAATGGAGCATCACCAATGCGCAGGGCGAATTGGTGAAGGAAAGCGTCGGCGCGTTGCCGACCCACATTCTGGCGACCGGCAACTATGCCGTCAGCGCGAAACACAGCGGACGCACCTACCGGCGCGATTTTTCAATTCCGACCGGCGACGTGTTCGAGGTCGAGGTAGTGGCGCGGTAGAGACTTTGCTTGCGCCTTCAGATGCCCACTTGACACTTGCCCGCCTTTGACAGGACCAACCGTGCACTAATCCTTGATCTCGACGATGGACTGGTCGCCGGATTTAACCTCGATCACGCGTTCAATCCGCTTGTCGCGAACTTCAGCACGCAACAGATAGCGGCCGGACAGAAGTGTCACGCGCGGTTCGGCGTGGACTGCAGCCCAGATTGGGCGGCCGCTCTGGTCGCGTAAATCCCAGAAAACCTCCTGCGTTGCCGCCGCGCCCTGCGTCGCCAACTTGAGCTTCAGTGTTCCTGCATCATGCTCGAGCACGAGGCTCCGCTGCTCGCCTGCGCGCAATTCGACTTCTTGGCGCGTCCGCGCATTGACGAGACCGTGGCGTGCCTCAATCACGTAGCGTCCGGCCGGCAGTTCGATGGGGGCCGTGTTCTTGTCCGCGAAATAGATCTCCGGCGGGACGGTGTCGACGCGCTCGATACGGTACGAGACCGGTTCATCGGAACTGTCATTGCGGCCTCGCAGGCGCGAGACCAATGACACCCGTGCACTATTCATTGTCAGCGTGCGATGGACGACCTCGCCAGCGCCGATGGCCAGGCGCTCACGGGCCATGCTGGCGCCGCGTTGGGCCACGACGTAGTAGGTGCCGGGTGGTAAACTGAAATCCGGATTGGGCGCGGCCGATCGGATCACTTCGCGACGTCCCTTTGGTGCGTCGGGATCGTCCTCGAAAACAGTCACGATGACGGGCGTGGTGTCGGCGCCGGCGGCGCCCGCCACTGTCAGCATCAAGCGGCCTATCGTATCCTGCAGCGGCAACACTTCGACACCGCCAGGCGTTAACACCATGGCACGATCAACCCGGCTCAATCCCTGCTCGATGCGAGCGACATAGCTGCCCGCTGGAATCATTGTCTCGATGTCGCGGACGCTCAGGACGCCGAGCGGACGGCCGAGGGTGCCAGTTGGTCCGGCGGCCGGCGCTTCGAACAGCGTCACGGTCGCATTCGATATGGCGGTGGCCCGTTCGCGTCCCGCCGGCACGGAGATCCGCACAAGGCCGGCATTGAGAATTAAATCCGCGGCCGTGTGGCCGCGTGCGGCTACTGTCACTGATTGACGGGCAATGACCAAGCCGTCGCGCGCCTCAACCAGGTACTTGCCGGCAGGAAGGGGTATGACGAGATCCTGTCCGACGCCGGTGAAGACCTGATTGCCAGTGCTCGGTTCCTGGCGCACGGTCCATTGCACCGGACGCGGCGGCGGGGGTGAGGCCGGCTGGAGCAATGCCGCAAGTCGCAATCCAGGCGGCCCGATGGTACTGAGAACCGGGCGAGGTTGCGCCATCGCCTGCTGTGGTGCCTGCGGCACCGACGGCGTTGGCCGTTGTGCCGTGACGGGTTGTGGCGCAGCGCTTGGTGTCGCGGGCATAGTCAGTGACGGCAGCGCTGGCGACTTCGCAGCGGCAGCATCGAGTGACGCCATCCGGATGGCTTCCTCAATGCCGGCGATGGCCTGCTCCGAGGTTTGGGCATCGAACAATGTGCCGTTGGTTGGCTTAACGAGGCAGCTGAGCCGGCTCGCCTCGTCGCTCTTGAGGCCCAGTCCGACAACATGAATTGCGAGGCCAGGTGCCGATGCTTGTAGTTCAACCAGGGCCGCACAGGCATCCTGCTGGCAATTGTCGGCGTCATCATGGATGACAATCATCGACTTTGGGCCGGACACCGAGCCCAGCGCCTTGGCCGCTTCCTTCATGGCGGCGACCAGCGGACCACGGCCTTTGGGGTTCAACTTCTCAAGCGGGCCGATGATCTTTTCACTACTGCTGGGTTCCACTGGCTGAATAAGTTGAACGTCGGAGCAGTCGCCTTGGCGGCGATGGCCAAAAGACACCAAGCCCAGACGCATCTCGGGCTTCAGCTTTGGAATGGCGGATTTCAAAGCATCGCGGGCGTTCACGAGCTTGGTCTGGCGCTCGCCATCGAGCTTGCCCCACATGGAGCCAGAGCCATCGAAGACAATGATTGCGTTGGCCGGCTCGTTGGCGCGCGCCGCGCCCGCGGCGGTCATGGCCATGACCATGGCAATGACGAGACGATGGATCAGTTGGCACATGATATTAATGAGAGCTCGTGGTCTTCATCCCAGTCCATTTTCCATTGTAGTCGTAACCGAGTTGGATTAGCGAGTGCTTGATCGGATAAACTGCATCTTGAATGATGCCAAATGGATGACCGCTTGGATCCGGAGTATCGCATGACGATTGATGTCCTTGAGTTTCTGGCACGCCGGCGGTCGGTGAAGCCCATGTTGATGAGCGGTCCGGGGCCGACGGCCACCGAAATCGACCGAATACTCACGGTGGCTGCGCGCGTGCCGGACCATAAAAAGCTGACGCCCTGGCGTTTTGTCGTTTTCGAGGGTGACTCTCGCGTCCGGTTTGGCGATGTGCTCGCGGCTGCGTGTGTTGCCGAAGAGAAAGAGCCGCCCAGCGCCATGCGCCTCGAAACAGAGCGACGGCGGTTCCAGGATGCTCCGCTGGTGATCGGCGTGATCTCGCGCGTGGTGGTGACGCCGGGGGCACCGGAGTGGGAGCAGGTTTTATCGGCAGGTGCTGCTTGCTTTAATCTTTGTCTGGCTGCCAATGCGCTTGGATTTGCGACGAACTGGTTGACGGGCTGGTACGCCTACAGTCCGCGCGTCAAAGCTGCCATGGGGCTCGCCGAAAACGAACGGATCGCCGGATTCGTTTATGTCGGACGCGCCCAGGAGATCCCGACCGATCGCGAGCGCCCAGCGCTGACCCAGGTGGTCACGCGCTGGCAAGGATAGGTCAGAGTGACGACTGAGAGTAGTTCGACCACGACCGACGCCAAGTCAGGATGATCACATGCACTATGACGCCATCGAGAACCGGCATGGACTGCCGCACGATCCGTTGAAGGCACTGCTGGTGCCGCGGCCGATCGGCTGGATTTCGACGATCTCAAAATCCGGTCTCGTCAATCTCGCGCCGTATAGTTTCTTCAACGGAGTCGGGGAAAAGCCAGGGTACGTGGTGTTCGGCTCGGCCGGCTTGAAAGATAATCTGCGCAATATCGAGGAAATTGGTGAGTTCACGTGCTCTCTGGCAACCTACGAACTCCGCGACCAGATGAACACGACGTCGGCACCGGTACCCTATGGCGAGGACGAGTTTCCGCTCGCCGGGCTGACGGCTGCGCCATCCCTTTACGTCAAACCGCCGCGCGTAAAGGAGAGTCCTGCAGCGCTGGAATGCCGTCATTTCCAGACGATCGCACTGCCGGGTGCTGGTCGCTATCAGCAGAATTATCATCTGGTGATCGGGTTGATCGTTGGGATTTACATCGACGATCGATTCATCAAGGACGGCCGGGTCGACACGGCCGGCATGATGCCGATCGCGCGGCTCGGGTACATGGACTATAGCGTCGTGCGCCCGGATACGATTTTCACGATCGAGCGACCGACCGCAGAAGACGCCCGAGCCAGGACAAGCAAGCCGACGTAGGATTGGCGCGTGTCGAACAGCGCGCCCATTGCAAAAACCCCGGAACTGGGTTCCGGGGTTTGTTTGACTGCCGCAGATGTCCTGGCGTCGTTACGACCGTTAGCGGCCTTCGCGTGCCAATCTCTGGAAGATGCTGACGTTGAACGTCGAGCGTTCGCGACGAGCTGGGGATGGGGCCGAATATGTTTGCCGTGGAGGCGAATAAACAACGACGCGCGATGGCCGCGGTGGCGTCGGCGCGGACGACGGCGCAAGGGCATTCGGACAACTCGCTGCACGGGGTTCCGCTTTCGCCGCCGGCTTATTGTTCAGGTCGTCGTCGTCCTCGTCTTTCAGCTTCGGCAACGCTGCGATCTTGGTTGACCGTGGGCCGCGGTCGGCGGCGGTCGTCGGCTCGCTTTGCTTTTCGATGGTCTCAACGCGGAGCGCTGGTCTTGGCGACCATGTGATTGCGGGAGCTGTCGCCTCGGTGTTCGGGCCAGCGAGCGCCATGCGGCCAGCCAATGGCTCCTGCCGCTCCTGGGCTCGGGGGGTTGGGATTGGCAACGGCGCCATGGCTGTGACTGTCGTTTCCCACTGCGACGTCGCTTTGGGTTGAGCCGAACGCTGAACAGCTGCCGTCTCGCGGCTCGACGGGACGCGGCGTTTGCCGACCTGCTGCTGAGCAAGGATTGCACTGGGTACGCAACGGTCGCCGTTCAAACTCTGACCGGCTGGGCATGTCTTGCCGCAGGCGCTGCCGGGATGTCCTTGAACCAGCGTCTTGAGAATGTGGTCTGGTTCTTCGATCGGCAACGTTGCATTGATGCGTTCGATGAAGGCCTTCATGCCCTTCTTCGTCGCCGACGTCCACTCGCCGTTGGCCTCGCCATCGAAGCAGCCGATACGCTTTAACTCGGATTGGATGTCGCGTGTCAATTGCTGCCGCGCCGCTTCGTCCGTCGGTTTTGCTGATGCCAGCTTGCGCGCCACGGGCACGGGCATCAGCGCTTCCAGCGGCTTGGCCGCGACTGGAGCGATCGTAGCGGTCTCGATCGCGGTTTTCTGCGGTACTTCCGGAAGCTGGAGCACGCCCGGTTTTGCAAGTTCGCTGCGAGATACCGGGATCGGCTGCGGTGCAATGATTGGTGCAGCCTGCGTCGCAACTTTTGACGTGTATGGTGTGGTGCCGATCGATGACTGCACGGTTCCGACGGCACTCAACTGCGCGTCTTGAGCAACCGGATTGTCCGATGTTGGCAGGACGTAAGCTCCGGCGGCAACCCCCGCCACGATCAGCGCCAATCCAGCAATTTTACTCATTTGGGGTGCTCCGGTATTCTCGTAAATCTAGTCTGCAAGTCTGCAGGGGATCGAAGTCTGCTAGGGACCGGTCGGCGGCGTGGCACGAAGCCTTCCGTCGACCAATCGAAAGCGCATTTCCACAGGCATCGCCTTCGCCAGCACTCTCTTACGCGGCTAAACCCGACACAGTAAAGCTTTGTACTCACAATTTTATCGTATTCTTAATCTTTTAAGGCATCGCCGCCACGACCCGCGATGAAGCGCGAAACAAATTCGCAAATTGCCGGGCAATCGGCGTTGCCAACTCCCTAGATTCCGGCCTTTCGGCGGCTATGTGCTCAGTTCGAACCGGAAATTGAACTCCTGCTCTGCCGAGCCCTGTCTAGGGCTCAGAACCTGAGGCGCGGCCCCGGGTCCCCCTCTCCAGCGGGAACAGACTAACCTTCCCACGGTCCTCCTCGGATGCCAACGGCAGTGCCTATTGCAGTCAAAGCATCGACGAGAGACGCTGGATCTCGTGGTTTGCCATAACCCATCCACTACATGTTGATTGTTTTCGTGAAGGCCGGTGCATGACCTGTGGACGACTTGAGCGGTGTTGGATGTGGACATTACGACATCTGCCGCGCGCGCCTGGCGCGCCATTTTTTGATAATCTCCACGCTGCCGACCTACCAACCTGAAAAGATTACCAAATCGGAAAAGAATCAAGTAGCGTCCGCAACTGAGGGGCTATTCGCCTGTTCGCGTCGCATGTTCCGCCACGTGTTCATAGACTGTGCATAACAGGACTCTCGAGCGGCGAGACCCATTGTGCAAAACCTCTAGGAACACGCAAGCATCTCGGTACTGCTGCATCGCTTCAATGCCGATGCCGATCGACCTTCCATTAAACCGGCTTGGGAACCGAGAGTGGAAGGGACAGATGGCTTCATTCCTGTTGGAATGAAAAACTGCATTGCTGATGCGTTGTCAGAGTCCGCCGAGACCGCAAGGTCACCCCTCAATCGCAAACTTGACCGCAATAGAGACTGAGGCCTGTTTCGCGTTCACATTGTTCCTGCGTGCTCGGTCTCACAATGGAGAGAGCAATGATACGACATGCTCTAGGGGTAATGGGCGTCCTATCAGCCGGTGTGCTGTTGGCCGTTTCAGCTGCCATGAACTGGCGTTTTGGGTATAGTCTCGGCAAAACCGAGATGGATGGGCAAATCTACGGGGCCGCGTCGGCTGCCGCAGATTGCTTCAAAGCGCTGGTGCCGTTCTTCTTTTTTGCCGCAATCCGCAACAAGATGTGGTCCCAGGCGGCCGCATCGGCGGTGGTCTGGATCGTCGTCACGGGGTACTCCCTGACGTCGGCACTCGGCCATGCCGCGCTCAACCGTTTTGATACAACGGGACAGCGTTCTGTCGACGCAGCTTCCTATAAGGACCTGCGGGCGGATCTCAAGCGGGCCCAGGACCAGATGGGTTGGATCCCGCAGCACCGGCCGGCACAAACCGTGCAGGGCGAGATCGACGGCTTGAAGAACCAAAGAGCGTGGACTGGCACCAAGGGTTGCACCGAGGTTGCTTCCAAGTCCTACCGAGACTTCTGTCAGAAGTTTCATGCTCTAGGGTCTGAACTGGCGTCCGCCGATCAAGCGGGCAAGTTCGAAGCAAGAATTGCGGATATCAACGCAAAACTTGCCAGTGTCAAGGGTACGAGTGCCTCAACCGAGGCTGACCCTCAAGCGGCAGTCCTGACCAAGCTCGCGGGAATCTTCTTCCCGAGCATGAAGGTCGAGGACATGCAGACGGCACTGACGATCTTCGTCGCCGTGTTGCTTGAGGTCGGGTCTGGATTTGGCATGTACGTCGCCTTTGCGACTTGGCGCCTGTATGACGAAGTTGCGCCGTCAGTTCGTCGCGTGAAAATGAAGGCAGAGCCAGCCAATCTCGATGCGGACGAAGAGCCAGAAGAGCTCGTCGCCGTTGCGAAGCCGGCCCTTGCTGACAGTGCACGTCGGAGCGTGGTCGGGTGGAAGCCAACGACAATGGTTCGCGTTGGCCGCTGCCGATCGGCGTTCCTGACAATGACGTTCAGCGTTTCATGAAAGAACGGGTCGTCTATGACAAAGAAAGTGATGTTGTGTCGCTTGACGTCTACGAAGACTACTGCCGCTGGTGTGAAGAGCAGGGGAAAAGTGCCCTTGCCCTTCCAAGCTTCGGTCGAGAGTTCGGTAAACTCTGCGACAAGAAGAAAATCGGCGGCCGCGTTCGGTACTTCGGTGTTGCACTGAAGTCCGAACTGAAGGTCTTGGAGGATAAGAAGTTGCCGGCCTACAGGGCAGCTTAAGGGACCGACTAAGTCTCAAGAAAAGGGTCGCTTCGGCGGCCCTTTTTTTGTGTCTCGAATTGGTGCAAGCCGCCGCGCGGACTTGCGGGTTTTGGAGGCAGTGTTTGCCTCTGAACAACGGCAACTGGCAGCTTGCGATTGTGGCGGCGTCATGCAATTCAGGATGGCCCCGGCCATGCAGATTGCATGGCCGCGGGCGACCAATCGACCTGGGAGGGAATGATGGCGAAGATGATTTTGCGCGCGGCTGCGATTGCGGCTGGCGTCGTCGTTGGACTTAGCGGCGCTGACGCGCAGACCAAAGTCAAATTCACGCTGGATTGGAAATTCGAAGGCCCGGCGACGCCATATTTCGTGGCGCTCGACAAGGGCTTTTACAAAGAGGAAGGCCTCGAGGTCACGATCGACCCCGGCAACGGCTCGGTCGACAGCGTCAATCGCGTCGCGAGCGGCGTCTATGATTTTGCCTTCGCCGATATCAGCGCGCTGATCAAATTCCGCGACAAGAAGGAGAATGCGGCGGTCAAGGCCGTGGCGATGGTCTACGACTCGCCGCCGAACTCGATCATCACGCTGAAGAAGGCCGGCATCAAGACGCCGAAGGATCTCGAGGGCAAGATCCTTGGCGCGCCGGCGGCTGACGCCTCGTTCTCGGTGTGGCCGATCTTCGCCAAGGCGAACAATATCGACGTCTCGAAGGTGAAGATCGAGAACATCGGCTTCCCTGTGCGCGAGCCGATGCTGGCGCAGGGCAAGGTCGATGCGGTGACGGGGTTCTATTTCTCGTCGTTCTTCAACTTGAAGACCAACGGCGTTGCGGACGACGACATCGTGTTCCTGATGATGCGCGACCTTGGCGTCGAAGTGTATGGCAATGCGCTGATGGTGCATCCGAAGTTCGCGGCGGAGAATCCGAAGGCGGTTGCTGGGTTCGTGCGCGCGACGCTGCGCGGCATCCAGGAGACGATCAAATCGCCGGAGACGGCGATCAAGTCGCTGATGACGCGCAACCAGATCGTTGCCGAGGCGACCGAGCTGCAGCGTCTGAAGATGGCGCTCGAGCGCAACATCGTGACCAAGGAAGTCGAAGCGAATGGGCTCGGCGCGGTCGATATGGCGCGTCTGACGCGGTCGATCGATCAGATCGCGCTGACGTTCAACTATGCCAACAAGCCGAAAGCCGACAGACGTGTTCGACGCGCAGTATCTGCCGGCGAAAGACAAGCGGATGGCGAAGTAAGCAGTGACCGACGCGTCGATCCCTCCCCCCGGGGTCGGACGAGCGCTCGATAGTCACCGCCTGCAGCGCGCCGACCGTCGCGATGCTGCAGGCGTTTCGCCGACGTTTCGACGCCTGCGCTGGGGAATGCTGATCTGGCTGACTGCTGCGTCCAAACCGATCTTGTCCGCCTTGCCGGCGTGACGATGCACTATGGCCGCGGGCGCAATGCCGTGCAGGCCATCGATCAGGTGTCGCTGACGATCAAGAAGGGCGAGTTCATCGCCGTCGTCGGGCCGTCGGGATGCGGTAAATCCTCGCTGATGAAGCTGATCAGCGGATTGCACATGGCGTCGGCTGGGACGGTCGAGGTTGATGGCCAGCCGGTGACGTCGCCGCTGAAGTCGGTCGGCATGGCGTTTCAGTCGTCGAACCTGCTGCCGTGGCGGACGGCGATCGACAATGTGCTGCTGCCGCTGGAAATCGTGCAACCGCATCGCGGCCGCATCAAGCGGCACCGGGCCGAATACAAGGCTAAGGCCGAGGCGCTATTGCATCAGGTGGGGCTCAAGGGATTCACAGACAAGTTCCCCTGGCAGTTGTCGGGCGGCATGCAGCAGCGGGCGTCGATCTGCCGGGCGCTCATTCACGAACCCGAAATCCTGATGCTGGATGAGCCGTTCGGGGCGCTCGACGCGTTCACGCGCGAGGAGCTGTGGTGCGTGCTGCGCGATATCCAGCAGGCGCGCGGCGTGACTGTCATGCTGGTGACGCACGATCTGCGCGAGGCGACGTTCCTTGCCGATACGGTCTACGTGATGTCGGATCGGCCGGGAAAAATCGTCAAGGCGGAGACAATCCCGCTGCCGCGGCCGCGCGATCTTGACGTCACCTATACGCAGCCGTTCCAGGATATCGTGCACGAACTGCGCGCACATATCGGAAAGGCACGGCACTGATGCGAGTCAAGAACGTGCTCATCGAGGTCGTGGCGCCGATCGTGTTCACGATCTCGCTGTTCCTGATCTGGGAGGGCGCGGTGTGGGCGCTCGCGGTGCCGCCGACGATCCTGCCGGCGCCGACCAAGATCTGGGAAGCGGCGGTGCAATTCCAGAAACCGATCATCGAGAATTCGCTCTATACGCTGTGGAATACGCTGGCTGGGTTTGCGCTCGCGATCGTGTTCGGGCTGCTGCTCGGGATCGCGGTCGGCTGGCATCGCGCGATCTATGCGGCGGTCTATCCGGTCATGATCGGGTTCAACTCCATCCCGAAGGTTGCTGTCGTTCCGGTGCTGATCCTGTGGTTCGGCGTTGGCGCAGTGCCGGCGATCCTGACGGCATTCCTGATCTCGTTCTTCCCGAT
The DNA here is from genome assembly GCA_963714325.1 of uncultured Alphaproteobacteria bacterium. Classification (GTDB taxonomy): domain Bacteria; phylum Pseudomonadota; class Alphaproteobacteria; order Rhizobiales; family Hyphomicrobiaceae; genus CAVQOB01. Next base: position 15,316 of record CAVQOB010000029.1, on the reverse strand, counting down.
CGTCGTCAATGTGGCGACGGGGCTTGCGACGACGGAGCCGGAACTCGAGGATGTGCTGCGTGCGCTCGGCGGCTCGAAGCTCGATGTGATGCGCAAGGTCGGCATCCCGCGTTCGATGCCGTATTTCTTCGGTTCGCTGAAGGTTGCGATCACGCTGGCGTTCGTTGGTGCGGTGGTGTCGGAAACGGTTGGTGCGAATCAGGGCATCGGCTATCTGATGCTGTCGGCGCAGTCGAATTTCCAGGTGCCGCTGGTGTTCGCCGGACTGATGGCGCTGGCAATCCTCGGCATTGTGCTCTACGCGATCACGGCATTGGTTGAAATGCGATTCACGGGTTGGGCGTTCCGCGGGCAGAACCGGAATTGAGCCGCGGCTGATGCGCGGTCGCGAGCATGAACACGCTGTGAACGGCGCATTCACTGGTGGTTCAATGCCGCTTGGCTAAGCTGTTTCTACCCTGAACTATCCTAATCTTCCCCGGCGTGATCCATGGGGCCCGACACTCAGGGTTGTCGGGCCTCTTTTTTGTTGCGCCTTCAGCTGCCCACCAGCAGCCGGCGCTAGGCATCGATCCACATGTCCTTGGCTTCGATGTAGATCGAGGGATGGATCTTGTAGCCCTTGATCTTCTTGTCGGTGTAGTTGAACACCGCACGCCAGAGCGGGACGACGACGGGGCCTTCCTCCAGCATGATCTTGCCGATCTTGCCGATCACTTCCTTGCGCTTGGCGACGTCGAGGTAACCTTCCGCCTCAGTGATCAGCTTGTCGAACTCGGCATTGGACCAGTTGGATTCGTTCCACGCCGCGCCGGTGCGATAGGCGAGCGACAAGACCATGGTGCCGAGCGGGCGATGCGCCCAGGTGGTGAAGCCGAACGGAACCTTGGTCCAGGAGTTCCAATACTGCGTCGAGGGCATGACGTTGATCTTGGCGCGGATGCCGGCTTCCTTCCATTGCTCGACCATGGTCTGCACGGCCAGCAATTCCCAATCGGGGGCCGGACGCGCGACGATTTCGGTGTCGATGCCGTTCGGGTATCCAGCTTCCGCCAGCAGCGCCTTGGCCTTGGCGACGTCACGCTTCATGCCACCCGGCACGTATTCCGGATGGGCGGGAGCGACATGATGATGGTCGCCGGGCTTACCGAGGCCGCGATGGGAGGCGGCCAATGTCGCGTCGGTATCGGTTGCAAGGCGCAATGCCATGCGGACACGCTTGTCGTCGAACGGCTTGATCGAATGCACGCGCGCAACGGCGGTGTAGCCGGTATCGACGGAATTAACCTGCACATGCGGCAGTTTCTCGACGGTTGGCAGGGTAGCGATGGCGCCCTGATAGATCATGTCGACCTGCTTGGATGCCAGCGCTGAGACTTGAGCTGCCGCATCCTCACCTAGGTCGATGATCTCGAAGCGATCGACATGGCCGCCGCCGCCCCAATGGGGCTTCTTGTGATTGACGAAGACCGCGCGCTTGCCGACTTCCAACTCGACCATTTCGAAGGCACCGGTGCCGTTGGAGCCGACGCCGAAGACGCCGTTCTCTTCGGGGTCCATCATCATGACTGGATAATGGAACAGCGCTTCGGGGATACCGAGGTTGGCGACCTTGCCGGTCAGCTTGAACGTGAAGTCGTCGACCTTGGCAATGGCATTGGCGTCCCACAGTCGCGTCGACTTTTTCTTGGCGTTGGTCTTGGCATCGATCTCATCGGTTTCGAATTCGTCGAGGATGAAGCCCTTGAGCAGGCCGACAGTGGACGAACCGGTCTTGGCATCGAGCAGGCGGCGCAAATTCCAGACGGCGTGATCGGCGGTGAATTTCTGACCTTTGCGCCAAGCGACATCCTTACGCAGGCTGAGTGTCCAGGTCTTGAGATCGGGGCTTGCCTCCCATTTCTCGACGAGGTGCGGGCGGGTGACGTTATCGATGCCGGTGAAGGTCAGATAGTCTAGCGTTTGGCGCGCGGCGTTGGCGCCCTCGATCCAGGAATAGGTGTGGGGGCTTTTCAGATCCTGCACGCGCATGCCGAGACGAATGATGCCGCCCTTTTTGGGTGCGGCCTGAGCCAGGACGGGCGCAGAGAGGCCGACCATACCGTAGGCACTGGTGGCGGCGACGCCGAGCAACGTGCAAATGCGCAAGAAATCGCGCCGCGCCAGTTTGCCATCGGCAAACTCCTGGCCTGCGCGTTTGATCAGAGGATGCTCGCGGTCTGCCATGCTTCTCTCCCTGGGGTGACTGGTTCTGATCGTCGCTTGGAGGCGAGCCTAGCACGCCTTTGGCCATGCTCAAGCAACGCCGAGGCCGGTTTTGCCAATTTCGACTCGGCGGCGAGCGATGAATGCGTCGATGGCTTCGAGGCGGGCTGGATCAAGGGGCGGCGGGGTGTCGTTGGCCAGAATGCGCTTCCAGATCGCGGTGGCGCGATCGGTGGCGGTGTGACTGCCGGCCTCGACCCAACTCTGGTAGGTGCGGATTTCGGAGACCATAGGCCGGTGAAAGGCGTTCTCGAAGCGGCTCATGGTATGGGCTGCGCCAAAGAAATGGCCGCCAGGCGCCACTTCGGCGATGGCGTCGAAGGCGAGCGCGTCGTCACTGACATCGAGGGGGCCGAGCCAGGCCCGCATGGTCTCGATCATGTCGGCGTCGACGATCATTTTTTCGAAGTTGGCGGTCAAGCCACCTTCGAGCCAGCCGGCGCCGTGATGAATGAAGTTCGCGTGTGCCATGACACAAGCCCATAGCGACATCGCACTTTCATAGGTCGACTGGGCGTCGACCGCGGTCGAGGCGCAGACGTTGCTGGCGCGGTAGGGCAGGTTATAGGAGCGCGCGATCTGGCCGCCGATGATGGTGGCCTTGATGTACTCGGGCGTGCCGAAGGCGGGGGCGCCGGTTTTCATATCGACGTTCGAGGTGAAGCCGCCGAAGACCACGGGCGCGCCGGCCTTGACCATCTGACAGAAGGCAATGACGGCGAGGGCTTCAGCACTCTGCTGGGCAAGGGCGCCGGCAATGGTGATTGGACTCATGGCGCCGGCGAGCGTGAACGGCGTAACGCAGACGGCTTGGCCATTCTCGGCCATTTCCATGAGGCCGGAAAGCAATTCGCGATCGACGCGACGCGGCGAGTTGGTGTTGACGATGGTCATGGTCAAAGGTTCGCGCTGCGCCTGTTCGCGACTGATGCCGCGCGCCAGGCGGGCGATCTCAATGGCGTCGGCGACGCGTTGACGACCGATGCCACGGGCGCCCCAGACCTTGTTGGACAGTGTCACCTGTGCGCGATGCTGATCCAGATGGCGGGTTTGGGCAGGGAGGTCCTGCGCTTCGACGATGGTGCCGCCGCCGTAGTGCAGGCCGTTGAGAGCCTGCGTGATGCGGATCAATTCGCATTGATCGCTGTATGTACCGGGCCGGCGTCCGCGCTCGCGATCACTGGCGTGCGGGGCGCCGCCAACCGGGCCGAAGTTGATGTAGTTGCCGCCCATCACCAGATTGCGTTCGTCGTCGCGGGCGTGCAGCGTGAAGTTGGCCGGCGCCTTGGCGACGTATTCGCGGATGAGCTGGCGATCGAATTTCACGATGCCGGTCGAGCGATCAACTTTGGCGCCGTGCCGTTCGAGAATGGGCCATGCCTCTTCACTCATGAACTCGAGGCCGAGCTCTTCAAGCACGCGCATGGCTGTTTCGTTGATGCGGGTGAGCTGCTCTTCGGTGGCAAGTGCCAACGGCGGAAGCGGATTGCGCAAATGCGACCACGGCACTTGCGGGATCGCCGCGCTGGCCTCGGCTTTGCGCCGTGCCCGTCGTTCATTCGTTGTCCGCGGCTCCGCCATGGCGCACTCCGTTCCGAGTTGTTGGACCGTAGCGCGCGTTGGCTCAGGTTGCCAACGCTTTGAGTGCCGGCTCGAGCGCCCCATACCCGGTCCGGCGGTATTCGAAGGCCAGACCCAATCGTTCTGCGGCCTTGCGCGCGCATTCTAGGAGTTCGGCGTCGTCGGTCTGAGCGAGGTAGACGACCTTTTCATAGTTGCCGAAGTAGTCGTCGCGCAGCTCTGGGTGATGATCGAGGCCAAGGCCCGCGATGACGAGGGTGTCGAATTGACGGGCGAGGAAGTCGGTCAAGAAGAATGCTCGCATGTCGGTCTCGGCATTGCGATCGAATTCGGCAACGCCGGAGAAAAACGCGTAACAGTGGGCGCCCGGCAGACGCTGCACGCCGGCTGCCAGCAGAACTTGGTCCAGTTGGCCACCGGTACCGCAATCGGCGTAGGCGACAAAAATATGATCGTAACTGTTGCGTGCGGCGATGATTGCGGTCCGGACAGCTTCGGGAATACGTTCAGGCCGATTGTGCAGGTTCGCCGGCAAGCACTGCACTGTCAGGTGGTCAAGCCGGTTGAGGGCAATAACCGCCAGAATTTCGCGAGCCAACGCGCCGCACGCCAGGATGAGCGTGCTCGTCTGTTGTGGTGCCATAGCCATTACTCGCCGCGCCGCATCACCGTAAGGTGGCCTCAAGTGGTGCGTTGAACAAGCTCAGAACGCACTGAGACGGCCTGGCAGTCCTGTTGCGCCATGTGTTGCATAGCGGCCATCCTGGATTTGCGGTGTCTGTGGTTCTGGCATCACTACTCGTACGTTTGCTGTTCAAATTTGCAACCGATTGATATTATGAACTATTTCTGGAGCATGCAGGTAAGTGCTAGCGTCGCGATCGCGCGCTGCCTGCGTGCAGAAGTGGGGCTATCGCTGTTCGGCGACGCAGAGTATGAAGCCCGCGCCGGTCGGCCGCAGCCGATGCTAGCCATTCGCGAGGTGCCATTGATGGCACAGACCTACGTCGCCTCTCACCATACAGAAGCAGAAGGCCATGCGGAACATGGAAAGTTCTGGGCGCTCGCGCTCGGAGCGCTCGGCGTTGTGTTCGGCGACATCGGAACAAGCCCACTCTATGCGTTTCGAGAAGCGGTGCAGGCAGCGAAGGAACATGGGGCGGCGGGGCCGGCAGCTATCCTTGGCATTCTGTCGCTGATCATCTGGACGCTGCTGCTGATTGTCACGGTCAAATACGTTTTCGTCCTGCTGCGCGCCGACAATAAGGGAGAAGGCGGGACCTTCGCGCTGATGTCGCTTGGGCAATCGGTTGCCAAGCGGTCGGCGCCACTGCTGTTCGTGCTGGGCGTGGCGGGGGCGGCATTCTTCTATGGCGACGCCGTGTTGACGCCGGCGATCTCGGTTCTGTCGGCGGTCGAAGGGCTGAAGCTGGTGACGCCGGCTGCTGAAAAATTCGTGCTGCCGCTAGCACTCATCATCATCGTCTTCCTGTTTTCGATGCAGTCGCGCGGCACAGAGAAAGTCGCACAGTATTTCGGCCCGATCATGTTCGTCTGGTTCACTCTGCTGGCGATCGGCGGTTTGATCCACCTCGGCGATGATGCGCGAATCTTCAAGGCCTTCAGCCCTTACTATGGACTGGCGTTCGTCACCTCGCACGGGATGATCGGCTTGACGGTCATGGGACTGGTCTTTCTCGCCGTGACAGGGGCGGAGGCGTTATATACGGACCTCGGACATTTCGGCCGCAAGCCGATCCAAACGGGTTGGATTTTTTGCGTTTTTCCAGCCTTGCTGCTCAACTATTTCGGGCAAGCCGCGCTGTTATTGTCAGATCCTTCGACGATCGATAATCCGTTCTACAAGCTCTACCCGTCCTGGGCGCTGGTGCCGATGGTGATCATGGCGACGCTCGCGACCGTGATCGCGAGCCAAGCGGTCATCACCGGGGCATTTTCGATCACGCGGCAAGCCATCGCCCTGGGCTTTCTGCCGCGTCTTGAAATCCGCCATACCTCCGAAACGGTCGCCGGGCAGATCTATCTGCCGCGGGTCAACATGCTGCTGTTCGTCGGCTGCGTCATCGTCGTGATCCTGTTCCGCAATTCGAGCAACCTCGCCGCTGCCTATGGCGTCTCGGTGACGGCGACGATGGTGATCGACAGCATGATGGCGTTCTTTGTGATTTGGAAACTTTGGCGATGGCCGCTGTGGAAGGCTGCCGGGTTGATCGCACCGCTGATCTTGATCGAGCAAGCCTTCTTTACCGCCAATATGCTCAAGGTGCTGGAGGGTGGGTGGTTCCCGATCGCGATCGCGGCGTTCATGATGCTGGTCATCATGACATGGGTTCGCGGCTCCAAGGCGCTGGCGCGCGCGACCAAGAAGAACGAAGCCGAACTTGAGTGGCTGGTGCGGAAAATGGAAGCGAAGCCGCCGCATCGTGTGCCGGGAACGGCTGTATTCCTCACGGGCGACGCGCAATCGGCGCCGACATCGCTGATGCACAACCTGAAACACAACCGCGTACTGCACGAGCGCAACATCATCCTCAATATCAGGGTCGAGGATATTCCGCGGGTGCCACGGCACGATCGTGTCGTCGTGGAAAAGATCTCGGATAGCTTTACGCGGGTGGTTGCGCACTACGGCTTCATGGAGACGCCGAGTGTGCCGAAGATCCTCGAACATTGCCGGCGCAAGGATCTTTCGATCGATATTGGTGCAACGTCGTTCTTCCTGTCGCGGCGTTCGCTGAAGGCGACCGACCGGTCGGAGTTGCCGCGCATCCAGGAGAAACTATTCATTTTCCTGGCCGGATCGGCGGCGGATGCGACGGAGTATTTCCGGATCCCATCCGATCGCGTCGTGGAGGTTGGCACGCAGGTGCTGGTGTAAAGTGGGACGGTCAGCGTGGCGCTGGCGTCGATGCCAGGCGGCCATGACCTCCATCGCGGCGAAGGCGAAGACACTGGCGATCACCAGCGCCCAAGTTGCTGCCGCATAGCCGCCATGCGCAACGATCCAGGTCATGATCAGTGGGGCAACGGCGTTGAGCACCAGATAAGGCGTCGCCAAAATGCCGAGGACCTCGCCGTAGCCCTTGTGGCCGAACAAGGCGAGAGGCACCGCGCCGCGCACGATGGTGGTCAGGCCGTTGGTGATGCCGAACAGCATCGTGAAGAGGAAGGCGGTCGCGAGGCTCGCGCCGCCGAGTGCCAAGACCGCGAACGACAGCGGCAAGAACAGAATTGCGATGCGGCCGAGGGTGACGGGATGGATGCGCTGTCCCCACAGGAGTTCACACAGGCGGCCGGCGACCTGGGCAAAACCTTTGAGCGAGGCGAGCGTGACGGCGGCGGCGAAGCCGATCCCGCTTGATTCCAGTAGCGGCACGAGGTGCGCCGCGAGAGCGCCGAAGACGAAGGCGGCATTGATCAACACAAGCGCGAAGAGGGCCATGGCGATGCGCTGCAGATTGCCTTCTAGTGGTGGATCACTTGTGCCGGTCGCGACGTTCGCGGTGGCGGCCGGGACTGTTTCGACGGCTTGAGCCGGTTCGCGGCGAGCGAGGCCGAACCAGTGTAGCGGCAGGCACAGGACAAGATTGGCCACGGCAAAAACCATCAGCGCCGTGCGCCATCCATAGGCGCCGTTCAGCCAAGCGCCAATGGGCCAGAAAATACTCGATGCAAAGCCGCCGAAGAGCGTGAGATAAGAGATGGCTCGGCGGCCGCGTGTCGGGGTGATCTGAACGAGGGCCGCAAACGCCGCATCGTAGAGCGTCATGCGCATGGCGAGACCAAGAACGGCCCAGACGGCGAGATAGGCGATGGGATCGCGGACCTGCGCCAAGGCGAACAGGCCGGCGGCGGCCAGGGCCGAACCCATGGTCATGACGCGGCGACCGCCGATGCGATCCAGCAGGCGGCCGATCGGCGCTGAGACGATTGCCGAGACCAGCAGGCCGACGGTGAGGCCGCCATAGACAAGACTTTCGCCCCATTGCGTATCGGCGGCGATCGGCCGGGCGAGGATGCCAAGACTGTAAAGTGTGGTTCCCCAGGCAGTGATTTGGGTGATACCAAGGGTGACGACAGCAATCACAGCCGGATCGGTGATCACGGCGCTTGCTTTTCGGGACGGCGGCGCGCTCGCTGGGTCAGGCATCTGGGCTGGCGTTCCTCATTCCCTGTGTCAGCTAATGGCAGCGGCGCCGGTCTCGACTCGCACGTCATTGCGGACGCGATGATCCACGATTGGCCGGTTGCGTACAATTGAAAGATGCACGAGGGCGCTATGCTGACCCATGATCGGAGTGTTGCGGGTGGGTGACGAGGAAGAGAACCGGTTGAGCGCGCGGGCGGCACGCTATGCGCGGGTCGGCGGCAACGTCGGCGCGGTCGCGGTCAAACTGGCGGGGCAACGGTTGTTCGGGCTCGAAGGCGATCGCAGCCAGAATGCGGCGCAGCTGGCGGCGGCGCTCGGCGGGCTCAAGGGTCCGATCATGAAGGTGGCGCAGCTGCTGTCGACGATCCCCGAGGCACTGCCGAAGGAGTATGCGACCGAGCTCGCGCAACTGCAGGCGCAGGCGCCGCCGATGGGGCCGGCGTTCGTGCGCCGGCGCATGATCGCGGAACTGGGGAGCGGGTGGGAGCAGCGCTTCCGGAGCTTTGAGCAGGCGTCGACGGCATCGGCCTCGCTCGGCCAAGTGCATCGCGCTGTCGGACACGACGGGCGCTCGCTGGCGGTGAAGCTGCAATATCCGGATATGCAGTCGGCGGTCGAAGCCGATCTCAATCAGCTCAAAATCGTGTTCGCGCTGCACGCGCGGATGGAAACGGCGATCGACACGCGCGAGATCCTGGCGGAGATTTCGGCACGGCTGCGCGAGGAACTGAATTATGAACTCGAAGCGCGGCACATGCGGCTCTACACGCTGATGCTTGGCGATATACCGGAGGTGCGCGTTCCGGATGTCGCGGCCGAGCTTTCGACCAAGCGATTGCTGGCCATGAGCTGGCTCGAAGGACGGCCGCTGCTCGCCTATAAAGAGGCTGCCATGGAAGATCGCAACGCCATCGCGCGGGCGATGTTCAAGGCGTGGTGGTTTCCGTTCTCGCATTTCGGCGTGATCCATGGTGATCCGCATCTTGGCAACTACACGATCTTCGAAGACGGTGGACGCCCTGGCGGAATCAATCTGCTCGACTATGGCTGCATCCGGACCTTCCCGACGTCGTTCGTGCAGGGCGTCATCGATCTGTACAATGGGCTCCTCCATGACGAGCGTGATCGCGTGCTACACGCCTATGAAACGTGGGGCTTCAAGGGGCTCAACAATGAATTGATCGAGGCGATGAATATCTGGGCGCGCTTCATCTATGGGCCGCTGCTCGAGGACCGCGAGCGGGCTTTGGCCGAGGATGTGCGGCCCGGCGACTATGGCCGCCGGGAAGCGTTCGCCGTGCATAAAGCGCTGAAAGAGAAGGGGCCGGTGACGGTGCCGCGGGAGTTTGTATTCATGGATCGTGCCGCAATAGGGCTTGGCGGCGTGTTCCTGCATCTCGGTGCGCGGCAGAACTGGTACCGGCTGTTCAATGAGGCGATCGAAGGGTTTGATCGCGCGACGGTCGAACAACGCCAGCGCGACGCTTTCGGGCAAACGGGGGTGCCACTGCCGATACCACGGTGAGCGTTTATTTCTGGTCGCGCAGCTTAGCCGAAAACCGCTACACACTTTTCGGGCTGCGCTCTGGGACCGGCTGCTTGAGTCCCGCCATATTTCTGGGGCAGAGTGCGGCCATTGCTTTGTTGCGGGAGGATTTCATGCCGCATTTTGGACGGATCGTGCGTTTGGTACTCGTTGTTCTTGCCGTCACAATGCCGGCCGTGGCGCAGGATAGTGCCGACTGCCGCATTACCGATCAACCGCGCGGCGCCGATCATCAGCGCATCATCGCTGCCTGCACCGATATCATCGACAAGGGCAATGCTAACCGCGAGACGCGAGCAATGGCGTTCCAGGCGCGGGGAATTGCCCGGCATGGGCAGCGTGATTACGAGGCAGCGATTGCTGATTTCTCACGCGCAATCGAGCTGAAAGCCAATGACGCCGCGCTATTTCATGATCGCGGCAATACGCAGCGGGCGAAAGGCGATCATCGCGCAGCGGTCGCTGAATACGACCGTGCGATCGCGCTCAATCCGAACTATGGACTCGCTTTCTTCGGGCGCGGCGATGCGTTGGCGACCATTGGCGAACGGGCGCGGGCGATCAGCGATCTGGAAAAGGTGTTGTCGCTGCCGGCCTCGGGGCGGCGCGAGCAGCGTGCTGTTGAACTCGCTTTGCAGAAGCTGACGCAATTGGGCGCGCTCAAGACGGGGCGTCGCGTCGCGCTGGTGATTGGAAATTCAAAGTACACGGGGCAATCGGTGCTGGCCAATCCCGCCAATGACGCGAAGGCGATGGCAGTGAGCCTGAAGAGTGTTGGATTCCAGGAGGTGATCGAGGCGTATGATCTCGATTTGAAGGGTCTGACGGAGGCGCTGAAGACGTTTGGCGATTTGGCGCAAGACGCGGACTGGGCGATGATTTTCTATGCCGGGCACGGCATCGAAGTCGGCGGCGTCAATTACATGATACCCGTCGATGCCAAGCTCGCGCGCGATACGCACATCAAGGACGAGGCGATTGATCTCGACCGCGTGCTGGCGAAGGTGCAAGGCGCGAAGAAGGTGCGGCTTGTGGTTCTGGACGCTTGCCGCAACAATCCGTTTGCGACGCGGATGGTGCGATCGGGCGGGGCGACGCGGTCGGTGAATGCGGGGCTTGCGAATATCGAGCCGGAGGCGGGTGTGCTGGTGATCTATTCGGCCAAGCACGGATCGCTGGCGCAGGATGGCGCCGGCGCCAACAGCCCGTTCACGGAGGCGTTCGTCGCGCACCTGCAAGAGCCTGCGGTCGATCTGGTGACGCTTGCCGGCAAGGTGCGGCAAAGCGTTTTGCAGAAGACGCAACAGGGCCAAGAGCCGTGGCTCTATGGCGCGCCGTCGTCGGAGCGGCATTTTTTCAAGTTGAATTGAATGACCTGCAAGCGACGCGCATGGATCGCACGCTGTCGTCACTTGTTCGCTTTCGGCTCAGCGTGAAAGCGAGGCACGAGAGCCGGAGCGAGCGTCGCGGCATTTCCCTCTCCCCGTTGCGTACCTCACGCAATGGGGAGAGGGTCAGGGTGAGGGGCAGCCGCTTGTCCCGGCGCCCTTGCAGCACCGACACTTTTGACCCGGAGCCGTCATTGCGTGTGTCAGGCGCGCCTCCCCACCCCTGTCATGGTCGGGCTTGTTCCGACCACCCATCGTGCAACGTGCTCGATCGATCAGATGTTGCTCAGCCAGAGCAACAACGAAGTGTTCGGGCTTGCTGAGGAATGGGGGGTCGGCACAAGCCCGACCATGACACTCAGGGTGTTGCAGGAGCCGTGAACGACGGCAGCACTTGGCCCATAACCACAGCGCATTGTCGACAATCGATCAAGCGGCTGCCCCTCACCCTGACCCTCTCCCCGCGAAGGGCGGGGAGAGGGAAAAGTCGAGCGGCGCGCGGCGGCTCCAGGCCTGTCGCGCTGGTGGCGGGCAGGTATGATTGGAGGGAGCGGCCGTGTGCTAACCCGTATGCATGAACTGGGCTAGTGCTCGCCCCTCACGACTCGCTGTCGCCCCTCACCCCAACCCTCTCCCCGTTGCCAAGGGCAACGGGCAGAGGGAGTGGCCGCGCGGTCTATGGCGACTTTAGCGCAAGGTGCGACAAGCCGCGCTGATCTGAAATGCGGCACCGAACCGTCCGCTCGGCCAGCACATCGAGCATTGCCCTCCTACGACCCATTGCCTATGGACGAGGCGAGGCTCATGGCGTCAGATGCGGCGGAAAATCGCTGAGCCTGAGAGGGACGCCGCCGTGACGACATTGCCGAAGAGCCGCTATCACGAGACCTATGCCGCTTGGCAGAAAAATCCGGAGTTGTTCTGGGGGCAGGCGGCGCTGGAGATCGATTGGTTCAAGCCGTGGGATAAGGTGTTCGATTCGGCGATGGGGGCCTATGGCCGCTGGTATGTCGGGGCTGAATGCAACACGGCGTGGAACTGTCTCGACCGGCACGTGATCGCGGGACGTGGCGAGCAGGCGGCGCTGATCTATGACAGCCCGATCACCGGCAACAAGAAGACCTATAGCTATGCGGCAATGACGGACGAGGTGGCGACGCTGGCCGCGGTCATTCGCGATATGGGCGTGAAGGCCGGCGATCGCGTGATCATCTACATGCCGATGATTCCGGAAGCGGTGATGGCGATGCTGGCTTGCGCGCGGATTGGTGCGATCCACTCGGTGGTGTTTGGGGGCTTTGCGGGGCCGGAACTGGCGACGCGATTCAACGATTGCAAGCCGACGGCTGTGCTGACCGCGTCGTGCGGGATCGAGCCGAACAGAGTGGTGAAGTATAAGCCGCTGCTGGATCATGCGATTGAGTTGGCCGAGCACAAGCCGTCGAAGGTGTTGCTGCTGCAGCGACCGCAGGAGACGGCGACGCTGATCGCTGGGCGCGATACGGATTGGGCGTCGGCGGTTGGGGCTGCAAAGGCCGCGGGCAATCGCGCGGACTGTGTTTTCGTAAAGGCGACGGACCCGCTCTACATCCTCTACACGTCGGGTACGACGGGGCAGCCGAAGGGTGTGGTGCGTGACAACGGCGGGCACATGGTGGCGCTGAAATGGAGCATGGACAATCACTACGGGATCAAGCCCGGCGAAGTGTTCTGGGCGGCGTCGGATGTTGGCTGGGTGGTGGGGCATAGCTACATCGTCTATGCGCCGCTGCTGCATGGTGCGACGACGCTGTTGTACGAGGGCAAGCCGGTTGGGACGCCCGATGCCGGCGCGTTCTGGCGGGTGATTGCCGAGCACAAGGTGGTATCGTTGTTCACGGCGCCGACGGCATTTCGCGCGATCAAGAAGGAAGATCCGAAGGGCGCGCTGATTGCCAATTTTGATTTGTCGCACTTCCGGGTTTTGTTCCTCGCCGGCGAGCGGGCCGACCCTGAGACGATTAAGTGGGCGGAATCGGTGCTGAAGGTACCGGTGCTTGATCATTGGTGGCAGACGGAGACGGGGTGGACAATCTGCGGCAACCCCGTTGGGCTTGGGACGTTGCCGGTAAGGCACGGCTCGGCGGCGGTGCCGATGCCCGGCTATGATCTGCAAGTGCTCGATGAGAAGGGCTTGGCCGTCGCGCGCGGGCAGGCGGGGACGTTGGCTGTGAAATTGCCGCTGCCGCCGTCCTGCCTGCCGACGCTGTGGGGTAACGACGAGCGGTTCCGCAAAAGCTATCTCGCGGAGTTCGCTGGATACTATTCCACGTCGGATGCGGGCTACATCGATGCGGACGGATACGCCTATGTGATGGCGCGCACCGACGACGTGATCAATGTCGCGGCGCATCGGTTGTCGACGGGGCAGATGGAAGAGGTGGTGGCGCAGCACAAGGACGTGGCGGAGTGCGCGGTTGTCGGGATTGCCGATATCGAGAAGGGGCAGATCCCCGCAGGCTTCATCGTGCTCAACAACGGCGTCAATCGTGATCCCCGCGAGATCGAGTTGGAAGTCGTACAGCTGGTGCGCACGGTGATCGGACCGGTGGCGGCGTTCAAGACTGTGATGACGGTGAAGCGGTTGCCGAAGACGCGCTCGGGGAAGATTTTGCGCGCGACGATGCGCCAGATCGCCGATGGTGAGACCTGGAAGATGCCGGCGACGATCGATGATCCGGCCGTGCTGGAGGAGATCAGCGAGGGCTTGAGGGGGCGCGGGTTGGCGGTGGGTGCGAAGCCCGTGGGGTGAGTGATTGCGTGGTTTTTTGGCGTGCCTTCAGTTGCCGGCACTTTTGCTGGCTCGTGCGCCTCATCCGAAAACCGCAACACACCCTCGGGCAAAGCCCATGGGCCAAGCTTTTCGGGGCGCACGAGAGTGCGCCGGCGCTCGCTGCGCTAGCTCGCAAAATACCCTTCGATGAAACGCTGGTAGATGCGGGTGAGGGTTTCGAGGTGGGCGATTTCGATGCGTTCGTCGACCTGGTGGGCTGTCGCGTTGATCAGGCCGAACTCGATGACCGGGCAATAGGCCTGGATGAAGCGCGCGTCGGACGTGCCGCCGGCGGTGGTGAGCGCGGGGCGGCGGCCAGTTTCGGCTTCGACGGCGCGAGACATGGTGTCGACCAGCCGGCCAGGTTTGGTGAGAAAGACATCACCGGTGCCCGAGAAGGCGACGTCGTAGCGCGCCTTGAGGGTTGAGGCCGCGGCGTCGCATTGCAAGCGGACCCACGCTTCGAGGCGCGGTCTGGTCCATTCGGTGTTGTAACGGATATTGAACTTGGCGCGGGCTTCCGAGGGGATGACGTTGGTCGCGGTGTTGGGCGCGCCGATGACGGTCACCTGCAGGCTCGAGGGCTCAAAATTCGCATTGCCCTGGTCGAGCGGCGTCGACGACAGGCGATCGAGTATACGCACCAGCTTCGGCACGGGATTTTCGACGAGTTGGGGATAGGCGACGTGGCCCTGGCGGCCGTGGACGACGATCTCGGCATTGAGCGAACCGCGGCGGCCGATCTTGATTTCGTCACCGAGCGCAAGCGGATTGGATAACTCGCCGACGATGGACGCGTCCATGCGCTCGCCGTTTGCCGCCATCCAATCGAGGACCTTGCTGGTGCCGTTAATGGAGGGGCCTTCCTCGTCACCGGTAATGAGGAACGATATCGATCCCTTAGACAGGCGCCGCTGTTTGATGTGGCGCATGGTGGCGGCAAGGAAGCAGGCGATGGCGCCTTTCATGTCGACGGCGCCGCGACCGTAGAGAACGCCCTGTTCGATCACGCCGGCGAACGGCGGGTACTTCCATCGGGTTGCGTCGCCTGGCGGAACGACGTCGGTGTGGCCAGCGAAGCAGAGATTGGGTCCGCCGCTGCCGAGGCGGGCATAGAGATTGTCGACGTCGGGTGTGCCCGGCTCGGTCATCGGCAGGCGATGGCAGACGAAGCCGGCCGGCGCCAAGATCTGTTCGAGCAGTGTCAATGCGCCGCCTTCATCCGGCGTGACGCTTTCACAGCGGATGAGGGCCTGGGCGAGGGCAATGGGGTCAGTCGTTTCAAGGGTCATGAAGCCAATCAATGCAGTATCGGTCGGCTCAGCCTAGTCGAAGCCGAGCGACTGCGCACCAAATCTCTGCTCTTTTCTTGCGCCTTCAGGTGCCGACTAGGCACCCGGCGCGGTTTTCCTACTCCCGGTTTTTTATTGAACATGCTGAGCTGCCCCTCACGCTCTCATGCTGAGCTGCCCCTCACGCTCTCATGCTGAGCTGCCCCTCACGCTCTCATGCTGAGCTGCCCCTCACCCTAACCCTCTCCCCGTTCTTACGGC
>CAVQOB010000028.1:0-48869 GCA_963714325.1 uncultured Alphaproteobacteria bacterium | reverse complement strand
TCGGGGCATGAGGCGTTGCGGTCGGTGTTGGTGTGGTTGTGAGACAAATGAGTATAGTAAGTGCTGTTGGCGATTTCCCCTATCGCCCGGGCATTGAAGGCTTTATATTGTAAAGGATGGGCTTTCGCATTGCATAATATTTTTCGTCGTCGCCGATCACAATCGGTTCAACGCCGTTTATTTCGTTGTAGCCAATTTTGTTATAATAGGCAAGTAAACGTTCAATGCCCCAAAGTTGAATCGCTGTGCATTTGCTCGCGCGAGCATATGTGTCAGCCCATCGCAGCAATAGACCACCAATATCGGACGCTTTTTCGCTAGTATCTCTTGCAACAATGTCTAGATGAAAAATTCCGCCGGGTGATGCATCGAATTTCAGAAACCCAACAATTTTTTTGTTGATCTCATATACGTAGACAACGCAATTAGCTGTCGCCGCTTCGAACCATAAATCGCCAAAAGTGACCCGATCTATTGAGGGCACTGCAGTGTCCAGCTTGTTGGGTTGGCGCTTAAAGTCATCGGCATCGATTCGCCTAAGTTGTCCAAACCGCGTTGCACCTTCTTTTAGTCTGTTATTCGGCAATATTTCCATCTGGAAATATGCACGGTCGTGTTCGTCGATAATGAGGCCGAAAAAACTTGGTATGAATTCGGATGTTTTCTTGACGACCAGTGAGTACGACATGATGTTGGAAACGCCACATGCCCAAAGTGCTTCGACTGTACGTCTCATTGATGCGCCTGAGTGGATTGCGCCGTCAATCAGGAGGCCAGTTTCGGTTTTGAACCGCTCAGGTAAGGGGATGCCATCGGGCGAGGGTTCTTTGGCAGGGCGTATGAATATTCGGTGCGGGATTTTTGCTCGATCGCACCCCAAGCGTTCGATCGTGATTCCTTTGACAATTTGCGGGTGGCGTGCTTCAGCCGCAATAATTATTTCGTCCAGCATTTTGTCGCCGGATCGGCCTAACGCGAACCAAGTCTTTGGGACGTCGTCTCCTAACTTTTGCAGGCGGTCAACGAATTCAAGCGCGTACTTTTTCACGTCTTGATCGCTTAAGAGGTAAGTATGCAATTGGATGCTCCCCGAGTGCCAAGTATGCAGATTTAGAGCAATTGCTACTGCACGCCAACCCGGATCAAGGGTGTAGACTGAACATAAAAACGCCGACCGTCAGAATGATCGGTCGGCGTGGCGTTAGCGGTATGCTAGTGGTTCTATCGTGCACCCCTTAGTCCGGGAATCGGAGAAGACGCAATGATCTCACCTGCTTTGGCATAGTAACAATCGCTGCACACAAGCTCGTCTCCCAGCTTGCGGAAACCGGTTGAACTCTCCTGAAGCGGTACCTTGCAGCAGGTACAGCCGTGCACTCCGCACGGCGTCTTTCCGGCGGCCAAAGTTCTGCTGTCCGCAGCCAAGGCGGCGCGGAATTCTTCGATTGTGAGGGACATGTAAAACTCCGTCCGCCGCGATGAGTGCGCGGCAGTCAAAACTCTGCACTCATATGGCGTGTGTTAGAGGCCTTGACAAGTATTATGAATCACCCATTCACAGATTCGCATGGAATAGTGAATCAAATTCAATAAATGGGCGCGCGTTCAATTTTTCTTGTTGCGAAAATATCACCTATCAATACACCCGCGCTTTGGGTTCGATGTATTTGACTTCGTTGGTCATGGTGTAGGTGTGGACGGGGCGGTAGTCGAGGGAGACGGTGCGCTTGGCGTCGTCGGCCCAGGCGAGGGTGTGCTTCATCCAATTCTTGTCGTCGCGATTGGCGAAATCTTCGCGCGCGTGGGCGCCACGGCTTTCCTGGCGGTTGTCGGCGGAGACCATGGTGACGGCGGCTTGCGAGATCAGGTTGTCGTATTCCAGCGCCTCGATCAGGTCGGAGTTCCAGATCAGCGAGCGATCGGCGACTGAGATATCTTGTGAGCCCTTCCAGACTTCGACGATCTTGGTGACGCCTTCGGCGAGGATGGGCCCGTCGCGGAAGACGGCGCAGTTGTTCTGCATGGTCTTCTGCATTTGCAGGCGCAGCGCCGCGGTGGGTGTGCCGCCCTTGGCGAAGCGGAAGTGGTCGAGACGGGCGAGGGCGCGGTCGGCAGCGTCCTTCGGCAGCTCGGCGTGGGCCGAATTTTTCTCCGTCGTTTCGGCGGCGCGGAGGCCGGCGGCGCGACCGAAGACTACGAGGTCGATCAGCGAGTTGGAGCCGAGGCGGTTGGCGCCGTGGACGGAGACGCAAGCGGCTTCGCCGATGGCCATCAGGCCGGGGACGATGTGATCGGGGTTGCCGTTTTTCAGCGTCAGGACTTCGCCGTGGAAGTTGGTGGGGATGCCGCCCATGTTGTAGTGGACAGTCGGCAGAACCGGGATCGGTTGGCGGCGGAGATCGACGCCAGCGAAGATCTGCGCGCTCTCGGTGATGCCAGGGAGACGCTCGGCGAGGATCTTGGGGTCGAGGTGATCCAAGTGGAGGTAGATGTGGTCCTTGTCCTTGCCGACGCCACGGCCTTCGCGGATTTCGACGGTCATGGAGCGGGAGACGACGTCGCGGGAGGCGAGGTCCTTCACGTGTGGGGCGTAGCGCTCCATGAAGCGTTCGCCGTTGGCGTTGGTGAGGTAGCCGCCTTCGCCGCGTGAGCCCTCGGTGATGAGGACGCCGGCGCCGTAGATTCCAGTTGGGTGGAACTGGATGAACTCCATGTCCTGCAGTGGCAGGCCGGCGCGGAGGACCATGGCGTTGCCGTCACCCGTGCAGGTGTGGGCGGAGGTGCAGGAGAAGTAGGCGCGGCCGTAGCCGCCTGTTGCCAGGACGGTCTTCTTGGCGCGGAAGCGGTGCAGCGTGCCGTCGGCGAGGCAGATGGCGATGATGCCGCGGCAGGCACCATCCTGGTCCATGATCAGGTCGATGGCGAAGTATTCGATGAAGAACTCGGCCGAATGGCGGAGTGACTGGCCATAGAGGGTGTGGAGCATGGCGTGGCCGGTGCGGTCGGCGGCGGCGCAGGTGCGCTGAGCGGGCGGGCCTTCGCCGTATTCGGTGGTCATGCCGCCGAAGGGGCGCTGGTAGATGCGGCCGTCCTCGGTGCGGGAGAAGGGTACGCCGTAGTGTTCGAGTTCGTAGACGGCGGCGGGCGCGTTGCGGCAGAGGTATTCTATGGCGTCCTGGTCGCCAAGCCAGTCGGCGCCTTTGACGGTGTCGTACATGTGCCAGCGCCACTCGTCGGGGCCCATGTTGCCAAGTGCTGCTGCGACGCCGCCTTGGGCGGCGACGGTGTGCGAGCGGGTGGGGAAAACCTTGGTGATGCAGGCGGTTTTCAAACCGGCCTCGGCACAGCCAAGGGTTGCACGGAGACCAGCGCCGCCGGCGCCGACGACGACGACGTCATAGGTGTGATCGGTGATCGCGTAGGCTTGGCCGTTGATTGACGGCGCAGCTGCGCCGTTGGTTTTGCCATTGGGTTTCGTGGCCATGTTTTTAAACTCCCGCTCCAAATGCCAGCTTGAACACCGCATATACGCAGGTGAGGGCCATGGAGATTGAAAAGAACGTGTTGAGCATCAGGCAAAGGATCTTACGGCCGTCAGAATGGACGTAGTCCTCGATGATGGTCTGCATGCCGAGCCGCATGTGCATGATGCCGGAAAGCACCAAGATCAGCAGGGCGATGGAGATGGCGGGCTTCTGCAGGGCGCGCTTGACGGTCGCGTGGTCGGCGCCAACCAGCGACAGGAGGAGGCCGATCAGGACAATCACGAGGAGCAGGTTGGCAACGGCGGTCAGGCGCTGCTTCCAGAAATGGTCGGTGCCCTCCTTGGCGGAACCGAGGCCACGGACGCGGGCCAGGGGCGTGCGCAGGTGGGCGGCGGTCGGAGAGGGCGTCGGACGGAGTGGCGTCGACATATCAGAATATACCCTTCAATCCGTAAGCGTAGGTCCATAGCGCCAGTGTGATGGCGATTGAGCCCAGGATGGTGGCCCAGGACATTTTGTTGACGGTGCCAAGGTTGAAGCCGCGGCCGGTGTCCCAGATCAAATGGCGGATGCCGCCGAGCATGTGGTGGATAAGCGCCCAAGTGTAGCCGAAGAGGACTAGCTTGCCGAGCGGGGAGCCGAGGATCGCGCTGATGTGTCGCGTAGTGGGCTGGCCCCTGGGCGATGGCGATGAGCCACCAGGCGAGCAGTAAGGTGCCCATGTAGAGTGCCACGCCGGTCAGCCGATGAACGATCGACATCACCATAGTGATCGATGGCCGGTAGACTTGTAGATGCGGAGAAAGCGGGCGTTTGTCGGTCGAGTTCGCGTCAGCCATTGGTGGTCCGTTGTCGTGTCGTTGCTCGTGGGGTTCTACCGCACTGCACACTGGCGATCAATGCGGCTCTTTTCTTGGCTCGTGCGCCTTGTCCAAAAACCGCTACACACTTTTTGAGGCGCACGAGCTGGCATCCGGCGCTTCTTGTATCGGTTGCGCCTTCGGTTGCCCAGTGCCAACCGGCGCTCTTTTCTTGCGCCTTCGGTTGCCCAGTGCCAACCGGCGTTCTTTTCTTGCGCCTTCGATTGCCCGCTCGATGCTTGCCCGCCTCGGGCAGGACCAACCGGCGCAGGCGCTGTGCTCTGAGATCCGTGCTTGGGACGTCAATCGAGGGCGTCGACGAGGACTTTGCCGAGGCGGGTGCCGCTATCGAAGGCGTGTTCGGCCAAGCGGCCAAGGCACCAGTCGCCAGTTACGCCGACCATGTGTTCGCTGGAGAACAGGAATGTTTCGCCGAGCGAAGTGTCAACCAGGCCATGCTTCCAAAGATACGCTGAAATCTGACTGGGGCGGGTTGGCGGCAAATTGAGCGCGTGGCTGACTTCGGCCCAGAGCTCTTCGGCGACGGCTTCGGGATCGGCATCTTCGGTTTCGCGGCTCCAAGCCGGCGAGGCATGGATGACGATCTGATCGCCACGGCTGTTGCGACCGGGCTTGCCATTGTTGCGGGCAACCCAGCGAATGATTTCGGACATGTCCGAAAAAACATCTTGTTCGGGAAGCGCGCGTTCGTCGAGGCGCACCATGACCGACCAGCACGGTGACATGCGGACCTTTTGAATTGGGTCCGCGAGTGATTCGAGGCGTCCGAGCAACAAGAGCGCTTCTCGCGCCGGCACGGCAACGACGACGGCGTGGAAGGGGCCGAATGAGGTCTGGTCCTCGAACCAGAGGTGCCAGCCACTTTTTTCGTCGCGCTGCAGCGTGTGGACGCGGCGGTTGGTGTGAATGCGGACGCTTTCGGCGAGCGGGCGGAGGATCGAGCTCATGCCAGGGTTGCCGACAAACCAGGGGAGCATGGTGGATGCGCCCTCGCCAGTCGATGTCTTGGGCATCCAGCGGTTGGCGTAACCCGAGCCGACCAACTCTTCGATGTATTTGCGGAATGTATCCGAGCGGGCGGTCAGGTATTGGCAACCGTGATCGAAGCTGGCGACGCCGAGGCGCGTCGTCGCGGTGCGGCCGCCGATAATTCGATCCTGCTCGAAGACTTCGACGTAGCAGCCCGCGCGGCGCATCACGCGGGCGCATGATAGCCCCGCTAAACCTGCTCCAATGACGGCGACGCGTTTCGTCACTTCAATTTCGTGATGGCCGTCTGATGTGCAGCCAGCACGCCTTCCCGGACGCAAAACAATCGTGGTGCAAGGCGCTGTTGAGGGCGAACCTTGGAGCGGGAGTAGAGACTTGTAGTGTCATGCCAGAGCCTGCAGCGGTGCAGAACTTTTTGTGGCAATCGTTTCCAAATCCTTACTCAGCTCGATGGTATCCTACATGGAATTGCTTAATAAGCCGCTGATCGCAGACACATGTGTTTGTGCTCGTGGTTGGGTAGACGCTTGTGCAACCGGGTTGATGGTTGGCACGTTCCCCCACCCGGAGCCTTATTGCTGTGTTTGTGGTTGGCTGACGTCGATCGGCTCGGCTGTGCAACCGGGTTGATGGTTGACAGTTCTATCCGGCATGATGGTTGACAGTTTTGGCTGGTTGTCCCGCCCACCCCGTCAATGCCGGCGCCGCGTGCCGGCCACCTATCAGGTCATGATTTTGGCCGGCACTGTGTTGCGCGGTCCGAGCAGCGTCCGAATGATCGCGCTTGCTAGACCATGGGTGGCCGGGACAAGCCCACGGCCGTCCGGTCTAAGTATGCTTGCACCGGTCCCACCACTCGTCATCCCGGCGTCATCCCGGCGTCATCGCGGAGCGATGCTTCGCATCGACGGCCGGGACCCACGTCAGGCCGAAGCGTCAAAAATGCTGGATCTTCGTGTCGTTTGGAGCGGTTTTCAATCGTTGTGGCATTTGGCCACGACGAACAATGGTGCTTTACCGTGGGTCCCGGCCTGCGCCGGGATGACGCAAAAATGCCAGACCGGAGTCGACGTCCATGCGAGTCGGAAAACAAATAAACAACCTGCTCTTCAACGAGAATTTTGAATCGTCACCATTTAAACCGGACAGCCTTGGGACAAGCCCGGCCATGACACTTGGGGGCATTGCCCGTCTTATTTGAGGAGTGCTGCCCAGTAGTCGAGATCGAGGATGACGTTTGCGTCGCATGTCCCAGGAGCGGTCTCGCGGGGAAAAGCGGCGCATGGCTGGTTCTTGGTGGCAATGGTGCGCAGGCGCAAGGCGGCGATGTCGCTACGGCCACCGCATTCGGCTTTGCCGATGACTTCGGTCCAGGCATAGACGGTGTCGCCGGCAAAGAGCGGAGCGACGTGGCGGCCGGCGTTGATGGCGGTGATGTGGAAGGCGTTGGCGAGGCCGTTGAACGTCAGGGCGCGGGCGATCGAGATGGCGACGCCGCCATAGATCAGGCGGCGGCCAAAGCGGGATGATTTTGCGGCGTGGGCGTCGAAGTGGACTTTGGCGGTGTTCTGGTAGAGGCGTGTTGCCAGCTGGTGTTCGGCTTCTTCGATGGTGACGCCATCGACGTGGTCGATTTTATCGCCGACAGCGTAGTCCTGCCAGCGATGCGGGGAACCTGCGAGCGTTGCGTCGTACTTTGAGATGGTCAGGCGCGGGACGGCGGTGCCGAGTTCGGCTGGTGCGACAGCGGTGCTGAGGTTGGGCAAGACTGCTGCCGGCGATGGTGATGCCTTGTCGCGTTTGCGGACCATGACCCAGCGGACATAGCTGAGAACGGTCTCGCCGCGTTGGTTGTGGCCGGTGGTGCGGACATAGACGACACCGGTTTCGCGATTGGTATTTTCTTTCACGCCAATGACGGTTGATGAAGCGGACAGGGTGTCGCCGGGATAGACCGCGCGCTCGAAGATGCATTCGGCATAGCCGAGATTGGCGACGGCATTCAGCGAAATGTCGGGGACGGTTTTGCCAAAGACCGTATGGAAGACGAGGAGATCGTCGATGGGGGCATGCGGGTAGCCGATTTTGACGGCAAGTTCGTTCGAGGATTGGACGGCAAAGCGAGCGCCGTAGAGCGCGTTGTAGAGGGCGACATCGCCGGTCGTCACGGTGCGCGGCGTGGCGTGGACCATTGTTTGTCCAACGCTGAAGTCTTCGAAAAAATTACCTGAGTTGGTTTTCGGTGCGGTGGTCATGGTGCCTCGTGCATCGATGTCCATTTGTCATGCGACGAGACGCGGGTGGAGGCAATAGGCAATAGGCGTAGGCAGTAGGGCCGGGATGTTGGATGCATTCTTGCCGTCGTTAGCGGCCGCAGATGCGCGCCTGGATGGTGCAGTTGGTCAGCGATGTAGCGCTGCCGAAGATCGCATAGGGTTTGCAGGTGGTGCGCTTGTTGATCACACGGACGCGGCGGAGACCCGAGCTGACGAGGTCGCCGCGTGCATCGGGTAGCTGATGCGCCAAGTTCTGTTCGGCATGGCGACGCGCCTGGTGCCGGCCATACGCGGTGCCGTTGCCGGTGACGGTGTCACAGGGCGCGACGTCAGCCGCCTGCTGACGAACGGAACCGCATGATGCCAATAGAAGTGCTGCGGCGACAACGTAGAGCTTACGCATACACAAATGCCCTCACATCGATTGCAAGTTGCGTAAGCATGGAATGAGGCGGGGGTTGGCTCACGTCGCGGCAGAAATGTGGAGTTCACATGGGACCTGAGCCGCGCCAGAGATTTCGCTGAATTTGATCACGGCGCGTTGCGATTTATTGCAGGCTACGCGTGCGGTTCACGGACCGCCGCGGTGTTTGGGTGCGTGGGTGCTTCAGGAACCTGATCTGGTGATTGCGTCGGCGATCGCGATAGTATCGCGAGCGATGTCGGCGTGCAGAAGCTCGACCATGCGGCCGTCGAGGGTGATGGCGCCTTTGCCCTGGTGTTCCGGCTGTTCGAACGCGGCGATAATTTTGCGGGACCATGCGATATCGGCAGCGGACGGCGCGAACGCTTGATTGGCGGCGGGGATCTGATCGGGATGGATCAGGGTCTTGCCGTCAAAGCCGAGCATGCGGCCTTGGCGACATTCGCGGGCGAGGCCGTCGAGGTCCTTGAAGTTGTTGTAGACGCCGTCGAGGACGGTGAGGCCATAGGCGCGGGCGGCGGTAATGCTGGCGGAGAGCCAGTAGAGCGCAGCGGTCCGGTTTTCGTCGAGTTCAGCGCGGGTTTCCTTGACGAGGTCGTTGGTGCCGAGGACGAGGCAGGCGAGGCGCGATTGCGGATTTGCGACGGCACATTCGGCGATGGCTGTGACATTCAATATCGCGAGCGGGGTTTCGATCATCGCCCAGACGGCGGTCGATTTGGGGACGGCTGTTTGGTCGAGCCTGGTGCCGATCCAACTGAGATCGAGCGGGTTCTCGACTTTGGGAACCAGAATCGCGTCTGGTTTGGCTGCGGCAGCGGCTTCGAGATCGGCTTTACCCCAGGCGGTTGAGAGGGCGTTGATGCGGATGATGACGGCGCGCGCGCCAAAGCCGCCTGCCTTGACGGCGGCTGCAACTTGCGTGCGCGCGGTTTCCTTGTTCTCGGGCGCGACGGCGTCTTCGAGGTCGAAGATGACGGCGTCGGTGGGCAGCGTGCGGGATTTCTCGATGGCGCGAACATTGGAGCCGGGCATGTAGAGAGCACTGCGATAAGGCCGGATGGTCATGGGTGATTCCGTTGTTGTGTCTTGGCGCTTACAGTATCGCCTCAGTCGGACGGAAGCCATGTCGAACAGGCGGCTGAACATTCGGCGAATTGACGCAAACGCAAGGCTTTCTGGGCTTGGGCTTGGCATGCTGCCGAAAACTCGGCACATTCGGATTGGGCCGTTGACGGAAGCAAAGGCGCGACGCTTGGACAAAGCTGACGTTGTGATTGTGGGTGGCGGGATCGTTGGTAGTGCGACGGCCTATGCGCTGGTGATGGCGGGTGTCGCTGGTGACCAGGTCATCGTGGTCGAGAAAGATCCGAGTTACCAGGCCTGCAGCACGGCGCGATCGGCTGGCGGCGTTCGGCAGCAGTTTTCGACACCGGAAAACATTGCGCTCAGTCAGGCAACGCTCGCGTTGTTGCGAGACTTGAAAGAGATATTCGGGGCGGACGCCGACGTTGGATTTCACGAGCAGGGGTATCTCATTCTGGCGGCGGAGCACGGGGCAGAGGTTCTGGCGCGCAATGTGGTGGTGCAGCGGGACATGGGTGCCGATGTGGTTCGGCTCGTGGCGGGCGAGCTCGCGACGCAGTTTCCGTGGCTTGCCTGCGATGGGATTGCTGCGGGCAGTTTCGGGCGGAGTGGCGAAGGGTGGATCGATCCAGTCGCACTGATGACGCTGTTTCGCAAGGCGGCGCAGGCTCGCGGCGTTACGTATCGGAATGATGTTGTTACAGGTTTCGATGTCGCAGGCTCGGTGGTGCGCGGTGTGCGTTTGGCGAGTGGCGCAGAGATCGAGGCTGGTGCGGTTGTGAACGCGGCGGGGCCGGCGGCGGGGGTGGTTGCGGCGCTTGCGGGGCTTGAACTGCCGGTGGAGCCGCGCAAGCGCTTTGTCTATGTGGTCGACTGCAAGGAGGCAACGAACGCCATGCGCCGGGGGCCGCTGACGATTGATCCGTCGGGGGTGTGGTTCCGGCCGGAAGGACGGACGTTTCTGTGCGGGGTGTCACCGGAGGAGGATCAAGAACCCGCGGCGGTCGATCTCGATCGTATCGATTATGAGCCCTACGAAACGATTGTTTGGCCGACGTTGGCGGCGCGTGTGCCAGTATTCGAGCAGCTGAAGCTCGTCAATGCGTGGGCCGGGTTCTACGACTACAACCGGCTTGACCAGAATGCGGTGATTGGTGCGCATCCCGAGGTCAAGAATTTTTACTTTGCCAACGGTTTTTCAGGGCATGGCTTGCAGCAGGCGTATGCTGCCGGGCGTGGGGTTTGCGAGTTGATTGTCAGCGGACGGTTTCAGACGATCGATCTGACGCGGTTCGGCTATCATCGGATTCGGGCGCGCGAGCCGTTGTTCGAGTTCAACGTCATATGATTTGGAAGTCAAAAACGCCATGGCCACGGTGCTCGCTCTTTCCAGCCAGGTTGTGCATGGTCATGTCGGGCTGTCGGCGATCGTTCCGGTGTTGCAGCGGCTGGGACACGATGTCTGGCCGATGCCGACGATCGTGCTGTCCAATCATCCCGGTCACAAGCGGGCGATCGCAACGCATCTACCGGTCAATACGCTGGAAGGAATTGTTGATGCGCTGGACGCGAACGGGTGGTTGAGCTCGGTTGATGCGGTACTGACGGGCTATATGCCGAGTGTCGAGCACGTGGCGGTGGCGGCGCGGGCGGTGGCCCGTGTTCGGGATTACAAGCCGGATGCGATCGTGCTGGTTGATCCGATCATGGGGGATGATCCGAAGGGGCTTTATATCGATCCCAAAGCGGCGGTGTCGATCCGCGATTTGCTCGTGCCGCTGGCAACGATGATCGTGCCGAATCGATTCGAATTGGCATGGTTGACCGGAGTCGAGGTCACGTCGCCCGAACAAGCGGCTGGGGCCGCACGTCGACTTGCGCCATCACGGGTGATCGCGACGTCGATCCCCGATGGTCTGGATGATATCGCGAACGTCGTTGTGAGCCGCGGGCGAGATGTGGCGCAGGTTTGTCGCGTGCAGCGGCTTGCCGATGTGCCGCATGGCACGGGGGACATGCTGTCGGCGCTGTACCTCGGCCATCTGCTGCATAGCGGCGAGCATGAGACGCTGCTTGGGCGTGCTGTCGGCGGGGTTGCGCATGCCATTGCAGCCAGTCGCGGCGAGGAGGAGTTGCGGCTGATCGCGGCCCTCGATCGAGCGATCGCCGCAACTCCTCTGGCCTCCGCGTCCCTCACGGTCCTGTCCTGATTTAACGATGTCAAAGAGCTGGACCGGGCCTGCAGATCCGGTCCATGGCGCAATAATAACCCCGTGGCGGGGGGCGTACATAAAGGCCGGTTGGGGTTAATTTTTTCGGGCTGCCATGCGGCTCTGCTTGGGTGTTGGGTGCTGCTCGGATATGATCAAGGCGTGGTTTATGATTGTTGGGCCCGATCCGGGGTGGCACAATCGACGGCAACGCCGATGCGGCATGGGAGACAATGATGAGCGACTCATTTCTGGCAGCACTGGGCACTTTTTCGATACACCTGCTGGCCGGCATACTCCTGATGATCGGGTTTTTGATCCTCTACATGCGGGCGACGCCGCATGAAGAGGTGACGCTCATTCGGCAGGGCAATACGGCGGCAGCGATCGGCCTCAGTGGCGCGATCATCGGGTTTGCGATTGCGTTGTCCCGGTCGATCTCGATCAGTGCCAGTGTCAGTGAGACCATCGTCTGGGGACTGGTTGCGCTGCTCGTGCAGGTCGGCGGGCACTATCTGGTCCGGCTGATGTTCCCGGATTTCCAGACGGAAATCGAGAAGGGTAGTATGCCGGCCGCGGTGATATTGGCGACGACGGGCATTGCATTGGGACTGCTCAATGCGGCGAGCATGACGCCATGACGGGCGGGCCTTGGCGCTGGCGGAGCGAGGCGGCGGCACCGAAGCAGATTGGATTGATCGCGGCGCTGCTGGCCGTTGGGATCAGCGGATGTACGCCGGTTATGTACCAGCGGAATGTGTATCGAACGGCTGGCGATTGCATTCTCGATTATTCGCCGGAACTTTGCCAGACGAGTTGGACCGGGGCTGGGATGCATCGGATCTATGGGCCGATTTATCGCACGGTTGGTGGGCGGCCCGAAGCTTGCGATGCGAGCGATCCGGGGGCAGGGCAATCGACGCGTGAGGCGGCGCGCGGTGTGAAGCAAGCCAATCGTGTTGCGATCGAGACGGTGCCGCGAGGTGGATTCGGGATGACGTGTCCTGCGGATGCGGCGCAATCGCGGTCGCGGCCGTGGTGGGGGCGCCGGGATTGAGGGCGCTCGCTCTTTTCTTGCGCCTTCAGGTGCCGACTAAGCACCCGGCGCGGGCGCCTTCAGGTGCCGACTAGGCACCCGGCGCGGGCGCCTTCAGTTGCCCACTTTTTTACTGGCTTGTGCGCCTTATCCGAAAATCGCGGCACACTTTTCTTGCGGCTTCAGGTGCCGACCAGCACCCGCCGCTTTTCGGGGCGCACGAGCGGCGAGCGCTCATTTTCTCGCACCTTCAGATGCCCACCAGCATCCGGTGCTATGCCGTAAATCCGAAGGCGCCGCGGAAGCCGGGCTTGGAGCGGCTGATTTCGCCGAGCAGCGATACGAGGCGGGTGGGTTGGTCGAGGATGCCGAGCATTTCCGCCTGCTTGCGGGCCTTGGCGAAATCACCGGGGGTGAGGTTCTGATAGATCAGGCCTTCCGGCGGGACGCTCGCCAAGCTGAAGAAGACGACCCAGGCGCGCTGCAAAGCGGTCTGATCGAGGTAGTGCATCTCGACTTGGAAGGTGAAGCGGCGGAGCGACGCCTTGTCGATACGTTCCATCAAGTTGGTTGTGAAGCAGACAGGGAGCGGGTGATCCTCCATCCAGGTCAGCATTTCATTGACCTGCGTGATCTCCCAGGAATGATGGGCATCGCCGCGGTCGAGCAGGAGGCTGTCGGCTTCGTCGAAGACGAGAAGCGAATCGAACTCCTTGGCCTCTTCGAAGGCGGCAGCGATGTTTTTCTCGGAGCCGCCAACATACTTGTCGAGGATGTCGGAGGCGCGCTTGATCATGAGTTCGAGACCGAGACGGCGGGCGAGGTAGCGCGCGAAGGCGGATTTGCCGGTGCCGGGCGGGCCGGACAAGCACACCGAGAAGGCGCGTGCCTGGCCGGCGACGAGTTTTTCGGCGAGGAGGGCCAAATCCTGGCTGGCGCAGGCGAGTTCGGGGTCGAACTCGGGGACGACGCCGGGGCGGCGTGTTGCGACACCAGACACGGCGCGGACAATGCCGAGGGCGGCGCGTTCGACGGCGTCAACACCGCCACCGGATAGCTTGGCGGCGCGGAGTGCATTTTCCAGAATGGCGGGCGTCGCGTCAACGCGGCGCGCGAGTTGTTCGAGTTCGGCATCGTTGAGGATGAGGCCAACGCGCTTTGCCAATTGGGTGAGGATGCGTTTGCGCTGATTGGCTGGCGGGCGCTTCAATTCGATGGCGAGCGTCATGCGGCGCAGCAGTGCCGGGTCGATATTGTAGAGTTCGTTGGAGGTCCAGATGGTGGGGATCGGGTTTTTCTCGAGCAGGCGGTTCAAATAGACTTTGGAGCCGCCGCGCTTGATGAGGTGGACGGCGACGTCCTCCATTTCATCGAACAGCAGCGCGACTTTACTTTGACCGGCAAGCAGGCGCTGGGCGAATACAAGATCAGCGAGACGTTCAGAGCGATCACCTTCGCTGGCGGTATGCTCGCCGGCGCCGAATAATGTGAGACCGCCGGCGGCGGTGGCGACTTTAGTGAGTTCGGTCTTGCCGGATCCGGGTGGCCCGTGGATCAAAATGTTGACGCCTTGGGCTTGTTCGGAGGCAGCGCCGCGCATAACGCCGGCGATCATGTCGCGGTCCAATGCGACATGATCGTAGTCGGAGATGCGGACGGGCGAGAGAAGCGGTTCGCCAAGCAGCGCGATGCGCATGTCGGCGAAACTGTCGAAGGTGCGATCGAGGCAAGCGTTGACGCGGAATGGGATCGCAAAGCGGCCGGCGCCGTGGGAGGCGAAGCCTTCGCCGTCTTTGCTTTGGAGTAGTCCCGAAGCGATCAGATCGCCGGTGGGGGAGAGAAGTTCCTCGATGTTGCGCGGGGTTTCGTCGGCCAGCAGCGAGATGGCGCGCGCGATCGGATTGGCACTGTCGAGGACGGTGTTGGCGAGGTTCTGGATCTGCTCGAAGCGCTGGCAGCAGGCGATGAGGCCGACAACGCGGACGGCCGCGCGGGGGAGTGCCAAGGCGTCGATCAGCCGTTCGAGGTTGGTTGCGAGCGGCTCGGGGCGGGCGGATTCCTTGGCGGCGGTGTCGAGCATGTCGACGATGGTGGTGCGGTGCTCGGCGTAGGCGCGCTCAAAGTCGGTCGATTTGTAGCCGGCGCCGTAATACTGGCCGATAGAGTCGATGATGGGTTGCGGCATTGGCAGGCTCAGCCCATCGGCGCGTTCGTGCAGCCAGAACAGGATGTGGCGGGCGCCGCGCAATGGCAGGTCCTTGCGGGCGAGGACGCGCGCGAGGTAGCGGGCGATCAGGCCGCGTTCAACGTCGGCGACGGACATGGGGGAGCCTTGTCATTGAATTTGGAGACAATGCTGTCATAGATGCGGCGCGCGTCAAGGACAACGATCGCGGTGGCGGTTTCGATGGTGATGGGGACTGGGCGTGACTTGTAAGGGCGGGGCCAAACCGGCACATTCGGAGATGATATTCAAAACGCTGGCGGCAGCGATGGAGTGGCGACAATGACTAATCGCGCGGGGCCCGTCGCAGAACAGAGAAGCCGGCTGTCGGCGATGTTCGAGCATCAGGCCGCTGGGGGTATTGTGTTGCTGGCGGCGGCTGCGTTGGCGTTGCTGCTTGATAATACAGGATTGGGTTGGGCCAGCGATTTTCTCCTCGATACGCCGTTCGGGGTGCGGCTTGGGGCGCTGCGGCTGGAAAAACCGCTGCTGTTGTGGGTCAACGATGGTTTGATGGCGATTTATTTTTTTCTGGTCGGGCTTGAGATCAAGAAGGAAATGGCGTCCGGGGCGCTCTCGACAGTGAGCCTCGCGCTTTTGCCGGCGGTGGCGGCGCTCGGTGGGATGGTCGTGCCGGCGTTGATTTATGTGGCGTTCAATGCAGGCGACGCGGCGGCGCTCAAGGGGTGGGCTATTCCAGCGGCGACAGATATTGCGTTCGCGCTCGGCGTGCTGGCGCTGGCTGGGCCGCGGGTGCCGCCCTCACTCAAGGTGTTTCTGCTGGCGTTGGCGGTGTTGGATGATCTTGGAGCGATCATCATCATCGCGGTGTTCTATACGTCGGAATTGTCAGTGCTGTCGCTTGGATTGGCGCTGGCAGGGGTCAGTGTGTTGTTTGCTCTCAACCAGGCCAATGTGCAGCGGTTTGCGCCGTATCTGCTGGTTGGGGTTTTTGTTTGGGTGTGTGTCTTGAAGTCCGGGGTGCATGCGACGCTTGCAGGTGTCGCCGTCGCCTTGATGGTGCCGCTCAGCGGTGGCGCGGACGGCGAGGAGCCGCTGGCGGAACGGCTGATGCACGAGTTGCATCCCTGGACAACGTTCCTGGTGGCGCCGCTGTTCGCTTTTGCTAACGCCGGGGTTTCGCTGGCTGGGCTTTCTGCCAACGTCTTGGCGCAGCCGATCCCGCTTGGTATCGCGCTTGGCCTATTCCTCGGCAAGCCGATCGGCATCCTTGGCGGCGTGTGGGCGATGGTGCAGGTGGGGACTGCGCGGTTGCCGGAGGGCGCGACGTGGATGCATATCCTCGGTGTTGCCATGCTCGGCGGAATTGGGTTCACGATGAGTCTCTTCATCGGCATGCTGGCATTTCCAGAACCGGCGATGGCGATGCCGTTGCGGGTCGGGGTACTCACGGGATCGTTGCTCTCAGCGGTTGGGGGGTATCTTGTACTCAGGGTGGCCAGCCGTTGAGAGGGCTGGTCTCGACGATGGGGCGCGTGTGCGGTAAGGGGGCGTGCGAAACTCAAGCTTTGGACACTTTCGGTATGACACACTTTCCCGATCATCTTGCGGACCGGTTTCGCCGGTTCAAGTTCCGGCACTTCGCGCCGAACCAGGATCACTATGAGGCGTTGGCCAGCGATGGGCAGGCGCCGGAGGTGATGGTGGTTTCCTGTTGCGATAGCCGCGTCGATCCGGAGACGATTTTCTCGGCGATGCCGGGCGAGTTGTTCGTGGTGCGCAACGTCGCCAATTTGGTGCCGCCCTATGAGACGACGGGCAAGTATCATGGTGTTTCGGCGGCGCTGGAGTTTGCGGCGCTCAATTTGCGCGTGAAGCACATTGTCGTGATGGGGCATTCGAGTTGCGGCGGCGTGCGTGCGTGCCTCGAGCACGACGCGGTGCGGCAGACGGATGCCGCGTTCATTCGCAACTGGATGTCGATCCTCGATGGCGCGCGGGAGATGGTGCAGGCGTCGCTGCCGACGGGATCACCGGCGGCGCTGCGGTCGGCACTGGAAATGGAGGGGATTAAATCGTCGCTGGCGAACCTGAGGACCTTCCCCTGTGTCAAGGCGCTGGAGGGGAAAGGGCGCGTCGCTTTGCATGGCGCCTATTTCGATATCGCCGGCGGGACGCTCAACGTTCTCAATCAGGCGACGGGGGAGTTCGTGCCGGTTTAGGCAGCGTTTCGGATTCGGGCGTCCGAATTGCATTGCGCATGGCGATTGCCGCTCCGAGAGCCGACTGGCATGCACTACCTGCTCGATGTGGGCTGCCTATTTCGATTTAGCCGATTCTTTGGGTGGCAGTTTGGCGTAGTCGCCTGGCGGATTTTCGCCGGTGCTGCCGAAGATCAGCGGTGAGACGATGCTGGCGATGGTTGTCTTGCTTGGTTCGGCCAATTCCTTTTCGAGGTCTGGCGGGCAGACTTGACTCGCTACGCGGCTGGTGAATTCGCGGCGGACTTTCATCACGCGGTCATCGATGGTGTAGGTCGCCTTGTAGGTGAACGCCTTGGTTTCGATTGAGCGCGCGTTGGGCCGGCGTGGCATGGCGAGTTCGGGGGCGAAGGTGATGTCGATCTCTTCGATCTGGCGGCCGCCGAGGCAAACGAAAGCTTCGCGGCGATCCTTGTTGCGGGCGGCGAGTAGGTAGGTGCCGGGCCGCGCGAGGATCGGCAGGCCAACGGGCATGCGGCGGGCGCCGCGCAATGGCACTGCGAGCTTGTCGCTCAAGGCGAAGGTAGCGGTGACGGTGTAGGGGTCTTTCAATTCGGAGGGGCTCGTCGCTTCAAACTTGCCTTTGCCCGGCGTGCGCATGGCGGCGAGGAGATTCTCGGCGTTGCGTTCAAACCCCTCGCCCTGAGCGCGGAGGAAATACGAGCGCGCAGAGGCGGCAAAAAATCCCGTGCCGGTCTGGACGGTCGTGCCTTCGACGGTGCCGTCCTTGGTGACGCTGACTTTGGTGCGGGCGGTGGCGACATGATCGTCGGGCTTGATGACCGGGGTGCGGGCGAGGCGGGCGCCTTTCTCGGAGACATGCAGCGCGGGTTTGTCGTAGGTCGGTTGCGAGAGGATGCCAAAGCCGGAGAGTGTTGCGGTCGGGTCGTTGTAAAGATTGAACTCGGGCAGATAGAGGATGGCGTGATTGAAATGCCCGGGTGGCAGTTCGGGCAGTTGGTAGGCATTGCCGAGATTGATCAGCACGTGCTCGACGGCGATGCCACGGGCCTTGAGTAGCGCCGACATCAGCGTCACCATGTCTTTGCAGTCGCCGTACTTGTTGGTGAGGATGGTGTTGGCGGCGTTGGGAATCCAACGCTGGCGGCCAAGATAGACGGCGACGTAGCGGACATTGCGTTTCACCCAGCGATCGATGGCGTCGGCTTCGGCGCGCTTGTTGTCGAGGCCACGGACGATTTCGGCGGCGAGGGTTTGGATTTCGGGCGAGACGGCGGATTTTGGCGCAGCGTCGCGCCAATAGGCCAAGCCCAATTCCTCGTAGCTGGTGAAGGTGGAGACGGTGAAACCGGGTTCGCGATCGAGCGGCGAGACGGCGCCTGGTTCCTCCGCGATGCGGGATTCGGGCGCGGTATAGACGAAGGTGTGCTTGGCGGTGTCGCCGTCAATCGAGGTTTTGTGGTCGATCTCGGGGCTGGAGATTTTGACGCGGAGTTTGAGGCTGTTGGGCGCGGTGATGGTAGTCGAGAGTTTGGTGAAGGGGTAAGAGCGCTGAAAAAGGGCCGAGTGCGAGAACTGGCCTTCGAAGGCGGTCTGTTTGATGTCGCGCTGCGCCGTATAAACGAGCGTATCGCCAACGGCGATGTCGGGGAAAATCAATGTGCGCGTTTTGCTGTCGCGCAGGTAGACGGCGTTGAGGCCGGTGGCGGCGTCACGAGTTAGAATTGTCGCGGGATCAACGGGTACTTTGCGGCCGTCGGCTTTTTCGGTGAAGGCCTCGGTGATGTCGAGCGTCTCCATGCCATCGACAAAGGCGACGGATTGCTGGCCGATGACGCGGAGCGCGCTTTCCCGGGCGATGGCAAAGCGGATTGTGAAGCGCTGCCGGCTGGTGCGATCGGGGTTGACGGTGATGTGGGTGTCGGTTGCGACGGTGAAGGCGGGGGCGTTGGCTTCGGGTGAGGGCGTCATCGAACCCGGTGTGGTGGCGGGTGGCGTGGCGGGCAATGGGTTTGCATCTTGCGCGAGGGCGAGCGTTGAGAGTGCCGCCGCAATGGCCGCACACAGCACGGTTGACTTCGTGCGTTGAATGACGCTTGAACGACTCATGACTTGGCCTCACATGTCCGCAACTGTGACCGAGACCCGCCGCCGCCTGCAGACCGGACATCGGTGCCGTCGTATAGCGCATTTGGACGTGTGCGTTCAACGGGCGCGTGCGTTCATGAGAGGGCGATCAACTTGGCAGGCTTGGTGTCGTGGCAACTGGGCGGGGCGCAAGGGACGCGCCCAACAGGCTCCCAATCGCTGCCGGTAGTGCGGCAACTGGGAACTTGCTGGGCGTGACACCCAAGGCGCCGTGATTATTTTTTTGTCGGGACGGCTTTCCCAGGCAACGAGAGGTCGCCAGACCCGATTTTGAAGACGTCGCTGACGCACAGCAGTGGTGCGTGCAGGTTTCCGTTGACTTTCAGCGCGCTCGTGACGCCGTCAAACGAGACGCTAGATACAACGTCGGCGCTGTCGAAGGGCACGGTCACTTTTACGGTATTGGCCTTGAACTGTGGGCGGTAACCGGGGCTGTCAATCAAGATCGGTACGCCGGGCCAGGTCTTCGGCAGTTTCGGCTTGCTGCCGGCTTCGATGTCCTTGACCTTCAAGGCTGCGGGACCGCACGTTGGGTCTTTGCTCAGCACAACCCAATGGAAATGCCATTTGGCGCCGTTGTTCTCGAAGAGCGGCTCGTCGTTGAAATCGGGATGGGCGGTGACGGCCGCTGCCAGGATGCCTGCGCCCTTCTCAAAGCCGACGGCCTCGGGATCAATTTTCGTCGGCCAGACGTAGGCGTAGACCTGTGAGCCGGCGAATTTGCCGGACTTCTTTGGCTTCTCGGCGCCCGCCGTGCCGCGAGTCGTCATGATGAAGGTGACCTTGTTGGCGTCCGTTTCCGCCCGCGCCTGCAGGATGTCGAACGGCGCGCGTATCTTCGTATTGGCCGGGGTAGTGACGTCGTGGCCAGCAACGGGCAGTGGCAGCAGGGTCGCGGCAAGAAGGGCTGAGGCGAAGGACTTTATATGGGGCATAAAGGGCTCCTCTTGAAAAAATGGTAGCGATGCGCTATTATCCTGCTGAATGCATCGTGTCAATAACGTATCGACTCGCTATCATGTCTAGCGCCTCATTGGCTGTCGAGGCCGCGCAGCTGATCGACCGTCTCGACCGTCTCGTGCGGTCGGGAGAGAGTCGACACGGCCTTAATCCGGCGCAGTGGGAGGCGCTGCGTTATGTTGCGCGCGCCAACCGTTTTTCGCGCACACCTGCGGCGCTGGCCGACTATCTTGGCACGACGCGCGGCACCGTTTCACAGTCGCTGATCTCGCTCGAAGAGAAGGGTTACGTCGCGCGCACCCAGAGTGTCCGTGACAAGCGCTCGGTCGATCTCGCGCTGACTGCGCAAGGAACGGCAGTCCTTGCCGACGATCCGCTGGGGCAGCTCGCGTCTGACATTGCAGCAGCCCGTTCCGTCGATTTGGATGTTGTCGTGATTTTCTTGCGTGATACCTTGGTGCGCGCCATCGTCCGCAACGGCAGCAAAGCGTTCGGTGTGTGCCGGACGTGCCGGCATTTCCAGAAAACGCCATCGGCGTCCGGCACCTACGCTCGATGCGCTTTGCTGGATGAACCGTTGAGTAAGGACGATTCCCTGGCCGTCTGCGTTGAGCAGGAATTGGCTGCACCGTAGTTCGGTGTGCATGCCCATACGAGGCATGTCAGGTGCTTGTCGTTTGCGATCGTTGGCACAGGTGAACGCTGTAGAGCAGGCTAGTGGTGAGGGTGGGAGTGATGGCGTTCGACGGCGCGTGAGACGATGAGGGCGAACAACAGGGCGAGGAGACTCGCCACTTGTGCGAAGTGCAAGAGAACTGGGAGCAGGTGGGGGGCAACCGCTTGTTCGAATATTTGTGCTCTGCTGCCGCCGCCCCCTCTTCCGGTCCTAACCGTTTTTGCGCTTCGCGCAGGGGTGGCCACCTTCTCCCCGTGAGAACGGGGAGAAGACAAGGCTCTCCCGGCCGCTATGCACAGAGGGGAGCGTGGGGGTGTTGATGGGGTGGGTTGAGGTGGGGTAGATGGTTCTACTATGCGACGCAGACCATCGAAACCGAGTTGAGATAGTTGAGATCGACGAAGGCCCCCTCACCTGCCCGGTATGCTTGGTTCGGACCTGCGTGCTGGGCATCCTCTCCCCAAGGGGAGAGGAGTATTTTCGCGAAATCGATCGTCTCGTCCTTCTCTCGTTGGGGAGAAGGTGGTCCCGGACTTGATCCGGGGCCGGATGAGGGGGCCTGATCGCACGTCGACACTTGGGGTTGATGGTATGATTTGCAGCGGCGCCGGATGGATTGGCGCTTGGTGCACTGACAGGTTTGGGAACATCGGATCATGAGTAAGACACATCATCGCCGCGTCATCATCATCGGTTCGGGGCCGGCTGGGTATACGGCGGCGATTTATGCGGCGCGCGCCATGCTCAAGCCGATGCTGATCCAGGGCATTCAGCCAGGCGGGCAGCTGACGATCACCACCGATGTCGAGAATTATCCGGGCTTCGCCAAGGTGATCCAGGGGCCGTGGCTGATGGAGGAAATGAAGGGCCAAGCGGAGCACGTCGGCACCGAGGTGGTGATGGATCAGATTGTGAAGGTCGATCTGAAAGTGCGGCCGTTCCGGCTGGAGAGCGATAGCGGCGACCTTTATCTGGCCGATACGCTGATCATCTGCACGGGCGCCCAGGCGAAGTGGTTGGGCATCGCGAGCGAGCAGGCCTTCCAGGGGCATGGCGTGTCGGCGTGCGCGACGTGTGATGGGTTCTTCTACAAGGGCCGCGACGTGATCGTGGTCGGCGGCGGCAACGCGGCTGTCGAAGAGGCGATGTTCCTGACGAACTTTGCGAAGACTGTCACGGTTGTGCATCGGCGCGACAGCTTCCGCGGCGAGAAGATTTTGCACGAGCGGCTGGCGAAAAACCCGAAGATCAGCGTTGTCTGGGATACGGTGGTCGAGGAGATCACGGGGACGGCCGAGCCGAAGGCTGTCACGGGCGTGCGGCTTAAGAACATCAAGACGGGCAAGGTTTCGGAGCGTGCGATTGACGGTGTGTTCGTGGCGATCGGGCACGCACCGGCGACGGAGCTGTTCAAGGGGCAACTGGAGATGAAGCCGTCAGGCTATCTGATCACCAAACCGGATTCGACGGCGACGTCGATCCCCGGCGTGTTCGCGGCGGGCGATGTGAAAGATGATCTGTTCCGGCAAGCGGTGACGGCGGCTGGTATGGGCTGCATGGCGGCGCTGGAGGCCGAGCGGTATCTGGCGGAGCACGCGACGCAGGCGCAAGCGGCGGAGTAGGGTGGCCTGAACTGTGACCGTGGCGCCATATTCAGCCGGTGTCATGACCATGATGTCGAAGACAAACGATCTAGATGGTATCCATTGACCTTTGCTGTCTGCTCGCGTTCTGAATTTAGCACTTGTTCCACCTCTCAGTCGTCATGGCCGCGTCGTGCAGAGCACGCGGGGCGTGACGGCGGCCACCTAAGCAAGTATCAACGGCTGTCGCATTCATGGGCTTGCTTGGGCGGCCGCCTTCGCGGCCGTGACGAGGTTGAGGGGGGAGATGCTTTGCCCGGAACAACTGAAGTGTATCGATCCGATCGTCGTACGTTGACCGCGCGGGAGAATGGATCGACGTGACAGAGATTGGCGCGACATTGAGTTCGACAGCTTCGACTTCGGGTTCTGGCGTTGACTCCGGCTACGCGTGGGTGCGGCTCGCGGCGGCGATGGCGCTCGGCACGCTCGGCGGCGTCGGCATGTGGTCGGTGGCGGTCGTCCTGCCGGCGGTGCAAGCGGAGTTCGGCGTAGCGCGCGGATCGGCGTCATTGCCCTACATGCTAACCATGCTTGGAATGGCTGCCGGCGGCATCCTGATGGGCCGCCTCGCCGACTCACGCGGCATCCGCGTGGTGATTGCGTTAGGTGCGGTTGCGCTGGGCGCTGGCTATTGGATCGCGGCGCAGGCAGCAACGCTCTGGCAGTTCACGCTGGTGCATGGGTTGATCATCGGCGCGCTCGGTGCCTCGGCGACGTTCGGGCCGCTGGTGGCCGACGCCTCGCTCTGGTTCAAGCGGCGGCGCGGATTTGCGGTCGCATTGTGTGCGAGTGGAAATTATCTGGCGGGCGCGATCTGGCCGCCGATTTTGCAATCGATGATCGCGAGCCATGGCTGGCGGACGACGTATCTGTATCTCGGCGCGTTCTGCGTGGTGACGATGTTGCCGCTGCTGCTGGTTTTCCGGCGGCCATTGCCGGTGGTTGATCGGGCGACCGTTGATGCGTGGCAGGGCAACACGGATCGACCGCTGGGGCTGCATCCCAATACGCTGCACATGCTACTGACGATCGCGGGGGTTGCGTGCTGCGTTGGCATGTCGATGCCGCAGGTGCATATCGTCGCCTATTGCGGTGATCTCGGATACGGATTCGCGCGCGGCGCGGAGATGCTGTCGCTGATGCTCGGCGCCGGCGTGGTCAGCCGGTTGGCGTCGGGTTGGATCTCCGACAAGATCGGCGGCGTCGCGACGTTGCTGCTGGGGTCGAGCCTGCAATGTTTGGTCTTGCTGGCGTTCCTGCCCTTTGACGGCCTCACGCAACTGTATGTGATCGCCGGGTTATTCGGGTTGTCGCAAGGCGGGATCGTGCCGAGCTATGCGCTGATCGTGCGCGAGTTCTTCCCCGCGGCGCAGGCTGGGACACGGGTTTCATCGGTGCTGATGGCGACGGTTGCGGGCATGGCGCTCGGCGGGTGGCTGTCGGGTGTGCTGTATGATTGGACCGGCAATTATCAGGCGTCGTTTTTGAATGGCATTGGGTGGAATTTGCTGAACGTGAGTATCGCACTGTTTCTGTTCAGCCGGAAATATCGGGGTGACGGGCGTGTGCGGCGGGCGCGACTCGCGGCGGCGTGACGTTTGGCAGGGCCATGCCAACTTTTGGTATCCCACGCACCCGATGACAAGCGTGTGTTTGGCTAAAGCCCGTCATAAGATTATTTTTGATGGGTGCCAGATGAGCCTGCTTGTCCGTGGTGGTTCGCCGGATCAGAATATGGCTTTTAAGGAGCGTGCCTCATGATCCTCATTGGCCAGTATGACTCGCCTTTCGTGCGCCGCGTCGGCATTGCCATGACACTGTATGGTTTGCCATTCGAGCATCGGCCGTGGTCGTCGTTCAGTGATGCGGACAAGATCCGCACCACCAATCCGCTGACGCGCGTCCCGACGCTGGTGCTGGACAACGGCGATGTGCTGGTCGAGAGCCACGCCATGCTCGACTATCTTGATGGCCTGATGCCGGAGGCGCGGCGGATGTTTCCAGTCGCTGAGCCCGAGCGGCATCGGGCGATGCGGGTTGCGGGACTGGCGACGGGGCTTGCCGATAAGGCGGTTAGCTTGTTCTATGAAAAGCGGCTGCATGGGCAGGTGTCGGATGTCTGGGTGAACCGCTGCCGGGCGCAGATTGGCGGCGTGCTGGACGTGCTTGAAGCGGAGCGCGCGGTGACGAAAAGTCCGCACTGGTTTGGCGAGTGCATCGGGCACGCGGATATTGCCGTTGCAGCGGCGCTCAGGTTTCTCGGCGAGGCGCATCCGGATGTGGTTGCACTGGCGACGTATCCGGCGTTAAAGGCGCACGCGGCGCGGCTTGAGGCGTTGCCGGTGTTTCAGGCCGTTGCGCAGCGGTTCATTGCGCCGGCGTGAGGAGTGCGTTGGCGCCGTGATTGCGCTGGGGGCGATTTTTTCGGAGTGCGTGCACTACCCATCGTGGTGGGTTACGCGCGTCTGTTTGTGCAGACTGGTATGTTCGGGGCGCGTGCTAATCCAATCTTCGCCGGCTGCTGTGATGACAATCGGGCGCCGAGAATTCAATGCATGGGAGTTTGCAATGCGCATCCTTGCCTTCAGTGATTTGCACCGCGACCGCGCGCGCGCTGAGCAAATTGTTGCCATGAGTTCGGAAGCTGACGTTGTCATTGGGGCCGGCGATTTTGCGACGAAGGGTTTTGGGCTTGATGACACGATCGGCGTCTTGAAACAGATGGCGGTGCCAATGCTGC
Organism: uncultured Alphaproteobacteria bacterium; assembly: GCA_963714325.1. Taxonomy (GTDB): domain Bacteria; phylum Pseudomonadota; class Alphaproteobacteria; order Rhizobiales; family Hyphomicrobiaceae; genus CAVQOB01. Next base: position 23,904 of record CAVQOB010000028.1, on the reverse strand, counting down.
TGGTTGCGGGCAACCATGAGAGTGTCCAGGCGCTAACGGGAGCGTGTGCCGGATGGAACTCTGGCATGGTACTGCACGCGGAGACGCGAAGTATCACTGGTGTGCCATTTTTTGGATTGGGCTACGAGGTTTCGACGGTTGCTCGCGGGAGATGGAACCAGCAAATGAGCGAAGATCAAGCGGCGGCGAGTCTTGCAAGATGTCCCGCAAACGCGGTTCTCGTCACGCACTCGCCGCCCTATGGCGTGGCTGACATACAAGCAGATGGGACGTATGACGGTAGTCGGTCTATTCGTGCGGCGATCGAAGCCAAGCTACCGCGACTCCATGTGTGCGGCCATGTCCACCATTCCTGGGGATGCTCCGGCATGATCAGCACGTGCCCGGTGCACAACATCGGACCGGAGCCGCGGTGGTTCGTGGTGTGACAGCCGTCAAGTCAAGGCGCATTGTGAGTTGCGGCGCGACTGACGCGTCGCGATGGTGCTGTGCTTGTGTCGCGTTTGGCCATGATCTGACCAAGGGCGCGATCACTCGCACTTCCCCCTGCAAGCTTTTGCACCTTTTCCTTCAACTCTTCGACTTCGGCGTTGCTGTGCTTTATTTCCGGCTGCGTGCTTCCGCGACCTCAATTCCGGGGCGTGCCAAAATGTGGAAAGCGCCGAGCGCTGCCACACAACACATCAACATCACCGCGCCGAAATCGAACGTCACCGCCGCTCCTCCGAACCGCGTTGCCAACAATCCGCCGAGCCAGGGCGCTGCAACGACAACAATGTATTGCAGCGTATAATAGACGCCCATCCCCATCGATCGCTGCGCTGGTGCCAGTACTCTTGACGGCAGGCTCATGATCGGCCCAGCTGCCAACCCTGACAACAGGCCGAGCCCAATGAACGCCAGCGTCACCTGCTCAATGCGCGCCGATACCACCAGCAGCGCGGCGAATGCGACAAAACTTATAAGCATGACGCCGTTGCGCCGCCCCGTCCTGTCGGCAATGATGCCGCCGAGCGGCACAGAGATGGCAACCAGCCACAGTACGATACTGGTCATCGAACTAGCCGCCGCCAAGCTCCAACCTCGCTCCACCAGCATCGTCGGCGCAAAGCCGAAGATCATTCCGAGCGATGCGTTATAGAGCCCCCAGATCCCGCCGGCGACGATCACCGCCCCAAGCACCGACCCGGACAACGCCGTCTGTTCCCCACGCGGCACAGCCGGCGTCTGAGGCGCGCGGTAAAGCAAGGCAAGCAATGCCGCGCCGATCAGGATCAATCCGCCCGTCAGAACATGCGCGAAAACCAATCCGTGGTGCTCCGCAGCAGCCGGCAAAACCAGCAGCGCCAGCGCGATGCCGACCGGCCAGGCATTGACGAAGATGCCCATCGCCGTGGCGATTTCTTGACCTTCAAACCAGTCGGCCACCATTTTGGCCATCACCACGTTGAGCAGCACGCCGCCGGTGCCGGCGAGAACGCGTCCCCCGATTTGCCCGGCCCAGCTTGCAGCCAACGCCATGACGGCACTGCCGGCCAACATCAACAGCAGTGCCGCGAGCACGACCCGCTTGTCGCCGAAGCGCTGCCCGATCGCCCCGCCGGGCAATGCGACAACGATACCAGGCGCCAGATAGATGCCGATCAGAAATCCGATGTTAGAGATGTCAGCGCCAAACGCCTGCTGCAGCAGCGGCGCCAACGTCGCGACACTTTGGAACTGAAACCCAAGCAGGCCGCGCACGAAGAACAACAGCGCAAGAACCGCCCAACGGCCACCCCATGGGTTTGACATCATGAGCCTCCACCGTCATCTTGCACTCGGCTTTCAATCGCGACAACGCGAAACTCCTCTCTGGAGGCCGCACGCAAGGATCAGTCACATGCTGAAAATCTACGGCCGCGCTAATTCGATCAATGTCCGCAAAGTACTCTGGATGGTCGACGAGGTCGGCGAACCCTGGACGCGCGAGGACTGGGGCCGCGGCTTCCGCCCGACCAGCGACCCAGAATTTCAGCGCCTCAATCCCGTTGGTGTCGTGCCGGTCATCGATGACGATGGCTTTATCCTTCGCGAGTCAAACAGCATCGTCCGCTATCTCGCCAACAAGCATCAGCGCAGTGATCTCTACCCCACGGACGTCAAGGCTCGGGCCACGTGTGAAGCCTGGATGGACTGGGCGGCGACCGAGGGCTATGCCGGTCTGCGCCCCATCTTCCACGGGCTCTTCCTGAAGAATCCAGCCTTCGGTCCAAAGGACATCGAAACAGGGATCGCCGATCTGTCTAAGCAAATGCAGATTTTGAATACTCAGCTCACGACCACCAACGCCTTCGTCAACGGCACCACGTTCACTGTCGCGGATATTCCCGTCGGGTTGCTGGTCAACCGATGGTTCACCATCGCGTTCCCGAAACCCGATTTGGCAGCCGTCAGTGCCTATTATGACAGGCTTGGCCAACGTCCACCGTTCATGACGCATGGCCGCAACGGCACGCCATAATTCAACGTCAGTGCCCGAAACGACCGTCGTTTTGCCGCAATCAACGGCAGAACATCAGCGGATGATGAAACGATCCACACTGGCGATGCGTGGCACTGCCGTACTGGTGCTCGTGGTCGCACAGGCTGTCCCCGCCCGCGCGCAGGACATCTGCGTCATCTGCTCGGAACCATCGGCTGTCTACCGCTGCCAATTGGACGGCGGAGCGAAGATTGGTCCACCACAACAACTGTTTTGCATGCAGCAGCTCGCCCAGCAAGGTGCCCATGCGTCCTGTGCTGTCCGGCGCGGTGTGTCGGGCAGTGCATGTGATGGGCCAATGCGCATCGTGACAGCGCCGCCGCTGCCGGCCGCGGCATTTGGCGAAGCAGCATTGCCGCGAACATCAAATACGCTGAGCCGACCTCCGACCGCGAGTACTGGAGACCCGCCGGCGACGGTTGCTGAAGCCGCCCGGCGCGCTAAGGCCGGAACCGATGCGCAGTTCAAGAAAGCCGACGAACAATGGCGTGCCTCAACCGAAAAAACGGGAGGCGCACTCAAGCGCGGTTGGGACTGTGTTGCGTCCTTCTTCAAGCGCTGCGGTAACGAGTAACACTGCGCCTGCGACACCATTCAGTTGCGGGTCAGCCACTCGCGCGCTGCCCTCTGCGCCTTGGCGATTTCGACCTTGCTCATCTCGCTGCTGATCTCCATGCGGTAGCGGCGTGCCTCGTCGCTGCCGCGCATGGCCGCAATGTTGAACCACTTGTGCGCCGTCACGAGATCTGTCGGGACCTCGCGTCCCGCGCAATACATCAAGCCAAGTTCATACAGGGCGTCAGCCGAAGCGACCGGCGTTGCTGCCGTGTCGATGAATTCTGAAAGTTGGGCGTCGAAGCGCGCCATGTCCGTAGTCTCCATCGTGATGTCCGCGCGGTACGAAAGAACCGCTCAGCGGGCACAGCGATCCTGATCTCTGCGCCCCGCAACGATCTCAGCGAACGGATGAAAACTCGTAAATTTGCGCGCATATGCCATGAACTTGCGGCGCCGCAAGCGTAAACAGGGCGTCAATACGCCGATCAATGCGCGACAAAATTCCAGTTTTGGAACGCTCGTTCAGTCGCTCGAACCAACCCTAGAAAGGTTGGGCTAACCACGAATCAAAACGACCCGAAAACAGGCGTGTTCAATCGATGTGCACAACTTCTCCACAATTTAGACACGCGTACGACTTGCGCCGGTGGCTGAGGACGCTAGTTTGTCTCAACTTGCGCACAGGTATCGTGCGAACCAAGCTGTCGAGTGTTTCATGTCGCGTCCCTCCATCGTCATCGGCCTTCTCGTGCTGATCCTCGTCGGTTGCCGCCAGGATCCGGCGATGCACTTAGGGTTGGGGGCAGCACGGCAAGCTACGCCATCTTCGGCCACGGCGATCGATACCGATGTCGTCGTGCTGATTCCCGCGAACAAGAAAATCCTATCGGACAAGGTCCTGACCGCTATTGCGCTGGAGCGGGTTACGGGCCGCAAGCCTGACCCGCGTCGCTTCATCGAAGTGCGCTGAGCAACTTTTACCGCGCGCGCTGTCCAAACAAAATGCTTTGCGCGTTCTTGTCCTTGGCCAAATCATACTTGGCGCGAAGTTCTTCCCCGACCTTGACGCCCTTTGCGACAGCAGGTCGATCGTGCATGCGGTTGTACCAGGCCTCGAGATGCGGAAATGCGGCGATATCCTGGCCCTGGTTGCGGTACGGACGCACCCACGGATACGACGCCATGTCTGCGATCGAGTACGCCCCGGCGATGAACGGCCGATCCGCCAACCGCTTGTTCAACACGCCATAGAGTTGATTGACCTCATTGGTATAACGATCGATGCCGTACGGAATCTTTTCCGGTGCATAGATCCGGAAATGATGGCATTGCCCAGCCATCGGACCAAGCCCACCCATCTGCCAGAACAGCCACTGATCGACATCGACACGCGCTCGCTCATCGCTTGGATAGAATTGGCCGGTCTTGCGCCCGAGGTATTGCAGGATCGCGCCTGACTCGAATACCGAAATCGGCTGACCGCCCGGACCATCCGGATCGATAATCGCCGGCATCCGATTGTTCGGCGCGATCGCCAGAAACTCCGGCGCAAACTGTTCACCTTTGGCAATGTTGATCGGCTTGATGACGTACGGTAGCCCGCACTCCTCGAGCATGATCGTGATCTTGTGCCCATTGGGCGTCGGCCAGTAGTAGAGCTCGATCTGCTGTTGCGCCATGTTGCGAACCTGAGTTGGAGGATGCAGCTAGCCACGACTAGACCAAACTCGCCCGACGCCGTCCAGTCATGGCTGACAAGCCTGCCGCAACTGCATATGACGAACGTCAGCGCCACCAAGGATACCGCCCAATGTCACGGCCCCTGCCTCCCGACGGAATTTGGCATCACGAAGATTTCGGCATCGGCCAAACGCTGAATTTGGGCTCCCGGCGCGTCACCAAAGACGAAATCATCGCCTTTGCTCGTGCCTATGATCCCCAACCGATTCACCTCGACGAGGACGTAGCCAAGCATTCGATGGTCGGCGGCCTGTGCGCCAGCGGCTTCCACACCTGTGGCCTGCTGATGCGCATCCTTTGCGACGAAATCCTGCTCCACTCTGGATCTCTTGGCTCACCCGGCGTCGATGAGGTCAAGTGGTTGAAACCGGTGCGGCCAGGAGACATCCTGTCTGCTCGTCTGACCTGCACCGAAAAACGCAACCTGACGTCACGCCCCGATGTCGGTGTCAGCAAAATGCTGTTCGAGTTGCTCAATCAGGACAATGCCGTTGTCATGACCTGGGACTCGAACCAGTTCATCCGCCGCCGCTCGCTCGGGGCTGAGGTTGCGCCTACGCTCGGTCGGCTACCGGTCTCACCTATCGTCAACAACTGGGATCTCGTCAACGCACCAGCCCCCTCGCGCACCGGCAACTTCTTCGAGGATCGCGATGTCGGTGAGGTTTATGATCTTGGCCGTCATATCTTCACGCACGAAGAGATCATTGCCTTCGCACGGGACTTCGACCCCCAGCCTTTTCACTTGGACGCGGAAGCCGGACACAGGTCACTGTTCGGCGGCCTCGCAGCCAGTGGCTGGCACACTGCTGCAATCTTTGTCCGCCAAAACGTCGCTTGGCGCCAGGGCTTGGAAGCCGAAATCCGCAACGCCGGGAAGCCGGTGGCGCAGTGGGGGCCATCACCCGGCATCAAAGGCATCTCCTGGCTGAAACCCGTCCTCGCTGGCGACGCGATCGAATATCGTGGCCGGACCACCGAAAAGGTCGAACTCAAGTCGCGGCCCAGCCGCGGCCTCATTATCAACGAAACCCAGGGCCGCAATCAGCGTGGCGAACTCGTCTTCCGCATCGGTGGCCAGATCTTCGTCGAGCGGCGAACAACACAACAACAGGACGACGTCATAGCGCCTTTGGTGTGAATTAAGAAGTAGCCGCCTTGCACTGCTCATCTGCCGGCAACGGATCACAATCATTGCTGCCGCGCACGCATTGCACCAACGCTGCCCGTAGCTCCGGGTTCCAAATCCCGTCCGTCGGTCCCTTGTAGAACTTCCGCTCGGTTAACCCGCACTGATACATCTTGATCAAGCGCTCGCCACCAAAACGCATCGCTATGTCATAATCGAGGATTGCCCCTTCGCGATTGCCCATCGACTGACGGATATGCGCCCGCGTGTCGAAACTCTCGCCGCTATTGGGCGACAGCCGCAGTGACGCCTCGACATCCTGCAAACCCGTAGCGCCCTGTCCTGACCGGAAGTAGGACCACGCGCGATTATTGAGCGCGACGGCAAAATCGGGCATCAACTCAATGGCCCGATCATAGTCTCGGATGGCCAGATCGTGCCGCCCCTTCAGCGAGTAGGCGAGCGCGCGCTGCGAATAGGCACTTGCCAGCTCGTCGCGCGCAAACGATCCACGTTCGATCAGATCCGTACAGCCCTGAATCCGCCTGTTGAAATCCTCGCTGAAGCAATCTTGCGCATTTTCAGCCGAGCCAGGGCGCAGACCGACAGCCATGGCAGCTGTGCAAAGCGCCAAAATGATCAGGACCCGCAACGCCGTCATTCCACCCGCCTCCGATTGTCTGGCACCTCGATCGTCAGTCCGAGAATGAGAAAACTCCAGGACTTGCCGTGACTATCGAGATTGAGGGAGGAATTCACGCCACCCTCCAGGGCATCAACCATGACAAAATTCAGCCCACCGAGATGCTCAAGCTCGTAACGCACAACGGGGCCACGAATAAGGCGAGGAAATGCCGTCTTGATCCTTTCGGCTGTCAACTGGGCTTTAAGCAGCGGGAAGTCGCCCGGATCATAAACCCAGACCGACACATTTGATGTGTTGCCTTTGTCCCCCGCCCGCGCATGCGCTAGGTCTCGGACACTGATAATGCGGTTGGTCATGCCGTCACCACCATGACGCGTGGCTGAATGCGTTCGCGGCTGATCAGCGCCGAATGCGTCACCACGCTCGGGCTGATCTGCCCACGATACCCACCTCCACCTGCCGGCCCGCAACACAGCATCGCCTCGACTTCCCAAAGCATCAGCTCTGCATCTTGGCGCTGTGGAGCCCGCATCGAGACATGGACGCGCACATCCATCGATTTGCCGTCGTAGACGATGCCGGTCGCGTGCAGCGCATTGCTGCCGATCAGATCGATGCGCACCTCGTCGGGCAACCCAACCCGCTGGAACCGCTCCTTGAGCACCTCTGCAGCAAGCGCCCCACGCTGCCTCGCGCCGGGTCCCGCATAGCTGACGCCGGCCTCGCCATGAAACCCGCCATCAAAACCAACCGTGACCTTCAACTGCTCTGGTCGCTGACGCCCGTCCGCGTCCGAAACAGCGACGCGATCGGTGGCTTGCTCGACAAGCCGTACGCGTGAGAAATCCGCTGCCACATCCGGCGTGACGTAGGCCGCTGGATCATGCACTTCATAGAGCAGTTGCTCCTTGACCGTCGCAACCGTCACGCGTCCGCCCGCCGCCGCAAGCTTGGTGATAACGGCATTGCCATCGCCGTCCACTTCAGCGATCGGATAGCCGCAGTCCGCAAGCCGCGGAACGTCCTTGAATCCGGGATCAGCGAAATAGCCGCCGGTCACCTGCATCCCGCATTCCAACAAGTGCCCAACAAGCGATCCTCGACCAAGCCGCGTCCAATCATTCTCGCGAACGCCATACTGCGCCATGTATGGCGCCAGAAACAGCGACGGATCGGCAACCCGCCCGGCAATGATCACGTCGGCGCCGGTCTTGATCGCCGCCAGCAAGGCATCCGCGCCGAGATACGCGTTGGCGCCGACAACCGGCAGCCCAACCTCGGCGACAGTCCTGTCATGATGATCAAATAAAATCGTGTCGGCACTGATCTGTGCAGTGACATCGTCACCCTCGACACCAGCGATCTTCAAGCCCTGCAGTCCGAGCTCCCGTGCAACCCGTTGGACCACGCCAACTGCCGCCACTACATTCGCGACCCCCATGTTCGTGATGATCCGCGTGTTGTTCGCGCGGCAATGCGCCAGCACGCCTCGCATGCGCGCCGCTAGATGCGGGTTGTAGCCTTTGGCGGGATCAAGTTTGCGATCACGATGCCCGAACGCCATCGTTCGCTCGCCGATGCACTCGAACACCAGCCAATCGAGCTGGCCATCGCGTGCGAGATCTATCGCAGGACTTAAACGATCGGCTGAAAAACCGGCCCCACATCCAATCCGCATGCGCGATCTTTCTCAGCTCAACAGTTGGCGACAATTCCTGCCAAAGCAGCACCAATTCTGCAAGGTGCAAGGCACGCGCTCCGTGCGCCATCATACTGCCAGTGATCATAAGTCGCGCCTAAAAATTGCCTGATATCAATGTTTTATCGCCACTCAGTTGCCGTACCTGACGTTGTGATTGCGGGCACACCGTTCGACCCTGAGGTCCGAACATCGCGAGGTGCCACGCGCGTCCACAGACGTCGCGCGACCCATCCGTTTGCGTCAAACGCCCCAACCTGATCGCCATTCCCGCGTTTGGACGGCGGTCCCATTTTGCCCGCAACGAAGGAAGCGGCCGGCGGAGCATGGCTCAGCCCGGCTCATGATTTGTATTGACCCATTGCCTGCCCCACACGGAGAGAGAGACCATGAACGACATGCTCGCCTATGCAAATGAGGCCCGCGGAACCAACGTCGATCCATTTCTGATGCCACTGCAACCGACTGTCCCGTGCGCCGACGACACGCTACAATTCCAGTCGAGCCAGGCGCTGACCTTGGGCGTCGAGATCGAACTGCAATTGATCGATCCGCTGTCGCTCGGTTTGACATCGAAGGCGGAATCGCTCCTCGCCGCCTGCCAACACGTCGAAGGCCTGAAGTCGGAATTCTATCGCAGCACCGTCGAATTGTGCACGGGTATCTGCGCCGACGCGCACGAGGCTGAGGCGAGTTTCAAGCGCGATATCCCCGAGGTCATCAAGGCCGCCGCAGCACTCGATGTCGACCTGTCGTCGACCGGCTGCCATCCATTTTCCCATTACATCGATTGCGCGATCACCCGCTCCGAGCGCTACGACCAGGTCTTGGAGCGCCATCAGTGGCTCTCCCGCCGCATGACTGTCTTCGGACTCCATGTGCATCTCGGCATGACCAGCGGCGAAGAATGCATCCGCATCCACAATGGTTTCCTGCGCTACTTGCCGCACCTCCTGGCGCTCTCTGCCAGCTCGCCCTACTGGCAAGGCATCGATACCGGCCTCGCTTCCTGCCGGCCAACCGCCTATGAGGCGCTGCCGACTGCCGGCCATCCCTATCGCCTGCGCGACTGGCACGAGTTCGAAGACCTCTATTCGACGCTGAAACGGAGCGGCTCGATCCAATCGCCTAAGGATCTGTGGTGGGACATGCGCCCGAGCCCCTCGCACGGAACGCTCGAACTCCGAATCTGCGACGGCTTGGCAACGCTATCTGAGACCATGGCCGTGACCGCATTTGTCCACGCGCTTGGCCACGCCATCAGCGAAAAAATCCGTCACGCCGGCGTTGTCATCCCGCCGCCGCGCTGGATGGTGCGCGACAATAAGTGGCGCGTCATGCGCCACGGCCTCGATGCCGACATCATCGTCGATGCTCGGGGCCGAACACGGCCTATGCGGGAAGAGTTATCCGAACTCTTCAAGTTGTTGGAGCCGATTGCTACAAAACTCGGCTACGATCGTCATTTCGCGGAGTTGGCCCGAATCGTCACCAACGGTAACAGCTCGATGCGCCAACGCTCGACGTTTGCGGCGCGCAGCAGTATCGAGGACGTGGTCCGATTTAACGTCGCGGAGTTCTGCGCTGGTCAGCCCGATTGGGCATGCGAAACCAGATCTCGGGTAGCTGGGGCGGCAAAGATTATTCAGCCGGCTTGAAGTACGGCTCGACAATGCCATGCACCTTGACGGTCATGGCTTTGCCGAACCGGTCCTTGGCTACACCGGCGACCAGACGCACCCAGCCTTCGCTGACGCAGTACTCGTCGACGTTGTCTTTTTCGACGCCTTTGAAGCGTACGCCGACCCCGCGTTCCAGCGCGGCTGCGTCATAGAATGGACTGAGCGGATTGGTCGACAGGCGGTCCGGCGGCGTATCGGTCGTCACGACAACATCCTCATTCTTCATGGCCGCCAAAGCTCAACGCGTCGGCATCGGCTTGTCGCCGCGATAGTCATAGAATCCACGCTGCGCCTTGCGGCCAAGCCAACCAGCTTCCACGTACTTCACCAGCAATGGGCATGGTCGGTACTTCGAATCCGCCAAACCTTCGTACAGCACCTGCATCACGCTGAGACAGGTATCGAGCCCGATGAAATCGGCAAGCTCAAGCGGGCCCATCGGATGGTTCGCGCCGAGCCGCATCGCCTTGTCGATGGACTCGACCGTGCCAACGCCCTCATACAGCGTATAAACCGCTTCATTGATCATCGGCAGCAGGATGCGATTGACGATAAAGGCCGGGAAATCCTCGCTGACTGCGATCGTCTTGCCGAGCTTGGTGACGAATTCCTTCGCCGCATTGAATGTCTCGTCCTCAGTCGCGATGCCGCGAATGAGTTCGACCAGCTGCATGACTGGCACCGGGTTCATGAAGTGCATGCCGATGAACCGCTCCGGCCGGTCCGTCGATGCCGCCAGCCGCGTAATGGAGATCGACGACGTATTCGAAGCGACCATCGCGCTCTTCTTCAGCGACGGACAAAGGGCTGCAAAAATCTTGCGTTTAACGGGCTCATCCTCGGTCGCGGCTTCAATCACGAGATCGGAGTCCGCAAAACCGTCGAACGTCGGCACGAAGCCGATCCGCTTAATCGCGGCTTGCATGTCAGCGTCTTTGATCAGACCCTTCTGAACCTGCCGCGCCATATTCTTTTGGATCGACGCGAGGCCTTTTTCGAAAGCCTCCTTCTTCAGGTCGTTGATCGCCACATCATAGCCGGACATCGCTACGACATGCGCGATGCCGCAGCCCATCTGCCCGGCACCAATCACGCCCACTTTGCGCACCACCACGGCGCTCTTCGCAGCAGTAACGGCCTTTGTCGTCGTCAATGCGTCCATGACGCTCATCTCCTGCAAGTCCCCGATCGCTTATCGGGAACAATCGATTGAAAAGGCCTCACGCCTTGGCTTTTGCGAGTTCTGCCTTCAATTCCGGCAGGGCCTGGAACAAGTCTGCCACCAGCCCGAAGTCGGCTACCTGGAAGATCGGCGCCTCGGCATCCTTATTGATGGCGACGATGATCTTGCTGTCTTTCATGCCGGCGAGATGCTGGATCGCCCCCGAAATACCAACGGCGATGTAGAGTTCTGGCGCCACTACCTTGCCGGTCTGACCGACCTGATAATCGTTCGGCACGTAGCCTGCATCAACAGCAGCCCGCGACGCGCCCATCGCCGCACCGAGCGCATCAGCAACCGGCTCGATGTACGTTTTGAAATTCTCACCCGATGCCAATCCACGTCCACCCGATATGATGATCTTCGCAGACGTCAGCTCCGGCCGGTCATTCTTCTGCAGCTCGGCCTTCTCAAACACCGACATCCCAACCAATCCGGGAATGCTCACCGTTTCAACAGGTGCCGAACCCGTCATTTCAACGGCCGCGAACGTCGCGGTACGAACCGTGATGACCTTCTTGCCATCGGTCGACTGTACCGTTTGAATTGCATTGCCCGCATAAATCGGCCGCTCGAACGTATCAGCCGAAATCACCTTGATGACATCCGAGATCTGCATCACGTCGAGCTTTGCGGCCACCCGCGGCAGCACATTTTTCCCACTCGCCGTTGAGGCCGCAATCACCGCATCATAATGCGCCATCATTGGCACAATCAGCGCCGTCATCTCCTCGGCGAGTTGCCGGCCGAACTGCGGCGCATCGGCAACCAGCACCTTCGCAGCCCCCTGCAGCTTCGCCGCTTGCTCGGCAGCAGCACGGCAGTTGTGCCCGGCGACCAGCACATGCACATCGCCACCCAACGCCTTGGCAGCCGTCATTGCCTTAGCCGTAATGGCACCGAGCACCGCGTTGTCGTGCTCAGCAACGAGAAGAACCGTCATTGCAGCACCCCGGACTCGGTCTTGAGTTTCTGTACGAGTTCCGCGACCGACGCGACCTTGACGCCGGCCTTTCGTCCTTGCGGTTCAACGGTTTTCAGCACTTTCAACCGGCTCGCGACATCGACACCGAGATCAGCTGGCTTCTTGATTTCAAGCGGCTTCTTCTTGGCCTTCATGATATTTGGCAGCGACGGATAGCGCGGCTCATTCAGTCGCAGATCGGTCGTCACGATGCACGGCATCTTGAGCTTCAATGTCTCAAGTCCGCCATCCACCTCGCGCGTGATCATTGCGTTGCCGCCATCGAGCACGATTTTCGATGCGAATGTCGCTTGCGGCCAGTCGAGCAGCGCTGCCAGCATCTGGCCGGTCTGGTTACAATCGTCATCGATGGCTTGTTTGCCGAGAATCACCAGGTCGGGTTTTTCCGTCGCGACAATCGCCTGCAAAAGTTTCGCCACCGCCAGCGGCTCGATTATTTCGCCTTCACCGGTCTCGACGAGAATTCCCCGATCGGCGCCCATCGACAAAGCCGTCCGGATCGTTTCCTGGGACTTCGTCGGCCCGACCGAAACAGCGACGAGCTCAGTGATAGTCCCCTTCTCTTTCATCCGGACCGCTTCTTCGATCGCGATCTCGTCGAACGGGTTCATCGACATCTTCACGTTGGCGAGTTCGACGCCCGTCCCATCCGATTTGACCCGGATCTTCACGTTGTAGTCGACCACGCGCTTGACCGGCACGAGGACTTTCATGGATTGACTGCTCCCGATTCCAATCAAGCTTGCAGGGACAATCCTGATTCAAGCCCAGCACCTTCGCACATGCGAGACGAAACCGTAGGGCGCTGTCATCGCCGTGTCAATTGGGCGGATCTGCGGCCGAACGACGGCCAGAAGGCGCCGGCGCATGAGCCGCTGCACCAGTGGCGCCAGGCCCGCTTGCTGTCGGTGTGAAACCAGTCCGTCCCCAGAGTGGAACTCCCGGGCGGCGCATCACCAAGATCAACAATCCGCCGGCTACGATTCCGCCGACATGTGCCCACCACGCGGTTGGCCCCTGATCCCGCACGAAAAGCATCCCCACCTGCACCGCGATCCACAGCCCGAGCGCCACAGCCGCGGAAACTCGAAGCGGAATAATGCGCAGCGCCAGTACCCAGACTTTGACGTGCGGATGCAGCAGCAGATATGCCGCGACAATGCCAGCAATCGCCCCACTGGCACCAACCAAAGGCACCGTCGACTGCGGCATCGCCCAGGCATGTACGAATCCGGCGACCAGCCCGCATACGATAAAAAACAATAGAAACCGCAGATGTCCCATTGCGTCTTCGACGTTGTCGCCAAACACCCACAGGAACAGCATGTTCGTGCCGAGATGCAGGGCATCTCCATGCAGAAACATGTAAGACAGCAGCGTCAACCGTTCAGGGATTGGCAGCACGTCGTTGGGGCCGAGCGCCGGCCCACCCCACATCCCAGCTCCCGCCTGGAAGAGTTCAGCAGGCACAATCGCAAAGCTTGCCGCAACGGTGCCGCCTTGGGCTGTCAACTCCAGCAGATAGCAGATCACGTTCACTGCAATCAGCACCATCGTTACCCACGCGAACCGCATGGATCGCAAGGGATTGTCGTCTTGGACGGGAATGAACACCAATGATCACCGAATGGGGGTGCTAGGACCTGCGAGGCACCATATCCGTAATGTAGGGCCGCAAATAGGAACCCTGAAAATAATTCGTGCCACTCGACGGCCCGGGCCGCTACCACTACAGTAACTTGGTCCCGGCAATGGCGGGATACGTTCTCAGGGCGGGGTGGAAGTCCCCACCGGCGGTAAGCGCCATCCCCAAAAAGGATGACGCAAGCCCGCGAGCGCTCAGCGCCGACGCTTCATAGAGGCGCATGCGTGGAGGTCAGCAGAATTCGGTGCAACTCCGAAGCCGACGGTCACAGTCCGGATGGAAGAGAATGGAACCGAGGTGACCGCGCGGCGAGCGGCGCATCGCGATTCTGTGCGTCCTGAGTCTGCACTTTGTCCACTCAGGAGCAACTTATGAGCAAGACGGCCAAGTCCGATCCCAAACTGCATAATCCACGCATCGCCTTCATTCAGGCGCGCTGGCATGCTGGCATCGTCGATCAGTGCCGCTTGTCATTTATCGACGCCGTCAATTCAAAAACCCACAATGCGACAGTGGTCGACGTCATCGATGTCCCCGGCGCTTTCGAAATTCCCTTGGTTGCCCGTCGTCTCGCCAAGTCGGGCCGATATCAGGCGATCATAGCGTCGGCATTTGTCGTCAACGGCGGCATCTACCGTCATGAATTTGTTGCTGACGCCGTGGTTTCAGGCCTCATGCAGGTTCAGCTCGAAACCGACATTCCAATTCTTTCAGCGGTCCTGACCCCGCACAACTTCCACGAGTCGGATGAACATCACCAGTTCTTCACCGAGCACTTCAAGATCAAGGGCCGGGAAGCCGCAGTCGCTTGCCTTGCAATTCTGGCAACGCACGCCACAATTGCTGCGGCCGCATGATATCCAACAGGATGAGGCGCGCAAATGACACCACCTAAGCCAAGGGCCAGCACCCAAGGCTATGCCGAACAATCCGCCCAATTGACCATCGACTATGAAAACCTTTCATTCGCCGATGTCCACCGGACCACGCGCCATCTGTTCCCCAAAGCCCCAAGCCGCATCTTGGACATTGGCGCCGGCACCGGCCGCGACGCGGCCGCGTTGGCGGAGGCGGGACACCACGTCCTCGCCGTCGAGCCAACTGCGGAACTTCGCCAGCACGGCCAGCGCATACATCCATCCAAAAACATCGCCTGGCTGGATGACGGGCTGCCCGAACTCCAGTACGTGCTAGCGCGCGGGGAGGCCTTTGATCTGATTCTGCTCACCGCCGTTTGGATGCATATCGATGCGGCGGAACGATCAATCGCCATGCCCAACCTGACTCGTCTGCTGGCCGTCGGCGGTCAAATCGTGCTCACGCTGCGCCATGGCCCCGTTCCCGCCGGACGTCGCATGTTTGAAGTCGGTCAAGAGGAAACCGCAGCGCTCGCCCAACAGCACGGCTTGCAATGTACATTTGCTGCCGACTACGCCGACCCACGTGGACGCGGTGGCGTGCATTGGACGGCGATTGCTCTGCGGCGCGTCAATAGGCAGCCGTGAGCCAAAAAAACATCCTGGCCCGCCTACCTATTCTTCCCCGGCACCCACAGAACATCACCAGCACCCCGGTCATTGACATAGCGGCTGGCGACGAACAGGAAATCAGACAGCCGATTGATGTATTTTAACGCCGCATCGCTGACCGGCTCTTTCGGATTGGCGGCGAGCTCGACCATATGCCGCTCCGCCCGGCGTGACACCGTCCGCGCCACATGCAACGCCGCCGCCCCTGGCGATCCTCCTGGCAACACGAACGACCGCAACGGCTTCAGGTCGGCGTTCAACTGATCGATTTCGTTCTCCAGCCGGGTTACCTGCGTGTCCGTTATGCGCAATGGTTCATAGGAGAGTTTCTCGCCGCGATCCGGCACGCAAAGATCGGCGCCCAGATCAAACATGTCGTTCTGGATCCGCGCCAGCATCGCGTCGACGACGGGTTCCTTGCCCGCCAGATGTAAGCGCGCCATGCCGATCGCCGCATTTGCCTCGTCGACCGTGCCATAGGCCGCAATGCGGCCATCGAACTTTTTCACCCGCTCGCCGCTGCCAAGCCCCGTCGTGCCGTCGTCGCCGGTCTTGGTGTAAATCTTGTTCAATACGACCATGGCCACCTCACTCCGCAAAAATTCATGCGCGTTTCAGATAAACCGCGACCATGATCACCACTACGGCCAGGAACTGCAGCCCCACCCGCCAACGCATCAACGTTTGCCCGAGACTAGGGCTACCATTGCGCATCATGTTCAGAAGTCCGAGCACGAGCACGGCAAAAACCGCAACTGTCGCCAGCGTCGTTCCCCAGACACCCCATTGCGCATATTGACCGGTCATGAAGTATTTGCCTTTCTGGGTGTAGGCTTACCAACCAACGCACCCTTGCCACAATTAACGTGATCTTTACCACGGCATTCGGCAATGATCGGACGTGAGCGCGATTCGCCGCATGGCGGAGCATTGGCGCCGTTCGACGTAACTTTTGCAATGCTGAGGGGACTATCAGGCTTGAACCAGCCGCGAAAAGGATCAGCACTTTGGGCGGCGTTGCGCCGGTTCATTGCTGTTTCCGTTTTGGCCGGCATCGCGCTCCCCGCACTCGCCCAGCAACCCGTCGAGCCTGAAGCCGCCCGCAAGAAACTTGAGGCCGAGCAGCGCCGTCTGCAGGACATTCGCCAACGCGAGCAATCGGTGCTGCGCGACGAGAAGCAGATCCGCGAAGAGCATCAGCGGATCAATCAAGAATCGATCAAGATCGCACGCCTGATCCAGCAGCAGGAATCCAAGCTCTCGGAAATCGAGCAGCGCGTCGGCGAACTGGAGGAGCAGGAACGCCTTCTCCAGGGCTCACTGGAACAGCGCCACGGCGCCATCGCCAAGCTGCTGGCCTCCATGCAGCGCATGGGCCGCAATCCGCCGCCGGTGATGATCACCAAGCGCGAGGACGCACTGAGCATGGTCCGCAGCGCGATGTTACTTGCAACCGCCTTCCCAGAATTGCGGACGCAGGCTCTGGCCTTGACGGATCAGTTGAACGAGCTCGTTCGTGTCAAAGACAGTATCCGCGCCCAGGTTGAACAGGGCCGCAGCGAAAGTACGCGGCTGTCTGCGGCGCAGGCGCAACTGCAAAGCGTAATGGCCGAAAAGAACCAAACACTGGCCGAACGGCAGGCCGAATTCGCCGAAGTTCGCCGCGCCACCGCCGAAATCACCCGCAGCGTCACCGATCTCAATGATTTGATCGGCAAGCTCGATAAGGCCGTCGCCGAGAAAACCCGGCTCGGCGCCTACGAAAAGCAACTCCAGGCCGAAGCCCAGCGTCAGCAGAACGTGGCGGCAGCAACACCCCCGCCAGCAGCGGTGCCGCAGGCCAACCCGCTCGCACCTAGCAACCCAGCGAAATCCGCAGAAGCGCTCCCGGCCACGCCTCAATCGCCGCCAACACAACAAGCAGCGCTGCCCCCCGCAAAAGGCCCGGAAATAGCCGCCCCGCAGCCGTCTGTCATCCTTGCACCATCAGGCGACCGCGTCGCCATGGCTTCGCCTGGCCGCATCCAACCGGCGATTCCCTTCCACCTCGCTAAGGGCCGCCTGCCGCTCCCGGCACAAGGCCGCCGCGTCCTCTCATTCGGCGAGCGCCACCAGACCGGCCGTTCTCAGGGGCTCGTCATTGAAACCCGGCAAGGTGCCCAAATCACCTCTCCCAACGATGGCTGGGTGATGTACGCAGGCGAATTTCGCAGCTACGGTCAGATCTTGATCATCAATGCAGGTGGCGGTTACAATATACTGCTCGCAGGCATGTCGCAGACCGCCGTCCAGGTCGGACAGTTCGTACTCGCCGGTGAGCCGATCGGAAAAATGTCGACGGCATCAACAGCCACTCCAAAAACCGGAGCAACCGCATCGGCGGAAAAATCACAGGAAAGCGCCCCCGTCCTGTATATTGAATTTCGAAAAGATGGGCAGCCGATCAATCCCGACCCATGGTGGTTGGATGGTTCACGAAAGGTACAAGGATGAGCCGTAAGACAGATTACGCCTTCTGGACGTTCATGGCGATGGCCGGTCTTGCGGGCGCGACGACCGTCCTCAATGTCACCCGCACCTATTCGGCGACTACGCCTAACTCTGAGATTTACAAGCAGCTGGATCTCTTCGGTGACGTGCTAGAACGCGTCCGCAACGACTATGTCGAAAAGCCTGACGACCAGATGCTGATCGACAGCGCCATCAACGGCATGTTGGCGGCCCTCGATCCGCATTCCGCCTACCTGAACCCCAAGAACTTCCGCGACATGCAGATCCAGACGCGCGGCGAGTTCGGCGGCCTCGGCATCGAGGTCACAATGGAGCAGGGCACCGGCGTCGTCAAAGTCGTCTCGCCGATCGATGACACACCGGCCGCTAAGGCTGGCGTCCAGGCGAACGACATGATCACTCACCTTGATGGCGATCAGATCATAGGCCTCACGCTTGAGCAGGCCGTGGAGAAGATGCGCGGCCCGGTCAACACACCGATCACCTTGACCGTGATCCGCAAAGGGCGCGACGAGCCCTTTGACATCAAGATCGTCCGCGACGTCATTCGCGTCAACGCGGTCAAGTCACGGATGGAGGGCGAGATCATGTACCTCAAGATCAACACCTTCAATGAGCAGACACATAACAACCTCACCAAGCAAGCCGAGGCGTTGAAAAAGGGCTTCGGTAAGCCGATCAAGGGCTACATTGTCGATTTGCGCAACAATCCCGGCGGTCTCCTCGATCAAGCAATCTCCGTTTCCGACGATTTCCTCGACAAGGGCGCTATTGTTCTCACCAAGGGCCGCAACCTCGAAGAAACGCAGCGCGCCAATGCCCGCGTCGGCGACATTGCTGAAGGCAAGCCGATCATCGTTCTTATCAACGGTGGTTCTGCATCAGCCTCCGAAATCGTCGCCGGAGCCTTGCAGGATCACAAGCGCGCAACCATCGTCGGTACACGCTCGTTCGGCAAGGGATCGGTGCAGACCATCATCCCGCTCGGCCAGAACGGCGCCATCCGCCTGACCACGGCGCGCTATTACACGCCATCGGGCCGTTCCATTCAGGCCAAAGGCATCGATCCTGATATCCTGATCGAGAACGAACTGCCGCCGGAACTGAAACCGAAAACGCCAGAGCGTCCGCGTGGCGAAGCGAGCCTCAAAGGCCATCTCAAGGGCGATGCCGCGAAGGACAAGAAGGAAAAGTCAGGCTCCTCGGCCTATGTGCCTAAGGAAGCCGAGAAGGATCAGCAGCTTCAGTTCGCGCTTGCCATGGCGCGCGGCGAAAATCCAACTCCACCGAAGCAGCCAGAAGCAGTCGCAGCCGAGCCGGCTAAAGTTGACGACAAGAAACCGCAATAAGCGTTTCGCTCCAACTCCGTGCAAATGGTCCATCGGGCGCCTTTCGGCGCCCGATGGTATATCGAGGTCGACCGAACATGGATTGTGAAATGATGATTGCAGTCGCGAATTCGCCCGCTTCCCGTCGCTATGGTGGGTCGAGCCAGTAACCCGGACGGAGTGGTCCTGAAAATGCGCCTACGACTGTCCCGGCCCCGTCGCGCCTTTTGGCTGTTTGGCATCGCCGGCGGGTTCGGAATGTGGGCTAGTATGGCTGCGAGCCAGGCACCAACTCCCCCGCTCGACCTGCAAAAGCGCCTGGAACTCCTCGCTCAGTCGATGACGCTGATCCGCGATCGCCACGTCTTGAAACCGGAAGCTGCTTCCCTGCTCGACGGCGCCATCCGCGGCATGTTGGAAAAAGTCGATCCCGACTCGCACTACTTCAATGTCGATGAACTGGCCGGGTTGCGGCGGACGCAGACACAACCCCAAGCGACGGCCGGCATCGGCATCGCCATTCGCAAGGAACCCGGACAACGCCGTGGCCAACCAGGCGGCGCCCGCGTCATCGCCGCAACCAGTGGCGGTGCCGCAGCCGATTTTGGCATCAAGACCGACGACATTATCACCCACATCAATGGCAACGCGATTGCAACATTGGCCGCGTCCACCATCGAGACCAGCTTCCTCGGCGCACCCGGTTCGCAACTCCAATTGCGCGTGCAGCGCCGCGGATCCGAAACGCCATTCGAAGTCTCCTTGACGCGATCCATTGTGTCAGCACGTCCGTCTGTCACCCTCCTGGAGGGTGGTATCGTTCTGGCCGCAATTCCCGATATCAGCCCGAATATCGAAGACGATCTTCGCCAAGCCTTTGCGCAGATAACTGCCGCCGGCCGACCCATCCAAGGCATCATTCTCGACCTCCGTAACAGCCCCGGCGGTACGCTCCAGTCAGCCGTTAGCCTCGCCGATGCTTTCCTCGATGCCGGCACGATCGCCGCCGAGAAGAGCCGGCGAACTCCAGCCCCCATTCCTGTGGCCGTCGCCCGGTCCGGTAATATCGCCAATGGGAAACCGCTCGCCGTCCTGATTAATGGCGGCAGCGCCATGGCCGCCGAGATTGCTGCAGCAGCGCTCCGCGATAACAAGCGCGCAATCCTTGTCGGCACGCGGTCAGCCGGTCGCACCAGCGAGCGCCAGTTGATCGAACTCGGCAAATCCCCCGGCCAGACTGGAGCGGTCCTACTGACGACCCGCCGTTATAGCGCACCCGCTGGCGACACCATTGACGGCAAAGGCCTCATACCCGACATCCCGGTCGAGCAATCTGCACCCGATAGCGCTTGTCGCGATACCGACGTGCAATCGGCAACGGGGGTTTGTGCACCACGTCCAGCCGCGGCCGATACGCAATTGTTATGGGCGCATGTGCTTGTTCGCGATAAGCTGAAAGACCTTGCTTCGCCCTGAGCAGTTCGTATGAACTGCAGTCGCCTGACTTCACCGAGAATGAGCCCAAATGACGTATGCCAACCTGCCCTATCGCCCTTGCGTCGGCATCATGGCGGTCAACCGCAAGAACCTGATCTGGGTTGGTCGTCGTGTCGGTTCCCCCAATCAACACGCCGGCAAGATCGGTGGCTGGTGGCAGATGCCGCAGGGCGGCATCGACGATGGCGAAGATCCAGCCGTCGCCGCCCTGCGCGAACTCGCGGAAGAAACCGGCATGCGCACAACAGTCATCATCGCCGAAAGCGATAATTGGCACACTTACGACCTGCCGCGCGATCTGCTCGGTCGCGCCTGG
Source organism: uncultured Alphaproteobacteria bacterium (assembly GCA_963714325.1). Classification (GTDB taxonomy): domain Bacteria; phylum Pseudomonadota; class Alphaproteobacteria; order Rhizobiales; family Hyphomicrobiaceae; genus CAVQOB01. Next base: position 2,893 of record CAVQOB010000028.1, on the reverse strand, counting down.
GGCGGCAAGTATCGCGGCCAGAGCCAGAAATGGTTCCTCGCCCGATTCGACGGCTCCGAGTCCGAAATCAATATCAACCCCGCCGACCACGAAGCCGAATTCGACACCTGGCGATGGGCGCCGATCGACGAGTTGATCGATCTGATCGTCCCCTTCAAACGCGACGTCTATACCAAAGTCATCGCCGAATTCCGCCATCTCGTCGGCTAGATCCTGATGCTGGAATCACCACCCTCGACACGTGACCTCAGCGGCGCGGCGACCTTCACCTGGGGTGGCGTCAAGCGCGGCATCGCCATCGCGCTCCCCTTCGGCGCCAGCTCTGTTATCTATGGCCTCGGCTTTGGTGTCCTCGCCGCCCAAGTCGGCCTCAGCGTCGCCGAAGCCGTCATCATGAGCGCGCTTGTTTTCTCCGGAACCGCGCAACTCGCGATTCTTCAGACTTGGAGTGCAGCCCCGGCCCTGCTGCCGATTTTTGCCACGGTGATGATCGCCAACGCCCGATATATCCTGATGGGTGCCACACTACGCCCCTGGTTGGCGCCCTTGCCACAAGGACGGGTCATGTTGGCTTTGCTGGACTCGTCGACGGCTCCTTCGCCTTAGCCATGCGCGAGAAATCGGCCGGCCGTAATGACGCCGGGGTCCTTCTCGGCGCCGCCCTCATCAGTTACTCCGGCTGGGTCATTGCCACTGGCCTCGGCTTCTACTTCGGCCGTCTGATTCCCGATCCTAAAGTCTTCGCGCTCGATTTTATTATTGTCGCATTCTGCGCCTCGTCAGCCGCCCTGATGTGGCGCGGCAGAAGCGACATCGTCCCTGTTCTCGCAAGCCTTGCCGCCGCCATCCTCGCCGACCGAATCTTCCCCGGACCTTGGGTCATCATCGCCGCCGCCATCGCCGGCGTCATCGTCGGAGCGCTCCGCCATAACGCTCGCCCCTGACACGCTCACGATCATCGCCGTCATGACTTTGGCTGCAGCCCTGTGCCGTCTCTGCGGCTACTGGTTCATGGGGCTCATTCCCATCACACCAAGAGTTGAAGCTGGATTGAACGCCATCCCCCTCGCCGTCATGATCGGCATCATGGTGCCCCCGATCCTGCGCGGCGGCGTCGCCGAATTGGCTGGCGTCGCCATTACCATGGCCGCCGTCTGGTTGCGCGCCAATGATCTTGTCGCGATCCTGCTCGGGCTCGGTATCGTCGCCGGACTGCGGCAAATTCTGTAAATTCTGGAGTTCCTTCCCCTCGCGCGCTGCATCTGCTAAGTAGCGGCGCACAACGATTCCCATACCGCGCGGCCGCTGATTGCACCGCGCATCGGGGCGAGCACGGCCTTGATGCGCCCGCCGTCGGCCAACCGCATGTCGGAATAGGTACGGAACAGGAGTGTGCCCATGGCCAAACGCCCCATCCTCGACGAGTTGAGCATTGCCCTGACCTTCGACGACGTGCTGCTGGTCCCGCGCCCCTCCGACGTGCTTCCCGCCCAAGCCAACGTCGCCTCGCGCGTCACCAAGTCGATCTCCGTCAACATCCCGGTGCTGTCCTCCGCCATGGACACCGTCACCGAGGGTCGCCTCGCCATCGCTATGGCGCAAGCCGGCGGCATCGGTGTCATCCACCGCAACTTGACGCCCGAGATCCAGGCCGAACAGGTCGCCATGGTCAAACGCTACGTCTCCGGCATGGTCCTCAACCCCATCACCGTCGAGCCGACCACCACGCTTGAACGCGCCCTGGCCCTGATGGACCAGCACAGCATCTCCGGTATCCCTGTTGTCGAGCCGGGCAACTCCGGCAAGCTACTCGGCATCATCACCAACCGCGACGTGCGTTTTGCGACCAACCCGAAACAGCCCGTCTCCGAACTGATGACGAAAGACAAACTCGTCACCGTCCAGGAAGGCGTCAGCCGCGACGATGCCAAGCGCCTGCTGCACCAACACCGCATCGAGAAGCTGCTCGTCGTCGACGACAAGTTCCACTGCATCGGCCTCATCACCGTCAAAGACATCGAGAAGGCGCAGAAATATCCCAACGCCTGCAAGGACGACCAAGGCCGCCTCCGCGTCGCCGCCGCCACCAGTGTCGGCAATGACGGCTTTGAGCGCGCCGAGCGCCTCGTCGCCGCTGGCGTCGACCTTGTCGTCGTCGACACCGCCCACGGCCACTCCGCTGGCGTCCTCTAGCAGTAACGCGCATCAAAAAAATGTCCAACCGCGTCCAGGTTATCGCCGGCAACGTCGCCACATCAGACGGCACCAAGGCGCTCATCGATGCGGGAGCCGATTGCGTCAAGGTCGGCATCGGCCCCGGCTCATCTGCACCACGCGCATCGTTGCGGGCGTCGGCGTGCCCCAACTGACAGCCGTCATGGACGCCGTCGAAGAAGCCCACAAGCATGGCATCCCCATCATCGCCGACGGCGGCATCCGCTACTCCGGTGACATCGTCAAAGCACTCGCAGCCGGAGCAAGTTGCGTCATGGTCGGCTCACTGCTCGCCGGCACCGACGAAAGCCCCGGCGAAGCCTTCCTCTATCAAGGCCGCACCTACAAATCCTATCGCGGCATGGGCTCCGTCGGCGCCATGGCGCGCGGGTCCGCCGATCGCTATTTCCAAGCCGAAGTCCGCGACCAATTGAAACTCGTCCCCGAAGGCATCGAAGGCCAGGTCGCCTACAAAGGCCCCGTCGACAACGTGCTGCATCAGTTGGTCGGCGGCCTGCGCGCCGGCATGGGCTACGTCGGCGCACCGACGCTTGACGAACTGCGCGAGCGCGCCCGCTTCGTCCGCATCTCCCCCGCCGCCATGCGCGAAAGCCACACCCACGGCGTCGCCATCACCCGCGAAGCCCCGAATTATCCGGGGAATATGTGAGGGTAAGCG
>CAVQOB010000027.1:0-57364 GCA_963714325.1 uncultured Alphaproteobacteria bacterium | reverse complement strand
CTTTGGGATCGACCATCGAGCGAGCCTCACTGGCAGTTGCCAAAGTTCACAGTGATCCGATAGCCTCCGTTTGGTGATCGTCGCGATGGGCCACTTACGGAATACGCCCAATTGCATGCTGCCACGGCGCAGAATGTCCGCTGATGATCCAATAACAGATAGAACGTCAACTGAGCGCAGCCGCGGCAGCTGCACTCCTTGCGCACGACAATGCTGGCTGGCGCAGCAATATTGTTTCCAGTCGGAATGCAACTCCGTTCCCATCAACGGCGCTTGTTCCTCATCATTTGTGTCATACCGGCCCGCTATTCATCTGACCTGTGGAATCCATGGATACGAGCAGAGTGAAGAGATGCGGCCAGCATCGGCGATGATGCGGCTCCAGGCCTGCGTCGCGGCCTCGACAATGGCGTCGTCGCCGGAATCCGCAGCGTGCAGGCGATGCGAGAGGTCGTCGGCCGCCGACCGCCGTTCCAGCGGTCTGCAAGACCGTCGACGCCACGGGCATTGTAGCGCAGCACCCAGTCGCGCAGCGTCCGGCGGTCCACGCCGGCGGCGCGCGCGGCCTCGTCCCGGCTCATGCCGCCGAGCGCATTGGCGATCGCGAGGATGCGGCGCGCAATCCGTACGTCGTCCACATCTTTGGCGAATTTGCGCAGCACCGCCAGCGTACGGTCGTTCCTGATTTCGAGCGCGAGAACCATGGTCATCCTCCCCGTATCATTCTCAGAGAGAGGGACTCTCAGCCCGCCCCAAACTGGAATCGCAACCGTGCAACACGCGTCAATCAACTGATTGCCCGGTATCAGTCGCCTTATGCGTCAGCCGGGGTGGCGCCGCCGCCAGGGCCAGCGCTTGAGGTACGCAGGATCGGTTGCGCAAAAATGGTGCCAGGGTGCCCAGGCCACCATGACCCGCCGCGACGAGGTGCGAGCCGGTTCAGACGAAGTGGTTCGGCTCAACACGCGTGTTGCGAAAGTGCATAGCACGGCGACAAGCAACCGTGCGGCGGAGCAACTTCGCTTTACGCCGTTCTTGGCGCAGAGGGCGTCTTACCGTCTGAGACAGCATCCGTTCTTGGTTTCGAGACGGGCCAAGAGCGACCGTCACCGCCTATCCTCCCAGCTCGGCGAGCAGGAACCAATTTACTTGGGGCTTGGTCGCGCACTTGGGTCCGATTTCGTGGTGGCCGGGAACCCCATCAGTGCGATGTAGGCCAGTGGCGTCACCAACAACGCGACAATGACCAGGGCAATCACACCGAGAACCGTTTTGACCACCGACCGCTGCCCAGGTGTGTTGGAGGCATACAGGGTCGCGATCGCCAGGAGTGGCCACGCGAGAATGAGATCGACGCGAATGTTGCATTGCGGGTCGCACAGGACGCCGGATGCGATCTGGAATTCGTAGATGGCGTAGAGCAGCCACAGGATCGCCGCCACAACCACAGCCGGGCGCGGTCGCTGCCAAGCGGCGTTCAAGAAGTACCAAGCCACCGCCAAGCCAATCAGTGCATACGGGTACATATTCCACCCAAACTCTCGCGTTCCAAATCGTCGAACGACGTCCAGGACAGATCACGAAACGAATTGATGGCGCGGCAGGTAGCTGCCCAACCGAACCTGATTCCAGAGGGGGCCTAGGCCAAACAGCGCCGCGAGTCCGAATGCCAATGCTACAAACCCGATGCCTTCAATGGCATTGTCCGAAAGGCCGACCTTCCCGTCCGGCATCCTGGAAACCGGATTCCAACCTGGCCCTTCCCGGTCGTCGTACTTGATTTGACCGAGAGACAAGGTCGATACTAAAGTGTAACCAACGACGAAACAGACCAGCGAAAAGATATAAACGCTGGGCTGCGTGACACCATTCCACTTTGGAAACTTCATGCCGGTGCTCTTGAACAGGACAGGGACGTCCGAGTTGGTTCAGTCTCGCCTGATGGCGGTCTGAAGTCGACAGATTCGGTGTCTCTCGGTGAATATCCAAGACCGACCGTTCGTTGCGAGGAGATGCGCCAAGCCCGTTGCGGCGCGGCAATACATGACCTGTAACCCTGATCGTCGGTGCACACGAGAAGCACACCCGGTCTGATCCTACGTGTCGCCGGACGACCGCACCTTCTCCCAACCCAACCCTGAGAACTACCGCCCGCCATACCTCAACTGTCTTGGCCAGGCTTGTCCCAGCCACCCATGGTGCAGAAAGTTCGAACAGCCGATTGTTGCGTCGCAACAGCAACGTGTTTCGCCGTTCGAGCTTGCAGAGCAATCGACGGCAGGCACGAGGTCACGGCTGTCCGGTTTCGATGGGCTTGGACTGGTCGCACCCTTTGTCATCCCGGCGAAGGCCGGGACCCACGACAAGTCGCGACGGGGGCCTGTGCGGGCGTCGGGATGTGCGCACGGTTCCTTCTCCCCGCCCTTGCGGGGAGAAGGTTAGGATGAGGGGCGGCTGCTTGCTTCGGCGCTTTCCCGTTGTCAGCTTCAACTCCGACCGGGTAGCCGATCAAACGGACTGCGAACCGCATCGCGACGGGCCAACAACTGCCGTCGCCGACCAGATCAATCCGTGGGCTGGTCGCATTTTTCCCTCAGCCTTCTACCGTCTGTCCGGGCGACAGCCTGCGTCGTAGATTGGTACGTAGAGGCATGTCCGAGCTTGACACGATCGAGGGGCGAGATGGCTGCGATTGCTTGTGTTGGCGCACTCAAGTCGGCATGATGCAGCGTCATCTCCAATAAAGGTCCAACATGCCGCTGCGCGACTATCTCCCGGAGCAACTCGGTTCCGTCACGCTCGCACCTGGGGGCCCATTCCAGGCCGGCAGCTATCAGGAACTTGTCCTGACCTACCGAGCGGGGCTGTTCGGCATCGACGACACCGGCATGTTGAAGATCGCTTGGCGCACGACCTCGGATATGGGCAAGCCGCAGCTCGACAACCCGGCTGAGCCGAATTTCACGACGATTGAAGCGAGCAACGGGGCTCAGTTAGAATGCCGTATCGACAGAGCGGGGATCAGGCCCTGGGCCAATACGTTGGTGATCCGCGTTGGTCGAGGCTTTCTCCGCAAGGGCGAGACAATCACAGTTCGCATCGGTGATCGCCGGAAGGGCTCGCCGGGTCTGCGCATGCAGACCAATTGCGAAGTCGCTTTCGAGTACAAAGTTTTTGTGGACGCCTTCGCAACTTACGAGTTCACCGAACTGCCGGATTGTCCGAAGTTCCCTCTGCAGCCTGGTCCGGTCGACCGCTGGACAGCATTCTGGCCATCCGAGATCGTCGCAGGCGAGCCCTTCCGCCTTGCAATCAACGCTTGGGATATCTGGGGCAATCCGTCGAAGCAGGCCAGTGGTTCGATTGCCCTGGCGACGTCACAGCCGATCCGCGGCTTACCTGAACGGTTCACCGCGGCGCCGGAAAAATTGCCGCTGCTGATCGACAATCTCGTCGTCGACCAGCTTGGTTCACTTGATCTGCGGTTGCGCGATGAGCAAGGCCGGGAACTCTGTCGCGCCAACCCAACAGCGGTTGTCGAGGCGTCGGACTTGCGTCGTTTTTGGGGGGACCTGCATGGTCAAAGCGGCGAGACGGTCGGCACCAATCCTGCCGATCTCTATTTCGCTTACGCCCGCGACCAAGCCTTCATCGACATCGTCGGCCACCAGGGCAATGACTTCCAGATGACGGATGAATTCTGGGCGGAGCTCAACCGACTAACGGCTGGCTATAACGAGCCGGGGCGCTTTCTTGCACTGCCGGGATACGAATGGTCCGGGAATACGGGCCTCGGCGGCGACCGAAACGTCATCTATGAGTCCGAAAGACGACCGATCCGTCGTTCGTCGCGCATCCTGATCGGCGATACGGCACCTGAAAATCAGGATTGCCACACTGCACACGATCTCTTTGCTGCGATGAAGGACGAACGTGCGGTTATCATCGCGCACGTTGGCGGCCGTTATGCCGACATCCATTTTGCGCATGACAAACGCCTGGAGCGCGCCGTCGAAGTACACTCCACGTGGGGCACGTTCGAATGGCTGCTCCACGATGCTTTCGCGAGAGGCTATCGTGTCGGTGTCGTCAGCCATAGCGACGATCACAAGGGTCGGCCGGGCGCGACCCGGCCAGGTGCATCGACATTCGGCGCGATCGGCGGGCTGACTTGCTATTTCATGCCGGAACTGACCCGACCGGCGCTGTTCCAGGCGTTGCGACGTCGACACCATTACGGCACAACGGGCACGCGCATCCGACTCGACGTTGAAGGGCACTACGAACAACCTGTCGAGCTGCTCGACGAGGACCCCGCGATCGCTCCCGGCACCTCCCGCCGGGTGCGCTCTGTGATGATGGGGGATATTGTCCGCGCTTCGGGTGCAACAATGGAACTTCGCGCAGTCGCCTCAGGCACTGCACCGATTGAGCGGATCGATGTGTTTCATGGACCCAAGTTGGTCGCAACCGAACGGCACACATATGATCACTCGCGCAGTCGACGCGTGCGTGTGCTGTGGCAGGGCGCGGAGTATCGCGGCCGTGGCCGTGAGGTTCAGTGGAAGGGGCAGCTTCAAGTCACGGGAAATTCGATCGAGCGCTTCGCCGCCGTAAATTTCCTCAACCCTGAGCGCAAGGTTGTCGTTACCGAGCCTGGGAAGGCGCTGGTCTGGCAATCGGTGACGACGGGTAATATGGCCGGGATCGACCTGTGGCTGAGGGAAGCTGAGACCGGCGAGTTACGCATCGAAACCAACATCGTGTCGGGCACGATAGACTTAAATCTGCTCGGTGGGGGTGTGACAGAGTTTGATGCCGGTGGCCTCGACCGTCGCTTGAAGGTCTATCGCCTGCCCGAGGTTGGAGGCCCCATGACACTCGCCATGTCGCATCGCGTGACGCACACCGGTCCCGACGATCTGCCGGTACTCGTCCGCGTAACGCAGGAGGATGGGCATCAGGCGTGGTCGAGTCCGATCTATCTCATAGCCTGAGTGCCACGCCATTAGAGGTGGGGCCGACTACTGCCCCGCCTTGATGCCAAGGTCCTTCACCAGCTTGCCGTACTTGTCGAAGTCCTCTTTTACGAGCGCGGCAAAGTCTGCCGATGAGCCGCCAATCGGATCGAGCGCAGACTGTGCGAGCTTTGCGCGCACCGCGCCATCGGCAAGCGTCTGGATGATACTCGCGTGCAGTTTCTGCACGATCTCAGGCGGTGTGCCAGCGGGCAGGAAGGCTCCGAGCCACTGGTCGATCACGATGTCCGGGTAGCCAGCCTCGCCATATGTCGGGATATCCGGCAGCGCGGCAGAGCGGTTCTTTGTCGTCTGGGCAAGGATCTTCAAATTCCCTGCCGTGTGGAACGGCAGCACGGGCGCCGAGCCGAGTGAACCAATCGGCACGTGCCCGGCCAAGAGATCGTTGATGGCTTGTCCGCCGCCGCGATAGGGCACATGCGCGAGTTTGATCCCTGCGAGCTTGACCAACCACTCCCCGACCATGTGCTGCTGTGAACCGACGCCGGATGTCGCATAGGTTAGATCGGACCGCGTCTTGACGAGAGCGACCAACTCCGCCACCGACTTCACGCCGAGTGAGGGATGCACGGCGAGCACCACGGGCTGGCTCGTCAGTTGAATAACCGGTATCAGATCCTTGAGCGGATCGTAGTCAATCTTGAAGACATGAGCCGCGCTCGACACGCTATCAGGTGCAATCAGCACGGTGTAGCCGTCGGACGCGCTCTTTGTTGCGGCTTTGACGCCGATGTTGCCCGACGCGCCCGTCACATTCTCGACAACGATCGACTGTCCAATGATTTTGGAGACCGAGTCGGCAACCAGCCGTGCCGCGAGATCGGTCGAGCCGCCGGGGGCGAAAGGCACTATGAACTTGATGACCCGAGCCGATGGCCATTCCTGCGCGACGGCGCAGCATGGCGAGCCAACAATCAGCAGCGCCAATAACGTCAGTTGGCGGATCATGATGTCCCTCTTCGATCCATTGCACCAGCCTAGTATTCTGGTCCTTTTATAGGGTTCCCATCTGCCGGCACATCAGATTCAGTGCCCGGCATGAGGAACATCAAAGCTTGCATTTACGTCAGCCCTGACGATCCCGCGACGCAGGAGCGGCTCGTTGGCGACGGCAAGCTTCCGCAGAAAATCGCGGCGCGCCCGCGTCGTGTTGGCGTTGGGTCGCGACGGGAACCAAATAGATGCGTCTGAACACTAGCAGCGAACGCCATAAACAAGTCAAGGACTTCGATCACAAGGGCTATGATCCGTCACGCGGAACAGATTGCCAATCACTCTCAAATCTTGCGATGTTTGATCAAGGCACTGGCGATTGCGTGCCACACGACCGCGCCTTGTACGCACCGTTTCGACGAGGACCGCTTCGGATCAAAACTGACGCATGCGATGATCGTGCGCGCTTTGCTTATTGCGGCAGCTCATCCTCCAATCGCGTCGCATGGCAACCGAGCACCGAGCCTGTTGCCGCCCCTCACGCACTCAAATTTTGTCGCCCCTCCCCGCCGCCCTCTGTAGCCACCACCCCTCAACGCGCCAACCGCGATGCCGCCACGATGCGAGTGCCGGTTGCCTCGACCGCGCCTCGGATCGCGCGTGCGAGCGCAACCGCGCCGGGATTGTCGCCGTGCAGCAGGATGCTCTGCGCGCGTGTCGGCAGGCGCTTGCCCGTGTGCGTGATCACAACGCCTTCAGCCAGCAGAAGGCGGACGCGATCGAGCACGACTTTATGATCATAGAGGACCGCGCCTGGCTCCTTGCGCGACACGAGGAGACCCGCGTCGTCATAGGCGCGATCCGCCAGAAAGGTGATGACCACGGGCAGTTTTGCGGCCGCCGCCGCCGCCTCGACCGCGCGGCTCGTCGACGTGACGATGATCAGCTTCGGGTCGAAGGCTGCAACCGCTGCGACCATCGGCTTGGCGAGCTCAGCATCCGCTGCGACCATGTTGCCGAGGGCGCCATGGAAGCTCATGTGCGTCATCCGGTGGCCGGCGGCGCGCGCGATGCCATCAAGCGCGCCGAGCTGATAGGTCACGATGGCTTGCGAGTTCGCTTGCGTCGATGTGTATGACGCGGCGGCCGAAGCCTTGCAGGTCGGGAAACCCGACATGCGCGCCAATCTCGACGCCGCGCGTCAGCGCAAAGCGGACGGTCCGGTCCATGATCACGGGGTCACCGGCATGAAAACCGCAGGCGACGTTGGCCGACGACAGGAGCGCGAGCAGCGCGTCGTCGTCGCCCATGGTCCAGGCCCCGTAACTCTCACCGAGATCGGCGTTGAGGTCGATGCTTGTCATCGGTCGTGTCCCTTGGAGATTTGGAGTTCAACCAGTGCTGCACCAAAGCCGACGCGCGTGCCGTGCGCAACCCACAGCCCTTCGACGCGGCCAGCGCAGGGCGCTTTGACGGGCAAGAGCAGCGCGCCGATCTGCAGCAAGCCGAGCGTTTGCCCGGCGGCGACGGATGCTCCGGGTTGGACCAGCGACGTCGCGTGCAGGGGATGATGGTGGAGAAAAATTGCGGGTGATTGCGCGGTCACGGTGGCGTGTGATGGCGATGCGGCTGGATCAGCCGCCGCGTTCGGGGCGTGCGATGTCGCTGTGAACGCGCCGCCACTGCGCTCCAAGCGCAGCGAGCCGGTCGGGCCGCTGAGTTCCAGCACCGCGATGTCGGTTGCGGCGAGCCAAGCAGACAGTTGAGCGATGGTCTCAGACGTCATCGGTGACCACCTCCGGATCGCTCACACTGCAGCCGGACGGCGCGCGTGATGTCCGCGAGCCATCCGTCGACTTGGTCCAGGGCAGCGATGGCCGCGCCCCACGTCGTCTCCACGAACCGAATTTGACTGCCGATCGGCGCTTGGCCGAGGCGCCAGAGATCGGCGTCGATGACGGTTGCGATCTTCGGATAGCCGCCGGAGGGTTGCGCATCGCGCATCTGCACGATGGGTTGGCCACCATGCGGAACCTGGATCACGCCCGGCACAATGCCATGCGAGCGCAATTCCATCGGCGCGATCGGCGTCAGCGTCGGGCCGGCAAACCGATAGCCGTAGCGATCCGCTTGCGGCGTGATCTTCCACGGGCTCGACCAGAATGTTGCGCGCGACTGAGGCGTGAACTGCTCATACTCGGAGGCGGGCAAAACGCGGATCGCAATCGTCCCGTCGACAGTGAGCGGCATCGACAAGGCCGGCGGCACGATGCCGAAATCGAACGGCTCCCGTGCATGTCCCGACGCGCCAACCGGCAATCGATCGCCCTGTTGCAGCGCGCGGCCTTCGTGGCCACCGAATGCGCCGCGCAATTGCGTGGCCCGCGAGCCGAGCACGACAGGCACATCAATGCCGCCAGCGACGCAAAGATAGGCGCGACTGCCGCGCCACGGGCCCTGCTGCGGTCGATCGAGGTGCAGGACTTGCCCCGCGCGAACCGTGTGCACCCACCACGGCGGCACGGGCGCATCGTCGAGCCGCGCGGCACAATCGGCTCCGGTCACGGCGAACGCGCACGGTCCATGGAAGCGGACACGATACGGAAACACTTGCACCTCGATGCCAGCACTGTCTTGCAAATTGCCGAGCATGATGTTGCCTGCCGCCAGTGCTAGGCAATCCATCGCGCCTGAGGTGCCAACACCCCACTGCAGCGCACCCGTGCGACCCAGGTCTTGCACCGTTGCCAACGCGCTCGCTGACAGGATCTCGATCATCGGATCACCCGCGCGATCCGGAAGCGCAGGCAATCACCGGGGCGCAGCAACGCGGGCGGTGATTGGGTCACGTCGAAGAACACCATCGTCGTCGACCCGATCGTGTTCCATCCGCTCGGACCATCCGACGCCGAGACGCCGGTTTGCGCGCCGCCAATGGAGACAGCGCCGCCGGGAATACTCAACACCGGCACTTTGCGTCTCGGCGTCGCGATGCGCAGGTCCATGCCGCCGAGATAGCAGTAGCCGGGATGACTGCCGAGCGCGAACACCGGATAGTCAGGCGCACTGTGGATCGCGACGATGGCGTCGACACTCAATCCGGTATGCGCGACGACGTCGACCATGTGTGGTCCCGCGGCGCCGCCGTAGGTCACCGACAGTTCGACGATGCGGCCTTGCGCGGACTTCGGAACGGTGGCCGTCCAGGCCTGCAGCAATCGCGTTTCAAGCGGCTCAAGAGTCCGCGGTGGCCGCTTGAAACTCACGAGCATATTGTTCATGCCCGGCACCGCTTCGGCAACTTCAGGCCAGGTTGCCGCTTCATCGGCGAGGGCCCAGATGCGTTGCTGCGTCGCCAGCGTCGTCTCGCCCGGTGCTTCAAAGAGCAGTGCGCTGGTGCCGAGCACGGATAGGCGAGGCGTGTCACTCATGCCGGGTTTCGCGCCATCCGCAGCAGCGGTTGACCCGCGTCCACTTCTTGCTCGCTCGTCACCAGGATTGCCTCGATCGTTCCATCCGCCTCCGCGCGGATTTCGTTGAACACCTTCATGGCTTCGATGACACAGATCGGCGTGCCGGCTTTGATTGCTTGCCCCGCGGTGACGAACGGCGGCTTGTCGGGTGCCGGCGCCAAATAGACGACGCCCGACAGCGGCGCTTTCAGTTCAGGCGTTGCGGTTGCAGGATGTGTTGTGCTCGTCTCGGCGATCGGTACGAACTGTTTCGGGCGGTGGCCTTGTGTGCCTATTGGCACACGCTCATCACCCGTTGGACGTGGCCCGCGGACCAAGCGCAACGTCCACCCGTCCTCGCTCAACACCAGTTCCGTCACATCCGACTTCGCCATCGCGTCGATCAACGCCTTGATCTTGTCGAGGTCCATGCCGTGTCGAAATCCAGGGGGCCGAGGGGGGCGAGGTCCGATGCTGCGCCGCTCGCAGCGTATCGGCGACGCTCGCCTGCCGCCAAGACCGAATGGCACTGTCCCGATAAGGGGGACTTATGTTGTTGCCAGACATGCCGCCCGTGGACAGGCCTCGCGTCGCCATCCGCCCGCCGGATCGCTGCCATCGACACGCCCGGGATTTGCCCCCGAACATTCGGACGCCCCGTTGTCGTTTGGCAGGTCACGGTGCCGGGAGACGCGTGCCACTCAAACCCGCGCATCACCGGCACCCGGCGTGACCGGACCACATCAATCAATCCCAGGTCGCATTAACTGAAAAAGCATCCTATGCGTGCAATTCGCGAGGTCTTGTGGTACCTTCTGATCATCGACCAGAGCGCGAAAGCGGGCCACCGCAGACCACTCTTCCCGACCCTGCCCGTGGCGCGATTCCCCGCGACGCAACAGGGGCTCTTTGACATCGTCAACCCACCCCGGCTCGGCGCGCCACGCCATCCCCGGTTTTCCGCGCAGCGGCTGCGGCCACGGCCATAGTGCAGGCGACAAGCACAGCTTCGACAATCGCTTTTCTGTGGGTCGCGCGACGCGGCCACTGCACGCAGCCACAGTGGACGCAACCAGCGCCCGCCGCAGCACCCTCCCGCACATCGCGCCCGCCCAATGCGCAGCGCCCAGCCCAGTGCACTGGCGTTGCGCGATGTCACCTTGTACGCCAATCGCGTCGCCGATGTTCAACGCCGCCAGAGTGGCGGCTTTGGGCCAAGAGCGCCATAGGCCAAAAGCGGATCATCAGACGGCGTGTGCTTTTGAAGTCGATGCACAACTCAAGTGCGCAGCTTTTGCACGAGAAAACCGAGCATTCCGGCTACACCCGCCTTCGTCGCATCAAACAAGGCACAACCGAACTTTTCATCGGCTCCGATAGCTTTAGCGACCGAGGCAGCCAGTTTGTCAGTCATATATGCATCGCAATACGGTAAATAGGCTGAAAGCGTCTCAAAGTCGGGCATGTCGCCGGGTTGCACTTGGCGGTGCGAATGGTGCGTTAGTAATTTTGCCGTAAGTGCGACGTCCAAGTGAACATATGGAACATGACCAAACGCTTCGCTCGCTGCAAAGTCACAGACCTGTTGAACGGATACATCCGCGCTCGCTGCAATTTGATGAACATGTCGATGTGATCCGATTTCTTTCCTCTCTGCGTCCAGTTCGCGCTTGTAGAGTTGATCGAAAGTGGTTCCGTTGGCCCGTTCTCTCTCTCGAATGGCGTCGAGGCCGCTTGCAAGGCGAGCCCTGCGCTCAGTCTCATCCTTAAACATCCAATCTGAAACAACGTTTACATCAAACAGCGACGGCGCATCGTCGGGATCATCCTCAAACGCATCCTCGAAATTGATCGTCGGCCCTAGGTCGGGGCTGCCGAGCCAGTGCCGGGTGGCCCGTGCAATCTGAGTTTCCTTGATCGACAGGGGATGCTTCAGATGTACGTGGCTGAGTGTCGAAAGACGCTGACGAATGCTGTCTTTCAGCACACCTGCTGCACTGGTTTCGGCGTCGTGATTCATTGATCGAAGCACAGCAAGCCTTCCGCAGCGAAATCCGAGGTGCAGCAGTTCGAACAGCACAACGTAGTCTGGGCGGACTTTGTCGTTGATCCCGATCTTAGCCATTTCGCTCAGCGCGTTCTGGTCGAAGTAGAAGATCAATTTTTTCGGTCTGTTGGCCTTCTCCATTCACTTTATGTGCAAGCCAATTGTGGCCCTGATTTGAACCTCCGCGACGGGCGGACCACATCCGCCACACCAGTGTTGCGCCCCAGCACTAAGTCCGGTCTGGGTCAGTCGCGTCACCCGCCGCTCATGGTGATGCTCCGCTTTCCTTTGTCCGCTCCAGTATCGCAAGCCGCCGTTGCTGGCGACGCGTGGATCAGGTGCGGCCCTCAACCCGTGCCTACCCACCTTCCAGCCCCGCCTCGTGCGCTCATCGCGGGGGTTCTGCCCCCATCACCGCCCCCCGGCCAGCAAGCTCCCCGGCAAGCCTGCGGCCAACTCCAGCAGAATATCCTTCACCACCTGCGCGGGCTCGGACAGCGGCAGATGATCGGACTGGCACAAGGCGAGCGGCGCGTCGATCGACGGCTCCACGATCAAACACCGCCACGCCTTACTCGAGGCGACGATTTTCTCGGTCATCGACTCCGGCAGCACGGTCGCGCCAAGGCCGTTGGCGATGACAGCGGTCAATGTTCCCGCTGACTCGATTTCGGCGAACACACGCGGCACGAGGCCGATGCCGGCGAAGGCTTCGTCGACCAACTTGCGAATGACATTGTAGGGCCGCGCCAGAACCAGATCCATATCCGCGAGCGCACGCAGCGTGATCTGCCCTGACGGCGCCTGCGTCGTGTCCGATCCAACCGCAAACAGCGGCTCCTTTAGCAGGGGCAGAAAACTCAGCCCATGCACCGCCGCGCGGCCACGATAGAGGACGGCCAAATCCATCCGGCCATTCATGATCAGTTCCGACAGCGTGCTGCCATAGGTCTCATTGAGATAGAGCAGGATGCCGGGATGGCGCGCGCGCACCGCCTGCAGCAGCGGCAGCGCCAGCGTCTCCGCCGCCGTCCCCGGCGCCAATCCGACCGACACTTGTCCCGACAAGCCATGGGTCGCCGCAATCATGTCAACCTGCGCCTGCTCGCACTGTCGCAGGATCAATTGCGCGTGACGATAAAGCACGCGACCAGCCTCGGTCGGTGTCACGCCGCGCTTGGTCCGCACCAGCAACTGCTGGCGCACCTCGCCTTCGAGTGTCGCCAGCTGCTGGCTCAGTGCCGGTTGCGCGACATGCAGGATGTCGGCGGCCTGGGTCAGACTGCCGATGTCGACAATTTTGACAAAGTACTGCAGCCGTTTGAGATTCACGGCCGTGCCTCCCCAAGCGTATTCGGCTTCGCATATCCATAAGAGAAACCTATAAAGGCAGACCGAACTCGTCTTGGCTACTGTCGTCGTGCTGGCCGTACCTTCGGGGCACAGCTTTTCAGAAGGGGCTCAGATCACACGTGACATCCTCACGCATCGCCGACCGCGTCAGACGCATCAAGCCCTCGCCAAGCTCCGCCGCGGCGGATCGGGCGAACGAGCTGAGACGACAAGGCCGCTCAATCGTCAATCTGGTGGTTGGCGAGCCAGACTTCGACACCCCACCGCACATTCGGCGGGCGGCGGCCGAGGCCATCGAGAAGGGTCTGACGCGGTACACCGCACTCGCCGGCACTTTGGAGTTACGGCAAGCCATAGCCGCAAAGCTCAGCCGCGAAAATGGGCTGACCTACGAGCCGGCCGAAATCATCGTCACCAATGGCGCCAAGAGCGCGATCTACGCAGCGCTCGCCGCGACGACCGAGCCCGGCGACGAGGTCATCATCCCCGCACCCTATTGGGTCTCGTACACCGACATGGTGCTGGCCTGCGACGGTGTCCCGGTGACGCTGGCCTGTCCGGAGCCGGACGGGTTCAAGCTCACGCCGACGCAGCTGGCCGCCGCCATCACACCGCGGACGCGCTGGCTGATGCTCAACTCCCCGAGCAATCCGACCGGCGCGACCTATTCGGAGGCCGAATACGCTGCACTCGCGGACGTCCTTGCGGCCAACCGCCACGTGATGGTGATGACCGATGACATCTACGAGCACATCTGCTTCGACGGCAAGACCGCGCCGCATCTGCTCGCGGCCGCGCCTGCCCTGCGCGAACGGACGCTCGCGATCAATGGCGTTTCCAAGACCTACGCGATGACGGGATGGCGCATTGGCTGGGTCGCCGGACCGCGCGATCTGATCCGGGCGCTCGATACGCTGCTATCGCAATCGGCCGGTAATGCCTGCTCGGTCAGCCAGGCGGCCGCGACAGCGGCACTCAACGGTGATCAATCGTTCGTCACCCAGAGTGTCGCGATCTACAAGCAGCGGCGTGATGTCATGGCGCACCGGCTGAACGCAATTCCAGGCCTCAGCTGCGCGGTCCCCGAAGGCGCATTCTACCTGTACGTCAATTGCGGCGGGATCATCGGCAAGACGACGCCATCAGGCAAACGCCTCGCCGTCGACGGCGATGTCGTCATGTATCTGTTGGATCACGTCGGCGTCGCCTTGGTCGCGGGCGCCGCCTATGGCCTATCGCCCTACCTTCGCCTATCGATCGCAACATCATTGGACACCCTCAACGATGGCGCCGACCGCATCGCCCGAGCCGTCTCCGATCTGATTTAATTGTCCTCCAACATTGTGAGCGTATCCATGCAATCCAGCGGCATCCAGAAG
This sequence comes from uncultured Alphaproteobacteria bacterium, assembly GCA_963714325.1. Taxonomy (GTDB): domain Bacteria; phylum Pseudomonadota; class Alphaproteobacteria; order Rhizobiales; family Hyphomicrobiaceae; genus CAVQOB01. The sequence continues at coordinate 43,161 of CAVQOB010000027.1, read as the reverse complement.
CATCCCTCGGCCCCTCAAGCCAAGCCATCGATCATCGCAACGTTGCGCGACATCCCGGTCGCGCTGTTGAGTGACAATCTGCATCGCAACTGTGGCAGCGTTGGTCTTGCGCCCTATCACAAACCATCCCCGCTCGCCGGCACGGCCGTAACGGTGCGCACGCGGGGTGGCGACAATCTGGCGATCCTGCGCGCGTTTGAGTTCTGCCGCCCCGGCGATGTCATGGTCATCGACGCGGGCGCTGACATTACCAACGCGGTCGTCGGTGGCATTTTGTCATTCTACGCGGCGAAGATCGGCACGGCTGGCATGGTGATCGACGGCGCGATCCGCGATGTCGCGGAGATCCGCGAACGCACTTACCCGGTCTATGCGCGCGGCGTCAATCATCGTGGCCCCTATAAGGATGGCCCCGGCGAGATCAACATTCCCGTCTCCGTTGGCGGCATGGTGGTTCGCCCCGGCGATATCGTCGTTGGCGACCAGGATGGCATCGTCGCATTCGCCCCGTCGATCGCTGAAGCCGTGATCGAGAAAGCGCGCGCGCAGCACGCCAAGGAAGAGGCGACCATGAAAGCCATGCGTGAAGGAACCTGGGACCGATCGTTCATCGACGCCCTTGAAGCGCGATGCATGAATTAATTTCCACATACCGTGGCTGGGGTACTTAGTATCCACAAGCATAAGTCCCTGATGCGCATGATCGCGATCCCGCGAGCCGAACGGGTGAAGGCTTGCAAATCGTTGGACTGGCCAGCTACGGGCTTTAGAGCGAAAACTTGGCTACGGTCTCGATGTTGCCACCTTCAAAAAAAATGACCGGCATAATTGACGTCCCCAACCGAGATGATGCCATTCCCGGCATCGTCGTAGCGGTGATAATTGTCCGCGGCAGCGGGGCGTTGGAAAAGTTCCACCATTGCATTCTCGACGGTGCTCTGTGCACTCTGTGGCATGACCGTTGATTTCAAGAAGCTGACCAGCTTTGTAAAGATCGTCGATGCAGGCAGCATGTCGCGCGCGGCACATGCTTTGAATATTGCTCAACCGGCCCTCAGTCAGCACATTGCGGCGCTCGAGACTCATTTCAAGCAAACGCTGCTCCTGCGCAGCAATCACGGCATTGCACCGACGGAAGCCGGGTTGACGCTATACCGCCACGCTCAGGTCCTGCTGAAACAGCTGGAGCAGGCCGAGCGCGACGTCGCCAACGCAACCAAGTCGCTGCAGGGTCGGGTGTCGATCGGCCTTGCCACGTTTAGTGCGGCCACTTTGCTGGCTGCGCCGCTGTTGCTGAGCCTCGCCGAGAAGCACCCAGACATCGTGCTCAACGTCAGTGACAGCTTCGGCAACATACTGAGTGATCTGGTCGTCTCAGGCCGCCTCGACATGGCGTTGATTTACAGTTTTGGCCCGATCAAAGGCGTGCGACTGGAGCCGCTATTTGACGAGGAGGTGCTGCTGGTGGCGTCGCGGACTGTCCCGCTCCCCGGTCAAGACGATCAACGCTTGGCCATCTCTGCACTGCAGGGGATACGGCTTCTGTTGCCGGGCCGCTATCACTTCTTGCGTCGCCTGGTCGAAGCCTCGTTCGCCCATGCGCGGATCACGCCGCTGGTTGTCGGCGAAATCGAGTCAATCGTCACGTTGACTGCGGCCCTTGAAGCTGGGCTCGGCGCGACATTGGTACCCAAGTCGACAGCGCATACACTTGGCCGCTCGAAGAAGCTTGTCGTGCGGCGGTTGCACCGACCGATTGTTGCGGCCACGATTTCGCTCTGTCAGTCGGACCATATGCCACTGTCGCAAGCCGCGCTTGTCGTGCGCGAGCTGATCCAGCGGAAGCTTGCCGAGCTCGCCGAACAAGGACTGTGGGAGCCGGTTTCGAGCTCTAGTGCTGCGATCAGAATGGATCGAGCAGCGCTATAACATTTCGTTATGGCGATAGAACGCCGATGAGGATGCGCTCATCGCTCTGCCGGCCGTATCCTCATAATCGGTCGCCCCATCACATCAATCGAAAAGTCGACCATCTGGAGGAGGCAGTCATGACAATACGAACTTATTGCCGGCGCGGCGCCATCGCCGCAATCACCTTGTCGATGTTGCCGATGATCGCTGCAGTGCCCGTGGCGGCGCAAGAAACCGTCAAGATCGGTGTCATCAGTCCGAATACCGGAGCCGCAGCGCGATACGGTGCATTTGCATTCCGTGGAGCTCAGTTGGCGCAAGATGAAATCAATGCGAGCGGTGGCATCGCCGGAAAAAAGATCCAATTGTTCCAGGGCGACAGCCAGTGCATCCCGACGGAAGGTGTCTCGGCGTTGCAGCGCATGCTGGCACAAGACAAGGTGTCCTATGTGCTCGGCGACGTCTGCAGTTCGGTGACGCTTGCTCTGCAACCGCTGGTCGAGAACGCGAATGTTCTGCTGGTGAACCCGGCGTCGTCGAACCCGATGATTACCTACAAGGCTGGTGTTGGTGGCTTCAAATGGAGCTTCCGCAACTACCCGACCGACGAAGTCCGCGCCGGCGTTGTGCTCAAGTATGCAGCGCAGGAAAAGAAGATCAAGAAAATGGCGGTATTGTCGGTCGACAGCGACTATGGGCGCGGCGCCATCGCGCTGACCAAGAAGTACCTTGCTGAGAATGGCGTCGAGATCGTCAGTGAGGACTATTACAAGGACAAGGAAGCCGACTTCCGCCCGATTCTCGCCAACGTACGCCGCTCCGGTGCTGGTGCCATCATCATGTACGGCCTCGCCGACACGACGCCGATCATCGCGCGTCAGATGGTCGAAGCGGGACTCGCCGGAAAGGTTATTTTGATCGGTAGCGCTGAGTTCAACAACCCCGCGGCCATTGCCGCAGCGCCAGCTGCTCTCGAAGGTGCTGTCGAAGCCGCAGCCTGGGTTCCTGAGCTCGATACACAACGCAACAAGGACTTCATCGCCGCCTACAAGAAGAAGTATGCTGACGAGGCGCCGAACGTACACGCTTACTTCTTCTGGGAGACGTTGCAGCTGATTGCGGCGGCGGCCAAGCGGGCCGGCAGCGAGAAGCAGGACGACGTGCGCAAGGCTCTCGCATCAATCACCTATGACGGCATTATGGGCAAGGTGAACTTCGACGACCACAACCAGGCGAACCTGCCGATGATTCTGTTTGAACTGGTCGGCGGCAAGCCGGCGATCAAAGGCACGTTCTCGACCAAGATCATCTACCCCCAGTGATCGGTCGCTGTCATCAAGGTGCCGCGCCGTGGTCGAACTGATTTTTGAGCAGATCATCAACGGCATCGTCGCAGGGTCCGTGTACGCGCTTGTCGCGGCCGGCATGACGATGATTTTCGGTGTTCTGCGCGCAATCAACTTCGCCCACGGCGAGTATTACATGCTCGGCACATTCAGTGCCTGGTACGTCATCAGCAAGCTCAATGTCTCGTATCCGGTTTCGATTATTCTCGGTGTTGCGCTGACCATGGCGATGGCGCTCGTTATCGGCCGGCTCGTTATGCAGCGCCTCGTCACCGCACCCTTTCAGTCCGGTGTCTTGGCGACATTGGGTTTGTCTCTCATTCTACAAAATGCCATTGTTCTCGCGTTCGGCGGGACCTACAAGATCTTCCCTGGCGGTTGGCTGGAGCCGGTGTTCATTGGCGATATCAGCCTCGCTTGGCAGCGTATCGTCATCGTCATAGTCACGATTGCGACGTTTGTAGCGCTCGACGTTCTGGTGCGCGAAACCCGAATGGGCAAGCAAATTCGCGCTGTCTCACAGAACATCGAGTGTTGTGCGGTCAATGGTATCGATGTCGAACGGGTAGTGCTCGGCACGTTCGTTCTGGGCGCCGGGCTTGCGGCCTTGTCCGGTGTGCTGACTGGACCGATCAACGTGACGATCTATGGCGGCATGGGCGAGGCCGTCACCATGAAGACATTTGCGGTCATCGTCATGGGCGGTATGGGCAATGTGCGGGGCACATTGCTCGCAGGGTGGCTGTTGGGAATCGCTAAGTCCTTCGTTGCCGGGTTCATCGGCCTGCAATACCGCGACGCCGTTGGCTTCGTGATCCTGATTGCCATGCTGATGGTGCGGCCGACAGGGTTGTTCAGCGTCAAGTCCCGCTTCTGAGGAGCGCCACCCGCGCATGTCCCTGTCGAGCACAGTTCCTGTCACGGATGTAACCCGCACCGCAACGCCTGGGCGCATGCCGGCTCCGGTCATTGCGATGTTATGCGGCTTGCTCGCCGCGGCGCCATGGCTCGTCGATACCTACTATCTGCATGCCATCATCACCTCGCTGATATTCCTATTGCCGGCGCACGGATTGAACCTTCTCGTCGGCTACACCGGACTGCTCTCGCTCGCGTCGGGCGCCTTTTTTGGAATCGGATCTTACGTCTCGGCACTGCTGGCCATCCATTTCGGAACGCCCTTCTGGTTCAATTTCGTCGCAGCCGGTGTGGTGACCGGGTTGATCGCCTTGCCGCTCGGGGTGCCGGCATTGCGGTTGCGTACCTACTCGTTCGTGATGTGCACGTTGGGCTTTGTCGTCATCGGCGAAGCGGTCGCCAAGAATTGGATAAGCCTGACGCGCGGTGATATGGGCTTGTCAGGCATTCCGACGCCTGATCTTGGTTTCGGTTTTAAGGTGACCGGAATTGTCGGCTTTTATTACCTCTACCTCGGGCTCGCCATCGTAATGACCGCCCTGTTCTACGCCTTGATCCATTCGCCGGCCGGCCGCTGCATGATTGCTATTCGCGACAACGAAATTCAAGCCGAGGCGCTCGGCATCCCAACTTGGACGTACAAACTGGTCGTGTTCACATTGAGTGCGGCTTTCGCCGGATTGGGCGGCAGCATGTTCGCGCACTATCTGACGACCATCAGCCCCCTTACGTTCCAGATGTACTATTCAACCACGATTCTGATCATCGTCCTCGGGGGCGGCGCCGGCACGATCCGTGGCGTGGTGGCTGGCAGTTTGGTGTTCGTTGCGGTCTCGGAGGCGCTGCGGATCGCGCCGGAGCTGCGCATGATCATCTATGGCTTCGTGCTCCTGTTGCTGGTGTTCTGGCTGCCAAAGGGCATCACGCCGCTGATCGACCGGGTGATGGTAATGCTCGGTGGGCGCCGATGAGCGAGTTGTTGAGCATCCGCGGCTTGAAGAAGTCCTACGGCGCTGTGAAGGCGTTGCGAGGTGTCGATCTCGAGGTGCGCGCGGGCGAGCTGCTTGGTATCATTGGACCGAACGGGTCCGGTAAATCGACGCTTTTTGATTGCTGTACAGGTCTCCAATTGTCCGACGCGGGAACGGTCCTGCTCGATGGCCAGGATATCACGCGCTGGCCGTTGCATCGGGTCGCGCGGGAGGGTCGCTTCATCAGAAGCTTCCAGAAAACGGTCGTGTTCGAAACCATGACGCCGCGCGAGAGTTCTCATCACAGCCGGTCAGATGTTCGTCTTTCCCTCGCTGCTATCGACATTCGGCATCGGGGCGGTGTCGCGGGCGCACAGTCGCGAGCTTGCGGCGCGGGCTGATGACTTGATCGAACTGATCGGCTTGTCGGCGGTGCGCGATCAGCCTGCCGGCATGTTATCGTTCGGCCAGCAGAAGCTCGTACAGTTTGCATCAAGCCTGATGACCAAACCGCGACTGATGTTGTTGGACGAGCCGCTTGCCGGTATCAATCCAGTGCTGATTGAGCGCATCGTCTCAAGCATTCGGCAGGCTAATCGCGATCTCGGCATCACCTTCGTGGTTATCGAGCATAACATCGACGTGATCATGGGGCTTGCCGAGCGGATCATCGTGCTCGACCAGGGCACCATTCTCGATCAGGGTCCGCCCGCGGCAATCGTCAAAAGCCCTAAGGTCGTGGAGGCGTATCTTGGTGGCTGATCGCACCCTTCGCCTCGAAAGCGTGCGCGCCGGATATGGCGTTCTCGATATTCTCAATGGCGTGGATCTGTCCATCGGCGCGGGAGAGTTTATTGCGCTCATGGGGCCGAATGGCGCTGGCAAATCGACTTTGATCAAGACCATCTTCGGCATGACAACGTTCAAGTCGGGTCGCATCGTCTGGAAGGGGCGCGACATTGGCGGCTCCAAGTCGAAGGATATCCTGTCGAGCGGGATCGGCATCGTTCCGCAAGGTCGCTGCAATTTTCCGCTGATGACAGTCGATGAAAACCTGGAAATGGCGGCCTACATCATCCGCGATCGCAGCGTTAAGGCGGAGCTTGACTACGTGTTCGGCCTGTTCCCAATTCTCGCGGAGCGTCGTCACCAGCTGGCGGGCAACCTGTCGGGTGGCGAGCAACAGTTGCTTGAAACGGCGATGGCCGTGCTGCGCCGACCGGACGTGATCCTTATTGACGAGCCCTCGGTCGGTTTGTCGCCGGCGGCAATCGGAATCGTCTTCAAAGAGCTCCATCGTCTACACGCCGATGGCCGTACGATCATTCTGGTCGAGCAGAACACGCGCAAGGCCATGGAGGTCGCTGAGCGCGCGGTCGTGCTCCGGCTGGGCAAGATCATCTGGGATGGGCGCGCACAAGCGATTACGCATGGCGAGTTGGGCGACCTCTTCATGACCGGCGAGATCGGTAAGAAGCTGCAGAGTGGCGCCACGGGTTCCACGTGACAAGTACCTTGATTTGGGATTGAGAATGGCACGGTTGGCATTCGATACTGGCGGCACGTTCACGGATTTTGCGCTCGTTGACGACGTAGGAGTGCTGCATCTGCACAAGGTGCTCAGCACGCCGGCGAATCCGGCCGATGCTGTCGTGCAAGGCGTACTCGAGTTGCTGGCGCGCACGGGTGTCTCGGCGAAGAAATCAGACGTGCAAATCCTTGGCGCGACTACGGTCGTTACCAATGCCGTGCTCGAACGAAAGGGCGTCGCGACCGCATTTCTCACGTCCGATGGCTTTCAGGACATGTTGCGCATCCGCGATGAAGGCCGCTACGACCTCTACGATCTGAAGATCGCCTATCCCAATCCGCTGGTGCCGCGTGACCTGTGCTTCGGTGTGACGGAGCGCATGGCGGCTGATGGGCGGACGATGACGCCGCTCGATACCACCAGACTTGATCGACTGGCCGCTGTTTGTCGGGAACGAAACATCGCTTCGATCGCCGTCTGCCTGCTGCATGCCTACAAATATCCGGAGCACGAGAACCGCGTTGGGGCCTGGCTGGCCGAGAAACTTCCGGGTGTGGCGATATCTTTGTCGTCGGCCGTGTGCCCGGAGATCCGCGAATACGATCGTGCGTCGACTACGGTGGTCAATGCCTACACGCAGCCTCTGATGGGCCAGCACGTCGCGCGCCTTGTCACGGACCTCGCGTCGCACGGCATCGCTCCTAGTATGCTGTGGATGACATCAAGCGGCGGCCTCGTGCCGAACGACACGGCGGCGCGCACGCCAGTGCGCCTCATCGAATCCGGCCCGGCGGCGGGAGCCGTCGCGGCGGCGGAATATTCACGGCAAGCTGATGCCGACAGTGTCATGTCATTCGATATGGGTGGCACAACTGCAAAGCTCTGCCTTGTCCCGAACGGACAGCCGATGATCGGCAGTTCTCTCGAAATCGCGCGGCACCAGCGCTTCCGGCGCGGTAGCGGTTTTCCACTGAAGATCCAGTCGATCCAGATGATCGAAATCGGTGCGGGCGGCGGCAGCATTGCGCAGCGCAATCGGATGGGATTGCTTGAAGTCGGGCCGCACAGCGCCGGTGCCTCGCCCGGTCCCGCCTGCTACGACCTTGGCGGAAAAAAACCAACTGTGACCGATGCCGATGTCGTGCTGGGTTACGTCGGAGCTAACTCGTTTCTGGGCGGCGGCTTTGCGCTTGATGCCGACAAGGCGCATCGGGCTATAGCCACGCTGTCCGATAACCTCGGCGTTTCGATCGAGCGTTGTGCGTGGGGTATCCATGACCTCGTCAACGGCACGATGGCGGAAGCCGCGACTATGCATGCCGCTGACTACGGCGTCGATCCTGCGACTCTGCCATTGGTTGCGTTCGGTGGTGCTGGACCGGTGCATGCCTATGGCGTTGCGCGCAAACTCAATGCGCCGAAAGTGATCTGTCCAGCGGGAGCCGGTGTGACATCGGCGGTCGGATTACTCATGGCGCCCGTGGCGGTTGACACATCGGCCAGTGCGCCGGTGGGCATTGAGCGGCTGGACATGTCGGCGCTAACCTCGATGTACGATGGGATGGAGTCCGAGGGGCGCCAGAATGTCGTCGACGCAGGCGTGCGGCCAGCCGAGGTCATATTCACCCGGTCGGCCGACCTTCGGTATGTCGGACAAGGCTACGAGATCACGATCCAACTCCCACTGATTGATATGGACGCCGCGATGTTCAGGTGTGAGCTGATCGCCCGCTTTGAGCGCGACTACGCCGCGCTGTTCGGCCGCACCGTCGCCAATACCCCGGTTGAAATCATCACGTGGCGGCTACGTACGAGCGGGCCACCGGGCAAGTCAATCCGCACGGCACTTGAGGCACATACGAGCAAGGTTCAGGCTCCGAAAGGGCATCGGCCCGTCTATGTCGCCGAGACGCAAACGTTCGAGCGGACGCCGATCTATGCTTACGAGTTACTCGCGGTCGGCAAGCCCATCGATGGTCCGGCAATCATCGAGCAGAAGGAGTTGACTATCGTCGTCGGCCCTCAGGCCTGTGCCGAGCTCGATGCACGCGGCAATCTGATCATGACACTGAATTGAGGAAGCGAAGCGATGGCGCGCGCAAAAATGGATTTTGAAGACCCGATCACGTTGCAAGTGCTCTGGAATAGGTTGATCTTCATCGCCGATCAGGCGGATCGTGCGCTTGGCCGCACGGCATTCTCTCCGATCGTGCGCGAGAACCACGACTATGTGACTGTACTGATGGATTCCAAGGGCCGAGCGTTGTCGCAGTGCACGTGGGCTATTCCCGTTTTCATCACATCGCTGCCGATGGCTGTGCAGAACTATTTCCTGCCGGCGTTCCCGTCGGAAAAATTGGAACCCGGCGATGTGCTGCTGACCAACGACCCATTGATCGGGACCGGCCATTTGCCCGACATGGTCATGGTCACACCCATATTCCACAGGGGTAAACTGATCGGGTTCGCAGGCAGCATCGCGCACATGGCCGACATCGGCGGGCGCCCCTATTCGCCGGAGTTGACCGACATCTTCGAGGAAGGCATTCGGCTGCCGATCCTGAAGATTCACAAAGCGGGCAAGCCGAACCGGGACGTGCTCGATATCATTGCGGCCAGTGTCCGGTTGCCGCGCGAAGTGATCGGCGATCTTGACAGCATGATCGCTGCCAACGATGTCATGGCGCGGGAACTCGCGCGCTTCCTTGATGAATACGGCCTCGATGATGTCGATGGCCTCGCCTCGGCAATCCACAGGCGGTCGGAAACACAGATGCGTCGAGCAATCGGGCAGTGGCCGCCAGGCACGTATCGGTCGGAGATGACGCTTGACGGCTATGACGCGCAAGTGAAGCTCGCTTGCGCGGTGACGGTCAGCCCTGATCGGATCCATGTCGATTACGCCGGCAGTTCGCCGCAGGTCCGCCATGCTATCAACGTGCGTAAGCACTACCGTTACGCACATACCGTCTACGCGCTGAAATGTCTGCTCGATCCAGACACGCCGAACAATGAAGGGTGCGTTTTGCCGATCACCGATGAGGCTCCGGAAGGGTCGATCCTTAACCCACGCAATACAGCTGCCGGCAATCTGCGAAACCTCATTGGACACGCTATTCCGAGCTTGATCTTCCGCGCCTTGCAGGACGTCGTGCCGGCAAAGGTTCTGGGTGACAGTGGCGGTGCGCCGATTTGGGGTATCAACTGCCAGGGACAGCATCCCGATGGATCGCCTTATGGCGCCAGCCAGATGCTGCACGGGGGACAGGGCGGACGCTCAACGGTCGACGGTCTCGACACCTTGAGCTTCCCATCGAACTGCAAATGCGTGCCAACGGAAATGTACGAACTCGCCGTGCCGGTCCTGACCGAATGCAAGGAGTTGATCCCCGACAGCGGCGGTCCCGGCCAGTTCCGCGGTGGGCTTGGCCAGCGGGTCACGCTCACAAACATTGCGCCCGGCCCGATGAATATGTATCTCGCGACGGAGCATGTCAGCACACCGTGCTTTGGTGTCGTCGGCGGTGAGGATGGACGGGCGGGAGCGGTTCTGAAGAATGGTCAGATGATCTTCGCGAAGGGCCAAGTCTCGCTCGCACCGCATGACACATTGACGGTTGAGTTGCCGGGCGGCGGTGGTTGGGGGCGGGCGGCACGACGGTCGCAGGGTTCGATTGCCGCCGATCTAGAACTCGGCCTCGTCACACCCGACTGTGCGAAGCGCGACTACGGATATCAAGTCTCGGTGCCGAAGGGGGCGTATCGAAAAATATCGACGGGGGCCGTATGACTCAACTGGATAAAGAGGTGGCGATCGTGACCGGTGCCGGATCCGGTATAGGCCGCGCCATTGCTTGCAAACTGGCGGAAGCGGGTGCTGCCGTCACGCTGGTCGGACGACGTGCCGCGCCGCTGGCAGAGACAGCGGCATTGATCTTGAAGAGCGGCGGTTGCGCAACTGTCCACGCGACCGACATCAGCAAGGCGGATAGCGTTGCGGCTCTGATGCATGATACGACTGCCAAGTACGGCCGCGTAACAATCCTGATCAACAACGCTGGCAGCGTTGTTGGGGCACGCAATATTAGCTTTACGACGCCGGACGACTGGCATGCGACGGTCGATGCCAATCTGACTGCGGTCTATTTGCTCAGTCGCGCGGTGCTTGACGGCATGGTCGAGGCAGGCGGTGGGACAATTGTGACCATTTCGTCAGGCGCAGCTTTGCGGCCAAATATGCTTGGCGGCGCCGCTTATGGCGCAGCGAAAGCAGGTGTGCGAAACCTGATGAGTTACTTGCACAACACCTTCAGAAATCAGGGCATTCGTGCGACGACGATCACCCCCGGTGAAGTCAACACGTCAATTCTCGACAGCCGACCTCGACCGCCGACAGAAGACGAGCGCGCTGCACTGATGCAACCGGAAGACATCGCGGCTGCAGTGGTCCTCTGTTGCACGTTGCCGAAACGCACGGTGATCGAAGAGATCGTTATGGTGCCGACCCGCATGCGCGACCAGACCGCCGACGTCGAACTGGCGCGCTGGTTCGGTGCTCCCAATGCAGTCAAGAAATAAGAGAGGAGTTACGCCGATGATGGGTGCCAAGTACCGCGAGCAACTCGCCATGGGCGAGCACATCCTGATGATCAATCCGAACCACGTTTCTTCGGGGCTTGCGGCACGCATGGCGGAACTCGGCGCCGACGCGATTTTTATAGATTGCGAGCACGGTACTGCGAGTTTCGACGAGGCGCGCGAAATAGCTCGTGCCGCGCGCTCAGGCGGCGGCGGCGCAATTCTTCGACCAGACTCGCATCAACGTTCCATCATCACTCGTTACCTCAACGCTGGCGTTGACGGCGTCATGGTGCCACTCATCAATACCGTTGATCAGGCTAGGCACCTCGTCGCCACCGTCCGCTATGCCTGTCCGGCAGATTGTGACAAGCGCCTCGTCGTGGCCATGATCGAAACCGTCGAAGCACTTGGCAATCTTGACGGCATCTTGGGCGTTGACGGTATCGACGTCTTCTTCGTCGGTCCTGGTGATCTCTCACAATCCATGGGGCACATGCCGTCGGTGCCGAGGGGCCAGTCGCGCCCGAAAGAAGTGCTCGACGCGGTAGAAAAGACGCTGGCCCGTATCCGCAAGGCCGGTAAGGTCGCGGGGACACTTGTGATTGAGGAAGACATCGCGCACTGGTCGAAGCACGGCGCGCAATTGCTTTACTGCCACATCGATCCCTTCCTGCGCGATAAGATCGAAACAATGCACAAACTCGCGCATCGCTGATGAACAACAATATCAAAGGGCGTCCATGAGTGGCCTTTCCGCCCGCGTCCAACGTATCAAGGTCTTACCGAGTTCGGCGGGGGCGCAACGGGTTCGCGACCTCAAGGCAAAGGGCCGGCCGATCCTTGACCTGACCATCGGCGAACCCCGATTTCGATACACCCGAGCACATCAAGCATGCTGCGATCAATGTCCTGCAATCGCAAAGTTCATCGTGTCCCGCGACTGTGTGACAGTTCGCGGCGATTGCGGCGCTGACGGGACCTGAGGACAACGTGCGCGATCGTGCAGGTGCTTATCAGCGCCGGCGCGACATGGCATTCCAGTTACTGACCGACATCCCTGGCATCAACTGCATCAAGCCAAGCGGAGCGTTCTATCTGTTTCCAAGTGTGGCCCTCATGCTTGGAAAAAATACGCCCGCCGGGACAACGATCGATGACGACCGGGCCTTCGTAATGTACCTGCCTGATACGGCAAGCGTCACCGTCATTCACGGCTCAGCCTATGGCTTGCCTAGCTACTTGCGCCTGTCGCTTGCTACGTCCGAGGAGACACTTGCGACCGCATGCCGGAGGATCAGCGAGGAGTGCGGGCGGCTGACGTAGTATGGCGCTATTCGGCTGTCAACGGCATCGTCATTTGATCGGCTCCGTGCCCGGCGAGGCCTTCCTCGGAGACAGCACGGAAGAAGTTTCGGCGGGAGCGATCCGCTCACGCAAATTTCACGGTTCGCCGGTTGGGCATCCGCCGCGTGTTGACATCAAAATCGCATGTGCGAGATGGCCAGCTTGCATTCGAAACATTCCATGACATTATCAACGATGATATTCTCAACGATCGAGAGAGGTCCTCCTTGAGTGGCGACATCCGGGATATTCTGTCTTACCGCTTAGCACGATTGACCAATCTAAATGATCGGTCGGGGCATGCCCATATTTCCGAGACATTTGGCGTGACGCTCGGTGAATGGCGCGTGCTCGGCAACGTTGCGGCACGCGCGCCGTTGACATTGTCGACCCTCGCGCGCGCCATGCATATCGATAAGGGCCAATTGAGCCGCATGATCGCAGGGCTGGTCGAGCGCCGGTGGGTGCTTGAGAAGCCATTAGCGTCGGACCGGCGCACCGCCGCATTGTCGCTCTCAGCCGAAGGGCGCCGCCAGCACGACCGGATCATCGCATTCGCCCGAGAGCGCAACGACGTCCTCACCGGTGTCCTCACGCCCACCGAGCGACACGAACTCGATCGCATCATCGCGAAACTCACGATTTTCATCGAAACCGAGCATGCGACGTTGTCGCGCGGCAGTGCCCGGCAGGCCGAACTCACTGCGAAGTCGGCAGCAACAGCACGGGCACCACAATGAGCGATGCGGCACAACTGAACTTTCTCAAGGCGCACAATGCCCGCCATGTCTGGCATCCGATGGGAGATCCCAAGGCGAATGAAACCGATCCTCCGTTGATCGTCGCCGGTGGGGAGGGCAATTACGTTTTTGATGTCGATGGCCGGAAATACTTCGACTGCGTCGCCGCACTTTGGAATGTCAACGTCGGACATGGGCGGCGCGAGCTGAAGGATGCCATCGTCACTCAGCTTGATAAACTCGCGTACTATGCGACGTTCACGGGGACATCGAATCCGCCGTCGATCGCACTGTCGGCCCTGCTTGCCGAGATGTTGGCGCCGGAGGCGATGACAAAGGTTCTGTTCTCCTCCGGCGGATCAGACGCCAAAACTTTGCCTTGCTTGGGTGGCCGCCTTCGCGGCCATGACGGTGTTGGACGGGCGTTACGTGACAGGTCGGTTTAAACGCTCGCTGGTTTAACATGCATCCGAACGCGCTACCCGCTCCCCCGATGTCCAGGAATCCGCGTTCTTGGCGCGGCGATCCGGGATCTGCCGGCCCGTTGCGCGCCGTGTATCCGATCCAGCCGGGCGAACCCTCGGAGAATCCGGAAGCCAAGCGGCGCATCAAAAATCTGCTCGATGCCTCCGGCTTTAATCAGAAACTCTTGGCGATCACGCCGCGGTCCGCGTCCGAACAGGATATCTTGCGCGTGCACACGCAGCGTCACTTAGCGCAAGTGAAGACCTTGTCAGCCGGCAATGGTGGGCAACTCGGATTCAGCGCGTTCACAGGCCCCGGCGGGTATGAGATTGGGCTGCTTGCGGCGGGTGGCGCAATGGCCGCCACCGACGCCGTCCTCACGGGCAAGGCGCGCAACGCCTATGCGCTGGTCCGCCCGCCCGGTCATCACGCGACGATCAATGGTGGTATGGGGTTTTGTTTATTCAACAACATTGCCATCGCCGTGCGACACGCGCAGGCGACCCATGGCGTGGTGCGAATCGCCGTCGTCGACTGGGACGTCCATCACGGCAATGGTACACAGGATGTATTCTGGGAGGATCCCTCGGTTCTCACGCTGTCTTTGCATCAGGACGGCGTGTTTCCGCAGGCCGGGCAAGGCATGCACGGCGCTGTTTCTGAATGCGGTGGCGGCAAGGGATATGGCACAGCGATCAATGTGCCACTGCCGGCCGGGTCTGGGACGGCTGCCTATCGCGCCGCATTTGATCGCATTGAGCGACCGGCGTTGGACGCGTTCAAGCCAGAGATGATCTTTGTCGCGTGCGGACTTGACGCTGCCAATCACGATGCGCTCGGACGCATGATGCTCGGGCCGGAGGACTTTCGGTGGATGACTGCCGCCGTGATGACGGCGGTCGAAACCCATTGCAAGGGCCGTTTGGTCCTATCGCATGAAGGGGGCTATCACGCGCCGTCGGCACCATTCCTCGCTTGGCCGATCTTCGAGCAGCTTTCAGGGCTTTCGTCCGAAGTCGCAAATCCGATCGCGGCACGTATGGCCGGCATGCCGCCGTCGACATTGTACGCGCATCAGGAAATCGCCATTGAGGCCGCTCGGCGTGCGACGCCGCTGTTGAGCGGAGCGCGCGCATGACGCACTGTGATACGCACATCGACGACGTTCTTAGGGTTGCCGGGGTTTCAAAGTCCTTTGGAGCGGTCGCGGTCATCGGCGATCTGTCGCTCGCCGTCCGTGCGGGCGAGTTTCTTTCCATTGTCGGTCCATCGGGTTGCGGAAAGACGACGCTGCTGATGACGCTTGCCGGGCTCTTGTCCGCTGATCGTGGCGTGATCGCGTTCGAGAATGCGCCTGTGACGCAACCGCCCGAGGGCCTCGCCGTCGTGTTTCAGGACTACAGCCGCTCGCTGATGCCCTGGTTGCGCAACGTCGACAATGTGCTGTTTGGGATGAAGCGGCTCACGGGGAAAACGGCGCCAGAGAAACGCATGCTCGCCATGGATATGCTGACGGTTGTTGGTCTCAAGGGTTTTGAAGCCCACTATCCCTGGCAGGTTTCGGGTGGGATGCAGCAGCGCGTGGCGATTGCCAGGGCCCTCACGTCAGAGGCACGGTTGTTACTGCTGGACGAGCCACTGGCGGCCGTTGACGCGCAGACGCGCAATGAAATCCAGGATTTGCTGCTCGACCTCGCACACCGCTTTGGCAAGACCTGTCTGCTTGTCACGCACGATGTCGATGAAGCCGTGTACGTGGCCGATCGTATTGTTGTGCTGTCGCAACGACCGACGCGTGTTGTTCGCGAGATTCCGGTCTTGCTCGCGAAGCCACGCGATCAGATCACGACCCGCGCCGACACCGGCTATCTTCAACTGCGATCGGAACTGCTGACCATGATCCGGTCGATGCTCAAAGCGATCCATGCCGCATAGTTCGTCACGTCACACAAGGAGGACATCATGAAGCCTTTGAAATCCTGGATTGCCGCGACCGCGGTCGGGTTGACCGCATTGATGGGGGTGACAGCCGGCGCGCATGCGCAACAGAAAATTCGCTTCGCCTATCTCAAGTCGACAACGCTTATTCCCTTCTTCTTTGCGCAGGAAAAAGGCTACTTCAAAGCTGAGGGACTGGACATCGAACTGGTTGCCGTTCCTGGCGGCCCGGCCGTCGCCGCCGCTATCGCCGGTGGGTCGGCCGACATCGGTTACGCCGCCCCGACGCCGATCGCGATTGCTCGCCAGGCGGGACAGAAATACCGCTTCTTCGTCGGCATGGAGCGCGAGGATTTCAAAAAAGGCGAGTTGTGGGGCACGATCCTCGCCAGCGAAAAATCCGGCATCAAAGACATCAAAGGCCTCGTCGGCAAAAAAGTCATACTCGGTCCCCCCGGCGGCCTTTGCGAACTCGCTGTCCGGGATTGGCTCGGGAAACACGGCTTGAACTGGAGCCAGATCACGCCACTGCATCAGCGGTTCCCACAGATGCAAGCGGCCCTCGAAGTTGGCAATGCGGACGCTGCTTGCATTATCGAGCCGTTCACAACGGGGGTGCAGGCATCGGCTGCGATCAAATCGACAACGCTCGCCAAGGGTTAACTCGCCGAGAGTCCCGAGCGATACACGGTCGACGGCATCTTTGCCAACGAGACCTAGCTTACGGCTAATGCCAAAGCGGTCGAGAGCATCAAGAAAGCCATGCTGAAAGCTTGGAATGAGCTTGCGAAGGATCGGCCGACCGTTGAAAAAATTCTGGATAGCGAGTTCCGGTTCCCGAAAGCCCTCGCCGATCGGGTTAAACTCGACTTCGTATCGCAGATCAGTCTACAGCCCTCCGACTTCGAGCCGATCATCGCGGCCATGAAGAAGCATGGCATGGTTCGACCCGACTTCAAGACGGAAGACCTCGTCTTGCAATGATAAAGCGCTGCCACAATAGGTTTAATGTCTTGGAGCGCGCCAGTCGCGCGTCAAGACACAGCATTGGGCGCTGACTGGAACCATAGCATCAAAGCACCACTGAGAAAGCGATCCGAACATTGAACGGCGCAAGAGGCTCCCGGGATCGCCGCTTCATAGCGGCGAATGATCGTCGCTCATGAACGCACTTGCTCGATCCGCGCTCGGTATGACCATTATTGTCGTGATTTGGCAATGCGTCACGCTGTTGCGCCTCGTTCCCGCACAATACTTTCCGCCACCGCTCGATGTCGTCGATGCGGCGCGAGAGCTTGCGCGGCGCGGTGACCTATGGCCCGCCATCGCCATCACAGGGGCGCGTGCACTTGCAGGACTCGCCGGGGCGATCGTGGTTGGGCTGTCGCTGGCGTTGGTGGCGACGCGGTACAGCATCATCGGCCGCGCCATTGGACCGGTCGCGGATCTGTTCCGATCGCTGCCTCCCGCGGCCATCACGCCGATCGGCATCTTCTTCCTCGGGCTTGGGTGGCAGCTCTACGCCTTTATCCTGATCCTGAATTGCTTTTGGCCGATTTTTTTGAGCGCAACCGCCGCCATGAACGCCGTCCCAAATCAACAACTCGCCGTTGCCCGGACCTATGGCAACGATGGATGGCCGCTGCTGCTGCACGTTCAACTGCCAGCAGCGCTGCCGGAATGCTTCATTGGTATCCGACTGGCCGCCGCCATTGCCCTCATCGCTGCCATCGTCGCCGAAATGCTCGCGGGACGGGACGGCCTCGGTTACCTAATGTCGTCGGCTGCATTCTCGTTGCGGATCCCCGATACGTTCGTCGGCCTCGCAGCCGTCATGTTCCTTGGTGTTCTGACCAATCAACTGGTGGTGACCGCGCGCCGCTTCGTGATTGGTTGGCATGAGACCCTAACCGGCTCATTTGAAGAGAGTTGATCATGCGCCGCAACCGTTTGGACTGGCCGCCGCTGGCGCTTCTGCTGCTGCTCGTATCCCTGTGGGAAGTCTTGCCGCGCGTCTTTGGTTCAGTGAATTTTCCGCCGTTTTCCGACGTTCTCATCGCGCTGGTCGCCAACGCCAGCGAGATCGCAATGCAGGTCTCGCACACGCTGCGCCGGGCGCTGATCGGCTTTTCAATTGCATTCATCACGATGATTCCGCTCGGCATCATGATCGCGCGGTCTCGCCGGCTGGCGATCGTGCTTGAGCCGGTGATCGATTTGTTGCGACCGTTGCCGCCGATTGCCCTGGTCCCGGTCGTCATGTTGTTCGGCGGTATCGGTGACGGGGCCAAGATTGGTGTGATCACCTACGCCGCCGCTTTTCCAATCCTGGTGCACGCGATTGATGGCGTTCGCGGGATCCACCCGATGTACCAGACCCTCTCAAGGGCACTGCGGCTGACGCCGATGGAGGCGCGATACGCCATTGATCTTCGCGCCGTGTTGCCCGTGCTCTTCACAGGCCTGCGCTTGGCGATCGCTGCCGCGCTGCTGGTCGCGGTGACGGCGGAGATGCTGATGTCGACGGATGGCATTGGCCTTTTCATCCTGCATGCCCAGGAGCGCTTTCAGATGGCGAATGGATTGGCCGGGATCCTCGTGGTCGCGGTCCTCGGATGGCTAGTGAACCGCGCGCTGCTGTGGGCTGACCGCCATCTGCTCCATTGGCACCACGCGACCAGTGGCGGCCGGTAACACCGCCTAGCCCAAACTACGAAACGCCGTTCGCGACCGGCGCGCCCAGCGTTCTCAAAAGCTCGGAAATTCTGGAGGCCACGCCCAGAATTGAACTGGGGTACGCGGATTTGCAGATCGTCGGGACTAGAGAGGTTAATATTTTGATTTTACACCGTCGATTGAAACTCCCGACTCGTGTTGCGTCGCTGCGATTCCGTCGGGGCGCGGATCGTGATTCCTTGTCTCCATTGATTCGATGGAGGACGGGATGTTGGCACTTTCGATCCGGCGCGATCGCACACCCGCGGTTTTGCGCAAGCTTGCGAAGGCTGAGACCGACGCGCGTATCGCGCGGCGGATCTTGGGCGTGGCCAACGCCCTCGACGGCATGAGCCGCGAGGACGCGGCCCGGTCGGCAGGCATGGACCGGCAGACGCTGCGGGATTGGGTTCTCCGCTACAACGCGCACGGCCTCGATGGGCTTGCCGACCGGCCGCGTGAGGGCCGTCCACCAGTGCTTGAAGCAGCGGAGAAGGCCGAGTTGCTGGAAATCGTGCTGGCTGGCGCCGATCCGGAGACAAGTGGCCTCTCAGCGTTCACGCGCGATGATCTGGTGCGCATCTGCGAGGACAGGTTCGGCAAGCGCCTGCATGTGACGTCGATGGGCCGCATCCTGCGTGAGCTCGGGCTCTCGCGGCAAAAAACGCGACCGAGCCATCCGCAAAAAGACCCGGCCGCACAACCTGGCCGCTCAAGCGGCCTTTAAAAAGAGCCCCGCGACTGCTGAGACGCATTCAGCATACGCGCAAAAATAAGCGCATCCGGCTGTTTTTCCAGGACGAGGCGCGCATCGGCCAGAAGGGCCGCACCTGCCACGTCTGGTGGAAGCGCGGCGAACGTCCGCCGGGTGTCTGCGATAAACGCTTCACGTTCGCTTGCATCTTCGCAGCCGTCGAGCCCGGCACCGACAATGGCTTCGCGCTCGTCATGCCGTACGTGAACACAGAAGCTATGCAGATCTTTCTTGATCGCTTCGCGGCGACAATCGCCGAGGATGAGCATGCCGTGATGGTCCTCGATCAAGCCGGATGGCACGGCTCGGGCGCGCTCGTCGTCCCGAGCAATGTCACCCTCGTGCCGCTGCCGCCCTATTCGCCCGAACTCAACCCGGTCGAGCGCGTCTGGCTCTATCTCAAAGAGCGCTTCCTCTCGCACCGGCTGCTCGCCGATTACGATGCCATCGCTGACGCTGCATGCTTGGCCTGGAACCGTCTCGCAGCAGAAACCGGGCGCCTTGCCTCGCTCAGCTCATACCCGTGGATACCAAAGGTCAGGACTTAGGATCGGCGGTATGAAAGCAAAATGAGAAGAGTCACGGGTTGGCCTGTTTGCGTGTCTCGTGCTCACAGCGCGCGCATATTGGATGTGCGTGCGCTATTTTGGTCGGTCCAGAAGGAACGAGCAATGCTGCGCATTCAAACATCCGTGCTCGCGAGCGGCTTGATCGCGTTGTTGCTCGCGGCCTGCGCCAAACCGCTGGAAGTTGCTTCCATCACCGAAATCCAACCGAAGAACGGCGCCAAGGGCATCGACATCTACGAGCCGCGGCGCCGATCAGGCGATACCTTGGCGCTGGAATTTGCTGGCGACCAGCTGCTGGAAGTGCGCACTTACGCCCAACGGGATGGACAGGGCGAGGTCGAGATTTGCGACGCGACTCTGCGTCGTTTCCGCCGCCGAATTCTCAGCCACGGCGCGGACGCCGGCCAAGGTGCGTGTGCCGATTTATCGCGCTCAGTCCAGCCAGCTGGCGGTCCAATGTGAACTGGATGGGTATCAGAAGCGGATGGTCACCATTGCCGCCTTCGACCTGACACGCTCTCAGCGCATGGCATCAAGCGGCGGTGGCGGGATTGTCGGCGTCGTGGCAGTCGCAGCGGTCGATGCATTCGCAGACAACACGAATAACAATTGGGCCTATCCGCTCGCACGCGTCGTGCTCGAGCCGGCGGCGAAGGTCACCGCTTCTGCGCGCTGATGTGCCAATCACGTCTGCGATCAACGCAATCTCTCAACTCGCAGCCGCTTTGCGTTCGGCCATGCGCCGTTCGGCACCAGCGATTATAGCGGCACGCAATGCGCTGGCATCGGTGACGTTGGCATCGATGCCGAGGTGCTGGGCGTCGGCGATCGTGCGCAACTCATCCACCGCCGCGATTTCTGACAACTTGGCTTCCAGGACCAGCCGGCCTTTCTTGGCAAGCATCGCGACGACGCTGAAGGAAAACGGATCGAACGCGGCCGCAGGTTTGGTGGCGGCGCTCAGCGGCTGCGCAGACTTCGCCACTTTGGCCTTCACCTCAAGCGGCACTTCGCGCACGCGGATCTGCGCGATGCGCGCCTCGCATTGCGCCGCCAGCCGCTCCACAGCCGCTTCCGGCACCTCGCCATCCCCCCTGAACAGCTCACGGAAATATTTCGTCTGTCCGCCGCCGGACATGGTCTTGGTGGTGCGTCCCATCGTCGTGTTACCCTTTTATGCGTTCGCGGCCAGCGCCGGCTCATCGAGCCAGGGGCTAATCTCATCGTAGAGCTTTCGCATATCCGCGATCCCGTCGCCATACTTCTGCTCGAGGCTCTTGCGTCCCACTTCCCAGTCGAAGGCGTTTGCGATGGCGTCCTTGTGCGGCATCATGGCGTCCAGCATCGGGTGAACGATGCCGATTTCTTCGATCAGGACACGGTCGCGGCCTTGCGCTCGGACGCCGTTGGCAACACAGACATAGCGCCGCCGATGCATCGGAATATCAGCCAGATTGTCGATCGTCGCCTTATCCTCGATCAGCAGAGAAATGCGGTCGACGCCGAGCTGCGAGACGTAATCGGGGCGGAACGGGACCAACACCTTATCGGCCGTCTTCAAGGCTGCCAGTGCCGCAAACGACAACCCTGGCGCGCAGTCGAGGATCACGACATCGAAGTTTCCGGCAAAGCGACGCAATAGTGTTTCGATCCGCCGCGCACGCGCGAAGCCACGACGTCCGCCGTGCGCGATTCGCGCGCCTGCTTGAGATAGAGCTCGCCCTGCACGTCCTCCAGCAACAGAGATCCGGGGAGCAAAGCGAGGCGCGGCGGCCGCCCGGTGCCGTCGTGCACGTCGCCGACGTTGGGGATCAGATACTCGCGTGGGCTGACCGGCACGCCATCGAACAGGTCATAGAAATAGTCGGCAATCGTCGTGCCGCCCTTGCGCGCGGTGTTCCAGCCCTGGCCGCCGATCAGAATGAGCGAAGCGTTGCACTGACTGTCGAGATCGAGCAGCAGCACGCGCTTGCTCCCCCAGATCGCGAACGCTTGCGCCAGCATCACCGAAAATGTCGACTTGCCAACGCCACCCTTGCAATTCGCAACCGTCAAAAAATACGCCATGCGTCCCTGCTCTCCCACACCGATCGAACCGAGCGGAGATGCGATGATTCTGGGGGGCGGGGCAAATGGGGGGAGTGCGCCGGCGGAGCATGGCGAAATAGGCACTTCTGTTACATAGGTAGAGCGACCGAGGTTCTCGCTGGCTCTGTCTCGCCATTGGACCAGTGAAAGCATCGGCTGCCCAGTTTTTGCGCATCACTCCCGTTGCGGAGGGTTGAAACAGCATGCGAATATGTTGGACATGGCCTGCCAGATTTGACCGCCTGGCTTGACGATGCAGGGCATTGACCGCTGTCAATCGTCGTGTTCCACACGTCCAGCCGAGATCAACACCACGCCGCCAGGAGGCAGCCATGGCCCGAAGTTCTGAAGACGCGATCGTTATCGTTGGTACGGCGCGCACGGCCATGGGTGGTTTTCAGGGCGCGCTGGCGAGCGTCCCGGCGCCCGAGCTCGGCGCCGTCGCCATTCGTGCAGCCGTACAACGCGCGGGCGTCGAGGGTGGCGAGGTGTCGGAGGTCTTGATGGGCTGCGTATTGCCGGCCGGCCTCGGGCAAGCACCGGCGCGACAGGCTGCGATCGGGGCGGGACTACCGCAATCGGTTCCAGCGACGACCGTCAACAAAATGTGCGGTTCCGGCATGAAGACCGTCATGTTGGCCTACGACGCGCTGCATGCACGGTCGGAAGATGTGATTGTTGCCGGTGGGATGGAGAGCATGAGCAACGCCCCCTACCTGTTGCCGAAAATGCGCAACGGCGCCAGGCTCGGTCACGCCGAGGCCAAGGATCATATGTTCCTCGACGGCCTGGAGTGTGCCTTCGATAAGGGCCGGCTGATGGGAACATTCGCCGAGGATACGGCACAACACTATCAATTCACGCGCCAAGCGCAGGACGCGTTCGCGGCAGAAAGCCTGACGCGCGCCAAGCGGGCGAATGAGGATGGATCGTTCGACCGGGAATTGGTGGCGGTCGCCGTCAATACGCGCCGAGGATCGAGCAACATCGAGCAGGATGAGCAGCCGTTCACCGCTGATCCCAGCAAGATCGCCAGTTTGAAACCGGCGTTCCGCAAGGACGGGACGGTGACGGCGGCCAATTCGTCGTCGATCTCGGACGGCGCGGCGGCGCTGGTGTTGATGCGCGCCAGCGAAGCCAAGCGGCGCAAACTCAAGCCGCTCGCGACGATTGTCGGCACGGCGACGCATGCGCAGGCGCCAGCCTGGTTCACGACGGCGCCGATCGGGGCGATGCAGAAACTGTTGAAGGACGTCGGCTGGCAGGCGAAGGATGTCGATCTGTTCGAGATCAACGAGGCGTTTGCCGTCGTCACCATGGCAGCAATGCGGGATCTCGATCTGCCGCATGCGAGAGTCAACGTCCATGGCGGCGCCTGTGCGCTCGGCCATCCCGTTGGTGCGTCCGGCGCGCGTATCATCGTCACGCTGTTGGCGGCGCTGGAAAAGTATGGCAAGTCGCGTGGCGTTGCTTCGCTCTGCATTGGCGGCGGCGAAGCGACGGCGGTCGCGATCGAGCGAATCAACTGACGCGCGGCGCTTGCCAATGGTGCGCCGCCGATTGATAACTGAGCACTGTTCGTCGGGCGAAACGTCCGACCATTGATTTCAATGGTTCGTCGTGGCCGCGAAGGCGGCCACCCAAGCAAGGTGCAGAAACGCGGGGCCGTTGAACTCGCTCTCAAAGCGGCTTCAACGATTCCACCGGAGTTGCCATCGCGACCAAAATCGGCATGCTTGGATGGCCGCCTTCGCGGCCATGACGGGGTTTGTGTAGGATGACGAGTTAATACAATCGCTCAAAAGTATGAGTTCCTCTTCCGACGGCGCCCGTAAGCAGACAGGTTGATGTTCTATATTCTTTCGAAGCTCGTTTGGTTCGTGGTGCAGCCGTCGACGCTGGTGGTGATGGCCTTCTGCTATGGGCTGTGGCGGCTTTACCGGCTGGATTTCGAGCGCGGCCGCAAGTGGCTGATGGCGGCGACGGTGGCGCTGTTGGTGCTCGGCTTCTCGCCGCTCTCGGACCTGCTGATCCAACCGCTCGAAGACCGTTTTCCCCGCGCCCGCCTGGATGGCGCGCCGATCACCGGGATTATCGTGCTCGGTGGTGCCGAAGACGCGCGCATCGCCGGCGAGCGTGAACTGATGGCGCTGAACGAAGCGGCCGAGCGGCTGACAGAAGCCGTGGCCTTGGCGCGTCAACTACCGCAAGCGCGGGTGGTCTTTTCGGGAGGCTCCGGCGATCTCATTCGCGCCAAGGAATCCGAAGCCGACACCGCCGGGCGATTGTTCGAGGCGCTGGGCGTTGACCGCGCCCGCGTGACACTCGAGTCAGCGTCACGCAACACCGCTGAGAATGCCAGCCTGACCAAGGCGCTCGTGAACCCTAAGCCGGGCGAGCGCTGGCTGCTGGTGACGTCGGCATGGCACATGCCGCGCGCCATGGGTACGTTCCGGGCGATCGGCTTCGAGGTCGAGCCCTGGCCAGTCGACTATCGCACGGTTGGTAGGTTCGATATCATCAAGGTCTATTCGAGTTTGCCGGAAGGGTTGCGCCGCATCGACTTCATCACCAAGGAATACCTGGGGCTTCTTGCCTACCGCCTGACCGGGCGAACGGACGCGCTGTGGCCGGGGGTGAGGTAGGGGGCGGTGCGACCATTAGTGTGCCTCGCTGAGTGCTTCTTTGAACGTAACAAGGCGACGTTTGCGCTCACACCACAATACTAGGCTCACGCAAGAAAAACCGTGCCACAACGATATCCTGTTCAAGTTGCGAAGTTCGGGTAATGAATCCAGGCATTCCTGCAATTTGTAATTTGGGATCATACTGTTCAGATGATGGATGTGATGTAGTCCAATGTTGCCAGTGAACCATTGAAAAATGCGCGGCAAGTCGTAGTACGATGAGCCTAGCACAGCTGCGGTATGAAAGTCCCATTCGGGATATCGGGCCCAGTACGTATGCTCAAATTGATGCTGCATAAAGAAGAGCCAACCGCCAACCGACGCTGCAACAACGACCATAGGAAGCGTCACGAGCAACAAAACGAGATACCCCAGAAACCATCCCACGCAGCCGTAGAGTAACAATAAAGCTGCATTCAAACCTGCGACACTTTTCCAAGCCTCGCGCGCGGGCTCACCGTGAAACCACGGCAGTCTTTGTATCAATAGAAAATACGTCGGCACCCCAATGCCAAATAGAAAAATTGGATTTCTGTAAATGCGATAGTTGGCTCGTCCGAAAAAATTGCGAGCCTTATACTCTTCCACTGTCAACGTCTCAATGTCGCCCACGCCTCTGCAATCTAGGTTCCCTGAGCCTTTGTGATGCGTGGCATGTTCGCGTCGCCAAAGTCCGTAAGGGGCTAAAGTTAGCACGCTGAGCATGCGCCCGAGTTGGTCATTGGCTGCGCGCGACTTAAAGAATGACCCATGCCCACAGTCATGTTGGATGATGAAGATGCGTATCAACAGACCGCCTGCGGGCACCGCTAGGAGTAAGATGATGACGTAGGAGATGTCTGCCATGCGGATCATAATGATGAACAAAACCGCGAGCAGCGACACTGTTCCGATCAATTGGGCCATTGCACGTCGATCGTCGCCGCCTCTGTAACGGGAGCAATGCGATGCCCACGCGCGCACTCGAGGCTTGAGGCCTTGGGTTGCGGCTTCTGCCAATGGATCGGGTACATTCGTCCCAAGTCCGGCCATCAATTCATTCCTCATAGGCCAGCGACGCTCCTTCAAGGTTCTCGATAGTCGCGATGTGCCATCAAATGCTGGAAATACAGCCAGCGCTTTTTCCGCCCCGGAATACGCGCCCAAGAGAGAACTAGCGATTGTTCCTGCGCGTGTGCCCTCAGGACTTCTCGCGCATGGGTCGCAGCCAGGACCAATGAAAGCCAAGGTCGCGGAACGCGAGCACGTCCAGATAGCACTCAAATCGTGACGGTGCGGCAACATGCTGCTCTGGAAAAGTATTCCAGACTCGTGCTAGCGCATGCGTCCTGACGCGGGTTTCGACCATATCTAGCCGCAGTGCGCGGCGACTGGGAAGCACGTTCGCTCCCGGGTTGTGAGACTGCCAGAGCGCATGGTAATTGCGCCACGGTGCTGAGACAATCTGGTTGGTGACCCGCCGGGGGCCCAGCCAGGAGATTGAACTCCGGCACGGGGGAGCTAAAGACGAGCGCATGCGCACTGATTATGTCCACTATCCGGCCATGGCCTTGCTCGTGGCACTGCACCTCGCTGCACTGGCGGCCATTCCGTATCTCTGGTTCTACGGTGCCAGCGTCTACGAGGTCGGCTACCATTTGATTGCCTATCCGCTTGGCGGGTTTGGCATCACGGCGCTCTATCATCGCTCCTGGGCGCACAACTCGGTCAGGTTCGCCCGGCCGATTGAATATTTCCTGGCGATCTGCTCGACCTTCATCCTGCAGATGCCGGCGCGGCAATGGGTGTCGTCGCACATCAAGCATCACCAGCACACCGATCATGACCAGGACCCCTACAACATCCAACGCGGCTTTTGGTGGGCGCACTTTGAATGGATCATTTTTGCACCCATCCCGCCGGTCGAGATTCCGACCAGGCTGCAGGGCAATCCGGTGATCGAGTGGCAAGAGCGCTGGTATTGGCAGATCAGCATCGCGCTGAATATTCTTATCCCGGTGGCGCTGGCGATTGCGTGCGGGACGCCATGGTGGGGCGGGTTGCTGATTTCGGCGTTGCGCGTCGCGTTCATGTGCAACGTGGTGTTTGCGGTCAACTCGGTGTGCCACGTCTGGGGAACGCGGCCCTTCACGCGTGAGGTGTCGGCCCGAAATGTCTGGTGGTTCCCGTTTGCCCTGGGTGAGCAGTATCACAACTACCATCACGCTTTCCCGCGCGATTATCGGCACGGCATCAAGCGCTGGGATTTCGATCCGACGAAGTGGTTGATATCCGGGTTGGCACGGATGGGGTTGGCCACCGATCTGTTCGCAATGCCGGCGAAGCGGGTCGAAACGGCATTGGCCGAAGTCGCGGGAGCGATCAAGTCTGCCGCGCGACCGCAGGAGGTCGAGCGCGTTTGACCATTTCGGTTATCACGTCTGGACTTGAGTCCTCCCTCACTCCGCCTTCGCCACCATACAATCGATTTGGCGGCGGCGCAGTTCCGTGCAGACGGACGTCGCGGACGTCGAGTCCAATCCGATCAGCCGCGCCCGGTAGATGGCTTTGCCGGCGACCTGGGCTGTCAGCGCCGCGCCTTGATAGGATCCGATGAGATCGGCGGCTCTGGCTTTGGCCGTGGCAAGCTGGCGTTCGGCGTCGGCGGCGCTCGCATAGGCGCCAATCTGAATCTGATACGACTGCGATGTTGGCTGTGCTGGGCCCTGCAGGCGGAAGGCCGCCGTACCGGCCTGCGCGAATTGTGTTGGCCGGGCGACGGGAGTCGCCGGAGCAGCGCCGCGGGCGAGATTTTCGGCCTGTGTCTGCAAGCTTGAGGGTGGCGCGCCACGCACCACCTGCCCTGCAACGGGCGGCGTTGGCTGAGCGATGGGTTGGGGTGGTGGCGGTAGCGCACGGGCCGGCGGCGGTAGCGCGCGCGGCGCCGCGTCGGCTCGCACGAATGCGGGTGGTTGGGGTGTCAACGTCGTGATGGGGGCTGCGGGCACGGATGGCGGTAGCGCGGCGACTGGAGGCGCCTGCCGCGGCACGACCAGAACCGAGCGAACGCGGGCGACTTCGACGGCGCGAGAGGGTTTTGGCGGTTCGCTTGTCGGCGCGATGGGCGGTTCGATCGCAGTGCTTGGGCGTGCATCGGATTGAAGGGCGGCGGCACGGCTCGCATCGGCGGTCACCGTTGTGCGTGGCGCCGGTCGGATGGCCTCGCGCAGTTCAGGGACGGGTTGGGGCCGCGGTTTGGCTTGCGCGATCGCCACAGGCTGACGCGTCTTGGTCGGGCTGGCCTTGAATAACGCGATGTTCAAGAGCGTCTTCATCGTCTGATTGCGCGTGCCGGCGGAGGAGCCACCGAACACCACACCGATGACATGCTTGTTGCCGCGTTTGACGGAGGTGACCAGATTGAATCCGGCAGCGCGCGTGTAACCGGTCTTCATGCCCTCAGCGCCTTCGTAACTGAACAACAGCGTGTTGTGGTTGCGGTGGGTTTCACCGTTGAAGCGGAACTCGCGGGTGGCGAAGAGCGGATAGTGGCGGGGAAAATCGTCGTGTAGTCGCAGCGCCAGTGTGACCATGTCGCGAGCGGTTGTCGTCTGCGCATCGTCTGGCAGTCCGTGGGCGTTGCGGAATGATGTTGCCGTCATGCCGAGTTGGCGCGCCTTCTCCGTCATGCGGCGGGCGAATTTTTCCTCACTACCGGCGATCTGCTCGGCGACCGCGACGGCGATGTCATTGGCCGATTTGACAATCAAGGCCTTGATGGCGTCGGCGACGGTGATCTCGGCACCAGCATCAAGGCCGAGCTTCGATGGTTGCGCGGACGCCGCTGTGTCCGACACTTTGATGCGAGACGTCATGGCCAAGCGACCCTGCTCGATCTGATCGAACAGCAGGTAGAGCGTCATCATTTTCGTCAGTGAAGCGGGGAAGCGCGGCGCATCGGCATCCTGCGCCGAAATGACGATATTGGTATTGGCATCAATGACGAGGGCGGCATGCTTGCCAGCGGCGTTGGCCGGCAGGACAAATCCGGAAAATGCCGATGCAACGCAAGCGGCAACCGCTGGCAAGCGGCACAACAGCCTGCTTCGGCCAAGCCTTCGATGCGTGAGAACCATAGCCTCGACTACCCCGCCAAACGCCAAGCCGTGCGCCAAATTTTGGGCTCAGCCTGTCGGCTATCCGACGCCTCCCAGCGTGAATGCCATCATGTCCGATGCGACCAGAACACGGCTTGTGGGCGTCAGTGAGGCTGCGCCACGCGCTTTTTTTCAACCGAATTTGGTCGTCCACTGCCAACCTACGCTATGGTCGCTAGAATGCGGTTAATTTGATGGGTAATACGGATAAATGCTGCATCGCACAAAAAACTTGACGTAATTTGTGCGATGCACTATGGATAGGTATCGCATCGGCAGACGTTCCCGCCAAACCAAGGGCAATCACCATGATGAATCCATTCCAGGACATGCAGAAATTTGGTCCATTCAATCCTGAAGCCACGATGAAGTTCTATGGCGAGTGGACAAAAAGCTGGCAGACGCTGGCGACCGAAATGACCGACTATTCGAAGCGTTCGTTCGAAGAGGGCACGAAGGCGTTTGAAAAGCTGTCGCAAGCCAAATCGGTTGAGCAGGCGCTTGAGATTCAGACAGCCTATGCCAAGCGCGCCTACGATGAGTACATGCAGCAAATGTCGAAGATCGGCGGTATGTACACCGCCATCGCCAAAGATGCCGCCAAGCCTGTGGAACGCGCCATTGCGCAAAGCCGCTGAACACGCGGGATCCTTGACGGCAGTGTCAACGGATTTGAGAAGGCTCGGCACTTGCCGGGCCTTTTTTCGTCCCCATTTGAGGTGTCCTGGGCTGGTTGCGATTGGGAGTGCGCTTTGGCGCACCTTTTGCCATGTTCGAGGTGGTAATGGTGTTTGCCGTCAGGGGGCTTCTTTCGCTACGATGCCGACGAGAGCGTTGCGGATTGCATCTGCCCTGCCGTCGACGAAGGTGCGGGCGCAAAGATTGATCGAGATTATCGGTATGGCCGGGAAAAGCGGATCGCGTGGGGATGAGGACGGCAAGACCGGGCTCGTCACCAAAACGCGGCCAAAAACCAAAAAGCCGAGCCTCTACAAGGTTCTGCTGCTGAATGATGACTACACGCCCATGGAGTTTGTGGTGCATGTGCTTGAGCGCTTTTTCAACAAGGGCCGCGAAGATGCCACACGGATCATGCTGCATGTGCACCAAAAGGGTGTCGGCGTTTGTGGCGTGTACACCTATGAGGTCGCGGAAACCAAGGTTGCGCAAGTGATGGATTTTTCGCGTCAACACCAGCATCCTCTGCAGTGCCGTATGGAAAAAGAGTGAGGGATCCCGATCGTGCCCGCCTTCTCACAAAGTCTCGAAGCTGCCCTGCATCGTGCCCTCGAAAACGCCAACGAGCGCAATCATGAGTATGCGACGCTTGAGCACTTGTTGCTCGCCCTGATTGATGATCGCGATGCGGCAGCGGTCATGCGGGCTTGCAATGTCAATATCGATGAACTGCGCGCGCGGGTAACTGAGTACGTCGACAACGAACTGTCGTCGCTCGTCGTCAAGGGCTCGACCGAAGCGCAGCCAACGACTGGATTCCAGCGCGTCATCCATCGTGCCGTTGTGCACGTGCAGTCGTCGGGTCGCGAAGAGGTAACGGGTGCCAACGTTCTCGTCGCCATTTTTGCCGAGCGCGAAAGTCATGCTGCATACTTGCTGCAGGAGCAAGAGATGACCCGCTTCGATGCGGTTCAGTATATTTCACACGGCATTGCAAAGCGCCCGGGAATGAGTGAGCAGCGGCCTGCGAAGGGCGCGGAGGAGGACGCCACGTCGAATGAGAACCAGGCTGGTGAGAAAAAGGGCCAGCAGGACGCGCTATCGGCTTATTGCGTTAATCTCAACAAGAAGGCGCGGGACGGCAAGATTGATCCATTGATCGGGCGCGAGGCGGAAGTGCTACGGACAATCCAAGTGCTATGCCGGCGTCAGAAGAATAATCCGCTGTTCGTCGGTGATCCCGGCGTCGGCAAGACAGCGATTGCCGAGGGTTTGGCGCGTAAGATCCTGCGCGGCGAAGTGCCGGAAGTTCTCGCTGATGCAACGATCTTTTCGCTCGATATGGGTTCTCTGCTAGCCGGAACGCGCTATCGCGGTGACTTCGAAGAGCGGTTGAAGGCCGTTATGAAGGAAATCGAGAACTATCCAGGGGCGATATTGTTCATCGATGAGATTCATACCGTGATTGGTGCCGGTGCGACTTCGGGCGGCGCGATGGATGCGTCGAACCTGTTGAAGCCGGCGTTGCAGTCCGGTGCCGTGCGCTGTATCGGCTCCACTACTTACAAGGAGTATCGCCAGCACTTTGAAAAGGACCGCGCGCTCGTGCGTCGATTCCAGAAGATCGACGTGAAGGAGCCCTCGATCGAAGATGCGATCGAGATCATGAAAGGTCTGAAGCCGGTCTTCGAGGAATACCACAAGCTCAAGTATACCAATGAGGCGATCAAAGCTGCGGTGGAGCTTTCTGCCCGCTACATCAATGACCGCAAGCTGCCTGACAAAGCGATCGACGTGATCGATGAGACCGGCGCCTCGCAGATGCTGGTGCCGGAAGGCAAGCGCAAGAAGAAGATCACTGTGAAAGAGGTTGAGGCGACCGTCGCGACGATGGCCCGGATTCCGCCAAAGACGATCACCAAGTCCGACGCCGAAGTTTTGGGCAACCTCGAGAAGGACCTGAAGCGTCTGGTGTTCGGACAGGACAAGGCGATCAGTTCGCTGACGTCGGCGATCAAGCTGTCGCGGGCCGGCTTGCGGGAGCCGGAAAAACCGATTGGCTGCTATCTGTTTTCTGGGCCGACGGGCGTCGGTAAGACCGAAGTCGCGAAGCAGCTCGCGCTGTTGATGGGCATTGAATTGTTGCGCTTCGATATGTCGGAATACATGGAGAAGCATACCGTGTCCCGGCTGATTGGCGCGCCGCCCGGTTATGTTGGATTCGATCAGGGCGGATTGCTGACGGACGGCGTCGATCAGCATCCACATTCTGTCTTGTTGTTGGATGAAATCGAGAAGGCGCATCCCGACATCTACAATATCCTGTTGCAGGTGATGGATCACGGCAAGCTGACCGATCACAATGGCAAGAAAGTCGATTTCCGCAATGTCATCCTGATCATGACGACCAATGCGGGCGCGTCGGACATGGCGAAGTCGGCGATCGGATTTGGGTCGGCCAAGCGCACCGGCGAGGATACTGAAGCGATCAATCGCATGTTCACGCCCGAGTTCCGAAACCGTCTGGATGCGGTGGTGCCGTTCGCCAATTTGCCGCAAGATGTCATCAAGAAGGTCGTCGAGAAATTCGTCTTCCAGCTTGAAGCGCAGTTGGCTGATCGTGGCGTTACCATCGAACTGACCGATGAAGCGACGTCATGGATCGCTGAGAAGGGATATGATGAGAAGTTCGGTGCCCGCCCACTCTCCCGCGTGATCCAGGAGCACATCAAGAAGCCGCTCGCCGACGAGTTGCTGTTTGGTCGGCTGGAACATGGCGGCGCGGTCAAGATCATCGCCGTCGAGGACGCTCCAGGCATCAAGCCCGGCACCAAAGAGAAG
Organism: uncultured Alphaproteobacteria bacterium; assembly: GCA_963714325.1. GTDB lineage: Bacteria > Pseudomonadota > Alphaproteobacteria > Rhizobiales > Hyphomicrobiaceae > CAVQOB01. The sequence continues at coordinate 10,948 of CAVQOB010000027.1, read as the reverse complement.
CGTCTCGGCTTCGAATTCTTCCCCGCTGATCCTTCTAAGAAGGTGAAGTCCAAGGAGGAGGAAGAGGACGAGATCGATGACGTGCCCGCGTTGGTCGAGGCGACGCCAAAAAAGGCGTTGCCGAGCCCGAAAGAGCGCAAACCGCGAGCCGCCGGCACCGTACCGCAAGTGCCGCGACGCAAGGATGAGTAACGGCGGCTGATGCTTGGCCTGCCGTTTTAGCGGGGTGCCAATCGGCGCCTTGCTTTTGGGTTTCACGCTGCGCGATGGAACCGGTTGGACCGGTATCCGCCCAAGAAGGTGCGGATATTCCAGAGGTGGAGATACCGGCGTGCCCCAAACAGTCGTTCCGGCCAAACAGCACTGGAAACGGGACGGTCGGGATAGCCTTCAATCCTGCGCCAACAGGACCGAACGACCCTAAACACTCAAACTCAATTGCCAGGATATTCAGTCTCAGGCACACATTTGAGATCGTTTGGGCGATCCAATAGAGCCGCGTGGCAGCCGTATGAGAATTTGCATTATTGGCGCGGGGATAAGCGGACTGGCCGCGGCGCGGGCGCTCGTGTCTCATGGTCATGATGTCGAGGTGCTTGAGGCGCGCGACCGTGTTGGAGGTCGATTGCATACCGTCGATGGTATCGATCTTGGGGCACATTGGATTCATGGCACTGAAGGCAATCCGATAACGGCGTTGGCTCGACGCCTCGGGCTACCGACGATCTTTGTCGGGGGTGATGCCAGTTACATCGGTGGATGGGAGCATTTTGCGCTGCATTGGCCGCAGGCCGGTGCACTCTCGAATCGTGAAAAAGCGGACTCAATCCTCCTCGCCGACCGTGTTTTCGACGCGATTGATATTTGGCGGCGGAAACCGGGTATGGCCGATCAGTCGTTGGCTGCGATCAGCAGTCAAATCTTAGAGCGCTATGGCGCGACGCCGGTCCAGCGGGCGTTGGTGCGATGGCACATTGACCTGATTGCGCGTGAAGACTGGGCGGCAGGCGCGGAGAATCTCTCTGGACTGAATTGGGACGACGGTTACGAAGTCTATGGCTACGGCGATAGCGTTCTGCTGGGTGGCTATCAGGCGTTAGCGGAACACTTGGCAGCGGGTATTGCCGTCAAACTGCGGACACGGGCGGACCGGATCACGTATGTAGGCGCTTCGGACATTCGCATTGATACGGAGCATGGCGCGCATCACTGTGATCGTGCCATCGTGACCATACCACTCGGTGTGCTCAAGGCTGGTGATCTTGCTTTTGATCCGCCACTGCCTGCCGCCAAACAACTGGCCATCGCGCGGATTGGGTACGGCACGCTGACAAAAGTGGTCGTCTGGTTCGACGCGCCGTTCTGGCCGCACGAGCAATATGTTTTCGGTCTGATCGGGAATGCGCAATCCGACGAGCGACCGACCAACATCATCAATCTCTACTATTCCCACAATATCCCATGTCTCGCAATTATCGTGGGGGGCGCGCTTGGCGCGGCCGTCGAATTCATGAGTGACGCTGCGGTGCGGGTCTGGGCGTTGCAGACATTGAGTGCACTGTTTCCGGGTGCAATTCCTGAGCCGCTGCGGGTTGCCAAGACGGCTTGGCTCGCCGACCCGTATTCGCGCGGCACCTATTCGCATGTGGCTGTTGGCGGCTCAACTGCCGACTTCGACACACTGGCCGAGCCCATTGAGAACCGCGTACATTTTGCGGGCGAAGCGACCAACCGTCAGCATTGGAGCTGCGTGCATAGTGCTTATCTGTCCGGATTGCGCGAGGCGGCGCGGATCACCGGCGACACGTCGATGTTGCCGGTTCGCCATTTCAGCGAGAGCCGGCGCTGGCGCAATCAACAACTGCGACTGTCGCGCTATTTTGACCTGCGCAGCGAGGAGTTGACGACGGATACTGTGGAACGCCGAGTCGCTGCATTGCGCGCGTGCTCGGCGTTTGATGGTATCCCAATTCATGAAACGCGGATGCTGGCCATGATGTTTGATGAGCGTGCATTGGCGGCGGGAGAGGCGCTGTGTTCATTTGGCGATGCGGCGGAGCACGTTTATGTCGTCGTGCGCGGAAATTTCGCCGTCACGGATCGCGCAGGCGCTTCGCTGGGGCGATCGGGTGCTGGAGCGGTGATTGGCGAATATGCTTTCTTTGCCGAGCTCAAGCGGCAAGCGACGGTGACGGCGATCGAAGCGTCGATGGTCCTGTCGCTCGATTATGAGCGGTTCTCGAAGTTTCTCGACGCGTTTCCGGCAGTTCTGCAGGCCCTCATGCGGACGGCGGTGGCGCGGATTGGCCACGGGCCGACGCGTGCCGAGGGCGTTAGGCAAGCTTGAACAGTGTTAGCAGCGGGATTTTCGGAACTCGTAGGCGATGATCGCGAGGCCGTAGAAGATGAGATCGCCAAGAAGTTTCCCGACAATGATGCCGACGCCGATGCTGCCGAACATCCACGTTGCTGCGTACATGCAGAACGGACGGCTGATGAAGCTGTCGACCAGTTCGGCGGGACCGAATTCAAGAACGAGATTTTTGGTGGCGCGCAAAGAACGTGCAGACGTTGATGCGCCGGCCGCTTCGCCGGAGGTCTCGGCCCCTGGCTGGCCGCGCATTTCCCGCGCGAAGGCGAGCGCGTAATAGCCGATGTTTTCGCTCCAGGCGGCGGCGTAGGCGATGGCGACGGCATTGGTGGTGACGAGGGTCGCGAGCAAGCCGCCGATGAGGGCGGTCAGCGTTGCAATGATTTCGAGCGGCAGATAGCGGGCGAGCCACTCCCGGCCCTTCTCGGACCACGTTGGCGGCCGGCCGAGGGGACTCGGCGTTAAGGCCAGCCACGGGTGGCGCGACAAGCCAAGTGAGGAGGCGGCCGGACGTGACGGCCGCGCGCTTGATCAGCGGATGCATGGGGTCCTGAACGTGCAGCGGCGATGCGGAGACCTTCGGCGATCCGGCGGTTCCCGGCAAATGAAAACCGCTGGCTCGGCCATGGCATTCGCTGGGATCGGTTGATGGGCGGGCGAGGTGCCTCCTGCCGTGTTTGTGGCGATAAATGGCGGCCTTTGACGCGCGGACTGTGGCAGCGGATCGCCAGCCGTGATCGACGTCTGCCAGTTTGGGAGGAACTCGATGAACATCGCTCTCCATAAAACCCACGCGGAACGGTTGGCATCCAAGGTCGCGGATGGGACATTCAAGTCGCTCGATGATGCCGTTGCTCACATGATCGACGAGCAGATGGCCCTTGAGGCGGATGACGCGTTGCCTGAAACCGACGCGCAGTGGACCGAATTGATCCAAAGCCATTATGCAGCGCGGGCGGAGGTCGTGGCTGGCAAGTTCCTGACGCTCGACGAGCATAGGGCACGCAATGCCGAGCGACTCGCTCGTATCCGCGGATCATGACCAAAGTCATCATCAGCCCGCGCGCCGATGCTGATATCGCTGACATCACTACATACCTTGCAGGCCGGGGCGGCGAACCGTTGGCCGCGAAGTTCCTGAGCCTGTCCGACGACGTCCATCGCCGTTTAGAAATGTGGCCAGCATCCGGACCTCAACGGCAGCACCTGGGCGAGCAGGCGCGGATCACACCCGTGCCGCCGTTTGTGATCATCTACGATTGGGACCCGGCGTCTCATACCGGCCCGCCATTCATCTGACCTGTGCAATCCATGGATACGAGCAGAGTGAAGAGATGCGGCCAGCATCGGCGATGATGCGGCTCCAGGCCGGCGTCGCGGCCTCGACAATGGCGTCGTCGCCGGAATCCGCAGCGTGCAGGCGATGCGAGAGGTCGTCGGCCGCCGACCGCCGTTCCAGCGGTCTGCAAGACCGTCGACGCCGTGGGCATTGTAGCGCAGCACCCAGTCGCGCAGCGTCCGGCGGTCCACGCCGGCGGCGCGCGCGGCCTCGTCCCGGCTCATGCCGCCGAGCGCATTGGCGATCGCGAGGATGCGGCGCGCAATCCGTACGTCGTCCACATCTTTGGCGAATTTGCGCAGCACCGCCAGCGTACGGTCGTTCCTGATTTCGAGCGCGAGAACCATGGTCATCCTCCCCGTATCATTCTCAGAGAGAGGGACTCTCAGCCCGCCCCAAACTGGAATCGCAACCGTGCAACACGCGTCAATCAACTGATTGCCCAGTATAACAGCAATTTTTAGAGAATGCAGGCGTGCCAAACAGAAATGCCCCAGAGCTCGTGCTCCGGGGCTGAGTTGTTGCGGTAATGCGAGCTGGTGTCTGACGCAAGCGTCTGACGCCTTCCGCTTACACCGAATAATACATATCGAACTCAACGGGGTGTGGAGTCATATCCGTGCGTTCGACTTCGGCCATTTTCAGTTCGATGTAGGCGTCCATCATTTCGTCGGTGAAGACGCCGCCCTTCTTGAGGAACTCGCGGTCCTTGTCGAGGCTTTCGAGAGCTTCACGGAGCGAACCACACACCGTTGGGATCTTCGAGAGTTCGGCGGGCGGCAGGTCATAGAGGTTCTTGTCCATCGGCTCGCCGGGATGGATCTTGTTGGCGATGCCGTCGAGACCGGCCATCAACATCGCGGCGAACGCGAGGTAGGGGTTGGCGGCTGGATCGGGGAAGCGGATTTCGATGCGCTTCGCTTTGGGGCTCGTCACGTGCGGGATGCGGCACGAGGCGGAGCGGTTGCGGGCGGAGTAGGCGAGCAAGACGGGCGCTTCATAACCGGGGACGAGGCGCTTGTAGCTGTTCGTCGTCGGGTTGGTGAAAGCGTTGAGTGCCTTGGCGTGCTTAAGGACGCCGCCGATATAGAACAAGCATGTTTCTGAAAGGTCGGCGTACTTATTGCCGGCGAACACCGGTTTGCCGTCTTTCCAGATCGATTGATGGCAGTGCATCCCCGAGCCGTTGTCGCCGAAGATCGGCTTCGGCATGAAGCAGGCCGACTTGCCATAGGCCTGGGCGACCTGATGGATCACGTACTTGTAGATCTGCATGTGATCGGCAAGCGTCACCATCGGCCCGAACTTGATGCCGAGTTCGTGCTGGGCGGCGGCGACTTCGTGGTGGTGCTTTTCAACGACGACGCCCATTTCAGCCATCACCGAGAGCATTTCCGAGCGGATGTCCTGGCAGCTGTCGATCGGCGGCACGGGGAAGTAGCCGCCCTTGACGCGCGGACGGTGGCCGAGGTTGCCCATCTCGTAATCGCGATCCATGTTGGAGGGCAGTTCGGAGGAGTCCAACTTGAAACCGGTGTTATAGGGATCAGACGCGAACTTCACGTCGTCGAAGATGAAAAATTCGGCTTCCGGGCCGAACACGATCGAGTCGCCCACGCCCGTCGACTTCATATAGGCCTCGGCGCGCTTGGCGATCGATCGGGGATCGCGCTCATAGGCTTCGCCGGTCGAGGGCTCAAGCACGTCGCAGAAGATCGCGAGTGTCGATTGCGCGAAGAAGGGGTCCATGTGCGCGCTCGAGCAATCGAGCAGCAGCGTCATATCAGAGGCTTCGATACCTTTCCAGCCGGCAATCGACGAGCCGTCGAAGGCGTAGCCGTCGGCGAATACGCTGTCGTCGATGCAGGAGGCATCGGCTGTGACGTGCTGCATCTTGCCCTTGGTGTCGGTGAAGCGCAGGTCGACGAACTTGATGTCTTTGTCTTTCAGCATTTTCATGATGTCGGCAGGCGTCTTTGCATTGTCGGCCATTGGGGCTCCCCTGTATGGATTATAGTCTGGATCGTCTCTGGTTCATCCGGCAGCAGGGCAGGGCCTCGCGGCGCCGTGGGTGCGGACGGAATTTCGAATGCGGCAGTCTCGGCCTAGATGGCGTCGTTGCCGGTTTCGCCGGTGCGGATGCGGATCGCGTCTTCGACGTTGGAGATGAAGATCTTGCCGTCGCCGATTCGGCCGGTCTTGGCGGCGCGCTGAATGGCTTCGATTGCCTTCGGCAGCATCTCGTCGCTCAGAACAACTTCGATCTTCACTTTCGGCAGGAAATCGACGACGTATTCGGCGCCGCGATAGAGTTCTGTGTGACCCTTCTGGCGTCCGAAGCCCTTGGCTTCGATGACGGTTATGCCTTGCAAGCCGATTTCCTGCAGGGCTTCTTTGACTTCGTCGAGCTTGAAGGGCTTGATAATGGCTTCGATCTTTTTCATGTGCGCCTCGCAATCGCGACCAATTTTGCCGCGTTGACTGTTTGGTTAGCATGCCTTGTGCCAGATGTGACGACGGCATAAAGCCAAGTCAATTCCGTTGTTTCTCTGGTGTTTCTGGGCTTGTGCCCGAAAACAGGGCTGGGGCCAAGGGGAGATCGTGCGTAAATAATAGGCAAATTGCCTAATTTGTGCGCAGGTGTTGCCGGTGGGCTTCGTCGGCTTGAGGGTGGAGCAGTGTCGAGGTTTCAACGCCAAGGGTTCATCATATGGCCGGACTGGAATTGCTGACGACGGCTGAGATGGCAGAGGCCGATCGGGTGGCGGTTGCTAGCGGTATGCCGTCGCTGACGCTGATGGAGAATGCCGGCCGCGCCGTGGCCGACGAGGCGGCGAAGATGGTCAAGTCCGGCGGCGCAATCGCGGTGCTGTGCGGCCCCGGCAACAACGGCGGCGATGGGTTCGTCGCGGCGAGGCTTTTGGCTGAACGCGGGTATCGGGTCGCCGTAATGTTGCTTGTCGACCGGGCATCCCTGCATGACGATGCGGCCATTATGGCGCAGCGTTGGACCGGGGCGGTAGAAGTTGCATCGCTTGCGCCGTTGCGCAGCGTCGACCTAATCATCGACGCACTGTTCGGCGCGGGATTGAAGCGCGATATCGACGGAGCCTACCGAGGGCTTATCGTGGGTATCAACGGTCTCGGGCGGCCGATCCTTGCCGTGGATATGCCATCGGGCGTCGATGGCGACAGCGGCGCGGTGCGCGGCGCTGCGGCGCAGGCGACAGCAACGGTGACTTTCTTCAGGCGCAAGCCGGGACATCTGCTGTCCCCGGGGCGGCAGCTTTGCGGTCCAGTCACCGTGGCGGATATCGGGATCTCGACGGAATTCTCGACGGTCGATCATGTGCTGCTGTATTGTTGTTTGTGCGTGGCGAATGGCCCACCGGCATTGCCCCAGATCAACGCAGCGTCGCACAAATACACGCGCGGACACGCCGTCGTCGTATCCGGACCGTCGCACGCGACGGGGGCCGCGCGGCTCGGAGCGCGCGGTGCGCTGCGGGTCGGCGCGGGGCTGGTGACCGTGGCGAGCCCGTGGGATGCGATGGCCATCAATGCTGCGCATCTCACCGCCATCATGCTCGCGCCCTTCGATGCTCCTGACGGGCTAAGCGACGTTCTCGCGGACAAGCGCCGCAATGCCGTGCTGATCGGACCGGGATGTGGGGTCGGCGCCGCGACGCGCCGCATGGTCGAGATCGCGCTCGCGTCCGATGCGGCGGTCGTGCTCGACGCGGATGCGCTGACGTCATTCGCGTCGGATCAGAGCGGAACGCGACCGTCGACATTGTTTGATGGCATCAAAGCCAAGCCCGGTCCGATGGTCGAGATGCCCAACGGCAAGACCTGGGAGAAGCCCCGCCAAGTCGTTCTCACGCCGCACGAGGGTGAGTTCAAGCGGCTGTTTCCGGAGTGCGCAGGATCGAAACTCGACCGCGCCCGCGCTGCCGCCGAGTGCGCCGGCGCCATTGTCGTCCTCAAAGGCCCCGACACCGTGATCGCGCATCCCGACGGCCGCGCAGCGATCAACGAGAATGCGCCGCCGGGGCTGGCGACGGCCGGGTCCGGCGATGTGCTAGCGGGGTTCATCACGGGGCTGCTCGCGCAGGGCATGCCGGCGTGGGAGGCTGCGTGCGCCGCCGTCTGGCTGCACGGGGAGTGTGCCAATATATTTGGCTACGGACTGATCGCCGAGGACATTCCGGAGGTGTTACCGAAAGTGCTGCAGGGATTGCTGGCTTAGCGGCACATATCGCGCTTGCCTTGGCTGGGGCGGGAGGGCTCGAACCTCCGCATGACGGAATCAAAATCCGTTGCCTTACCACTTGGCTACGCCCCAATCGCCGCGGACCATAGCGACGAAGCGGCGGCTTCGCAACGGTACTTTTGCGGTCCGATCGCATGGGCTGGCCGTATGACTTTGCGGCGCGGTTCGCGGGGGATCAAGCCCCGGTGACCGAGCGGCGCGCCGCGGCGACGGTGTTGCGCAGCAGGCAAGCGATGGTCATCGGGCCAACGCCGCCGGGAACGGGTGTGATGGCGCCGGCAACGGCCGCGCAGCTGTCAAAGTTGCAATCACCGATGAGGCGGGTCTTGCCGCCGCCGGCGTCAACACGGTTGATACCAACGTCGATGACTACGGCGCCGGGTTTGATCCAATCGCCAGTCACCATTTCGGGCCGTCCGACGGCGGCGATGACGAGATCGGCGCGGCGCACGACGGACGTCAGGTCGCGTGTTCGGGAGTGTGCGATCGTCACCGTGCAATCCTCCCGGAGCAATAACTGCGCGACGGGTTTGCCGACGATGTTGGAGCGGCCGATGACCACTGCTTCCAAACCCTTGAGTTCAGGTTTGACGGATTTGGCCAGGATGATGCAGCCAAGCGGAGTGCATGGCGCGAGCGCCTCCTCGCCGATCGACAGGCGGCCGACATTGACGGGATGAAATCCATCGACATCTTTGTCTGGATTGATCGCACGCAACACTTTCAGACTGTCGATGTGTGGCGGCAGCGGCAATTGGACGAGGATCCCATGGACGTCGGTGCGACTATTGAGTTGTGCGATGACGGCGAGCACGTCGGCTTCGCGAGCGTCGGCCGCCAGTTTCAATTCGAACGACGCCATGCCGGCATCGGCGGTTTGTTTGGCCTTGTTGCGGACGTAGACTTGGCTGGCCGGGTCCTCGCCGACGAGGACGACGGCGAGGCCAGGCGTCAATCCATGTGTAGTTTTGAGGCGCGCCACGTCGGCGGCGACGTCGCGACGGACGCTTTCAGCGATGGCCTTGCCATCGATCAGTGTGGCGATCCGCGAGGCGTTGCCCATCGACTCTGATCCTTTCAGTTTTGCGCGGGTGTGAATTGTCGTGCGCGCTTGGCGAGTTCAGTGACAAGGACAGTAGATGCGCCTTTGACCGCTAATGTTTTGATGCGGGATTTGCCGCCGCCGATCAGGCTCACCGCGCGTTTGGGCACCTCCAACCATTCGGCGATCAGTGTCTCAAGCGCTGTATTGGCCGCGCCATCTTCTGGAACCGCCCTGACGCGGGCCTTGAGTGCGGGTCCCTCCGCCGTTTCCACGATACCCTCGACGGCGTCGCGCGATGACTTCGGTGTCAGACGAACCCGCAAGACGATACCGTCATCCGCAGTGCGCCAGGGGTATCTGTTGATCGGGCCGGGGCGCGCGCCATCGGTTACCGAAACAGGTCTTTGAGGTTCTCAATTACGACTGCTCGCACGAACAGGCACCCAAGCAGCAGTATGATCGGGGAGATGTCGAGGCCACCGAGATTGGGCATTATTCGGCGGATAGGCTTGAGCAGCGGGTCTGTCGCAGCGCTGATCGCCTGCCATAGCGAGCGCACGAACGGATTGGCATAATTGATGACGTTGAATGCGAAGAGCCAACCCAGGATGACGGCTGCGATGACGATCCACTCGTAGAGGTGGACGACGTAGGCGAGGAAGTCGAGCAGGCGGATCATGCGCGGTGTCTCTTGCGAACGAGGGCGGCCGGGTGATTTACGGCGATGATTTGTGTAGACGGGCGATCCCGAGGGCACAAGATGGCTTGGTGCTGGCCGGACGGCCCCTGCCAGCTTGCGCGGGCGGCCGTGATGGGCGGCTGGCATAAGGCGCGGTACGGATTTTGGTCGCGGGGGGCATGCATGCACTGTAACCAGTTGAATGTACGGTTGTTTTATTTGTTTTGGCTTGCGGTCGGCGCATTTCCGACAATGCCCACGGCGCTGCCTTAAAAGCCCTGTAGTTGATTATGGTTGTTGCCGGCGATGGGGGCCAGCGACCTGACGGGAGGGAACCCATGGCCATGACCGGAACTCTTGATGACCGCGCCGCATCGCCTGATGCGGCGAAAAGGCTCGTGCCGACGCCGGCGCGACCGCGCTTGATGCAGCGTTCCAGGACGTACTCTCGGGCGTCCAGCGGGAAAAATTCCTGCCTGTCACGCGGTACGCCCTGATGGACCGCCTAACCCAGGCGCATGCCTGGCCGAGCGGCTCGGCCGGTGAGGCACGGCGGTTCTTTCGCTATCTCGACTATTGGCGTCAGCAGACCTATGCGGCGAGTTTGCTCGATCTGGAGCAGACTTATGAACCGTTCAGTCCGGACAGCGACCTCCTGGTCACGCGCAAGTTCAGAGCTGACGAGCGTTACACACTACAGAAGCGGCTGGTTACATCCATCGAGCATTTGCTGACGCAGGCTAACTATACGCGGATCAATCCGGCCGACATCGAAGTGATCATGACGAAGGAGTCCCACTACGGACTGGATTTGCATGTCGATATGGCGGCGTTCGAAGAGATTTTGATATTCTTCCGCGGTGCGGCAACGAAGACGGAAACGCGGCGTAGCAAGAAGAAGTTCTATCTCCGCAAAGAGGAGTTCGAGCTGCCGATTTTTCAACGTCTGTTCGTCATGTTCAAATTGAAGACGGAAGAAGTTCGGATCGGGGAAGTGATGGCGGCGCAAAAATGCGAACGCAAGGACGCAGAGAAGATCGTCGCTAAGCTCAGAGCGCTGTTGCCGCCGCAAATCAAAACCGACTACGTCTACTTGAAGCTCTTCAAGAACATCCCGCGGACTGATTTGGAAATGGTGTTTCCAAATACCAAAATAAAGTTTCGGATGTTTGACAAACAAATTCGGTGCGACGGCAGGAGGCGGGCTTGGCATGGGCATTGTTGGGACGGCCAGCAAGATC
>CAVQOB010000026.1:0-126541 GCA_963714325.1 uncultured Alphaproteobacteria bacterium | reverse complement strand
GCGTAAGCGGGAGGCCCCCCGGCTCTGCCGGGGAGGCAGTAGCAGTTTGACGTATCCGGCGGTCACCGGCGGAATTCCAATCGTGAGCAACCACGCACACGAAAGGAACTCCACCGATGGACGCCCATCAAAGCCTAAACCACACGAAATGGGACTGCAAATATCACGTTGTCTTTATCCCGAAATGCAGGAGGAAGACGCTGTATGCCGGGCTGCGCCCCCATCTCGGCGATGTCTTTCATCAATTGGCCAAGCAGAAGGAAAGCCGGGTCGAGGAGGGTCATCTGATGCCCGATCACGTCCACATGATGCTCTCGATCCCGCCGAAGTACTCGGTGTCGCAGGTGGTGGGTTTCATCAAAGGCAAAAGCGCAATCCATCTGGCGCGGGTATACGGCGAACGCAAACGCAACTTCGTCGGGCAACACTTCTGGGCCAGAGGATATTTCGTTTCCACCGTGGGCCGTGACGAAGACGTGATCCGCCAGTACATCCGCAATCAAGAAAAGGAAGACCAGCGCTTGGAGCAGTTGAACCTCTGGCGCTAAGCCACCTTCAGGTGGCACAAGACTTCGGGGCCGCGTCAGCGACCCCACCAGCCGCCTCGGGCGGCTCCAAACTTAAAGCCCCCGGCTTTGCCGGGGGATATTTACTGAACCGCGCGCTGCTGTGGGCTGACCGCCATCTGCTCCATTGGCACCAGGCGACCAGTGGCGGCCGGTAACACCGCCTAGCCCAAACTACGAAACGCCGTTCGCGACCGGCGCGCCCAGCGTTCTCAAAAGCTCGGAAATTCTGGAGGCCACGCCCAGAATTGAACTGGGGTACGCGGATTTGCAGTCCGCTGCGTCACCACTCCGCCACGTGGCCTCTCGGCATACGAACCCCGTACGCGCGCCGCTGTGGTCGAGCGGCGACTGGACAGTCCACTATCATGGGGTCGCCGCCAGAGCAACGGTCGAAGCGTTTAACGGACAGCCAAAGCGCGGCCACCGACGCGTGTCCCCACAAACGTCGTTTCAGGCTTGATCGTCAGCCACAAACGGCCTTAAGAGCAAGCTGCGGGCGCCGATCGGCGCTGGGGAACTGGACCACGAGGGACCGGGACAATGGCGGACTACAAAGAGCAGCGGCTCAACATGGTCGAATTGCAGGTCCGGCCAAGCGATGTCACTGATAGGCGGATTGTGCGCGCCATGGGTGCCATCGCGCGCGAAGATTACGTGCCCGCCGCCCACCGTTCCACCGCCTATATGGATGAAGCCATTCTCATCGCATCGAGCACGGGTCGGCAGGACCGCCGCCACCTGTTGGCGCCGCGCACTTTTGCCAAACTGCTGCAACTGGCCGAGCTCGGCGACAACGCCGCCGTCCTTGTGATCGGTGCTGGCACCGGCTACTCGGTGGCTGTGATCGCCTGTATTGCGAGACACGTCACCGGCATCGAATCCGATGAGGCCCTTGCAAACCGGGCTCGCGCAGCCCTGGCAGCCGCTGGTGTCAAGAATGCGGATGTCGTGTCTGGCCCGTTGCGGGAGGGGCATGCAGCGAATGGCCCCTATGATGCCATCGTGATCGAGGGCGCCGTCGATGACGTGCCTCCTAGCTTGTTGGATCAACTCAAGAATGGCGGGCGGCTCGTTGCAATCGTCGCGCAGGGACCAAGCGGCAAAGCCGTCGTTTGGCAGCGGAGCGGCAAGACTTTTGCCGCACATGAGGTGTTTGATGCTGCCGCGACCCCGCTGCCCGGGTTCCAACGCGACGCTGCGTTTGTGCTTTGAGCGGCACTGGTCGGCACGGCACGCGGCCGGATTGCGCCCGCAACACTGAATGGACCCGGCATCGACTTTACCTTTGATTCATCGAATCAGACGCCAATCCAGCGAGGCCGATCCATGAGCGATCGGCGTGTCTGGAGTGGCATGAATGCGCATGGTCGCAAAAGAGACGAGCCGGATGGAAGGGCGCGCGAAGCCGCGTGGCCTGCTGTTCGGCGTCAGCCTGCTCAGTCTCTCGGTGTGCCTGCTCGGTGTGCGGCCGGTATCAGCAGAGTCCCTGCGCGAGGCGCTGGCCGCGACCTATCAGACCAATCCGCGCCTTGACGCGGAGCGGGCGCGCTTGCGTGCGACCGATGAAAGCGTGCCGCAGGCCAAAGCGGGGTACCGTCCTTCGGCGACGGCGAATGCCGATACCGGTTATCAGCGCAATGAAACCAAGCCTGCCCTCCAGAGCGACGGCTCCGGCCAGACCTGGGGTTATTCGATCAACGTCGAGCAATCGCTGTTTCGCGGTTTTCGCACCGTCAACGGCGTCCGTGAAGCAGAAGCCGGCGTCCGCGCCGGTCGCGAAAACCTGCGCAATGTCGAACAGCAAGTGCTGCTCGAGGCGGTGACTGCCTACGCCGATGTGCTGCGCGATCAGGCCCTGGTCCGGTTGCGTGAAGGCAATGTCGCCGTTCTCACCAGGGATCTGCAAGCAGCCGAAGCACGCCGTGCGGTGCGCGAAGTCACCCGCACCGACGTCGCGCAATCGCAGGCACGGCGCGCGCGCGCTGTCTCGGCGCTCGATCTGGCGCGCTCGAACTTGAAAACCAGCCGCGCGGTTTACGAACGCGTTATCGGCCGGCCGGCGAATGGTCTCACTGAGCCGTCTCCACCGGCCAAAATGGTGCCACAGAGCATCGAAGATGCGATCAAGGTCGCCGAGAAAGAGCACCCCAATGTGATATCGGCACTCTACCGGGAAAAAGCAGCACGGCACACGGTTGACAAGATCTGGGGTGAATTGTTGCCAGATGTTCGCCTTGAGGCAAGTTACGGCCAGCGCTTCGACCCATCATCGACCGTTCGCGAACAGGACAGCGCTGCCGTGACCGGTCGAGTACGTATGCCGCTCTATGAAGGCGGCGAAACCCAGTCCCGTGTCCGTGCTGCCAAGCATACGCACGTCAGCCGGCTGCAGGAGATCGAGCAGGCGCGCAGCGAAACGCAGGCGCTGGTCATTACCGCCTGGTCCAAGTTGGCGGCGGCCCGCGCGCAGTTGCAGTCGGATCGTGTTCAGGTTGAATCGGCACGCACCGCTTTAGAGGGCGTTCGTGAGGAAGAACGCGTTGGTCAGCGGACGTTGTTCGATGTCCTCAACTCCGAGCAGGAATTGCTCGATGCGCAAGTGCAGCAAGTCGTGACCAGGCGTGATCTGATTGTTTCTACTTTTGCCCTATTGGCCTCAATTGGTCGTTTGAACGCAATGGAATTGAAGCTCACCGACTCCGTTTACGATGCCGAAGCCCACTTCGAAGAGGTCGAACGCAAATGGTGGGGGATCAGTATTACCCACGCCAACGGGCGCACTGAAGTCATCGAGCGGATGGATGACTGGGGTGCCGAGGACAAATATCACGAAAAATAGCCGGGTTGCCGCATTGTGGTTTACGAGCCACAAGCCCTGGAAACTTACCCGCGAGCCCTCCAAAGTCGGTTAATGCCTGTTAAGACTCTCAAGAATCGCAGTAATGCGGGTCGGTCTAAGGTGGTTATGCACCAGTTCTTGAGAGGAAACTCACAGGTCAGTCACCGTGGGTTTTGGGGTTCATGGCATTTATTCGAGCTCCATTGTCGATCGGTCGGACACCTCGGCAGGGCGTAACAGGCCTGAGCGTTGGTTCCGTGGCCATGGCACTTTGCGCTGCGTTTTCGATCTGCACAGCACCGATCGCCTCTGCCGAGACGTTATCCGACGCGCTGGCGTCTGCTTATAAGTCCAATCCCCGCCTCGATGCAGCGCGCGCGACCTTGCGCGCGACCGATGAGGAGGTGGCCCGTGCGCATTCCGGCTTCCGGCCTACGATCACTGGTAATGCTGACATAACGCATACCGATCAGACTACGACGTCGCGGATCGATGGTAGCAAGAATAGCACGGATCTCTCTTCGAGCGGTTACAGTGTCAATGCGGTCCAGCCATTGTTCCGCGGCTTTCGCGTTGTGAATCAGGTGAAAGAGGCCGAAGCTGGCGTTCGTGCCGGGCGCGAGACGCTCCGCATCACCGAGCAGGCCGTCCTCCTGGATGTCGTCACATTCTACCTGGATGTGGTGCGTGATACGGCGATTGTTCGCCTGCGCGAGAACAATGTGGCCGTCCTGACCCGTGAATTGAAGGCAACGCGGGATCGGTTTTCCGTCGGCGAAGTCACGCGAACCGACGTAGCGCAGGCCGAAGCGCGGCGAGCCGCTTCGGTGTCCGCACTTGATTTGGCACGATCGAATTTGCAGACCAGTCGTGGCAATTTCGAGCGAGCGGTCGGCCGTCCGCCGAGCAATCTCGTTGAACCGAGGCCGAACGACAAGCGCTTGCCGCGCTCATTGGAAGACGCGATCGCAATTTCGGCGCGGGAAAGCCCTGCTGTGGTCGGCGCGCTGTATCGAGAGCAGGCTGCACGCCACACAGTTGACCGCATCTGGGGCGAACTGCTACCGAGCGCCCAGCTCGAAGCGTCCTATGCCCACCGCCATCGACCGTCCGACTCGATCAATGACTCGGATACGACGACCGTTCGCGGCACCTTGACTGTGCCACTGTATGAGGCTGGCGACGTGCGCGCGCGTGTCCGTCAGGCCAAACACACCCATGTTGCGCGTCTCCAGGAAATCGAACAGAATCGCACCGAAGCCCAAGCCAGCGTGGTTCAGGCTTGGTCGTCATTGGCGGCCGCCCGCGCACAGGTTGTCTCCGATCAAGCGCAAGTCGATGCAACGCGCACGGCTTTGCAGGGCGTGCGCGAAGAAGAGAAGGTTGGCCAGCGTACCCTGCTCGATGTTCTCAATGCTGAGCAGGAAGCGTTAAATGCAGAGGTCAACTTGGTCACCACCAAGCGGAACCTCGTGGTGGCGTCCTATGCTCTTCTGAATTCCGTTGGTCGGTTGAACATTCAGGAATTGGGCGTTTCGAACACCGTTTATGATCCGGAGGTGCACTATTTTGAAGTGCGACGGAAGTGGTATGGGATCTCCATCACCCATGCTGATGGACGCCAAGAAAAACTCGATGTCTGGAACACCCGGAGTGTAAAGGACGATCCACCGGCGCCTGCAAAGGCTGCGAAGCCCACGAAGTAGCGTCAGCGCCGAGGTAATTCGGTATTTCACCGCTTGCAGCTGCCATCGCCTTGCCTTGGTTGCGGGTTAGAAGCGAGCTGGTGTGATTTTTTGCGGTCATGCAATGGGCGTAAGCGCATGAAATTGCGCGCGAACTTTGGATCGCCTCGAACCTGTATCAACAACAATCGGCGGACGATTGTTTTGAGGATGAATACGCGGCAGCGGTTGCCGCATTTGGTGTTTTTGTATACGCCAGAGCGTCGGCGGGTTGTACGGCGGGCGATGCGTGGGGTTGGGGATGTCGAAAGTGACGACGGCGAGCGAACCGAGTATGGACGAGATACTCGCGTCCATCCGCAAAATTATCGCTGAAGAACCCGTGGCGTCACGGCCCGAGCCGGGTACGATCGCCAGGCTCGGTCAACCGCCCGCGCTGCCGCAACTCGACCAGCGCCGTCTACCGGTTCCTGAACTCCGGTCGCCGGCCGCCGAATCAACTCATGCTTTCAACTCGGCGACACTGCAGCGCTCGAGTACGAACGATCTGTCGGATCTCGTTGAACAGCTGACCAACCCTCCACCCGAGTCTCGTCAGCCGCAGAAATCCAATTCAGGTTGGGCGGAGCCCGCAGCCGCACCGGCCGGGTCCTTATCAGCAGCGCTTGGCGATGTCCGTCCAATGTCGTCTTCGGCACCGGCGCCATCGGCGTTGGAATTCCAGCGCACGCCGTTGCCCCCGCTATTCGGCGAGCCAGCGCGCCAAGGCAATACGGAGTCCGCCGATCGAGCGCGCGTTCGCCCGATGGATATTGGACAATTGCGGCCGGCACGTTTTGATGCCGATGCTTTTCGGCCGACGCTGCCGGTTATTATGCCGCCGGCTCCGGAGTTGACGACCGCACCCATTGTTACAACGAGCAGTGCCGCGCCATCGGCGATGCCCGACATTATGCCAGCGCCGGCAGGGTTGGCTGCGACTGTTAGCCCCGCCGTGGTTACCTCTCCAAAGTCTGAGGTCCAAACATCGGAAACGGTGTTCGGAGCGTTGATCGCCGGCTTGACGGCCGCACGGACGCGTGAACCTATCGCCGACATCGCTGCGGCCGAAACCAAGCCAGGGGTTGGGGATGTTGCGACCGTCGTCGTGCCGCCAGTCAAGAATGACGACGTGGGTCCCGTGTCAACTGCAGCGGCAGCGATCACTGGGCCGCTCGTCGCCGTCAGCGCGATCGTCGGCGTCGCTGCAGAAGCGGCTGCACCGGTTGTCGAACCAGCAGTGAATGCCGCAGCGCTCGCGCCGGATCAGGCGATCGTAGCGCCGTCCATTGCCGCCAATAAAGTGGACAAGGCGACACCTGCTGCTACTCTGGCTAGCGAGACGTCCGCGTCCGCGACCGCGACCTATTTCGTCGAGCAGTCAAAAGCGCCAATCGCCGTCGCCGCGCCGTCGCTGCCCCCTGCAGCGGTGTCGACAGCCGTCGTTGCTGCGCCGGAATCGGCCCCCATGCCGAGCGTCGGCACTGGGGCATTGCCCGTCGTCAACGCCAACCGCACCTTCGAAGACGCGGTGGCTGAAATGTTGCGGCCGATGCTGCGCCAATGGTTGGACAGCAACATGCCAAAGCTGGTTGAAAAAGCTCTGGCGAGTGAAATCCAGCAGCCCACAGGCGGCCCGGTCGGCAAAAAGCCCGATAACGCCTAATACCCACAATCACATGTCCCTGGCACATGTCCCTGGCGCGGCTGACCGGCCCATGGCCGTCGGATGTTGGGTGGGCGGGTCGTCACGTGGTCGATACTGGACCGGTAATCCGGTTTTGTTGACAGCGGTCCGCCGTCGGTCGTACCACCCCCTTTCACATCATCGACTGATCTGATCGATCCGAAAGTTGCGGCATTTCCATGCTTGAGAAGACCTATCAGCCCGCTGATATTGAAGCCCGCATTCACAGCGACTGGGAAGCAGCCGGCGCATTCAAGTGTGGCCGGCCGGAGCGCGCGAAGGCCGAACCCTATTGCATCGTCATCCCGCCGCCGAACGTGACGGGCTCCCTGCACATGGGGCACGCCCTCAACAACACGCTGCAGGACATCCTCTGTCGCTTCGAGCGCATGCGCGGCAAGGACGTTCTCTGGCAGCCGGGCACCGATCACGCCGGCATCGCGACGCAAATGGTCGTCGAGCGGCAGTTGCGCCTGGCTCAACAGCCCGACCGCCGCGCAATGGGTCGCGAGAAATTCCTGGAGAAGGTCTGGGAGTGGAAAGCCGAGAGCGGCGGCACCATCATCAACCAGCTGAAACGGCTTGGTGCCTCGTGCGATTGGTCGCGCGAACGCTTTACGATGGACCCTGGCCTCTCCGATGCCGTCGTCGAGTTCTTCGTCAAGCTGCATGAGGCGGGCCTCATCTACAAGGACAAGCGGCTCGTCAACTGGGACCCCAAACTGCTGACTGCCATCTCCGATCTGGAAGTGGAACCGATCGAGGTCACGGGTTCGTTCAAGTGGTCACATACTGACAAGGACAAGGACGGCGCGGCGATTGCGTTCAGTGCGGCGGCGCTTGCGAAGGTGCTCGATCGCAATCCGAACGGCCACCTGTATTACCTGCGCTATCCGCTTGCCGGAAAAGTGTTCAATCCGGAAGACGCTGCGACGTTCCTGGTCGTCGCCACGACGCGGCCTGAGACGATGCTCGGCGACAGCGGCGTTGCCGTGAATCCTGAGGATGTCCGATACAAGGCGTTGATTGGCACGAAATGCGTGCTGCCGCTGGTCGGTCGCGAAATCCCGATTGTCGGCGACGACTATTCCGATCCCGAAAAGGGCACCGGCGCGGTCAAGATGACGCCGGCGCACGACTTCAACGACTTCGACGTCGGCAAGCGGCATGACCTAAAGCAGATCAACATTTTCACGGCAGAAGCGGCGCTGACGCTTGAAGGGTAACGCAGAGTTTCTTGCTGAGGCCAAGCCATCCGCCGATGTGCTGGCGCTGCACGGCGCTGATCGTTTCGAGGCGCGCACGCAAAATCGTGTCGCTGATGGATGCGGGCGGATATCTCGTCAAGATCGAGCCGACGACGCAGGCGTTGCCCCATGGCGACCGCTCGGGCGTGCCCGTCGAGCCGTGGTTGACCGAGCAATGGTACGTCGACGTGAAGCCACTCGCCGAGCGCGTCGATGCAGGCTGTCCGCGATGGCAAAACGCGCATCTTGCCTGCGCGCGGCGAAGCCGATTTCTTCCGCTGGCTCGAAAACATCCAGCCCTGGTGCATCTCGCGCCAGCTCTGGTGGGGACATCAGATACCCGTGTGGTACGGGCCAAAGACTGAGGGACAGCAGACAGGTCTTACAAGCAAGTTCGACAGCTCTGTCTGGCCACTACGTCGCGACGAAATACAAATATTTTGTGGCGCGAGCGAAGCCGACGCGCATGGATGAAAGCGTCACAATATTATGGTGTCGACGTCGGGATGTGCGGAAATGCGGGTGAATCGATAGCGGATGAATTGGCTGGAATGAACCCATCGACTGATCTGGCGCGACCCCGACGTCCTCGACACCTGGTTCTCGTCCGCGCTCTGGCCGTTCTCGACGCTTGGCTGGCCGGAGAAGACGCACCGAACTCGCGCGCTTCTATCCGAACGCCGCACTCGTCACCGGCGCCGACATCCTGTTCTTCTGGGTCGCGCGGATGATGATGGCCGGTCTCTTCACGCAAGACGAAATCCCCTTCCGCGACGTCTACCTGCATGGCCTCGTCCGCGACGAGAAGGGCCACAAGATGTCGAAGACCAAGGGCAACGTCATGGACCCGCTCGACATCATCGACGGGACCGATCTGGCGAACCTGCTCGATAAGCGCACGCGCGGTCTCGAGCCCGCCGACGCTAAGCGCATCGCCAGCGAAACGCGCAACGCTTTCCCAAACGGCATCGAAAGCTATGGCGCCGATGCGCTGCGCTTCACGCTCGCCTCGCTCGCGTCACAAGGGCGCGATCCGAAGCTCGCCGATGAAGTCGGTCGAGGGCTATCGCAACTTCGCGACCAAACTCTGGAACGCCGCGCGCTTTGCCGAAATGAACGAATGCGTCCGCCAGCGCGACTTCGACCCCAAGACGGTGAAGCAGACGCTCAATCAGTGGATCACCGGCGAAACCGCGAAAGCCTCACAAGGCGTCAGTGACGGCATTACGTCGTACAAGTTCAACGAAGCCGCCAATGCGATCTATGAATTCACCTGGGGCACGTTTTGCGATTGGTATCTCGAACTCGCCAAGCCCATCCTCTCCGGCGATGACCAGCGCGCAATCGCCGAAACGCGCGCGACCACCGCCTGGGTGCTCGATCAAATTTTGAAACTGCTCCATCCCTTCATGCCCTTCATTACCGAAGAGCTGTGGGGGCGGATGGTCGAGGTCGGCGTGCAGCGCCAGAGCCTGCTTTGCCTATCGCAATGGCCGGACCTGACGGGCCTTGGATCAGAAGCTGCCGAAGCGGAAATCGGCTGGCTGGTGCAGTTGATCTCCGAAGTCCGGTCGGTGCGCTCGGAAATGAATATTCCGGCCGGCGCCAAAATCCCGCTCGTCCTCGCTGGTGCTTCGAGCGCCATCAAGGTCCGGGCGGACCGTCATCGCGAAACCATTCAGCGGCTTGCTCGTCTCGATTCCATCGCTTATGCCCCGACAGCTCCCAAAGGCTCGGCAGAAATGGTCGTTGGCGAGACGACCGTTTGCCTGCCGCTGGCGGGGATCATTGACGCCGCTGCCGAACGGCGCCGCCTGGAAAAGGAAATCGCCGCCGCAACCAGTGACCTCGCCAAGATGGACGCCAAGCTCTCCAATCCAGCCTTCATGGCCAAGGCAAAAGAAGACGCGGTCGGGGAAGCCCGTGAGCGTAAGGCGGAACTGGTGCAGCAGATCGGCAAACTCGCCGCCGCACTCAAGCGCGTCGAGGCAGCCGGATGAACTCAAGCCGTCATGAGGCCGCGTGACAGCGCGCGATGCTTTTCGATTTCGATCGGCAAGTCGATCGTCGTGATCTGGCCGTCCTTGACGATGGTTCGGCCGTTGACGATCGTGAAGCTTGCCTTGGCCGGTCCACAGAAAACAAGTGCTGCGACTGGGTCCCACTCCGCGCCGCTCATCTCGATCGTGTCGAGCCGGAACGCCGTGAGGTCGGCGCTCATGCCGGGCGCGAGATGGCCAATGTCAGACCTGTTGATTGCGCGCGCGCCACCGATCGTCGCGATCTCCAGGGCCTGGCGCGCTGAAAGTGCCGCCGGATCGCCGCCGACCCGCTGCAGCAGCATGGCCTGGCGTGCCTCGTTCAGCAGATGGCCGCTATCGTTTGACGCTGACCCATCGACTCCGAGCCCGACCGGTACACCCGCCCGCAGCATTTTCCCCAACGGCGCGATCCCGCTGCCGAGCCGCATATTGGAGCAGGGGCAGTGCGCGACACCGGTGCCCGTTCGCCCGAACAGCGCGATCTCGTCATCGTCGAGGCGAACACAGTGCGCGTGCCAGACATCGTGCCCGAGCCAGCCGAGATTTTCCGCATATTGGCCGGGCCGCACGCCGAACTTGGCGAGGCTGTAGGCGATGTCCTCGGCGTTTTCGGCGAGATGGGTGTGCAGGCCGACGCCCTTATCGCGCGCCAGCACGGCCGTATCCCGCATCAGTCCTTGGCTGACCGAAAACGGCGAGCACGGTGCGAGTGCGACGCGCGTCATCGCATGCGGTTTTGCATTATGAAACCGCGTAATGACGCGCTCGCAGTCCCTGAGAATGTCCGGCTCGCGCTCGGTGAGGGAGTCCGGTGGCAGTCCACCCTGACTTTCGCCGATGCTCATGGAACCGCGCGTGGCGGTAAAGCGCACGCCGAGCCGCGTGGCCGCCTCGATGACGTCGTCCAGGCGCGTGCCATTCGGGAAAATGTACTGATGATCGCTCGAGGTGCTGCAACCCGTCAGCGCCAACTCGGCCAAGCCGATTGTGGCGGCGGCGCGAAAATGTTCTGGTCGCATCCGTGCGAAGATAGGATAGAGCGTGCGCAGCCATCCAAACAGCGCCGCGTCTTGTCCGGCCGGGACGACACGCACAAGATTCTGAAAGAGGTGATGATGCGCATTGACGAAGCCGGGCAGCACGACATGGTCGCGTGCGTCGATCACGTCGTCAGCCGACGTCGGCAGATCGTGGGTTGACCCGACCGCTTCAATCACGCCATCGCGGATGAAAACGCCGGCGTCAGCAATCTCCCGGCGCTGAGCGTCCATCGTGATGAGCACCGTTGCCCCGCGAATAAGCATTGTCGGCATAGCGACATCGATCCTTTGTTTCTCGCCTTCGCGCGCTGATGAGAAGCCAACCCTGAAGGCGGTTCAAAAGCACGTTAACGAACGCTGCAGCTACGGAAAAGATGCGTGTCTGCGGTGCATGGATTTACCAACGTGATGCGGCGTGTTGACGCCATGACGCGCCAAATTGGCCCTGGTTGAACCAGAACATGACAACAGGAGAAACATTTATATCCGGAACGATAGAGATATGGACGCATTGTGCCAATTCGCACAAATGTGTCGCACCGTCCGCCCTGTGACCAATTAACTGTCCAGCCCCCCAGCTCTTGCGTTTGGCGCTCAACCAAAGCAAAGAGGCGTCTGATTTTCATAGGTTTCGACGGCTCGTCCAGTCCGCTCTGCAATCGATGTGCGGCGCCTAATCTGGTTGGCCATGAAGCCTGATGTCATGCGTAGCTCGCGAGGGCGGGAACAACAATGAGTGGCGTAAAGCGAATTGCTGACGGTCAAGCGAAGATCCGCTACGGCATGCGCAATCTGGCGCTAGCAGCGTCTGTGATCTGTGCGCAGGTTGTCTGCTTGGTCCTGTTGTCGTTCGCGGTCGGCTCCAGTTATCACCAGTACGCCTATGGCGACGTTGGTCCGATCGCCGTTCATATCGGTGGCGGCCTGCTCGTCGCAGCGTTCAATGCCGTCCTGTCGTTGCAGCGCAAGGCCTACACGATTGAGAGTTATCTGGATCGTGCGCTACACCCGTCGCACATCTTCATGGTCTGGAATATTGCGTTCATGGCGTTGGCTGGACTCGCGTTCCTGACCAAGACCACGGCCGACTTCTCGCGTGGCTGGGTTTTGTTGTTCTACATGTCAGGTCTTGTTTTGATGTTGGCGCTGGATGTGATCGCCCGCTCAATGGTTGTGGCGGGTCTCGCGAGTGGCAGCATTGCGCCGCGCCGGCTGATGGTCATCGGCAGCGAACAGGAGATCAGAGCATTCACCGACCGAGTCGCGACTAAAGGGCAACGCGTCGAAGGCATGGCTGTCGCCATCGTTTCTGCGGTGACATTGCCTGCTGGGCTGCAAGAATCCGACGGTGCAACCGTTGCGCGACTGCTGGATCAAGGCGTCGCGAAGGCACGAGCCCTTCTGCCGGATGACGTTGTGCTGCTCAGCCGCTGGAATGACATTGAATTGATCGAGCAATGTGTCGACGCCTTCACTTTGCTCCCGGTCGCCATCAGGCTCGACGGTGGTGTGATCCTGGATCGTATCGAAGACGTTCAGATTGGTCATATCGGCAACGCGGCAACTGTTTCCCTCAAGGGCTTGCCACTGTCGCCATTGGAGCTGGTCGCAAAGCGCGCGTTCGATCTGCTGGGCGCGACGCTATTGCTGTTTTTTGCGGCCCCCATTTTGGCGGCGATCGCGATTGCCATCAAATACGACAGCCCCGGCCCGGTGTTCTTCAGGCAGCGGCGGCTGGGTTTCAATCAGCAGCCCTTCGACATCTGGAAATTCCGCAGCATGACGGCCATGGACAATGGCGATGTGATCCGTCAGGCCAAGGCGGATGATGTCCGCATTACCGCCGTCGGCCGCTTCCTGCGCCGGGCCAATTTTGACGAACTGCCGCAGCTGCTTAATGTCTTGAAGGGCGAAATGTCGCTCGTCGGCCCGCGGCCTCACGCCATTGCCCATGATCGCGATTGGGAGCGGCGCGTGCAGCGTTATCCGCGCCGGCTGAACATGAAGCCGGGGATCACTGGATGGGCGCAGGTCAACGGATTCCGCGGTGAACTGGATACGCAGGAGAAGCTCGGCGGCCGCGTCGAGCACGACCTCTACTACATCGACCACTGGTCGATCGCATTCGATGCTTACATCCTGGTCATGACGGTCTTCTCGCCGCGCGCTTTCCGCAACGCGCGGTAGTGAGAACGGTCAGTCCCGGCCGACGTGGCTGAATGTGTCAATGAGCGGTTTGATGATGTAGCTCATGATGCTTCTCGAGCTTGTCTCGATGAAGACTTCCGCGGGCATGCCAGGAATCAATTGGTGCTCTTTCGGCAGCTTTGCGAGTTCCGACGACGGCAACTCGATCTGCGCCGTGAAGTAGCTCTTACCTTGGCCCTGTGGGTCATTGATTTGGGCCGGCGACACCACAGTCACCAAACCTTCCACTTTCGGCGTAGTCTTGGCATTGAATGCCGGGAAGCGGACCGACGCTGTTAGCCCGCCGCGAACTTTATCGATGTCCTGCGGCTGTAGTTTGACTTCAACAATGAGCTTCTCGCCGTCCGGAATAACCTGGCCGATGGCGCTCGCGGGTGTGATGACGCCGCCCTCGGTAGTCACCGCCAACGCATGCATCCGGCCCGTCCTCGGCGCACGAATTTCCGCGCGCGCGAGTTTATCCTGTAGTGCCGTCGCTTGTTCGCTGGCCTCGCCGATCTGCGACTGCACTTTTCGCAATTCGTCGACAACTTGCGAGATGAACTCCTTGTCGTTTTGAGCAAGCTTCAATTCTGCTTCCGCAAGGCCGCTCTTGGCCCGTGCGATATCGCCGGCAATGCGGCCGACTTCGCCTTCGAGCCGCGCCTGATCCTTCTGTATAGGCCCGAGACGCTGTTGATTGACAAACCCGCGCTCGAACAGCGGCAGGACGTTCTTCAATTCGCGATCGTTGATGTCCAATTCGCGCCGCCGTGCCGCCAGCTGGAACTCCAGGCTGTTGATCTCGCTTCTGATCTGGTCCCGCTTCTCGGAGAGAACGCTCTGCTCGCCTTTGCGTGTTGTGCGTCGCGCTTCGAACAATGCGCGCTGTGCGTCGGCCATGCGCATGACCTGCGGATCGGAGAGTTCGACTTGTTGCCCTTCCGGCAGCTTGAACTGCGAAGCCAAGTCGCGCTCGGCTTCGAGGCGTGCACGCTGGATGAGCGCATCATTGAGCCGGCCTTTGGTAATGCCCAGAGTCGCCTTGATCTGGGTATCGTCCAGGCGGATCAACACGTCGCCTTCCCTGACCCGATCGCCGTTCTTGACGAGAATCTTGCCCACGATCCCGCCATCGAGATGTTGAATGGTCTTGTAGTTATTTTCGACCGAAACCGTGCCGCTGGTCACAACCGCTCCGCTGATCGAGATCAGCGAAAAGGCGAGCAGAACGGCCGACGCGATGCCGAGCGCCATTTTACTGGAGCGGATCCACGGCGCCGTCGAATGCCAAACATCAAGTGTTGGCGGCAGCGCCGGCGTCGGCGGAATGGCCGGGTTCGTGAGGGCGGTCAGTCGCATGCGTGCATGATCCTACCGCGATCCGCCGCTTGCCGCTTCGGCCGGTGTGGCTTTAGCGGCTTGGCGCGGTGCTGGGTCGACGCTCGCAGCCGGAGATGGTGCGAGAAGCTTCATCACGTCCGCGCGCGGACCGAACGCCCGCTGCACGCCACGCTCAAGATAGAGCAGCGTATCGGCTTTATTGATTGCTTGTGTGCGATGCGAAATCAGCACAACGGCTTGACCACGACCGCGCATTCCATCAATCGCTGCATCAAGTGCCGCATCGCCGACGCGATCGAGATTGGCATTGGGCTCGTCAAGCACCACCAGCGCCGGATCGCCGAACAACGCCCTGGCCAGCGCGATACGCTGGCGTTGACCAGCTGAAAGGTGCGTGCCGAACGCTCCGAGTTGGGTCTCATAGGCCTGCGGCAGCGCCATGATCATTTCGTCGGCGTGGGCGGCTTTCGCAGCAGCGATAACGGCGTCATCACTGATGTCGGTACGGAAGCGAGAGATGTTGTCCCTCACCGTTCCAGCGAACAGCTCGATATCCTGCGGCAGGTAACCGATATGTTGCCCAAGTTCTTCCGGATTCCATTGATCAAGCCGCGCACCGTCCAGCTTGATCGCACCAGCAAAGGGCTTCCATAACCCAACGAGTGTGCGCGCTAAGGTCGATTTTCCGGATGCGCTCGGTCCAATGACGGCCAGCATCTGTCCTGGCGAAACGTCGAAATTGAGGTTTGACAAAATGAGCGTGCGGGTTTCGGGCGTTGCTACCCGTAGGCCTGAGACATGCAATTGCCCGCTCGGCCGCGGCAGGCTGATGCGGGCATCGTTCGCTGGCGCTGCCTTCAACAGTGCTTCCAGCTTGCGATAGCTTTCAAGGGCCTTGATCGAGCCTTTCCAATGCGTGATCACCTGCTCGACAGGGGCGAGCGCGCGGCCAAAGATGATCGTGCCAGCGATAATGGCGCCAGCCGAGATTTCGCCTTTGAGCGACAATGCGGCGCCAAGCGCCAGCATCAGCGATTGCAGCAGCAATCGCAGCGTTTTGGAGACCGATGACAGTGTGCCGAGCCGGTCACTGGCCAGGACTTGCCATGCCAGCGCCTCTTGATTGGATTTTTGCCAGCGCGCGCGATAGGCGCCGAGCATACCCATCGCCGTTATCGCTTCTGCGTTGCGTTGACCGGTCTCAGCGAGCTCGAGGCTGCGTGTTGCGGCTTTTCCGGCTTCCGTCATCGGTGCGCGACTTTGGGCTTCACTGATCCAAGCCAGAAACAGCAGAATGGCAGCGCCTACCACTGAGGCTAGTCCGAGTAGCCAATGCGTGGCGAAAATCACCAGCAGGTAGATTGGCGTCCACCAGATGTCGAAAAACGTCATGGGCGCCGGGCCGGAAACGAAATTGCGCAGGGCGTCGAGTTCGCGCAGCGCTTGCACCGACGCGCCCGTACCCGATACCGAGTGCTTGAGTGACGCCTCGAAGATGCGATTACCGATGCGCTGATCGATTTCGACGCCGGTGCGGATGATGATTCGCGAACGATCACGCTCCAGCCATCCAATCAAGCCGTAGACTACGGCCGTTAGCAAAGTCAGTACGCCAAGCGTCGCGAGGCTGTTCGACGGAATGACGCGATCGTAGACCTGCAGCATGAAAAGTGGGCCGGCAAGCATCAGGACATTGATCGCACAGCTGATCCAGCCGACGGCCTTGATGGCATCTTTGCTCTTAGCAAGAGCTGCGCCCAACTCGCCACGACCGGCCAGTCGCTCGAGGTTTGGCGGCTGCAATGCGGTCGGTTGTGCAGTCCCGAATTGAGCGCTTTTTGGGATTTGTCCAAGCTGTCCCAGGCGCTCGCGCACGGCTTCAGGCAAATGACTGAGACCGTCGGTGGTTTTTGACGCGGCTGCAGCGGCCTTTGGAGCTTCAGACAGAGTCTGAGTTTCGACAGCTGGGGTACTCGGCCAAGACACAGGCGCTAGCGGCGCCGCCGGCACGGCTATCGTCTCTGCCGCACGGTCCGGTGTCACGGCCGGGGAGGCGGCTGGCCTTGGGGCGTTGGGCACAACTGTTGCGACGAGTTCGGAGCCGTCAGTAGTCTGGGCATGCGCATTCCTCGCCGGACGGCCATTCAGCGCCGCGGCCTTACGCTGCTCAAGGATGCGATCCAAACGCTGCGCGTGATCCGCGACGCTTGCGTCGCGGTCGGCCGGCATCGGTTCGGATGGACGCGTCAAGGGGAGCCTCAGAACTTCTCAAACGGTCGCATTGGCTGTTCGCCGCTGAGCCCGGTGCCATGCTGCACAGGGCGGGCGCGAGGACAGCCAATGGGGGAGATTTGATCCGAAGAGGGTGAGTATTCGATTAAGCTCACGGTCGGGGCGCGACGAATTCGTAAAAATTTAACTGCCCTATTAAGTAATCATTAGGCATATTGGCGTTTCTTGAGGATCATCTCGTTCTGTTCTGCGTTCTCGAGGGAGTTTTCGTATGCGTTCAAAATTCATGCTGGCCATTGCCGCAATCGCGCTCGCCGCTGGTCTGGCTATGTCATCGCCGGCTGTTGCCGGTGGCGTTGACAAAGCGACCCCACCTGACGGTTACACTCGGGACCGCACGGTTCATCACTGGGTCTATTATCCGCGCTATCACCACGTCTACCACGTCGCGGACAAGAGCCAGTCTGATCCCTATTCCTGGAGCTATAGCCCGCGCGGCTACTACCCCTACTACGCGTCGCAGTATTGGGTTCCAGCGGAACAGATGCGTAATCGCTACCGCTACAAATTCGTCGGTCAGAAATTCAAGTATCATGCCTCATGGGGCCAGCCGAAAAAGGACTACGACCACAAGACTTGGCATGGCGAAAACCACGGCTTCCATCATCGCTGGCATTGGTGAGTGCCGTCGGGTCGTTTTCAGCGCGACGGATGATGCCCAAACGAGTTATTTGACCCCTTAAAGCCAATGTCTGCGCAACAGTGATTTTATCCACAGGTGTTCGGGTCGGGGCCGCTGAGCATGTTCAGCGGCCTCACTCAGTCTGCAGTATTCCATTAAGATGCACTTAACGGTTGGGGAGCCGGTGTTTGGGTGCCCCCAATGTTGCAAAGCCCTGGCGCCGCCGCATAGGTCACGCGGCGCGGAAGAGACGGACGGCTTCGTCGCATTCGAACAGATAGAGCAGCGTGCGCAGCGACTGGCCACGGGCTGAGATGAGGCCTGGGTCTTTGGCCAGCACGTTGGTCGCGTCGTCGCGCGCGGCGCCCAGGAGTTCGGTAAAGTTCGGTACGTCGGCGATTCGGAATTCGGGCATGCCGGACTGGCGGGCGCCCAATACCTCGCCGCCGCCGCGCAATTCGAGATCCTTCTCGGCAATGAGAAAGCCGTCCTCGGTGTCGCACATCATCCTGATGCGGGCGGCAGCGGTTTCGCCGAGCGGGGCCTTGTGCAGCAGCATGCAGTAGGATTGCCGGTCGCTACGCCCGACGCGGCCGCGCAGCTGATGCAATTGCGCGAGACCGAAGCGCTCGGCCTGCTCGATGACCATGACAGTGGCGTTCGGCACGTTGACGCCGACTTCGATGACCGTCGTCGAGACGAGGAGTTTGAGATGGCCAGCCGAAAACGCGGCCATCACTTTGTCCTTGGCGGTGCCGCTCATGCCGCCGTGCAGCAACCCGACCTTGTCGCCAAAGGTCTGCGCCAGATGCGCGTGGCGCGCTTCGGCGGCGGCGAGCTCGGAGACTTCAGACGATTCAATCAACGGGCAAACCCAATAGACCTGCGCGCCCTGGTCGACGGCTCGGCGCAGCGCTTCGATCACGTCGCCGAGCCGTTCGAGCGGCGGTGCGGTAGTCTTGACCGGCTTGCGGCCGGGCGGCTTCTCGTCGAGGCGGGAGACGTCGAGATCGCCATAGTGGGTCATCAGCAGCGTGCGCGGGATCGGTGTCGCCGTCATCACCAGCACATTGGCGCCGCCATCCCCGCCTTTGGCCTGCAGCGCGAGCCGCTGGTGCACGCCGAAGCGGTGTTGCTCGTCGATGACGGCGAAGGCCAGATCCTTGAACGTAACGTCGGGTTGGAACAGTGCGTGCGTGCCGATGAGAATGTCGACCTCGCCGGCCGCGAGTGCAGTCAACACGCGTTCGCGTGCCTTGCCCTTCTCGCGACCCGTCAGCAGCGCGAGGCGCAGGCCCGCCTTGTCGGCGAGCGGCGCGATGGTATCGGCGTGCTGGCGGGCGAGCACTTCGGTCGGCGCCATGAGTGCGGCTTGCGCGCCAGCTTCGACCGCCATCGCCATCGCCATCAGCGCGACGACGGTCTTTCCCGAGCCGACATCGCCCTGCAGCAGGCGCAGCATGCGGTGCGGCGACGTCATGTCGGTGTTGATGTCTTTCAGCGCGCGGCGCTGAGCATTGGTCAGGGAGAAGGGCAGCGCATCGGCAATGCGGGCGCGGATGCGGCCATCGCCCTCGATCGCGCGGCCACGTTGTGCCTTGTTGTTGGTCCTGACGAGCCCGAGCGCCAACTGGCCGGCGAGCAGTTCGTCAAACGCCAGTCGCTGCCAGGCGAGTGAACCGGGCGAGGCGTCGCCGGCATCCTGCGGGCGGTGGATGGCGTTGACGGCGGTCTTGATGTCGGGATAGCCGCGCGCCTTCAGCCAGGCCGGGTCCTGCCACTCCGGCAGCGCAGGAAAACGCTCGGCGATCTGGCGCGTCGCCTTGATCAGCACCTTGCCGGAGAGGCCCGCTGTCAGCGGATAGACCGGCTCGAGCATAGGCAGCGTATCGCGCTGTTCGGGGGCGACGATGTAGTCGGGATGCGTCATCTGCACGATGTCGTTGTAGAGTTCGACCCGGCCGGAGATGAAGCGGATTTCTCCGACCGGCAACTGGCGCTCGATGAACGAGCGTTCCATATGGAAGAAGACGAGGTCGAGGCGGCCAGTGTCGTCCTCGCAATTGACCTTGTAGGGCGCGCGCGTGTTGCCGCGCGGCGACGGGCGATGCTTCAGCACGCGGACTTCGAGCGTGGCGATGGTGCCGGGGATGGCCGAGGCGACGGTCGGCATGGCGCGGCGGTCGATGACGCCGGTCGGCGCATGCCAGAGCAGATCGATGACGCGCGGCTCGGTGATGCCTGGCGGCATCCGCACGGCCTTTTTCAGCAGTAGGTCCAGGCGCGGACCGATGCCGGAAATGCTTTGCGCCGAAGCAAACAGCGGAATGAGTTCAGGCGGGCGCATGGCGGCTTGGCTCGGTTCCTCGATGGGCGACAGTGAGGTTTACATGCGATCGGTCGTGCCGATCACTGACGGGGAGGTATAGCAGCGGATCGTGTCGGTGGCGAAGCCTGTGGTTCTTTGTCCGCAATATTCGCTTCCATTTGACGGCGGGCTTGGCAACGCTGTACGACGCTCATCTATAGTGGAATTTGACGGCCAGGCGGACTCGCGTCAAGCGCGACCGGCTGGCGTTTGGCGTTTCACCAACAGATACCAGTGCGCCAACGAATACAATCGAGAGCCATGATGCCGAATACACCGGAAACGCTAGAAGTGCGCCGCAAGCGGGCGGCGTGGCGGGCGCATCATCGCGGCACTAAGGAAATGGATTGGCTGCTCGGCAAGTATGCCGATGCAAAGCTGATGACGATGGGCGGCGACGACTTGGGGCTGTTCGAGCGTTTGCTGGCGTTGCCGGATCCTGATCTCAATCAGTGGATTCTGGAACCGGCGACGATTTCGGACAGGACCTATGAGCCACTCATCGTGATGCTCCGGCAATTCCACAAGATCGGGCAGGTGTCATGACGGCGGCCGTGGCGAAAGTTGGTGCAGTGGGGACGCCCGGCGGCCGGGTCGATCTGCTGACGGCGGTGCCGGAAGGGCTCGACGCGCTGGTGCTCGGCCGGTTGATGGCGATCGAGATGCAGCGCACCGGCACGGCCGGCCTGATGGTTCACATCGCCCGCGACGATCGCCGTCTCGAAGCCTTGGCGGCAGCCATCGCGTTCTTTGCGCCTGATATCAAGACGCTGGCGTTTCCAGCCTGGGATACCGTCCCCTACGATCGTATTGGCCCGAACGCCGAGATCGTCGCGCGGCGCGTCACGACGCTAGCGCGGCTTTCGCTCGCCGCCCGCAAGGAACCGACGATCATCCTGACGACCGCCAATGCGATCCTGCAGCGGGTGGCGCCGCGCGCCTTCATGCGCCAGGCGATGCGACCGATTGCGCCGGGAAACCGTATCGACATGGCGCAATTCATCCAGCGCTTGGGGCTTGGCGGGTTCCAGCGGACGGCGACGGTGATGGAGCCGGGCGAGTTCGCCGTGCGCGGCGGTATCCTCGATCTTTTCCCGCCGGGACGGCAGACGCCGGTGCGGCTGGATTTCTTCGGCGACACGCTGGAGACGATCAAGAGTTTTGATCCGGAATCGCAGCGATCGCAGAAACTCGTCGAGAAGCTGATCCTGATGCCAATCAGCGAATTGGCGTTTGGTTCGGAAGCGGAGAAGCGGTTCCGGACCCGCTATGTCGAGACCTTCGGTGCGGTCGTCGGCGATGATCCGCTCTATCAAGCGGTGAGTGCCAGCAGCCGTTATCCTGGCCAGGAGCACTGGCTGCCGTTTTTCCATGAGACACTTGAGACGTTGTTCGACTACACGCCGGGCGCCAACACTCAGCTTCGATCATCAGGTCGATGCGGCCATCGCCGAGCGTTTCGCGCAGATCAAGGATCACTACAAGGCGCGCATCGACGCGCGAGAGACGTCGAATTTTGGCGCCGCACCCTATAAACCCGTGCCGCCAGAAGACATGTATTTCACGGAGCGGGAGTGGAAGCGCGTCATCGCAGAGCGGGCGGTGCGCCAGATCACGCCGTTCGATGAAGCGGAAAGTTCCGAGCGGACCGTGACGAGCTTCGCCGGCCGGATCGGGCGCAATTTTGCGGTCGAGAAGGCGGTCGAGCAAGTCTCGATTTTCGATACGGTGCGCGGCCATATCAACCGGCTGCGCAGTGAGGGCCGCCGGGTTATCATTGCCGCCTGGACGCCGGGCGCGCGCGAGCGGCTCTTTGCGCTGCTGAAAGATCATGGCGTGCCGGTTGCCGATATGGTGCGCGTCGAGACGCTGCCGGCGGCTGAAGCATTGCCGAAAGACACGATAGCTCTGACGGTGCTCGGGCTCGAACACGGCTTCGAAACGCCCGATCTTGCCGTCATCGGCGAACAGGATATGCTCGGCGATCGTCTCGTGCGGCCACGTCGCAAGGCGCGCAAGGCCGCCGACGTCATCACCGAGGCGACGGCGTTGTCGGTCAGCGATCTCGTCGTGCACGCCGATCACGGTATCGGCCGGTTCGAGGGACTGAAAACGATCACCGCGCTCGGCGCGCCGCACGATTGCCTGGAGATCGTCTATCACGGCGGTGACAAACTCTATCTGCCGGTCGAGAACATCGAACTGCTGTCGCGCTACGGGTCGGATGAAGCCGGTGCCCAGCTCGATCGCCTCGGTGGAGTCGCCTGGCAGAGCCGCAAGGCGCGCCTCAAGCAGCGCCTGCTTGAGATTGCCTCTGAGTTGATCAAGGTCGCGGCCCTCCGGCAGTTGAAGGAAGCTCCAGCGATCGCAGCGCCGGCCGGCGCCTATGACGAGTTCGTTGCGCGCTTCCCTTATGACGAGACGGAAGACCAGGCGGCCAGTATCGAGGCGGTTCTTGGCGATCTCAACTCGGGCAAACCGATGGACCGGCTGGTCTGCGGCGATGTCGGTTTTGGCAAGACCGAGGTAGCGTTGCGGGCTGCACTGGTTGCCTCGCTTGGCGGCTATCAAGTAGCGGTGGTGGTGCCGACAACGCTGCTGTCGCGGCAGCATTTCAAGACGTTCTCGCAGCGGTTCGAGGGATTGCCGGTGCGGGTGGCGCAGGCCTCGCGGATGGTGACGCCGAAGGAGTTGGCCGACACCAAGGCTGACATGAAGTCGGGCCAGGTCGATATCGTCGTCGGCACGCACGCGCTGCTCGGAAAGCAGATCGAATTCCAGCGGCTTGGGCTGCTGATCATCGACGAGGAGCAGCATTTCGGCGTGGCGCACAAGGAACGCCTGAAGCAGCTGCGCGAGGATGTGCACGTGCTGACGCTGTCGGCGACGCCGATCCCGCGGACGCTGCAGCTCGCCTTGTCGGGGGTTCGGGAACTCTCGCTGATCACCACGCCACCGGTCGACCGACTGGCGGTGCGTACGCATATTTCGCCGTTCGATCCCGTTATCATTCGCGAGGCGTTGCGCCGCGAGCGCTATCGCGGCGGGCAATCGTTCTATGTCTGTCCACGGCTCTCCGATCTCGACGATGTCGCGGAGTTCCTGGCCGAGCAGGTGCCGGAGTTGCGCGTCGCGCGGGCGCACGGGCAATTGACACCGACCGAACTCGAAGACGTGATGACCGCGTTCTACGAGGGGCAATATGATGTGCTGCTGTCGACGGCGATCGTTGAATCCGGCCTTGATATTCCCAACGCCAACACGCTGGTCGTGCATCGCGCGGACATGTTCGGGTTGGCGCAGCTCTACCAGTTGCGCGGCCGCGTCGGGCGTTCGAAAGCGCGCGCCTACGCCTATTTCACCACGCCATCCGGCAAGACGCTGACGCCGGCGGCGGCGAAGCGGCTCAAAGTGTTGCAGTCGCTGGATCAGCTGGGCGCGGGGTTCTCGCTGGCGAGCCACGACCTCGATATCCGTGGCGCCGGCAACCTGCTCGGTGATGAGCAGTCCGGACACATCCGTGAGGTCGGATTCGAACTTTATCAGTCGATGCTGGAGGAGGCGATCGAGGCGTTGAAGGGCGGCGATCTCGGCGTTGCGGCCGATCAGTGGAGCCCGACGATCACACTTGGCACGGCGGTGTTGATCCCGGAGTCCTATGTGTCCGATCTGCAGTTGCGGCTCGGGCTCTATCGCCGGTTGTCGGCATTGGAAAAGCGCGTCGACATCGATGCGTTTGCGATGGAAATGGTCGACCGCTTCGGTCAGTTGCCGGAAGAAGTGACGGCATTGCTCGATGTGATGGAGATCAAGGGATTGTGCCGGCAGGCCGGCATCCAGCAGCTCGATGCCGGGCCGAAGGGTGCGACCGTCGTGTTCCGCAAGGGCGCGTTCGCCAATCCGGAAGGTCTCGTGCATTATCTGACGCGCAACCGCGCGACGGTGAAGCTGCAGCCGGATCAGAAACTGCTGTTCAGAGGCGATTGGGAGAAGCCGGAGGTGCGGCTGACAGGCGTGCGCGATATTGCGACCGCACTGGCCCACATCGCGGTCAGTGGCCGGGAGGCGTCGCCCTGACCCCGCAGGTTTACAATGCACGCGATCGCAACTTCCGGCGTTGCCTGCTGGGGTCTTGAGCCTCACACTGCACGCAATGATTTGGGGGGAGCATCGCGGCATGGCACGGACAATCGTTTTGGCACTGGTCGGCGTGTTGATTGCCGCGACGGCGATGGCACAGCAACCGCCACCTGGACCGCCGCCGATCCCGCCATTCCTGAATCCAGGCGAGCCGCCGCCGAACGCGGCGGCAGCGGCACCCGGCAGCAAGGGCGCTGCGTCGGCGTCGGCGTCGAAGCGCCGGCGCTACAGCAGCGACACGGCGCAGCGCTGTAGGACCAAAGACAACATCATCTGCGACCTGCCCGCCACCCAACAAACGGGAACGCCCTGCGAGTGCCGCACTTCGCCTGGAACTCTGCGACCTGGCTCAGCCATTCCGTGAAGAGGCGGCCGTGAAGGGCGCGGCCGTGAAAGAGGCGGCCGCGAAGGGGCCGGCGCCTGAGCCATTTCAAGGTCGCCGCAGTGCATTGCGCTTGAGTTTGCCATTGGCGGTGCGCGGCAGGTGATCAACGAACACGATCTCGCGCGGGCATTTGTAGGCGGCGAGGCGATCGGCGGCGAAGGTTTTGATGGCGTCAGATGTGACGGTTGCGCCGGGGCGTGTGACGATGAAGGCGCCGATGACCGCTACGTCGGCGCGGACCTGGACTTCGGTGCAGGCCACTTCCGCGACGGCTGGATGTTCCGCTAGAACCGCCTCCACCTCCTGCGGCGAAACGCGATAGCCGAGCGCCTTCATGATGTCGTTGGCGCGGCCGCGGTGAGCAATGTAGCCGTCGGCATCGCTGACGCCGAGGTCGCCGCCGATGAACCAGTCGTCGCGCATGACGTCGGCCTCTTCGGCCGGGCGCTGCCAGTAGCCGAGCATCAGGCCTGGATCGCTGCGATGAATGGCGATCAGACCTAGCTGATCCGCCGGGAGCGGGGTGGTGCCGCCCTCGACGGGGAGGATTGCGACCGATCGGCCGGCTTGCGGGCGGCCGATATAACCGGGTTTGCGCGGCACGGTGGGTGACGATGAAATGTACGTCGAGAGCTCGCTCATGCCGAACGCTTCGTAGAGGTGGCGGCCGGTCGCGGCATGCCAATCCTCGAACAATCCCGGCGGCGGCGTTTCCCCGGCGATCAGGCCGTGGCGCAATGGACCGAACGAGGCTGGTGTCGGTGCGGCGTATTTGAGGATCTGGCGATAGAGACTCGGCACCGCCGCGAAGATCGTTGCTTGATGGTTCGCGATCAGGTGTGGCCAGAGGCTCGGGTCCTTCTCGCCGGTGTAGACGATGGCGGTGGCACCGTTGGCCCAGGGATCGGTGAGACCGACGCCGAGGGTGTAGGTCCAGTTGAAGGCGCCGGCGTGCAGCATGCGGTCGCCGGGCCCGATGCCATACCAGCCCGCGTACATGGGGCGGCGGCCCCAGGCGGCGCGATGGCCATGCAGCACGCCTTTTGGTTTGGAGGTGGTGCCAGAGGTGTAGATCAGGAAGGCGGCGTCGTCGCTGGCGGTATCGGCATATCCGGCGCGGCGAGGAAAGCTAATCATCCGATCGATGTCGGCCGCGCGCAGGACGCGGGCGCGGGTGGCCTCTGTCGGCGCCGACAGGTGATCGGCAAGGGCGACCAGGCTCGCGCCACTATCGTCGAGCAGGAAGGCGGCTTCGCGTTCGGTCAGTTGGGTCGACGCGGGGATCGGGATATAGCCGCCAGCGACGGCGCCGAAGAACAGCAGCGCGTAGGCGCTGGTGTTTTCCAGCCGGATCAGAATGCGTTCGCCCTTGGCGAGGCCGAGGTCAGCGAGGGCAGCCGCGACGCGCTGGATCGCATCTTCAAGCGCCGCGTATCTCCATACTTCTGCGGGCTCGGCTTGCGCGGGGTCGGTGACGACGACGAGTGCCGTCTTCGCTGGCGACGATGCCGCCGCCCGGCCGATGGCGTAGGCGGCCATGTTGAAGCGCGCGAGCGGTTGCGCAGCGTCATGGGCTGGGGATTGTGATGGGGATGTCATGGCGTGCGTCGTGACCACCAGGTGTCCAGGTCAAATCCGGAATTTGTTTTGACCGCTGGGCTCGCCAACACGTTCCATTGCGCGATCCAGGCCTGCGGCAGATGGAACAAGGGAATGACGTAATCGCCGGAGCGCAAGGTGCGATCGAGCGCGCGAACGCTGGCGGTAAAGTCGTCGGCGGTGACGGCCGCGAGCACGGCCTCGATCATCGCATCGACGGCGGGCGACTTGATGCCGGAGTAGTTGCGCGTGTTCGAGCGCTCGGCGGCGGCACTGCCCCAACGGTCGGTTTGCTCGTTGCCGGGTGATTGTGTCGCCGGCCAGACCCACTGGATCATGTCGTAGTCCCAGTCGCGCAGCCGCGCCCAATATTGTGAAGTGTCGGCTTGGCGCACGGCGAGCGTGATGCCGACCTGCTCCAGCATCTTGGCGTAACTGAGCAACAGGCGCTCCTGCCCGCGCGTCTGCAACAGCACTTCAAAGGTCAGCGGCTTGCCGGTGGCGGTGTGAACGAGCCGCTTGCCATCGAGCTTGTAGCCGGCCTCAGTGAGCAGCGCGATCGCCGCGCGCTGGTTGGCGCGATTGTTGCCGGTGCCGTCGGTCACCGGCAGCAGTGCGCGCGCTTCGAGGATGCCGGGCTTCAGGCGGCCGGCGAACGGCGCCAGCAATGCCTGTTCGCGGGCGTCCGCGGCATGTGCCAGCGAGGAAAATTGCGAGCGCTCGAAGAAGCTTTCGGTGCGCTTGTAAAGCCCGCCGTAGAGATTGCGATTAATCCATTCGAAGTCGAACAACAGGTTGAGCGCTCGGCGGACGCGCGCATCGGCGAAGAGCGGCCGGCGGGTGTTGAATACCAGTGCCGACATCGGCGCGGAATTGCGGATATCGATCGCCGTCTTGGTGATGCGGCCATCGGCGACGGCTGGGAAGTCGTAGCCGTCGGCCCAGCGGCCGGGATCGTCCTCGAGCCGCACATCGACGTCGCCGCTCTTGAACGCCTCGAACAGAACGGATTGGTCGCGGTACACGTCGATGCGGATTTCGTCGAAATTGAAACGGCCCCTGGCTGTTGCGAGGTCGCGGGCCCACCAATCCGGGTTGCGTTTGTAGACGATCGACCGCCCGGCTTCCGCCTTGGCGACGATGTAAGGACCGCTGCCGATCGGCGCGTCGAGGCTCGTTCGTTCGAGCGTCGCTGCGTCCATCCGATGCTTGGGAACGATCGGCATGATGGCCATCAGGAACGCCATTTCGCGATCGGCGTCGGCGGCAAACGTGAAGCGGACTTGGTGGGCGGAAAGCCGGTCGGCGGTTTCGACTTTTTTATACCAGCTGCGCCAGGCCTGACTGCGCAGCAGTTGATACGAGTGGATCACGTCGTCGGCGGTCAGTGGGTGGCCATCGGAAAAGCGCGCCTCGGGACGCAGCGCGAACGTCACCGTTCGCCGGTCGTCGGACAGGTCGACGGCCGAGGCGATATGCCCGTAGAGGCTGAACGGCTCGTCGCCGGAGCGGATCATCAGGCTCTCGTAGATGTAGTTGAACAGGCTCGGGTGCGACGCGCCCTTGATGCTGAAGGGGTTCAGGCTGTCGAACTCACCGATCGCGCCGAGCACCAGCCGGCCACCCTTGGGTGCGGCCGGATTGGTGTAGGGGAACGCAATCATAGTGGGTGCGTGTTTGGGCTCGCCATGCATGGCCATGGCATGGCGCGGCTCGGCCAATGCGGCGAGCGGGCCGAAGGCAATGACGAGTGCGGTGATGATTATGGGGAAAAGGTGCGACACTTTGGTGTGGATGCGTGCGAACATGATGGGTTTGAGCCTACCATAATCGTGCGGGCTTGGGACCTGGGTTCTCGCACGGGCTTGGCCTGGGGCTGGATTGCAAGCGTTGCCGGGATGCAACGGACAACGCCAGCCTTTCGCGCCGTGCGCCGGTGCCAGCACAACGGCCACGGGAATGCCGCAATCGAACCAATATCTGCGCCGCAGTGGGTGCTGGTTCGCCGGCACAATAGCTCAGGCGCGCGGTTTATATCGGTACCGCAGTCCGTGTGAATCCAAGCCATGCGATAGGCATGGGACCGTTTTCAGGGGTATAGTTCGAACAATTGGCGATTGCGGCTGGGTCCATCCAGCGCGAACGAAAGGTCGGGAAGACATGACAATACGTTTCATCAATGCAGCGCGGACGCTCGGACTGAGCGCGGTGCTGGCCGCTGGCGTCGCAGCCAGCGCTGGTGCCCAGCAGCAGCAAAAAGCGCCGCCCGCCGCCGCACCAGCTGCAAAAGGCGCAGCGCCCGCTGCTGCGGCGCCTGGGGCCACCGCCGCACCGCAAAGCGCCTGGGTCAAGCTGTGCGAGCAAGCGCCGTTTGCCGGCAAGGACAAGGACGGCAAAGACGTCAAGATGGAGAAGAGCATCTGCTTGACGCATCATGAGCGCATTGATGGCAACTCGGGCATGGTGCTGGTCTCGGCCGCTATTCGCCAGATCGAAGGCGAGGCCAAGAGCCATCTGATGGTGATGGTGCCGCTCGGCATGGCATTGGCGCCGGGTCTGCAAATCGGCGTCTACAATAAGGAACTCTGGGACAAGGTACAGAAGGGCGAAAAGGTCGACGACAGCAAGCTGAAGCCGATCAAGTTGCCTTATGCGCTGTGCCATGCGGCTGGATGCACGGCGGAGTTGGAAACGACGCCTGAGATGCTCGGCGAAATCAAGGGTGGATCGGGCATGATCGTTTATGCCCTCAATGGCAATGGTGCGCCGGTGGCGTTCCCGGTGCCGCTGAGTGGTTTCGACGTCGCGCTCAATGGCAAGCCGGTCGACAACAAGACCTATACCGAAGCCCGCCAGCAGTTGATGCAGCAGATCGCGCAGCGGCAGAAGGAAGCCTACGAGCAGTATCGTAAGCAGAACGAGGAACTGCAGAAGATGCAGGGTAACTCGGCGCAGGGCATTGCGCCGGCGCCAGCCGCGACGGGTTCCAACCCGGCTGCTGGAAAAGCGCCGCCGCCGAAGAAGAATTGATTTTTGCATCGCATCGCGACTTGTTTGATACGCAAACGGCCACCGTTCCCGGTGGCCGTTTTGTTTAGCTTCGATGATCGACGAGACGCAGGTGTCGATGTGGACGAAGGATTTCAGTGCGCGTTGAGATAGTTCGGCTTGTAGCTTTGTCCGGATATCTCGAACAGCTCGATCACCTGCGGATGGCGTAACGGCGCGCCAGACGTGTCGGGGATCAGGTTCTGTTCGGAGACGTAGGCTTTGTACTCGGTCTGGTCGTTTTCAGCGAGCAGATGATAGAACGGCTGATCCTTGCAGGGGCGATTTTCCGCCGGGATCGACAGCCACCATTCCTCAGTCGCATTGAAGACCGGATCGATGTCGACGACGATGCCTCTGAAACCGTGGATCTTGTGCCGGACGACGGCGCCGACGCTATAGCGGGCCTCCCGAATCTTGCCCGATCCGATCGCCAGTGCAGGCGTCATCGTTCGTGGCGCTCGCGACGCAGTCATTCCGAAACGCGACATACCTCATCCCCCGATGACTTTCCGCCGATATTTGGCCGCCAATATTTGGCCGCCATTGTATGGCCGCCAATCCCTGGAAACTTTGGCGAGGCGGCATCGCGGAGTCAATTGGCGGAATACGGCACAATTGAAAGCATTGGCGGTCGGTGCGCCGAAGACACGCTTTATAATGAGCCCGCGCGTTTCTGTTTCAAACTTTCGACTTATGTTCAAAACCCGTACAGCCGCGCCTGTTCCGGATCCTTCGCGGCAACCAGTCGGGCGAGGTCGACAATGACCTTTGCCTGTTTCCAGGTGGCATCGTCCTGGAACTTGCCCTCGACAATGGCAGCCCCTGTCCCGTCGGGCATGGCGGCAAGGATTTTTCGGGAGAATGCGACCTCGGCCGGATCGGGGGAAAAGACGCGTTTTGCGATGTCAATTTGTGTCGGATGCAGCGACCAAGCGCCAAGGCAGCCCATCAGGAAGGCGTTGCGGAATTGCGCTTCGCAGGCGGCTGCATCGGCGAAATCACCGAAGGGCCCGTAGAACGGTTTGATGCCGTTGCTCATGCAGGCGTCGACCATCTTGGCGACGGTGTAGTGCCACAGATCCTGCTGCGCGAAGGCGCGGGGGCTACCGTCGGATTTGGCGTCGGCGAGCACGCCATAGTCGGGGTGGCCGCCGCCGACGCGCGTCGTCTTCATCCCGCGCGAGGCGGCGAGATCGGCGGGGCCGAGGCTCATGCCGTGCAGGCGGGGCGAACTGGCGGCGATGGCGTCGACATTCTTGACGCCTTCCGCTGTTTCGAGAATGGCGTGGATCAGGATTGGCTTCGTGACGGCGTGGCGGGCCTCAAGCTGGGCCAGCAACTGGTCGAGATAGTGGATGTCCCAAGGGCCTTCGACTTTCGGCAACATGATGCAGTCGAGCTGCCGGCCGACGGCGGCGACGATTTCGCAGATGTCGTCGAGCGCCCATGGCGCATTGAGCGCGTTGATGCGCACCCACAGGCCGGTGGCGCCGAAATCGGTCGCCTTGGCCATGGCGATGAAGCCCGCGCGTGCCGCGAGTTTTTGATCTGCTGGGATGGCGTCTTCGAGATTGCCGATGATGACGTCGACCTGTTTGGCAATCTCGCCGACGCGGGCGCGGATTTTTTCGAGATGCGGGGGGACAAAATGAATCATCCGTTCGAGTTCGAACGGGGAGCGCGCGATAGGGCGGCGGCGCGCCGGCGGCGAGAGCGTTGTGAAATTTGTGCGGTGTACGGGCGGCGCTCATGACGATGACTCCGGAGGGGACGTGGCGACGGGATCGAACGTATCGCCCCAGTCGAGCCCTTTTGCGGCTTTGTACCCGGGCTTGTCGCGGCGGGGAAGGCGGCATTCGGAAAGACCGTCGGCTGTGCACAGGCGCAGAGCGACCTCGGCCTTGCTGACGCTCGGTGGTCGCAGCACGCGGGCGGGCGCGGCGGCGCGGGGCCGCGAACGCGTCATTGCGACGTAACTGTAGGCCTCGTCTTCGAACGGCGCGTCGGCACCCTTGAGCAATTTGTGGTCGCGGGAACGGGCGAGCCGAACGGAGAAGTGGCACCAGTCCGGCGCTGGGAGTGGGCAGGCGTTGGCATGCGGGCAAGGGGCAATGATGTGCATCGTGCCGCGAACGGCCAGAGCGTCGCGGGCGCGCTTGATGCGCTCGAATCCAGCGGTGCGGCCGGGCTCGATGATCACCAGGATATCGGCTGCCTGGCGCGCGGCCATGGCGGCAAGGGCGGCGGCGCGCTCCGCTGGGTGCTCGGCGAGGACATAACTCATGACGACGAGATCGGACAGGTCATTGGCCGGCCGGCCGATGATATCGCTTTCGTAGATGCGCACTGTTCGGTCGGCTGCGGCGGCGTTGCCGGCAAGGAATGTTTTGCTGAGCGCGCGCATGTGCGGGTTGGGCTCAATCAGCGTCAGCGTCTTCAACGAGGGCCAGACGGCGAGTGCGGCCAATGTCGCGGTACCCGGGCCAGCGCCGACGTCTTCGAGCGCGCGCGGCGCGAAGTCAGGCTCGCGGCGCTGCACTTCCGCGAAGACGCGGATCGCTGCGGCATAGGTCGCGGGCATGCGGGCGATGGCATAGGCAAGGGCTGAGTTGCCCGACGCAACCGCCTGGTCGGAGTGGCCGTCGTCCCGATAAACGTTCGACATCGCCGCCGTTGCCGCGACGAGACGATCACGCTTGACGCCGTCGAGCGCCGTGCTGAGAGCGGCCTGGACATGAGCGGGGAGATCGGTGGAAGGCATGGTCTCAACTCCACCGTCGGTTGGACCACATGAATTGTTCGGGGGCTTCACGCACCCAGGCTTCGAACTGCGCTTGCATGGCAGCCGTCGTCCAACGGATGTCGTCGGCGGGGTTTTGGCTGCGCGGGACTTTCAATTCGAGCATGTCGATTCTGAAGCGGCTCGAGGTGCCGACGCGCAGACAGCGGGCGAGCCAGATGCGCCCGCCGGTGCGCCGCGCGATCAGGGCCGGCGCCATTGTCGAGGGCGCGGGATGGCCGAAGAAGGGAACCGGGATGCCCTGGCGATCGTGCAGGTCGGCGACGAGGCCAAGGCGTCCGCCCTTGCGCACGAAGTCGGTGATGATGCGCACGGTCTTCTTACTCTCGGCATCGGTTCCCTTGTTGAGCAGGCCGCCGGGATAGAGATTTTTGCGTTGGGCGCGCAAATAGCGATCAACATAAGGATTCTTTACCGTGCGATAGATGGCAGCGGGTGTCGCGCCGGCAACCGTCAGCGGCCAGATCGCCAGTTCCCAATTGCCCATATGCAGCGAGACACCGATGATCGGCCCCAACTTGTCCTTGTAGCGGGCGAACACCGGCGAGACGATCTCGATGCGGCCGGGCTCCTGGATCAGTCGATCGATCTGCATCGTCTCGGCCATGACGCGGCCAAGGTTGGCCCACATGGCGCGGGCGATCGCCTCGCGGTTCTCCGGCGTCTTGTCGGGGTAGGCGATGGCGAGGTTTTCCAGCGCACGGCTGTGGCGGCGCTGCCAGGGTGCGATGGTGCGCCAACAGAACGCTGAAATGCTGGCTGCCGTCTCCAGCGGGACCGCGCGAATGAGCCCGACGATGACGCGGAGCCCATAGTATTCCAGCCGGTATCTCAGATCGGTCAGCGGCGACATGGTGGGGTTGTGGTCTCGGCTCAAAAGATT
Source organism: uncultured Alphaproteobacteria bacterium (assembly GCA_963714325.1). Taxonomy (GTDB): domain Bacteria; phylum Pseudomonadota; class Alphaproteobacteria; order Rhizobiales; family Hyphomicrobiaceae; genus CAVQOB01. Next base: position 93,722 of record CAVQOB010000026.1, on the reverse strand, counting down.
GTTCGTTCGGATAAGGGCACGTCTCCCGGCATAGTCAAACTGGCTGGCGGGTCAATCTCTCTTTTGCACGGCGCCTTCCGACACCGCTTCGCCGAGCCGGCCGGACGTCGCGTTGCAGCTGGGCGACGTCAAGGTTTCCAATTTCGCGACAAAATGAATTCCGCGCGAGCCGGGATCAGTCCAGCAAAGTCGGAAGGTGCCATGCAACATGACTGTATTGGCGTTGCTGCCGAACAGCGCATAAGGTCGGTTCGGGATGGATCCGAGCGGGACCAAGCATGGCCGATGAGCAGGACACTTACGACTACATCATTGTTGGCGCGGGAACCGCGGGGTGCCTGCTCGCCAATCGACTGAGTGCCGATCCATCCGTGCGCGTGCTGCTGCTTGAGGCTGGCGGCAAGGACAACTTGCCGTGGATCCATATCCCCGTCGGCTATCTCTACCTGATGGGCAATCCGAAGGCCGATTGGGGCTTCAAGACGGTGGCCGAGCCGGGGCTCAATGGCCGCGCGCTCAACTATCCGCGCGGGCGTGTGCTTGGCGGCTGCTCGTCGATCAACGGCATGATCTACATGCGCGGGCAAGCGCGCGACTATGATCTGTGGCGGCAGATGGGCAATGTCGGCTGGGGTTGGGACGATTGCCTGCCCTACTTCCTCAGCCATGAGGATCAAGCGGCGCTGGAGCCGAGCGCATTTGAGGGTGTGCATCGCGCCGGCGGCGAATGGCGGATTGAAAAGCCGCGCGTCAGCTGGGAGATCCTCGACGCATTCCGGGACGCCGCTGGCGAAGCGGGACTGGCGAAAATCGACGACTTCAATCGCGGGGACAATGAGGGTTGCGCGTATTTTCACGTCAATCAGCGCGCAGGCGTGCGCTGGAATACAGCAAAAGCATTTCTGCGGCCGGCGAAGACGCGCGCGAACTTGACGATCGCCACCGGCGCGATGGTGCAATGGCTGGCGATCAATCACAAGCGCGTCACCGGTGTTGCCTACGCGCGCGACCAGGAATCGCGAACGGCGCACGCGCGGCGCGAGGTGATCCTGGCCGCCGGCGCCATCGGCAGCCCGCAGATCCTGCAACTGTCAGGGATTGGACCCGGCGCGCTGCTGCAAAAGCATGGTATCACCGTACTGCATGAGGCGCCGGACGTTGGCGGCAATCTGCAGGATCATCTGCAGATCCGCTGTGCCTACAAAGTGGCCGGCGTCGCGACCATGAACGAGCGCTATCAAAGCCTGTTGCAGCGCGCAGGGTTTGCGCTGGAATACGCATTGTTCCGACGCGGTCCGATGACGATGGCGCCGTCGCAGCTCGGCGCGTTCGCCAAATCCGATGCGAGCCGCGATACCGCCAATCTGCAGTATCATGTGCAGCCGCTGACGTTGCCGAAGTTCGGCGATCCGCTCGATCCGTTCCCGGCATTCACCGCGAGCGTGTGCAATGTGCGCCCGACCAGCCGCGGGTCTGTGCACATCGCCTCGCGCGATCCTGAGGCGCATCCCCGGATCAATCCCAATTACCTCTCGACCGAGGACGATCGCCGCGTTGCCGCTGATGCGATCCGGCTGACGCGGCGCATCGTGTCGATGCCGGCGTTACAGAAGTTCAAACCGCTGGAGTTCCGTCCTGGTCTTGAGATCGACGGCGATCAGGCGCTGGCCAAAGCCGCTGGCGAAATCGGCACAACGATTTTTCATCCGGTCGGCACGGCGCGCATGGGGCCAGACGCGAATGCTGTCGTCGATGCGCGGCTGCGGGTGCGTGGTATCGAGGGATTGCGGGTAATTGACGCGTCGGTGATGCCAGCGATCACGTCGGGCAATACCAATGCGCCAACATTGATGATTGCTGAAAAGGGCGCCGCGATGATCCTCGTCGATGCGCGCGCGCACTAAGTCAGGTGTTGCGTGGTGTCACGCTCGGCTCGTTGCGGGCTGACCGTGATCAGTTGTTGTTGGAACTGCGGAATGGCGCCCAACCCGGCATCGGGGCCTTCCACCACTTGGTTTTCGGTGCTTCGGCCGCCTGTTGCGGCTTGTCGGGGGCTGTTACTGTCGATCCGGCACCGAGGAGCATCGCCTTTTTCGGCGTGCCAGCATTGCCACCGCTGCGCGCTTCTTGAGCGCGCGCATTGCCAAGTTTGGGTAACGGCGCACTGATCGAGGCCGTATCGTTGTCCTCGTCGTCATCGCGGTTCAGCGGTCGCTTTTGGGTCGCGATCAACTTCAACGGGCGTTGTGGCTCAGGCGATGCTTTTGTCAGAACGTGATGCGCAGTGTGGGCTTGTGCAGGCCCCGGTGGTGGTGCGGTCGCCGTTTTTGCGGTTGAATTCATTGCGGCGTCGCGCTCGGGGCGCGGCGTTGCATGATGCACGGTCTTCGCCGCGCGTCCGCTTGCCAGCGCTGTCTTGCCGGCATTGGCCGCCGCTGGCGCGATCACAGGTGTAGCTGCGGGGGCAGCAGCGGACGCGGTTGGTTCCGGCGATTTTTCATCCGCGCGTCGTGTCGAACTGCGTGTTTCGATCGCCGGCCCGGCCGTCGCAACGGCGAGCACGAGTGGTGTGCCGGTGCTCGCGGGCAGTGCGGCGGTCTCAAGCTTGCCCATCACCTCGACGCTGACCGTGTGGTGGGGTTGTCGCTGGTTCAGGGCGACTGGCTGGCGAGCGGCAACGGTTGGTAGCATCACCGGATAAGCCGCTCCAGCACGCGACAGGCTCGCCAATTGCGCGCGCGTCGCCCAAGACGAGCCGGTGTCGGCGCGTTGGACGGACAGATCGCGGATGGTGCGTAGCGTCACCGCTTCGCGCCAGGCCCAAGCCGGCCCGCCGTCATGGACATCGCTGATGCTGGCCAGCGAGAATGTGAAGTCGATGCTGCTGGGGATGAGGTGGTGCGGTGCCGCCGTCACATCTTGTGGTTCGAGAAACATCGCCGTTCCAAACAGGCCGCCAACCATGGCGATGACGGCGCCACCCGCAAAACCGGCACCAAATGCTTTCGCCGGACGCGGACGTCGTCGCGCGACTGGTGCTGCGGGCGCCACCGCATTGCGGCGAACCGGCTTTGTCGCGGGTGTCGCGGCCGGCGTCTTGGTCGGTCGCGTCGTCATTGCTTTGGGTCCGGCTTTGGGTCCGGCGAGCTTGCTGATCTGAGGCTTGGCGGTCTGCGGCTTGCTACTGCTGGCTGGAATAGCCGTCGCAGCTGGCCGGCAGGCATCACCAGCGCGTGCATCAAGCATCGCGCACGCCATGCAGTCATCCGCCGCCGAGCCGGCCGCCTCGTTGGCCGCCATGCGGGCGATAGCCTCGCGTGCGAAGCGGACATTGTCGTGCTCAGGCTGTGTCGCCGCACGATGCTTTGATGTGGGCTCTGGCGCCGTTGAATGACCGAGCGAACGATCAATATCGGCGAGGCGATCGGCCAAGCGTTGCTGGGGCTGGCGTTGCTGGGGGTGACGTGCGGTTTCGCGGGCCCGACGCGCGTCACTCAATCTGCTCTGTTCGCCAGCTGGGCCCATGGCGGGGCTCATGATGGGCTCAATGCCGGACTCTAACGTGAGCCGCGAACTCTGTTTGCTCTTGTCCACCGTGGCCTCCTCACGCAAAACGAACGATACTCAGGCCGACAATGGCCTTGCAGAAGACGTCCCATGACGGTGGATCGCGAGCGTCTTTCAGCATCCTAACCGGTCAGAATCCCAAGCAGAATTCCAAACCGGGCGTCCCAAGAGTATTTGCCGATGCTCCATCAGTGCCACATTCGCACCGGCTCAAGCTCAAAGGATTGATAAGTACAGGCCATAATTTGTTGGCTGTGGAAAGAGTGGGCGGGTGAGATAATTGTGTGCACAAGTCGGGCGCCGCTCTTGACGAAAGACAAGGGCATCGTTTCCGGCGCAACGTGGCGCAACCACTGATTGAGCGCACCTACCGTAATATTCATCGAATTTATAAGCAGCGGAAGCACATCGGCCGCCGTCGGCTGATTTGTTGTCGGCGGTATTCCCTGAAAAGTTGTGTCAAAAAAATTGTCGCAGGAACTATTGACACCGGCGGACAACACTTTTGCCTGGAGTTGATGGGGTGGCCTAGCGGCGTCGGCTGCACAGGCGCTGAGCGCTCGTGGTCTGTGGTTACGTCCCGGTGCGGCTGGACCGGGCCGACCTACAGTCAATGTTCGGTTCGAATTTGCACGGCTGCATTGCGTGTGCGGCCCAGCTGCGCCATAGTGTGCGCTGGCCGGCAAGGCTGGCATGCGAGACGAAACTTTCGGCGGTCCGGGGTTTGACAGAAAATCAGTCGTTCGGGAGGACGCAAACGTGAAATTTTCTCAGGCGATCAACGCCGGAGCAGCAAGTGTCATATCCAAAAATGTTGGGCCACAAAATGCCGAGGCAGCCCCGGCCATCGTGTTGAACGCCGTCAACAAGTGGTACGGGGAATTCCATGTCCTGCGCAACATCAACCTGTCCGTGGCCCAGGGCGAGCGCATCGTCATCTGCGGCCCGTCCGGCTCCGGCAAGTCGACGCTGATCCGCTGCATCAATCGGCTTGAGGAACATCAGGCCGGCCAGATCATTGTCGACGGCACCGAGCTGACCAGTGACGTGCGCAACATCGACGCCGTCCGCTCGAATGTTGGCATGGTCTTTCAGTCGTTCAATCTGTTCCCGCATCTGACCATTCTCGACAATCTCTGCCTGGCGCCGATTTGGGTAAAAAAAATGCCGCGGGCCGAGGCCGAGAAAGTTGCGATGCAATATCTTGAGCGGGTGCGTATTCCGGAGCAGGCCGCCAAGTATCCGGGACAGCTCTCGGGCGGTCAGCAACAGCGTGTGGCGATCGCTCGTGCCTTGTGCATGAACCCGCGTATTATGCTGTTTGACGAGCCGACATCGGCGCTCGACCCTGAAATGATCAAGGAAGTGCTCGAGGTCATGATTGAGCTGGCGGGGTCCGGCATGACCATGATCTGCGTCACGCACGAAATGGGCTTTGCCAAGTCCGTCGCCGATCGCGTCATCTTCATGGACAAGGGCGAGATCGTCGAACAGGGCCCGCCAGCGACGTTCTTCAATAATCCCAAGTCGGATCGAACGAAACTGTTCCTATCGCAAATTCTCAATCACTGAGCCGATCATGGGCTATAGTGGTGGTTGAGCGCATACGAAATTCTCAGCTGGAAGCGATCGATGTCATGCACTTCGCCAATTCCGGATGATGAATTAAGTAGAGAGGTGGCGTGCATCTTGGTCCGCAGTATCGTCTGTGGCCCAAGCGACGGAAGCATGCATCTCGCCTCACGTCCGTTCAGTCCGTCAGTCGTTTATCCCTCAGGAGGGGAGTTCAACAATGAAGCATCTCAAAACAATCGGTATCGCTGCGGCGGCGATCGTCGGTTTCACCGGCGCGGCGTTTGCGCAAGCCAAAGGTCTCGATGCCGTCAAGGCACGCGGCACGCTGAACTGCGGCGTTGGCAACGGCCTCGCTGGATTCGCGCAGCCGGACGACAAAGGCGTCTGGAACGGCTTCGACGTCGACGTCTGCCGCGCCCTTGCGGCGGCCATCTTCAATGACCCGATGAAAGTCACCTTCAAAACGCTGAGCGCCAAGGAACGCTTCACGGCACTACAGTCGGGTGAAGTTGATCTGCTGTCGCGCAACACCACCTGGACGATGAGCCGTGACAGCTCGCTCGGCCTCACCTTCGCCGGCATCACCTACTATGACGGTCAAGGCTTCATGGTCAAAAAGTCACTCGGCGTGAAAAGCGCCAAGGAACTCAAGGGCGCATCGATCTGCGTGCAGACCGGAACGACCACCGAGTTGAACCTTGCCGACTATTTCCGGACGAACAAGATGGAATACAAGCCGGTCGTGTTCGAAAAGAACGACGAAGTCAACGCGGCCTACGACGCCGGCCGTTGCGACGCCATGACGACGGACGCTTCGGGTCTCTATGCCGAACGCCTGCGTCTGAAGGCACCAGGCGATCACATCGTTCTGCCGGAGATCATCTCCAAGGAGCCGCTCGGACCGGTCGTCCGCCAGGGCGACAGCCAGTGGTTCACGGTCGTCAAGTGGGTCTACTTTGCGATGCTCAATGCCGAAGAACTTGGCGTCACGAAAGCCAATGTCGAGCAGATGACCGCGTCGGCCAATCCGGAAATCAAGCGGTTGCTTGGCAAGGAAGGCGAGTTCGGCAAGGGCATCGGCCTCGACAATGATTGGGTCGTTCGCATCATCAAGGCGGTCGGCAACTACGGCGAAAGCTATGATCGCAATGTCGGCAAGGATTCACGCCTCGCCATCGATCGCGGCCAAAACAAACTCTGGACGCAGGGCGGCCTGCAGTACGCGCCGCCGATCCGCTAAGTTATCGAATGGGGGCGGGATCAGCTGTATCCTGCCCCTTTTCCTTTGTATTGGACTGAGATCCGAAAAGTTACCCGATGACGGTTCTGCCGAGGCATCAATTGACGGCTGATGAGTTCGTGGGTTGGTCGGAGATAACACCGGGCCGCTTCGAGCTGTTGCATGGGTACGTGTACGAAATGGCTTCGGAACGCACGCAACATGCCGAGGTCAAGTTCGAGATTCAAGTAGCTTTGAGGGCCGCCATCCGAACTGCCGGTGTGCACTGCCACATGCTCCCCGACGGTATTCGCGTTCGGGTCAGTCCTGATTCAGCATTTGAGCCGGACGCGCTCGTCTATTGCGGCGACAAACATCCGGGCACGACGCTTGAAGTGAATAATCCGGTGATTGTCGTCGAAGTGTTGTCGCCGTCGAGCCGGAGTATCGATGCCTCGGCTAAACTGGCGGGCTACTTCCTGCTGCCGAGCGTGGTCCACTATCTGATCGTCGATCCGAACCAATTGCCGGTGATCCATCACGCTCGCCAACCCGATGGCACGATCCTGACGCGGTTGGTTTCAAGCGGGACGATCACCATGGCACCGCCGGGCATCGCGATCAGCGTCGACGGGCTGCTTGATTGAGCGCGTACCGCAGGAGGATAAAGTCCGTTATGGCAGTCACCGATGTCCGCGCCCCGTCCAAGTCAGCAGCTTCCCCGTTCGCCTTCCTCTATCAGCGCGAAACGCGGCAGGTGCTGTATCAAGCGATCCTGGTGGTGGCGCTCGGTGCGCTGTTCTACATGATCATCGACAATGCCCGCACCAACCTGCAGAAACAGAACATTGCCTCGGGCTTCGATTTTCTCGGCCGCACTGCCGGCTTCGATATTTCGCAGAACCTGATCGACTATACCAATACGTCGAGCTACGGCCGCGCCTTTCTGGTCGGGCTGTGGAATACGCTGATCATTGCGGTGATCGGGATATTCTTCGCGACGATCCTCGGCTTCACCGCCGGCATCGCGCGGTTGTCGTCGAACTGGCTGGTGGCGAAAGTGGCGGGCGCCTACGTCGAGTTCGTGCGCAACTGTCCGCTGCTGTTGCAGTTGTTCTTCTGGTATTTCGGCGTGCTGAAAGCGCTGCCGGGTGTGTTCAAGATTGGTGCTGATGGCGGGGCGCTTGTCGTTGATGGCAAGCGCGTGCCGGGCAGTCTTGAATTGCCGGGTGGGCTGCTGTTGAACAACCGCGGACTCTTCATGCCGAAGCCGGAGTGGCTGCCGGGCTCGGACATCGTTGGATTGGGCATCCTGTTCGGTATCCTGGCGTCGGTGGCTGTGGCGTGGTGGGCGCGGCGCCGGCAGATGGCGACCGGCCAGCAATTCCCGGTGCTGTGGAGCACGATCGCGCTGGTTATCCTACTGCCGCTAGCGCTGTTCCTGGCGCTCGGACGCCCGGTCAATCTCGAATATCCCGAACTCGGGCGGTTCAATCTGTCGGGCGGCATGGTGATTGTGCCGGAGTTCGGGGCGATGCTGCTTGGGCTGGTGTTTTACACCGGTGCCTTCATCGCCGAGATCGTTCGTTCTGGAATTCTCGCCGTCTCCAAAGGGCAAAAGGAGGCGGCGCGTGCGATCGGGCTGACGACCGGGCAGACGCTGCGCCTCGTCGTCATCCCGCAAGCAATGCGCGTCATCATTCCGCCGCTCACCTCGAATTATCTGAACCTCACCAAGAATTCGTCGCTGGGTGTGGCGATCGCCTATCCCGATCTCGTCAACGTCGCCGGCACGATCCTCAATCAAACCGGACAGGCGGTCGAGGTCATCCTGATGATCATGGGCGTGTATCTCACCACGTCGCTGCTGACGAGCGCCTTCATGAACTGGTTCAACGCGCGCATGGCGCTGGTCGAGAGATAAGAATTGTCTTCTCCCCGTCCTTCGCGGGGAGAAGGTGCCCGAAGGGCGGATGAGGGGCAGCCACGTCCGCTGAGGTGTTCGGGAGGAATGCCAATGGGCGCTGCCGCCCCTCACCCTGCCCCTCTCCCCGTGGAAGAACGGGGAGAGGGAATGCCGCGTCTGTTGAAGTTGTCGGGATGAAACTTATGGGCGCTGCCGCCCCTCACCCTAACCCTCTCCCCGTGGAAGTACGGGGAGAGGGAAGTCGAGCGAGATAGCAATGACTGATGCCACCGTCGGCACTGCCCCCATGATCCGCCCACCCCGTCTGCAGGTCGGGGCCGTTGCGTGGTTGCGCGATAATCTTTTTTCCTCGGTTGGCAATTCGATCCTGACAATCGTCGGCCTCTATCTGATCTGGTGGGTGCTCTCGGGCATCCTCAGCTGGGGGATCATCAACGCGACGTGGATTGCCAAAGACGGCGGCGATTGCCGCGCGAATTCAGGCGCCTGCTGGCCGTTCGTTGGCGCGAAGTTCGGCCAATTCATGTATGGCCGCTATCCCGATGCGGAACGCTGGCGCGTCAACCTCACCTATGCCTTGGCGCTGGGGGGACTGGTGCCGCTGATGATCCCGCCGGGCACGGCGATGAAACGCTTGGGCCTGATTGGTCTGGGGTTGTTGGCGGGTGGCGCCGCTTTCATTTTCCTCGGCAATATCTACGCGGAGGGTTGGGCCAACGCGCTCAATGTCGGGTCGTTGGTGCAGGTCGCCGGTGGCGCGGCCGTGCTGCTTGGCGTGGCGTGGCTGGTGCAGCAGTTGCCGCGGCTGCGCATGCCGGTGGCGCTCTACACGTTCCTTGCTTTTCCAGTGCTCGCCTACTTCCTGCTTTATGGTGGATCATTCGGCCTGCGTGCGGTACCGACGGAACAGTGGGGCGGATTACTCGTCACGCTGGTGGTCGCGAGCACGGGAATCGCCGCTGCGTTCCCGCTCGGCGTTGCTCTGGCGCTTGGCCGGCGTTCGAAGATGCCGCTGATCCGTTGGGCATCGGTTGGCTTCATCGAATTCATTCGCGGTGTGCCGCTGATCACCATTCTCTTCATGTCGTCGGTGATGCTGCCGTTGTTCCTGCCGCCCGGCGTCTCGTTCGACAAGTTGCTGCGCGCTTTGGTTGGCGTTGCGTTGTTTTCGGCCGCCTACATGGCCGAGACCATTCGCGGCGGCCTGCAGGCGATCCCGCGCGGGCAATTCGAGGCGGCGGATGCGCTCGGGCTCAGCTATCTCAAGAAGATGTTCTTCATCGTGCTGCCGCAGGCGCTGAAGCTGGTCATCCCCGGGATCGTCAACACGTCGATCGGGCTTTTCAAGGATACGAGCCTCGTGTTGATCATCGGCTTGTTCGACCTGCTCGGCATCACGCAGCAGAACATGAGCGACCAGAAGTGGTTTGCGCCAACAACGGTCATGACCGGCTACGCCTTCGCTGGAATTCTCTTCTGGGTCTTCTGCTACGGCATGAGCCGCTATTCGCAATCGGTCGAGGCGCGCCTTGGGGTCGGGGATCGGAAGTAAGGAGCGCCGGCTGGGGGCAATGCCTCAAACAGGATAAACAGTGTTAATCGCACAGGCGCGGTTTTAAGGCCACCTGGACGCGCGTCAATGTTTCTGGCTAGGGGACTAGCCGAGACCCTGGCGATAGCATCAGGCGGTCACCCTAAGCGCAGCAATCGCTATTCTGGGTTGCCGTCCTCAATCAGGGGTTGAGCTGGTGCGTCAGTCCACGAGATCGGCGACATATTCACCAATTGCGAGGCTTGCCGTCAGTCCGGGGCTCTCGATGCCGGCCAATACAACCAACCCGTCATGGCCATGGATGGCCGGTCCATGGATGGCAAAATCAGGCACCGGTTCGCCCTCGCGGTAGAGCTTCGGCCGGATGCCCGTGTAGTCGGCGTGCAGCCGGGTCGCATCGAGGCGCGGATAGTAGCTGCGAATGAAATCGAGGAAGGCGCCGAGCTTCTCCGGTTCGAACGTGTAATCGATTTTGGGAATCCATTCGATGTCCGGACCAAACTTGCAGCGTCCGCCAATATCGACTGTGGCATGCAGCCCAAGCCAGGCGCCATCGGGCATCGGATAGATGTGGCGCTTGAACGGCGATTTGCCGGAGAGCGCGTAGTACTGCCCTTTGGCATAAAAGGTTTCGGGGACCTGATAGCCGTTCGGGTAGGCAAGCGTCGACGCCAGTGCGGTCACATGCAGGCCGGCCGACAGCACGAGATTTTCGCAGGTGAAGGTATCGCCGCCTTCGATCGTCAGGGTGTAATTGCCATCGCGCGGGCGGCTGATGCTGATGATCCCTGTGTTCAGAATGATCAGGCCGCGATGGGCACCGATATGGCCTTCGAGCGCGGTCATGAAGCCGTGGCTGTCGATGATCCCGGTCGATGGCGAGAGCAGTGCCGCGACACAGCCGAGTTCCGGTTCCAGCACGCGGGCCTCAGTGCCGGTCAGCGGCTGCAGATCGTCGACGCCGTTTTTCTTTGCCGTCTCTTGGATCGCCTTGAGTTTCGGCAGTTGGCTCTCGCTGGTCGCAACCAACAGTTTGGTGATCGGCTGATGATCGACGTTGTTCTCGGCGCAGAACTGATAGAGCAGCTGTTTGCCGGCGACGCAGAGGCGGGCTCTCAGCGATCCCGGCGCATAGTAGATGCCGGCGTGGATGACTTCGCTGTTGCGCGAGGAGGTCTCGGCGCCGATGTGGTCGTGGCGCTCAATGACCATGACGTCGTGGCCGCGCAGTGCCAGCGCCCGCGCGCTCGCCAGCCCGACGACGCCGGCGCCGATCACGATCGTTTGGACGTCAGCGGCCAAGTTCATCTCCGGTGCAAATCCCGACGCGCGTCATGACACGATTGTCCGTTGACGGGAAGCGCCGCCGTTATGCCGGTTGCTGCGCCCGCTGCTGTGGATCAGCCGGTTGATTTTGCATGACTGGAACAAAGCTGGAACTTATAAAGCAGCCAGCGAAACCTGAGTGCAGCATGACCTTCACATTCATCCACACTGCGGACTGGCAGATCGGCAAGCCGTTTGCGAGCTTCGACGCGGAGCAGGCGCCGCGCCTACGCGATGCCCGTCTCGATTGCATCGATCGGATTGCGGATGCAGCGCAGGCGGCGGGCGCAAACCACGTGCTTGTTGCCGGCGACGTTTTCGATGCGGCTATTCCGCCGGCAGATTTGACCGCCAAACTCTTGAGCCGCCTGTCGGCCAACAACGGCGTCATCTGGCATTTGCTTCCTGGCAATCACGATCCCGTGCAACCCGGGACCGTGTGGCGCGAGTTGCAGCGCAAGGGCGTTCCTCCCAATGTCCGCCTGCATCTCGAAGCCGCAGTCACCGAAATCGAAAACGGCATCGCCTTGCTTGCGGCCCCGCTGACGCAGAAGAGCACGAGCATCGACCCGACGGCATGGATGGATCAAGCGATCACGCCGCCCGGTGTCATCCGTATCGGCCTGGCGCATGGATCGGTGCAGGGGGCGTTTGGCGGCAATGACGGCGATGCAGCGGTGCCGATCGCGCCGGATCGCGCGCGGCGCGCGGGCCTCGATTATTTTGCGCTGGGTGATTGGCACGGCACGATCAAGATCAGCGATCGTGCGTGGTATTCAGGAACGCCGGAGACCGATACGTTCCCCGACAATGAGCCGGGCCACATCCTGATCGTGCGGATCGATACAGCGGGCGCCACGCCGATCGTAGAGCGCCGGTCAAGCAGCCAGTACACTTGGATCAAGCGCACGGTCCGCCTGGCCACGGCTGCTGATCTCGGTGCGCTCGAAGCCGAGGTGCGCGGGCTCGGGCGGGGCGGCCGATCGACGTTGCTGCAGCTCACGGTACGGGGCGTTGTGCGCTTGAGTTCGTTTTCAGACATCATCGCGCGGATCGAAGCGCTGCAGCCGGAAGTGTTCCATCTCAGAACCAATCTCGACGGATTGACGACACTCGCTGACGACGATGAGATTGCGCATCTTGGCGGCGGTTTTGTTGGTGTCGCCGCCAAATCGCTGAAGCAGCTGGCGGACGGTGGCGGGAGCGAAGCCGCCGCCGCGCAACGCGCGCTGATGCTGCTGTCCGCCTATGTGCAGCGCGATTTGGAGGCGCAATGAAAATTCGCGCCGTTCGCCTCGCCAATGTTGGGCGTTTTGTAGAACCGGTCGCGTTGGAAGGGCTCTCCGGCGGGCTCGACGTTCTGGCTGGACCGAACGAACTCGGCAAATCGACGCTGCTCCGGGCCATGCGCACGGCCTTGTCTGAGAAATATTCGTCTAAACGCAAGGAGAGTGTTGGAGTGCTGCAGCCCTATGGCGGCGGAAGTCCTCGCATCGAAATCGATTTCGAGATCGGCTCGGTCGTGTGGCGCATCCGCAAGCAGTTTCTCTCTAGCGCATCGGCACTGCTGACCAACCTCGACAGCGGGAAATCCTTTCGCAATGCGGACGCGGAAGCTGAACTCGAGCGACTGTTGCCCGGTCAATCCGATCGCACGCACTTTGATCTCCTCTGGGTCGAGCAGGGGAGCAGCACGGCGATCGTCAATCCGGAAGGCGGTTTGCAGACGACGCTGCGCGATCTCGTCGCCGCCGAAGTCGAGACGATCGCCGATGGTGGCGCCGCGCTGCGCATCCGCACGGCGATTGCAGCCGACCTCGCACGCTATGAGACGGAGACCACCAAAAAGCCGGCGCGCGAATATGCCACCGCACTGGCCGATAAAAGTGCCGCAGAAAAGCGGCTCCAGTTTGCCAAGCAAAAACATGATCTGGCTGCTGGCCGCCTCGCCCGGTTGGCCGACGTGACCACGGCGCTCCAGGCAATCGCCTCGCGTGACGTTGCCGCAGCCCGCGAGAGTGCTTACACCGCAGCCGGGAAGCGCCGCGACGATGCCGAGACTGCGCGCCGTCACCATGAGTTGGCGGTCGTCGCAGAACAAGGCGCGCGAGCGCAGCTGGAGCGCGCAGGCTTGGCGCTGCAGACCTTCGAGGCGCAACTGAAGGCGTTGGCCAGCGCCGAGCAGCTCCGCGATGGCCTTGGTCTTGAACACCAACGTCTTGACGCCCTCGACACCGAACTTGGCGCAAAACGTGACGCCGCCGAAAGGAGCTTGGATGAAGCGCTGAGGCGCAAGGCCGAAACGGCCGCCGCCTACGCCCACGTCGAAGCCGCCATCCGCGCGGCCGATCACGCCAGCCAGGCGCGCATTCGGTGCAAGCAACTTGCAGACGCCAAACGCCTTGACGGCCAGATCCGCGCCATCGTCGCAGCACTGGCCGTATCCGCTGCGACACCCGAGCGCCTCGCCGCACTGCGCGCAACGCAGAATGAATTGTCAGCGCTCGCCGCGCGGCGCGAGGCGTCCGCGCCCGGCATCGCCATCTCCGTCACGCCTGCAGGACTGGGTCGGGTCCGTGTCGCCGGTCGCACCGCTGCCGCGCAGGAAAACATCAAAGCCAGCATGCCGACCGCCATCGACATCGACGGCATCGCAACGATCACCGTGTCGCCAGCTCAATCTGACACAGAGACGACGGAGCGAAATCGCGAGCTTGACCTGCGCGAGAGCATGGCTCGGGCGTTGGCGCTCGTTGGTGCGACCAGCGTTGCGGATGCTGAACTAGCGCTGCTCGCACGCCAAGCGCAAGACAGCGAACGCCGCATTCTGGAGGCGCAACTGAAAGCGCTCGCGCCGGAAGGCCTCGCAAGCCTTGCCGCCGACGTCGCGCGGCTGACGCCAGCGGAACCGGCGCAGGCCGCGACGCCAACGCAGACCGCCGATCTGCCAACACTGCGGGCGACACTGCAGGAGACAACGACCCGCGATAGTCAGGACGTGACAGCCGCCGAGCAAGCTGTCCAACCGCTCCGGCGAAGCGCTGCAGAAGCGCGCGAGCAACGCATCACGATCGCGGCCAAGCTGGAGAGTGCGCAGACCCAGGTCATCCGGCTGTCGGAGGTGCTCAAGGATGCGGCGTGGCGGCGTGACCAACTCGCTGTCCTGCAGCAGGAGACTGCGGCGCTGACCGCGCTGCACGGCGACAAGCAGCGTGAGATGACCAGTTGGCGTCAGGCCGTGCCGGATGCGGCAACGTGGCAGGGTATTCAATCCGCCGTTGCGGCTGCTAAGACCACCATTGACCGGTCGGTCGTCGAGGAGCGGCGATTGAGCGAGGAGGTTCAAAATCTCGAAGGCCAGTTGATTCGTGACCGCGACGACGACATTGCCAGCGAGGTTGAGGCTGCTCAGCACGCGCTGGCGACCGCGAGCGCTCGTGTCGCGGCCATCGAGCGTGAGCGCGCAGCATTGACCCTGCTTGATCGCGAGCTGCGCACAGCTGAAGTCGCCGGCAGCAACAGAATCGTGGCGCCGATCCTGGCGCGGATCGAGCCCTATCTCTCGGCTGTCGTGCCAAAGGCTCGCCTCGGCATCAGTGACCGTCTGCAACCCGTCGATCTTAATCGTGACGGGACGCGCGAACCCATCGATCGCCTGAGCCTTGGCACGCGTGAACAGATCGTGGTGATTGTGCGCCTTGGGTTTGCCAGGCTGTTGGCCGAAGGCGGGGCGCCGGTGCCGTTGATCCTCGACGATGCGCTGGTCTACGTCGATGATCAGCGGATCGCGGCGATGTTCGAATGCCTGCAGCAGGCGGCTGCGGCACATCAGGTCATCGTGTTGACCTGCCGCGAGCGCTCATTCGACCGGCTTGGCGGGCATCGGCTGGAACTGAAGCCGTGGCTTGACACTGCGGTGGTGCGCTGATGCGTGGAGCCACCAACAGACGGCGCTCAGCTGACGTGATCGAACAACTTGCGCGACCGCTGGACGCCTGGCGCCGCCGCCGGTGGCGCGCTGACCCGGCGCGGCTCGCCGCATTTGCAGCGCTTCAGCCGGCCGTGCTGATCACTGGCGGCTCCGAGGGTATTGGTCTCGCCATCGCGCGGCGCTACGCCAACGCGGGCAGCTCGCTGATCCTGATCGCGCGCGACGCCGAAAAATTGGCCGCGGCGGCGGATAAACTCGGCCCACAAGCGCGGGTTATTCTGATCGCGAAGGACCTCACCGACCCTGATGCTCTCAACGTGATCGACGTCTGTCTCGCGCGGGAACGGCACTTCGTCGATGTTCTCATCAATGCGGCCGGTGTCGGCATCGCCGGCCCGTTTTCCGAACAATCGGCTGCTGATCTGACACGACTGGTCGATCTCAATGTGCGCGCCTTGACGATGCTGACGCGGCACTATCTTCCGGACATGCTAGCGCGCGGTCATGGCGGTATTCTGAATGTCGCCTCACTCGGCGCGTATACGCCGGGCCCTGAGCAAGCCGCTTATTACGCCAGCAAGGCTTATGTGGTCTCGCTGACGGAGGCGATCGCCGCCGAGTCAGCGGGGCGGGGGGTGCGCATTTCAGCTCTGCTGCCGGGGCCCGTTGCGACCGCCTTTCATCGTCGGATGGGCAGCGACAGCGCGCTGTATCTCACATTGCTCCCCGTTCAAACGGCCGAAAGCGTTGCCCGTTCGGCATTCTGGCGGTTTCGCCTGGGACAACGTGTCATCATTCCCGGGCTGTTCAACCCGCTGATGGCGGTGGCGATGCGATTAATCCCGCATAGACTGTTGTTGCCTATCATTGGCTTTTTGCTCAGGCCACGCGGCAGGCTGGGGGAGTGATGCTCGATAACAGAACGTACCGTCATGCGGACGGACAGGGCGCGGCGGCGGCCTGCCGGGATCATGCCGCGACGGCGAAGCAGCCGGTGATTATCGTCCTGCATCAGGAGCAATCAAACCCCGGCCATATCGGCCGGTGGTTCACCCGCAACGGCTATGCGCTGGATATCCGCCGGCCGCGATTTGGAGATGCATTGCCCGAGACGTTGGAACATCATTGCGGCGCGGTGATCTTCGGTGGCCCGATGAGTGCCAATGACCCCGACGATTTCATCAGGCTAGAGACTGATTGGATCGGTGTCGCGTTAAGAGAACAGAAACCCTTCTTCGGCGTCTGCCTTGGCGCGCAGATGCTCGCCAATCATCTGGGTGCCAGCGTCACCCTGCATCCCGAACGTGAAATCGAAGTCGGCTATTTCGGGATTTCGCCGACGGAGCACGCGACAGGACTCGGACCGTGGCCCGATCATTTCTATGAGTGGCACAAGGAAGGGTTTGAGATTGCAACCGGCGCGACGCTGCTGGCGCGCTCGAACGGCGCCTTCCCGAACCAGGCGTTCAGTTACGGACCAGCGGCGGTGGGCGTGCAGTTCCATCCGGAGATCACGCTCGGCCAGATCAGTCGCTGGACGGGGCACAATCCCGCCCGGCTCTTGGAGAAAGGCGCGCGCGCCCGCGCCGAACACTTTGACGGCCATCTCCAGCACGCACCGCGGGTTCACGCTTGGCTCGATGCGTTTCTGTCGCGCTGGGTCGCCGGCAAACTTGCGCTCGGTTAGAATTCCGGAACGCGCGTTTGGAGTTTCTTCAGGGATTGATGGTCATATGTGACCTCGCGTCCGGACTTCAAGTTGTGCGTTTCCGGCGCTGATAGATGCGGCGGGCTGCCTCGCGTGTCCTTCGGGAAGCGCGGTTTGCGCCCGCCGCATTGCATTTGGAGCCGGAGCGCGATCCGAAGACTTAACAACTGATGAAGCAAGTCCGCGGCATTTGATTCGCTCCGCCGACGTGACTTTAAGAAAATGCGCGCATAACGGAACAATGCTTTTTCTCGCAGGGCATGGACCAGACGTCAAAGGGCGGTATCCGACTGTCGTTCTGGTCAGACTGGCTCACCGACGGAGTTTCCATGCAGTCCTTGCTCCGATTTCGCGAAAATCAATCTGGATCGACGGCGATCATTTTTGCGATGTGCGTCGTGATGCTCACCGGCATCGCTGGCGCCGCCCTCGATTTCGGACGCGCGATGAAAACGCGGGCAAGCCTGCAAACCGCACTTGATGCAGCGATCCTGGCGTCTGCCATCCGCAAGCCATTGGATAACAATAGTGGTGGCGACGACGATGACAGTCAATCGCCGTCGTCAGTCGCTCTAAAGGCCTATCTCAATACGAATTGGCGTCGTCCACACGGTGCGGGTTCCGGTGAGCTCACAGCCGTCGTCACGAGCCCGGATGCCACTACACTTTCGGGTACTGTGGCCGTGAAGCTGGACACGACCTTCATGAAGGTGCTGGGTCGCAGCTCCATGGATATCGTCGCCAGGTCGCAGGTCAAGTTCGGCCTTAGCAACACCGAAGTGGCCCTGGCACTGGATACGACAGCATCGATGGAAGGCCAGAAGATCACCGATCTCAAGTCTGCAGCGAAGGGCTTTATCGATGCTGCCTATTCCGTTTCGGGCGCCGATCAGAAGGTCAAGTTTGCAATCGTGCCGTTCGGTCAATACGTCAATATCGGTACGGCAAACAGGAATGCCTCCTGGCTGTCGGTGGCGAACGACAGCACGTCAACGTCGAACGTCTGTTGGGATACCTATCCCAACGCGACGTCCAGCAATTGCAGAAACGAGACGGTGACGCTTTACCGGGATGGCGTCGCCTATCAACAAACGCAGCAAGTTTGTGACTGGAACTACGGCACGGCCGTCACGCAATGCGGACCGCAGACGGTGAGTAACACTTGGAACGGCTGTGTCGGTTCGCGGAACTATCCAACGAATTTGCAAAGCGTCGCCAACTCATCATCGAAGATCCCCGGCGTCATGAACGTGCAGTGCGGCGCAACCCTGCAGCGGTTGTCGAACGTGACGAGCACGCTGAAAAACAAGATCGATGCGCTGACGCCGTCGGGCGACACGTACATCCCGTCGGGACTGATGTGGGGGTGGCGCGCCCTCTCAAACAAGGCGCCGTTCGCCGATGGCGCGGGGGCAGTATCGGGGACCCGAACGCGTAAGATCCTCGTGCTGATGACCGATGGCGCCAACACGCGGTCGCCGAACTATCCCGATCACGAAGGGAGCGACGGGGTCGTTGCCAACACGCTGACCGCGGAAATCTGCACCAATGCCAAGTCGGACAAGATCGAGATCTATACGATCGCCTTTGATGTCATCGACATTCAAGCCAAGCAACGCCTCAAGGACTGCGCCACCTCGCAAGGCTATTACTTCGATGCGCAAAATTCGTCGCAGCTGAGCGACGCCTTCCAGACCATCGGCCGCAATCTCCAGGTGACGCATCTGTCGAAATAGCGGGCTACGCGGGGTCCCAGACATTCTCCGGCATCGGCAGGCCCTGCCAGATGTTGGCATCAAGCGGTTGATCGGGCGCAATCGCGAGAATATCGGAGACGACCCATTGCAGCTGGCGGGTGTGCTGGCCTGAGTGCCAAGTGGTTCGCTCAAAGAACTCATGTCGGTCGACGTCACCGTAGTAGACGTTGGCCTTGGCGCTCCAATCGACGGTTCGGCCTGGCCCCTGCCACCACGCGTTGAGTTTGGCGTGAATGCTGCGGCCATAGCCAAGCACGTCGTCGCGCGACAAGGTGCCGGCGGCCGGCGCGCGCATATAGGCGGCGTGCTCAAGGCGTATCCCCTGCTCGTGCTCGAGGAACGCGTCGACGACGTTGAACAGATGATAGGCGAGCTGCAGATAGGAGCGGGGGCGGCCGGGCAGCAGATCATTGAGGCGCTCGTCTGGGATCTGCGCGAGGAAGCGGCCAGCGCCATCCATGATCGAATCGATCCGCTCCTTTAATTCGGCGGGAGGATGGCGCGTGACATGACCCAGGTTGACGCCGACGAGGGCTGCGACTTCGGCCAATGCCTGGCCATTGGCATAGCGATCGCCCTTGATGACATAGGGCACGCTGCGCAGGCCGAAGCGGGCCAGTTCCTCGATCGCGCCGGCATCGGCGAGGATATTGCGCGATTGGAATGCAACGCCATGCCGGCTCAAGAACTCCTTGGTTCTGAGGCAACTGGTGCAGCCGGGTTGCCAATAGACGCTGACGGTATCCTGTGCTGTTGCGGCCATGTGTGACTGCCTCACTCTATCAATGCCATTCGCAGATTGCGCCATTGCCAACGCAACTTGCAATCGAGCGGTGCGCCGAGCAAGGCGGCGCTTGGCATGTCTGCATTGCGGAAGTTCCATTGATAGGGAGGGCAGCAGCGCGTAGGAATGGTGATCAACCCACCAACCCGCACGATCTGGATCATTCCACAATGGCCTCCCATGCCGCTCGCCTGAAAGCTCTGCTCGTAGCCGATGGCTGCACGCTGGTGCCGTCCTGCTACGATGCGCTGTCGGCGACGATGATCGCCGGAGCTGGTGTGCCCTTCACGTTCATGACGGGGTTCGGCGTCTCGGCCTCGCGTCTCGGCGAGCCTGACCTCGGCCTCATCTCCTACGGCGAGATCGTCGACAGCGTCCGCAACATCTGCGCGGCGGCATCCATCCCCGTCATCGCCGACGGCGATACCGGCTACGGCAATGCGCTCAATGTTGAGCGCACGGTCAAAGGATACGCGCAGGCGGGTGCAGCGGCGATCATGATCGAGGATCAAGTGGCGCCGAAACGCTGCGGTCACACCAAAGGCAAGCTCGTTGTCGATCGCGCCGAGGCGGTCGATCGCATTCGCGCTGCCCGTCAAGCGCGGGAGGTTGTACGTAAGAACGGCGGCGACATTCTGATCCTCGCCCGCACGGACGCGCGCGCCACGCATGGTCTGGACGAAGCCATCTGGCGTGCCAATGCTTTCCGCGACGCCGGCGCCGACATTCTGTTTGTCGAAGCGCCGCAATCAGAAACAGAAATGCGCCGCGCTACCAAGGAGGCGCCCGGAATTCACATGGCCAACATGGTCGAAGGCGGCGCGACGCCGATCCCGTCGAAGGCCCGCCTCAGTGAACTTGGCTACGACTTCGCTATTTTTCCGCTGACGCTGATGGCGGCGGCGATGGCGGCGATGCAAGCCTGTTTGCAAGATTTCAATGCGGGTCATCATCCCAAGCAACCGCTGATGGATTTCGCAACGCTCCGCCAGACCATCGGCTTCGATACCTATTATGAGGCGGAGCTACGCTATTCCGGATCGCGCACGACATCCGGCGGTTAGCGCCCCGACCCATCAGCCCGACGAGGCTGGACGTGAAGGTGTGGATATCCAGCGCTTAAGGCAGCGGTCGTTGGAATTCTTTGTGACAGGCGACGCAGTTGGCCGTGACCTTGCCGAATTCCGACTTGAATGTTCCGTCGTCGCGAACCGCCGCAACTGCAGCTGCCGCATCGGCATTGAACTTATCGAGCCGTAACAGAAAATCGGATTTTCGAGCCCAGACCTCTGGCTGCGCGCGCGTTTCGCCGCTTTTCGAGTCATCCGGAAAGAGCGCACGCAACTGCAGAGCGTTCGTCTGGTAGGTTTTGACGAGGGCTTGAGCCTGAACAAGATCAAAGGGGACATCGCCCTTCACCATCGCGCCGCCAGCCTTGGTCGTCTCCAAGTTCGACTGCATGATTTGCTTGCGTTGCTTGATTGCCTCGATGTTTTGGGCCCAAGCGAATGTCGCGGTGACTGCAAGACATGCCAGAACGGATAGTAAGCGGATCATGACACATTCTCCATTGCCTTGTCACACCTGCGCCTGGGCTTGAGCGTGCTTGCCGACGAAAAGCATGCCCTCGGACTTGATCCGAGGGTGTGAGCGGTTCTCCCGGAACAAGCACGACCAAACAACGTCCTATTGGCTGGACGCATGCCGACCGATACTTGCTTGCGCCAACTCGTTGGCCGGGTCGAGTAGCAAGACACGGCGGTAGTCGGCGAGTGCTTTGGCGTGCTGGCCAATTTTCTCGCACGCATCGGCACGATTGAGGTAGGCTCGAATGCTATCGGGAGCCAGTCTAATGGCTTCGGTGAAATCGGTGATTGCGAGCGCATACTTGCCAAGGCGTTTGAAGACGACGCCACGGTTGTTCCAAGCCGACGTTAGGTGCGGCGCGAGCGAAATCGCCTTTGTGAAGTCCGCTTCAGCTTCTGCATAACGGCCGAGCTTCTCGTTGATAAAGCCGCGGTTGTGATGGGCCTCAAACATGGACGGAGAAAGCTGGACCACGATGTCGAGATCGACAAGTGCAAGCGCGTACTTTTCCTGGCCGAGAAGGAGATGCGCGCGGTTGTATCGCGCATTGATGTAGGTCGGGACGATGTCGATGGCCCGGTCATAGTCGACTAGGGCCGCATCATCGTCACCGAGCATGCTGTGGGCGTTTGCGCGATTGTTGAGCGCCATTGCGGCTTGTTCAGTGTTGAACGCGTGGCGGTTGAGAAACCGCGTACATCCATCAACGGCTGCGAGTGGTTCGTCGGCTTGGGTGCAGGCGTCAATATCCGCCGACTGGACTGAAACGGCTGGAGCACCGAGGGCAACTGCGGCAACGATTGATGCAAAAAGATGTTTGATAAACATAGAAGCCTCCAAGGGCAAAATGAAACGTTGGCAACCAATTGAAATTCAGAACAGAAAATACATTCGACAATATCTTTCGCGTGGTACGCCGATCTCGTGTCACGATGGACAATTAGACACGGGATCGATGCTTGCGGCGTGGTCCAGGAGCGTTTCCGTTGCTCGAATGCGGAACCGTCAAGGGACGCCGCGAAGGCAATGCCAGAATGAAGTCCGACGAGAGGCACCTCTAGAAAATGCCTGCCTCTGCACCGGCAGGATGCTATGTGAGCTGTCAAAATGCTATGTGAATTGAATGCTATTCGAATCGGCAGGCGTAAAATGCTTCTAAGAGCTTGAGGTTATCGCCCTTTGAGCGGCAACGTCAAGATTGTCGAGGCTTTTGGCGAGCGATTTCTCAAAGATCGATTCCCTTCAAAGCGCAAAGCTCAGTATCCCTGTCCCTGATAGCATCATGACGATGTTATTGTCGAAGGCTGGCTCGGCATGCAAGTCTCCGCCGTCCCATCCCCGCTGCTGTGAGAGCCGACTGATATGGCGAAGTCATCAAAGCCCGCAAAATCCAACACGTTGCGTATCGCCGTTATTCCCGGCGACGGCATCGGCCATGAAGTCGTGCCGGAAGGCATCCGCGTGCTCGAGGCGGTTGGGCGCAAATTCGACATCGCGTTCAAATGGGAAAAATACGACTGGAGCTGCGAGCGCTTCAAGAAGAAAGGCGCGATGATGCCCGTCGACGGACTCGACCGCATTCGCGACACCGATGCCATCTATCTCGGCGCCGTCGGCTTTCCCGGCGTTCCTGATCATGTTTCGCTGTGGGGCTTGTTGATCCCGATCCGGCGCGGGTTCCAGCAATACATCAATCTGCGCCCGGTGCGGCTGTTCCATGGTGTCGAAAGTCCGCTCGCCAATCGAAAGCCCGGCGACATCGACTACTGGATCGTCCGCGAGAACAGTGAGGGCGAATATTCTTCCATCGGCGGGCGGATGGCGGAGGGGACCGAAAACGAGGCGGCCATCCAGCAGGCGGTGTTCACCAAGAAGGGCTGCGAGCGCGTCATGCGCTATGCCTTCGAACTCGCGATGACGCGTAAACGCCGGGAAGTCGCCAGTGCCACCAAGTCGAATGGCATCTCGATATCCATGCCTTATTGGGACGAACGCTTCGCCGATGTCTCGAAGGGGTATCCGAAAGTCAAGACCAGCCAGTTCCACATCGACATCCTGACCGCGCAACTCGTACGCAATCCGCACTGGTTCGACGTCATCGTCGCATCCAACCTGTTCGGCGACATCTTGTCGGATCTCGGCCCCGCGACGACTGGGACGATCGCCATCGCGCCCGGCGGCAACATCAACCCCGAACGCGATTTCCCCTCGATGTTCGAGCCCGTGCACGGTTCGGCGCCGGACATCGCCGGCAAGGGCATCGCCAATCCGATCGGGCAGATCTGGTCGGGCGCGATGATGCTCGACCACCTCGGGCACACCAAGGCGGCGCGCGCCATCGAGACGGCGATCGAGACGCTGTTCCGCGATAGCGACGTGCGCACCCGCGACATGGGCGGCAAGGCCAACTGCCGCGAGATGACCGACGCGGTGCTCGGGCTGATCAAGGCCGGGTGATCGGTCGGCTTGCTCGCATCACGATTTGTGCGAATCGTGTCAGCATCTCAAGGAAATCGAGATAGCCGCCTTCAAACGAATCGATTTCCTTTTTCGTCAGGTTGGCCCGCTTTGCAATCCCGGGCAGATCTCGCTTGAACTCGGCAAAAAGGTCGTGGAAATGCTGCGCTCCGGGCAGGAGCTGCTTTTTTCCGTTGGGGCTGTAATAGTAGCGCAGGTGATTGCGCACGTGCTCAATCACTTTGGCGGGCTTGCCCAGATGTGCGCGCGGATCATTTCCTGCCGCATCGGACAGGAATTGGGCCATGATATAGGGCTTTTTGATCATGACCAGGACGCGCTTTCGCCTTTGTCGCCGGCCGCCATATCGAATGCCGCCAACGGCGATCCCTAATTCGAAAGGCATGTTGAAGCGCGGCAGGCCCTTGTCGTTAGATTCGGTGCGCGAAAGATCGTGAATTGTGCGGTCGCAACGTGCGATCATTGCCGTCAGTTTATCCAAGCGGACATCACCAAAATTATCCTCTTCCAACGCGCAGACGGGCTGATAGCCACTCATATAGACGGTGAAGACAATCGCTTCGAAGCAAACTAGGTACGAAGCATCGAAGGGGCAGTTGATGAAGACTGAACGGTTGGTTCGTTTGACGCGGGCAGGTGTCCGCGTGCGCAAGCTCATTTGATTCCGTAATATGAAGTGAATGCTCGCTTGATCGCTCGTGCTCGGGCATCCTTGACCCGGGGCGGCAATTTAGCGAGACGCACACCGGAAAATTTTTGGGCTGCCCGGCTTGCCCCTTGCGAAAAATTCTTGATTGAAGCGTCCTTCGAGAGCGCGGGTGTGCCGACATCCTTCAGGCTCGGACGGATTCCAATTTTTTGCGCCGCGGGCCTGATCATGAGCATCTGAATTCGGCGCTTCAATCGACGTTTTCTCGCAAGGTTGATGTTAGGGCTTCTCAACATAGCTTCCAGCAATTGGAGCTTTTTAGCCAACAATGACTGTCTTGGATCTAGCGATGTTTTTCGCGGGAGGCGCTTCACTATGGATCGACCTGTATTTAAGCCTGCGACACTTGCCGTCTTGATCAGATGACCACAGCGAAGCGATCACTCACATCCCGAGCTGACCCTTCAAAAAGGCGTTCTCAATCGGAATGCGCAGTTCATCTTTCGAGTCCCAGAGACTATGCAATATTCGGATTTTCCGCAACTCTGCGGCGCTGGTGTTTTGACCGGGGACGGGCACGCTGCTATTGCATATCTTGACTTTCAAATAGTCTGCACGCGCACAACCACCTTACTCTCAATCCGCCCGCCTCAAAGGCGCCGCAGATTCGGGGCTCCTTACCGACGGAAAGTCGTCTATAAGCAAGCCGATAGAGTGATTCAGGCTTGCCCCATGTCCAGCGGGGCGAGGCCCGCTCTGCACCGCTGTTCGAGGCTTTATGCACCTGCCAAAGAATCAAGGTCTGGCCGTCCTGCCCAGGTCTCTTGTGTGCTGGGCGCTGGCGCTTGCCTTACAATCCATGGTTTCCGCGCACGCCCAGCAAGATGGGCAGGGTGGCCAGCGCGCGCAGGAGGCGGCCGCCGTTCTCCAGCGCGGGAACCTCGACAAGGCGCTGGCGCTCTATGGCGAGGCGCTGAGTGATCGCACACTGCCGAATGACCGGCGCAGCATCATCCTGAATGATCGCGGTGTCGTTCTGACACGCAAGCAACAACCGCGTCTGGCGATCGAAGATTTCAACCGCGCCGCCGTTCTCTATCCCGAGTATGCGCCGATCTATAACAATCGCGGCAATCTGCTGCTGCAGATGGGGCAGATGCGCGAGGCGATCAAGGACTTTGATCGCGCGGTGTTGTTGGCGCCGACCTATGCGGCCGCCTTTGCAAATCGCGGCAGCGCCAATGTCAAATTTGGCCAACCCGACAAGGCGGTGGCGGACTTTTCGCGTGCGATCGAGATCAGCGCGCAAAATCCGTCGGCATTCAATGGGCGCGGGCGGGCGCATCTCGCCGCCAACCGGCCCTATTCCGCACAACGCGATTTCTCCCGTGCGGTGCAACTCAATCCGGCCTTTGCGGCGGCTTATCGCAATCGTGCCGAGGCCAAGACGGCGATCGAGCGGCCGGAAGAATTGGTTGAAGATCTATCGCGGGCGCTGGCTTTTGAGCCGCGTCAGTTCGAGAACTATATCAAACGCGGCATCGCTTATCTGGCGTCCGACAATGCGGTCTCTGCCGTCAAGGACTTCAATCAAGCGTTGGAACTGGCGCCGCAATCGGTGACAGCTTACATCGGTCGCGGTTATGCGCATGCGAAGGCGGAAGCCTTCGACGAGGCACTGAACGACCTTGCGCGTGCCATCGAACTCAATCCGCGTGAAGCCAAGGCCTATGCGATGCGCGCCTGGGTCTACAAGCAGACGCAGCAGCCGGATCTCGGGCAGAAGGACGTCGAGCGCGCCTTGCGGCTTGAACCGGTGATCGCGGATGCCTATTGGGCGCAGGGAGAAATTGAAGAGGCACTCGGGCGCGGTGACACGGCCGCTGCTGCCTACGCCAAGGCGATCGCGACGGATGCCAACCATCGCGAGGCCACCGCAGGCCTGCAGCGCCTCGGCTTGAAGCCCGCGCGTGATGACAGCGAGGTGGTTGATGCCGGGTTTGAGAAATGGCGGGTGTATCTCGGCAATGGCCGCTACTACGCCATCCACGAGACGATGCCGTCGCTCAAGGTGGTGCTCGAAGTGTTCGGCCAGGTGGCGCCGAAAATCGTCGAATGGGAGCGCAAAAAGGCGCCGTTCAACGGGATCGGCATCCTGCGCTATTCCGCCGGCCGGGTCGAAGCAGCCAGCGGCACCGACGAGATTGAAAACGCCGCCGTGATTGATACGCAGTCGGCGAGCGTGATCTCGACCCAGATGACCAAGATGGGCGCCAAAACAGCGAAATGGACCTGGGAGCAAGGTCGTCTGGCCGTTGCCAGCGCCGATGGTTTGACTGAGGAACTGGCGTTGCGCGGCGCCAAGCCGCGGGATGCAAAAGAGGTCAAAGACAAAGACCGGGACTCTGCGAGCGCAGGCGAGGCGCCAACATCGAAGCGAGAGGCAAGTCCGCGGCCACCGCGTGAGCAGACGGCATCCCGCCCACCGCCTCGCCAGAAGCCGAAGTCGCTGTTTGAGCTGATTTTTGGCAACTAGAACTCTTGAATTTCTTGTGCGCTTCAGATCGCGGCGTTTGGTTCTGCGGGAGCCACAAGATCAGACGACGTTCTCGATCATCCTTCCAGTCGGTGCCGGTTGCTCGGGACGAAGCCTGAGCGTTCGGCTTCGCGTCGGTCGCGCACCCAGACGTCGCGGTTCGGATGGAGGCCGCCGCCACGCGTGGCTGGCACGGCCGTCTGCCGCGCACGGTGCAGCAGCCGGGTGTTGGCCTCGCCGCAGTTTGGATGAAGTCCGCCGTTGCCAGCGACGACTTTCTCCCAGGCGGCCCGGCGCCGCTTGAGCACAGCCGGATCGGCGAGGGCAGTGCAGTTGAGTTCGTTCGTGTTGAGGTCGGCGACGACCTCGTCGCCATCCTCGATCAACGCGATCGGACCGCCGAGAGCGGCTTCCGGGCCGACGTGGCCGATGACAAGGCCGACCGATCCGCCGGAGAACCGCGCGTCGGTCATCAACGCGACCGTAATACCGCGTTCACGGCACAGCGTCGTGATGCGTGAGGTTGGGTCCAGCATTTCCGGCATGCCCGGCGCGCCGCTCGGCCCCTCGTAACGCACGATGATCATGTCGTTATCCTGGAAGCGCTCCGGCGTCTTGTCGAGTGCATCGAGCAGACCTTGCTCGCCCTCGAATACGCACGCCTTGCCGCGGAACACGTTGTCCTTGAGCCCGCCCTGGTAGATTTGCGCCTTGCTGCGGGTGCCTTTGTGATCGAGGCCCGTTTCAACGCCGGCGAGCTTGAGCACGGCTGAGAATTCCGGCGATAGATTTCCGCCGAGCACGCGTAAGCCCCCGGTCGGCTTGTAGGGCTTTGCGACCGGATAGATCACTTTTCCATCGGCGGACTTCGAGCCGAGCCGCTTGACTTGGGCGGTCAGCGTTTCGCCGGTGCAGGTCATCACGTCGCCGTTGAGCATGCCGGCTTCCAGCAGTTCGCGAACGATCACTTGCACGCCGCCGACGCTGTCGATGTCGACCATCGAATACCGGCCGTAGGGGCGCGCGTCGGTGAGGACTGGAACGACATGCTGCGAGAGGTGATTGAACTCTTCCGGCGTCATGATGTCGGCCCAGAAGTTGGCGTAGCCTGCGGCGCGCGCGATCTCCGGGGCATGCAGCGTGACGTTGGTCGACCCACCGATCGCCATCGCGACGATCATGGCGTTGCGCAGGCTGTCGCGGACCACGATATCGCGCGGCTTTAGACCGTTCTCGATCATGCGCGCGAGCCGTTCGACCAGCTCAGCGGGGAACTCTTGCAGCCGGCGCGGATCATCCGAAGGTGGCGCCACCATGTGCAATGGTTGCATGCCGACGACGCCGATGAAGGTCTGCATGGTGTTGTAGGTGAACATGCCACCGCAGCTGCCATAACCGGGGCAGGCGTGGCAGGCGATGTGATGGCGGTGCGCTGCGTCGGGGTGGCCTGCAACCTGATAGGCGCTGACGATATCGAGTTTCTCGCCGGTCTTGGGATCGGTGCCGGGATGGATTGGTCCATCGGACATGATGATGCTCGGCTGGTTGTGCTCAAGCAGGGCCGCCAGCGTGCCAACCGGCGGCTTGTCGCAGGCGACGACGGCAATCGTGCCCGCAAGGCCGGTGGCGCTGAGGTGCTCGCAGAGCGCATCGTTGGTCACCTCACGCCCGATCAGGGAGTAGCGCATTTCACGTGTGCCGTTGCGGATGCCGTCCGATGTTGCGATCGTATACTCGGGCTGGACGAGGCGCAGCTTGAGCTGACCAGGCCCCTGGCCGATACGGCTCTTGAGGCACGCATGGATGGCGTCGACCTTGGCAGTGACGCCGAGATAGCACTGGCTGTCACCCTTGGTGCCGACGACGCCGACCGAGGGTTCGTGGATCAAGGCCGGATCGGTGCCGAGTTCGCGCGCCAGCCCGATGGTCTGGGTCGAGCGGCCGGGATGGCGGTCGATGAGGACGACTCTCGATTGTGTCAAGGCAAGTTCCTTCCAAGCGGCGCGTTTGATCGATCAACCGTATTTAGAGCGGACTGCTGACATTGGCAACGAACCCAGGTGTATTATCTCGAAACGCCAGTCGAAATCCCACCGACGCCGCGCCCAGCCGATGTCGGGGATGGCGGGGGCGGACCTGTTGACGAGCCACCGGCGATTGGATGGATGTTGACATGCCCTTCGGCGCCATAGTTCGCCGGAGTGAGGTTCCAAGGGCGGCGCAGTTTTTTGACGGGTTTGCCCTGGTTGTGCACGACGGAACCCATGCTAAGAGCCAGTCCTGTTATTGCCAATGCAGCAAGTGCGGTCGTCGGCGCCGGTGGACGTGCGCGACGGGTTGCCTTTTTTCGCCTCGATCTGGCCGCTGCCGCGCGTTGAAAGACGCCAGCGCTCGCCTGCGCAAACTGTCACACAGCTTTCATAGTACTCCGCTCTAAGAACTCCTTATCGGGGTCCAAGGTGTGGCAAACGTCATGCCGGCCTCGAATGAGATCTAGAGGTCAAACATGCGCAAAATCATGAGCTTGGCGATTGTGGCGAGTGCTGTCGCACTTGCCGCCACGCCCGTCCGCGCCGCCGATATTTCAGGCGCTGGCGCAACCTTCCCCTACCCGATCTATGCCAAATGGGCGGACGCCTACAAGAAGGAGACCGGCCATGGTCTCAACTACCAGTCGATCGGGTCGGGCGGCGGCATCAAGCAGATCCAGGCCAAGACCGTCACCTTCGGCGCGACCGACATGCCGCTCAAGGGCGAGCAACTCGAGAAGGATGGCCTGGTGCAGTGGCCGATGGTGTTGGGCGGCGTCGTGCCGGTGATCAACGTCGATGGCATCAAGCCCGGCGAACTCACCCTCGACGGGCCAACGCTGGCGGCGATCTATCTCGGCGAGATCACGGCTTGGAACGATCCGGCGATCGTCAAGCTGAACGCCTCGGCCAAGCTGCCCAATCAGCCGATCGTCGTTGTTCGCCGGTCAGATGGATCGGGGACCACATTCCTGTGGACCGACTATCTGTCGAAGACCTCGGCGGCGTGGAAAAGCAAAGTCGGGTCGAGCACCGCGGTTGAATGGCCCGTCGGGATCGGCGCCAAGGGCAATGAAGGCGTTGCCAACAACGTCGGCCAGACCAAGGGCGCGATCGGCTACGTCGAGTTCGCCTATGCCAAGCAGAACAAGATGAGCCACTCCAAGGTTGTGAACAAGGCGGGCAAGGCCGTCGAGCCGAGCCTTGCATCCTTCCAGGCCGCCGCCACCAGTGCGAAGTGGGAAAGCGTTCCGGGCATGGGTGAGATCATCACCGATCAGCCGGGCGATGGCTCGTGGCCGATCGCTGGCGCCACCTTCATCCTCATGCACAAGCAGCCGACGAAGATCGAGGATGCCAAGACGGCACTCGCATTCTTCAGCTGGGCCTATGCCAAGGGCGGGCAGATGGCGTCTGAGCTTGATTATGTCCCGATGCCGGAAGCCGTCGTCGCACCGATCAAGAAGGAATGGGCGAAAATCGTCGGCACCGATGGCAAACCGCTGATGTAAGACTAAGAGCGTCTGAGCGCCGCCCGATGACGGGCGGCGCTCTTTGCCTTTTTCAACGGGTGTACCATGGCAACGGCCCTCTTTAACGCGACCGATGAACGGCACCATGCGCTCGGTCGGCTGCGTCGCGCGGATTGGGTCTTTCACAACATCACTTTTGCGTCGGCTATTTTTGTCCTGGTCCTGCTGGGTGCCATCGGCGTGTCGCTGATGATCGGCGCATGGCCCGCTCTCAAGGCGTTTGGCTTTGGCTTTCTCACCAGCCAATCCTGGAACCCCGTTACTGAGAAGTTCGGTGGGCTTGCGCCCATCTACGGCACCATCGTCACGTCCTTGATTGCGATGCTGATCGCTGTCCCGATTGGCCTAGGCATTGCGGTCTTTCTGACGGAGTCCTGTCCAAAGTCCATGCGCCGCCCGATCGGCACGGCGATCGAACTCTTGGCCGGTATTCCCAGCATCATCTTTGGCATTTGGGGATTGTTCGTGCTGGCGCCGTTTCTGCAGTCGACGTTGCAGCCGGCGCTGATTGGCACGTTCCAATCCATCCCTGTTCTGTCATCGCTGTTTGCTGGGCCGCCCTATGGCATCGGCATGCTGACGGCGTCACTGATCCTCGCCATTATGGTGCTGCCCTTCATCACCGCCGTCAGTCGCGATGTCTTCGATACCGTGCCGCCGGTTTTGAAGGAGGCGGCCTATGGCCTTGGCTGCACGCGCTGGGAAGTGGTGCGCAACATCGTCATCCCGCATACGCGTGTCGGTCTCATCGGTGGCGTCATGCTGGGTCTCGGCCGCGCCCTCGGCGAGACGATGGCGGTGACCTTCGTCATCGGCAACGCGCACAAGATCTCGCCATCGCTGCTCGCGCCCGGCACGACCATCTCGGCGACCATCGCCAACGAATTCACCGAGGCTGTCGGCGATCTCTACACCTCCTCGCTCATCCTTTTGGGCCTGATTCTGTTCGC
This sequence comes from uncultured Alphaproteobacteria bacterium, assembly GCA_963714325.1. Classification (GTDB taxonomy): domain Bacteria; phylum Pseudomonadota; class Alphaproteobacteria; order Rhizobiales; family Hyphomicrobiaceae; genus CAVQOB01. Next base: position 62,614 of record CAVQOB010000026.1, on the reverse strand, counting down.
CATCACGCTGCTTGTGCTCAGCGCCGCACGCACCCTGCTGTGGCGTCTTGAGAAAACCGAAGGGCGGTGATGCCATGACCACGACCAACTTTGCCATGTCCGGATTCAAGGCGCGTCGCCGCCGCAGTGGCATCGCCATGGCGCTGTGTCTTGCGGCAACGATCATCGGCCTAGCCTGCCTGACGCTCGTGCTCGGCACGTTGTTGGTCAAGGGCCTGGCGGGCTTCTCGCTGACGGTCTTCACGGAGATGACGCCGCCGCCCGGGGCCGACGGCGGTCTGCTCAACCCGATTCTGGGCAGCCTGATCATGACGACGATCGGTGTTTGCCTGGGGACGCCGATCGGCATTCTGGCCGGCACCTACATGGCCGAATACGGCCGGCATGCGCGCATCTCGCAGGTGATCCGCTTCTTCAACGACATTCTCCTCAGCGCGCCATCGATCGTGATTGGCTTGTTCGTTTATACCATCGTCGTCGCGCCGATGAAGCAGTTCTCCGGCCTGGCCGGAGCGATCGCGCTCGCCGTCCTCGTCATCCCCGTTGTCATTCGCACCACCGAAGACATGCTGCGCCTGGTGCCAGACCAGCTGCGCGAGGCCGCCGCGTCCGTCGGCATGCCACGCAACGTAATGATCCGAAGTGTCGCCTATCGCGCCGCGAAGGCCGGCATCCTGACCGGCGTGCTGCTGGCCATCGCGCGCATCAGTGGCGAGACGGCGCCGCTGCTGTTCACCGCGCTCAACAATCAGTTCATGAATCTCAACATCCTCGAGCCGATGGCCAGCCTTCCGGCCGTCATCTTCCAGTTCGCGCTGTCACCCTACGCTGATTGGCAACGCCTCGCCTGGACGGGTGCCATGCTCATTACATTTGCCGTGCTTGCGCTCAGTATCATCGCGCGCTTGATCGGCCAGAAAGGAACACAGTCATGAGTGCCCAAATATCAGGTTCCATGCAGGCTCTCAATCCGCGCGAAGTAGCGATCGTTCCGGGGCCGACCACGGAGCGGGTTTCCGTCAAGAACTTGAATTTCTTCTACGGCACATCGCGCGCCTTGAAGGATATTTCACTGCCGCTTTATGCCAACCGCGTGACCGCCTTCATCGGTCCGTCAGGGTGTGGAAAATCAACGCTGCTGCGTGTGCTCAATCGGATGTACGATCTCTATCCCAATCAACGCGCCGAAGGCGAAGTGCTGCTCGATGGGCAGAACATTCTGGCGCCGGCGATGGATCTCAATCTGCTGCGCGCCCGCGTCGGGATGGTCTTCCAGAAGCCGACGCCGTTCCCGATGTCGATTTTTGACAATGTCGCCTTTGGGATCGGATTGTATGAAAAGCTCTCGAAAGCCGATCTCGCCGTGCGCGTCGAGCAAGCGCTGACGCGCGCGGCACTCTGGGGCGAGGTGAAAGACAAGCTTGCAGCCAGCGGTCAGAGCCTTTCGGGTGGCCAACAGCAACGACTGTGTATCGCGCGGACGGTCGCCATCAAACCCGAGGTGATCCTGCTCGATGAACCGTGCTCAGCGTTGGACCCGATCTCGACGGCGCGCATTGAGGAACTGATCGAGGAGCTCAAAGCCGACTACACGATCGCCATCGTCACGCACAACATGCAGCAGGCGTCGCGCACATCGGACCATACGGCGTTCATGTACCTGGGCGAACTCATCGAGTTCGGCGCCACCAGTCAGACCTTCACCAACCCCCGCAATCCCCGCACGCAGGACTATATCACCGGCCGCTTTGGCTGATCAACCGCCCGCGTGCCAGTGTATCAGCAGCGAGAAAGCCCATGCCCCATATTGTCGCTTCGTTCGATGCAGAGCTGCAAAAGCTGAGTGCCCTGGTTGTAGAGATGGGAGACGCGGTCGCCCGTCAGCTCGAAGACGCGTCCGCAGCCTTCCGAGCCCGTGATCTCGGCTTGGCGAAAAAAGTCATTGCCGCGGATAAGGCCGTTGATGCCCTGCAAGTGCGCATCGAGGAGCGGGTCATTGCCATGATCGCCAAGCGGCAGCCGCTGGCGATCGATCTCAGAGAAACCATCGCAACGCTGAAGATTGCGACCGATCTCGAACGCATCGGAGATCTGGCCAAGAATAACGCGAAGCGCGTCATCGCCATGAACGAGCAGGTGCGGCCGGTCGGGGCTGGGGTCAACCTCGAAACGCTCAGTCAGCGTGCGCATGCGCAGATTGTGAGTGTCATGCAAGCGTATGCCGCTCGCAACCCGGAACGCGCGCGCCAGGTTTGGGCCAGCGACGGTGAGATCGATACGCTGCACACCGCACTGTTTCGGGAACTGTTGACCTACATGATGGAAGACCCGCGGAGTATCGGCCACTGCACCCATCTGCTGTTCTGCGCGAAGAATTTTGAACGGATCGGCGATCACGCGACGAACATTGCGGAAAACATCTACTATGTCGCGACCGGCGCGTTCCCATCTGGCGACCGGCCGAAAGGGCAGAGCCCCAGCACCCCAGCATTGACGTCGCGGGAGACATGATGATGGCCGACGGATCGCAAGTCTCGTTGAAGGGCGTGCGCGTCGGGGTCGTCGAGGACAACGACGAACTCTGCGTTCTCCTTGAGTACAACCTGAAGTCCGTTGGCTACACCGTCCAGGTGATGAACCGAGGCGATGAGGCCGAGACCTGCCTGAGCGATCATCGGCCGGACATTCTGATCTTGGATTGGATGCTGCCTGGCCTCTCTGGCGTGGAACTGCTGCGCCGCTTGCGACGACGAGCGGCGACAAAGGAACTGCCGATTATCGTTCTGACCGCGCGCACTGATGAGAGTGATGTCATCCGTGCCCTGGAGACCGGCGCCGACGATTTCTTGGCTAAGCCATTTTCGGTCCGTGAGTTGCTGGCACGAGTTGAAGCGCTCTTACGCCGGCGCGTACCAAGCAGGGTTGCAAGGGTGCTCACGGTCGGCGACATCGACTTCGATCGCGATGCCATGCGTGTCCGGCGATGCGGCAAGATCATCGATGTCGGTCCAACCGATTTGCGATTGCTCGATCTGTTTATGACCAATCACGGCAAGGTTCTCAGCCGACAGGACATTCTCAATGCCATTTGGGGACAGGAAGCGATCATTGATGAGCGGACCATCGACGTTCATGTCGGGCGGCTTCGCAAGGCACTCCGCCCTGCCGGCCAATCCGATCCCATCACGACACTTCGCAGTGCCGGCTATCGGTTCGATCCCAAATAGGGCGCTCATCCTGATTGCGTCCGCAGCTGCATGCGCTGGATTTGTCGCGGGCACGGTGCTCGCGCGGCCAGAACGTGCGGCGCACATGGAGGGCGCCTGTGTCGCGATGGATATGGCGACCGCTTACGGCTTCCTCGATGATACCAAGCGCAAAATGGTCACTCGCGCGTTGACGCAGTCCAACAACCCATACGTCACCCGCTTTCCCTCACATTACAGCACCTTGATAGCGGGTTGTGCGGATGTTGCGAAAAATCGGTGGAACACGCGTTGAGTGTAATTCACGCGTCACATTGATGTGGCACCAGATTCGGCGTTGGCTTCGAGGGCTTCAATTGCGGGGCTCACTTTCGAGGTTGACGCACATGTCTGTGTCCGGTGCGATAGGTGTCTTCCGCAACGCCTAACGTGATTACACCTGTCGCAGCGACGAATGCCGTGATCTGCCAACGCCCTCTTTGGCATTCACGGTCAGAGCCAGCTCCTTCGGGATCCTGAACGATACCCCGCTGCAGAATCCTCGGAGCTGGCTCCACCCCACAAAGCGGGGTGTTGTCACAAGGCTGAAACACGAGTCGTATTGTGTGGGCTCATGAAGGACATACATCACACCCACCTTCCTGCATCCAGTTCGCGACGTCGTCATCGGGCGATCTTCTTGTCTGATGTGCACCTTGGGACGCGCACCGCGCAGGCGACAGCTCTTCTTGATTTCCTCAGACACAACGATGCCGATGTGATCTATTTGGTCGGCGACATCGTCGACTTTTGGAAGGTGCGGCGTGGTCCGCACTGGCCGCAGGCGCACAATGACGTCGTCCAAAAGCTTCTGCGCAAGGTGCGGCACGGGACGCGGATCGCGTTTATCCCCGGCAATCACGACGAAAGCCTCCGCGATTTCTGCGGGATGCACTTCGGTGGGATTGAGATCCTGCAGAGTGTCGTGCATCAGACCGCCGATGGTCGCCGATTTATCGTGATGCATGGAGACGAGTTCGATGTCGTCATTCGGACGGCGTCGTGGTTGGCTTTTCTCGGCGACCGCGGTTACGAATTCGCGCTCTGGCTCAACAACCCCCTGAACTGGGTGCGCAGGCACCTGGGGCTAGGGTATTGGTCACTGTCCGCGTATCTCAAATATAGCGTCAAGACGGCCGTCAACTTCATTGGCGCGTTCGAGGCAGCCGTCGCATCAGAGGCGCGGCGGCACAATGCCGATGGCGTGATCTGCGGTCACATCCATCACGCCTCGGATCGGATGATCGACGGCGTGCACTATCTCAATTGCGGCGATTGGGTCGAAAGCTGCACCGCCATTGTCGAACATGATGATGGCCGGTTGGAGGTCGTGCATTGGCCGGTGGATACGTCAGCGCGCCACCGCCAGCAGCAACAGCCAGAAAAAATTGCACCGCGCCGTCCGGCGCCACTCCCACTTGGAGCTCTCGGCCTATGACCACTGCAACAGCGCCAGCAATTCCGGTCCATGAATCACTCTTGAGTTCGGCGGTTCACCGCAACCGCGCGTTCAGTCTTGATGGGCTGTTGGAGCGTGCCTTCACCTATGCGTTCCGCGATCTCGTCTATGCCCAAATTTGGGAAGACCCGGTCGTCGATATGGAAGCGCTGAATATTCAGCCGGACAGTCGACTGGTCGCGATTGCATCGGGTGGGTGCAATCTGCTGAGCTACCTGACAGCCAAACCGGAAGCGGTCTACGGCGTCGACTTGAATGCGGCTCATGTGGCGCTCAATCGGTTGAAGCTGGCCGCTTTGACGTCGCTCCCTGACCATCAGACCTTTTATCAATTTATTGGTCGCGCGGACAACTCGCGCAACGTCGGCTTGTTCGATAGTAGATTGAGCCCGGAGCTCGACGTCAACACGAAGGCCTACTGGAATCGGCGAGATCGGCTCGGTCGCCGTCGCATTGCTGCGTTCGGGCGCAACGTCTATCGCACCGGGCTGCTTGGCCGTTTCATCGGCGTCGCTCATTTCGTGGCACGCCGGCATGGCGTCGACCCGCGAAACCTCGCGAATGTCGCAACGCGGCAGGAGATGAAGGCGCGATTTGACCGGGAAATCGCTCCCATTTTCGACAAGCCACTGGTGTGCCGATTGCTTGACAATCCGATGGCACTGTTTGGCCTTGGCATTCCACCAGCTCAATACATTGAACTCGCCAGCGGTGCGCCGCGGATGGCAATGGTCGTCCGCGAACGGTTGCGTAAACTGCTCTGTGACTTCGAGCTCAACGAGAATTACTTCGCGTGGCAGGCGCTCACGCGGGGATATAAACGTGATGGGACTGGTCCGCTCCCGCCCTACCTGCAGCGCGAGAACTTCAATGTGGTCCGCGCCAACGCTTCTCGACTCGACGTGCGGCAGATCTCCATGACGACGTTTCTGGCCGAGCAGCCGAACAAGAGTTTGGATCGCTACGTTCTGCTCGACGCTCAGGACTGGATGACACCCGTCCAACTCTGGGCGCTCTGGCACGAAATCACCCGCACCGCCCGACCAGGCGCACGTGTGATCTTCCGCACCGCCGGAGCGCCTTCGATCCTGCCGGCAAAGCTTGATAGGACCTTGCTGCGCCAGTGGGACTACCAGGAAACTCAGTCGCGCGACCTGTTCAAGCGCGACCGGTCGGCAATCTATGGCGGATTTCATCTTTACATCAAGGCAGCGTGATCATGGGCCACAGCGCTGCGCAGCGGATGGACCGGATGTACCGGTTCCAGCGGCACATCTATGACGCGACCCGCCGCCACTATCTTCTGGGGCGTCAAACGCTGATCAACGGTTTGGTGCCACCGCCCGGCGGTACTGTGCTTGAGATCGGTTGCGGGACTGGTTGGAACCTGATTGAAATTGCGCGCAAGTATCCCGATGCAATGCTCTATGGCTTTGATGTCTCGGAGGTGATGCTCGAAACAGCATCACGCAAGGTCGCCAAAGCGGGCTTGCAAAATCGCATCACCCTCGCGGTTGGCGACGCGACCGCGTTTTCTGGAACTGGGATTTTCGGCGTGCGGTCGTTCGATCGGGTCGTTGCATCGTATGTCCTGTCAATGATCCCCGACTGGACGGCGGCGATGGCGCGATCCACCGCGCATCTGGCGCCGGGTGGGTCTATCCATATTGTTGACTTCGGAACAGCGGCAAGATTGCCGTCTCCGATCAGAGCCGGTCTACACGCGTGGTTGGATGCGTTTGATGTTACGCCGCGCACGTCCCTTGATGTCGAGGTTGATCGCTTGGCGCGCAGCGAGCGCTTGACGCCTTTCATGTCTGAGTTGCACCGTGGCTATGCACAGTATGCCGTGCTCAGCCGGAACTGAGAGAATTCGGCAGCACGACCTCTCGCTCAGCCCGCATGGTTTGCCCGTGCCAGACGAAATCCTTGGAGATCCACGCCTGTACCCAGAGCAACGGGATGAGCGCGTCGCGAATGATGCTATAGATCAAGGTGCTCGGCCAGCCAACGATACGCGCAAGCAGCTGTTCACTCGCGTACCATGAACCAAACTGGAGAATCAGCATCGGCAGTACCGGGAGTCCTGCTGCGGCCGATGCAATTCCGGTGAGCAACAGCGGAACCAAGCTGCCCGTCAGAATTTCCCCCGCGAAAGGAATGGGAAAAGACGCGCGCCGCAGCTTGGCCCATCGCAATTGCCGTGCCCAGACCTCATTGAACCGGCGTTCGGGAATGGGATGCTCGAAAAATCGGTGGAACACACGCTGAGTGTAATTCACGCTTCACATGTGTTTCGAACAGGGCCAGTGTCGAATAGTGTTTCGAACAGGGCTTGACGGATCGCAAATTGCGGCGCACGCTTCAACTGTGAATAGTTTCAAGCGATGGAGGTCTAGGAAAATGTTTCCCCCGGACAGTCACCAGCCGTCCTTGACGCGAGCGCTGCTCGCCTGACGGTGCGTCGACTCCAGCATTGAGTACGTCGCCTCCGTTTGCCCGCAGTCGTTTGCCCGCAGTCATGTGACGGCAATTCAAACAGCACTGGACGTGTAGCCGGACGATTGCGTCGGCGTCATCCGCATGATGGTGACGATAATCGCGCCGAATATCCTCAGCCGATCAGGAGGGGCATGGGACAACGGCCGCGCATTTGATTGACCACACCGGTGTGGGCGTTGCGCCTTGGAAGCGCATTGAAGCCCCCGGACGATGGACGCCAATGCATTCAAGCCATCCCGAGCTTTAGGCTAAAGCCCTGCGATCGCACCGTCGAAGACGACGGCGTACTGGGCCCGGACAGGCAATCGCCCGTTCGGGCTCGGTCGTTTTTCTGGCCCGAGCAATTGGCAACCCGCGCGGCGCCAGCCCTTGGACGCGATGCGCAGCGGGGCTTGGCGCAACGGGGCTTGGCGCAACGGGGCTTGGCGCAATGGGGATGCGCAATGGAGCTTGCGCTCTTTTACTCATGCGTCCTCTTGCGCCAGCCAATGATCATCGGGCGAAAAGTGAAACGTTGGGGAAAGGATGGCAGTGTTCAGCGGCGGAAATATCGCGGGTGCGTTCATAAAACCGCAGGGCGTGGCGAGTGTCGACGTAGCGGTATCCGGCAAACAAGTCGGCAAACCTCGCGTCGGCCGAGAAAAACGCCACATAGTCGAATGGCTTTTGAATAACGCGCATATCGCTCGTGTGTGTCGCAATCAATATGGATGCAGGCGGATCGCAGACCAGATCGTCAACCACGTCCTGGCGGAGCTTGTCGCCAAGCGCTTTCAGGGCTGCTGATAGGGTGGCAGCGTCAGCATTTGCGATCGCCGGCAACGTCCACAATGTCATGTAGCGGTGTCCAAGTTTGGCACCGCCGCGCAATGTATAGTTCGTAAAGTCAGAACGCGAGGCGGCGAGCAGCGCGACAGGTTTGCCCTTCTCGAACGGGAAGGGGAGTGAAGGATCGTTCCAATAGGTCCCTGCGTTGCCAAGGGACGTCCGGATGTATTCGATTTGTGTTGCAGTCAAAGTCAAACCGAGCACCAGCAACGTTCCTGCGGCATTGCGGATGCGGGCTCTGCTATCGAATGTAAGAATGCCGATACTGGCCAGCATGGTGGCCGCAATCGCTGTGTTGCCCGGCAACATATGATAAACCAGCAACTTCTGCTGAACGATCCCGCTGATCGCGAAGCCTGCTATCGCAATCAACAACGGTCCTTTGAGGTCGCCATCCATTCTGCAATGGCGATGGATGATCAGCATTGCAGCCAACGTGGGCATCACCGACCGCACGCAGGTCAATAGCGGCTGGTCATAGGACCCATAGGCCAACATGGCCATCGGCACGATTTGACTGAGATAATCGGGTGTGATCCATGCCACGGCGGCGACATAAGCGAGGCCAGATAATGCGCAGGCGATGACTTCAGGCCGCCAGGGCCGCCAACCCCGCCCGAGCGACAGCAACAGCCAAGCCTCCAACAGCAGCGGCACAATCAGGAAATAGTGCTTGAAACAAATGCCGAGCGCCGCGAAGCAGCCTGTGGCGAGTGCCAGCGGAACCGGAACCTGCCGTCCGCCGCATCGCCCGGCAATGAGCGCAATGTAGCCAATCATGGTCGCTACAAAAATGTGCTCCCGTTGACCGAAGTTCAACCAGCCGAGCCCGAACAGCGCGAGTGTCCAGCTGAACAACCAGATTAAGCGTTGGCGGTGTTCCAGATGGCTGGTGAAGCGCCAGAACAAGGCGAGCGCCACAAGGCATATCGCGCTGACGATCAGAAAATACGCCGTTACTGGCGCAAAATGTAGCCATTCCCCAACTTTGACGGCGATAGCACCCAACCAGAACCACAGCGGCGGATTAAGCTCTGGAATATCGGAATAGAACTTGAAACCGTTGTTGATCTGCGCGCCGACCCATAACTGCCAAACAACGTCGTCGGCAACAACGGCCCAAGGCGATAGCACGGCAAAACTTAAGGCCAGCAGGACAACATAGTGCGTCCCATGGACGTCGCGTGGCGCGGCGACTGCCTGTTGTGCGGGCAACATCGTGAATGTGTTTCCCTCTCGAGGCAGCGCGGCCAAGCGAATGCGCTTGGTGGCACTGAGCGATCTGTATACCCATTCTGCAGATTTTGATTAATGTGCACTTAATGGTTTTGCTGCCGCCCCATTCATGGCGGAGGACTCAAGGTCGGCCAGTCCCGCGCGGCATGCCCTTGGCCAAGGGACAAGAGCCCTGAAGACTGGGGCCTGGGATTGGGGCCTGGGATGTCGACGTGTCCAACTCAAGAGCGTACACTGCGTTGGTGAAGGGAGCGCGGCGATGGTCAAAGCAAAGCGATGTCTGGTTCTGGCGACGATAGCGTGGTTGGCTGGTGCGGCGACGCCGGCGGCGGCGCAGATCATGCGCGAGCACAACTTCGACAAGCAGGTGCGCGGCTTTCACGGCGTGTCGCGTGGCATCGGTCGCAGCTTCCAGTCGGACACGGAAGCCAAGGAGATCTTCACGCAGATTCTGGGTACTGTTGGCCTCGCCTGGATCACGGACCGCATTCAACTGCGGGCCAGCGACGTCGCCAATGCCGAAGCGCGCTATGACAAGGAATCGCAGGAGCGCTTTATCTTTTACAACGCGACGTTCATGCAGCAGATCAAGGCCCGGTCCGGCAACTACTGGTCGCTGATGAGCATCCTCGCGCATGAGGTCGGGCATCATCTGGCGTTTCATGTCGAGATTCCCGGCCGTAACCACGAGTTCGAGTTGGAGGCCGATTATTTTTCGGGTTTCGTGCTCGGCAAGCTCGGTGCGACGCTGGATGAGGCGCAGGCGGCGATGCGCGGGATTGGTTCGCCGCAGGCGAGTGAATCCCACCCAGCACTCGGCGACCGGCTGCAGATCATCACCATCGGCTGGACGGATGGGCGTAACAACGCCGCGCCGCGCAATCTGCGCAATCCGTCGCAGCCAGCAGGGGGGATGCCACCACCGGCGGCCGTTGCGCCACCACCTGCGCAAAGCGCGGCCGCGATCCCCAAGACGATGCCCCTTGCACCGGCTCAAAAATCCTATCATTTCGTCGATGACACGAGGCCGCCGGACGCCTGGCTGGCGCTCCGCACGGAGCCCGGATCGTTGCGGGGATCGCAGGTGGGCCGGCTGACCAATGGCACAATGCTGGAGGTGCTTGAACGTCGCGCCGATGGTTGGTGGCGGGTTCGTGTTCCTGGCAGCGGTCAGGAAGGCTGGGCGCTCAATCGCGCAGGCGACCGCGTCTGGATCCATTGCTGCCGGGGGGCAAATTGACGCGATTGCTGCCGCCGGTTCCTGGAGACTATTTTGTGGGTTTGAATAACGTCGAGCGAAATATTCAACCTATGAACTTTCAATTCGTCATGGCCCAAGGCCCGCGTCCAGCGCGACGCGGCCATCGCGAAGTTTGGTCGGCATGAGCGGCAGCAACGGGCTAGCGCTGTAAGACGCCGCGGGAGAGGAATATTTCGGTGATCTCATCATTGATGCTGTGAAACCGCGGATGCTTGCGGCCATCGAAACCGCGCGGTCGCGGGATATCCACGGTGATCACGCGCTCGATGCGGCCCGGTCGCGGTGACATCACCACCACCCGGTCGGCGAGCAGGACTGCCTCATCGATCGAGTGCGTGATGAAGATCACAGTCTTGCGGGTTGCGATCCATAGCCGTTCAAGGTCGAGCCGCATTTGCTCGCGAGTCAAGGCGTCAAGCGCACCAAAGGGCTCATCCATCATCAACACCGGCGGTTCATGCACGAGGGCGCGTGCAATCGCTGCACGTTGCTTCATGCCGCCCGATAGTTCGTAGGGACGTTTGTCGGCAAAGTCGGCCAGGCCGACTTGGCGCAGGAGTTCGAGCGCGCGCGGCTTATGAGCGGCGACGTTGAGCCCGCGCATATCGATCTGGAACAGGACGTTGCCAAGAACATCGCGCCAATCCAGCAGCACGGGCTGTTGGAAGACGATGCCGACGTCGTGCAGCGGGCCGTTTACGACCTTGCCAAAAACACTGATCTCTCCGTTCGATGCTGGAACGAGGCCTGCCACCAGCCTTAACAATGTCGACTTGCCGCAGCCGGAGGGACCGACGATGGCGACGAATTCGCCGGCAGCGATCGTCAGGTCGAACGCTTGCAGGGCCACAACCTCGCCGGTCCGGCCAGGATACACTTTGCTGAGGTTCCGCAGAGAGATCGTCGGCGATGTCGTCATTCGCTGGTTGCGCTTTCCCAATTCTCATCCGTCGTCTTCTTTTCGCGGCGTTCGATTTGCGCTCAGACGGCCAACGGCGCCGCGAACGCTGTTTTGACCGGCCAAATCCGCGCCAACTCTGCGGCCGCGAGCCTGAGTTCGCGCACCAGCTCGGCATGCCTGTTGCTTGATAGGCGCACGATAGGGCCGGCGATGCTCGTCGTTCCCAAAGCCTTGCCGGTCGCGGGATCGAGAATAGCAATGGCCAGGGCGGCAACGCCTGCTTCGGCTTCCTCGTCGGCAAGCGCGTACCCTCGTGCCCGCACGATCGTTAGATCGCGCTTCAGCGCGACGCCCGAGCGATGCGCCTTGGGGCCGACGTCGCGTGGCGCCGCCTTGCCGCCGAGACCGTCCCGCGTGACGATCCTTATAACGTCGGCATGGCTCAGTGTCGCCAACCAAGCCTTGCCGTTGGCCGTCGCATAGCTGACGATGCGACCGCCCATGGCCGGTTGATACATTAGGCCTGGCGGCGCGCCTTGCGCCGACCCGATCCAGACCAGCCTGTCATGGTCGATGATGGTCAACCGCGCGAGTTCACGCGTCCGGCGAGCCAACTCCGTCAGGATGGCCTGCGTCGCATCGGCAATGCCCACCGCCTGCAGATAGCGCTGCCCCAGCACCGCCATGCGAAAGGTCAGGCGGTAGTGCCCGGTGTCCGAATTCTGTTCGACCCAACCCTCGTCCGACAGCTGTTGGAGCAGTCGCTGCATGCTGCTCTTGGGCACATCGAGATGATCGGCAATGTCGGTCAGGCGTGCGCCACGGCCGGCCTCGGCCAGATGCGCGAGCGCTGCAAGGCTATGTGAAAGTTGTGACTTGACGACCCGCATGTTGATGGGACACTGTTCCATTAGCGCTTTAAGCAGCTAATCCGGCGGGTTCTATTTGTCAATCCGGAGCGGGCCGGAGCGGGCCCGGAGCGGGCCCGGATCGGGCATCGAGGTCGGGCGTTGACGTCAGGCGCGGCGTTCGGGGAAGGGGCAGACGGCATGAAGGCCAGCAAGGCACGGCGATTGGCTCCGGCGCTGCGCACGGCGGCAGCCGTCGCGGGTTTCCTGCTGTTCTGGGAGCTGGTCGTGCGGATGTTCGGCATCAAGTCGTACATCCTACCGCCCCCGTCGGATATTTTCGCCGAGATCTGGAACCGGCAAGGGCGCTATTGGGTTGCGGCCGACTATACGCTGCGGCCGATGCTGCTCGGTTTCGTGGCTGCCGTCGTGATCGGTGTCGGCTTGGCGCTGGCTGTCGCCTTCTCGCGCCGGATGGAACAGACGCTGTATCCGCTGCTCGTGTTCTTTCAGATCGTGCCCAAAATCGCCGTCGCGCCGCTGTTCATCATCTGGTTCGGCTTTGGCTTATTCCCTAAGGTGCTGCTGGTGTTTCTGTTGTCGTTTTTCCCGGTGGTGGTCTCCGCCATCACCGCGTTCCGGTCCGTCGATCCTGATATACTCGATCTTGCACGCACCACAGGTGCGAGCCGCTGGCGCACGTTTGCCAAGGTCGAGCTGCCGCATGCGCTGCCGACGCTGTTCACGGGCATCAAGGTCGCGGCCGCATTGTCGGCGACGGCCGCCGTCGTCGCCGAGTTTGTGGCGTCAGACCGCGGCCTCGGCAATATGCTGCTGGAAGCCAACGGTAATCTCAACACGACCATGGCGTTCGGCGCAATCTTCGTGCTGACAGCGCTCGGCTTCGCGCTTTATGCTGTGGTCGAAATGATCGAGCGCTGGGTCATACCCTGGCACGTATCGCAACGCAGCGTCGCCGACGCTGGCCAACCCATCTGACAACGATAACCCGGGAGGACGATATGAAACGGACGATCCTATTTTTTGCGGTAATGCTGTCGGCGATGGCACTGCCGGCCGTCGCACAGGAAAAAGCGACGTTGCGCCTCAATTGGCTGATCTACGGTTTCCATACGCCGTTTCACCTCGGTGTCGAGCGGGGTTACTATAAGGCCGAAGGCATCGACCTTGACGTCGGTGAAGGCAAGGGGTCCGGCGCTGCCGTCCAAGTGATCGGCGCCAAGGGCGACACATTCGGCCTTTCGGATGGTGCGAGCATCATCAACGGCATCACCAAGGGTGCGCCGATCAAGGCGGTGATGGGCATCATGAACACAACGCCATTCGCTGTCATCGCGCGTGAAGATGCCAATATCAAAACGATCAAGGACCTCGAAGGCAAAACGATCGCTGCAACTGCCGGCGAAGCGGGCCTGACGATCATGCCGGCACTGATCAAGGCCAACAAACTCGACGAGGCCAAGGTCAATTTCCTGCGTGTTGACGGCGCGACGAAGTTAGTTGCAACGCTTGAGAAGAAAGCCGACGCGATGCTCGGCGGTTCGGAGAACCAGGTCTTTATTTTGGAGCAACGCGGGTTGAAGACGACGGTGCTCAATTACGCGGACTTCGGCGTCAATACGATGGGCCTGGCAATCCATGTTCATAACGACACGCTGAAGGACAAGCCGAAGCTGGTCGAAGGCTTCATCCGCGCGACGCAGAAGGCGTTCGCAGAGGCGGAGAAGGACCCAGCCGCAGCCATCGCCGCCGGGCTCAAGGTGAAGCCCGATATGGACAAGGACATGGCGTTGAAGCAACTCAATGCAGGTCTGAAGCTGGTGCGCTCGCGCGCGGCGCCAGCATTGCCTATTGGCCAGATGCACCCGGGCGACTGGGACATGACCGTGAACCTGATGAAGGACTATCAGGAACTCAAGACCGATCTGAAGGCCGATGCCTTCTTCACCAACGCGCATCTGCCGAAATGAGCGCTGCAACACGCCAAACCGGCCAGCGCTTTGCTGGCCGGACTGCCATCGTCACGGGTGGTGCGCGTGGCATCGGCTTAGGGGTGGCGACGCGTCTTGCCTCCGAGGGTGCCCGCATCGCAATCTGGGACGTCGACCGAGCATTGGCACGGTCAGCGGCGCTTGCGCTCGGCGAACAGCATTTGGCGCTTGGCGTCGATGTCACGGATGCTCAGCGCGTCGCGCGAGCGGCAGAAGCGACCATTACCACCTTCGGACGCGTTGATATCCTGATCAACAACGCGGGCATTCTCGGTCCCGTTGCGCCGCTTTGGGAGTTGGAACTCGCCGACTACCGCCGCGTCATGGATGTGAACCTGACCGGCATGGTCATCGTCTGCCGCGCGATCGTGCCTGGCATGCGCGCACATAAGGGACGTCCGCGGGGGCGCATCGTCAATGTTTCGTCGGTCCAGGGCAAGGAGGGCATGGCGCTGTCGGGCGCCTACGGCATTTCCAAAGCCGGGGTGATCGCACTGACCAAGATCCTCGGCAAGGAACTGGCGGCTGACGGCATCATGGTCAATTGTGTGACGCCCGCTGCTGCGGAAACCGACATGGCCAAGGAACTATCCGCGGAACGCCGCGCCGAAATCCTCGCCCGGATTCCGATGGGGCGTTTCGTCGAGGTCGAAGAGATCGCTGTCATGGTCGCGTTTCTCGCATCCGACGCGTGCACATTCTCGACGGGCGCGACGTTCGATCTATCCGGCGGACGTGCCACCTATTGAAAAGGAGATCCTTGCATGACACCGACTGGTGCAGGTGCCATCATCATCTGGAACGATGTCACGCCGGAGGGGCGGGACGATTTCTACGCATGGCATCTCAACGAACACATGCCCGAGCGTCTCGCCATTCCAGGTTTTCAGCGGGGCAGTCGCTACATTGCCGTGACGCCTGAGACCAAACCCGAATTCCTGACGCTGTATGAGACAACGAACAGTTCCGTTGCCGTCAGCGAGCCTTATCTTGCGCGCCTCAACGCGCCAACGCCGTGGACCAAGCGCGCCACATTACACTTTCGCAATACCTTGCGAGCCCTTACCCACGTCGTCGCCGGCACTGGCTGCGGTACGGGCGGCTTCATGGGGACCATCCGCTTCGATGGCGACAGCGGCGGCGACAAGGCCGCTGAGATTGCCCGTGATCGTCGCGATGCGTTGCTCACGGTCGCGCGCCTGCCGCGCATATCCGGGGTCTGCTTTTGCAGCACCGACACGACAGCCAGTGGTGTCAAGACGGTTGAGAGCCGGCATCGATCCGACATTCTGACGGCGCCGGTTGCTGCAATCCTTGTCGAAGGCTGCGATGCGGCGGCGGTGGCCCATGCCTTGGCGAGCTTGATCAACACACTCGGATTGAACCCACCGACAGCGCATACCGGCGTTTATCGCCTCGAACACCAGCGCGCCCCACAATGATCGGCGTAGCCGCTTTCGGCCGTCACATCCGAAACACGCCGAACTTCGTCTCGGCGATCGGCGCATTCAGGCACGCGGCGAAGGCGAGGCCGAGTACGCGGCGCGTTTCGGACGGCGCGATGATGCCGTCGTCCCACAGCCGCGCAGTGCCGAAATAGGGGCGGCCCTCCTGCTCGAACTGATCGATGGTCGGTTGCTTGAACTGGGCTTCGTCGGCAGCGCTCCACGGTTTGCCCTCGGCCTCGATGTTATCGCGCCGCACGGTCGCCAACACGGAGGCTGCCTGCTGTGCGCCCATCAGTGAGATGCGCGAATTCGGCCAGGTAAACAGAAATCGCGGATCGTAGGCTCGGCCGCACATGGCGTAGTTGCCCGCGCCATAGCTGCCACCGATGAGCACGGTGATCTTCGGCACGTTGGCTGACGAGACCGCCATCACCATTTTGGCGCCGTGCCGGGCGATGCCGCCAGCCTCCGCGTCGCGCCCGACCATGAAGCCGGTGATATTCTGCAGGAACAGCAGCGGGATGCGCCGCTGGCAAGCGAGTTCGATGAAGTGCGCGGCTTTCTGAGCGGTTTCGGAATAGAGAATACCGTTGTTGGCGAGAATCGCGACGGGAATGCCTTCGATGTGCGCGAAGCCGGTGATCAAAGTGGTCGCAAAATTGCTCTTGAACTCGTCGAATTCGGACGCGTCGACGACGCGGGCAATCACCTCGCGCGCGTCGTATTGCGTCGACAGGGACGCGGGCACACAGCCGTCGATTTCGGCGGCGTCGTAGGCGGGCGGTCGCGATGGCCGCAGTGCGATCGAGGTGCGCTGCGGCGCACCAAGGTTGGCGACGATAGAGCGTGCGATATCAAGTGCATGATGATCGTTGACGGCGAGATGATCGGCGACGCCGGAAAGCCGTGTGTGAACGTCGCCGCCGCCGAGGTCTTCTGCCGACACGGTCTCGCCGGTTGCGGCCTTCACCAGCGGTGGGCCTCCGAGGAAGATCGTGCCTTGCTTGCGAACGATGATGCTCTCGTCGGCCATCGCCGGCACGTAGGCGCCACCAGCGGTACAGGAGCCCATCACCGCCGCAATTTGCGCGATCCCTTCTGCGCTCATGCGCGCCTGGTTGCGGAAGATGCGGCCGAAATGCTCCCGGTCCGGGAAGACGTCGGCATTGTGCGGCAGGTTGGCGCCGCCGGAATCGACGAGGTAGATGCACGGCAGCCGGTTGGCCCAGGCGATCTCTTGCGCGCGCAAATGCTTCTTCACGGTCATCGGGTAATAGGTGCCGCCCTTGATCGTCGCATCGTTGCAAACGATCATGCACTCGCGTCCCGATACGCGGCCGATGCCGGTGATGATACCGGCGCCGTGGATGTCCTTGGAGTACATATCGTAGGCGGCTAAGGCGCCGACCTCAAGGAAGGGCGAGCCCGGGTCGAGCAGGGTCAAGACGCGGTCACGCGGCAGTAACTTGCCGCGGGCGACATGGCGGTCGCGCGATTTTTCCGGCCCACCGCGCGCGGTCTCGGTGCGCTTGCTCTGCAAGTCGCCCACGAGGGCTGCCATCGCCGCTGCGTTGGTCTTGAAGCTTTCGGATGACGGCGAAATGGTGGATTTGATTTGCGGCATGGACCCCTCACGCAAGAGGCGCAACATAAGCCGGCCCGGCGTAGTCGAGCAAGCTGAAGTGAACGTGCCGGCGCGGATGCGGGTGGGCATCTGACACGCCAGCAAGAGCGCGCGTGGCGGCCTCCCGGCCGTCGAGCCGGGATCGCCCGCAGGAGAGTAGCCGACGCGCCAAGCAAAGAGACCTACCGCGCGGTTCCCGTGATGATGGGCGCGATGCCGACCGCTTCGGTGCGTTGCATTTCGCCGCGCGTGGCGGCGGCTGGGCCGATGACTTTCAAGGTCAGGCTGCCGGCCAATTCAAGCGTGACTCGGAAAGCGTCGCGTTTGGGGTCGATGGCGATGACGTCGAGGGACTCAAATGCGCCACGCAATTCCAACGTCTCATCCAAGCGTTGTTCGACCGTCGCGTTGATGCGCGGCAACAGGCTCTTGATCTGATCGCCGATCGCCAACTGGCCAGCAACGGCGATGCGACCGGCGAAAGGCTCTTCGCCGATGCGGACGAAATCCGATTTGGCGGCGTTCTTGGCGTCTTTGGGGGCTGGTGGAAACGTAATATTTTCGAGCTGCAATAGGCCGGTTTCGGTATTCATCACTGGGCGCGCCATGAAGTAGGCCGTGCCGACCATGCCGTTCATGCGACGAGGCTCGATCACGTCGAGTTTCATTTCGATCGCGATCTGGTCCTTTGCCGGGTGGAGCGCAATACTGCGCGCTGTTACCTTGACGGCTTCGGCTTTGTTGTCGGCTTTGGACACGATGGTCTCGTTGGCCGGGAAGGCGGATTGAAGTGCGCTCAGCAAGGCGGATGAGCTGAGATCGACGGGGAACAGGAGGCGGGTACGCGATTGCGCATCGGCTTGGCGGGTGGGTTCGGGGAGTGCTCGATATGTCGCCGCCTTCGGGCGCTCGCCCTGGTACACGCCGACACGAGTGCCGACACCAATGCGATAGACGATGTCGCTGCCTTCGCGAGCGAAGCCACCGCCGAGCAGGCGGACAGGCTCGCCTTTGAGCCACAGATCCGGGGATCGCATCAACGCCAGCGGCGCATGCAGTGCCCGCCATGCGCGTTCGGCGGGTGCTGCCAAGCCTTGGTCGGCCAGCGCCTTGCGCATCGGCTCGGCTGCGGCCTTGAGATCGGCTTTCAGCTTGGCGTCGCCGGATTGCCCGAGGATGATCTTGCCCTTGAGGATCGTGACGGCTTTGTCGCTCCATACCGGCTCGCCGGCAACGCGAACATCGAGGCGATAGCCAGGCCCGAGCGCTGCATCAATCGGAATACGGACGCTGGTCCGGCCGGACTTCTCGTCCGTCAGATAGCTGGCCCAGCCGTGGCCCTTGGCGGCGATGTCGTATTTGAGCGGAACAACCAGTTGCAAGCGGCCGCCGTCTACGGTGACGTCGATTGCGCCGGCGCGCACGATTTCGGTCGAGACCACGGCGCCATTGCATTCGGTCCATGGGCCCTTGCGCTTATCGCAGGCAATATCGTCCATGAACGTTCGCCATTTGGCGATGCGCTCACCAATGGCGGCTTCGGCCACCGTTTTCACGGCTGCTATATCGACGGGCACGGCCAAAAAGAGTGTCGTTTCGGCGGGCCGCTGTTCGCGCTCGACCGTTGCAATGCCTGGCACGCGGGTGAGGTTGCCTTCCTGCTTGCAGCCGGCGGTGGCGAGGACGGCCAACAGAACCAGAACCGGAGCACACTTTTTCGCGTCAAATGGCGATATCAAGACGCAAGTCCTACGCAACGCACATAAACAGGAGCCGGCCGTCGGCTTTCTTTAAGCCAGCGGCGACCAGCACGCCTTCGCGATCAAATTACCCAGGCAGAGTTCACAAAGTGCAAAGGGCAGATGCTGCCGGCTCATTTGCAGTCAGAGCCGAGCGAAGGGATGCATGCGCAGCATAGGCGCGTTTTGGGCCGCCACAATGCATTGCGCAAAGCACTTGTGTGCATGGTAAATGCAACGCAACAAAGTGCCATTTAAGCCGGATTAGCCGGAAGTGCGCGCTTTGGCGGGGTCGGTGTCGATGGTGCCGCCGGCTTCCTTCCAGGCCTTGAAGCCGCCGATGATGTGGGCGACGGGCTTCAACCCCATGTCCTGCGCGACCTTGGCCGCGAGGACGGAACGCATGCCGCCGGCGCAGAAAAAGACGAATTTCTTGTCCTCGCCGAAGCGCGGCTTGAAATAGGGGCTGGCGGGGTCGATCCAGAATTCGAGCATGCCGCGCGTGCAGTGGAAGGCGCTGGGCACGCGGCCTTCGCGCTCCAATTCCCGGGGATCGCGGATATCGACAAACGTCACGTCTGGGTTGCCCGCGAGTTTCAGGGCATCGGCGGCGGTGATTTCCTCGATCTCGCGGCGGGCAGCTTCGACCATGGCTTTCGAGGACATTGTGATTATTTGCGGCACGGTCAGAGTCTCCAGCTGTCACGGTCAATAGGCACGATGATACCGCATTTTATGCGATGCGCCATGATCACGATCGATGCCCTCCTCACGCCACGTTCTGGGCGCTACAAGGACGGCCTCGATTTGATTCCGGCGGACACATGATGCTGCGACAGCCGACCCGATTTGCGCCCTTGATATGTGCGAACTCTTGCGAGTGGGTTGTTGGCCGCGTGTGCTGCGGCCGTTCCAGGCTATACGCCGCCGCCACTCGAAGGCGCCAAGAAAAATCCGTTAGCCGGCGCATTGCTCAAGCCGTCGGTCAGCGGCGCCGTTGGCAGCGACGGCCGTTATGTGCCAAGCGACGAAGAACGCAAATACGAATGCCGCAAGCTGCTCGGCTCGATGCAGGTGATGATCGACCGGATCCGCGCGTCGGGCGATCGCCGTGAACCATCCGTCATCGCCAAGACACTGCAAACGGCTGGCGCCACGCCATTGAAGCGATCGACTGCCGGCTCCGATATTGCGGGCGAAGTGTCGCGCGAACGCAGCCGCTTGGTTGCCTACAACGAGCTGCTGGCTGAGAAGAAGTGTAAGACCATGGACATCGACGCGGAACTCGCCAAGCCACGGTCGTAATGCACACGGGTCAGCCGTCCTTGCGCCGTGCCATGAACGCCAGACGCTCGAACAAGTGAACATCCTGCTCGTTCTTCAACAGGGCGCCATGCAAGGGCGGGATCAACTTGCGGGGATCTTGCTCGCGCAGCGTCTCCGGCCCGATATCCTCGTTCAGCAGCAGCTTGATCCAATCGAGTAATTCCGACGTGGATGGTTTCTTCTTGAGGCCTGGCACGTCGCGGACATCGTAGAAAACGCGTAGCGCCTCGGATACCAGTCGACCCTTGATCCCCGGGAAATGTACGTCGACAATCGATCGCATCGTCTCGGCGTCGGGAAACTTGATGTAGTGGAAAAAGCAGCGCCGCAGGAACGCGTCGGGCAGTTCTTTCTCGTTGTTTGACGTGATGATCATGATCGGCCGTTGGCGCGCTTTGACCGTCTCGCCGGTTTCATAGACGTGAAATTCCATCCGATCGAGTTCCTGCAGCAAATCATTCGGAAACTCGATGTCGGCTTTGTCGATCTCGTCGATCAGCAGCACTGGCCGCTCGGGCGCGATGAATGCTTCCCAAAGCCGGCCCTTGCGAATGTAGTTGGTGATGTCATTGACGCGCGCGTCGCCGAGTTGGCTGTCACGCAGCCGGGATACGGCGTCATATTCGTAAAGCCCCTGCGCCGCCTTGGTTGTCGATTTGACGTGCCATTCCAGCAAAGGAGCCTTCAGCGCCTTGGCGACTTCAATGGCCAGCACCGTCTTGCCGGTGCCAGGCTCGCCCTTGATCAGCAGCGGCCGCTGCAACGTGATGGCCGCGTTCACAGCAATCTTGAGATCGTTGGTGGCGATGTAGTCTTTTGTGCCTTGGAATTTCATCATGCGCTCTTGCGGTTGCGGCGGGCTTGTGGCGACGATTGGCACATTGGATCGCGAACCGCAAACCGATCCAACGAAAAGCGGCGCTACCCCGGGGAGCGTGTCGGGATAGCGCCGTTGCAGCCATTGCTGGCTGCCCGCGGACAAGGTGCCGGTTGCCGTCGAATGGGCCAAGGGGGAGCTCTGGCCGAATTGAAGACGTTGCAGCAGGAAAGCGAAACCTCATCCGGACTTGGGAGTGACTTCAGCAGGACAGTGTGATGGCGGTGTCTCCTATGGATGTCCGGATCACGGAGCCGGTGAGCCGGGGTGCGGTGCGCGGTTAGCAGGGTTCGCCAGTTCCGGCGGCAATTCATTGTCGCCGATACCAGGGCCGCGTGGCGGGGAGTGCCACTCGACTTCACCAAGAATCACATGAAAGTCTAAATACACGTATAACGTGCATAAAATAATATAAGCACGCTAGTGGGGAAACTGATGATGCCAGCCGCCACAGCAACCGGCAGTTTCGTGACGTGTTGGCGAGTTGGCGTGGGAGCCATCAGGTTGATCCCGCGGTGATGTCAGCACAACTCAAAACGAACTGCCGCAAAACCGTGCAGCGCGCTTGACTTGGGTAGCCGTGCCCCCCAATACGGGCACGCAAATTGCTAGTCCGGTCAGGCACGTCGGATCGTGGGCGACGTAAGACTGTGATGGCATCCCGCTGGGAGGCGGACATGGGTAAATTGAACCGCAGTAAGCCGCTGAAGATCAAGGGCAAGGCGTCGACCAAACGTTCGCCGATCGTTGCCGCTAAATCGGCGATGAAAGTGGCAAAGCCGCCGGTTTCGAAGCAGCCAGCCGCCAAAAAGCCGGTGGTCAGGAAAGCCATTGACCGTGCTGTTGCTAAGCCCAAAGCAGCGGTGAAGCCCGCTCCGCAAAAAATGGTCGCGAAGCCTGCCATTGTAAAGCCAGACCTCAAAAAGCCGTTTGCGTCCGGCAAGGCTGCGCACGCCGTCAAACCAGTGGTATCGGTGAACGGGGCTTCGGCGCCAGTCAAAAAGATGACGATGAAAAGCTCTGGCAAAAAAAATCTGACACAAATCGTGTTGCCGGACGGCTATCGGCCTTCCGAGTCAGAGCCGTTTATGGGTGATCACCACCGCGTGTATTTCCGTAAGAAATTGCTGCAATGGAAAGAGGATATCATTCAGCAGAACCGCGAGACGCTGCACGTCCTGCACGAAGACACGGCCCAGCACGCCGATCTGGCGGATCGAGCGACCTCCGAGACTGATCGTGCGCTTGAGCTGCGCGCCCGCGATCGTCAGCGCAAGCTGGTTGCCAAGATCGATGCGGCGCTCAGCCGTATCGAGGACGGTAGCTACGGCTTCTGCGAAGAGACAGGCGAGCCGATCAGCATCAAGCGCCTTGACGCCCGGCCGATCGCCACTTTGTCCCTGGAAGCCCAGGAACGTCATGAACGCCGCGAACGCGTGTATCGCGACGAATAGCCGGCCACAGCAGAAAAACCGGACAACGCTTAATCTCGCGCTAACCAGTTGGCCGGCATGGTGATGCTGAAGCCGCATGGTGCGGCGCGAACAAGGAGCGCTGCCTGTGACTGTGTGTTGTGGCCGTAAACGTGGCCAATGGTGCCGCGTCTGTCGCGCCGAGCGCCGGATGGTGTTAGGTGTCATCGGCATGGTCGTCGTGATGTCGATGGCCGATGAAGTCCGCTCGCAGTCGATGCGCCGCGCGGTCGAAAGCCCGGCGGCGTCGCTGTCGGTTGTGACGGCAGCACCGGTCTCGACAACGCGCAGTCGCCGGCCAACACCAGCTAGCCATCCAGCCATCAGCGTTGCCATGCGGCCGTTCAATGTCACCGGATATCCGGCGAGCGCATTTACCGACTGGGCTACGGATTCAGAACAAGCCGAACCGTCGCGCTGACGCTTACGACGCCGCCGTCGTCGATCGTTTGTGCCCGGGTTGAGCCGTGCCATCGGCCGGTGTCGATTTGCCTTTGCGATGATCGAGGATCTGTGTCACCTGCCGTTTCAGGGGGTCCGCATCGCGCAAGACGACCTCGTATTGCGGATTGGGAACCATCAGCCCGGCGGTTCGCAGTGCGCGCAGGATCGCCATCCGCAAATCTGTCGTGACGGTGCCTCCGGAGTTTACATCGGCAACGGTGACCCGCACCGTATAGTCGAGCGAATTGCCGCTGAAGTTGTCGAAGCTGACATTCGGCGGGGGTGATTTGAGGACGGAGGGGTGTTCTTCGGCGCAGTGCTTGAGAACTTTCAGCACGGCTTCAGGGTCAGCATTGGGATCGACCGCGATTTTCAGTGAAACACGGCCAAGCAGGTTGCGGTGCGTCCAGTTGAAGACGCGACCGGTGATCAACTCTGAGTTCGGCAGGATCAGGCTGGCCCGGTCGAACGTTTCGATCTCGGTTGATCGAACGGAAATCCGTCGGACATTGCCCTGCTGGTCGCCGACAACGATCCAATCACCAACCTTGATCGGCCGCTCGATCAGCAGGATCAAGCCGGAGACGAAGTTGTTGACGATCGACTGCAAGCCGAAACCGATGCCGACCGAGAGTGCGCCGGCGACAATGGCCAAGCTGGTGATATCGAAGCCTGCGTACGAAACTGAAATCAATGCCGCCAGCGCAACGCCGAGATAGCCGATTGCCGTATCAACCGAGTTGGCAATGCCGCCGTCGATCCGCGATTGCGATAAGACGCTGTCGCGCAGCCATTTTTGGATCAGCCGCGTCGCCAGCAGCAACAGCGTGAACAGTCCAATACCCAACAGAATGCGTGCCAGCGAAATGCGGAATTGTCCGATCTCGAAACCAAACAACGCCGCCTTGCCCCAGTCGCGGATGTCGGCGCCGGAGAACCCCCACTGCAACAGCACGGCCGGAACCGCTAGCAGCGCCAGTCCGAACGTGAGTGTCACCTCGATCAGCCGCGATATTTGGCGCTGGCGTGGGGCGTCCAAGCCAAAGGTTCCGCCGAGGAAATCGCCAACCGTGTGCAGCCCGCTCGCCCGCTCGCGGGTGACGGCCCGGATGGCGAGATAGAGCAGGCTCGCGATTGCAAAAATGAGCCCGGTCAAGACCAACTGCTGGGCAACGAAGCGGCCGAGTGCGACATAGCCGAGGGCTGACGCGACCAAGATCACAATCATTACCGCCAGCAGCGGCACCTTGAGCCAGTAGGGCGCCAAGCGGGACAATGATCCGACGGACTGTGGTGTTGCCGTATCTGCGGCATGCTGGAATTGGAAACGGGTCGCCAGCATGACGACCAGCAGCCCGACGATCAGCATGTTGGCGATGAAGGCCTGCGCAACCGTCAAAGTCAGCGGGAAGAAGAACGACCGGCCGAATTCCGTCAAGGTCGCGTCGATGGCGTAGACCGCGACAATGCCTTGAATGAAATGCGTCGTGCATAACGCACTGTGGCTGGAGAGAGGCACAAGTCGCCACATCGGCTCTTTCGGTGCCAGGGTTGTCGTGGCGATCGCGTTCGTCGCGATGACGATCAGGGCGCACTTCAAAGCTGTCCAGGCAGGCTTTTCCCAGGAGCCGTAGAGCAGGTCGAACGCGTCGAGAACGGCGTAGATCAGGATTGCCGCTGCAGCCCCACCGAGCATGCGCAATGGCGCAACCCAGGCAATCCGGCTGGCACGCTCGAAGAACGACGGCTGCCCTGTTGTCACCATCTCGGTCCGGCGCGTCCGGCGCCAAGCGCCAACATGCAGCAAGCCGAACAGTGCAACGGCGCTCAGCACCAGCACAACGAGTTCGCTGGCGTATCGGTGGCCCCAGCTCCACCAGTCCGTCCAATTGTAGGACAGTCTGGCGCCAACGGCCGGTAGCCGCACGCCAACATCGCGCCAGAGTGATGGCAGCATCGGGCTTTGCCGGCGCTCCAACAGATTGCGCGTGAAAATCTGATGCCGCATCGATGTAATCTTTTCGATCAATTGCCGGGCGCGGAACCAGGTCAGTTCAGTCGATTTGACGGCGCCATCGATGGCGGCTGCCAGCGCGTTCAAGCGTTGGCGTTCGGCCGCAATCGCTTGCGCTTCGGCCGGTTGATCCTTGCTGGGGGCTGGCCCAAGTTTTTCTATTAGACCTCGAATTTCAGACAGTTGCGGACGCAGGCCTTCCGCGGTGTGAGTCGAATCGTTGAGGATCGTCTCAACATCATTGCGCAGCCGCGACAGCTCTTCCTCAAGCTCTTTCAGATGCTGGATAGCCTTTTCCGCACCCTCGATACTTTTGGCGAGGCGTGTGATCGGCTCAAGGACCTCGGATGGCAAGGTTGGCACGGCAGCCACAGCCGGCCCGGGAGAGGCAGCGGGTGGTGCGGCAGGCGTTTGCGGCGCTTCAGCGGTGGGGGGCGCGACCGGCGGTGTGGCTGGCGGCTGTTGCGCGGCACTTGGGCCGGCACTGATCGCCGCCGCGAAGCCCAATATCAGTGCGAGCTGCAAAACCCATTGTGAAGTCCGCGTGTATGAAAGCATTAGGGTCCCGTCCAGGTGTACGCAGTCGGATAGTCCAGCGGAACGCGCCGTTGGCCGTCGCGGCATCGCCGCTTCCCCGGTCGCCCTGCCGGCTGGATGGTCATCGTGTCATTGAGCCTCGGTAGCGCCAGACTATGGCACAAGTCGGATGCCCGGGGCTGCGGTCCTTCCAGGGTTCGGCTGCGGTCGCCCGTTCGCCACCTGCTATTCGTTGACGGCTTGGCCGAATGACCGGGGTTGGCGCGTGAAAACGGGCGCGGCATCCGTGATATCGCTGACGCTGGCGCGTGGCCGTCCAGCCCCGATGCCAGTTTCGATTACCACGTCGACGGGGCCCCCCGTCATAATCAGATGTTCGACATTGTCGCGTCGCACCAGGATAAGACGCCGGCGATTGTCAACGGATGCTTGTTCCATCACCGCCAAGCGCTTTTCGGGTTTCGGCCCAAAGAACGACCCGCCGAAGCGCGCGCTGCCCGTGCGTTGATATTGGACAAGGAACACGCCAGCAACAACCGCGATGGCGGCCAGGATCAGTGTGATCGTCCAGAAAAGCATGATGTCATGTCCTGTATGTTACTCTGAGGGTGCCGGCAGTGCGCTAGCCCGCTGATCGGCTCCAAGGCGGTGCTGTCAAGGTCATTTCCATCAAAGGTTGCGATCCGCTGCGACCATGATGCCCTGAGTCTCATTGGCGCTATAGCAGCCTTTTAGCTTCGTTTTAACCCTAATGATTGCTTTCTAAGACCTGCAATGTCCGGTTTTCGGGGACAAGCGGCGCTTCAGCACTTGCGCTGTGGAAAACTCAGATCGGTCAAGGCGACTCGCTCTGCAATGGCGTCACCCGCTGGTGTGGTTTGAGTGTGTGGTTCTGCAAGAGCGTAGTTTTTGAAAGATGTCTCGCTGATGCGTTCGCGTTTGTTGCCCACCCCATCTATCGATCCCAGAAAGCTGCTGCCGGCACAGAATCAGATAGTGTCCGGGTTCATGAGGACCTTGGAGGCGCGGCGACATGACTTCGCCCCGGCCAGCAGCGCGCTGGCAGGGGTTGCAGTTGCGCGTCTGACGGCATTGCTCATGCTGGCGGCTTGCTTAGCGGCTGGCGGCGTTCTGCTCGTATACTCCGGCGCGGTAGATACGGCCGTTCTGGTCGTTCTTGGAGCCTTTGCGGCGGTCGGCTTTTTTTGCGTCTTCGGCTGGTTGGCCGGATTTGTGCGCATCAATGAAAATGCCGCCGAAACAGAATTGGCACGTGCCGCCGCCGACAGTGGCGAGGTTGCCGTGCAGATCGTGTCCGCCGACGGGACCGTCGCCTTCACCAATGGCGTGGCGCATCGGCTGTTTGGGCTTGGCGCCGGTACGATCGAAGATGCGTTAGCGGCCGACCCGCATGCCGCCGAAGCCGTGTTTCGGCTGACTCGGGCTGCCGAGCGCGGCGAAACGCGCATTGAAGACATTCGCATGCGCCCGGTCATGGCGCCTGCTGCCAAGCCGCGCTGGTTTCGCGTTGGCGTGCGACCTTGTACGCCGGGAGCCGCCGCCGAAGATGGCGCTGCGATGGCGCTTTGGCATGTTCAGGACGTATCCGCTGATCGCAATCGCGAAGCTGAAGCCGTGCGAACTGTCGAACAGTCACTGCGCTTCTATGAAACGATGCCAGTTGGCATTTTCGCCATGCAGAGTGACGGCCGCATCGCTCACATCAACGCAACCCTCACGGACTGGCTTGGCTTGAAGCCAGATGCCTTGCGCAATGGGCTATCGATCGCCGATTTGATGCCACCCGATAGTTCCGCGCTGGTTGAAGCGATCGGCCGATCGGATGGTGCGACCGCCCGCCTCGACATTGACCTTGTTCGCGAGGACGGTCGCGTCCTGCCAGTTCGACTGATTTGCAGGGGTGCTGACCGCGCCGGCTCGGGACTGGTGACAATCCTGGTTCTCGAAGGTCAAGCGCACGATCAGGTGCGCGCCGAGGAAACCGTCGCGGTTGAACATTTTACCCGTGTCCTCAACGGTGCGCCTGTCGGCATCGCGACCTTGGATCGCGCAGGCACCATCCAGAGTTCGAATGCCGCGTTCGCCCGCATGTTCCCCAATAGTGGCGGACAAGCTGCAGCGGAAGGCCAGCCGCTGGCGACGCTGCTTGGGCGCGTCGTCGATGCCGAGCAGAAGAAACAGATCGAGAAAGCCCTCGAACGGTCACTCTCTGGCCGCGCAACGGCATCGCCGGTGGAACTCGCCTTCGGCACAGAACTCAAGGATACGCGACGTCTCTATCTCACATCATTGTCGACGGGGCCGAACCGTCGCGACGCGGCGATCGTCTACGTCGTCGACACCAGTGAGCAAAAAGCACTCGAATTGAAGTTCGCGCAGAGCCAGAAAATGGAAGCCGTCGGTAAGCTCGCCGGCGGCATCGCCCATGACTTCAATAATGTGCTGACGGTGATCATTGGTCTGTCGGATTTGCTGCTCGGTGCGCGCCGGCCAACGGACGCCGGCTACAACGACATGATGCAGATCAAGCAGAACGCCAATCGCGCCGCCGGCATGGTGCGGCAGCTGCTGGCCTTCTCGCGTAAGCAGACCTTGGCGCCGGAAACGCTAGCGCTCAACGATCTCATTCAGGATTTCGGCTATTCACTCAATCGCCTGCTCGGCGAGAAGATCGAGCTGAAGCATGCACCTGGCCGCGACCTGTGGTACGTCAAAGCCGATCGTCATCAGTTCGAGCAGGTGCTGATCAATCTGACCGTCAACGCGCGTGACGCCATGCCAGCCGGTGGCCGATTGGGGATACGCACGCGCAACTTGTCCGAGCGCGAAAGTTTGAAACTGGCGGCGCAAAGCGTCGTTGCCGGGGAATACGTCGCCGTCGAAGTCGAGGATACTGGCGAGGGCATGTCTGCTGACGTGATGGCGCGGATATTCGAGCCGTTCTTCTCGACGAAGGATGTCGGCAAGGGGACGGGGCTCGGCTTGTCGACCGTCTATGGTATCGTCAAGCAGACCGGGGGCTATATTTTCGTCGATAGCACGCTCGCCAAAGGCACGACTTTCCGCGTGCTGTTGCCGCGCCATATTCCGGAAAACGACGAGGAAATCGCGACCGCCAAGGGCGTCAAGAAAAAGGAGCCTGTCCGCGATCTGACGGGAACCGGCCGCGTCCTGCTGGTTGAAGATGAGGACGCTGTTCGCAGTTTTGCGGTCCGCGCATTGCAACGGCAGGGTTATGAGGTGCTGGAAGCGGCAACTGGCGCTGAAGCGCTCGAAGTGATGGCGCAAATCCAAGGTGAAGTCGATCTGATCGTCTCTGACGTGATCATGCCGGAAATGGACGGCCCGACCATGCTCAGGGAAATCCGTAAGACGCACCCCGATCTGCCAATCATTTTCGTCTCCGGTTACCCCGACGATGCCTTTAAGAAAAGCCTCGACGAGAACGAGCGGTTCGGGTTCCTGCAAAAACCGTTCACGCTGCCGCAGCTGGCGGCCAAAGTGAAAGAACAAATGGGGCGGTGAGCCGCTGGCGGCTTGCAAGTGACCATGTCAGCGCATCGTCATGAGGGTAGCCCTGGGTTCGGGCTCGGACGTCTTGATTTGTGCATCGGCTTGTGGATAGCAACTGGTGGTGGGCAGCGCGGGCCAATGCGTGCTGCTAAGAGGCGGTCATTGGCGGGGGCTTGGTACGACAGCAATGGTACGATCTATCCCGTCCGTTTGGGCCAGCATCAAGTATCGCGCCCGCGAGCAGATCGTGGCGAAGGTCAGATATCCATACCTGCGCTTGCGGGGCCAAAGCCTCGCCAATCCGCATCTCAATAACTATCATAAAGTGCAGGGCGAAGTGCTGCGCCAAGCCCTTGCTGAGATTTTGGCAACCGTCACTGGCGGTCGCAAAATTGGTGTCATCCTTGAGCAAGGGTGCGGTGATGGACGTCATGTAACGCCTGTTCTCAAGCAGCTCGCCGATCAGGTCTGGGGCGTTGATCTGTTTCCGGCCAATGAAGTGAGCAATTGTGATCGCTACGTCCAGGTTGATACGAGCCTGACAGACAATCATCTGGCGGACCTGCCGGGTTCAAGTGTCGATGTGATTATGATCGTCAACTACACCGGCCTTCATCCGCATTCGAAATTCAATGCGGTCCTAAGCGAGCACAACGAGCGACTCTGGCCCTACATGCAGCCGTCGAATTTCCCACGCATCCTCAAGGCGGGCGGCCATCTGGTATTCGTCGAATGGGAAGCGCGCCCAGAACAACGTGTCGGCAAGCGTACAGCGGCTGAGGTCAACGCTGCATTCGACGAGCTTTACGGCACGGGTGAGCTGCCCGGCTACACCCGCATCACCCAGGGTTTTCACCCCACGCTCTATTCGGCCTACCTCGTCTACCGCAGCACGCGCTGAATCCGCCAAGAGGCATGGGCGGAATTAACCGTCACGCCCCTATTGCATTCGCGGTGTCATCCGCGCTGTGTCAATTGCTCGGCACAAAAAAAGAACAAAAATCCGAAAGAAAAGCAATATCAGTGTCTTGATCGACGCTTGCTAATTTAGAACAAATAGTGTACATTCGCTTCATTGCCTGAATCTGCAACACGTGAAATAAGGGGATACACGATCATGAGTTCGCCACAACTTCGCGTGCTCGAGGGGGGCCAGATGGACAAGCTCAAAGCGCTGGATGCTGCGCTTCAGCATATCGAGAAGCAGTTCGGCAAGGGCTCCATCATGAAGCTCGGCAGCCAGGACAAATCGATGGATGTCGAAGCGATCTCGACGGGATCGCTTGGGCTCGACATCGCACTCGGAATTGGCGGTTTGCCGAAGGGCCGGGTTGTCGAAATCTATGGACCGGAATCCTCAGGCAAGACGACGCTGACCTTGCAGGTCATCGCCGAGGCGCAAAAGAAGGGCGGCAAATGCGTTTTCATTGACGCGGAGCACGCGCTCGACCCCGTCTATGCTCGCAAGCTCGGTGTCAACGTCGAGGATCTGCTGATTTCGCAACCCGACAACGGCGAACAGGCGTTGGAAATCGCCGATACGCTGGTCCGCTCCGGCGCTGTCGATGTGCTGGTGGTCAACTCGGTTGCAGCCCTCACGCCCAAGGCCGAGCTTGAAGGCGATATGGGCGACAGTTTGCCGGGCCTGCAGGCGCGCCTGATGAGCCAGGCGCTGCGCAAGCTGACGGGTTCGATTTCGAAGTCGGGCACGATGGTGATCTTCATCAATCAGATTCGCATGAAGATCGGCGTCATGTTCGGCAACCCGGAGACGACGACGGGTGGCAACGCGCTCAAGTTCTATGCCTCGGTCCGCCTCGATATCCGCCGCATCGGCACGATCAAGGACAAGGAAGAGCCGGTCGGCAACCAGACCCGCGTCAAGGTTGTCAAGAACAAGGTGGCGCCGCCCTTCAAGCAGGTCGAATTCGATATCATGTACGGCGAGGGCATTTCCAAGACCGGCGAGATCATCGATCTGGGAGTCAAGGCGAACGTCGTCGAGAAGTCCGGCGCATGGCTTTCCTACAAGGGCGAGCGCATTGGTCAGGGTCGTGAGAACGCCAAAGCATTCCTCAAGGAAAACCCCAAGATTGCAAATGAAATTGAGCGGGCTGTCCGTGCCAATGCCGGTCTGCTGACCGAGCAATTGCTGGCGGCGCCGGAGGGCGATGAAGCCAAGGATTCCGACCTCGAACCTGACGCCGACGGCGTGCTGCCGGATGAAGACGACGCACCGAAGAAGGTCAAGGGTAAGCGTTGAGGTGGTGATTGGACCAGCCAAGTCCAGAGCCAAGTCCAGTCGCTGGTGCGCCGTGTTCGCGTTATTTGGGCACAACAAGATTGGCCCACAACAAGGTTCGCCTACAACAAAAATTGCGTAGCGGGTCTGCTCCGGTGGCCCGCTCATTTTTGGGGCGGTTCGCGCGTCGCGCTCTATAGTCTGATACGATTCTTGGCTAGTGCACGCCGCTAGTCGTGCGGAACGGATAGGCAAACTGCGTTTGACTGGGCCAAATGACAGGAGCGTGTAGCGGTACTGGTTTGGTCGTCTGGTTTGGTTGCCCGGTTTGATGGACAGTCTCGTGCCCCCCCGCTAAAAGGTCCACACGATTTGGCGCAGCCAGCGTGGATGGACCGGATTGCGGTAGCAGTCGCGGGTCGCCGTCCCCGCTGGCCGCGTCCCCAGCAAAGAGCTTGAGACATGACCGGCGTCAACGAGATCCGATCGACCTTCATCGACTACTTCAAGAAAAACGGCCACGAAGCCGTCGAGAGTTCGTCGCTGGTGCCACGCAACGATCCGACGCTGATGTTCACCTCGGCCGGCATGGTGCAGTTCAAAAACCTGTTCACCGGCCAGGAAAAGCGCAGCTATACGCGCGCTACCACCTCGCAGAAATGCCTGCGCGCGGGCGGTAAGCACAATGACCTCGACAATGTCGGCTATACCGCGCGGCATCATACGTTCTTCGAAATGCTCGGCAATTTTTCCTTTGGCGACTACTTCAAGGAGCAGGCGATCACGCTCGCCTGGAACCTCGTCACCAAGGAATACGGCCTGAAGAAGGACAAGCTCCTCATCACCGTTTATTCCGAGGATGAGGATGCGGCCGCACTTTGGCGCAAGATTGCCGGCATCCCCGACAGCCGGATCATCCGCATTCCCACCTCTGATAACTTCTGGTCGGCTGGCGAAACCGGTCCGTGCGGGCCTTGCTCGGAGATTTTTATCGATCAGGGCGATAAGCTGCAGGGTGGTCCGCCCGGTTCCCCCGACCAGGACGGCGACAGGTTCCTCGAATTCTGGAATCTGGTGTTCATGCAATTCGACCAATTGGGACCGGGCAAACGCGTCAATCTGCCGAAGCCCTCGATCGACACCGGCATGGGCCTCGAACGACTCTCCGCGATCATGCAGGGTGTTCATTCGAACTATGAGACCGACCTCTTCAAGGCATTGATCGATGCCTCGGTGAGTGAAACAGGTGTTGCCGCGAAGGGCGCCAACACGCCGAGTCATCGCGTCATCGCTGATCACCTGCGCGCCTCGAGCTTCCTGATCGCCGATGGTGTGCTGCCGTCGAACGAAGGTCGTGGTTACGTGCTGCGCCGTATCATGCGTCGGGCCATGCGTCACGCCCACCTGCTCGGCGCCAAGGACCCGCTGATGCATCGCCTTGTGCCGGCACTGGTGCGCCAGATGGGTGATACTTACCCCGAACTGGTGCGCGCGCAGCCGATCATCGCCGAAACGCTGAAGCTTGAGGAAATCCGTTTCCGCAAGACGCTGGAGCGTGGCCTCGGGCTGCTCGACGACGCCTCGAACAATTTGCGCAAAGGCGACATCTTCGCCGGCGACGTGGCATTCAAACTCTATGACACCTTCGGCTTCCCGCTCGACCTGACGCAGGATGCGCTGAAGCCGCGCGGCATCACCGTCGATCTCATGGCCTTTGACACGGCGATGGCCGCACAAAAGGATGCCGCTCGCGCGGCATGGAAAGGCTCGGGAGAAGCTGCAACCGAAGATGTCTGGTTCGA
Organism: uncultured Alphaproteobacteria bacterium; assembly: GCA_963714325.1. Lineage (GTDB taxonomy): Bacteria > Pseudomonadota > Alphaproteobacteria > Rhizobiales > Hyphomicrobiaceae > CAVQOB01. The sequence goes on along the minus strand of CAVQOB010000026.1, from coordinate 29,263 downwards.
CGTGAAAGACAAGGTGGGCACGACCGAGTTCCTCGGTTACGAAACCGAGCATGCTGAGGCGCTCGTTACCGGCCTTTTCTCGCATGGCAAAGCCGTCGCCGCATTGAAAGCCGGCGAGAGCGGCGACATCGTTGTCAGCCAAACGCCGTTCTACGGCGAATCCGGCGGTCAGGTCGGCGATACCGGCGTTATCAAGGGAGCCGGTGGGGCGGTCTTCCGCGTGACTGAAACCAGCAAGAAACTCGGCGTCGTGTTTGTACACGCCGGTGTGGTCGAGTCCGGTACGTTCAAGTCCGGCGACGGCGTTGCCTTGGTTGTCGATCACGATCGACGCTCCGCAATCCGTGCCAATCACTCGGCGACCCACCTCATTCACGAGGCGCTGCGCCAGACGCTCGGCACGCATGTCGCGCAGAAGGGATCGCTGGTCAGCGCCGAGCGCCTGCGCTTCGACATCTCGCACAACAAGCCGATGGCGCCGGACGAGATTCGCGCAGTCGAAGACATGGCCAACGCTTACGTTGTCCAGAATACCGCCGTCGTCACGCGCCTCATGAGCATCGACGACGCCCGCCAGACCGGCGCCATGGCGCTGTTCGGCGAAAAGTACGGCGATGAAGTGCGCGTCGTGTCGATGGGCGTGGGCCTAGCAGGAGAGAAGTCCAACAAGGCTTGGTCGGTGGAACTGTGCGGCGGGACGCATGTCGCGCGCACCGGCGATATTGGCCTTATTCGCATTGTCGGCGAAAGCGGATCGGCGGCTGGCGTTCGCCGCATCGAGGCGCTGACGGGTGCTGGCGCGCGCGCCTATCTTGGCGAGCAGGACGCCCGCGTTCGTGAAATCGCAAGTTTGCTCAAGACTGGCCCGGATACCGTCGTCGAGCGGGTTAAGGCGCTGGTCGATAATGCCAAGGCGCTGGACAAGCAACTCACCGACGCCAAGCGGCAGATCGCGCTCGGCGGCGGTGCGGCAGCCGGGACTGGTGCGACGGCCGCCGCTGACGCCGTCCGCACGATCGGCAACGTGAAGCTGTTGGCGCGCACCGTGCAGGGGCTGAACCCGAAGGATCTCCGTGGTCTCGTCGACGACGGCAAGAAGCAGATCGGCTCCGGTATCGTCGCCATCGTCGGCGTCACCGAGGACGGTAAGGCGGGGCTCGCGGTCGGTGTCACCGATGACTTAATCAAGACTTGGAGTGCGGTCGAACTCGTCAAGGTCGGCGCCGAAGCACTCGGCGGCAAGGGCGGCGGCGGCCGTCCCGACATGGCGCAGGCTGGCGGCCCCGATGGCACCAAGGCCGAGCTTGCGATGAAGGCGATCGAAGCAAAGCTCGCAGGCTGACGATCGTGTCCAGCGACGCCGGATTTGCAAGTCTGCAGGTCATCGAACCGGTAACGGGTTTGCCGGCGTCGGTCGCGGTCTGGTATCCGACCAACGCCGCCGCAGCCGATCTGCGGCGCGGGCCTTATACCCTGCACGTCGCGCGGGACTCGGTGATTGCGTCGGGCCGCCATGGCTTGATCGTCATTTCGCACGGCAGCGGTGGTACCAACCTTGGCCATCACGACACCGCAGCAGCGCTTGCACAGTGCGGATACATTGTCGCCGCACCCCAGCATCCCCGCGACAATGTCCTCGAGGTTGTCGCGCCGAATGGCTACGACGTCCTCGCTGGTCGTCCGCGCCTGCTCAGCGCCGTCATCGATAGGTTGCTCGACAGCGAGGCATTCGGCGTCCATATCAACTCTTCCCGCATCGGCGCCATCGGCTTCTCAAAAGGCGGCTACACCGTTCTAACAGCGCTCGGAGCCGTGCCGAACATCGCCCAACCCGGCGCGCACTGCGCGGCGTTTCCAGCGGATGCGTTCTGCAACCATCCGAGCACTCGCGGGCATCCGCCGCTCGAACATCGCGCCCTCGACGGTCTCGTCGAGCCACGCATTCGCGCGGCGGTCCTGCTGGCGCCAGCGACGGGCTGGCATGGCGACGCGGCTTTTGTGGCGATCACCGCACCTATCCATCTCTACTACGCCGAGCACGACGAGCAATTGAGCGAGCCCTATCACGCCGAGCGTCTAGCGCGTTGCCTCCAGACGCCGCCTGCATTGCAGCGTATCGCCAACGCCGATCACTACGCGTTTTTGGCACCATTTCCCGATGCGATGAAAGCAGCCCTCGGTGCTATTGCGATCGATCGTCCAGGCTTCGACCGAGCCGCGTTTCATCAACACCTCAACGCCGAAATCGCAGAGTTCTTTGCAAAATCCCTGACGTGATCGGCGTTGCTCACAGGAACACCGCGATTTCATCGAGCGGCTTCTTGGTGATGACGGGGACTTCGGTGCCATCGGCCGGGTAGCCAACGACCAGCAGGATCATCGCCTTCTCACTCTCCGGCCGGCCGCAGACTTTGTTCAGAAAGCCCATTGGGCTCGGTGTATGGGTCAGCGTCGCGAGACCGGCTGTGTGCAGCGCTGCGATGATGAAGCCCGAGGCAATCCCGACCGATTCCGGCACATAGTAGTGCTTCACTTTCTGGCCGTTCGCGTCCTGTCCCCACCGCTGGCCGAAGATCGCGATCAGCCAGGGCGCGGTTTCCAGGAAGGGCTTTTGCCAGTCGGTGCCGAGGTGGGCGAGGGCATCGATCCAATCCTCGCTGGCGCGGCCGCCGTAGAAGGCTTTCTCCTCCGCTTCCGCCGCGACCCGTATCCGGCTCTTGAGGGCCTGATCCTGGATACACACGAACGTCCAGGGCTGTTGATTGGCGCCCGACGGCGCGGTGCCAGCCGTCGCCACGGCGTTCTCGATGAGGATCTTGGGGACTGGCCGGGTGGAAAAGGTCCGGACCGTCCGCCGTCGCTGCATCAGGCCCAGGAATTCGGCCGAGCGGACGGCCATGGTTTCGGGCGTCAGACTCTGGAAATCGAGGGGGTGATAGCGTGCTTCAGGCATGCACGGGCGCTCCGGCAATTGGGCCATGGGCGGGGAGATTCAGACTTCGAGCCAGCGGCTCAGTTGGCTATTTTGGCGTTATGATCAGAAGTCGGGCGACCAGAAGTTGGTGTATTCTTTGCTTACACGAGTTGATGCCGGCAGGGCAGCCTGTTAGGGGCACAGTGTATTAATCTTTGTTACCGGGCGCGAGTCTTGAGGTTTGCGCCGTCACTGCAGCGAAGCTGGTGACGGTGTGGTATCGCAACTGGTGACCGAACGGGGACTTCGAGGACGACCATGGCGCGACGCTATTTCGGGACCGACGGTATTCGCGGACTGGCTAACAGTCACCCCATGACATCGGAGGTGGCGCTGAAGGTCGGCATGGCCGCCGGCAAGCTTTTCACCAATGGCAATTATCGCCATCGCGTTGTTATCGGTAAGGACACGCGGCTGTCCGGCTACATGATCGAGAGTGCGCTGATGTCGGGTTTCACCAGCGTCGGCATGGACGTATTCCTGCTCGGACCGATGCCGACGCCGGCCGTTGCCATGCTGACGCGCTCGCTGCGCGCCGATCTCGGTGTCATGATCTCGGCCTCGCACAACGCTTACCACGACAACGGCATCAAGTTCTTCGATCCCGACGGTTATAAACTCTCCGACGAGATGGAAATCGCCATCGAAGATATGATCGACAAGCCGGTCGGCGAGTTGTTGGTGGCCGCCGACAAGATTGGCCGCGCTAAGCGCGTCGAAAGCGCGCAAGAACGCTATGTCGAATTCGCCAAGCGCACGCTGCCGCGCAATGTCCGGCTCGATGGGTTGCGCATTGTCGTCGATTGTGCGCATGGCGCTGGATACGAAGTGGCACCCGCTGCACTCTGGGAATTGGGCGCGGAGGTCATCAAGATCGGCGTCGAGCCGAACGGCACCAACATCAACCTGAAATGCGGCTCAACCCACACGGAAGCGTTGTGCGAGAAAGTCCGCGAAGTCCGCGCCGACATCGGCATCGCACTCGATGGCGACGCCGACCGTGTCGTCATCGTCGATGAAAAAGGCCAGATCATCGACGGCGATCAGATCATGGCAGTCATCGCCGAAAGCTGGTTCCGGCGCGGCAAACTCGCCGCTGGTGGTGTCGTCGCCACCGTCATGTCTAATCTCGGCCTCGAGCTCTATCTGAAAGATTTGGGCCTCTCGCTGGCGCGTACGCCGGTCGGTGATCGCCACGTCGTCGACCACATGCGCAAGCACGGCTACAACGTCGGCGGCGAGCAGTCCGGTCATATCGTGCTCTCCGATTTCACGACGACGGGGGATGGCCTGGTCTCGGCGCTGCAGGTGCTCGCCGTCTGCGTGGCGACCGGCAAGCCGGTGAGCGAGGTCTGCCAGCGCTTCACGCGGCTGCCACAGGTCTTGAAGAATGTCCGTTATGCCAGCGGCCGCCCGTTGGAGAAGGACAGTGTGAAGAAGGCCATCGAAGGCGGCAAGGCCCGGCTCGGCGCCAAGGGCCGCGTCGTCATCCGCCCATCGGGCACGGAGCCGGTCATCCGCGTGATGGCCGAGGGCGATGACGAAAATCTCGTCCATCAAGTCGTCGGCGATATCGTCGCCGCCGTGCAGAAAGCCGCCGACGCGGCGTAGGTTGCGCGGTGTCAGTTGCGGCGCTGTTAGACGCATGCGTCTGACAGCCAGATAAACAATTCGTAAACTCCGCGCGCGGTCATTTCGTTGCAAAACGTGACGCGGTTTAAGTCTCTTTCAACCTTTCCACGGCATCCTCGATCCATGAAATCCGGGCTAACGCCCGTTTCTGTGGCCGGCGAGGTTAGTCCGGTGTCCAATCGACAAAGGAAGAGTTGAACATGATGAAGAAGAGCTCCTTGCTCGCCGCCGCGGCCCTCTCGTTGATGGGCTCAGTCAGCGCCAACGCCGCCGATCTCAATGGCGGCAGCATCAAGGATGGCCCGGTTGCCTATTCGCAGCCCGCCATTGCCTCCGCTGCCCGCATGTATCTGCGCGGCGATTTCAGCTGGGCGAACCAGGATCTCGGTTCCATCTATGAGCCGCCGGCTTACACATTGTCGTCGCCGACCATCGGCCGCGCGCACGGCTTCGGCGCCGGCGCCGGCATCTACTACACCCCGAACGTCCGCCTGGACTTCACCTACGACTGGCGCTCCAACGCCGACGTCACCGGTGACGTCATCGATGGCGCCGCGACGGTTCAAGGCAAGCGCCGCTTCGGAGTCAAGAGCGACGTCGCGCTGTTCAATATCTACTACGACTTCGACGCGCATGCCCGCTTCAAGCCCTACCTCGGCGTCGGCCTTGGCTTCGCGCGCAACCGCACGTCTGATGGCGTGATCGATATCGTTCCGACCTGCGCATTGCCAGCAACTTGCGAAGCCACTTTCGAAGGCAAGACCAAGTGGAGTGCAGCCGGCGCACTGATGGCCGGCTTCTCGGCTAAGCTCCACGACCGCATGCATCTCGATGCCGGCTATCGCTTCATGTACCTCGGTGATGCTGAAACCGGCGACGTTGTGATCACCCGTAATCCGGTGGTTGTCGGCGCGCCGGCCGGCTCGCCCGATCCGAAGATCTTCGACATGACCGCGCATGAATTCCGCGTCGGCGTCCGTTGGGACATCAAGTAAGCCGGGTATTGCCTCGGTTGCAAACGATCAGCCGGGCGGACCTCTCCGTTCGCCCGGTGCTGAGCGCAGATCATCGCGCGAGAAGAGAAGCAAGCGCGACAGGAAAAGTGTGAAGCGGTTTTCCGTTTCGTCGCGCGAGAAGAGAAGCAAGCGCGACAGGAAAAGTGTGAAGCGGTTTTCCGTTTCGTCGCGCGAGAAGAGAAGCAAGTTCCGGACCACGCTTGTCTGATGTGAGCGGGTTCGAGGTTTCAGTGGTTTGCGCCTGTTGCGCACAGTGTCCTGGTTCCTCGTGTGCGTTTGATCGGCTGATCTGGCCGGTCCCGGATGATTGTTCGTCGCCCGAGACTTCGTTCCCTCGATGCAGCGTGAGCTGGGCCCAAAGGTTCCGTTTGCAAGGCTTATCGCCTTGCATCAGTTGAGGGATAGAAGTCGATGAAGTTCTCATCCGCCTGCATTTCGATTGCGCTGGTCGCGTTCGCTGCCACCATTCTCCCGGCTGAAGCCGCTGATTGGAACAATGGCGCCGGCGGCATCAAGGACTACGGCCAGACCGGCACGCCGGTCCCCGCGCCGATCCCTTACCAGGATACGTATAAATATTATTTCCGCGCCGACATGGGGCTCGGCTTCAACGGCCGGGCGCCGAGTGCCTCCCACTCCGGCTTCAGCTATGGCCAAGGTGATTTGATCGCGCCACAATCGATGAACAGTTTCGCGCTGATGGACTATTCGAAGGGGATCAACTTCCCCGCGACTATCGGCACCGGCCTTTACATCTCCGACCGCTTCCGCACCGATCTGACCGTCGACTTCCGCACCCGCCAGAAGTTCCGGTACGGCGGCGCCTATAGCTATGTCGCGGATCGCGACTCCGGACTTGCTGCGGGTCTTCCGGCAACCGGTCTGACAGCAACCGGCATCGCCGTCGGTTCGACGGTTGCTGGATATGCCGAAGAAAAAATGACCAACCGCGCCACCGTGCTGATGGCCAACGTCTACTACGACTTGGGCAAGCGTTCAGGCTTTACGCCGTATATCGGCGCCGGCCTCGGCTTCGCCGTCAACAACTACGACTCGCAGCATACCACGTCGGACGAGACGATCACGCCGCCAGCGGGTGTTGGCTGCTTGCCGGCTTGCCGCCCTGGCGCAACGGGATCGGCCAAGGGCACGGAGTATGGCTTTGCCGCCGCTTTGATGGCCGGCATGAGCTACTCGCTCGGCCACTCCGCCGTCGTCGATCTCAACTATCGCGCGCAGTATCTGCAGGGTTTTGATGTTGGCAAGACGGTCAACACTCTTGGCGGCACCGTCGGCGGCGTCGGCAAGCTGTCGATCGGCGATACCTGGGATCATCAGCTCCGCGCCGGCATCCGCTTCCACGTCTGGTAAGCCACGTCCACACACGCACCACCCGAACGGCGGTCCCCCAAGGTCCGCCGTTGTCGCGTTGGCTGCGGCGCACCACCCGCGATTGTCATCCCGCACGCGCTGCAGAACGCAGCCGTAGCGGAGTTTTGCGGCGCAGATGCGGGATCTTGTGTGAGATGGAACCGCCACAAAGTCCCGCGTCTGCGGAGCAGCAATGCGCTGCCGCTCCATGCTGCGCCGCGCGCGGGAATACACCATAAGCGATGCCTCGCTGGTGCGGGATGCGGGACCTCAGAATCGTTGACACCGCGCGCCGCATCTCTTATCCAACCCGTGGGCCACCTCTCCCCAACGAGAGGCTGCTATCTGGAAGGATAGAAACACATGACGCTACCCGCCAAACCGGTCGTGCGGCCGGCCAATCCGCACTTTTCATCCGGCCCCTGCGCCAAGCGCCCGGGCTGGTCCCTCAAAGCCCTCGATCGCGCGTTCATCGGCCGCTCGCATCGCGCCAAGGACGGTAAGGCGCGGCTGAAACTCGTCATCGACAAGACCAAGACGCTGCTCGGTCTGCCCGCCGGATTCCATTGCGCCGTCGTGCCGGCCTCCGACACCGGCGCTTACGAGATGGCGATGTGGTCGATGCTTGGCGCGCGCGGCGTCGACGCGCTGGCCTGGGAAAGTTTCGGCGAAGGCTGGGTGACCGATCTCGTCAAGCAGTTGAAGTTGAAAGATGCACGCATTCTCAAGGCCGCGTATGGCCAGTTGCCGGACCTGAGCAAAGTCGATTTCAATCATGATGTGCTGTTCACTGCCAACGGCACGACATCCGGCGTGAAGATTCCCAATTATGACTGGATCCCGGCGTCGCGCCAGGGCCTCACCTTCGTCGACGCAACGTCGGCGGCGTTTGCGCAAGCAGCCGACTGGTCGAAGATCGACGTCTTCACGTTCTCCTGGCAGAAGGTGCTCGGCTCCGAGGCAGGCCACGGCATGCTCGTGCTGTCGCCGCGCGCCGTCGAACGCTTGGAAAGTTACACGCCGGCGTGGCCACTGCCGAAGATCTTCCGCATGACCAAGGGCGGCAAGTTCATGCAGGAAATTTTCGAGGGCGAGACGATCAACACGCCGTCGATGCTGGCGCTGGAAGATTATCTCGATGCCCTCGTCTGGGCCGAAAATCTTGGCGGAGCCAAAGCTCTGATGGCGCGGGCCGACGCCAATGCGCGCGTGCTGTTCGATTGGCTGGAAACATCGAAGTGGGCGAAGAATCTCGCCGGCGTGCCGGCGACGCGTTCGAACACGTCGGTGTGCATGACGTTCGCCGATCCGGCGATCTCAGCAAAACCACTCGACGCGCAAGCCGCCTTCGCCAGGGCCATTGCGGCGACGCTCGACAAGGAAGGCGCGGCCAACGACATCGCCTTCTATCGCGACGCGCCGCCGGGACTTCGCATCTGGACCGGATCAACGATCGAAGCGTCCGACGTCAAGGCGCTGACGCCGTGGCTTGATTGGGCCTATGCGACTGAGAAGGCGAAGTTCGCTTGAACTCCCTCTCCCCATGCAACTTTGTGCATGGGGAGAGAGGGTTGGGGTGAGGGGCGGCCGCAACGGTGGTCTGCGATCCGCGCCACCCCTTGGCACATTCAATCCATTCTGCTCGTGATCCAATCTGTTGCCTGTGGCCGCCCCTCACCCTGACCCTCTCCCCGCAGAAGGGCGGGGAGAGGGAAAACAAGGAAGTTCACCATGCCCGCTCCCCGCGTTCTTATCTCCGACGACCTTTCGCCCGCCGCCGTACAGATTTTCAAGGATCGCGGCATCGCCGTTGATATGAAAGTCGGTTTGTCAAAGGACGAGCTGCAAAAGATCATCGGTCAGTACGACGGTCTCGCCATCCGCTCGGCGACCAAGGTGACGGAAAAGCTGCTGGCCGACGCGACCAAGCTCAGGGTTGTCGGTCGAGCTGGCATCGGCGTCGACAACGTCGACATCAAGGCGGCGACCGCCAAGGGCGTCATCGTCATGAACACGCCGTTTGGCAACTCGATCACGACGGCCGAACACGCCATAGCGATGATGATGGCACTCGCCCGTCAGATCCCCGAAGCCAACAGTTCGACGCAGGCCGGCAAGTGGGAGAAATCGAAATTCCTCGGCGTCGAACTGTATGGCAAGACGCTCGGTGTCATTGGCTGCGGTAACATCGGCGCCATCGTCGCTAACCGCGGGCAGGGCCTCAAGATGAAGGTCATCGCCTTCGATCCCTTCCTCTCCGCCGATCGCGCGACCGAGCTTGGTGTTGAAAAAGTCGAACTCGCCGACTTGCTGGCGCGCGCCGACTTCATCACGCTGCACACACCGTTGACCGAGAAGACGAAGAACATCATTGGTGCGGCAGCACTTGCTCGCACCAAGCCGGGCGTGCGCATCGTCAACTGCGCGCGTGGCGGACTGGTCGACGAGGCGGCACTCGCCGAAGCCTTGAATTCGGGTCATGTCGCGGGCGCCGCGTTCGATGTGTTCGAGGTCGAACCGGCGAAGGAGAGCGTGCTGTTCGGTTTGCCGAATGTCATCTGCACGCCGCACCTGGGTGCTGCCACTTCCGAAGCGCAGGAGAATGTCGCGCTACAGGTCGCCGAGCAGATGGCCGACTACCTGCTGAAGGGGGCGGTGTCGAACGCCGTCAATTTCCCATCCATCAGTGCCGAAGAGGCGCCGCGTCTGCGCCCTTATGTCAAACTCGTCGAGCAGCTCGGCTCGTTCGCCGGCCAGCTGACGGAGAGCAGCATCAAGGGCATCAAACTCGAGTACTCCGGCGCGGTTGCTGAATTGAACGTCAAACCACTGACCGCCGTCGCCGTCGCCAGCGTGCTCAAGTGGCACATGGGCGAAGGCGTCAACATGGTCTCGGCGGTGCAACTGGCGCAGGAGCGCGGCTTGAACGTTGCGAGCACGACGCGGGGCCAGGACGGCGCCTACGAGAGCTACGTCAAGCTGACGGTCGTCACCGACGGCTATGAGCGCACCGTTGGCGGCACCGTGTTCGCCGACGGCAAGCCGCGCTTTATCCAGGTTCGCGACATCAACATGGAATTCGAGGTGGCGCCGCACATGCTGTTCGTGCGTAATGCCGACAAGCCCGGCTTCATCGGTAAGTTCGGCAGCCTGATGGGGGAAGCCGGAGTCAATATTGCGACGCTGAACCTCGGCCGTGATAAGCCGGGCGGCGATGCGATCTGCCTCGTTACCCTCGACGAAACCATCTCCGATGCGGTGCTGGCGCAGGTGAAGGCCTTGCCGCAGGTCATTCGCGCCAACCGCTTGAAGTTCTAAGCGGCCCTGTGGCGGACGGACGGGGGCATTCACAGGGGGCCTACGATGAACGCCAACCATGGCAACGTCTCGCCGGTTGAATGTGGACTGCGTGGCCGCTGCCCACGCTGCGGCAAGGGGGCGCTGTTTCGGGCTGGGCTCGTTTTGCGTGACAGCTGCAGCGGATGCGGTCTTGATTACAAGTTCATCGACACCGGCGACGGGCCGGCGGTCTTTGCCATTTTTATCCTCGGCTTCGTGGTGCTCGGGGCGGCACTGATCGCTGAGTTCAAGTTTGGCGTGCCGCCGTGGTTTCACGTTGTCGCCTGGGGGATTGGCACGCCGCTCTTAGCTATTCTGTTGCTCCGCCTGCTCAAGGGCTTGCTGATCGGCTTGCAATACCGCAACAAGGCTGAAGAGGGTCGACTACAAAAGTGATGTTGCGAATGCCGAGGTACGAGTGTTGACACGGTTGCAGCAGGCGCGATTGCTCTGGCCGACAGTGGCAACCCTCGGCGCGTTCGGAATGCTGGTGGCCCTCGGAAACTGGCAGATGAGCCGCAAGGCCTGGAAGGAAGGGCTGATCGCCGCCGTCAAGGCGCGCGCCGCCGCAGCCCCCGTGACGCTCGCCGAAGTCCTCGCCGCGGATCCTGCCGTCCAGGAGTTTCGCCGCGTCACGATCACCGGCGCGTTTCAGCATGGCGGCGAGTTCCATGTTTATGCGCCGCAGCCGCGTCAGCCCGCCTGGAGCGTCATCACTCCGCTGTTGCTCACGGATCCCCTCGGGCTGGATCGGCCCACGCCAACCACTACCGTGCTGGTGATGCGTGGGATCGTGCCAGAGGCCAACAAGCTGCCGTCCACGCGCGTCGCGGGCCAACTTGCCGGGCCCGTCACACTCGTCGGCCGCGTTCGGCTTGGGCAAGTCGGCAGCTTTGACGGCGCGCCTGACCGTCCTCGCAATCAATGGTTTGCGAATGACCTCGCGGCCATGCGCCTCGATCTCGCACGCAAAACTGTCGCCGGTTCAGCCTCCGATCAGCCTGAGCAGGCCATCGTTATGATCGCCCCCTTGTTCGTCGAAGCCGAGGTCGCGGCCCCGGGGCAAGGCGCTCCTGAACCTCGTTTAGGAGCGCTCGGCCTGTCCAATCGCCATCTCGAATATGCTCTGACGTGGTATGCGCTCGCCGCTACACTGATCGGTGTTTACTTGGCTTTTGCCGCAGCAAGGTTGCGCGACGATAAACATCGTTCAGAAAACAAATAAATTTATTCCGGGAGCCCCTCGCCGGGCTATCTTGCTGGGGCCACATCGGCTCCATAAGGTCTGGGCTGTGGCAGTGCTTTTTCAGCTCCAATTTTGATCCGGCCCCTCTTACAGTCTGGCGAGAGTTCCTTGAAATACGTGTCGACCCGTGGCGAAGCGCCAGAACTTGGCTTCGAAGACGTGCTCCTCGCGGGGCTCGCGCGCGATGGCGGATTGTATGTTCCGAAATCCTGGCCGGTGCTTGCGCCAGAGACGATCGCGAACTTCGCCGGCAAGCCTTTTCATGAGGTCGCCGTTGCGGTTCTTGCGCCGTTGACGGGCGGCGCCATCCCGCGCGCGGACTTGGCGACCATGACGCGCGATGCCTACGCCAACTTCGGTCATGAAGCCGTGACGCCGCTGGTGCAAATCGCCCCTGACCGTTGGGTACTCGAATTGTTCCACGGGCCGACGCTGGCATTCAAGGATGTCGCAATGCAGTTGCTGGCGCGGATGATGGACTACGTGCTCGCCAAACGCGGCCTGCGTGCCACCATTGCCGGCGCCACGTCCGGGGATACCGGCGGCGCGGCGATCGAAGCGTTCCGCTCGTCGAAGCGGACCGACGTCATGATCCTGTTTCCGGACGGCCGCGTCTCCGACGTCCAGCGCCGGATGATGACCACCGCCACCGAGCCGCATGTCCAGGCGCTCGCCATATCCGGCACGTTCGACGATGCGCAGGCACGCGTGAAGGACATGTTCAACAATCTGGCGTTCCGCGACCGGGTGCAGCTCTCCGGCGTCAATTCCATCAACTGGGCTCGGATTGCCGCGCAAGTGACCTACTACTTCGCAGCCGGCGTGGCGCTGGGGGCACCCTGGCGCAAGGTCTCGTTTGTCGTGCCGACCGGCAACTTCGGCGACATTTTCGCCGCCTACGTGGCGCGCCGCATGGGGCTGCCGATCGATCGGTTGACGATCGCGACGAATGCCAACGACATCCTCGTGCGCACCGCGCAAACCGGTCGCTATGAAACTCGGGGCGTCGAGGCCACATCCTCGCCGTCGATGGATATCCAAGTTTCCTCGAATTTCGAGCGCTACCTGTTTGAAGCGTCGGGCCGCGATGCTGGCCGCATCCGCACGATGATGGCCAGCCTCAAGCAGTCGGGCCGCTTCGAACTCGGCGACATCCACCCGACGCTGCGCGCCGACTTCAATGCTGGCGCCGCGACCGAACCGGCCGTCGCCGCTGCCATCAAGCGCGTGCAGGCCGAAGCCGGTGGGTATCTGCTGGATCCCCATAGTGCCTGCGCTGTCGCAGCCCTCGATGCAGCGCCTGACCGCTCGACTAGCCCGGCTATCATTCTCGCCACTGCCCACCCCGCCAAATTCCCAGACGCCATGCTGGCCATGACCGGCCAGCGCCCCCGTTTGCCCGATCGCCTAAGGACACTCATGACAGACCCCGAACGCATCACGCGACTGCCCAACGATCAGCGCGCCATCGAAAGCTATATCGAAGCCAATGCACGAGCCGTCAAAGGAGGCGCGGTATGACAACCGAAGTCACTCGCCTCAAGAACGGTGTCCGGGTCGTCTCCCACCACATGCCGCACCTCGAGACGGTATCGCTCGGCGTTTGGGTTGGCGTCGGCGCGCGCCACGAGAGCCTGGCCGAGCACGGAATCTCGCACCTGCTGGAGCACATGGCGTTCAAGGGCACCACCCGACGGACGGCGCAAGCGATTGCCGAGGAAATCGAGCAGGTCGGTGGCGAGCTCAACGCAGCCACCAGCCTTGAAATGACCGCCTACTATGCCCGCGTCCTCAAAGCCGACGTCGGTGTCGCCCTCGATATCATCGCCGACATCCTGCAGGACCCGCGTTACAGCGCCGACGAACTCGAGCGCGAGAAGGAAGTTATCCTGCAGGAGATCGCCGCCACCCGCGATAGCCCGGAGGAGATCGCCTATGACATGTTGCAGGACATCGCCTACCCGCAGCAGGCGATTGGCCGGCCGATTCTCGGCACCGACGCCAGTGTCGCGAGTTTTTCCACAGCCGATTTGCGGACATTCCTGAAACGGCACTACGGCGCCTCGCAAACCGTCATTGCCGCCGCGGGCCACATCCAGCACGATACTCTGGTGCGCCATGCTGAAGCCCTATTCAGTGGGCTCAATGGGGGGAGCAGTGGGGCAACTGAAGTCGCGCGCTATGTTGGCGGGTCGCGTGTTTCCGATAAGCCGTTCGAACAGAGCCATTTGCTGATGGCGTTCGAGGGGCCGACGTATCGCGAACCGGACTTCTTCACGGCGCAGGTTTTTTCGGGCCTTCTCGGCGGTGGCATGTCTTCGCGCCTGTTCCAGGAAGCGCGTGAACGTCGGGGTTTGTGCTACTCGATCTATTCGAGCGCTTGGGCGATGGTCGATACGGGTCTGTTTGGCGTACATGCGGCGACAGGGCCGAACATGATGGGCGAACTGATTGATGTCATTCGGGAAGAATTCACGCGCTCGGCGATGGAGCGGCCGGGTGCCGCCGAGGTGCAGCGCGCCAAAGCCCAGCTCAAGGCCGGGCTCATGATGAGCCTCGAAAGCTCAGGCGCTCGCTGCGAACAGATGGCGCGCCAGATTTTGTTGTTCGATCGTCTGGTGACGCAGGACGAACTGGTTGCCAAGGTCGAGGCGGTTGATGCCGATGCCATCCGCAGCTTGGCGGAACGCATTCTGGGGCAAGCCAAGCCTGCCGTGGTTATCGTTGGCGCGGGGCGCAAAGGCACAATTTATGCTGGCCAGGCGAGCGCCATGGCCGTATCACGAGCGCCTGCAGCTTGATGGCACTGGTCAAGGGTCGGCGACGACAAACGAGGGTAGGGAGGATTGAACCCGTCACCATGGCGTTCCTCAGATCATCGTTGACCCTGGATAGCGCGCCAGAGGTGCATGGCCGCGACGTCGTCCTGCGCCCGCCGACCATGGCCGACTATACCGCGTGGTCCGCCCTGCGCGAGGCCAGCCGCGAACATCTCGTGCCGTTCGAGCCGCAATGGGCTATCGACGAATTGACTCGGCCGTCATTTCGCCGCCGCCTGCGCCATCACCTCAGCGATAACAATGATGATCTCGGCTACGCTTATCTCATTTGGCACCGGCGCGATGCAGCACTCCTCGGCGGCATCACGCTATCGAACGTCCGCCGCGGCATCGCACAGACAGCCTCCCTCGGCTATTGGGTTGGCCAACCGCATGCGGGTCATGGCGTCATGACGGACGCCTTGCGCGGCCTCACGTCCTATGCGTTCGGCCACCTAGGCCTGCACCGCTTGGAGGCAGCCTGTCTCCCGGGCAATCGGGCATCGATCCGGGTTCTCGAAAAAAACGGGTTCCAACCGGAAGGACTCGCACGCAGCTATCTCCGCATCAATGGCCAATGGCGGGATCATCTACTATTCGCCCGCCTGCAGGATGATCCGCCGCCGGCAATGGTTGGTCCCGCATGATTAGCAATCCGCGCAATGCGGCCGGCCGCCGCGCCGGGCGATGGCGAACATCGGCTGGCGCCGGACTTCGAGTGAGTTTGCGCGCGTTTTTGCCAATACTGCTGTTCGCTGTGTTCTACGCCACCGTGCCCGCCCTCGCCCTGACCGCGATTGATAGCAACCCAGATCTCGACCGCGTCGATATCACCGGCCTCGGCGAACCCCACCAGGGCCGCAGCGACAGCCTGCAGATCGAAACAGCACCCGGCAGCGATGGCCTGACCGGCCGTATGTCGGTCCGGGCCAGCACGTCTGGCACGGCGCCGAATTGGTTCGTCTTCGCGTTGCGCAATACGACCGGCAAGCCCTTGGATCGTTGGCTGGTCGCCGATCGATATAGCGCAGTCGGTTCAGGCATTGTTTGGCCGGAACTCGACGCGCGCCGCATCGAGTCCGTGACGCCTTCGATCGGCTTCGTTCCCGAGCGCATCCAGATCGATGGCGCCGACGTCTTCCGCCTTACCGTCGAGCCTGGCCAGACCGTGACGTTTGTCGCCGAGATTTCCTCCGACCGGTTGCCGCGCCTTTTGCTGTGGCGGGGACTCGATTTCGAGAAGAAGAGTCGCAATCGCCAGTTGTTCCAGGGCGTTCTGCTCGGCATTACCGGGTTGCTGGCGATGTTTCTGACGGTCGTCTTCGCGGCCAACCACAAGGCGATCTTCCCGTCGGCGGCCGTGTTCACCTGGGCGGTGCTGGCCTATCTCTGTGTCGACTTCGGTTTCTGGCACAAACTGTTCAATGTCCGCCCCGAGGACAATGGCGTCTATCGCGCCGCCGGTGAAGCCGCGATGGCGGCAACGTTGCTGATTTTCGCCCACACATTCCTCCGGCTCGGGTTCTGGCACGGCTTTATCCGAACGCTGATCGGCATCTGGATGGCGGCCGGCCTCGTGTTGATCGGCGTTGCCTTCATCGATCCCAAACTTGCCGCCACCTTTGCCCGTCTATCGGCGGCGGCGATCGTGGTCGTGTTCGGAATGATCATGTTGTTCCTGGCGCTGCGTGGGCAGGATCGCGCGCTGTCGCTGGTGCCAACCTGGATCCTGCTGCTGGTCTGGTTGTTCGCGACCGCGTTGATCTTTACCGGCCGTCTCAGTGGCGAGTTTGCCGTGTCGGCCTTGACCGGTGGACTGGTCCTGATCGTCACGCTGCTTGGCTTCACCGTCACCCAATTCGCCTTCCGCTCCAGCGAACCGATGTATGGCGCGCAGCCTGATGAACAACAGCTGCGCTCACTGGCGATCGAGCAGACGGGGGCAGCCGTCTGGGAGTGGAACGCGCGGCGTGACGACATCAAGGTCGGCGCGGCACTGGAAGCGGCGGTCGGTCTCAAGGCCGGCGAACTCAATGGCAAGATGAGCGCCTTCGCCGCCCGTATGCATCCTGCCGACGCCGAGCGGATGCACCAGATGATGGGGGGCTTGCGCGATCGTGGCAGCGGCGATGTCAGGCTCGAATTCCGATTGCGCCACGTCGACAATTCCTTCCGCTGGTTCGATCTTGAGGCTGCAGCCATCACGCTCGGCGACCGGCGCGCCGTCCGCTGTGTTGGCCTCGTTCGCGAGATCACCGACGAAAAGCGCGCCAAGGAACGCCTCTTGCACGATGCCGTGCACGATAACGTCACCGGTCTGCCGAACCGGGCCTTGTTCCTCGACCGCCTCGCCGTCGCCATGACGCGCGCGCGCTCCGAGCCGACCATCAAGCCGACTGTATTCTTCGTCGATCTTGACCGGTTCAAGAGCATCAATAGCTCCTTCGGTCTGGTCGCCGGCGACAGTCTGCTGCTGACCGTGGCACGCCGTCTCGCCCGCCATATTGCGCCCGGCGATACTTTGGCGCGCATTGGCGGCGATCAGTTCGCCATGATCTTCCTGCACGAGCATGATCCACGGGAACTGGCCGTGCTGGCCGAAAACATGCGCCGGTCATTGCGCGCGCCGATCAACATCGCCGGCCAGGAAATCGTGCTGACCGCGACTATCGGCGTCAGCGTCTACAGTGGTGCCGCCGAACAAGATACGACATCGCTGCTGTCCGATGCAGAGATCGCCATGTACAAGGCGAAGCGCCAGGGTCCCGATCAGATTGAAATTTTCAAGCCGGCCATGCGCGGCGAGAAAGACGATCGCGTCACCATCGAAAGCGATTTGCGGCAGGCCATCGAAAAAGGTCAGCTGAAAATCCTCTATCAGCCGATCATGTACCTGCGCACCGAGGAATTGGCCGGGTTCGAGGCGCTGGTGCGCTGGGAACACCCACGCCTTGGCTTGCTCAATCCTGCTGATTTCGTGCCGCTGGCGGAAGAGTCGGACCTGATTGTGCGGCTCGGCTCCTATGTGCTGCAAGGCGCCGTCGCCGACGCGCAACGCTGGCAGAAGGAATTGCCGCGGCCGGATGCGCCGTTGTTTGTTTCGGTCAACATTTCGAGCCGCCAACTGTTCCGCCAAGACCTGATCAATGAGGTGCGCCATATCATGTCGCGCGCCATGCTGCCGAAAGGATCGTTGCGGCTGGAGATTACGGAATTGCTGGTCATGGACAATCCCGAGCAGGCGACGCAGATGCTTGAATTGCTGGCGTCGGCCGGTGTTGGCTTGTCGCTCGATGATTTCGGCACTGGGTATTCGTCGCTGTGCTACTTGAACACATTCCCTTTCGACACGCTCAAGGTCGACCGCGCACTGGTGCACACCTCGAGCAAGACCGGCAGCAGCAGCGCGATCCTCCGCTCGATCGTGGCGCTGGCGCATGAACTCGGCAAGAAGGTCGTCGCGGAAGGTGTTGAAAGCGAAGATGATGTCGGCTTGCTGCGCACGATCGGTTGCGAATACGCCCAGGGCTTCTTCTACGGGCAACCGGTCAGCCAGCGCGAGGTGCTGCAGGATCTGAAAAGCCTGCGCAAGGCTGACAAGATGCGCAAGAGTAGCGGTTTGCTGCGCATGCGTAATCGACGGATCGACGATAGCGCCGACGACGGTGATGTCGCGCGCAAGCCGATTGCCGTGCCGGCGTTCCGTAAGGCCCGTGTGTCATCGGCGCCGATGCCACAGCCGGCCATGCCGCACGTTCGCGTTCGCCCGCAACCCGCCGCCGTCGCCAAGAAGCAACCGCCGGCGCGCCCCGACACCCGCAGCGCCCGTGTCGCTGAGGCGTCGGCGCGACTGCAGGCGATGTTTCATGCCAACCAAGCTTCGCCACCGGCATCCGGTCCGGCGCCGATCAATGGGCCAGCACCGAACAACGGCCACGCGCCGTCGAGCCAACCAACCGTCGGCCAGGCGACCGCTGCGATCCTGTCGCAGTTGCGCGGCATCGAGGACCAGGCGCCGCCGCCGCCCTATGGCGGCGCGAACGACAGTTATTTCGCCAATGGCCACCCTCCGCCATTGCCGAACAACGGGCACGGACCCGAGCCAGTGGCCGGATGGAACGGCTTGGATGCACTGGCGGCAGGGCTTGGGTCGCCGCTGGTGGAGGGGCATGGCGAACCGCCACCGCAGCCGCCCGGCGCCGGTTGGACGGATGCGAACCGAACCGCGCCGCCTGACCGCGAGCTACCGCCGCGCGTTGCCGCCGCGTTCCAACCCTTGCCGATGCCACCGGCGCCGGCCATGAATGCTGCGCAACTGGCGTCGCTGCCACCGGCCATCGCGCAAAGTCTAGCGATGCTGGCCGGCATGGCGCCGGGCGCCCACACTCCGGCCATGCCCGCGGTGGACTTCGAACAGTGTCGGCCCACCTCCGTTGCCCGACAAAACCGTCTGACGGAAACAGATCAGGCGTGGCCGGCAACGCTGACGAGGTGCGAGGGATCGACGCCGATCTTCGACAGCGCGCGCTCATATTTCTGGTCGGGGTCACAATCAAAGATCAACTCGGCGTCGGCCGCACAGCTGAGCCACCCATTGGCGCGCACTTCGTTTTCGACTTGTCCCGCCGTCCATCCAGCGTACCCGAGCGCCAGCAGCGATTGCCCGGGGCCGGTGCCCTTGGCGATGGCCTTCAGAATGTCCGTGGTGTGCGTCAGGCAGACGCCATCGCCGAACGTCACCGTCGCTTCTTCGGCAACGTAGTCGGCGCTGTGCAGCACGAAGCCGCGGCTGGTCTCCACCGGCCCGCCGACATGGACATCCTTGTTGAGCACAGCCTTGGAAAGGTTGGCGACGGCATCGCTTTCGATCAGATTGAGCTGTTCCAGCAGGTGTGGAAAGCTGATGCGCGCCGCCCGCTGGTTGATGATCAGTCCCATCGCCCCGCGCGCGGTATGTGAGCACATGTAGATCACCGAGCGTGCAAAGCGCTTGTCGCTCATGCTCGGCATGGCAATCAGGAGTTGTCCCTCGAGGAAGCGGGGGGTATCGGCTGATGCCGGCCCCGCCCTTTTGCGTCGGCGTTGCGTCATTTTCATCTCGGTAAGATACCCTCCACCAGCCCGGCCTGTGAAGCACCCTTGTGTGACTATATGGTGCCGGCGATCCAGCAATGATGCGGTCGTGATTTGATCGTGATGCGGGAACCGGGCAGTGTCTCGCTGGCAGGGGCGAAGGAGCAGTGCATGAGTATTCGGGCTTGGGCGATCGCTTACGGGGTCGTGAGCGTTATTGCCGTCGCCGTGGTCGGCCTTGGTTCGGCAGTCGCCGCCGAACCTCCCTATGCCTCCGCCTGGGTGTCCGGTCACAATTCCAAGGTCCGACTGATCGCCGATGGCCTGCGCGGCCTCGACACATCGGGCAGCTTCCATGCGGCGGTCGAGATCCAGCTGCAGCTGGGCTGGAAGACCTATTGGCGCATGCCCGGCGAATCCGGCGTGCCGCCGAATTTTGACTGGTCCGCCGCCCAGAATGTGGCCGAGACCCGCGTGCTTTATCCCGCACCGATCCGCATGTCCGATCAGAGCGGCGAGTTGATCGGCTACAAGACCGCCGTGACGTTCCCGGTCGTCGTCAAGCCGCGCGTTACGTCGCAGCCGGTGCAGCTCGTCGTTGCGCTGGAGTATGGCATCTGCCGCGACATCTGCATTCCAACCGAGGTGAAACTGGAATTGGCGCTACCGGCCGAGCCGGCGACGTCAACGCGAGATGCCGCCATCGCGTTGGCGATCAGCAAAGTTCCGCGTGTCGCTGCCGCGCGATTGCCGGGCGATCCCGAGATTTTGGAGGTCAACGCCCGCCTCGCCGGGCCCAAACCCAGCATCGTGATTCGTGCCCGCAGTGCCGCCGACATCTACGTCGAAGCGCCGGGCGGCATCTTCCTGCCGCAACCCATGCCGCGAGCGCCAGCCGTCTCGGATGGATCGGCCTCCTACATCGTCGACCTGACACGGGCGCCCGACTTCAAGGAATTGCCGGGCAAGGCGCTCCGCATTACGGCCATTGGTGCCAGCGGCGCTGTCGAGACGACGTGGGTTGTGAAGTAGTTCTGGCTATGCGCCGCGCAGCGCTGTTGCCTAGGGTCGTTCCGGTATTGATTGAACCACGGAACGCCCGTAGCTTTTTGCTTGCGCTTCGGTTGCCCACCAGCAACCGCGCAATGTTTTGTCGTGCTTCTTTCGGGAAAACCGCTCACACTTTTCCTGGAAGCACTCTAAACAGCAATCCCCTTGGCCGCCAGCTTGGCTCGCAATGCTGCAAGTCCGGCCGCGAGGCGATCGGGATCGGTCGAGCGCAAGACGAGATTGGTGCCGAAGGTCCGCGCATCTTTGGTGAAGGGATAGGAGCCCATCGAGACGTCGGGGAACTCTTTCTGGTTGGCCCCGAGCAGGTCGGCGATTTCGCCCTCGGGGCGGAACAACTCGATCGTTTCCGACAGCATCTTCTTGCCGGTTTTCAAGCGGGGCGTGACCGCGTCGAGCATCACCTGCATGACGTTGGGAATACCAGCCATGACGACGACATTGCCGATCATGAAGCCCGGTGCGACGGAGACCTTGTTCTCGACCAGTTCGGAGCCCTCGGGGAGCCGCGCCATGCGCAGCCGTGCCGGCGTCAACTCCAGGCCGCGCTTTTCGTAATGCGGTTTCATCAGCGCCAGCGCGCGCGGGTCGACATCGATTTTGGCGCCGAATGCCTTGGCGACGCAGTCCGAGGTGATGTCGTCGTGCGTCGGACCGATGCCGCCGGTGGTGAACAGATACGTGTAGCGGGCGCGCAGCGCATTGATTGCTGTGACAATGTCAGCCTCGATATCGGGCACGATGCGCACTTCATGCAGCTGGACACCGATGGCGGTCAGGTGATCAGCGATGTAGCCGATGTTCTTATCTTTGGTGCGGCCGGAGAGAATTTCGTCGCCAATGACCAGGACGGCGGCGGTTACGATGTCGGATGGGTTTGCGGTGGTCATGGGAGACTCCAGGACGAGGCGTGCATTATGGCATTGGCCCGTGACATGAAATGTGTTGTGAAGAGTGCGCTCCGCCCCGTCAAGTCACGCAATGCACGGGCCGTTTCTCAATTTGAATTCGGACTCTGATGCAGGGGAATCGCATGAACGATTTTACCCCGCTCCGGTGACGATGCTTTCGAGGTAGCTGTCGTCCCAGGCGGCGAGGCGACGTTTGACGCGCATGGAGTTCTTGTCGGCTTTGGCGCGCATCAGGTTGCTGGCGATGTGCTTGATGGTCGCGAAGTTGGCGGGGGCGTTGTCGCGCCGGATGCGGCATTCGTCGTCGCGGAACACCATGTCCATCACCCAGTGATGGCTTTCGACGGCCCAGTGGCTGCGGATGGCGTCGCCCTGGCGCGCAGCGTCGGCGGCCAAGCGACGAGATGTAATAGCGGGTCTCGCGCTCGGTTTTTCCGCCGATGATCTCGCGGATGCTCTCGACCATGACGATGCTTTTGAGATCGGCAAAGCCGTGGCGTTTCGTCAGCCAGCCGGTGGCGTCGATCGCCGAATATGAGCGTGTTTCGATGCGGCCATGGCTCTTTTCCAGCGTCTGGTGACGGCTCATGGCGGCATCCGCGAAGCCGCGCTCCTTCTGGTCGGTGAAGAACAATTCGACGTCGTCACGCAACGAGCCCTGATTGCCTTTCAGCGCGAGCAGATAGTCGGCGCCCTTGTCGATGATCTTGGCGGCGATCTCTTTCTGGCACCCCATCGCGTCGATGGTGACGATGGCGCCTTTGACCGTCAGCAGATCGAGCAGTTCGGGGATCGCGGTGATCTCGTTGGATTTGTCGGCGACCTTGCGCTGGCCGAGCACCATCCGCTGGCGGCTGGAAAACGCCGAGATCATGTGGATCGGCGCCTTGGCGCCGCCCTCCTGATAGGAGCGCCTGAGCGTCTTGCCATCGATGGCGACGATCTCGGGGCCGAGCTTGGTCAGCGACGCGACCCAGGCAATGAAACAGCCCTGGAACGCCTCGGCGTTGAGGGCTGCGAACAGATTGCCGAACTGGTCGTGGCTCGGCGTGCCCTCTGCAAAGGCCGCGAACCGCCGAAGGAAGTCGAGCTTGCGCTTGCCGAAAGCCGCGATCTCGACCCAGCTTTCCGCGCCGGCGATCACGGCCAGCAGGCATTGCAGCAGCATCTCGTCGAGCGGATAGGCGACCTTGCCGGCCTGACGCGGGTCTTCGAGTTCCTCGAAATGCTGCAGCCACTCAACTACTTGATCATAGGCACGATCAGCCTGAGATTGAGCATCAGCCATGCCGGTCCCCATCGCGAATCAAAGGACCTGGATAGATTTAGCATTCTCTCAGCCTGTCACGCGCCGATTCATGCAATCGCCCTGGATTTCCAGCCGAAGGCAGTTCACAAAACTGAAAAAGCTGCTATAAGCGTCTTGCTCGTGCGGCTTCCGGTCGCCTCGGCGGTGGTTTCCGCGCCTCATGGACTATGCGCGATGAACGGCCACGCTGCACTTTCTCAGGCTGATACTCAGGCTGGCAGTGATGACAATCGAGACGTGTCGCTCGCGCTTGCTGCGCGCGACGCGATGGACATGGTGACGCGGGGTGGAGCAGCCCGGTAGCTCGTCAGGCTCATAACCTGAAGGTCGTTGGTTCAAATCCAGCCCCCGCAACCAAGTTTTTACGAAATAAATCAGAGACTTACAACGAAGCCGCCCACTGGGCGGCTTTCGTGTTTTTGGGCCCGGGGTCACCGTGGGGTCACAAAACGGGGTTTGCATGATGTGGTGAGTTGACGCAGCAATGAGGCGTGCGCGATTTGACTCCCCTGGCTCCGATGCCCCGACTTCCCGCTGCACGGGGATAACAGGGTGCGCCGACGCATCTGTTGCCGATCCAAGACTGTCCGCTCAGTCCGAACCGGATAAGGTAATCGTGACTTTCGCCCCTTCATTCCCGATAGCACTGCCAACATGCCCAACCTGACGCCGACAGAGATATACGATCGCCTCGACGCACTGGTCGCGCGCGCTCCTTTGCCTACCGACTTCGGCCTGGAGCTGATGGAAGCGGTCGGTGCGCCACCAGCGTCGATCACGCGGGCTCGGAAGGAGGCCGAGGCTGGTAGCTTCGCTTGGACGCGGATGCTCACCTATCAAGCGGTCGAAGCTGGCAACGCAACTGCCTCACTGGAGCGGATGATAGCTGAGGCAGACAGCAAGCCGAAGTCGCGACGGCCGCGTCTGCTGGTCGCCTATGACGGCGATGCGATTGCTGCTCGCGACACCAAGATGGGCGACACACTTTCGGTTGCACTCGATCTGCTGCCGCCAGAGGCGGAGTTTTTCTTTCCCCTCGGAGGGCTTGAGCGCTACGTCCCGGCGCCTGAACGTCTTGCCGATGTCAAGGCGACCAAGCGTGTATCGCGTCTCTACGATGCGGTCCGCGATGCGAATCCGGAATGGAACAAGCCGATACATCGCCATGCCCTCAACGTGTTCATGACGCGCTTGCTGTTCTGTCTGTTCGCCGAGCGTGTAGGAATTTTCGAAACTCACGCTTTCACGAGCGCGCTGACCAGCTCGACGAACGCCGACGGCTCCGATCTCGGGACGTTTCTGAGTGGAGCGTTCACTCACATGAACACACGACCAGAGGACGCTCCGGCTGCGACGCGCGGATGGTCGAAGCTACCCTACGTTAACGGAGGTCTTTTTCGGGAAGTTACCCCGATGCCGGCCCTCGATGGCCGGTGCCGCAGGTTTCTCATCGAGTGTGGTCGCCTCGATTGGCGCACGATCAACCCCGACATCTTTGGAAGCATGTTGCAGGCCGTCGTCGATGTCAGTCTACGCGGCGAGTTAGGGATGCACTACACGTCCCCGACCAACATCCGCAAAGTCCTTGATCCCATTCTACTTGATGATCTCCGCGCGGAGCTGGAAGCCGCGGGGAAGAACCGAGCCAAACTGCAAGTGCTGCAAAACCGGTTGCGCCGCATCCGTATTTTTGATCCCGCATGCGGTTCAGGCAACTTTCTCATTATCGCCTTCAAGGAACTCCGTGCGATCGAGATGGAAGTCTGCCGGCGTCTGGGTGAGATGCGTCTACCCATGGTGACGCTCGACCAGTTCTACGGCATCGAGATCGATGACTTTGCTTGCAACACGGCGCGGCTTGGTCTCTGGATCGCCGAATACCAAGAGAACGAACTTTATCGGAAGTCGCTCGGCAAAGCTCCGCCATCGCTGCCCTTGACCGATGCAGGCACGATCGTTTGCGACAATGCCACCCGTATCGATTGGGCGATTGTGTGTCCCCACCAGCCGGACAGTGAGACTGTGGTTGTCGGCAATCCCCCGTTTAAAGGCTCGAAGTACCAAACCGACGAACAACGCGACGACATGAAGTCTGCCTTTGCAGGCCATGTGAAAAATGCCGGTGAGCTAGATTACGTTGCCATCTGGTTTTTGAAGGGTGCCTTCTACTCGGAGACCACGGGTGCCCCTTTTGCGTTCGTGGCTACGAACTCGCTTGTTCAGGGACAGTCTGTTGGCAACCTGTGGCCCAGGCTGCTTGAGAAACTTGAGATCAGGTTCGCGTATAGGTCATTTACATGGTCAAATTTGGCAGCGCGAAAAGCAGCTGTCAGGTGCGTTATTGTCGGCCTCGGGGGAAGCACGCTATCCGACAAGAAACTATATGACGGAGATAGTGTTCGACCCGTCGGACGATCGGCCCTTATCTTGCTCCCAATACCCTTACGATTGTGAAGCGGCGCAACAAACCGATCGCACCTGACGCTCAAGTCATGCTTTTCGGCAATATGCCGAATGACGGGGGCCTTCTTCTTCTTGATCGCGACGAGTTTGGAAAGACGAAGGCTTGCACCCGAATTCAACCAAATTCCTTCGACGCTTGTATGGCAGCGAAGAATTACTTCAAGGCAAAGAGCGATGGTGTATTTGGGTTCGAGACACCGAAGTGGCCGTTGCCAGGAAGATTGCAGACTTCTCTGCACGCTTCGACGACATCAAGCGGGTTCGCGAAAGCAGCACGCGGCCGCAAACCGTTCGATTGGCTGAAAGATCCTGGTCTTTTGATCCGCAGAACGAGAGCGTGAGCCATACTATCGTTATGCCGCGCCTCCTCTGAGGATAGGCTTGGCTGCCAGTGCAGGTACTGCCAGCAACTTGCGTGCCCAGCAATCTGGTCTTTGCAATGTTTGATGGGGACATCTGGCAGGCAGCTGTTTTATCCAGTCGCATGCACAGGATTTGGCTTGAAACAGTCGGTGGGCGTTTGAAAGATCGATCCCCGTTACTCCAATACTCTGGTTTGGAATACTTTTCCTCTACCTAAGCTCTCAGAACAAAGAAGGCAGTCGCTGGAGGAACATTGGTGGCAAATAGATGCAGCTCGAAAAGAAAACGGCTTCGAGAGAACGTTGGCTGATCTGTATGCATCCAAGAAGATGCCTGAGGACCTACGTCGAGCACATGAGGACCTTGACCGTACCGTCGAGACAATTTTCGGCGCACGCAAGTATCGCTCTGATGCCGACCGGATCGAGCACATGCTGAACGAATACGACAGGCTGATTGCTGCGGAAGCGGCCTAACCCGGGGTCTCGTATGGCCGATTTGACCAACACGACGCTGACGTATGCTGCGGATGGTTCGAGCAAGAAGACCGACCCGCTCGGCATGCGGGCAATGCAGGCCCGCGTGTGGGTGAAGCGTGATTCACCGTATCTGCTCGTCAAGTCCCCGCCTGCGTCAGGCAAATCGCGTGCTGCGATGTTCGTCGCGCTCGATAAATTGAAAAGCCAGGGCATGCGCAAGGTCGTAGTCGCTGTTCCGGAGCGATCGATCGGCGGCTCATTCCGTGACACCGAACTGAAAGCCCAAGGCTTCGTCGAAGATTGGCGCGTCGACTGCGATCTTTGTGGTGTCGGCTCTGAGACAGGATCGAAGGTCAAGGAACTGATCGAATTCCTGAAGGCTCCCAAAGGCCGGGTCGCCCTGTGCACCCATGCGACGCTGCGCTTTGCCTATACAGAGGCGGGACTGGAGCCGTTCGATCATTGTCTGGTTTGCATCGACGAGCTGCATCACGCCTCAACCGGCGAAGACAGCCGTCTCGGCGCACTCATTCGTGGCCTTATGGAGCGAGGGACTTCGCATATCCTAGCGATGACCGGCTCGTATTTCCGTGGCGATGGACAGGGTATCCTTCATCCCGAAGATGAAAGTCGCTTCGAGCGAGTGATTTACACCTACTACGAGCAGCTCAACGGTTACGAGGACCTCAAGACGCTTGGCATCAGTTTCCACTTCTATCGCGGTCGTTACCTCGACAGCTTACCCGAGGTTCTGGACCCGAAGTTGAAGACGATCGTGCATATCCCGCATGTTCGATCGTCTGAAGCTGTTGCCGACAAGATGTTCGAGGTCGACGCCATCATCTCCGCTTTGGGGACACCGATCGGCCAAGACCCGAACACAGGCTTCGAACTTGTGAAATCTGGACAGCGGACACTCAAGGTCGCCAATCTCGTTGATGATGGGCCTGGTCGCGAAAAGGTGATGGCGTCGCTTCGCGCCGTGAAGGCGCGAGATGACGTTGATGTCATTGTTGCGCTCGGCATGGCCAAGGAAGGGTTCGACTGGATTTGGTGTGAGCACGTTCTGACTGTCGGCTATCGAGGATCGCTCACGGAGGTCGTGCAAATCATCGGACGGGCCACACGCGATGCACCGGGCAAGAAACACGCGCAGTTCACCAACCTCGTTTCAATGCCCTTTGCCGGTGATGAAACGGTTGCACGCGCTGTCAACGACATGCTGAAGGCCATCTCCGTCTCGCTGCTGATGGAGCAGGTGATGGCACCCGTGTTTCGCTTCCGGACCCATCGCGATAGCGATGAGATGTCCGGCGAGCCCCGTTCGGCCGCTCCGCCCCCAGTGACCAATGCCGGCGAAATTGAAGTGATCGGAATGCCGCCGGTCGATCCTGAGGTCGAGTTTGCCGTGCGGACAGATTTCGCTGATTTGTTCGCCGACGTTCAGAATGACCCGCGGACCCTCACGGTGATGATCAATCCAGATGAGCATCATACCGATATCATCCACGATATGGTGGTCGCCGACGTTGTTCGGCGCCGCTATCCCGATTTCACGGATGCACAGGTAAACGACGCCACGACCCTGTTTCATGCTCGAACGAACCTGGCGCGCGGCTTCAGCGATCACGTTCAGGAGGGCTACTCGGCGGGAGGCAGCGTACCCAGTGATGAGCCCCCCACAAGCGATGCTGGGGGGAGCAACAGTGCTGTCGACGGTGATGATGGTGAAGGCTCTACTGGTCCGACTGGCGGCGACAATTTTGTTCGCGCGACCCGGCGCTTCGTCGACATCCGCGACCTTCAGGTAGACTTGCTCGGATCACGTCGCGACTTCGAAGATGCCTACGAGTTGTTGTCAAAATCGCTGTCTGAGGACGTGCTGCGCCAGCTTCACGGCGAAGTTCGCTCGATGCGGGTGACGATGACCGAAGAGGAGGCGACGCTTCTCTATCCGCGCATAAAGGAGTTTATTCACCGCGAGGGGCGAGAGCCGAACCTCAACGCCGACAACGGGCGAGAGGTCAGGCTGGCGGACGCCTTGGCGCTGTTGCGTCGCCTGAAGCGGCAGCGCGACCAAGACCTCGCGGGCGCCGACAAGGGTGGCAGCAATGGCTGACATTGATTGGGATGATCCGCTTCTCGCCTCCCCGAAGGCGAAGGCCGTCGCCACGCACACGCCGGTACTCGATCGCGCAAGAGACGTCTTTGACCGGCTCAATACCTTCTATGAAGCCGAACAACGGCTGCCGGTCTCAGAAAAGGGTCGTAACGTCCAGGAGAGGCTTCTCGCCAACGATCTTGCCGGGCTGCGCGCATCACGAGCTCTACTAGCGGAGTTGGCGCCGCTCGATGTGCACGGCCTCGTCTTTGATCAGGCAACCAAAACCCCAACAGCTTCGCCATTTGATGACCCGTTGCTTGGCGGTGCCGGCGGTATCTTCGAACTGAGCCGACCCCTGCAAGATAAGGCGCGACCCGACTACATCGCCGATCGCATGCCATGCGCCGACTTCCATCGCTTCGAACCTATGTTCGAGCGCGTACGGCAGGCTGTCGAAGAGGGGACGCGTGTCCCGCGTCGCTTCCGGCAAGAGCGCGTTGAGCAAGGCGAAGTGTTTTCCCTCAACGGACAGCTGGTTTTCGTTGCAGACATCCGGGATCATCATGACAGGAATGGACGGCCGGACGCCCGGTTGCGCGTTGTGTACGACAACGCGACTCAGTCGAACCTCCTGATGTCATCGCTAATCCGCGCGCTTCAGAAGGATGAGGGTGGTGCGCGCATTGCTGTCAGCTCGGCCGGACCCCTCTTCGATGGCGCGGTCACCGGTTTCGTCTACGTTGTCCGCTCGCGCTCAGATAAGCGGGAAGTTGAGGGGTTGCTCAAAATCGGCACCACAAAGGGGGCCGTCGAAGATCGCGTTTCTCGCGCAGAGACGCAGGCCGCATTCTTATTCGCGCCCGTCCTAATCTTAGATACCTACCAACTCGTCGGGCATTCCGCCGAAGAAGCCGAGCAGATGCTCCACAAAGCCCTTCGTCAGTTTCACGTAGCCTTGCGTGTGACAGCACCCGACGGCATACCTCGTCAGGCAACCGAATGGTTCCAATCGACCGCGAGGCTGTTGCATCGGTGGTCGACAAGCTTTTCGGAAAGACGATGCGGTCCGGCGATTAGTGCGATCGATCGTGCCACA
>CAVQOB010000025.1:0-109205 GCA_963714325.1 uncultured Alphaproteobacteria bacterium | reverse complement strand
GCAATCC
Organism: uncultured Alphaproteobacteria bacterium; assembly: GCA_963714325.1. Lineage (GTDB taxonomy): Bacteria > Pseudomonadota > Alphaproteobacteria > Rhizobiales > Hyphomicrobiaceae > CAVQOB01. Next base: position 109,198 of record CAVQOB010000025.1, on the reverse strand, counting down.
CGCATCATCCATCGCGCGGTTACAGGCGCTCGGACCCGCAGAAATCGTCGTCAAGAATGGCGCAGCCGGCGCAATATTGGCCATTAGCGGCAAGTCCCAGCCTATCCCGTGTCCAGCGACAATCACCCCGATCGATACCACTGCCGCAGGCGATAGCTTCAACGCTGGCTATCTGGCCCGCCGGTTGGCCTCAGATAAACCGATTGCATCGGCAGTGTTTGCCCATCGCCTCGCAGGTATAGTAATCCAGCATCGCGGCGCCATTGTTCCGCCGACCGCCACCAGCGTGCTGTTTGATTGAAGCAGTCATCGCCCGTCCTCGATCCAAGGCCTTCCCCATCCGCATGCCGCGCTATCGGATAACCATCGAGTATGACGGCACGCCGTTCGTCGGCTGGCAAATCCAGCCCGATGGCCCAACGGTCCAGGGCCAGATCGTCGAAGCCGTCCGGAACTTTTCTGGCGAAAACGTCGAGCTGCGTGGTGCTGGCCGCACCAACTCGGGCGTCCATGCCCGCGGCCAGGTCGCACATTTCGATTTGACCAAGGAGTTCGCCGCCGACACCGTTCGCAACGCGCTGAACTTCCACTTGAAGCCGGCCCCGATCGCCATCTTAGCCGCAGCTGTCGTGCCGGCTACATTCGACGCGCGCTTCAGCGCGATCAGCCGCCGCCACTATCTCTACCGCATCCTCAATCGTCGCGCGCCGCCAGTCCTGGAGTGCGAACGCGTCTGGTGGGTGGCCCGCCCGCTCGATGCTCGGCGGATCGCAGAGGCAGCAGGTGCGCTCGTCGGCCGGCACGACTTCACGACGTTCCGTGCCATCGGATGCCAAGCCAAATCTCCGGTGAAAACGCTCGATCGCCTCGTCGTGACAAAGGCAGGTGATGAGATCCACATCGAGGCATCCGCGCAGTCTTTCATGCACAATCAGGTACGCTCCATGGTTGGCAGTCTGAAACTAGTCGGTGAGGGTCGATGGTCAAAATGCGATCTGGCCGCGGCCTTGAAGGCCTGCGATCGCACGCGCTGCGGTCCCGTCGCCCCGCCAACCGGACTCTATCTGATGCGCGTCGACTACGCCGCCGATGCAGCAGCGGGTGAAGGTCAATCCCAATGAGCGCCTGGAACCAAGGCATATTCCTCTATTGCGAGCGCGGCGACAGCGCGTCGCTGTTCGCCGAACCTTTGAACGCGTTGAGCAACGTCGCATTTCCAGTCGTTGCTTTGCTGGCGAGCATTCGATTTGGTCAAGTGATGCAATCAAAACAGATCGCCAACGGTGATTTTGCAATCATCGCCAGCCTCATCGCAACGACGACCGCTATTGGCATCGGCAGCTTTGCGTTTCATGTCCTGGCGACGCGGCACGGCCAGTTGGCCGATGTAGTCCCCATCGCGATCTTCATGCTGTTCTATCTCGCGTTCGCGTTGCGCGTCTTGCTCGGTCTGCCGCTATTCGCAAGCGCGCTGGGCCTCGCGGCCTTTGCTGCGGCTTTCTTTGGGTTGGCGCAGCTTCCCTGCCAGCCCATTGGCGTCAGCATCGCCGCCGCGCGACTTCTCCCCGGCTGGTGCCTCAATGGCGGGCTCGCCTATCTACCGCCGCTGGCGGCGCTGCTGATGATCGCGATCACCCAAGCCGCTCGCCGCCACTCCAGTGCATCTGGCCTGTTCGCCGCCGCCGCCCTGTTCGCGGCCTCACTGGCAATGCGGTCGATCGACCTGACGGTGTGCCCGTTGCTGGCGCTAGGGCCGATCCGCGTCACCGCCCACGCCATCTGGCATCTGACCAATGCAGCCGTGCTCTATAACTTGCTCAAGGTCGCAATTTCAGCAATCTCGGCGCGTTCCGTCACGCGATAGTTCGATGGCGTGGCCGAAAATTGCGCGAAGTCGCACCCATTCAATGCGCCAAATTCTTCGCAATTTCTTCCGTCATCTTCTTGGCGTCGCCGAGCACCATGACGGTGTTGTCGCGATAGAACACCGAATTGTCGATGCCCGCATAACCTGATGCAAGGCTGCGCTTGTTGAACAGCACCGTGCCGGCCTTCCACACCTGCAGCACTGGCATGCCGAAGATTGGTGACGACTTGTCTTCCTCCGCCGCCGGATTGACGACGTCATTGGCCCCGATCACATAGACCGCATCGGCCTGCGAAAACTCGCCGTTGATATCCTCGAGCTCAAACACCTCGTCATAGGGCACATTGGCTTCCGCCAAGAGCACGTTCATGTGGCCGGGCATGCGGCCAGCGACCGGATGGATCGCATACTTTACTTCGACGCCGGCCTTCTTCAGATTGTCGGCCATGTCGCGAAGGGCATGCTGTGCCTGCGCGACGGCCATGCCATACCCCGGCACGATGATCACCTTGCTCGCGTTCTTGAGTAGGAACGCGGCGTCTTCTGCTGAGCCGAGCTTGACTGGCTTCTGCTCACCCTTTTCGCCGGACGCCGCCGCAATTTCGCCGCCGAACCCACCGGCAATCACTGACACGAACGAACAATTCATGCCCTTGCACATGATGTAGGACAGGATTGCTCCCGACGAGCCGACCAGCGCGCCAGTGATGATCAGCGCGATGTTGCCGAGCGTGAACCCGATCCCAGCCGCCGCCCAGCCCGATAGGAGTTGAGCATCGATACCACCACCGGCATGTCGGCGCCGCCGATCGGAATGATAATGAGCGCGCCAAAAATCAGTGATGCGATCGTGATCGCCCAGAACAGCGTGGCCGATCCGCCGGATTGGCAGAACCATATGACAAGCAGAACGATGAACGCGAACAGCCCCAAGTTGATGATGTGGCGCATCGGAAAGATGATCGGTTTGCCGGACATCCGCCCCGAGAGCTTCAGGAACGCGATGACCGAGCCGGTGAACGTGATCGCACCAATCGCAACCCCGAGTGACATTTCAAGCAGGCTCGCCCACCCTATTTTACCCGAGCGATCGGCGATCCCGAAGGCATCCGGCGCGTACATCGCGCCCGCCGCCACGAAAACCGCTGCGAGCCCGACGAGGCTGTGGAATGCAGCCACCAGCTCCGGCATCATCGTCATGGGAATGGTCCGCGCCGTGTAGGCGCCGATCGCTGCCCCGATCCCAAGACCGAGCGCGATAATCAGCCAGGTTTCTTTGGAATAGTCGCCGAGTTGCCCAAGCGTCGTCAGTACGGCGATGGTCATGCCGATCATGCCGAAGAGGTTGCCTTGCCGAGATGTCACCGGGCTCGCTAGCCCGCGCAGCGCCATGATGAACAGCACGCCAGAAACGAGATAGAGGAGGGCGGCGATGTTGGCGTTCATGGGCGAGGCCTCGGGGGAGTGGAATGTAAATGAGCCGTGAGTGGTCAGTCGTGAGTAGTGAGCAGTGATGTCGCGAGCCAACCACTCACGGCTCACCCCTTCTTCTCTTTCTTCTTGTACATCGCGAGCATCCGGCTCGTGACGAGGAACCCGCCGAAGATGTTGACCGACGCCATCACCAGCGCCAGAAACCCGAACATCTTGGCCCAGAAGCTGCCCGCCGACGCAATCGCCGAAACTCCGACCGCCAGCAGCGCGCCGACCACGATCACCGATGAAATCGCATTCGTCACGCTCATCAAAGGCGTGTGCAGCGCCGGCGTCACCGACCAGACCACGAAGTATCCGACGAACACCGCGATCACGAACACCATCAACCGGTAGACAAACGGGTCGACGTCGCCGCCACCTGCCGCCAGTGCGGGGAGTGGCAAGAGAGCCATCAACAAGGCGAGAAACAGCCGACGCATCGGTTACGCTCCTTTGGGCAGCAGGTTCGGGTGGACAATTTTGCCATCCTTGGCAACCAACGTGCCCTTGATGATCTCGTCGTCCCAATTGATTTTCAGCGTCTTGTCCTTCTTGTCGATCATCGTCTCGACAAAGGCGAGCAGGTTCTTCGCATAGAGCGACGACGCATTGACCGGTACTTCGCCGGCCAGATTGAGCGGCCCGGCGATCGAGACGCCGTTGTGCATCACGACTTCGTCGGCTTTGGTGAGCTCGCAGTTGCCGCCCCGCTCCGCCGCCAAATCGACAATGACCGCTCCGGGCTTCATGCTCTCGACCATTGCTCGCGTAATCAGTCGCGGCGCCGGCCGTCCTGGAACAAGTGCCGTCGTGATGACGATGTCTTGCAACTTGATATGCGACGCGACGAGTTCGGCCTGCTTTTGCTGATACGCCTCAGACATTGGCTTGGCATAACCGGTCGCCGTCTGCGCTTGTCTGAATTCGTCGTCCTCGATGGCGACAAACTTGGCACCAAGTGACGCAACTTGTTCCTTGGTCGCCGGTCGCACGTCGGTCGCTGAAACGATGGCGCCAAGCCGTCGTGCCGTCGCGATCGCCTGCAGGCCGGCAACACCAACGCCCATGATGAAGACCTTGGCAGCTGGAACTGTTCCAGCCGCCGTCATCATCATCGGAAACGCCTGCTCGAACATCGCCGCGGCATCGATCACCGCCTTGTACCCGGCGAGGTTCGCCTGACTCGAAAGCACGTCCATCGACTGCGCCCGCGTGATTCGCGGCATGAACTCCATCGACATCAACGACGCGCCTGATGCTGCCAGCACATCAAGGCCCGGCCGGTCATCGAACGGCGACAGCATCGCCGCGACGATCGCGCCTGGCTTCAGCGCCTTGACCTCGTCGAGCCCCGGCCGGCGAACCTTCAACAGGATATCGGCACCCGCGATGGCCGCTGCCGCCGTTGGCGTGATCGTCCCGCCGGCTGCCTGCAACGCATCGTCCGAGAAACGCGATCGAGCGCCCGCTCCGGACTGCACCATCAGCTTGGCGCCGAGCGCCGAAAACTTCTTGACGGTCTCGGGCGAGACGGCAACGCGCGGCTCGTCTTGGCCCTCGCTCGTAACGGCAATCGTGACCATGGCAAAGGATCCAGGAGGCAGGCGCACAGCAATCGCTAAACGCGAGCCTGATGCAGGGGGAAGGGGAAGTTGAGAATTGCTCGGTCCGCGAAGGCCCGATAAGGGCCTGACGAACGGCGAGCGCCGCCGCAGGTGTCAAGTCAAAGCAACCAGCATGCCGATCAGGATCATCGCACACAGCACGACCAGCACCACGGCACCCCGCAAAAACCCGAGGTACGTCCGGTTATGTTCAGCATAGTCCATCGCCGGGTGGCCTTTTGAACTGTCGATCGCCATCTCTCGCCTCGCCTGTTTGCTCTGAATGAAGACTGCTTCGCCTGTCGTATCCCAAGCCAAACGGGCGTTCAAGCGGTGATGCACATGCGCGTGCCTCGAGCGACCGACAGTTTGCCGCTGCAACGGGGTTAAACTGCAACTGGCTGCCGCGTTTGCGCGCCGACCCCGAATACCCTCCGATAACGCGCAATTTCCCCTGGCGGTCCGATCGCCTTCGCGGGATTGTCCGATAACTTAACCGCGGGCTGCCCGTTAGCCGAAATGACTTTGCAAACAATCGAAAACGGATCGAGCCGCCCGTTGGCTTCGAAGCCGCGAAAATCGTTGGTCAACAGCGTTCCCCAGCCAAAGCCGAGCTTGATGCGCCCGGCAAAGTGCCGATGCAAATTTTCAATTTCCTCGGCGTCGAGCGCGTCCGAGAAAATCGCCAGCTTATTGGCTGGGTCTTGCCCACGCCGCCGCCACCAGTTGATCGCGTACTCGGCGCTAGCAATCGGATCGCCGGAATCGATACGGATGCCGGTCCACTGTGCAACCCAGTCAGGCGCAGCATCGAGAAACCCGCGCGTCCCGAAGGTATCTGGCAGGATCACCCGCAGATTACCCTCATAATCCTGCTGCCAATCGGCCAACACGTCATAGGGTGCCTTGGCGAGCGCAGCATCGCCATTGGCCAATGCCGAATAGACCATTGGCAATTCATGCGCATTTGTCCCGATCGCCTCCAGGTCCCGCCGCATGGCGATGAGACAATTTGAGGTCCCGAGAAACGCCGGCCCAAGCCCTTCGCGCATCGCCTGCACGCACCAGTCCTGCCACAGGAAGCCATGCCGCCGTCGCGTGCCGAAATCTGCAATCCGCAGTCCATCGAGTTGGCGGAGGCGCTGAATTTTTTCCCATACCCGCGTCATGGCGCGGGCATAGAGCACCTGCAACTCAAACCGTCCCATGCCTTTGGTGACGGCTCGGCTGTGCAATTCCATGATGACCGCGAGCGCTGGGATCTCCCACATCGTGGTCTCGATCCAGGGGCCTTCGAACACCAGCTCGTACTGGTCACCTTTGCGCTCCAGATGATAGGCCGGGAATCGGAAGTCTTCGAGCCAGGTCACAAAATCCGGACTAAACATCTGCCGCTTGCCATAAAACATATTACCGCGCAGCCACGTGCTTTCGCCGCGCGCTAAGACCAGCGTTCTGATGTGGTCCAATTGTTCTTTGAGCGCGCCGATATCGATCAGCGCCCCAAGAGGTATATGCGTTGAACGATTGATGATGCCGAACGTCACCTGTGTCGCCCGATGTCGCCGGAAAATCGTTTGCGCCATCAGCAGTTTGTAGAAGTCAGTATCCAGCACCGACCGCACGATCGGGTCGATTTTCCAATCGTGATTGTAAACGCGGGTTGCGATATCGGTCATGTCGAAGGGATCGGCCTGGCGAGAGTTTCAAGACTTAGGATCAAAATGGCCGCAATGCACCCGCGATAGAGCGTGGGGCATCACGGCCTTCGCTTTGCACCGGAACGCGCAAGATTGGACGACGTCAATTGGCTTTTGGCTGCGCCGTCGACTTGAGATCCGCTGCGGCGACCTCTTTCTGCTGATCGGTCAGATCCGCAGCCGGCACCAGCGTCTGGGTCGGAGCTTGCGCCGCCGCCGGCACAGGAGTTTGCGCTGTTTCTTGAGCCTTAAACCCGCAGGCTGCTACTGTAGAAGCACCGGCTGCCACGATCACGGCTGCAATCCATGCTGTTTTGAACATCTGGGTTCTCCATCTCTCGTTTTGCCACCATTGGCATCGACTGACGTTTGAAGTCCCGACACAGGACGATAACGCCGTCGGCGCAACCGGGCAACCGGAAATCCAGTCCATGCGGTTGGCTAGCGCATGCCACCACAAATAGAAAAAACTCGCCAGCGGGAGCCTCCGCTGCCGAGTGTTTTTGACTGGCTGACGAGTATCGATCAGTCAGCCGACAAGTCAGATGGCGAAATCCGTGACCTTGCCGCCTTTGGCAAGCTTGGCGGCCAGCCAGCGCGGTTGCCGTCCACGACCAGTCCACGTCTCGGACTTGTTGTCCGGGTTAGCGTACTTGGGCGCGACTTTTCCACCTTTGCGGGCACCTTTGACCTTGCCGCCGAGCCCGAGGATTTCCGCAGCTGACATCCCGGCATTCCGGGCAATCGCCTCGATCTTGGCCTTCGCATCAGCCTGTTCCCGCTGGCGGGCGGCGGCGAGTGCCTTTCGGACCCGATTTTCCAGATCGACCAATTCCTTCAGCGAGAGTTTGTCGACGTTTATGCTAGCCATGGGCGGATCCTTGAGATTAATCAGAACGAATACTGAGTTACTTGAGGTTGGTTTGTATCGGACTTTCGAAAAGCTCTCAAATGCGCGCTGGCATCATCCTAAAGATTTCGATTGTGAAAACTCTGATACGACCCAAATAATGCTTTGTCCAGGTCTGCACCCGCAATTGTTGTTAAATGATATTGAGCGAAATGGTGATCGGTCGCGGACCGCTTGAATATGTTGACCGATGATAAGACATGGCGATATCACGAAGGATATCACCATAAGTATTGCAGCAGCGCCTGCGCGCGGTCGACGTCACAAACGCGCCCGTCGATCCACGATTGAGAGCCTCGGTTTTGGTCAAGGACGGACAGCGGAAAATAGTGTTTGCACGGCACGCGGCATTGTTCAGGGCCGTCGATCGCAGAGATCAAGAATCCCGATAAGATCATCCCGATTCGAATAACAATTGCTGACGTCAGCGTTTCGCTCACATCGCTTCGGATGCAATGGAAGTTCGTCGCCGATCATCAGGTCGAAGCGCAAAGACTGAGTCGGAAAACAGCAGCCGGGCGATACCCAGGGTCAGGCCTCTCTGGGACCGCACCACCCCCAAGTGGTTCGCAGTCCTGTTCCGAAATGGCGCGCCGAACAGGATAAAAGTGCGAACACCTATGTGGTTGAAATCGCAATGTGATTTGACGTAGTCCGCCCAGCTGTCCTTCGCAGACTAAGTTGGGGGTAAACACGGCAAATCCTTAGTCGACGGTACCGCCTTGTACCTTCTCGATGATGACGCCCTTCTGATGCAAGTCAACGCGAGGAACGGTCTGATACTGCGGGTTCTCCCTGAAGACGCGGCGCGCGAACGAGAAGTCGCTGGTGCTGGAGAAAAGTGCGCTGTGTGCCCATACGCACTGCAGATAGTTTGCGTTCTCGATCACCTCTGCCGGCGCATTCACTCCGCTGCCAAGGACGATCGCATTCCGCATAGGGGTGATCCTGGAAATGCTGCTCTGCAAATCAAGCAATGACACTTGATCAAGTCCCGGCACCCTTATTCCACTGAGCGTCGGCCGGCGTATGAGGCGGTGCATCTCCTCACCGCTGGAGTAGGCAGAAACAAACTCCTCGGCGATGCGGGTGCAGAGCCAGTACAAGGAAATCAGCGGCGTCAGCGGCATGTACATTTCGACGCCTGCGATATCCATACCCAGCGGTTCCCGGGACGCTGGGTTCTCGATGTGCTGCAAGGTGACGGGGTGGTCGGACAAGTAAAAGCGGTGGCCTTCGGAGACAAGTAACGCAATCAATGGCCGCGCACGAATATGGCGCGCTTCAATCAATGCGCTTTTCCAAAGGAGGGAGAACGTAGTTCCGAACTCGGCACGAGACCTGCTCCCCTGCAAGCTGACTTGGAACGACTTGGTTCGAAGACTCTGCACGGATACGAATTCGGCGATTGCGGTCAACTCGACGTCGCTGAGGCCGACGGTAGACATCTGCTGGATGATCCGGGCGAGAGCGGGCGCGGCTCGCGTCTCGATCTTCTGAAGTTCGCCTTCAAACGAAACCAGTTGGCCGTCGATGATGAAATCGTTGAAGCCATAATCGGATGCAAGCTGTCTCGGCGAGCGTTTGCCGAGCGCGTCCGTGTTGACATCCAGGAAGTAGACCCGCCCGTCTGCGTCGCGGAACTTCTTGATCAAAAACTTCGGAACCCAATGCTGGTTCTCGCCCGCCATGTCGTCTCCGCTCCTTGACGATGCGTCTCTTCAGGATGCAAACGACGAACCGCTGTTGCTCTGCGCCGCCCTCGCATCCTTATGCACGCCTACGTCATCTCCCCCATTTGGGACCCCAGTGCTCGCAAGCAAGATGATAGCTTGTTCCTGGGGGGCACAGCTGTTTACTCGACCTAGATCAACAGGATCGCACGGCCGGCAGCCTTGACTGCCGGAACGACGGAGTTCGACTCTTGTATGGTGAAGTGGCGCGCCGTACAGGATAAAAGTGTGAGCACCTATGTAATTGAAATTGCTATTTAATTTTCGACGATTTTGGTTGCAAGGCCGCTGGCTTGGGCGTCTCGGCTGGCGACAACGCCGCGAGGTCGGCGAGGTCCTGTTTGCGCTGGCGGACGCGGGCGGTGTAGGTTGCTTGGTTCTTCCGGCAGATCAGTTGGTGGGGTGACCCCTTGCGCTCGGTGCGCATATCAACATCGGCGACGGCGCGTTTGATTTCGGCTTCGACGTGGGTGCGGTGTTGTTGGGCGGCGCGCAGTGTCCACTCGGGCTGTGCCGGATCAGCAAGGAACCGCGCCAGGCCTCGGCAATGCTCACATTGGCAGCCGATGGTGCTCGGTCGGCTCCAGTCTTGCGGCGGAGATAGCGGCAGCGCCGTGCGATGCTGCAAATGCGCTGTCGCGGCCGCGTGCAGCGCGACCGCGGATGGCCCGGCCCTTCGGGTCTCGGCTACGAGGCGCTTCACTGCTGGAACCACCACGCCGTCGAGATCGAAATGCTTCGGCCAAGCCAGCACATGTTCGGCGAGTTGCTTGGCAAGCGCCTGATCCACATTGTCGGCGAAGGGTCTCGATGCCGGCGCAGGCCCGGTGGTCGCGATCGTGATCGGTGTGATTACCGCCGCGCTCGGCGGCATCTTTCGCGATATCCTGGGCCAGGAGCCTTCGATTATTCTGCGCCAGGAAATCTACGTCACCGCCTCCGTGGCGGGCGCACTCCTTTTTGTCACCGCTGCCGGCATCGGCGTGAGCCGCGCCCCGGCCATGGCGCTTGGTTTTGTCGCGACGTTCGGTGTGCGTGGGATTGCCATCAGTACCGGCTGGTCGCTGCCGACATATCGCCCGCGCGCCGGCCGGACGATCGAAGAGATCGAGAACTTAAAGTGAAGACCGTTGGTCAAACGGGAAGTTGTCGAGATACGCCGCGGGCAAGTTGCGTCAGATTGAATATCACTCCGGCTGTGCATTCTCACGCCGGCTTCCACTCCGTTGCGCCGCAACTCATCCTCGAAAGTAGCGTTGGGGGACGAAGGGTGTTTTCGTAATCTCCATCGGCACCCGCTTGCGGCGCACCTCGGCGAAGAGCTTTGTGCCGATCTTTGCCGCGCCGGTCTCGACAGTGGCCATGGCGATGGGGGCGCCGAATGTCGGGGCCGGTCCGCCGCTGGTCACCCGGCCGATCTTTCGCGCGCTCGCATCCGGGCCGTCGAACAACTCCGCTCCCTCCCGCACCGGCACCCGGTCGAGGCCGCGCAACCCGATACGCTTGCGCACCACACCCTCCTTGATTTGCCGTTCGATCACGGCGGCACCTGGATAGCCACCCGCTCGCTCGCCGCCTGCGCGCCGGACTTTCGACAATGCCCAGACGAGACTACCCTCAACCGGTGTCGTCGTGGCGTCGATGTCATGTCCGTAGAGGCAGAGCCCGGCCTCAAGCCGCAAAGAGTTGCGTGCGCCGAGCCCGATAGGCTTGACCTCCGGCTGGGCGAGCAACCGGCGCGCCAGCGTCTCGGCTTGTGCTGAAGGAACCGATATTTCGTAACCGTCCTCGCCCGTGTAGCCTGACCGCGACACGACACAGTCCACGCCCGCGATGGTCACCCGCGCGACCTCCATGAATTTCATGGCGCCGACAGCCGGGGCGAGACGTTGAAGCGCCGTGCTCGCCGCCGGCCCTTGCAATGCAATGAGTGCGCGGTCAGTGAGTGGTTCGACTCGGCATTTGCCGGCTAGCCCGCGCTGCATCAAGGCGATGTCCTGTTCCTTGCGCGCCGCATTGACCACGACGAGCAGGTCGTCGTCGAGATGCGCCACCATCAGATCGTCGAGAATGCCGCCGGTGTCGGTGGTGAACAGAGCATATCTTTGTTGGCCGGACTGCAATCCCATCACATCGATGGGCACCAGGGTCTCGAAGGCGGCAGCTGCGTTTGGCCCGCTGATCCTCACCTGCCCCATGTGCGAGACATCGAACAGCCCCGCGTGCGTGCGCGTATGAACGTGTTCCTGCAGCACACCGGCCGGATACTGAACGGGCATCTCGTAACCGGCGAACGGCACCAACTTGGCGCCGAGCTCGACATGAAGCGCGTGGAGCGGAGTGCGGTGAAGAGGAGCGGTGCTGTTCATCGGGTGACTTCCTTTACGAGAGCTGGTGCAGTGCTTTGGGGGCATGCTCTGGGCCGCTGTATTGCGAGATGCATTCTATCGAGCATAGACAGGCAGTCGCTTGCAGAGCGCGGTGACTTGGCCGCGAACGCGCTCGACCACATTGGGGTTTGAGATATCGTCGAGGATGTCGCAGATCCAACCGGCAAGCTCGTGAACCTCCGCCTCACGCAGTCCGCGGGTCGTCACCGCCGGAGTGCCGATGCGGATCCCGCTGGTCACGAACGGAGATTGCGGGTCGTTGGGGACGGCGTTCTTGTTCACTGTGATGTGCGCGGCGCCGAGTGCAGCATCGGCGGTCTTGCCAGTAATTCCCTTGCCGATCAGGTTCAGCAGAAACAGATGATCGTCAGTCCCCCCAGATACGATGCTGAATCCGCGCGCGATGAACACCTCTGCCATGGCTTTGGCATTTGCGATCACCTGCTGCTGGTAAGCCGCGAAGTCAGGTTGCAGGGCTTCCTGGAAGGCGACGGCCTTGGCCGCGATGATGTGCATCAGCGGTCCCCCTTGGATGCCCGGAAACACCATCGATTGAATTTTCTTCTGCAGATCGGGATTCGAGCGACCGACGATGAGCCCGCCGCGCGGCCCCCGCAGCGTTTTGTGAGTGGTTGCCGTGACGACATCGGCGTGCGGCACCGGATTGGGATAGAGGCCGGCCGCAACAAGCCCGGCGACATGCGCCATGTCGACGAACAGGAGCGCACCGACCTTATCGGCAATTGCGCGGAAACGCTTGAAGTCGAGGTGTCGTGAATAAGCCGAGAACCCAGCCACGAGCATCTTGGGGCGGTGCTCGAGCGCCAACGTCTCGACCTCGTCGTAGTCGATCAGACCATCAGCATCGATGCCGTACTGCACCGCTCTGTAGATCTTGCCCGAGAAATTCACCTTGGCTCCGTGCGTGAGATGGCCGCCATGCGCGAGGCTCATTCCGAGGATCGTATCGCCGGGAGCGATGAGTCCCATGTAAACGGCGGCATTGGCCTGTGAGCCGGAATGCGGCTGAACATTGGCCCAGTCGGCGCCGAACAGCTTGCAGGCGCGGTCGATAGCCAATTGCTCCACCACATCGACATGCTCGCAGCCGCCGTAGTAGCGCTTGCCGGGATAGCCTTCGGCATATTTGTTCGTGAGCACCGAGCCTTGCGCCTCCATCACGCGCGGACTTGTGTAGTTCTCGGAGGCTATGAGCTCGATGTGCTCCTCCTGTCGCCGTTGCTCGGCCTCGAGTGCGTTGGCGAGTTCCTTGTCGAAAGCGGCGATCGTTCTGGTATCGAACATGTCAATGTCTCACAAAAGCTGCAGCTCGATGCGCTTGCCACACATCCTGCTCTAGTTGCTCGAGTAGTCCAGCAGGCCTGGCCGAACCTAGTCCCCACGGTCCAGATTGAGGTCGACCATCAATTCGTTGGCGAGGCTTTCGATAGACCTTCGCAGTGTCTCTTCGCCGAGCCCCTCCGGCAGTTGCAGACGCGCACGCGCCTTGAACATCGGCTCACCCGAGAACGAACCAGCGACGCGCTCGGTCTCCAGTTCCGAGATGCTAACTCCCTGAGCCGAAAGCACGCGGGAAAGGTCCCGGACGATGCCGGGCCGGTCCAATCCGATGAGTTCGAGCGCCATCGTCCGGCCAAGCAACGGTGCAGCTAACACCTCTGGGTCGCCCGCTTTCTCGATGATCAGTTTGAGGCCCTGGACTTCCAATGTCTTCAACGACGCGATCAGCGCGTCAGCTTTTCCAACGGGAACAGAAACCAAGAGTACGCCTGCGAACTGGCCCGCGAGGCTTGCCATGCGCGTATCAAGCCAGTTGCCGCCACCAGCTGTCACGACTTCGGACACGGCGCTGACCAGACCGGGCCGGTCGCGGCCGATGACTGCAAGCACGAGATGCGTATCCATTGTGCTGATCCTCTGAGGTGCCAGTGTCATGTGCCAGTGTACTCAACCTGCTCATAGTCGCTCATAGGTGGACACGTGCACACGAGGACGCGATCGCCATGCACGTTGTCGACACGGCCGACGGGTGGCCAGTATTTTGCTCGCCTCAACGACGGAATCGGAAAGACGGCTTGCTCGCGTGAATACGGGTGGCGCCACTCAGCTGTGAGTACCATTGCCGTGTGCGGCGCGTTCTTCAGCGGATTATCGTTTCGGTCGAACGCGCCGCTGGCAACGGCGGCGATCTCCTCTCGGATGCGGATCATGGCATCGCAGAACCGATCGAGTTCGGATTTCGGCTCGCTCTCCGTTGGCTCGATCATGAGCGTGCCGGGCACGGGGAACGACATCGTCGGCGCGTGGAAACCGAAGTCGACGAGACGCTTGGCAACATCCTCGCCGCTGATCCCGGTTTCGTCCTTGAGTGGCCGCAGGTCGAGGATGCATTCGTGCGCGACCATACCGTTCGTGCCGGTGTAGAGGACGGGAAAGTGCGGTGCGAGGCGGTGCGCGATGTAGTTTGCGTTAAGGATCGCGACTTCGGATGCGCGGCGGAGTCCTTCCCGCCCCATCAGCATGATGTAGACCCACGTGATCGGCAGAATGCTAGCGCTGCCCCAGGGTGCTGCGGCCACCGCACCGTCCTTGCGCCCACCTTCTTTGTATTTCGGCAACAGGCGATGACCGGGCATGAACGGCGCCAAATGCGCGCGCACGCCTATCGGACCGACGCCCGGACCACCGCCGCCATGTGGGATGCAAAACGTCTTGTGCAGGTTGAGATGCGAAACGTCCCCACCGTAGTGACCGGGCTGCGCCAAGCCGACCTGCGCGTTCATGTTGGCGCCGTCGATGTAAACTTGCCCACCGTGTTTGTGCACGATGTCGCAGATTTCAGTGACGCTCTCTTCGAACACGCCGTGGGTCGACGGATAGGTGATCATGATCGCGGCGAGCGCCGCAGAATGCTTTTCAGCCTTGGCCTTGAGATCCGCAACATCGACATTGCCTTTCGCATCGCAGGCAACCACGACGACCTGCATACCGACGAGTTGTGCCGTTGCTGGGTTGGTGCCGTGAGCAGAGGATGGAATAAGGCAGATATTTCGCTGCCCCTCCCCGCGGCTCTGGTGCCAGCCGCGGATCGCAAGCAGTCCCGCGTACTCGCCTTGGGCACCAGAGTTCGGCTGTAGCGACATCGCATCGTAGCCAGTGCAAGCACAGAGCATTTGCTCGATCTCGGCGATCAACTGGGCATAGCCTTGGGTCTGCTCGCTTGGTGCAAACGGATGCAGGCCGCCGAATTCCTTCCACGTCACCGGGATCATTTCGGTCGTGGCGTTGAGCTTCATCGTGCACGATCCTAAAGGAATCATCGTGCGGTCGAGCGCCAGATCTTTGTCGGCGAGGCTGCGCAAGTAGCGCAACATATCAGTCTCGGAATGATAGGTGTTGAAAACGGGATGGGAGAGGAATGGCGACGTTCTCATGAGCTGCGCCGGCAAACGCTCGTCCGCCTTGGGCTCGACGCTTGCAAACTTTGGTGTCGGCTTGCCCACTGCAAATAGCGACCAGAGCCGCTCTATATCCGCTGGCGTTGTTGTTTCGTCGAGCGAGATTCCAACCGTATTGGCGTCGATATCGCGCAGATTAACCGACGCCTTGCGCGCGGCATCGTGCAACGCGGCAGCACCACCGGAGCGTTCGACAGTCAATGTATCGAAAAACGCGGATGCTTCGACCTTTTGCCCAAGTTGCGTGAGTCCCGCTGCCAATGTTGCCGTCAAGCGACGCACGCGTTGAGCGATGATCGTGAGGCCGGCTGGGCCGTGATAGGACGCGTACATCGCCGCGATCATGGCAAGGAGCGCCTGCGCGGTGCAGATGTTGCTCGACGCCTTCTCGCGGCGGATGTGCTGCTCGCGCGTTTGCAGCGCAAGCCGGTAGGCCTTGTTGCCCTGAGCATCCACAGAGACGCCAACGAGCCGGCCAGGCATGTCGCGTTTGTAGAGGTCGCGCGTCGCGAAGAAGGCGGCATGCGGACCACCGAAGCCCATCGGCACTCCAAACCGCTGCGTGGAACCGACGACGACGTCGGCGCCCAGTTCTCCGGGAGGCTTCAACAGGGTGAGTGCCAGAAGATCCGTGGCCACCGCGACTAGAGCGCCTTTGTCATGAGCGGTTTTGATGATCGCCGTGGGATCGCGCACCTCGCCGCTCGATGCGGGATACTGCAACAGGATGCCGAAGCAATCGGCTGCCGCGAACTCGGTCCGCTCGTCGCCGACCACCACCTCGATGCCAACCGGCTCTGCGCGCGTGCGCACCACGTCGATGGTTTGCGGATGGCAATCGACTGACACAAAGAATTTCTTACTGCTATTGTTTTTCGCCACGCGGCGGCACAGCGTCATGGCTTCGGAAGCGGCCGTGGCCTCGTCAAGCAGCGATGCGTTGGCGATCTCCATGCCCGTCAGGTCGCTGACCATCGTTTGGAAATTAAGCAGGACTTCGAGCCGCCCTTGGGAGATTTCCGGCTGGTAGGGGGTATAGGCCGTGTACCACGCCGGGCTTTCCAGTAGATTGCGCAGGATGACAGTCGGCGTGTGACAATCATAATAGCCTGTACCGATATGCGACTTGAACACCTTGTTCTTGGCTGCGATCCGGCGCAGCGCGTTGAGTACATCAGCCTCACTACGCGCTTCGCCAAGTGCCAACGGCGCTTTCGACCTGATCGCCTTCGGGATGACCTTATCAATGAGTGCGTCGAGCGATGACAGGCCGAGAGTCTTCAACATCTGCGACTGATCGGCATCGGCGGGGCCGATATGCCGGCGCACGAACTCGTCGTGTTGGGCAAGCTCAGCGTAGCTCGGTCTTGAGGCGTCTTGCATCTTTGGTCCCTCGACAGTTCAAGATGACGGCAGAGCCGCTCGACGTGCGCGTTGCCCGCCTTCATTGCATTCAAAAGTCGCTCGCGGTTCCGCCTCGCCTCACGCGCCGGTTTCCAAATAGGCATCGTACGTGGCACGATCCATTAGCGCTTTAAGCTGCCCTTTATCGGCAATCTTGATCTTGAAAAACCAACCTTGGCCTTCCGGGCTTTCGCTGACGCCGGCCGGCGTTCTGACGAGTTCCTCGTTGCCCCCGACGATCTCTCCCGACACCGGAGCATAGATATCGCTCGCCGCCTTGACGCTCTCGACCACGGCAACCTGTTCGCCTTGGCTGACCTTGCGACCGGCTGCGGGAACTTCGATGAAGACGATGTCGCCGAGTTGCTCGGCCGCGTGCTTGGTGATGCCGACCGTGCCGATATCGCCATCGACACTGATCCACTCGTGATCCTTGGTGAAATAGTCCATATGCTCCTCCATCGGGGTTGGCTGTCCTAAGTTCAGCAGGCGACGACGTTGACGGCTAGGCCGCCGAGGCTGGTCTCTTTGTAGCGCTCGTGCATATCACGGCCCGTCTGCCGCATCGTCTCGATTGCGGCATCGAGCGGCACGAAGTGTGTGCCGTCGCCTTTGAGCGCCAGCGATGCCGCGGTCACCGCTTTCACTGCGCCAAACGCGTTGCGCTCGATGCACGGCACCTGCACGAGACCACCTATGGGATCGCACGTCATGCCCAAGTGGTGCTCGAGTGCGATCTCGGCGGCATTCTCGACTTGGCTCGCGGTACCGCCGAGGACTGCGGCAAGACCCGCCGCCGCCATCGCAGATGCAGAGCCGACTTCGCCCTGGCAGCCGACCTCTGCGCCAGAGATCGAGGCATTGTGCTTCAGGATGCCACCGATAGCCGCCGCCGTGAGCAGGAAAGTGCGCACATCGCTCTGGGAGCTGCCGGGATGAAAGCGGAGGAAATATTTGATCACGGCAGGAATGACGCCGGCCGCGCCATTGGTCGGCGCCGTCACGACACGCCCCCCCGCGGCGTTCTCCTCATTGACGGCCATCGCGTAGACGGACAGCCAGTCGTTGGCCAGGAGAGGATTCGGTCGATTGCTTTTCCACTCTGCATCGAGCTTGTCGTGAATGGCCCGTGCCCGGCGCTTCACCTTCAATCCCCCAGGCAACACCCCGTCCTGGCCCAGCCCGCGTCCGATGCACGCGTCCATGGCGCGCCAGATGACATCAAGGCGCGCATCGAGCTGGCCGCGCCCCAAGTGCTGTTCTTCGTTCTGGCGCTTCATCTCAGCAATCGACAGACCGGACGTGCGAGCCATTGCCAGCATGCTTGCCGCCTTCGCAAATGGGTAGGGCACGGACGGGCCCGTTGCCTCGGCGGTGCTCTCTTGCGATGCGCTGAGTTCGCTACCATCGAGCACGAACCCGCCGCCGACCGAGAAATACTCCATGCGATTCAGTCTTTGTCCGTCTGCCGCCATGGCTTCAAACGTCATTCCGTTCGCATGCCCCGGAAGCCTGTTTTTGCGATCAAAGACGAGGTCCGTTACCGGATCGAAGCGATAGCTTTGGCCGGATTGCAAACGCACCTGTTTGCCTGATTTGACGGATGCAAGCAGGTCGTCAGCCCGGTCGATGTCGACGGTTTCCGGATTTTGCCCGCAAAGCCCGAGGATCACCGCACGATCGGTCCCATGGCCTATTCCCGTGTGAGCGAGCGAGCCATGCAGCGTAACCTTGATCTGTGTTGTCGCTGCTGTTCCGTTTACTCTCAGGACTTCCAAAAATCGCGCAGCCGCGACCATCGGCCCCATGGTGTGCGAACTCGATGGCCCGAGGCCGATCTTGAATAAGTCGAATACTGAAAGAAACACGGCCGTCTCCTGCTGATGCTGCCATGTTCCGTCACGGAACCAGGACAACGCGCCCGATAACTTTGCCGTCTTTCAAGTCCATGAGCGCTGCATTGGCATCGTCGAGCGGTCGGCGCGTGACGGGAACCAACTTCAACTTTCCGGTCTTGGCGAGTCCGACGATTTCGGACAATTCGGCGAGATTGCCGACATAGCTGCCACGAATGGCTAGAGGTCGCAAAGGGAACAGCGGTACCGATATGTTGATCTCGCCGCCATACAGACCGACCACGACGATTTCAGTGCCACGCGTTGCGGCCGCTATGGCCAGATTAACGGTCGAAGCGGCACCGACGAGATCGAGAATCATGCGTGCGCCACCGGCCGTCGCGTCGATGATCTGCTTGGCCGCATCCGGTGCGCTGCCGTCAAGCGCCCTCAACGCGCCAGCCGCCACTGCGGCATCACGCTTGCTTTGATCGATGTCCACCATGATGGCGCCTTGACCGCCCATGGCGCTAAGGATCTTCAGTGCCATATGGCCAAGTCCACCGGCTCCCATGATGACAACCGGCTCATGCTGGATCCGGGGTCCGAACTTCTTCAAGGCGCTGTAGGTGGTGATGCCCGAACACGCGAGCGGTGCGGCTTCGGCTGGATCGAGGCCCGCAATGTCGATGCAGTACTTCGCGTCCGGCACGATCACGTAACGCGCATACCCGCCATCTCTGAAGACACCGAGTGAACGCGCTTTGAGGCAGACATTCTCATCACCGGATTTGCACACGGCGCAGGTGCCGCAGCCAATCCACGGATAAATGACAACGCTTGCCCCGTGTTTTGCGCCTTTTGCATGCGGACCAGCGTTGACGATCTCGCCTGCAATTTCGTGGCCGAGTGTCATGGGCAGTGCAATGCCGCGATCTTTCAGCGATATCGTCTTACCACCGCCAAGGTCATAGAAGCCTTCCCAGATGTGAAGGTCGGAGTGGCAGACGCCGGCGCCGGTGACCCTGACCAGCACCTGACCGTCCTTCGGCTCCGGCACTGGCCCCTCGCGCATTTCCAGCGGTCCGTGATGATGGGTCAGGCAATAGCAGCGTTGATTCGACATGCGCATCCCCAGATACATGGCGTCTTTTGTTGGGCTGTAACCGCTGAACGGCTTGAACGGTCAATACGTCTCGACGTGATAGCGGCCCGATGAACGCATGGCCGGCTTGATCGCAGCCCAATCCATGCCATGCTTTCTGGCGATGTCGGCCAATGCCTCTTCGACGCCGGCCTCCATATCCTTCAAGCCGCAGATGTACATGTAGGTGTTCGGATCTTTGAGCAGTGCTGCAACATTGGTGGCCTCGGTCCGCATTCGGTCTTGGACGTATTCCTTGTCAGCACCCTTGACGCGGCTGAAGACAAGATGCTTCTCAAGCAGATTGGTCGGCACTTTCTGCAGAGCGCCAAAATAGGGCAGTTCCTCAGGCGTCCGTGCACCCATGAACATCACTGCCTTGCCGGGCGCATTCTGCATGGCGCGACGGCGACGCTCGGTGAAGGCGCGGAACGGTGCCGAACCGGTGCCAGTGCAGATCATGATCAGGTTGGCGTTGGCGTCGTTAGGCATCAGGTAGGTGGCGCCGAACGGGCCGGTGACTTCGACCTTGTCGCCGACTTTGAGGTCGCACATGAAGTTCGAGCCGACGCCACCATCGACGCGCTTGATTGTGAGGCCGAGATTGTTGCCATTGCGCTTCTCACCGTCGCGCGCCGAGGCGACCGAGTAGAGTTCTGACATCATGCGGTTTGCCGTCGGCACGCTTGCCGGGCGGGACGATGCCGATCGACTGGCCTTCAAGCACTGGAAACATCGTCGACCCGAACGAAAGAACGATGTGGCGGATGTCGCTCTCTGTTCCGGGCGCCGTGATCCGGAAATTCCCCTGAACGGTTGCAGTCGCAGGCTTCTCGCGGCGATAGAGATTGACGGTAGGCTTGGATGCGCTGTCGGGCGCCTTCACTTTTCCGCCAGCACCGGAATGTGCGCCGGCAAGCAGTCTTGTCACGTCGTCTTCGAGCGCCTGGTCGGCGGCGGGCGACGCATCGCCGAGATCCTCTTGCCGCGGCAGTTCACTCCAGGTGAATTGATCGCCGATTGAAAATGCGGTCGTGACCACACGCCAATTGTCGATCGATCCGGTCGGGCAAGGCGCGACGCAGTCCATGCAAAAGTTGCATTTTTCGGCATCGACCACGTAGTTGTTGGCGTCGTGTGAAATCGCGCCGACCGGGCACGTTGCTTCGCATGTGTTGCAGCGGATGCAGATCTCCGGGTCGATGAGATGCACCTTTTTCAAGCCTGTACGGTGTTCGGCGAGTGTGGTCATGGTCAATGCTCGTCCCGGCGGTTCCGATGCCGCTTGATGGCGGTTTAGTGGGCGATCAATACACGGCGTGAATGTAGGCTGGCACACCCCAGCCGTATTTCTCTTCGAAGGCGTCCAACGCTTCGTCTGCGGTTTCGCCGGTCGTGTAGTCACCGGTTTCCGTATTAATGGCAACGACCGTGCCCGGCTTCAGTGTCGGCAGGACCGCGAGGAGATTTTCGATGTGGGTGGAGGTGGCGTGGATGGAGGACATTGGGATCGTCCAGTAATGAGTGTGGTGGGGCAAGCGGATCAGCAGGCATGCTGGATCACGCATTCCTAGCGCGACCCAACATGCAGGATTTCAAGCCGACATGCGGCCTTGCTCAGTGTCATACTCCGCGATGGATCTTCACGTACTCAAAGTCGCCGCCCTTGTTGTCGATGCCGATCTTCGGCGCCGCGATCCACCCCGCGTACTTGCCGCGATCCCATTGCGGCACCATCAGCGAGGTGATGAAATCACCGTCGGCCGTTGAAGGTATCCAGTTGTCGCGGTTCTTCATCCACTGTTCGTCCGTCAGCAGTTTACCTTCGGGCGATGCCTTGATGTCCTTGAACTCGCCGACACCGCGATGGAAAGCGACAGACGGTAGCGTGAGCGCGAACTTAATGTCGGCCTTCTCGATGATCTTGTTCCAGCGCGTCACGCCGCCCTGACAGTCTTTCACGTAATCGTCGCGAAGGCGCATGTTGAGGGCGGTCAAAGCCGGCTCCTCGACCATACGTAGCTCGCCGTTGATCAGCTTCAGCACCGGATAGGTGGCAGACGTCAACGCGTGATCGTCCTCGATCTTGGTTTCCATGTAGCGGCCTTTGAGGCCCGAATTGTAGAAATTCGCGGCGTTGGTCGAGACCTCCGAGCCGAACAAATCAAGCGACAGCGAGTAGTGCAGGTTGGCCTTCTTCTGAATTGTCGGCAGGTCGATGACGCCGAGTGCGCGGATCTTCGCGATATCAAAGGGGTCTTCGATGCCGGCGGCCTTCATCGCTTCGCAGGTGCGCTCGATGGTGCGACCGACGCCGGTCTCGCCGACGAACATGTGGTGCGCTTCTTCCGTCAACATAAAGCGGCAGGTGCGCGACATCGGATCGAAGCCCGATTGCGCGAGGCTTTCGAGCTGCATCTTGCCGTCACGATCAGTAAAGAACGTGAACATGAAGAGCGACAACCAATCCGGCGTCTCCTCGTTGAAGGCGCCGAGCATGCGCGGCTTGTCTTCATTGCCCGAGCGGCGCTGCAGCAGACCTTCGGCCTCCTCACGGCCATCCTTGCCGAAGTATTTCTGCAGTAGATAGACCATCGCCCACAGGTGGCGGCCTTCCTCGACATTGATCTGGAACAGGTTGCGCATGTCGTAGAGCGATGGCGCCGTCGTTCCGAGAAACCGTTGCTGCTCAACCGACGCGGGCTCGGTGTCGCCCTGGATAACGACGAGGCGGCGCAGCATGGCGCGATATTCGCCCGGCACTTCCTGCCAGGCTTTTTCGCCCTTGTGGGCGCCGAAGTTGACTTTGCGCTCGCCATCTTCCGGCGCGAGCAGAATGCCCCAGCGGTATTCCGGCATTTTCACGTAGTCGAATTTCGCCCAGCCCTTCGGGTCGATCGAGATGGCGGTGCGCAGGTAGACATCCGAAGCCTGGAAACCCTGCGGCCCCATCGCCATCCACCAGTCGATATAGCCGGGATGCCATTGCTCCAGCGCCTTCAACACGCGCTGGTCGTCCTGAAGGTTCACGTTGTTGGGAATTTTCGTCGAGTAGTCGACGGCGCCTTTCAGCATTGTTGAGGGAGAGGTGGTCATGGGAGCCTCGTGAGTGGTGCGTGGTTTGTCGTGAGTGGTGGCCGCCGGTGAGAATTTGTCGAGCAATGAAGAATGAGCAATTGCCACTCGCCACTCACGACAAACCGTTGTTCCTACACTCGCTCTGGATTGAAATCGCCTTTGATGCCGGTGCCGTAGCGGCGAAGGGCGCCGTTTTCGCCAGTGGCGCTGGCGCGGTTGAAGATCCAGTTCTGCCAGGCGGTAAGTCGGCCGAAGATTTTCGTTTCCATCGTTTCGGGGCCGCCGAAACGCAGATTGGCTTCGAGGCCAGTGAGCCCGTCGGCTGAAAAACTGGCGCGTTCCTCAAGGAAAATGCGCACTTCGTCGGCGTAGTCGATCTCGTCGTAGGCTTCGGTGACGAGGCCAAGACGGTCGGCATCGGTGCCATCCAATTCGCGACCGATGGCTGCCTCAGCCTTGCCGACGCTTTCGGGCTCGCCGAGGAAGCGGGTTTGAAGCCGCGTGATGCCGTTCGACATCGGATAGCGGCCGAAGTTCAGCGAAGTCAGCTGCAGCCGCGCGGCGGGACGGTTGTCGCCCTTGAAGGTGCCGTCGAGCATGTAGGCGCGATCACAGGCGAAGACGATCTCGGCCAGCGTTCCAGCGAATGCCGAACCGGGCTCCATAAGTGCTACCAGCGAGCGTGACGTCACGTCGATGCGCTTCAGTGTGCGCTTCCAATAGTTGAGGATCTCGTTGACCAGCCAGTTGCTTTGGTTCGCCGCCATGAAGGTGTCGTAAGCGACAATTTTCTTGCCGTCGCCTTCCGACTTGAAGATCCACGTGCCCATTTCAAGTTCGTTCAGGCGCAGATGCAGGATAGCGTCGTCGAGTTCACGGGCGAGTTGGAGCAGATAGAACTTGTCGCCCTGTGCATGGACCGCATCGGCAGTTGCAGGTGGGGCATCGGTCGGCGCTTTGACAGTGATGGTTGCGCGGCGGCCGGCACGGTCGATATCGACATGGACGAAAGCGTATTCGACCCGGTCTTTGGACAGCTTGCGGGTGAGCGGATTGAGCTTGATGCCTTTGGCAGTGCCGCCCGGGCGCTTTGACGTCGCCGCCAGCTTCTTTGCGGCCTCGGTCACTGCCGCATCGAATTTGGAGGTCGGGACCGAGGCGTCGACAAGCCGCCAATCGACGGCGCGTTTGCCCTTGATGCCTTCTTCGATCGTGCAGAACACATCGGCACGGTCGCGGCGGACTTTGCGCTTGTCGGTGACGCGCGTGAGGCCGCCGGTCCCGGGCAACACGGCGAGCAGCGGGATCTCGGGCAGCGAGACGGTCGAATTGCCGTCGTCGCAGAGGATGATCTGGTCGCAGGAGAGTGCGAGCTCGTAGCCGCCACCGGCGGCCGTACCCTTTACGGCGCAGATGAATTTTTGCCCCGAAAAGTCAGACGAATCCTCCATGCCGTTGCGCGTCTCGTTGGTAAACTTGCAGAAGTTGACCTTGTGGCTGTGCTGCGAGCCGGCCAGCATGCGGATGTTGGCGCCGGCGCAGAACACCTTGTCCTTGCCGGACTTGAGAATGACGACCTTCACTTCCGGATGCTCGAAGCGCAGCCGCTGCAGGGCATCGGCGAGCTCGATGTCGACGCCGAGGTCGTAGGAATTGAGCTTGAGTTGGTAGCCCTCGAACAGCGTGGCGTCCTGATCGACGTCCATGACCAGCTCGGCGACCTCGCCTCGGAACGCGAGCTTCCAGTGGCGGTAGGTTTCGGGCGCGCGATGAAAATCGATGATACCGGATGCGGCGCTCAATTTTGCTTTGTGCTCTGCCATCTTGCGTCCCTGCCGTTGGTTTGCGCTGTGCTGATACTACTATTGTGCATCATTTTTCATCTGTCAACAGTTAACCGGAGTGATATAGCATTTTTCCTTGCCGAATTCGTGCCAATGTGCACTATTGTGCGTAATCCCATGCGGAGTGACTTGGATGCCTTCTGTCGATATTGCTGCGGCCGTCGGTGCAAGGGTGCGTGCCGGGCGCGCGCGCATGGACCTGACGCGAAAGCAGTTCGCCGCCAAGGCCGCAGTGTCCGAGCGCTATCTGAACGAACTGGAGAATGGTACCTCCAACGCTTCCATCGCCATTATCGCAAAGGTGGCGGCGGCGCTCGGCCAGAGCCCTGCCAGCCTGATGGGCGAGTTGGAGCCCATGCCGGGGCAGCCCATGGTGCGTGAACTGCGAGCACTGGTCGCGACGATGACCGCGGCCGAGCAGCAAGCACTGCTGCCTGTGGTCGCGACTTGGCTTGCCGAACGTCGGCGGGCATCGAAGGGGATCGCACTTCTGGGTTTGCGCGGTGCCGGCAAATCGTCGCTCGGTAAAATGCTCGCGGCTCGCCATGGCGTCCCTCTCATTTCGGTGACGCGTGAGATCGAGCGGCGCGCGGGCATGAGCTTGGCTGAGATATTCAATCTTGGTGGCCCCGATGCGTATCGCGCGATGGAGAACGACGTCATCGCCGACCTTGTCTCGCGCGAGGGGAGGATCGTGCTGGAGACGGCGGGTGGCATGACCGGAAATTCCGAGATGATGACAACGATCCTCGCACGCTTCAAGACGGTTTGGCTCAAGGCGTCTCCCGAGGAACATCTTGCCCGTGTCGCCGCTCAGGGTGACACGCGGCCCATGCGGGGCAACCCAACAGCACTCGAACATCTGAAGGCGCTGCTCCTCGCGCGCGAGCCGGAATATGCGCGCGCCGATGCGATGATAGACACATCGGGGCGCTCGATCGACGATTGCTTTGCGGACCTCGAAACGATTGCCACAAGCGCGCTGCAAGCTGCTGCATGATAAGGGCGGACGGTCTTCAGCGTCGCTGGCTCGCCGCTCCAGATTGCGCACAGAAAGCAGTTACTGCGGCGGCGACCGCGTCGGGCTGGTCGGTGTGTGCGAAATGGCTCGCGCCTGCGAGTTCGACCAGTTGGGCTCCCGGAATACGCGATGCGAGCATGCGCCCGTTCTGCGGCGGGATCAGCAAGTCCTCGTTTCCATGCATCACGAGCGTCGGCACGCGGAAGCGTGGCAAATCGAAGTACGATGTCCAGTAAATCAAGCCATAAAGTTGCGCGTCATAACTCGAGCGAAGAGGATAGCTCGCCGTCCGTATGGCGTCGTCTTCGGCAATACGCTCCATGGGCGTCGCGCTTGCATAGACGTAATGGCGCATGGCGCGGAGAGCCTGCTCGGGTGTTTCACGGTGCCGATCAAACAGCAGGCGCTGCACTTCCCACTTGGGCAGGATCGCGTGGGGATTGCCGCAGTTGGTTGACATCAAAATCAGCGACTCGACGCGCGACCGATGGTCGATCGCGAATTGCTGAGCGATCATGCCTCCCATGGAGAAGCCAACAATGTGTGCTCCACCGACGCGAGCAGCATCCAATACGCGCGCGACATCACTGGCCATGTCAGGAACACGATAGATCGTCGCGTCGGGTGGCGCTATTGTTTGGCCGACCCCGCGATTGTCGAGCATGATGACACGAAAGTTGCGAGCGAGCCGCGGCGCTAGTCGAAACCAAAGGGTTGAGCTGCAGCCGAGCCCCATAATCAAGACGATTGGATCGCCCTGCCCGATCTCGTGCCAATAAATGCGCGCGCCACCTGACTCGACGAAGGCCATTAGACGGATCGTTCCCGCACATAGCGACCCGGCGCGGGCTCAACCGGCTTGTGGATTTTCGAACCGAGTTGTTCCGGCGCAGCAGTGCGTTTGCCGAGAAACGGTTCGAGCCACTTGGCCCAATCGTTCCACCAGCTGCCTTTACGGTTTGACGCGGTGGCGAGCCACTGGTCCGGTTCACTTGTTAGATCGCTGTCGTCATGTATCCAATAGTTGCGGCGGTTCTTCGATGCCGGGTTCATCGTGCCGGCGATGTGTCCACCTCCACCCAGGCAGAAGCGCACCTTGGAGCCGAGATGGCGCGCGCTTTCATAGGCGCCACGCCAAGGCACGATGTGATCCTCGATGGCGCCCATGGCATAGGTCGGCAAATTGATGGCTGTGATATCGAAGGCTTTGCTGCAAACAGTCGCCGCACCGGGCCGGATTAACTTGTTGCCCGTATAGGTATGCTCCAGATACCAAGCGTACATCGGGCCGGGCAGACTGGTCGGATCGCTATTCCAGTAAAGCAGTCCGAACGGTGTATGCTTTTTGCCCTTCAGGTAGTTGTTAACGACATTGCCCCAGACGAGGTCGTTGGCCTTCAGGTAAGCGAATGCTGCCGCAAGGTCGCGCGCTGGCATCACGCCGCCGTTTTTTAATGATTGCGTGCGGTAGCGCATGAATGGGCTGTCCATGTAGACGCCGATTTCCCCGACATCCGTGAACTCGAGCCCTGCGGCGATCAACGTAAAACTCTTGACCCAATTCTTGCGTCCTTGCGCGATCAAGGATGCGAACGCGGTCGTCGTCAATGTGCCGCCGGTGCAGAAGGCAAGGACATTCATGTCTTTCTGCTTCGTCACTTCGCGCACGATCTCCATGGCGCGAATGATACCGTCGGTGACATATTGATCCCAGGTCAGATCGCGCTCGGCTTCCGTCGCATTCTTGAACGAGATGAGGAACAGCTGATGCCCCTGTTCGACGGTCCAATTGACGAACGAGTTTTCTGGCTCGAGGTCCATCAGGTAGAACTTGTTGACGAAGGGCGGCACGAACAGCATCGGTCGCTGATGCACCGTGTCACCTGCGGGCGCGTAGTGGATCAGCTGCATGACCCGGTTCTCGAAGATTACCTCGCCCGGTGTCGCTGCGATGTTTCGGCCGATCTCGAATGCACCCTCGTCGGTGAGAGAGATGTAACCCTTGCCCATGTCCTGCGTGAGTTGCCGCATGCCGGCGACGACACTGGCACCCCGCGTTTCGACGGCAGCCTTTATCGCTTCAGGGTTCGTCATCGGGAAATTGGCCGGCGACCAGGCCTCCGTCATGAGGCGCGTATAGAACTCGAGTTGCTGGCGTTGCGCGGGATCGAGGTTCGCCCGTTCGATCGCTTCTGCCGTCAGTTTGGTGTTGGCGAGATAGGCGTCCTTGAGCCAACGGAACCAAGGCTGTTGCTCCCACTCCGGCGCGGCGAAGCGTGAGTCCGGTTTCGTCGCAGATGCGCCCGCATCCGCATCCGCATCCGCCGGCGGCGTGAACATGCGCGTCATGAGACTGAAGTGTTCCTGCGCGAAGCGTTGCTGAAGGCTGAACCAATACATGGGCGATGCATTCTTGAGCATCGCCTGAGCCATCTCAGCCGCTTTCTCCGGCTCCGCCACTGCGCCTCGGGCAATATCTTCGGCGATCTTGCTATCCGTTTCGAGTTTGGCCGCAAGTTTGGCGACTTCGGTTTTTGGCTTTTTGGCCATGCCAGTTCTCCGGTAAACTGAGGGTGTTACGGCAGCATGACGACGCGGCCACGGACACGGCCTTGCTTCAGGTCGGCCAGCGCGTCATTGAGTTCCGCCAGCGGACGCGTTGCGACCGGCAGTTCGGTCAGCGTGCCGGAACGCGCGATCTCCATTACCTCCCGCATTTCCTGCAGACTGCCCACATAGGAGCCTTTGATGGTCACGGCCTTCATGGAGATCATGGCTGGTGCCATCGGCGTGGCGCCGCCGAATAACCCGACGGACACGAGCGTTCCGGCCTTGCCGAGTACATTGAAACCGAACGCAAAGCTCGATCCCGCACCAACGAAGTCGATGACGGCCTGCACACCGCCGCCCGTCGCCTTGATGAGTGATCGTGCCGCCGTGGCCTCCGTGGGATCGATGCATTCGGATGCGCCCGCAGCCTTGGCAAGGTCCCACTTGCTCTTGTCAACTTCTGCAACGATCGGGGCTGGCAGCCCCATGGCACTCGCAAGTCGGACGCCCGAGAGACCGACTCCCCCGGCGCCAATGATCAACAGTTTCCCGCTCGCAGGGAACGGTGTGATCTTCTTCATGGCGCTGTAGGCTGTCAGGCCCGAGCATGCGTACGTGCAGGCTTGAGCTTCGGAAAGTTTGCCGTAATCGATCAGATACTTCGCATCGGGCACGAGCACCTTGTTTGCAAAACCACCGTCGCGATGGATGCCGAGAGCGACAGGCGCGTTGCACAAATGCTCATTGCCAGCTTGGCAGAGGCCGCACTTGCCGCAGCCGATCCATGGAAACACGACGCGCTTGTCGCCGATCTTCACACCCGTCGCGTCAGGCCCGATAGCCGAGATGATACCGGCGATTTCGTGCCCGAGCGTGCGCGGTGGATTGACGATCCGCGTCGCATCCACCTTGGCACCGTCGCCGAGGTCGAAGTAGCCGTCGTGCAGGTGAACATCGCTGTGGCAGAGGCCGCACGCCTTGACGTCGATGACGACCTGATTGCCGGTCGGCACGGGGGCGGCGCCTTTCACTTCGACGAAGGGCTGGGTAAATTTTTCGAGACGATAGCTGAGCATGGGAACCTCCATTGGGGGAACGGTATTGTTTGAAGCGGAGTTCGATCTAATCATTCGTCGCGCAGCTTGAAACGCTGGATCTTGCCGGTGGCAGTCTTCGGCAATTCCGAGCGGATTTCGATCCAGCGCGGATATTTCCAGGCGCCGGCTTGCGATTTCACTTGCGCCTTCAACGCTTCGAACAGTTGCTCGCTCGGCTTATGACCGGGTTTCAAAACCAGGAATGCCTTCGGCTTCATGAGGCCGTCACTGTCCTGCTTGCCGATAACCGCGGCCTCAAGCACGGCGTCGTTCGCGATCAGCGCGCTTTCGACTTCGAACGGCGAGACCCAGATACCCGAAACTTTGAACATATCGTCGGTGCGGCCGCAGTAGACGTAGTTGCCATCTTCGGCGACCCGGTATTTGTCGCCGGTGTAGGTCCACTCACCACGGAACGTGCGCCGCGTTTTCTCGCGCTGACGCCAGTAACCGTCTGCCGCGGTCGGACCTCTGACGATGAGCTCGCCCATCTCGCCAAAGGGAACATCAGCGTCGTTCTCGTCGATGATGCGGGCCTCGTATCCCGGCACCGGCTTGCCTGAGGTTCCGTAGCGCACGCTGCCAGGGCGGTTCGACAGAAAGATGTGGAGCATCTCCGTCGAGCCGATGCCATCGACTACTTCGGTGCCAACGACCTGCTGCCAGCGTTTGCCGATCTCTTCAGGCAGGGCTTCGCCCGCCGACGACGTCAGGCGCAGCCGCGACGAACCGGCACCGCGAGCCATCTCCGGACGGGCCAGCATCGCGGCGAACAAGGTCGGCGCACCGCAGAAGACGGTCGGATTGTGCTGGCGCAAGACCTTGCCGACGCTGTCGGGCGTCGGGCGGTCGGGGAGCAACACGGACGATGCACCGACCGCGAGCGGAAACGAGATGGAGTTGCCGAGGCCATAGGCGAAGAAGAGCTTTGCAGCCGAAAACACGACGTCATCGGGGCCAATGCCGAGGACGCCCTGGCCATAGAGTTTGGCGGTCTTCATCAGGCTCGCATGGACGTGCCGCGTGCCCTTAGGGCTACCGGTCGACCCTGAAGAATAGAGCCAGAACGCCGTGTCGTCGGCATGCGTTGGTGCGGCGTCAAAGCGTGCGGAGCATGTGTTGAGGAGCGCATTGAAATTGATGGCATTGTGATCGCTCGGGGCACCGACAACGATCACCTGCAAAGGCCGTAGCCGATTGATCTCATCCAGAACGTGGGCGGCCTGATCGTAGAGTTCGCCGGTAATCACGACGGCCGTCGCGCCGGAGTCGGCAATCATGTAGCGCCAGGTTTCAGGCGGCAACAACGTGTTGAGCGGAATGGGGACGGCTCCCGCCTTGATGGCGCCGAGGAAGGCGACGGGCAAATCGACGGTGTCCTGCAAGATCAGGGCGATGCGATTTTCGCGCACGATACCAAGGCGGCCGAGGGCATTGGCGAATTGATTGCAGCGGGCGCTCAGCTCGAAATAATTAAGTGACGTCTCGTGGTCGACAAATGCCCGGCGACTGCCACGACCCTCGATGACGTGACGATCCACAAGGTCGACAGTTGCGTTGTACGTGCCTGGAACAAGAGTAAATGGCGTCGTCATCGGCGTGCTCCGGATCAAATGGGAAATGAATAGGACGACATCGGCGCGATACCCGAGCAACGGCGGGCAGGCGCCCCGACCGGCCAGTGCGGCCGGTCGGGGCAAGGCGTTCTCATTGCACTTTAAATTCCATGCTCTTGGTCATCGCGTCGAGCTTGGAGATCTCGGCGGCGAAGTACTTGCCGGCGACATCTGTCGACGTCGTGTCGACAACGATCGAGCCCGTGTTGCCGATAGCCGTCCGCAGTTCCGGCACTTTCATGACTTTTGCCATCGCCGCGTTGATCGCGGCGACCACGTCATCCGGCGTGTCCTTGCGCACGAAAATGCCGGCCCAGATATCGTGGGCGAAATTCGGCAGGCTCTTGCTTTGGCCGAACGACGGCAGATCCGGCACGAAAGCGTTAGGCTCCTTGGAGATCCAGGCGAGCATGCGCAGCTTCTTGGCGTCCTGCAGCCCTTTATAAGACGTCGCGTACGGGAAGATGGTGAAGTCGACCTGGCCGCTGGCCAAGTCCTGCAGCATCGGCCCCGCACCCTTGTAGGGGACATGAACCACCTTGGCGCCGACCTGCTTCGCGAGATCTTCCGTCAACACATGATAGAGGGAGCCGACGCCGACACTGCCGTAGGGAACTGGTTTTTCCGCCTTCTTCAGGAACTCGACGAATTCGTCGACGGTCTTGGCCGGATGGTCCGGGCGCAGCACGACCATCAGCGGGTTTTGTGTGATCTGCGTGACGTGGCGGAACTGGTCCGGCTTGAACTTGATATCTGCATTGACCAGCGGCGACAGGATCAACTCGTTCGGCGAGCCCTGGAAGATCATGCGGCCATCGGCCGGCGTGTTGAGCAGCTTTTGGGCTGCAATTCCGCCGCTGGCGCCGCCGAGATTTTCGACGTTGACCGTCTGGCCAAGTTCTTTCGCGAGTGCCGGTGCCAGTTGGCGAGCAATGGCGTCGGATAGACCTCCGGCTGGATACGGCACCATCAGGGTCATGGTTTTGCCGGCGCCGACCTGGGCTGACGCCGACGTTACCGCCGCGAAACCAAGCGCGACACCCGTAAGGGCCGATAGCATGCGTTTCATGAGTTTTCCTCCACTGTTGAAGACGTCATCGTCCAGAGCCGCACCACGACATCCGGCGATTTCGGTGCTGCCTTAAGTCGCCTTCACGCGGGATTTGCGGAAGGCCGGCAGAAGAATGAGGGCGAGGCACACGGCCGACAGGGCGAGCAGTGTCGCGCTGATCGGGCGCGTGACGAGCACGCTTGGATCACCGTGTGAAATGAGCAGCATGCGTCGCAGGTACTCTTCCATTGCCGGGCCGAGTACGAAGCCGAACAGCATCGGGGCCGGTTCGCAGCCGATCTTTTTCAGCGCGTAACCGAACAATCCGAAAGCAACCATGATGTACAGGTCGAATACGGTGTTCGAGAGTGAGAACACGCCGATGGCGCAGAACACCGCGATCATCGGGAACAGATAGCGGTAAGGCACTTGGATCATGCGCACCCAGATGCCGATCAGCGGCAGGTTGAGCGCGAGCAGCATGGCATTGCCGACCCACATGGACGCGATGAGTCCCCAGAAGAGCGCCGGCTCCGCCGTCATCACAGATGGGCCTGGCTGGATGTTCTTCACGATCATCGCGCCGATCATGAGCGCCATGACGGGATTGGCAGGCAGGCCGAGTGTCAGCATGGGAACGAACGACATCTGCGCGCCCGCGTTGTTCGCAGCCTCTGGCGCGGCAATGCCTTCGATGATGCCAGTACCCAGTTTGTCGCCGTACTTCGAGACCTTCTTCTCGACCGCGTAAGCTGCGAACGACGCCATGGCGCCGCCCGCGCCGGGTAACACGCCGAGCATGGCGCCGATGGTGGTTCCGCGCAGAGTTGGCGCGATCATGCGCCGCCAATCCTCGCGGGTTGGCATCAAGCCTTTCACCGGCACGACCTCGAGTTCCTGTTCGCTCTCGTCTTCCAGGTTTGCGACGATCTCGCTCAGTCCGAAGATACCCATGGCGACGACGACGAAGTTCAGGCCGTCGGCGAGATCGGGAAAACCGAAGGCATAGCGCTGCGTGCCCGATGTGACGTCAGTGCCGACCGTGCCGAGGAATAGCCCCACGATGATCATCGCCAGCGCGTGGAAGACCGAGCCATTGGCGAGAACCACCGCTGCGATCAGGCCGAGCACCATCAGCGAGAAATATTCAGCCGGTCCGAACTTGCCGGCGATATCGGCCAGCGGCGGCGCAAACAGTGCAATGAGGATCGTGCAGACCGTACCCGCGAAGAACGAAGAGATCGCGGCCGCCGCCAGCGCGCGTCCAGCAGCGCCCTGCCGCGCCATCTTGTAGCCGTCCAGCGCCGTGACCACCGACGTCACCTCACCGGGCAGATTGACCAGGATCGCCGTCGTCGAGCCGCCGTACTGGGCGCCATAGAAGATGCCTGCCATCATGATCAGCGCCGACACCGGCTCCAGCGCAAATGTCGCCGGCAGCAGCATGGCGATGGTTGCGGTCGGGCCAAGGCCGGGCAGCACGCCGATGGCAGTGCCAAGGAAGCAGCCAACGAGACACCACCACAAGTTGACGGGCGTCACCGCGACCGACAGGCCGAGCCACAGGTTGTCGAGCATTTCCATGGGAGTGCACTCAACGCTTGAACGGAAAAAGTGACACGAGTGGTTCGAGCCATGACCCGATGAGTGGCATTGGGATGCCGAGACCGATCACGAAGACGAGCGCACAGCCGGCGATCAGGGCGGTCACGCCGAGCAACGACTTCAGTTCCAATTTGAAATGTCGGCTCGCCGCCGCGCACGTCAGGATGAACACCGTCATGGCGACGAAAAAGCCAAGCGGCTCGAGCAGCGCCCCAAATAGGGTACAGGCCAAGAGGACGAGGAGCAGTGGCCGCCACCCCACTGCCGTGATGGCGGGGCTTTCAACGGTGAAACTGCGCACCACGCCAACGATACCGAAACCGACCAGCAGGGTCGCCAGCACTTTTGGAAAATAGCCGGAGCCCATACGTCCGGCAGTCCCTATCGGATAACTCGATCCGAACCACAGCCCCGCAACGCCAATGCTTGCGTAAATCAACCCGGCCCACAGGTCGCGTGAACTCGACAGGCGCACCATGGCACCCTCCTGAAACATGAGCGTTTCCGGCTCGTCGACGTGGACCGTCGATCCTGCAGTGTTTTTGATCGAGCTGGCCGACACGCCGGCATCGCTGTTGCAACTCTTTAGATCATTTTCTGTTGTCTGTCAACAGTTGGCGATACTATTGTCGACAGTTAGCTTGTCACCGCCGCGACCTGGTTCGCGATAGCCTTGACGTTGCGCGGCGTGACCATGATCTTTGACTGTTCGATGCCACCCAACCGAGCGCGCTCAGGCCGTCCACAAGACAGCAAACTGCCAACGCGCTTCTTTTTGTCGACTGTCGGCAGTTAAATTGTTGACAGTTTCCTCTGGCAATTGTATTATTCACGGATGTCGGCACGCATACTCGGCGCGGCGACGGTACCTTGCCCAGCAGGCATCCAATGGCCAAGCCTCTATACGCCAACGTCGTCAAACTGCCGCCAAAGTCGAGCCTTTCGACGAGTGTGCGTGAACAACTCGTCCGCCTCATCGTCGTCGGCACGCTCAGCCCCGGCGACCGGATCAACGAGGTCCAGATCGCAACATCCCTCGGAGTCAGCCGGGGACCAGTCCGCGAGGCAGCGCGCGAATTGGAAGGTCAAGGGTTGCTCGTCAGCCGTCCGAACCAGGGCTTCTTTGTTGCGACCTTCTCGGGACGCGATATTGTCGACCTCTACGAGATCAGGGATTGGATTGAAAGCGCCATCGTGCACGACATCGCCAAGTATGGCTCCGCCGATGTCGTGCGGTCGATCCTGGAAGATGTCGAACATCTCGATTGCTCATCGCAATTGGCTTTCGCCGAGAGCCTCTTCGCCCATCGCGTCCGCACGATCGAACACATCCACAATCGTTTGCTCGTCGAGCAGGCGCTCGGGCTCTATCGCAAGTTCCTTTTGGTCATTGCGCTGATCGACGTCGATGACGCCAATGACCGAATGGTGCGCATCGTCGGTTTTCTGCGCAAGTTCTGGACGCTCGTCGGAAAATGCGACATATCCGAAGCGATTGCGCTCCTGCTCGAGGAGAACAAGCACTGGTGCGCAAACGTCGCGTCACGCTTTCAGCAGGAGAGCTGACGCAAGCCCTGACAGGCTGGCGTGGCCACCTCAGTGTACGACCTGTCCTGTCCGACGACGATGTAGTAAAGTGGATGGTCCAGCGCGGCACGCTGCACGAGGACACGGTGGCAGATGGCCTCGGGAAGCCCGCGGACGGCCCCATCGCGCAGGAGCGACGCACGATGGCTCGCGACCACACTGTCCTCGAAGGTGTAAACGGCACCGCCTGTCGCTTCTGGGTTTGCTGCGGTTGTTATATTTTTCCTGCTGCGCTCGACCGAATAACTCCAATAGAGTTAAGTGAGTACGGACCTTCGATTGCAAGGCTGCCGACCTGCCCCGAGAATTGCTCGCCACATCGGATCGGTTCCGCCATGGCAACTCGTACACGCTATTCACCCATCCGCATCCATTCGTCGTGCACGCGCTCAGACCATAGCAGGCGGTAGGACTTCTTGCGCGCCAGCTCGAGCAGCACGCTGCGCGTGGCTGCCGGGAACAGCACGTTGGCATCGAGGAAGGCGATAAGCACCGTCACCGCAGACCAAGCTCCTGATCGAGCGCGGTCAGCTCGCTCAATGTCGCGCGGCGCTTGGCTTCGTTGTCCTTCTTGAACGCCAGCACGTCATTCAAGGGCAGACGGCGCTGCTTGCCGACCATCCGCGCCGGCAATTCGCCCTTCTCGACGAGGCCAACAACGTAGCGCCGCGAAACATGCAGCAGATCGGCGGCTTGGTTCGTCGTGATCTCGGCATCGTCAGCCACTAGCGTCAATGCCTTGCCGTCACCCATCTCCTTCAACATGATGCGGATCAATTGGACAGCGGACGGCGGCATCTCCAGTGACGTCACTTCTTGGCCAGCCTCAACGCGCTGCATACGCATGCTCAGCTTGGCGCTCGCAGGATCAAACTGAGAAAACCGAAGATGTCGAGAACCGACCTGGACTTGTTTTGATCCCCAATACGACCAGCGTCGAGAAACGCACCGTCGACGCTTTGATTGGCCGGGTGCATCGGATGCACCGACCCATGCGCAACACGCCTAAGGTTCGCCGCGTCGCAAATGCAGAGCGATGGCGGAGCGCACAAGTCGTCGGCGCAGTCGGATCGCCATGGTCCGTTTTCTACAGGGCCGTCGCAGACGTAATCGTGCTGGCTGATCGCGGCGGCCGAAACCATCCGCCGCGCCCGCCCGATCATTCGATTGACGCGACAGCACCGGCGCAACCGGCTTGTCGTGGTCCGCCATGTGACGCTGAACGCAGGTCGTTCATCCTCCGCGCAAACGTACTTTCGGCAGGAGGCATCGACCCAAATTTGATGCAGCGATCAGAGCCGGATGCCCTCGTTGTCGTTGACAATCTCGGGGGAATTGTTCCCGTGGGTGCTGGCTGAACTGAGCGTGTTCGAGACATTTCTCGACGACGTGTTGCGTGATGTGCTCACCGGAGTGGGCTCCGGCCTGGACGTTTCGACAACCTGACTGGCGGCTGCAGCCGTCCCTTGTATTGCCCGCTTTCGTCAGTAAGCTCAGAAGGAGTGAACACAATCGGGTTCAGGAGCGACGGGTATGACGACCTCAGGGGCATCGCGAGGACTGACCCAAAACAATATCGGCGCAACCACGTCGCCACAGCGCGCCGCCGTCTATCTGCGCGTCTCGACAGGCCGGCAGGCCGAACATGACCTGTCGATTCCCGATCAACGCGCACAGACTTCAGGATGGATTGCAGCACGCGGCTGGACACTCACGACAGAGTATGTCGAGCCCGGAGCGCGTCGGCGACCGATGACAAACGTCCGGAATTCCAGCGCATGATCGAACGCGGCCTTGCGACGGCGAGGGC
The DNA here is from genome assembly GCA_963714325.1 of uncultured Alphaproteobacteria bacterium. Classification (GTDB taxonomy): domain Bacteria; phylum Pseudomonadota; class Alphaproteobacteria; order Rhizobiales; family Hyphomicrobiaceae; genus CAVQOB01. The sequence continues at coordinate 72,397 of CAVQOB010000025.1, read as the reverse complement.
GTGTTCGACGTCATCATCGTGCATTCGCTACTTCGCGTTTCTTCCGCGACGCCTCTCGGGCTTGAGTTCTATGTCCGCAAGCTCGCCAAGCACGGCGTCAAACTCGTCTCGATGACGCAGGAACTGGGCGACGATCCGGCCCAGATCATGATGCGGCAAGTGATCGCGCTGTTCGACGAGTACCAGTCGAAGGAGAACGCCAAGCACGTTCTGCGTTCCATGATAAGAGAACGCCACTAAGAATGGCGGCAGGAACACTTCTGGAATGGATGTCGTAAGCCGCCGTTACGGTTCCCGATCGCAACGTCCGGCAATGACCTGGAAGGGGCACCGCCGTCAGGTCGCGATGTCGAAGTCGACGGCACGGCAATCAAGAAGCGTCTCGCAATTGATCCGGTCGAGGCCGAGCAGGTGCAGTTGATCTTCAAGCTGCTGGTCGGTGGCCATGATGCGGCAGGCACCCAAGGGCGTGAAGGCCGTGGCGAACTGGCTCAACGGCAAAGGCTACCGGACGCGGCAGGGTGGCATGTGGAGTATCGGTACGCTGCATCAGTTGCTGACCAATCCCGTCTATGGTGGCCGCTGGCGCTTTAATCATGTCGACAGTCGGACACGTCGACGCAAGGCCGATGCCGAGCAGATCTTTTCGGACGCACCGAGCGATTATCGCGCCCGAGCATTTCGCCAACGTCCAGGCGCTCGTGAAAGAGTCGCAATCCTCGGATAGCGCCGCCGCGTTCGGTCACAGGACCGATCCTGCTGACGGGGCTGGCCTTTTGCAGCTTATGCCAAGGCGCCATGTCACTGCGCACGGGGACATCAAAGACCGGGAAAGTGCATCGCTACTACGCCTGCTCGACCTGCGCGCGGAAAGGCAAAAAAGCCTGCCCTGGCCGGACCGTGCAGATGGACCGGCTCGACCATCTCGTGACCAAGCATCTGGTGGAAAAATTGCTCACAGGCGATCGCGTCTGGGAACTGCTGTCGACCTTGGCCAACCGTCGTGCCGAACGCGCAGCGGCTGTTGATGCAAGGCTTGCCGCATTGGAGCGTGAAGCGACGAACGCCGAAGACAAACTCAAACGCCTGTACAAGCTGATCGAGGACGGTGTTGCCGAAATCGACGACTTGCTCAAGGAGCGGATTACGGCCTTGAAGACCGACCGTGACCGCTCGCGCGAAGCCCTCGCCCGCGCCAAGGGAAATATGAAGGCCAAATCCGAAGTGACCGAGGACGCCGTCGCCCGGTTCGGCGAACGCATGCGGCAACGCATTCAGGAGGGCGATACGCCAGCGCGCAAGGCGTGGCTCGTATCGATCATCGACCGCATCGAGGTCGATGCAGAAACCATCCGCATGTTCGGCCGGAAAGATGTTCTGGAACAGTGCATTATGGCCGGCACTTCGGCGACCCCGACGGCCATACCGAGAGTTCGCACTTTTGTTCCGGAGTGGCGCTCCCTAGGGGAGTCGAACCCCTCTTTTCAGAATGAAAATCTGACGTCCTAACCGATAGACGAAGGGAGCGTTGGGGGAGGGTATAGTGGCGTTTTTTGGCTCCTGCAAGTCCGTGATCAGGAGGGCGGCTCTCTGCCGCGCCCCGAATTCCGCGATCCCATGGTCTTCAGAGGATTTTCTGGCCGGTTTTGGCCCAGTCGGCGACAAACTGGGCGAGGCCTTTGTCGGTCAGCGGATGCTGCGCCAAGGCCTTGAGCACGGCCGGCGGCACCGTCACCACGTCGGCGCCGATCAAAGCCGCTTCCCGCACGTGGCCAACGGTGCGGATACTGGCCGCCAGGATCTCGGTGCCGAGGTTCGGGTAGTTGTCATAGATCTGGCGGATTTCGCGGATCAACGCCATGCCATCGAGGCCGATGTCATCGAGCCGGCCGATAAAGGGCGAGACGAACGTCGCGCCGGCTTTCGCCGCCAGCAGCGCCTGATTGGCGGAAAAGCACAACGTGACATTGACCGGCGTGCCCTCGCTGGAGAGCGCCTTGCAGGTCTTGAGCCCGTCCCAGGTCAACGGCACCTTGACGGTGACGTTCTTGGCGATTTTGGCGAGCAGGCGACCCTCTTTCAGCATCGTCGCATGGTCGGTGGCGGCCACTTCGGCGGAGACCGGGCCGTCGACAACGGCGCAGATCTCGGCGACGAGCGTCTTGAAATCCTTGCCGGCCTTCATGATCAGCGACGGGTTGGTGGTGACGCCGTCGAGCAGGCCGGTGGCGGCCAACTCCCTGATTTCGCCGAGATCGGCGGTGTCCACAGAAGAATTTCATGTGTGCGGTTCCTTTGGTCGTCGGCTCGCCCTGATGCCAGGACTAGGCTATCCAGCTGATTCGCACGTTCTAGATGGCAAAGGTCGGTCTTGGATAGCCTGTTTGGTGACATTCCCGAAACGAAGGTTGCCGGGGCGCCGGCGGGTGGTGAACGCGTGCCTGTGCTGCTGCCGGTGGCGCTCGACCAAACTTATGACTATCTGCTGCCGGACGGGATGGCGCCGACGCCCGGGCAATTCGTACTCGTGCCGTTCGGCGCACAGTTGCGCATCGGCATCGTCTGGGACCGGGCACTCGGCGATACGAAGCCGATCGACCTGAAAAAAATGAAGGCGCTGAATTCGGTCCTCAGTGAGGTGCCGGCGCTACCGGACCTGTCGCGGCAATTCGCGGAGTGGGTGGCGAAATATACGCTGACGCCGCTCGGCATGGTCGCCCGCATGATGATGAGTGCGCAGGCGGTGTTTGAGCCGGTCAAGCAGCGCACTGGCGTTGCCATCGTCAGAGCCGCAACGCCGCCGCCGCGCATGACGCCGGCGCGACAACGCGCCGTCGAGATCGCCGGCGATGGGCTGGTCCGCGCCAAGAGCGCGCTCGCAACATTGGCGGGATGTACGTCGGGCGTGATCGACGGCCTGGTCACTGCCGGCATGCTGGTCGAAGTCGCGATCCCCGAGAAACGTTTCCCCAAACCGGAAGCCAAACACTCAGTCGTGACGTTTCGCCAGGAGCAGGATCAAGCCGTCCACGCACTTCGTGCCGCCGTCGATGGCGGCACGTTCTCTGCGACGCTGCTCGACGGCGTTACCGGATCGGGCAAGACCGAAGTCTACTTCGAAGCCGTCGCGCGGACGCTGGAAACCGGGCGTCAGGCGGTGATCATGCTGCCGGAGATCGCGCTGACCAGCCAGTTCATGGATCGCTTTCAGGCGCGCTTCGGCTGCCTGCCGGCGGAGTGGCATTCCGCACTCTCGCCGCCGGAACGGGCGCGTGTCTGGCGTGCAGCCGCCACCGGCGAAGCCCGCGTCATCGTCGGTGCGCGCTCGGCGCTGTTTCTGCCCTATGCCGATCTCGGCATCATCGTCGTCGATGAAGAACATGACCAGGGCTACAAGCAGGACGACCGTGTCCACTATCAGGGCCGCGACATGGCAGTGGTTCGCGCCAGCCTCGGCAAGTTCCCGATCATACTCGCGTCGGCGACGCCGTCGATCGAAAGTCATGTCAATGCGCGCACCGGCCGCTATGCCCATGTCGTGCTGCCAGGTCGCTATTCCGGCACTGAGTTGCCGGCGATCACGCCGATCGATTTGCGGAGCGCGCAACCCGACAAGGGGCGCTGGCTGGCGCCGCCGATGGTCGAGGCGATCACCGAGACGCTCGGTAAAGGCCAGCAAACCCTGCTGTTTCTCAATCGGCGCGGTTATGCGCCGATGACGCTGTGCCGGGCCTGCGGGCATCGCGTCGAATGTCCGCAGTGCACCGCGTGGTTGGTCGAACATCGCTTCCGCAATCGCCTCAACTGCCACCACTGCGGGTTCTCGCTTCCCATTCCCGAGAAGTGCCCGAAATGCCAGGCAGAAAAATCGATGGTCGCCTGCGGGCCCGGCGTCGAGCGGATCGCAGAGGAGGTGAAGGAACGCTTTCCCGATGCGCGGCTGGCGCTGCTATCTTCCGACCTGATCCCGAGCCTGATCGAGATGCGCGCCGTCATCAAAAGTATCGAGGATGGCGAGGCGCAGATCATCATCGGGACGCAGATTGTCGCCAAGGGACATCATTTTCCGAACCTCGCTACGGTCGGCATCGTCGATGGCGATCTTGGTCTTTCCGGCTCCGATCCGCGCGCCAGCGAGCGTTCGTTCCAATTGCTGCATCAGGTGACCGGTCGCGCGGGCCGCACCTTCGCGCAGGGTCGCGGCTTCGTGCAGACGCATGATCCCGGCCACCCCGTCATGCAGGCGATCATTCATGGCGACCGCGAGGCGTTCCTCGACAACGAAATCCGCATTCGTCAGAGCGGCGGCTTGCCACCCTATGGCCGGCTGGCGGCGATCGTCATTTCGGCGCGCGACAAGGAGTTGGCCGAACTCGTCGCGCGCGACGTCGCTCATCGCGCGCCACAGGCCGACCGCATCACCGTGCTCGGCCCCGCCGAAGCGCCGATCGCGCTGGTGCGCGGGCGCTATCGCTGGCGGCTGCTGCTGAAAGCGCCGAAAGAGATGGACATCCAAGGGTATCTCAGGGCGTGGCTCGCCGATCTCCCCAAGCTCCCCAACGACATCCGCATGACCGTCGACATCGATCCGTATAATTTTCTGTGAGGCGGGCCGTCGCGCGCGGTCTTCCCTCGCCCCGTTCTTCACGGGAATGGGCACGGCATGCCCTCGGGCTTGACCCGAGGGTGAGGGGCGGCATTGAGTCGTGAGGGGCGGGTCGCGCATTCGAACCAGCGGCTGCCCCTCACCCTAACCCTCTCCCCATTCGAAGGCGAATGGGGAGAGGGAATGTTCTTTTCCCTCTCCCCGTTCTTCACGGGGAGAGGGCAGGGTGAGGGGCGGCAACGAGTCGTGAGGGGCCGCGAGTCGTCGCGCGACTTTATCCGCGAGTCGAGGCCCGCACGGCATCATTTCATTCAGAGCCAGTGGCTTCCCCTCACCTCCCCTGCGGGGATCCTCTCCCCGTGAAGAACGGGGAGAGGGACGACAGCCGCCGCGGCCATAGCAAACGGGAACGCCACCCCGGGCATGTTTGTTGTCGCGCAGCTCATCCGAAAACCGCTGCGCACTTTTCGGGCTGCGCTCGCGCATCCGGCCGGCGTTATCCCACGCGCCATGCCGCGCCGGGTGCTGGTCGGCACCTGAAGGCGCGAGAAGAAAAAGGGACGGGGCGGCTTTGCCTCGATCCTGAAGTCTGGGGGTCGTCTCGGCAATCGCCGCCCCGCTTGCTTGCAAAGACCATCCGGTGCCGGAGCTCGGGATCGCCTCCTTGGCCGGTCCCTTCGAGAGGGACTTCAATAAGCCCGGACTAAGCCCCGCTGCGCAGGCTCATCCGAATTGCAAGCTCCCGGCCCGGTCACGCGAGTGCGCTGCAGACGTTCCCACAGGCCATGGATGCGAGAGAGTGTGACAAATTTTTCCGTACCCGACACCTAGGTACTTACCTAGGTTGACAGCTTTGGCGGGGCATGGTGAACGGGGAGAAAGTCGGGCGCCGACGCCGCGCAGCACTACAGCGTCCGCCCGATATCAAGGAACTTCTTGTGGCGCTGCTCGCGCACTTCGAGCGGCTTTTTCGCATCGAATTCGATCAGCACTTTCTGAATCGCATCGCCGACGGTCTCGATCATCTTGGCGCGGTCGCGATGGGCGCCACCGACCGGCTCGGGCACGATCGCGTCGATGACGCCGAGCGTCTTCAGGTCCTGGGCTGTAATCTTCATATTGTTCGCCGCATCGACAGCGCGGGCTGAATCCTTCCACAGGATCGACGCCGCCGCCTCGGGCGAGGCCACCGTGTAAATCGCGTGCTCGAGCATCAGCACCTTGTTGGCCGTCGCGATGGCCACCGCGCCACCCGATCCGCCCTCGCCAATCACCACCGTCACCATCGGCACGGTCAGCGACAGGCAGCGGTCTGTTGATCGCGCGATGGCCTCGGCTTGGCCGCGCTCTTCGGCGCCGATACCGGGATAGGCGCCGGCCGTATCGACCAGGGTGATGACCGGCATGTTGAATTTCTCGGCGAGGTCCATCAGTCGCACGGCCTTGCGATAGCCCTCGGGCTTGGCCATGCCGAAGTTGTGCTTGATGCGCGTTTCGGTGTCGCTGCCCTTCTCATGGCCGATGACGACAACGGAGCGACCACGAAAGCTGCCAACGCCACCGACGATGGCGGCGTCCTCGGCGAAGTAGCGATCACCGGCGAGCGGCGTGAAATCGTCGATCAGCACTTTGATATAGTCGAGGGTGTGCGGTCGCTCGGGGTGGCGCGCCACCTGCGCCTTCTGCCAGGGCGTCAGCTTGGTATAGGTCTCGGCCAGTGCTGCCTTCGCCTTCTGTTCAAGCTTATTGAGTTCGTCCTTCAGCGATACGGCCTCGTGGCCCGCATCGTGGGCGCGCAGGTCGGCGACCTTGCTTTCGAGCTCGGCGATCGGCTTCTCAAAATCGAGGTACGTGCGAAGCGGGCGTTCCAACGTGCAAGTCTCCTGACGTGCCGGGAACAGCGACATCGGCGCTACCGGGCGGCAAATTTGACCGGACATTCGCCCTGACAGGCAGACAAGTCAAGAACAGCGGTGCCGCGCCATCAACAACCGTTAATCGGCATTGAATCGGCGCATTTCTCGCGTGCTGTGGTTGTTCGGGGATTGCTCATCCTGTTCATCCGTTATCAAGCCGACCTTCGCACCACAGGCGCCGGCAATCGCTCGATCATGACGTTGACGCAGGCCGGTTTACCGGAGGCAAGCGCGCGCGAGAGCGCTCCAGGCAGATCGGCGGCGCGCGTGACCAACTCGCCGTAGCCCCCAAGTGCGACCGCGACCTGATCATAGCGGGTCATGGGCAAGAGTTCACAGCTGTGAGCCCGATCGGCGCCGTACTCGCGAACCTGTATTTGATGTTCCGCGTTCCAGGCACTGTCATTGCCAACGACGGCGACGAACGGCAACGTGTGCCGCACGGCGGTATCGAATTCGGCCATATGGAAGCCGAACGTGCCATCGCCCATGACCGCGATGACGGGGGCATTTGCCTCAACGACGCGGGCGGCGATGGCGAAGGGGATCGCGGCGCCGATGGAACCTGCGACGCCATTGATGACGCGGCGGGGCGCGGAGATGCCAGCCTGCGCCCACTGCCCGATCTCGCCGCCATCGGCGATGAACACGCTGGCCGGCGACGTCGCCAGAACGGATTGCACCGCGCGGCAGAGCTCGATCGGATGCACGGCGCCGTCGCGTCCGGCCACATTATCCCAAGTCGCTGGGCGATAGCTGATCGCGGACGCGACCTCGGTCAGCCACGCGGCATTGTGATGCTTGGTTATGGCGGCTTCGACGAGCGCATGAGCCGCTGCAGCGGCATCGGACAACGCCGACAGCGCGACGCGCCCCCGCTTCTCGCGCTGCGCTCTGGCGATCATCGCCCGATCGGGATCGAGCACGATGAAGCGCGCGTTCGCATCGACGACGGGTGGCTCGGCAAAGCGCAGCGTGAAATCATGCGGCTTGCCGAGCAGGACGATCAGATCGGCTTGCTTGAGAACCTCGGCAAAGGCACCAAGACTTGGATCATTGATGCCGCGCGGGCTCTCCATGGGAACGGCGGGGACGCCGAGAGCGGCCGACAACGCCGCCAATGTCGCGCGGCCTGCCGTCGTCGCCAGCATCGGACCGGCCAGGATCAGCGGTCGCTCGGCCCTATGGATCGCGGCCATGACGGCATTGGCGATTGCCGCCGGAAGGTGCTGCGGCATTGGCGCAAAGGCCTCGCCTGCGGGCGCCATTGCCTGCTGCTCCGCGAGCTTGTGATCGAGGACATCAACGGGGAGGCTGAGATGCACGGGTCCCGGCCGGCCACCACGGGCGAGCCTTATCGCGTGCGCCAGTTCTGCCGCCAGCGTTGAAGCTGAACGCGCGGTCGAAGATGCCTTGCAGACCGGTGCGGCCATGTCCGCCTGCCGCAATTCCTGGAACGAGCCGCGGCCCAATTCACGCAGCGGCGCGTGTCCCGACAGCAGCAGAACCGGCGCGTCGGCACACTGCGCCGTCGTCAGTGCGGCGACAGCGTTTGTGTGGCCCTGCCCGCCCGTCACCAGCGCCACGCCCACCTCGCCGGTCAGGCGCGCGTAGGCATCGGCCATGTGCACCGCTGCTGCCTCATGCCGGACATGGATCAACTGCAGCTTACTGCCGATCACCGCGTCAAAGACCGGCATGATGTGATTGCCCGACAGCGTGAAAACGGTTCGAACACCTGCCGCCTCGAGACTGCGAACGAGAACATCGGCGCCGCGCTGTGTCGTGCTCATGGCTGTGGCTCTGGGCATGGGCCCGGTTGCGTTCAAGGGGGGCAGGTCGCTCGCATTATATAAGCTGCGGCGACTCCGGTCGATCGGGTCAGGTCTGTGGCTTGGCCAGGGGATGGTGCTCGAAGACCAAGGCCTTCAGGCGCTCCTCCAATACGTGCGTGTAGATCTGGGTGGTCGAGATATCGGCATGGCCAAGCAGCTGCTGCACCGCGCGCAGGTCAGCGCCGCGGTCGAGCAGATGCGAAGCAAAGGCGTGGCGCAAGACGTGCGGACTGACGCGTTCGGGGTGCAGGCCCGCTGCCAATGCCAGCTCCTTCAAATCCTGGCCGAGCCGCTGGCGCGTATAATGGCCCTCGGCGCTGCGCGAGGGAAACAGCCATTTGGTCGGGATCATCCGGCTGACGCCATCGGCTGGATCGGCACCGACATTGAGGTACCGATCCAAGGCCCGGCGCGCGGCATTGTTCAATGGCACCAATCGCTCCCGCCCGCCCTTGCCGCGAATGGTCAGCACTTGGCCGTCGCCTCGGAGGACGGTGCGCGGCAGCGTGACCAATTCCGACACGCGCATGCCGGTGGCGTAGAGGAGTTCGATCAATGCATGCAATCGCAGCGCGCGCACGCGTTCGCGGCCGCTTGGGCCGTTCGTGCGCGCTTCAGCGGCGGAGATCAGGCGATCGACTTCGGTGATCGATAGCGTTTTCGGCAACGACCGCTGCTTCTTTGGCCCGGCCACGCCGATCGCGGGGTCCTCGTCGGTCACCGCTTCGGCGGTTAGAAACTTGTACAGCTGGCGGACCGCCGAGAGCTTGCGGGCGCGTGACGCTGCCGCCAGCCCATCGTCGCTCAAGGCCTTGATCCAACCCCGGATATCCTGTTGATCGGCTTCGACGAGGGCCACTCCGCCGGTCGCCAGATGGTCGCAATAGCTGCCGAGGTCGCGGGCGTAGGCGTCCAGCGTGTTTTTGGCTGCGCCGCGCTCGGCGGCGAGCATCTCTAGGAAGGCTGTGATATGGCGCTGATCGTCGCCGGGATTGCTCATGACGCCTTGTCGCAGAGTCGCAGGCTGCAAGACAAGAGAAAGGCTGGTATTTTGCCGCCCGGCTCGCTATCTGATCGGGCATGTCCAATATCATCTTCGAGCACGGCGCCATTGCGCCCGCCCCTGCGCGCGATGCAAGCGAGCCGGGCTTGGCGCGTGCTACGAGCCGAGATCCCGGGCGCCCCACGCCGACGGTCGTGACGCTCGGATGCCGCCTCAATGCCTATGAATCCGATGTCATGCGCCAACACGCCGAGGCGGCCGGGCTTGAGGATTGCGTCATCGTCAATACCTGTGCCGTCACTGCCGAAGCCGTCCGCAAGGCCGAACAGAGCATCCGGCGGCTGCGGCGCGAGCGTCCGGGCGCGCGGATCATCGTCACGGGGTGCGCGGCTCAGATCGAGCCCGAACGCTTCGCCGCCATGACCGATGTCGATCACGTCATCGGCAATCCAGAGAAAATGCAGGCGGAGACGTTTTATGCGTTGGCAACGCGCAGCACCGAACGCGTGCGGGTCAACGATATCATGTCGATCCGCGAAACCGCGTATCACATGCTGCCGGCGGTCGACGCACGGACGCGCGGGTTCGTGCAGGTCCAAAATGGCTGTGACCATCGCTGCACGTTCTGCATCATTCCCTATGGGCGCGGCCCATCGCGTTCGGTCCCAGCCGGAGCCGTGGTCGATGCGATCCGGCCGTTGGTCGAGACCGGAACCAAGGAAGTCGTGCTGACGGGGGTCGACTTGACGTCCTATGGCCTGGATTTACCCGGCAACGCGACGCTCGGCCGCCTGGTTCGACAGATCTTGAAGGCCGTGCCTGAACTCAAACAACTCAGGTTATCATCGATTGATCAGGTCGAGGCGGACGAGGACCTGATCCGCGCGATCGCTGACGAGCCACGCCTGATGCCACATCTGCATCTATCGCTGCAAGCCGGCGACGACTTGATCCTGAAGCGGATGAAACGGCGGCATTTGCGGGCCGATGCCATCCGCTTTGCGGCGGAGGCCCGGCGCTTGCGACCAGAGATCGTGTTCGGTGCCGATCTGATTGCTGGATTCCCGACCGAAACCGACTCCATGTTCGCGCAGACACTCGATATCGTCGAAGCCTGCGGCCTGACGTACCTGCATGTGTTCCCCTATTCGCCGCGCGCGGGCACGCCAGCGGCACGCATGCCGCACGTCGCGGCAGCCGTGATCAAAGCGCGTGCAAGCCAGTTACGGGAACTCGGCAACAGCCGGCTGGCAGCACACCTCGACGGGCAAATCGGCGCGTCCGTCGAGGTGTTGATGGAGCGTGGCGGCCGTGGCCGGACGGCTGATTTTTCTGAAGTCGCGATGGACCGCCCGGCTGGTCAATTGATCAAGGCTCGCGTCACCGGCCGGCAAGGACATCACTTAGTGAGTGAGGCGCTGACGTGAGCAAAGAGACTGAGAAACCGCGCGGGCTGCTTGGCCGATTGTTCGGCGGCAAAGCGGACGCACCGGCAGAAGCGGCGCCGGCGCCCGTCGACGGAAAGGAGCTGGATACAACGCCGCAATCGGTGGTGGAGTCGCCGGACGACACGACGCCCGCCGGCAAAACCGGGTGGTTCCAGCGGCTCAAGGCTGGGTTGACCAAGACGTCGGCCAAGCTCAGCGAGGGCATCACCAGTGTCTTCACCAAGCGCAAGCTCGATGCCGATACGATCGAGGAACTCGAGGATCTGCTGCTGCAAGCCGATCTTGGCGTTGAAACGGCGTCCCGGATCACCGGTACGCTCGCCAAGAATCGCTTCGGCAAGGATATCGAACCGGAGGAGGTCCGCGCCGTCTTGGCAGCGGAGGTTGAGCGCGTGCTCACGCCCGTTGCCAGGCCGTTGGTCCTCGACGCCCGACACAAGCCCGAGGTCATTCTCGTGGTCGGCGTCAATGGGACTGGCAAAACCACGACGATCGGCAAGCTTGCCGCCCAATTTGGCGCCGAAGGCCGCCGCGTCATGATGGTGGCCGGCGATACGTTTCGCGCGGCGGCGATCGAGCAATTGAAGATCTGGGGCGAGCGTACCGGCGCGCCGGTCATCGCCCGCCAGGTCGGCGCTGATTCGGCCGGCCTCGCCTTTGACGCCCTGACGGCTGCCAAGGCCGATGGCACCGACGTCATCCTGATGGATACGGCCGGGCGGCTGCAGAACAAGCACGTACTGATGGAGGAACTGGAGAAGGTCGTCCGTGTTATCCGCAAAGTCGATCCATCCGCCCCCCACCACGTTCTGCTGGTTCTTGATGCGACAACCGGCCAAAACGCACTCAATCAGGTCGAAGTCTTCAAGGACAAGGCCGGCGTAACCGGTCTCATCATGACAAAACTCGATGGAACGGCGCGCGGCGGCATCTTGGTCGCAATTTCGGCGAAATTTCAGCTTCCTGTGCACGCCATCGGGGTCGGCGAGGGGATCGACGACCTACAGCCATTCGATGCGGCAGGGTTTGCACGCGCGATCGCAATGGGTTAAATTGGTGGTTCGGGTGGGGGGAGCGGCAGGGTCACTGCGCGCGCCTAGCAGACATGAAGGTCCATGGCGCGACATGAGCTTGCGGCAGCAGATTTATCCATTCAACCTGGAACAATCGGTCAATATTCTCGGTGAGATGGGCCCGCTGTTCCTGATGTTTCTGGTCAATGGCATCTGGGGCATCCAGGTGGGGACCTGGGCCTTGATCGGGTCGACATTCCTGTCGCTGATCGTCACCTTCATGGTGCTCGGCCGCCCGCCGATCATGCCATTTATAGCAGGCGCCGTGACGATTACCTTCGGCTATCTGACAATCGTGACCGGCAATCCGATGTGGGTGCAGATCAAAGTGACTCTGTTCAACCTGCTGGTGGCCGTCTTGCTTTGGTTCGGGTTGAAGTCGGGAAAGAACTTCTTTCACTTCATCTTCGGCAAGACGTTCCACTACACGCCCGAAGGCTGGTATCATTTGACGCGTAATCTCGCCGTGTTCTTTCTCATCACGGCGATCGCCAATGAAATCGTGCGGATTGGCGCATTGCATGTCCACATCTCCGCTTTCAAGCGGGTGATCACCGGCGTCGATATCTGGATCCTGTTCAAGCTGTTCGTTGTCATGCCGGTCACTGGGCTCTATTTGTATTGGCAGATCCGATTGCTGCAGAAGTACCGCCTGCCCGATCCCAGTCAGGGTTGATCCGTTCTTCTCCAAGCCCCTGGGATTGCCCTGTTTCATGGCCGGCTTTACGTCGCCCACGCACCCGACTTGAGGATCGACGATTCATGACGGATCAGCTCCGCTCCGAGCGCCCAACGGACCCCGAAGACGCGCCGAAGTCGGGGTTGAAGCTCGTCATCGAACTCGGCCCGCTGCTGGTTTTCGTCGTCGTCTATGCGATGTATGGGATCTATGCCGCCACGGGCGCACTCATGGTGGGATCCGTGCTTTCGGTGATCGCTTCCAAGTTGCTGCTTGGCCATGTCGGCGTCATGCCGATCATCACGGCTGTTCTGGTCTGCTTCTTTGGCGGACTGACATTTCTGCTCGATGACCCTCGCTTCATCAAAATGAAGCCAACGATGGTCAATCTGCTGTTCGCTGGCGTGCTCGGGTTTGGCCTGATGACCGGGCGGCTGTTCATCAAGATGATGCTCGGCGAGGCGATGCACCTGACGCCGCTCGGTTGGCGCAAGTTGACGATACGGTGGATCGCGTTTTTCGTTTTTGTCGCCGCACTCAACGAAGTCGTTTGGCGGAACATGTCCGAAAGCGCCTGGGTCAACTTCAAAGCGTTCGGCCTATTGCCGCTCACCTTGTGCTTTGCCGCCGCGCAAATCGGTCTGATCAAGTCGCATGGCGCGAAACCGGAGTTTGAGCAAAACGTCTAGTTGCGGTTTTCGTCAGCATCTTCTCAAAACGGCACATCTCTTCATTTTGGAAAAAGCCTCTGTAGTCAAAGTATATAATATTGACTGGACTATCGTCGCAAATTGTCTTTTTAGTCTTTCTACGAGTGGAGTTTCTCCACTTTGAGATAAGCAGGCAGAGAGCGTTGGTTCGGCCGGGGCACGAATCGCAACCACCACTCCGCCATAACTTATGGGCAAGAAATGAAACGAGAAGAAAAATCGGATCGGCTATCGCGGTCCCCTATCCACATGCTCCACCGCGCCGGTCAGTGTGCGGGTGATATTTTTCATGGCGAAATGAAAGACGGCGATCTCACCCCTCGTCAGTACGCCGTGCTGGTGACGGTTGCTGGCAATGAAGGCCTCAGCCAAACCGGCCTCGTCGAACGCACCGGCATTGACCGGTCGACGCTCGCCGACATCGTCCGCCGCATGCTCAAGAAGGGTCTGCTGCAGCGCCGCCGGACAAAGGAAGATGCGCGGGCCTATGCCGTCAAACTGACGGAAGAAGGCCGCAAACTGGTGAAGCAGGCTGAGCCTGTATCGCGCCGGGTGGATGAGCGCATTCTGGAGGCTCTCTCGCCGAAACAGCGCGACCAGTTCCTCGATGATCTGGAAATCATCGTCGAGGCGGTCAGCAAGATGGCACCGCAGGCCAGCGGCAAATCCTGACGGCTGGGCATCACACGATCTGATTTCGATCGATCTTCAAAAAATCCAACACGCCGATCCGTGTTGGATTTTTGTGTTATGGCGAGGCCAGACGATCAGGCAATGCGACCGCCGCCTTGCCGCGTGATCGCGACGACACTCGGCCGTGGCGGCATGTCCGACTTAAAATCCGGCCAGCGGGTCGATGGATCCTCGAAGGAAGAAAACCGGTTGAAGGCGCGCCATTCGTCGCCGTCTTCAGCGGGATGCTGGACGGCGACGAACAGCGTTTCGCCATCGGGTGTAAAACAGGGCCCGCACAATTCAGCGCCGACCGGGCAGCGATAGAACAGTTTCGAGGTGCCGCGCGCTTTGCCTTCCGTCTCCATGGCCCAGAGGCCGTCGTTGCGGCCCGAGAAGGTGTCACTGTTGCCGTCGGTGGAGATCCAGAGGCGACCCAGGTGGTCGAAAGCGACGTTGTCGGGATTGGCGAACCAGCCGTCTTTCGATGTGGCCGGATTGAAGGTCTGGCCAACGTTGGCCTTGGCCGGATCGCCGCAGCGCACCAATATCTCCCAGCGGAACGTATCGGCGGCGTGATCGCCATCCGGCGGCGTCATCTCGACGATGTGACCGCCACGATTGTCGGCCCAGGGATTGGCCGGGTTCTCGTCGCCAGCCTTGCGAAGCTCGTTCTTGGTCAGCAGGACGTAGACTTTGCCGGACTTCGGGTTGGCTTCGATGTCTTCGGGGCGATCCATTTTGGTCGCGCCCAACAGATCGCCGGCACGCCGCGCCTCGATCAGCACGTCCGCCTGCGACTGGAAGCCATTCGCTTGGGTCAGTGGCCCCGTGCCGAACACCAGCGGCAGCCAGACGATCGACCCATCCGCATTGTAGCGCGCGACCGAAAGTGTTCCCCGGTCCAGAATATCGCGGTTGGCCGTGGGATTGGCGATATCGACACGCGCCTCGGTTACAAAGCGGTAGACATAGTCGAAGCGCTGGTCATCGCCGGAATAGACGACGTAGCGGCCATCACGATTGATGATGCCGGCCGCGCCTTCGTGCTTGAAGCGGCCGAGGGCGGTGCGCTTCTTGGGAATCGATGTTGGATCGAACGGGTCGATTTCAACGATCCAACCGAAGCGATTGGCTTCATTGGGTTCTTTGGTGACCACAAACCGAGTGTGCTGATTGCCCCAGAGATAGCGGCCGCCCGGGATCCCCATGCGCTTGTGCGCCTTGGCCTCCTTGTGGTCGTCCGGCAATGTCCCCATGAAGTAGTTGTTGATATTTTCCTCGCAGGTGAGCCAAGTCCCCCACGGCGTCACGCCTCCGGCGCAGTTGTTGAACATGCCGAGCACCCTTTTGCCACTCGGATCGGCAGACGTTCGCATGCGTTCGGAGCCGGCAGCCGGCCCGGTGATATCCATCGGCGTTTCGGCGGTGATGCGGCGCGCAAACTTTGATCCGGCGACGACCGACCACTTGCCATTCCCGCCACGCCGAACTTCGATCACCGAACCGCCGTGCGCCATCATCTCAATGGCGTTGCGCTCTGCCGTCATGTCGTCGGGATTGACCTTGCGGCGGTTGCCACGGGTCAATCCGGGCAGCATCAATTCGGTGGACGTATACTCGTGATTGACGACCAGCAGGCCGTGTTGCGATGGGATCGCAGCGCCAGGAACCGGAAAATAGCCAAGAAAATCATTGTTGAAGCCGAACTGGCCGGCTTGCGTCGCCGCCGTCTGGCGCATGGGGTCGAACGGCGGGGCACCGGCCAGCACCGGATCGCCCCAACGGATCAATATATCGGCATCGTGACCCTCGGCCACAAAATGTTTCTCGTCGACGAGCGCGCTCACTTCCTTGAAGGCAAACGAGGGCGTGGTATTGACCGCTTCGCTAACGGCTTGGGCATTTGCCGATCCGCCGGACCGGCCGTCTGGCAGCGACGATCCTGTGAATAGGGCCAAGGCACCGGTCATCACGCCGCGCCGGCTCAGTCGCGCGTTGACCACGGCTTCCAGTGTTGGATTGTCGCTCGGATTGCAGCTTTCGTCCTCGAGCGCCTCGAAATCAACGTATGCATCGTTGTGATGGCTCACGCTTCACTCCCTGGCTGCGGCCAGACTAACCCTATTCTCCGTTCAAGCGCGGATGCGAGAAAATTCGTTTTTGCGGCTGCGAGCAACACCGCCGACCGCCGGTCATGGTGGTTTTGCAACATCACCGGGGATAGGTGGACGGAACTCTTGCCAAGGCCCAGAAATAGCGGTCTGATCTTGAGCCGACTTTGGACTTTGGGCCGACATCGGCTATGGTCCCGGCGGGGATGGGCGACAACGATTAGAGGCGAAATGCAAGCGCGGGATATCGCGGCCAAAAGCCGGGGCCGGATGGCGCCGACGGACATCAACAATCCGAAGTACTTTCATAAGGTGGTCGACTGCCAGTGGGCCTGCCCCACGCATACGCCTGTACCGGAATACATTCGGTTGATCGCGCAGGGCCACTACGCAGCGGCCTATATGTTGAATTGGGAAAGCAACGTCTTTCCCGGTATCCTTGGACGCGTCTGCGATCGCCCGTGCGAACCGGCCTGCCGCCGCGGCCGCATTCAGACCAGCGACGAAGGCACCGCCAAAGATCCCTCGCGCAAGAATGCGGAGCCGGTTGCGATCTGTCGCCTGAAGCGGGTGGCAGCCGACTACAAGGGCGACGTCGACGGATTGATGCCGCTTATCCCGCCGAAGAAAAACGGCAAGCGCATCGCGTTGCTGGGTGCTGGTCCGGCGTCACTGACGGTTGCGCGAGACCTCATGCCGCTCGGCTACAGCGTCACGCTGATCGAGAAAGATCCCATGGGTGGCGGATTGATGCGGACGAATATTCCGTCATTCCGCTTGCCGGCCAACGTGCTCGACGAGGAGGTCGATCGCATCCTGGGCTTCGGGGTCGAAAAACGTTTCGGTCACGACGTGAAAAGCCTCAAGTCGCTACTCGGCGAAGGTTTCGATGCCGTGTTCATTGGCACGGGCGCGCCGAAGGGCAAGGACCTCAACGTCCCCGGCCGGAAAGAAGCGGCCAAGAATATCCATATCGGCATCGACTGGCTGACGTCGGTCGCCTTTGCTCACGTGGAAAAAGTCGGCCGACGCGTCGTGGTCATTGGTGGCGGCAACACGGCGATGGACTGCTGTCG
Source organism: uncultured Alphaproteobacteria bacterium (assembly GCA_963714325.1). Taxonomy (GTDB): domain Bacteria; phylum Pseudomonadota; class Alphaproteobacteria; order Rhizobiales; family Hyphomicrobiaceae; genus CAVQOB01. Next base: position 55,265 of record CAVQOB010000025.1, on the reverse strand, counting down.
TACCGCTCTCAGACTTGGCGCCGAGAGCGTCATCGTGACCGTGCGATCGCCGCGCAAGGTGATGAAAGCTTCGGATTGGGAAGTGAAAGACGCCTTGCACGAGGGCATTCCAATTCTCGACAACCATGCGCCGAAGGCCTTCGTCGTCGAGAATGGAAAGCTCACGGGCGTCACCTTCGACAAGATGGTCGAGAAGGGCGTTGACGGCAAAGGCCGGCCAAAGCTCGAAGCTTCCGGTGAGACGGTCACGCTTGCCTGCGACGACGTCTTGATGGCGATCGGCCAGGACAATGCTTTCCCCTGGATCGAGCGCGATATCGGCATCGCCTTTGGTGAGTGGGACATGCCGACGGTCGATCGCACCACGTTCCAGTCGACCAATCCGAAAGTCTTCTTCGGTGGTGACGCCGCCTGGGGCCCGGAAAACATCATCTGGGCGGTGGCCCATGGCCATCAGGCGGCTATATCCATCGATGCCTTCTGCAACGGCCGCTCGCTCAAGGACGAGCGCCCGGCGCCTGGGACCAATCTCGTCAGCCAGAAGATGGGCATTCACGAGTGGTCGTATTCCAACGACTATCATGCCGGCAAGCGCACGCACGTGCCGCATGCTGACGTGAAGGCGGCGACCAAGAACCTCAAGATGGAGGTCGAGCTTGGCTATGACGATAAGCTGGCCCTGAAAGAGGTCGAGCGCTGTCTGAATTGCGATGTGCAGACGATCTTCACGGAAAAGCTGTGCATCGAATGCGATGCGTGCATGGATATCTGCCCGGTCGACTGCATCAACTTCACCGACAACGGCGATGAAGCGACGCTGCGCATGGAGCTGCGCGTGCCGGCCGCCAACTTGACGCAAGACATCTACGTGTCCAACACCTTGAAGACCGGACGTATCATGGCCAAGGATGAGGATCTGTGCCTGCACTGCGGGCTTTGCGCCGAGCGCTGCCCGACCGGCGCCTGGGACATGGCCAAGTTCACCTACGTCGAACCGCAGGCTGCCATGGCTTGCCAGAGTCATAGCAACAAGTACCTGCGATGAGCACCATCTCCGGTCACACTGAACGCATGAGAAGAAGCGCATGAGCGGTATCAACGATTTCGTCGTCAAATTCGCGACGGTCAATGGATCGGGATCAGCGAGCGCGAACACCATGTTCGCGAAGACGCTGTTCCGGATGGGTATTCCCGTCAGTCCGAAGAACATCTTCCCTTCGAATATCCAGGGGCTGCCGACCTGGTATGAAGTCCGCGTCTCGGAAAAAGGCTACCTGGCGCGGCGTGATGGGATCGACCTGATGGTGGCGATGAACCCGCAGACCTACAAGGAAGACCTCGCCGAAGTGGTCTCCGGCGGTTGGCTGCTCTACGACAGCTCGATGCCGCGCAACTGGGCGCGCGAGGATGTGACAATCCTGCCGATTCCAATCTCGGAAATGTGCGCCAAGAAATGGTCTGACACACGCCAACGCCAGCTATTCAAGAACATGGTCTACGTCGGCGCACTGCAGACGCTGCTCGATATGGACCTCGAGGTAATCAAGGGCGTCGTCACCGATCAGCTCAAAGGCAAGGAAAAGCTCGTCGCCGGGAACATGGAAGCGATCGCGCTTGGCCGCGCTTATGCCAAAGAACACTTCAAATGCCCGTTGCCGATCAAGGTCCGCCACGCCACGGGCGCCAAGGGAAAGATCCTCGTCACCGGCAACGAAGCAGCCGGCCTCGGCGCAGTCTATGCCGGCGCGACGGTGTGCGCTTGGTATCCGATCACGCCATCGACGTCGGTCGCCGAAGGCTTCGAGAAGCACGCGCGCCGCTTCCGCATGACGAAGGACGGCAAGGCGCTCTATGGCATCGTCCAGGCCGAAGATGAACTCGCAGCCATCGGCGTCGCCATCGGTGGCGCCTGGAACGGCGCACGATCGTTCACCGCCACGTCGGGGCCCGGCATTTCGCTGATGAGCGAGTTTCTAGGGCTCGCCTACTTCGCTGAAATTCCGATCGTGCTCTACAATATCCAGCGCGGTGGGCCTTCAACGGGGATGCCGACCCGCACCGGCCAACCCGACATTCAAATCTGTGCCTATGCGAGCCATGGCGACACCAAGCATGTATTGCTGTTCCCGTCGGACCCGACGGAGTGCTTCTCGCTTGGCGCACAAGCGTTCGATCTCGCCGAGCGGCTGCAGACGCCGGTGATGGTTTTGTCCGATCTCGATATCGGTATGAATGATTGGGTTACCGAGCCGTTCCAGTGGGACGACAGACGAGTCCACGATCGCGGCAAGGTCCTGACGGCGGCCGAGCTCGATGCCTTCGCGGACGTGCATGGCAAGCCTTGGGGCCGCTATCAGGACGTCGATGGCGACGCGATCCCCTACCGCACGGTGCCCGGCACGCACCCGACCAAGGGCGCGTTCTTCACGCGTGGTACCAGCCACGACGAGAACGCCCGCTACACCGAGGACGGCACAGTCCATGCGCGCATGCTCGATCGCATCAAGCGCAAATTCGACACCGCCGCCAAGCTCGTGCCGAAACCGGAGGTCAATATCCGCGATAAGGCCGGGAAGCTGGGTGTCATTTATTTCGGCGCGACCAAACCGGCGGTGCTTGAAGGGCTCGACGAGCTGGAAGCCTCCGGCGTCAAGGTCAACGCGCTGCGCCTCAAAGCTTTCCCGTTTACATCCGACGTGAAAGCGTTCTGCGCCGCGCACGACAAGGTGTTCGTGATCGAGCAGAACCGCGACGCGCAGATGCGCGGCATGCTCATGGTCGAAGCGAACATCCCCGGCGACAAGCTGATCGCAACCCTCAACTATGACGGCACGCCGATGACCGCCGCCTTCGTGCGCGGCGCCATCCTGAAACACTTGGCACCGCGCAAGGCGGCGGCGGAATAGCATTGGACCCATTGAGGTCATTGGCGTGCCGGCACCGACACGATAAACTAGAGAACACATGCTACCGGCAAAAAGTCACGCACCCGAGATCAACCCTATGCTGGCAAGGCGAGCCAAGCACGAGCAAATGACCGTCGAGGAGTTCCTCGCGTACATGGGCACGCGGCCGAGCGGCGAGCGTTGGGAACTGATCGAGGGGATCGCCATTATGAATCCGTCGCCAACGCAGTGGCATCAGTTGATTGCGGGCAACATCCTGACGTCGCTCGCCAACCATAAGGCCGAAACCGGCGCGCTCTGGATTCCACTGCTCGGCGTGGGCACTCAGGTCCCGATTTCGCCAAACAGCTTACCCCAGCCGGACGTCTACGTGCAGGAAGGCGCCGCCAAACCGTCGCCGACGACCAGCGATGCGCTTGTCCTTTTTGAAGTCCTTTCGAAATCCAACACTAAGGCCGATCGCGCTTGGCGCAAGCGCGTCTATGCCAGCATTCAGAATTGTCAGCACTTCGTCACGGTCTCGACTAAAACTGCGGAAGTCTGCCGTTATGACCGTGCCGATAGCTGGACTGGCACGACTGTCAAAGGGCTTGGCACACGACTGCTGCTTCCTGCGATCACCGTCGAAATTGCCTTGCGAGACATCTATCGTTGGACGCCGATCGAATAGGCTCGAATGCATCACATTTGCTACTATCAATCACTGGAACCATCATGTCCTACATCGCCAAACCCATCGCCCACCACCCCGCGCTGAAGCGCAATGAGCTCGGCCTCACGCATCGTGACTACGAAGGGTCGATGTCGACGCTGTGCGCGGGCTGTGGGCACGACAGCATCACCGCCGCGATCATCGAAGCCTGCTTCGAGTTGGATCTGCCCGCCCACCGCGTCGCGAAGATCTCCGGCATCGGGTGTTCATCCAAAACACCGACGTATTTCCTCGGACGCAGCCACGGCTTCAATTCCGTCCACGGCCGCATGCCGTCAGTGACGACCGGCGCCAACCTCGCCAACAAGGACCTGATCTACATCGGCGTCTCCGGCGACGGCGACACGGCCTCGATCGGCTTTGGCCAGTTCGCGCACGCGGTGCGCCGCAAACTCAACATGACCTACATCGTCGAGAATAACGGCTGCTACGGCCTGACCAAAGGCCAGTTCTCTGCCACCAATGACAAGGGCTCGACCTCGAAGAAGGGCGATGCCAATCCGTTCGACGCCATTGATCTCTGCCAGATGGCGATCCAGCTCGGTGCAGGCTTCGTCGCCCGCTCCTTCTCCGGCGACAAGAAGCAGCTCATTCCGCTCATCAAAGCCGCGATCAGCTACAAGGGTTTCGCGTTCCTCGACGTCATCTCGCCGTGCGTGACCTTCAACAATCATGACACCGCCACCAAGAGCTACACCTACGTCCGCGCGCACAATGAAGCGATCGGCCGCCTCGACTACGTCGAACCCAAGGAAGAAATCACCGTCGACTATGCTGAAGGTACATCGACCACCGTCACCATGCACGACGGCTCGCGCCTGCTGCTCTCCAAACTCGGCGGCGGCCATGATCCCCGCAGCGCCGATGACGCCATCATCGCGATCCGCAGGAATGCCGCCAAAGGCTCCGTCGCAACCGGGCTCTTGTACATCAATGAGATCGAGCAGGACCTGCACGACGTTCTTGCGACCGACGCGCGGCCGCTGAACGAAGTGCCTATGTCGGAGCTCTGCCCCGGCTCGAAAGGCCTTGAAGCCGTGAACGCGCGGTTGCGGTAATGCAAGTGCAATAATGAACAGTCTCGGGAGGACACCATGGCCAAACTCACCCGCCGCGCGATAGCGAAAGCATTGGGCGCTACCGCATTGGCGCCGCTAGCGGGGGCTGCCCGCGCGCAAGGCGCTTGGCCGGCCGCCGGATCGCAAATCAAAGTCATCGTTCCCTATCCCGCGGGTGGCGCCACCGACGTCATCGGACGCATCGTTGCGGATCGAACTCGGAGCGCTTTGGAACGCAACCTGCGTCGTCGAAAATGTCGCCGGCGCCGCCGCCAACATCGGCATGGACCGCGCGGCCAAGGGGCCGGCGGATGGCTCGCAAATCCTGGTCGTGCCGCCGCAGATCTCGATCAACCAGTTCCTGTATGCCAAGATGCCGTTTGATCCTGAAAAGGATCTGATCCCGATCTCGCAGGTGGCGCGACTGCCGAACATCCTCGTCCTCAAGAAAGACCTCGGCGAGAAGATCAATTCGGTAAAGGAGTTCATCGACTATCTGAAGGCCAATCCGGGTAAGCTGAACTACGCGACGCCCGGAGCCGGCTCGACCATCCATCTCTCGGCCGAAATGTTCAAGCGGATGACCGGAACCGACATGGTGCACGTCGCCTACCGCGGCAGCGCGCCAGCCGTCAACGACCTCGTCGGCGGACAGGTCGACGTCATGTTCGACAATGCTACCTCGATCATCGGCCAGGTGCGTGGCGGCACCGTCAAGGCGCTCGGCGTAACTTCACCGGTCCGCTCGCCGTTGCTGCCTGATCTGCCGCCGATCGCCGACACCGTGCCCGGGTTTGATACAGCGGCATGGTTTGGCATTGGCGTTCGCGCCGGCACGCCCGAGCCGATCATCGACATCATCGAAAAGTCCGTCCAGAAAGTGATGGCGGAGCAGGTGGTCAAGGACAAACTCGCCAATGTCATCACCGATACGGTGGTGTCCGATCGCAAGACCTTCAGCAAATGGGTGATTGACGAGCGAACGAAATGGGGCACGCTGATCAAGGACTTGAAAATCACGGCACAATGACCGGACCAGACCTTGGCCCGTTCCGGCTAACGACATGATCTGATAGTATGCCGCCATTGCAATGTAAAAACTCGAACAGGAGAGCGTGAGATGTCGATCAGCAAAACCCTCGCATCGCTATGCCTTGGATTGGGACTAGCGTTCGCCGTGAGCAACGTTGCAACCGCGCCGGCCATGGCCAAGGGCGAACCGGCTCAAGACAAGTGCTCGAAGTTCAAAAAGGGCAGTGCTGACTGGAAGAAATGCGCCGGCCAGGTCAAGGATGACCTCTCCGACCAGGATCTCTACTATGCTGGCTACTGGCTGGCGCGCACGGGCCAATATGCGCAAGCCCTCGACTTCCTGACCAAGGCCAAAGTTCAGGATGAGCGCGTGCTGACCTATATCGGCTTTGCCACCCGAAAACTCGGCGACGTCGATCGCGCGATGGAATTCTACGACAAAGCCTTGGCGATCAACCCGAACTACACCGTCGCCCGCGCCTATCTCGGCGAAGCTTTCCTCGGCCAAGGCAACATTGCCAAAGCCCGGGCACAGTTGAGCGAGATCGCTGTGCGATGCGGCACCACCTGCGCCGACCATGTCGAACTGCAGGACGCAATCGCCAAGGCTGACGTCAAAGGCTGAACCGAGGCAACATCGAGTGAACCCAAATCGGCAAAGGGCGGCTCGCCGGGCCACCCTTTTTCATGTCAGCACGATCAAGTGGTTCGGCAGTTTGTTTGGATCGTACGTGCCGGGCGGGAAATGCTTGACGAGCAACCCGCCAATCGTTTCGATCGCATGGACAAAGCCATCGGACGTTCGCCCCGCACTGATGTCCGACGTCAGTTTGGCGACGATGGCATCCCAGGTGGCTTGGGGGACCTTTTGGTGGATGCCGCTGTCGGCGAGAATCTCGGCATAGCGCTCGACCAACGAAACGAAGATCAGCACGCCGGTGCGGCCATCAGTGGTGTGCAGGTTCTGCACCAGGAACTGCTCGACGGCGCGTGCATGCGCACGCTCCCGTTTGATGTTCGCTGGCACCAGCAATTGCCGCATCGCGCGCGACCACAGCACCGCGACGCCCGCTGCAAACACCAACAGCTGCAGTAGATAAATCCACTGGATCGGCCACCACGTCAAAAATATGAGAGGGAGCGGAACAAGGAGTGCCGCCAGCGCTGCCCACAGGTATGGCACGAATGAATAGCTATCGCTTTCGGCCGCGATGACCGCGACGATTTCACCCGACGTCTTCTTCTCGGCCGTGGCGATGGCCGCCGAAATGCGTCGCTCGTCCTCGATGGTGACAAAGCTCGTGCGTTGCCGCACTCCGGACGTATCGTTTTGCGTCGCTACCATCACCAACTCCCTGACGACCCGCCGCCGCCGAAATCACCGCCACCGCCGGAGAAGCCGCCGCCGCTATCGCCAGACGAGGACCCGCCACTACCGCCACCCCAACTACCGGAGCTGCCCCAACCTCCCGGGATAACGATCACATTGCCATCGCCAAGTCGGCGGCGGCGCTGTGCCGATGGCGGCAATTGGCGTGCCGCCTGGGCGTTCGACCAGAGGATGTAGGCAAAGACGAAGATGACAAGGATTGGCAACAGGGTCGCCATGGGGTCGGATTGGTCAGATCGCTTCTGGCCCCATTTGGCGCGCTCCTTCACCGCCTCGGCGTCGCCGGTCAGCACATCCTTGATATCACGCACGCCGGCGACGATGCCGCCGGCAAAATCACCGCGCCGGAATGCAGGCAGAATTGCATTGTCGACGATGATCTTCGACATCAAGTCGGTCATCTGGCCTTCGAGGCCACGCCCGACCTCGATCCGGACTTTGCGATCGTTCGGGGCGACGATCAGCACGACGCCGTTGTTGCCGCCGGCCTGACCGATTTTCCAGGCTCGTCCCAATTGATAACCGAAATCTTCGATGGGATAGCCTTGCAGTGAGCGCGTCGTATAGACCACAAGCTGATCGGACGACTTGGCTTCGAGCGCGCGCAGGTCAGTCTCGATCTGCGTGCGCTGCGCCGTCGACAGCAAACCCGCATCGTCGACGATGCGCCCGGTGAGCGGGGGGAACTTCGGTTGCGCCAATGCAGCCAGCGTCAACACGCACAGCACCACCACGGCGACGGCGGCCGTGACGGCTGGACGGAGCCGAGCCATGCGCGCGTTCACTTGTGCCTCGCGTTCCGACCGCTCTTGCGTCAGTTCTTTTTCACGCCGAAGTCAACCTTCGGTGTCTGGATTTCAGCCGCGGGGATGTCAAATGTCGCCAGTTCCTTGGACTGCGGGTACATCAGCGATCGCCACCAGCGGCCGGGAATGGTCGCAATCTCGGTGTTGAAGACGCGCACGGATTCGATGTAATCGCGCCGCGCGATGGCAATCCGATTTTCCGTGCCTTCGAGCTGGTTCTGCAGCGCCAGGAAATTCTGCCCCGACTTGACGTCGGGATACTTCTCCGAGACGACCATCAACTGCCGCAGCGCGCCGCCGAGCGTATTCTGCGCCTCCTGGAAGCGCTTCATCGCTTCAGGGTTGGTCAATACGTCTGCCGGCAGTTGGACGCTGACCGCTCTGGCACGCGCTTCGGTGACCTGCGTCAGGACCGATTTCTCCTGCTCGGCAAAGCCTTTGACGCTCTCGACGAGATTGGGAATGAGATCAGCCCGGCGCTTGTACTGGTTCAGCACCTCCGACCATTGCGCTTTGGCCTTCTGCTCATAGGTTGGGATATTGTTGACGCCGCAACCCGCCAGCGACAGCGCCGCGAGCACCATGAGGACGCGTGATAACCAAGTCCGGATCGAGAACGACGCCATTACTCTGTCTTCCTTCCACAAATACCGTACTGACCCTTTCCTAGGACCGCCGATGTCTGTGTGCAAGCCCTGCTTCGACAATTCGAGCGGTTGGCGGCCCTCATTGCCGAGCAGCAATTGCTTTACCAAGAGAGCCGTTAAACATCGAACGTGCGCGCTGCAGCGCGTAACGTCGCGGCAGTTGGCGACCGATCCGGCGGGCGGCAAGCCAAATACAGCTTTTTCCATGCCGCCTTGCAAAACATTTGCGGAGTTCATGTGATGCGCATTGCCCATTTTGGATCAGCATTCCTGACGGCCCTACTCGGCGTTGTTGCGGCGACAAGCGCGGCGAACGCCTTTGGTTGCGGTCACGTCCAAAGCACCGCTGCCGAGTGCTACGAAAAAGTCGTGACGCCCGATGAGTACCGAACTGTCGCGCGGCCCGTCGTGCTGCAGCCGGCACGGAGCGAGACTGTGCATACTCCGGCAGTCACCGGGATGCAGACCGAGAGGGTCCAGGCATCTGCGGGTTCGGTGACGGCGGTACACGTGCCGGCGCAGTATGGCCAGATCGCGCGGTCGGTCCTGGTCAGACCGGCCAGCGTCTCATACACTGCCCTGCCGGCCTCCTATCGCACCGAGCATCGCACTGAGATGGTCAAGCCGGCCAGTTGGCAATGGCAGCGCCAAGTCGACCGCCATGGCCGTGAAACGCTTTGCAAGGTCCATGTCCCAGCGGTGACCCAAACGGTTGCCCGACAAGTGCTGGTCGCGCCGGCTCGCCAAATCGCGCACGCCGTACCGGCCGTCTATCAGACGGTGACGCAATCGGTGCAGATCGCGCCGGCTCGGGTCCGCCATGTCGTACAGCCGGCCACCTATGCCTATGTTGACCGCCCGATCGTCATCCGCCCGGCGTCGCAGCAGATCGTCCACCATCCGGCCGTCATGGGCGTGGCCCAAAGTCGCGAGCTCGTTCGCAAGGGCGGCGCGGTTTGGCAGCCTGTTGGGCGCCACGGCTGGCACTGAAATGGCGCCTAGCGGGTCACACCAGGATCGGACGAAAGAGTTCTTCTTCGGCGCCGCTCAATGCCGGGCCCGCTGCTCTGCCCGCATACGGCAACGACAGATTGACAGCGCGCGCTGGAAGCCGCATTGGCTGTAGCCGATGTTTACCGCTGTACGGCCATAATTTGGCGGCACGGTTGACCGCTGGGTGGGTCAGAGCCGTGCGTCATCGACTATTGTTTCGATCGTCAGCCGCTCTCTGGGGTACGACGAGCCATGCGTAACGCCATCGCTGTGATGAATACCAAAGGCGGCGTCGGAAAATCGACGCTGGTGCTGGCTCTCGCGGAGACGCTGTCGGTCGAGCACAAGAAGAACGTTCTGATCATCGACTCTGACGCGCAAGCCAGCATCTCCTCGATGCTGATGACGGCTGCCAACCTGCATAAACTGCAGGCCGGGGGGCTGACCATTGTCGATCTGCTCGTCTCGACAGTCTTGAACAAGGCGGCGCTTGACTGGTCGAAATTCGTGGTCGGCGGCGTCTCGGACGTGGACGACGCGCGCACCGTCTACCTCATTCCCAGCGACATGCAACTGACGCTGTTGGAGCGCGAAGTCTCCAAGGAGAGTATGCATTCGGACCTGCGCCGCGTCATCAGCGGGCTGCTCAGTGCCGTGCGCGACGTGTTTGATGTGGTGCTGATCGACTGTCCGCCCGGCCTCTCGGTTTTAACAGAAAGCTGGCTGCGCGAGGCAGACTTCCATATCTCGCCGACCAAGGCCGACTATGTATCCGTCAGTGGCCTCGAAGTGTTCCGGCGTTTCAAGGGACTTAATCCAGAAATGGGCTTTGCCGAAAACCTCGGCGTCGTCGTCAATATGAAGGACAGCAACTCGACGCAGGACGCCGAGTATGACAACTGGCTGCGACAGAAAGTTGAGAACCGCTGCTTTTCGCAATCCATCCCGCGCGCGACGTCGTTGCAGCATGCGGTGCAGTTCCATCAGGCGGATCGGTCCTATTTCGCGAAGTATCCCGGCGATGCCGGCGCCGCCGTCCGTGCATTGACGACTGAATTACTGGAGCGTATGGCCGCTGCGCCGGCTGTTGTTCGCGCGCCGCCGGCACCTGTTGCTGCGCCGCGAGCACCGGTTGCCACAGCCGCGGCGTCATCAGTCAACAAACCAGCGCCAATGGCCGCGCAGCCGAGAATGCCGCCGCCGGTTCCGCACGCTGCTGCGCCGGCGCCGCAAATGCCGCCGTCGATGTCCGCTCCTCCGCCGCTACCGCCAGCAGCGCAGCGCGGCAGCGATAGCAATGTCGCACTGTTTCCCAAGACATCGCGCTAGTTGCGTCATACCGGCCCGCAGAAGCTTCGACTCGTATCGTCCGACTGCGGGCCGGTTTGCGCTTTTTCTGGCGCGTCGTGCGTATGCATGACACCGGCATGTCGGCGCCCCACCAATCCCGCGCGCGGATACCGGCCGGTCGCGTTCGGGGAACACGGGTCAATCGTTGCTTTGGCCGATATCACGGATCTTCTCGCACGCCATAAAAAAAAGTCGGCGCAGGGCTGACCGGGTTGTTGTCGGCAATCCATGAGCGCTGATCAGACGACTTCGCACGCGAGGTCGCAGACGCCATCGACATGGCCGTGCAGCTTGTCGCCCTTCTTCAGCGATCCAACGCCGGCTGGCGTGCCCGTGAAGATCAAATCGCCCGCCTTCAGTTCGAACAGCCCCGACAGGAATTCGATCTGGTGGGGAATGTCCCAGATCATCTGTGCGAGATCGCCGGTCTGGCGGCGCTCGCCGTTGACGTCGACCCAAAGTGCGCCTTTGGTGGGGTGGCCGATCTTGGCAGCCGTATGGATGGGCGTGATCGGCGCTGAGTGTTCGAACGCCTTGCCGATCTCCCAAGGGCGGCCGAGCTTCTTCATGTCACTCTGCAGATCGCGCCGGGTCATATCGAGGCCAACAGCATAACCAAACACATGCTTCAGCGCGTCGGCGGCCTTGATGTTCGCGCCGCCAGATTGCAGCGCGACGACCAATTCAATTTCGAAATGCAGATCCTTGGTTTTGTCCGGGTAAGGGAACTTGCCGGTGGTCAGTACGTTGCTCGGGTTCTTCTGGAAAAAGAACGGAGGCTCCTTATTGGGGTCATGACCCATCTCGCGGGCGTGCTCGGCATAATTGCGGCCGACGCAATAGATGCGATGGATCGGGAACAGTTTTTCCGTGCCGGTGATCGGCAGAGTCGGTTGTGGCGTCGGCGTGAAAGCGAAAGTCATCGTTGCCTCTCGGAGGTTGGCGCGTCCTGGAATTCCGGCCTCTTGTTAGGGCAAGCGACCAAGGCCCGCAAGGCTTAGCGCCCATGCGGGGGATGCATGAAGGAAGCAGCTGTGGCTCCGCACTGCTCCGATTTGGACAAGCGGCAAGGACGGCACTTGGCCGCCCATCGTCAACACGCAAGACCTGACGTTGTCTACTGCGCCTGCGCGCCAATTGGCGCCATGCCGAGCCCAACGGGTTTCGGCTTGGTCGTGGACGCGGTTGGAATGTTGCTGGTTGGTACGTTGTTCGGCGCCGGCAACTGATCCGGTGACGGCAGGCCATCCGGAGCCTTCTGCGGCGTGACTGCAGGCTGTGGTTTGGACGGCGAAAAGCCCTTGAAGGCTTGAGCCAGCCACCCGGTCCCGCCGGTCGGTGTCGCTCCACCACTCTTCAGGAGGCCGTAAGCGTCGGCGTACCATTGCGATTGCGGGAAGTTGTGGCCCAGGACTGCGCCAGCCGCTTGTGCCTCCGGAACGATCCCGAGCATCATGTTGGCCTCAACCAACCGATAGAGTGCTTCTTCAACGTGGGCTGTCGTTTGAAAATCAGTGGCGACAACCTTGAAGCGATTGATGGCGGCAACATGGTTCTTGTTCTTCAGGTAGTAGCGGCCGACACTCATCTCCGATGCCGCCAGTACGTCCTCAGCAATACGAATGCGGTTTTCCGCCTGCTTGGCGTAGGGACTATCGGGATAACGCTGGCGCAGCGTTTTCAACTCAGCCAGCGCGCGGCGTGTCGCTGTCTGGTCGCGGGCTGGTTCGCGGATCTCGTCGAAGTGCGCGGAGGCGATGATATGGTGGGCGAGGGCCGCTTCCTTGGTGCCCGGATGCATCGTCGTGTAACGTTGCGCCGTTGCGATGGCTTCGGGGAACTTGGCTGCCTTGTAGTACGCGTAGGACGACATGACGATGGCGCGGCGTGCCTCGGGCGAATAGGGGTGATCCCGATCGAGGTCTTCAAATTTGCGTGCCGCGTCGGAGAACGCGCCGCGCTGCAAGGCGCGATCGGCGTCAGCGAACATCTTGTCGGGCGGATCGGGATTGAGTGCTTTGGCTGCATCGTTGCTTGATGAGCAACCGGCCAGCAGGCTCGCGACGAGAAACAGGGCTAATCCGGGGCCGGCACACCTCTGCGATAACGGGAATGGCCGTGATGCCGAAACCGCCGATCCCAAAACTGCCGTCGTGCTGCGCTTGGCAATCATGCTGGCGCGATCCCTTACACAGTGCATCGACTGGCTTCTTGTCGTAGCGCATTCGCGCTCGAGGCCGATTGCACGATCTTCTACATCATCTGCGTTCTACATCAACGCCATCATCTGCATCGCCTACGCTTCATGCGACCCGCCACGAAAGGCAGACACGAACCGAATCTGGCAAATATCCTAACATACCCGTCGCTTGGCACAACATCTGTGCGGTCCAACTGACGGGTACTCGTAACACCGGATTAGTACCCGGATTGGCCTAGATTGTGGCGGAGAACCCTCCACTCGCCGGTCGCCAATCGTGTTCAACTGACTGCCGGCCTTACGACCGGTCGGCAGCGTAATTGACGGCGGCGATGCCGGCCGAAATGTCGATGGCAGCGGCCTCGCGCATAACCCGCGGCGCGCGAACCCATGTCCAGGCATCCTGATCGGCAAACAACGCCTGCAGGACGTGCGCGTTCAGGCGATGGCCACCACGGACCGAGCGATAGGCTCCGAGGATCGGAGCGCCAGCCAGCGCCAGATCGCCAACGGCATCCAACATCTTGTGGCGGACGAACTCCTGCGGATAGCGCAGACCGTCGGCGTTCATGATGCGATCTTCGGCGAGGGCGATCGTGTTGTCGAGCGAGGCGCCGAGAGCGAGACCGGCCTTCCAGAGGCGTTCGACGTCGCGCATAAAACCAAAGGTTCTGGCGCGCGCCAGTTCGTTTCGGAATACGCCGGGCGACATGTCGAGCGAAAGCCGCTGGCGACCGATCAGAGGCGTATCGAAATCAATCTCGACGTCAAGATGGAACCCCGAATGCGGCACGATTTCGCCCCAGCAATCGGCATCTTCGACACGAATGGGTTTCAATACCTTGATGAACTTGCGTGGCTCTGAGAGTTCGCGAATGCCGGCTTCATCAATGGCATCAACGAAGGCTGCCGAGCTGCCATCCATGATGGGAACTTCGCGACTGTCGATTTCGATGTAGCAATTGTCGATGGCTAACCCGCGAAGAGCAGCCAGGAGATGCTCGACTGTACCAACTGTCACGCCCAGATCATCGCCCAGGACGGTGCACAGCGTCAGATTCTTCACGAACTTCACATCAGCAGGGATTTCGGAAACGATCCGGCCGCGCTTGCTGACCAAAAATCGATACCCGACATCTGCTTCTGCAGGGTGCAGGACCAGTGACACTGGTGCGCCGCTATGAACCCCCGTACCGGCTAACTCGATTTCTCGAGCCAGCGTCGTTTGGCGAGCGCCAACAAACCGCTTGGACATTTTTGCGCCGTCCCTCGATCCCCATTATGGCTACAGGACACTCGATACGCCACTTGATGTGAATGCCTGCTGACGCAAGCTTCACTCAGTTTAGAACGCAACCGAACGACCTAAGCCCCCCATAGTCCATTTCGCGATGACCGTTGCCTCTTGACCTTCACGTGCCACCTGACCCTTTGCGGATTCCGATGGCGGGGCAATCAGTCTTCAACGTGGCTCTTGTGACTCGGAAGTTACCCTGGTGTACCAATCGTGGACAAATCACCATTTCTTACATTCTGTTACTGATTAGTCGCATTCTTGACTCACATGCGACGCGATCACTGCAAGCTACAAATTACTCAATCGCAACATAAGCTTACGGAACCAGCTCGTACCACCCGATAGTGCCTAGTCGGCGCACAACGGACGCAACCCTCAAGCCTCTTTGCGCCAACTGGAGCCAACGCCGGTAAGTCGTTGCAAAAGGCTATTTCTTTTTGGCTTCGATTCGGCCTGCGGACGAAAATCAACGGCATCAGCCAGAGGGGCTTGGTCAGCGTAACCGTCGGCCAATTTGGATCGGAATTCGCGTTGACCGACATCTGGAAACTCGTCGATCCCGGGCATTCTGCGATGCGACCGCCGATTCTCAGCGGGCGCTTCGGGCGTGAACCCGGCGGGCTTTTCCATATATGCTGATTCGGCGACAGTTGCAGAGTGCGTTTTTGGCATAGCTCGTGGTTGTACACCGAATTGGTGAGGGCGTTCCTCGATGGTGACGTCGCCGGGAGCCTGCCAGGCCGCTGGGCTATTCCCCCGGTCCAGCTCAGCCGTCAGGCTTCCGAACGCGCCATCCTGGGCGAAAGGCGGTGGCTGCGTGTCCAGGCTTTGCGCGAGTGGTGGGCTCATAGCCTCGCCGAGCCGACGGCGCAAATCGTCAGTTTGGGTGGGTCGCCGAACCGTCAGCGGCCGATCTGCAGCGGGTCCAAAGTGGCCTGACTGCGGCAACGGCGGCGGACCAAGGGGCGCCATCCGCCCATCCTGCCGCAAGCCGGGTGATGGCCCGGCCGCCGTCGGCCTTGTTGTGTCCACGCCAGCCCGTGCCATTCCCGAGGCTACAATCGAGACGCGAACGCGATCGCCAAGGCTTTCGTCGAATGTTGCGCCGACGATGATGTTGGCCTCTGGGTCGACTTCCTGGCGGACGCGGCTCGCGGCTTGATCGACCTCGTACAGCGTCAAAGTCGAACCGCCGATGATTGACAGCAACAACCCCTTTGCCCCTTGCAGCGTCACGTCATCGATCAGCGGATTGGCGATAGCCTCTTCGGCCGCCAAAATCGCGCGCCGGTCGCCTTCGGCTTCGCCGGTGCCCATCATCGCAGTGCCCATACCTTGCAGCACGGTTCTGACGTCTGCGAGATCGAGATTGATCAGACCTTCCTTGACGATCAGATCGACGATGCAGGCGATCCCCGAGTAGAGCACTTGGTCGGCGAGCACGAACGCTTCGGCAAATGTCGTCTTGGCATTGGCAATGCGGAAGAGATTCTGATTGGGGATTACTATCAGCGTATCAACGTGTTTTTTCAATTCGATCACGCCGGCTTCGGCAATGCGCATGCGGCGCGAGCCTTCGAACATGAACGGCTTCGTGACGACTGCCACAGTGAGGATGCCGAGTTCGCGCGCGATGCGTGCGATCACCGCTGCTGCGCCTGTGCCGGTGCCGCCACCCATTCCGGCGGCGATAAAGAGCATGTGTGTGCCAGCCATCTGCACGCGAATGTCATCGGTTGCTTCCTCGGCAGCGGCCTCGCCAATTTCGGGCTTCGAACCGGCGCCGAGACCTTCGGTGAGATTGATGCCGAGTTGAATGCGATGCTCGGCACTCGACACCGACAGGGCTTGTGAGTCCGTGTTTGCCGCGACGAAATCGACGCCTGAAAGTCCGGCTGCAATCATGTTGTTGATCGCATTGCCGCCAGCGCCGCCAACGCCGACCACCGTGATCCGCGGGCGTAGATCCGTCAGTTTCGGAAGTTGCAAATTGATGCTCATGTTCCCGTCTTCCTTTCCGAGCCCTCGTCAGAGCCGGTCAATTCCCGTCGTTGTCCCACTGCGCATGAACACATGCGTGCACACTCAAAAACTCTCTTTGATCCACCGCCCAACGCGACCGAAATAGCCGTTTCCAGCCATGCCGCCAGCGTCGTCGAGGCCGCCCAAACCGATGCTGGATGCTTCCGGATCGAGGGCCAATGGCAATAGACCAACGACGGTTGCGAACGCTGGGCCACAAATACTGTCGGGCATGCCGCCAAAGCCGTAAGGTCTACCAATGCGCGTCGGACGGCCCAGAATTTCGGCTGCGTGCGCCGCTAGTCCGACCATTTCGCTGGCGCCGCCGGTCAAGACAATGCGCGATGGCGCACCGCTGATGGTTGCGGCTAAGTCCAAACGCTCGGCGATCAGACTGAGCATCGCGTCAACGCGCGTCAGGATGATGTGCTTCAGTTCGGACTTGCCGATCTCGGACTGGGTCACTTCGTCGCCGCTGATATGCTGATACGACAGCGCCTCGTGAGCATCGGAGCGGGCGAGAACGAGCGTTCCATGCAGCGTTTTGATCCGCTCCGCTTCGGCGACGGGCGTCGCGAGGGCGCGCGCAATGTCGTAGGTAACGTGGCTGCCACCGACCGGGATTGCATGAACACCGATTAGATGACCTTCCGTGAATTCTGCGATTGATGTTACGCCACCACCCATGTCGATAACGGTGACGCCAAGTTTGCGCTCATCCTCGCTGGTTACGGCAAGCGCGCTGGCGTGCGCGGTCATCGAGAGTTGCGTCGCGCTCACCCGACAGCGCTCAAGGCAGTTGAGGATATTGCGCAACGGCGCGTCGTCGGCGGTGACGGCGTGCAGATCCACCTCGATCTTGCGCGCCGCTAGGCCAACCGGGTCGATGATCCCACCGACACCATCGAGACGCCAGCCGATCCGGTTCATACTCAGGAGACAGCGCCCATCGCGCTCGGCGTAAACGCGTCCGGCGTGCATGACGCGAGCGATGTCGTCGTCCTGAACGATGCCATCTGCTGCATCCGCGCGGGCCGCGAAGTTCAGGGATTTCGGCCGGCCACAGGCAACGGCGACACGGACGTCTTCGACGGGAATGCCGGCCATCTGCTCGGCCTGTTTGAGCGTTGAGCTCAGTGCCTCCTCGGCAGCCTCAAGGTCAACGATCACGCCTGCTTTCAATCCGCGCGAGCGCTGGTAGCCGAACCCCAAGAGCCGCCAACCGAGTTCGCTTTCTGCTACAATCATGCAGACGATCTTGCTGGTGCCGAAATCCAACAATGTCAGCGGTTCGCCAGAAGCAGCGTTGCTGCGGGATCGCTTCATGGCGCCCTCGCTTCCCGTTTAAGGTCGGCGAGTGCTGCGGTTGCGATGTCGTGCGGCGTGCGCGCGGCGCGATGGCCATCGTCGTAGCGGACCGTCAACCGGCCGGGGAGCCGCAGATCGAGTTCGGTCAGTTTTGGGTCGAGGCCGGCTGTCGCCAACTTGTGCAACATGCTCAGGGCAGCGGCTTCGCCGGCCGATGGCAGCAATACCCTCTGCCCGCTCTTGAGATGGAAGGTCCAACGCCGCTGACCGATGCGCTCGATGCGCGCTAGTGCCGGGGCCATGACAGCAAATGCTTGCAGTTGAAGCAGATTTGGAAAGGCCTGATCGGCATCGTCACCTTCGATGACAGGTAGCAACGGCATCGGGTTGAGCAGGGTTGCTGCAAGGCTGCGCCCTGTGCGATCGATCAAGACATGACGCACGCCATCGCGCTGCAGCCTTTTCCAAACGGCGACTGGGGAACGTTCAACAATGGTGACGTTGAGGCCGGCTGGGAGCATGCGCGAGACGCTGGCCTGTTCGACCCACGGCAATTGTTCCAATCGCGCTTTGGCTGCCAGCACGTCAAACGCCAATAGCGAACGCGCTTCTTCGAGCTGCAGGGCGTCAAAGATTGTGCTGTCGCTGGTGTGGTGATGGCCGCCAACTGACACCTGTTCCAGCGCGAGACCCGCATAGCTCGCGGCCTGATCAAAGTCACGTGGCAGGGCTGTATTTCCCGGCTCGTCTCGTGTGGCGATTGCGCCCGCGAAGACTGCCAGGCACGCACATGCGAAGCCGGCTGTTGGCAATCCAGGCCAGCGGCGACCGCCTTGTTCCTTTGGAGCACGGTCGGGTGCGTGCAATCTGGTATCGGCAGCGGACCTTTGTCCCGCGTCGAACGGGGTGGACGCGTAACCGGCGTCGCGCACGGGTGTCGTGGCGACAACAGGCACGCCGCCTGCTCGCCACCAAAACCGTCCATCCTGTTCGCCGACCTGCACTTTTGCCTCTACCCAGCCAGACTAGGCTGCCCGCCACGCATCTCCTACGTCCGTCCGCCATCCACGTTCCGGCTTCCTGTTGCGGGCGCAATGCGTCCGGCGAAGCGTTAATGGCCGTTAGCCATACCGTCTTTGAGCCGGGTTAATTTTGTGTGAAGAGAGGAGGTGAGCGGGGTCAGGATGCCAGTAAATTCAATGCGGCAGCGTGGATTTTTGGGTCGCCGGCAGCAACGATGCGGCCACCATTGATGGCAGGCTTGCCGTCCCAGGTGGTAACCTGTCCACCGGCACGTTCGATGATCGGGATCATGGCCACGATATCGACGGCTTTGAGACCTGCTTCAACCACGAGGTCGATATGGCCGGCAGCCAACATGGCATAGGCATAGCAGTCGCCGCCAAAGCGGGTCATGCGGACGGCACCCGAGACAGCAGTGAAGCCGGACTTTTCCTCGCGCGTCTTGAACATCTCAGGGGCCGTCGACGCCAGCACGGCATCACTCAGGCTCTTGCAGGCGCGGGACTTAATCTTTTGCGCCTTACCGTCGCCAATCCGCATAAATGCGCCTTTGGGTGTACCCCAGAAGCGCTCACCGGTGAACGGCTGATCCATCAAACCTAGGACCACTTCATCGCCTTCCTTCAGGCCGATGAGCACGCCCCAGAGCGGGTATCCGGTGAGAAATGCGCGCGTGCCATCAATAGGATCGATGACCCAGGTGTAGCGGCCGTCACCGCTGGTCTCGCCGAGCTCTTCGCCGATAATGCCATGGTCGGGGCAGGCCTCTGCCAGGATTTTTCGAATGACACGTTCCGCCGCCATATCGGCTGCCGTCACGGGATCATAGCCAGTCTTGGCCTTGTTCTCCGCCGCCAGGCCCTTGCGAAAAAATGGCAGGATTGCTGCGCCGGCGCGATCCGCCAGCCGATGCGCGATGTCGAGCAGTGCCGTCGGGGACTTGGCAGCGATACGGGGCAAGGGCGGTATCCGATTCAGAAGCGCGGGTGGAGCAGCACTATCGGCGTAACCATGACGTGTAAAGCGGGGTCATTCGTCTCGCCGCAAACCAGTTGCGATCGGATGAGCGCGCTCATAGGGTGCGGACCGCACAGGGGCCGATCGCCGCAAATTGCATTGGATCGTCTCAAAGGCCCGGAGGCCACAATGGCAGCAACTGCAAAGATCTCGCCGTTCGCACCGAAATCGATGCCGAAAATGCCGGTTATAGACGGTGTGCGGATTGCGACGTGCGAGGCGGGTATCCGCTACCAAAATCGCACTGACCTCATGCTGGCCGTGTTCGATGCCGGAACAGTGGCCGCCGGTGTGTTGACGCGGTCGAAGACGTGTTCGGCGCCGGTGCTGTGGTGCCGCAAAAGTCTCACCAAGGGCGGAGCACGGGCGCTTGTCGTCAATTCGGGAAATTCAAACGCGTTCACGGGAAGGCGCGGGGTCGAAGCGGTGGAGATCACGGCTGCTGCTGCCGCCGCCGCTGCTGGGTGCGGACTCGACGAGGTTTATCTCGCGTCCACGGGTGTCATCGGTGAGCCGATGGATGCCACCAAGTTTGCGCACCGGCTGAAGGATCTTGCGCGCGACGCCAAAGCGGCAGGCTTTGAGGATGCGGCGCGGTCGATCATGACGACCGACACCTACCCGAAGCTCGTGACGCGGACGATCAAGATCGGCGGCGTCGATGTGCATATCAACGGCTTCTGCAAGGGGGCGGGCATGATCGCGCCGGATATGGCGACGATGCTGTGCTTCATCTTCACGGACGCGGCGATTGCACAGCCACTGTTGCAGCGGCTGGTTTCGGCGCTGGCGGACCAGACCTTCAACTGCATCACGGTCGATGGCGATACATCGACGAGCGATACGGTGCTTGCCTTTGCGACGGGCGCTGCCGCCCAACGTGGCGCGCCAATGATTGCCGATATGGCGGATGCGAACTGCGGCACCTTTGTCGGGGGCTTGCGCAATGTCATGCATGATCTCGCGTTGCAGGTTGTGAAGGACGGGGAGGGACTGACCAAATTCGTGACCTTCCAGGTCTGGGGCGCAGAGAACGATCAAGCGGCGCGCCGGATCGCTTTTTCCTGCGCCAATTCACCCATTCTCAAGACGGCCATCGCGGGCGAAGATCCGAACTGGGGCCGAGTCGTGATGGCCGTCGGCAAGTCCGGCGAGGCTGCGGATCGCGACAAATTGTCGATTTGGTTTGGTCCTTTGATTGTTGCACGGAACGGCGAGAGGGCGGCGGAGTACGTCGAGAAGAACGCTGCTGCCTATATGAAAAACGCCGAAATCGTCATTCGGATCGATGCCGGTGTCGGCGGCGGTGCCGCAACGGTGTGGACCTGCGACTTGACGCACGACTATGTCTCGATCAATGCCGATTACCGCAGTTGAATCGTGCGCGAGTGTCACGAATATTAAGCGGGCGTTGATTCAATCTCATTATGAGAAATTAACACTTCGATGCCAATTTGAGGGCGAAGCATGCCACCATCTGTCGTCATTGTTGTCGCCTGCGCGCTCATTGATGCGGACGGCCGCGTGCTTCTGGCGAAGCGTCCGGAAGGTCGGTCGATGGCGGGGCTTTGGGAATTTCCCGGAGGCAAGCTGGAGGCCGGCGAGACACCTGAAGCCGCATTGATCCGGGAGCTCCGCGAGGAACTCGGCATCGAGGTCTGGCCGACGTGTCTCGCACCCTTCACGTTCGCGAGCCATGCCTATGACGCCTTCCACCTGCTGATGCCACTGTATGTGTGCCGGAAATGGGGCGGAGACGTGGTGGCGCGAGAAGGTCAGGAACTGAACTGGGTGCGGGCGAACCGGCTTGGTGACTATCAAATGCCGCCGGCGGACGAACCGCTGCGGACGATGCTCAGGGATCTCCTATGAGAGGTTTCAAGCGCGGAATAGGCCTAGTCGATTGAAGGGGTTGATCATGCCGCAGGTCAAGTTGCCGGAATACGGCGCGACAGCGAAACCGATCGCCATGATGAAACAGCTTTGGCGCGATGACAGCGGTGCAACCTCGATCGAATACGGTTTGATCGCAACGCTTATGGCTGTGGCCATTCTGGCGTCACTCAAGCAACTCGGTAGCAACACGCAGGGTTCTTGGGCCAACACGGCTGGCAAAGTCACGAACGTCATGCAATGACGGCGCGGCCGGGCGGCGCTCCCACCGCGCTCGCGATGTTCAACCTTCAGCTGGCTTGAGGACGCTCGATAATCGTGTCGTGGCGGATCCGGGTTGCAAGGGTTTTTGCTGGCTTTCGTGCGGCGTCCAGGCGGTCAGCGTTATGATGTCGAACGTCGCAGGCACGCGACCTTTGTCGTCTGAAAAGTGCTCCGCATAGATTTCGCCAGCGCGTTGCAGCGTCGACCGGCGCATCGGCTTGCGGCTGCGTTGCGTCAACACATTTGTTGCAGCCATGCCGCGCAGGTCCCGCATCAGCGCGATGGCGTTGGGGTAGGTGACGGTTACGCAATCGCTGTCGACGACGGGCAAGGCAAACCCGGTCCGCTGCAGGAGATGGCCAACCTCGCGCACATCGATCGAGGGATGGATGCGCGGGCTGGCGCCGCCGATCGTTTCGCTTTCGGCTTCGAGTAGCGCTTGTCGCAACTCACTGAGCGTCGCGCCGCCTGCTATGGATGCGAGGAACAGGCCATCGGGCTTCAGGGCTTGGCGGACCTGCGCGAAGACACCGGGCAGATCATTCACCGATTGCAGCGAAAGCGGCGCCACGACGAGATCTAAACTGCCTTGAGCAAAGGGGATCAGCTCCATGTCGGTGATCGTGACGGGACCTTCGCACTGCCGCAGTAGCGCAGTGGATGAGTCGAGTTCGATGACCGTTGGGATACCGGCGTCGTGTCGCAGCCGGCGCCCGACCAGCCCGTGATGGCTGCCGAGCACGAGCGCCTTGGCAAACGAGCGGCGGATGAAGGATAGGCGGTCGATGAGGTCGTCGGCAACGCGGCGCAGCAAGAAGTCGTGATTGGCCGCCGACGCCGCGACGCGCGCGCGACGTTGCGACAACAGGCGGCGGTCGAAGAGGACGGGGGGGGCGGACATGAGCTGCTGTAGATCTGTTGGGGACTGGCCGGATGCGGTTGCTGCCTATAGCACGCCGGGGGAACTGCAGGCCTTGCTGTCTTAACCCGGCCGCTGCACTCCTGCTTTCCCCACGTTATCCCGACGGAGGCCGGGACCTACGTCGAGTTGCGAAGAGACCTGTGATTTCGCCAATCGAAATCGGTTCACCCCACGCCCTTCGCCACGTCCCGCAACTTGAATTTCTGAATTTTACCGGTGCTGGTTTTGGGCACGTCCTGGAAGACGACGTGGCGGGGGCATTTGTAGGCGGCGAGGCCTTGTCGACAATGGACGATGATCTCGTCCTTGCTGACGGTGTGGCCGGGCTTCAATTCAATGAAGGCGACAGGGGTTTCACCCCACTTCGCATCGGGCTTGCCGACCACGGCGCAGAACGCGACGGAGGCATGCTTGTAGAGTTGATCCTCGACCTCGATGGACGAGATGTTTTCGCCGCCAGAGATGATGATGTCCTTGGAGCGGTCTTTTAGTTGGATATAGCCATCGGGATGGAGCACGCCCAAATCGCCGGAGTGGAACCAGCCGCCGGCGAAGGCTTCTTCCGTGGCTTTCGGATTTTTCAGATAGCCCTTCATGACGATATTGCCGCGGAACATGACTTCGCCGAGCGTGTTGCCGTCGGCGGGGACCGGCTGCATGGTGAGGGGATCGAGCACGGTCAAGTTTTCGAGCGCTGCGTAGCGGACACCTTGGCGCGACTTTCTTGGCTGCGCGCTGGTCGGCGTCGAGTGCATCCCATTCGGCGTGCCACTCGTTGACGACGGCGGGGCCGTAGGTTTCGGTCAGGCCGTAGACGTGAGTGACGTTGAAGCCGGCTTGCGGCCATGGCGGCGAGCACGGATTCTGGTGGTGGGGCGGCGGCGGTAATGAATTCGACGGTGTGCGTGATCGTCGCGCTTTCCGCGTCGGTCGCGTTGAGCAGCGCCGACATGATGATCGGTGCGCCGCAGAGATGCGTGACCTTGTGATCGGCGATGGCGTCGTACATCGCCTTGGCGCGGACCCAGCGCAGGCAGACGTGGGTGCCGGCGACGGCGGTGATGGTCCAGGGGAAGCACCAGCCGTTGCAGTGAAACATCGGCAGCGTCCACAGATACACGGGGTGCTTGGCGAGACCGCCGGCGAGGACGTTAGCGTAGCACATGAGATGCGCACCGCGGTGATGCGTGACGACACCCTTAGGATTGCCTGTGGTGCCGGACGTATACCCCAGCGCCACCGCCTCCCATTCGTCGACGGGACGGCGCCAGGTGAAGTTGGGATCGCCCTTGGCAAGGAACTCTTCGTACTCGACATAGGAGAGCGTGCCGCCGGTTTGCGGGAATTCGTTGTCGTCGACGTCGATGACGAGCGGCTTGACCTTGGCGAGCGCGAGTGCGGCCTTGCATCACAGGAGCGAATTCGCGATCGGCGAACAGGATCTTCGCATTGGCGTGGTCGAGTTGGAAGGCGATGATCGGCGCGTCGAGGCGGGTGTTGATGGTGTGCAGTGCTCGCGCCGGTCATCGGCACGCCGAAGTGCGCTTCGAGCATCGGCGGCGTGTTCGGCAGCATGACCGAAACGGTGTCGCCCGGGCCGATGTCATCGCTGCGCCAGGGCCGAGGCCAGACGGCGCGACGCGCGCGTAAAGTTCGCGATAGTTGCGGCGAAGCGCGCCATGAATGACGGCACATCGGTCGGGATAGATGCCCGCGGTTCGCTCCAGAGAACGACAGCGGTGTCAGCGCCTGGAAAGTTGGCGGCATTGCGATCGAGATGCTGCTCGTAGACGTTCATGGCCGCCTATGCGTTCGCCGACTGGCGGTTTGACGTGGGTCAAACGCTAGCGGAACCGCGGCCGGCCGCAATCCAGGCCTGGTGATCCAGGGCGGCGATCGCAACTTGCCGACGGTCGTCGAAGGGTGCAGCGAGACGCGCTGTTGGCGAGGCGGTGCTCGATCTGTCGCGGCTGATCGTTCGTCGTCGTGCTGGCACTGCGCGGGCGAGGCGGGCCTCGGCGAGCCGCGCGCGGACGACGGCTTCGGCCATGCCTTTTCGGCGAGATAGGCTAGCTGATGCCATCAAGCAACACCGCCGGAAACTGCGAATGCCGTCTCGAGCACGCGCCCGCCGCCGGTCGCGATCAGCGCGATGTAGCCGACCATGCTCAGAACTGAACCGAGGCAGAACACTGGCAACGCATTGCGGCCCATGCGCGTGAGACGATATTGTTCGGCCGAGAGCTTGGCGAGCCAGCCCCACAGCGGACTGTAGACGAGACATAAGCCAGCGCGAGGACGTGGAGCAGGCGCGACGAGGGGAACTTCGACTTCGCGAGGGTCGCGATGTGATCGGGAATGACGCCGAAGCCGATGTTGCCGACCCAGTCGAACCAGACCCAGATGGCGCGCGAAAACGACATAGGCCAGTGCCACGGCGTAGGCGACGGCGTGATAAGGCACCGCCTGCTGGCGCAGGCGCAGGACGCCCAGCGCCAAGCCGATCGCGAACAAAATCTGCCAAGCGAAGGGGTTGAAGTACCAGCCGCCATCATCCGGATAGTTCGGCATCTCAAGGCCTGCGACTTGCGCCGCGACGTAAATTGCCAAAGAGACGCCCAACATGACGCGCAAGTCGCGTGCTGCGAGCCAGAGAAACGCGGGCGTCAGCAGCAACAGCACGACGTACATCGGCAGAATGTTGAAATAGCCGAGTTGCATGCCACCGGTCAGCAGACCGATGATGCCGGGGCGTGGGTCTGAGAAAATCGGGGCGACGCCAATCAGGTCAAGGAAATCCGGATTAGCCGACACCCATGCAGCGGCCGTGAACAGCATGAGCGCTGTGAGGGTCGATGCCAAGTGGGCGAGATAGAGGGTCCGCGCCCGCGCTTAAAATCCGGCGGACAGCCGGTGCTGCTTGGCCTGCTGCGAAAGGGCGGAAATAGGCGAATGCGGCGGCGAACACCGGCCAGCAGCACAAATACCTCAGCGGCATCGGAGAAGCCATAGTTCCGGCTGGTCCAATTTTCCAACCAATTGCCGGGCATGTGATTGATGAAAATCATCGCCAACGCCATGCCGCGAAGCCAGTCGATCCGATGATCTCGCATCGCGGGCGCGTGCTCGGTGTTTGTTCGCCGCGGTCCGTTCATGTATCTGCCTTGCCGCATCGCTCGTTGTGCAGCGCAATTCGCGTCTTCTTCATGGGCAAAATTCAGCGTTAATTGCTCCAGTCTGGCCAATAGGCGCCACTGCGCAAGTGGCTCAGGACAAGCTTCGCGCGCACGCCTCGACTTACTCTGCACAGATATAGTTACCGATTTGTGACCTTCAATGCCCTTGTGCCGGCCTTAGCGCTTTCGCAGCCCAATGGGAACGCCAGACACCTTGGATTACCAGTTTCGTATCGCAATTGCGAGCAATTCTGACAAACCGGCGGCGTCGCATTGCTGGTTGCATGCGCCGGAGTGCGTTGGGCGGTGCAAAGTTTTCGCGGCCTCATGTCATGCTCCCAAGCCGCGTCGAGGATCAACTTCAGGCCAATGATGACGTTATCCATAGAATGACGGTGAAGAACGCCTTCGCGATACCCTTCGGACCAGCCAGATGCCGGCGAGATTGGCGGCGATGGCACATGGGAAAGAGTACGCAGAGAACCATAGGCTCTCACGGGTGATCTGGCCGAAGCCAGGATACGCTGGAAGTTTCACAATGTTCACCACCCAGAAATGGATCGCCGCCGTCCGGCCAGGAGTTCTTTGGTTTCGAGCACGGGGCAAGGCGTAGGCGATGAAAGGAGCGCCGCCGGCATTGACGAGAAAGCTCGTGAACCCTGACATGGTGCCGAGGGCCGTCGCGAGGACACGGTTGTGGGGGCTTGCATCGCCAGGTTTGCGTCGGCTGAGCCAGGTTTCCAGGCAGAATGCGACGGCGATCAGGCCGACGATCAACCGAACGGCGGCGTCGGAGACACTGGCGCTGTCGACCAAGCCAGGACAATGCCAAGGAAGGCGGGGGCAGGATGAGATCAGCAGCACGCTGTCATAACTGCTGACGATAGTTCCAGACCGTGAAGACATCCTGCACCATCAGACGGGAAGCATGATCGCGGCGGCCGTGACAGGCGACATCACCAGCGCCATCAGAGGCAGCGCTGCCATGGAGACGCCGGAGAATCCGCCCTTCGACAAGCCGGTCAGGATGACTGCCGGAAGGGCCACGGCATAAAAAGCTGGGTCGGTCAGCATCGGAGGCCTTCGGGCGAGCGCGAGCGTGGCGAAAAACGTCGCCCCCTCATGGCAGTGCGCCCGGCGGCGGGATAGGCTTGCGAGCTGTGGCATTGTGTCCGTTAGGAGATTTTCATGTCAGTTCCATCATCGCCGGGCATTCCTCAGTGCCGCCGCGCACATGCCCTCGTCGCTCCGCTGCTTTCCCCGCTTTGCGGCTTGGCCCTGGCGCAGACCGCATTCGAACCTGGCAAGCCTGGCGCACAGGACATGTTGCTCGTCATCGACGTGCAGAATTGCTTCATGCCCGGCGGATCGCTGGCCGTGAAGGAGGGGGACGCGATCGTTCCGGTCATCAATCGCGTGGCCACAGTCTTTGCGAACGTCGCGATCACGCAGGACTGGCACACGAAGGATCACATTTCCTTCGCCTCGCAACATTCCGGCAAGAAGCCCTTCGATACGGTCAAGCTAAAGTATGGCGAGCAGGTGTTGTGGCCGGAGCACTGCGTGCAAAGAACGGACGGCGCGGGCCTGCACAAGGATCTTGCGATCCCGCACGCGCAACTCGTCATCCGCAAAGGCTTTCGTCGCGACACCGACAGCTACTCGGCTTTCCTGGAGGCCGACAAGCAAACATCGACAGGCCTTGCCGCGTATCTGCGCTCGCGCAAGATCCGTCACGTTTACTTGTGTGGCCTGGCGACGGACTTCTGTGTGTTCTGGAGTGCGATGGATGCGCGGCGTGCCGGGTTCGAGGCAAGTGTCGTCGAAGACGCCTGTCGCGGCATCGACCTCAAGGGCTCGCTCGAGGCGGCGTGGAAGGCCATGAACAAGGCCGGCGTCAGGCGCGTTGCAGTCGAGAGACTTCGCGGAAGCATGAAAAAGTCGGAAATCCCTGCAGCGCAACGAAAAAACAGCCGGCTCCGATGCCGGCCGGCTGTTTCGCAATCAGATCTATTGTCGGCCCTATAACCGGTCTGCGGCAGCTTGTGCGCCATGCGCGCGCGCTTGGTCTCGAGATAGCGCACGTTGTGGACGTTGGGCTTGCAGACGATAGCCACCTGCTCGGCCACGGAAATGCCCTCTGCCCGCAACGCATCGACCTTGGCCGGGTTGTTGGTCAGGAGGCGGACCTCTGGATAGCCCAAATCAAACAAGATGTGAGCGGCCAGATCGTATTCACGCGCTTCGATCGGCGAGCCGACCGCGACGTTGGCATCAACCGTGTCGTAGCCCTGGTCTTGCAGGGCGTAGGCGCGAATCTTGTTCACGAGGCCGATGCCGCGACCTTCATGATAGGGAAGATAGATCAGGATCCCCAGCGGGCTGGTGGTGATCTTTTCCATCGACGCCTGCAGCTGCGGATAGCAGTCGCACTTCAGCGAATGGAAAATGTCACCCGTTACACAGCCGCTGTGGACGCGCACCAAAGGACGCTCGTTCCCTGCCTGGTCCGTTCTGTGGATCAGAACGAACGCTTGATTGTGGGGGTCTGTACCTTGATATGCGCGCGCTTCAAGGTGCAGCTCCTGTCCACGAAACTCGATCGGGAGCATTGTTTGTGCAGACCAATCGAGCTCAAGCTCGTAGGACTTAACCGCATTAGACTTCATTGCACTCTCCAAAGACCTGTCGGCACAACAAGTGCGCCAACGCGTTGGGAATTGTAAAGCTATCCACTCGGATGAGTGGCCGCCTACTTTTTGTTACAGACGAGGTTTGCGCTCTCTTCCCAAAAAGCTACCTGAAAACTGTCGCTGACCGATGGGGTTGATCCCCATTCGTGGCGGCGACGCCGCTTGCAACGGGCGTGACGCGTTGCTACGGCAATTCGGCTCGGCGGCATTTACCGCTTTGCCAGATGGCGGACACTGGCGGCACCAGCATCCGCGATATTCGATGGATAGTTGGTCGAACATGAACGCGACATGTATGTCGATAGACGTGCGGCTGGATCGAGGCCGCGTCATGGCACACCTTCTGGAAATCCCCTCGCGGAATTTCATATTTGTTTTCAAATTGTTACAGTCATCGTTAAGATAACGATGAATGGTACACCCTGGACATGATCGCGGTCTGGTGACGCTTGTGCTGCCGCTTCAAAGCTCCTTCGCTCAATCGTGCGCATGGCGTCGCTGCGGCATGTAAAGTGCTTGGCATTTCCGAAGAAGACCGCAGACTTCATCGCGCATTCATGCGCCATATGATGGATATGCGACACCTGCGCGACGTTCCGGTGACATGGTGGTCGGTCGCCGACCAACCTCAAGCCAACGTCGCCGCAGATGATGACCGAGGGACTTGGAAAAGCACCATGACGGATCAGTCGCTCGGTTTCGATCCCGGCTTGTCGGCCCTTGCGCGTTTGCGCCGCATGACTCGCCAAGCTCTTCAGCCGGGCGCTTTGCGTCCAGGCGCCTGCTGGGCGATGGCTGGCCTGCTCGGGCTGGCGGTCTTCACCTGGTTCTGGCAGACTGAGGGGCACACGGCTAATCTCATCTTTACGATCGGCGTCACGATCGCCATCGCTGCATTCCTACTCTTCGTTTCGCAACGAATTTTGTTTTCTGCCGTTGTCACGGCTTTGATCGTGACAATTGTTGCCTGGGCTGCGGTGATGAAGCGCAGCGCGATGGACATGGTCGTGCATGCGTATGACCTCTTTTTCTATCTCAGCTCGCTCTCGACCTTGAGCTTTCTTTGGAGCGATCATCGCCGTATGGTCGTGACGTTCGGCGTCGGTGTCCTGGCACTTTTCGGTTTGGGAGCCTTGGCGTGGCAACGTGATCCAACGCGCATCGCGCGGGGGCAAGCGGCTGGGCTGTTGGTGTTTGCGGCGGCGATTGGCTGGATCGGTGCCGCGACCAAGGGCGAACGCCGCCACATGCAGTTCAATTTTGAAAATCTCTACGTGTCGTCGTTCTATGCTTCTTGGTCGGAAACGATCGGTACGCTGTGGCATGGGACACTCTTCGAAGCAGCGCCGAAAGGCAGCGGCGTGGCATATCCTTCTCTACGCTTGGCGGCCAATTGCGTCGGGCGCGAGAAACCACCTCATATCGTGCTTATTCACCAGGAATCGTTGGTTCAGCCGGGACTTTTTCCCGAGCGTCGATTATGATCGATCGGTCGATCCGATGTTTCGCTCGCAAGACGGCGTGACGCGGAAGTTGCGCGTTGAGACTTATGGTGGCGCGTCCTGGCTGACGGAATTCTCGATTCTCGCCGGCATCTCGACGCAAGCGTTTGGCGGCATGCGTCAGTTCGTGCAGACCTTCACCGTCAACAAGCTGAAAGACACGCTGCCGCAAAACCTGGAAAGCTGCGGCTATCGCAACGTCGTCTTCTACCCGATGATGCGGAATTTCGTTTCGAACGATCGCTTCTATGCGTCGATCGGACTGACCGAGATATTCGATATCAAAGCACAGAAAGCGCCGAGCGTGCAGGAGCGCGACCGCTTCTACTATGGTAATGCGCTTGCCGAGATGGAGAAGCACATTGCCACGTCACCGAAGCCACTGTTCACCTATATCCAAACCATGTCGGCGCACTGGCCTTATGATTGGATCATGGAACCCAAGACGGAGGTTCGCGGTGGTGGCCCGGGGACACATCCGGACATGCACGAGTACCTGCGCCGGGTATCGATGGCGAAGTTGGACTATGATTTCCTGATGGCTGAACTGAAGCGGCGCTTCCCGAACGAAAAAATCCTGATCGTACAATATGGCGATCATCAACCGTCGGCGACACGCATGCTTGTCGGGTACAAGGAAGACGTCGATTTCGAAGGCATCGCCGTCCAGGACGACAATCCGGCCTTTATCACCTATTACGCGGTCGACAGTTTGAATTATCAGTTGCCGGCACTACCGCATCATGAAGTGACGGACGTGCCCTATCTTGGCATGATCATCCAGGACTTGGCTGGATTGCCGTTGTCGGATGCGAACAAGGAGCGCAAACGGCTGATGGCCTTGTGCCAGGGCCGCTACAACAGTTGCAGCAAGCGGCAGGAGATCCTCAGTTTCCATCGCCGGTTGATCGATTCTGGGATCATCGCGGCGCGATAAACCTAGCTGCCGTGCATTGCTTGATTGGCTGTTCGCAACACTCTAGATAATGCCATCCAACTGACGGATTGCGAGCATTGACGCGTGCAGGATAGCCCCCAAACCATGATGTCGACATCGGCTGCAGCACCGCTGACGCCACGACGCTCGCTGTCGATCGTCGTCCCGGTGCTCAACGAAGCACGCGGGCTGGATATGTTGATCGGCCGGCTTAAACCGGTACTGGAGGCGACCGGCCTCGCCTGGGAGATCGTGTTCGTCGACGATGGTTCAAAGGACGCGACCCGCGAGATGTTGCGGCGTGCGCATGCCAACGATCCGCGGATCAAGGCGATCGCACTCAGCCGCAATTTCGGCAAGGAAATCGCAGTTGCTGCCGGGATGCGCTACGCGACGGGTGATGGTGTCATTCTGATGGACGCCGATCTCCAGCACCCGCCGGAGATCATTCCGGAGCTCATTGCCCGATGGTCCGACGGTAATGACATCGTCTACGGTCAGCGCGACGATCGCGAGTCTGACAGTGTCATCCGGCGAACAGCGTCGCGCATGTTCTACAACCTCTTCCAATATATGAGCGGCACGACACTACCAGATGGGGCTGGCGATTTCCGTTTGCTCGACCGCAAAGCCGTCAATGCCATGAACCGGCTCGGCGAACATGCGCGGTTCAACAAAGGACTTTATGCCTGGATCGGCTTCCAATCGGTTGGTGTTACGTTCCATGTACCACCACGCTACGATGGCGGGGGCTCGCGCTGGAAACCGCGGCAACTCTGGCGGTTCGCTATCGATGGCTTAGTCTCGTTCTCGACCATGCCGCTGCGGATCTGGTCATACATCGGCATTGTGATTTCGAGCTTGGCGTTTGTCTACGTCAGCATCTTTCTCGCCAAAACGCTGATCTTGGGTCGTGACGCGAACGCGCCGGGTTTTCCGACCTTGATCGTCGCCGTGCTGTTCCTTGGTGGTGTGCAGCTGATATCACTCGGCGTGATCGGCGAGTATCTTGGCCGCATGTATGAAGAAGTGAAGGGGCGACCGCTGTTCATTGTCGCCGAAGAAGTTGGCGTGGCCGAACCGAAACCACCTACTGATCTCCCACGCCAGGGGTGAAATGGCGATGATCATCCTCACGGCCGACGACTACGCGATGACATACGGCGTTTCACGCGCGATCGAGCAGTTGGCGCGAGCGGGACGACTTTCGGCGACGAGCGCCATGGTGACGATGCCAGGTTGGCGCGAGGACGCAGCACGTATTCGCGAACTGCGCGGGCAGTTGTCCATTGGACTGCATCTCAACTTCACACTTGGCGCGCCCGCCGGCCCCATGCCTGAGCTGGCACCAGCGGGAACACTGCCAACATTGAAGCCGCTCATCGCGCGCGCATTGGCTCGTCGGCTGACGGTTGATGAGATTGGTAGCGAAATCCGCCGGCAGCTCGATCTCTTTGAGCGAATCCTCGGATTCCAGCCTGACCATATCGACGGACACCAACATGTGCAGGTGCTGCCGACGATCCGGCGCGCTTTGCTCGCGGAGGTTCAACGCCGCTATGCGTCCACGCCGCCGTTGCTGCGCAACCCGTCAGCGCCAGGTCAGGGGAAGGCACGAATTGTCAATCTGCTCAGCACCGGGTTTCGACGAGCGGCAAAGCGCCGCCAACTGCCGACAAACGACGGTTTTGCTGGATTCTCCGCCTTCGACGTTGCTCGGGACTATGCGGACGAACTTCGCGCAGCTTTCGCCGTCAAGGGGCGGCGTGCCATCGTCATGTGCCACCCGGGGTTTCCCGATGATACGTTGGCGGCGCTGGATCCGGTGGTTGCGCGGCGGCGCCAGGAGTACGATGCACTGATGACGGACGCGACACTGCCTCAGCGCATTTGGCGACCGGAACGCGCGGTACATGGCGCGCCCATCGCGTGGCGCCCATCATGACGTCTTCGCCGCGCCGGACGGAAGGTGTACGGCACTGGGCAGGGTTCGCCGCTTCAGGCGTCATCGCACTCTGTGTCGACGCGTTCGTGCTTTGGGCACTCACACGCGGTCTCGACCTTTCCCCCTTTCTGGCCCGGCTGTTCGCTATCGCCGTTGCGACCGTGTTTGGCTTTCTTGCGCATCGCCAACTGACCTTCGATGTCATGGGATCGCCGACCTGGACGGAGTTCGGGCAATTCATCGCGGTTGCGTGGTCTTCGTCGGTCGTGAACTATGCAGTGTTTAGCGCCATCCTCCTGGCGTGGCCACAGACGTTGCCTGTTCTGGCGCTGTTTGGCGCGACGCTGGTTTCGATGTTTGTCACCTATGCTGGCCTACGCTTCGGGGTCTTTCGCCGCCGATGACAACGGTCGAGTGCTCAACTCCGTGGCCAAATCCGCGGTTGTAGGCCGCTGTGGAACCAACTGCAGAGTGTCATAACGTCATAGACCGGTACGTTTACAGCAGCGTGGATTGCCGCCGTATGCGGGACCAGATTGGTGCATTCAAGCACGATCGCGCCAATGCCGTGATGCTCGCCAACCAGGCTCCGCGCGGCGTCGATGGCCTCTTCCTCGCGGTACTCATAGCCATCGACGGATGCGTCGCCGAGGAGGGCACGGCGAAAATGGCCACCTTCACGTAAGCCGACGATCGGGACATCCGGCGGCGCGCCGACCGCTTCCAGGTGCGGCGGCTTGAGTGTCGTTCCGTCAAACGTCAAGACTCCAACGCGC
The DNA here is from genome assembly GCA_963714325.1 of uncultured Alphaproteobacteria bacterium. Taxonomy (GTDB): domain Bacteria; phylum Pseudomonadota; class Alphaproteobacteria; order Rhizobiales; family Hyphomicrobiaceae; genus CAVQOB01. The sequence continues at coordinate 21,396 of CAVQOB010000025.1, read as the reverse complement.
TTACCGTTTGGCAGGATGCGATTGACCAATGCGATCTGCAGCAGTGCGCTGGTCGCGACCGGCACCGGCAACCGCGCAGCCAGTGCCTTCTGATATAGTGCCAAGAATCCGCAACTTGTCACGATCCCATCGGCGCCATCGGCGATCAATGCTTCGGCTGAGGCCAGGAATGGCGCCAGAAACGTATCGTCGTGCAAGGTGGTGATGGCGTGCGTGGTGGCACCAAGTGTCTTGCGATAGAGAACCGGGATGCTCCATGTCTGCGGATTGCCGATGTCGCCGCAGTACCGCTCGAAATTGTTGTCGAGCATGAGGATGCCAAGTATTGCAGGTCGCGATACCAATCGCTGCATAGTTCACTCCTCACGAACCCGTACGCGTTGAGTGTAACCGCTCAAGCCCTGTGCGCAACACCGCGATGTTGCAGCCGACGCGGCTAGATCATCTGCCCACTCCGGCTTGGCCATGTTTTTCGGTGCGCCATTCTTGTTGCCATTGTGAAAACCGGCGATATGTTCAAGTCCGAGCGCTTCGCGACGGCGTTGGCCGCTCTCAATGCAGGCGGCTTGGCCGCCGCGCTATGCGGCCGTCACGCGCAGTAACGAATGCCTTCATGAAGGAGCGACCGACATGACTCTGACACCCGGCAAAGCCTGGGGTATGCGCCGTCTCGCAGGGCCCGACGGGCGGTTTGCGATGCTGGCTGCGGATCAGCGCCCGCCGATCATGAACTTGACCAAAGCCAAGCGCGGGGAGCGGGAGCCGCGTTTTGACGACGTCGCCGCCGTCAAAGCACTGATCGTCAAGCATTTGGCGCCGGAAGCGACCGCCGTGCTGCTCGATCCGATCTGGGCGTACAAGCAATCGATTGCACATGTAAACCCGCGCCAAGGTCTGCTGCTGACACTCGAGGATCATGCCTTCAGGGATACGCCGGACGGGCGCTATTCCAACGAAATCGCCGACTGGTCCGTGGCGCGCATCAAGCGCCATGGCGCCGACGGGGTGAAGGTCCTTGCCTGGTATCGCCCTGACGCGCCGATGGCGGTCAACGACCATCAAGCGCAATTCATCAAGCGAATAGGCGAGGCTTGCCGCGAGCACGACATCTGCTATCTGCTTGAGTTCCTGCTGTACCCGATCGGCGGCGACGTCGGCTATGCGGAGGATCCGGGCAAGCATCCGGAATTAGTGATCGAGAGCGTCAAGCGCTTCGATGCTCCGGAGTATGGCGTCGACATCTTCAAGCTGGAAAGCCCGCTACCGGCCAAGGTCTTGCCTGACCCAGATAAAGGCGGCGCGGATGCCAAGCGCGCGCAGGCCTTGTTCGATGAACTCGGCAAGGCTTGTGGCCGACCCTGGGTGATGCTGTCGGCCGGCGCATCGGCTGCCGACTTCAGCAAAGTGCTGACCTATGCCTATCGTGCCGGTGCGAACGGCTACCTGGCCGGCCGCGCGATCTGGTGGGACGCGATGCAGGCATTTCCGGATACGGCTGCGATCGCGCGACGCCTCGACATGGAGTCGGTGCCCTACATGCGCTCGATCAACGCGCTGACGGCGAAACTTGCCACGCCCGTTGCGTAGCAGTCGACGGCCAGCAAGTCTGAAACCCTCCCCGTCAGCGCGCTCATGTCACAACAACCAATCGAACCGCGATTTCTGCCAGCTGGCGATGCTGGTATCGTCATCCAGTTCGGTGATAACATTGACCCAGCAATCAATGCCTTGGTGCTGGCGCTAGACGCGGCAATCAATGCCGATCAGATCCCTGGTATCATCGAGACTGTACCGACGTATCGATCGCTGCTCATTCAGCTTGATCCGCTGATTCTTGATCTCGCCGTATTCTCCGATCGAGTGCGGACGTTGCTGCATGGCCTGGACGTCAAGGCCTTCAAAGGGCGGCGCTGGCGCGTTCCTGTGATCTATGGAGGCGAATTCGGCATCGACCTTGAAGACGTTGCTACTCGGCACGGAATAACGACCAGCCAAGTCATCGATCGGCACTCGGCCGCGATTTATCGGGTTTACATGATTGGTTTCATGCCGGGTTTCACGTATCTTGGCGGCCTAGATCAATCGATCGCTACGCCGCGACGTATTGATCCGAGAACGATGACGCCGGCCGGTACGATTTCAATCGGAGGTATCCAGGCGCTGATTGCGGGTTCCGCCATGCCGTCCGGTTGGCACTTGCTCGGCCGCACGCCGGTGCGCACATTCATGACGCAGCGCGAGCCTGTTGTACTGTTCGCGCCGGGCGACGAAATTGTTTTCGTGCCGATCGATTCAAGCCATTGGGACGCGCTCAGCCGCGACGCCGAGGCAGGCGCGCCGATTGCCGAAGTTATCGCGACATGAGCAGCCTAGTCGTTGAAAGCTGCGGACCGAGAACATCGATCCAGGATTTTGGCCGCTATGGCTGGCAACGGTTTGGGGTCGGCCCGGCCGGTGCGATGGATAGGGTCGCACTCGCAACTGCCAACGTCCTAGTCGGCAATGGTCCGGGAGCGGCGGGAGTCGAGTTCGCTTTGGCTGGCGGGCGTTTTCGCGTCGTCAATGGGCCGATCCGCATTGCCGTCGCGGGTGCCGAACTCAGGATTGACGGCTCGTCAATACCGGAGTTCAACAGCAGAACCATCGAACCGGACAGCGTCATCGACGTTCTGTCCGCACGGAGCGGGCTATACAGCTATCTGACGGTCGCTGGCGGTCTCAACCTCACGCCGGAACTCGGCTCGCTGTCACTGCACGTCCGCGCTGGCATCGGCGGCGTGGCTGGGCGGCCATTGGCAATCGGCGATCGGCTTCAGCTCAAGCTGGCGTTGCCTACGGGCACTGATCTGGCGGCAGCGCGCGGCATTGATGGGGACGAGGGGCCCATCCGTGTCCTGCTCGGGCCGCAAGACGATCATTTTTCTGAAAGCGGTTTGCGTACGTTCCTGACGAGTACCTACACGATTACGCCGCAAGCCGACCGCATGGGGTTGCGATTGTCCGGTCCGGCGATCGAACACAGCTGGAAGGGCTACAACATCGTGTCGGATGGCATCGTCACGGGTTCCATTCAGGTTCCCGGCACTGGCGAGCCGATCGTACTTTTGGCCGACCGGCAAACGACCGGCGGCTATCCGAAAATTGCGACGGTCATCTCCGCCGATCTCGGCCGACTCGCCCAGTTGCAGCCGGGCGCAACTGTGACGTTCCAGCCCACGACACGGGACGAGGCCATTGCGGCGTTGCGCGCACAAACCAATGCGTTGCAGGCGTTTCGCGCGAGTTTGCGACCGGCCGGCGGCATCGGCCTCGACAGCGAGCGGCTGTTGTCGTTGTCGCTGATCGACGGGTGGGTCAACGCATGCGATTAGCAGTTAGACTTAGTGTGGCGCTCAATCTCGATGCCGACGGCGCGGCACGAGGGCAGGATATCGGGCTTTTCGATACGCACTTTGACCGAGAGCACGCGGGTGTCGGCAAGACACAACTCTGCGATCCGCTCGGCGAGGGTTTCGATCAACTTGAAGTGGCCACTCTGGGTCAGGCGCTCGATGCCATCGACGAGTGCGCCATAGTCGAGGACATCAGCCAGTTTTTCGCTGACCCCATCATAGGTATCGTCGACACTGAGTTCGACGGAAATCATGACGCGCTGCTCATAGCGATGCTCGACCTCGAAGACGCCGACGCTGGCGACAATTTCGAGATCGCGCACGAAGACGCGGCGGATGCGGGCCGCATCGATGCTCAGTGAAGACAGTTTTGGTTTATCGCTCATTTAGGCCAAATCCTTCGGCGCAATCCGAACATCGGAATCTACCGCCATTACCCCTTGCCGTCGCCGATATCGGGCGTTGCCCAGGCGAGATGCTGGCCGCCATCGAGCGCGATCATCTGGCCGGTCATGGCTGGCGCGTCCAGGATAAAATGCATGGCGCGGGCGATCTCGGCGGGGCTGGTCCCACGTTCGAGTAATGTTGCCTTGGTCTGAGCCGCGAAATCCTGCGCGGCCTGATGCACGCTCTGCAACATCGGTCCGGGACCAATGGCGTTGACGCGAATGCGCGGCGCGAGCGCTTGGGCGAGCGTTCGCGTCATCCACCACAGCTCGGCCTTTGAGGCTGAATAGGAGAGGAAATGCGGTGTCGGCTTCCAGACGCGCTGGTCGATGATGTTGATGACGTTTCCGCTCTGGCCAGCCGGCACATGCTGGGCCAGGGCTTGCGCCAGAAACACCGGCGCGCGGACGTTGACGGCGTGATGGCTGTCCCAGCGCGCGGCGTTGAGCGTATCGATCGCGTCATACTCGAAGAGCGAGGCATTGTTGACGAGGCATGTCGGAGCCCCGAGCGCCTTGACGCAGGCTGGGATGAGCCGTGCAACGTCGGTCGCGTTGGCGAGGTCGGCTTCCAGCACAATGGCCTTGCCGCCGTTATCTGTGATTTCGCGGATGAGCGTATCGGCGTCCGACGTGACAGCGCGGCAGTGAACCGCAACCGACCAGCGGTGCTTCGCCAAGTCGCGCGCGAGCGCTGCGCCTAGGCGACGGGCCGCGCCAGTGATCAAGGCAACCTTGGGCGTGTCGGGCGGCATGGCCGTGAGATCCTTGAGCGTGAGGTGTTCTACACGCTTCAACGTCCTAGTTATCGCGCTGGTTCACCGGGGACGCCAGATATCGCGGCGCACTTGGTTATAGGCGGCAATCCCGCCGGGATAGCTGACCAGTTCGAACTGCTGGCCCCAGGGCGCCTTGAAGTAGAGCCAGGTGAGACCGGCGCTTGGACCTTCGGTCATGTCGACGGGGCCGCTCTGAATGGTGACGTTGTGCGTTTTCAACGCGGCCAGCGCCTGTTCCATGTCGTCGACGTAGAAGGCGATATGGAACCCGCCGATGTCGCTGTTGGCAGGTGGCTTGGTGTTCTGATCCGGTGCGGTGAACTCGAAGAGTTCGAGGACAGGGCCGTTTTTGACTTCCAGCACGCGCAGCTTGTTGATGCGCGAGCGCGGGTGGACCGCCAGGTGCGCTGCCATCCAATCGTCGGGGCTCTCGAAGGGGCCAACATCGTACAGCGGCACGGCGCCCAGCAGATCGACGAGGAAGCGGGTTGCGGCGTCGAGATCGGGCACGGTGAGGCCGATATGCTCGATGCCGCGCAGGTTGGGGATTGGATGTGAGGGCATGCCTAAGATCCTCGGCTGCATCGCAGATTTGATTGACGGCACGATCTGCGCCGATCGCAGCGAGACACAGCTATACATACTGACGGGGCATGCTCACGCATCCACGCTCGCATCCAGCGCGTTGGCCTGGATGAACTCACGGCGCGGCTCGACGACGTCGCCCATCAGTTTAGAGAAAATCTCGTCGGCTTCGGCGAGGTCGCCGACCTTGACCTGCAGAAGTGTGCGGACTTCGCGATCCAGCGTCGTTTCCCAGAGCTGCTCGGGGTTCATTTCGCCGAGACCTTTGTAGCGCTGCAGCGACAAGCCCTTTGCGGCCGACGTCGAAGATGGCTTCGAGCAGCGACTTGGGACCGTTGATCTGGCGTTCGGTTTCCTTGCGCTTGAGGATACCGGGCGTCCCATAGATCTCCGTGAGATGGCCACTGCGCTCGTTGAGACGCCGGGCTTCGAGCGACGCCAGCAACTGACGATCGAGGATGTGCGCTTCGGTGACGCCGCGCACTTCGCGCTTAAACATGAATCCGTCGTTGCCGAAACGGCCGGACCAGTTGCGTTCGGTCTCCTCGGAGACCTGATCGAGATGCTGGCACACGGTCGCTGCTACCTTGGCCGCGGCATCGGCCGACTGGATCAGCTTCGGGTCGAACGCGCCGGCGATTGCTGCTTGCTCGACGACGAAGCGCGTATAGCGAGAATGGATGCTCTCAATCGTGGCGTTGATGCTGCGCGCCTGTTCTACGATATCGCGCAAATCGCCGCTGGCGCGAGTTCTCGCCGTTGCCGAGAACAAGGCGGGCTTCCTCGAGGCCACCGGCGATGAGGTAATCCTGCAGTGCACTTTCGTCCTTGAGATAGGTTTCTGATTTGCCCTTGGCGACTTTGTAGAGCGGCGGTTGGGCGATGTAGAGGTGGCCGGCTTTCACCAGCTCCGGCATCTGGCGATAGAAGAATGTCAGCAGCAGCGTGCGAATGTGGGCGCCGTCGACGTCGGCGTCGGTCATGATGATGATCTTGTGATAGCGCAGCTTGGTGAGGTCAAAATCATCCTTGCCGATGCCACGGCCGATACCAGTGCCAAGCGCACTGATGATGTTGGTCACCTGCTCGCTTGACAGCATGCGATCGAAGCGGGCGCGTTCGACGTTCAGGATTTTGCCGCGGATCGGCAATACGGCCTGATACTCGCGCTTGCGGCCTTGCTTGGCGGAACCACCGGCCGAGTCGCCCTCGACGATGAACATCTCGGTGTTGACGGGATCGCGATCCTGGCATTCGGCGAGGCCGCCGGGCAGGCGCAGGCCATCGAGCGCCCCCTTGCGTCGTGTCAGTTCACGCGCCTTGCGGGCGGCTTCGCGGGCGAGCGCTGCCTCGACGATCTTGCCGACGATGATCTTGCCTTCCTTCGGGTGCTCTTCGAACCAGGCGCCCAAGTGGTCACTGACCTGGTTTTCGACGATCGGCTTGACCTCGGACGAGACGAGCTTGTCCTTGGTCTGACTCGAAAACTTGGGGTCCGGCACCTTGACGGAGAGCACGCAGGTCATACCCTCGCGCGCGTCATCGCCGGCGAGATCGACCTTCTCCTTCTTAGCGATGCCGCTTTCTTCCGCATATTTGTTGATGACGCGGGTAAGAGCCGCGCGGAAACCCGCGAGATGCGTACCACCGTCGCGCTGCGGGATGTTGTTGGTGAAGCAGAGCATATTTTCGTGGTAGCCGTCGTTCCACCACATCGCGACTTCGACTGAGATACCGTCCTTCTCGCCGCGGAGCATAATTGGCTCTTCAATCAGCGGCGTTTTCGAGCGGTCGAGGTATTTTACGAATGCGGAGACACCGCCTTCGTAGCTCATCTCTTCGGCCTTGACGTCGGCGTGACGCTCGTCGCGGAGCACGATTTTGGCGCCGGAGTTGAGGAATGCCAATTCGCGCAGGCGGTGTTCCAGCGTGTTGTAATCGAACTCGACCTTGGTGAAGGTTTTGGTGCTCGGCAAAAACGAGACTTCGGTGCCCTTGTTGCCCTTGCCGTCGCCGACTTCTTTCAGTGGCGCCTTGGGCACGCCATCACCAAACTCGATGACATGTTCCTTGCCGTTGCGCCAGACGCGCGCGCGCAGCCACGTTGAGAGGGCATTGACGACCGAAACACCGACGCCATGCAGGCCGCCGGAGACTTTGTAGGAGTTCTGGTCGAACTTGCCGCCAGCGTGCAATTCGGTGAAAACGATCTCGGCGGCGGAGCGCTTGGGATCCTGGTCGTCGTCCTGCTTGATGCCGACGGGGATGCCGCGGCCGTTGTCGCGGACGGTTGCTGAGCCGTCAGGATTAAGCTGCACAAAACATTCAGTGGCGTGGCCGGCGAGAATCTCATCGATGGCGTTGTCGACGACTTCGTAGACCATGTGATGCAGGCCGGAGCCGTCATCGGTATCGCCGATGTACATCCCTGGACGCTTGCGGACGGCATCCAACCCTTTGAGCATCTTGATGGAATCGGCACCGTAGTCGTCGGCAGCAGAGGCCACCGGCTCCGGCTTTTTTTCCGGCTTCGCGCTCATGAATCAGGCATCCTTTTGGGTATTTTTTTGAGGTTGTTTCAACATACACCGGAATGGTCCGGAAAACACGCCAAAAGAGGGGGTATTCCAAGGTATCTTGCGGGGCAAAAATCACTTTATTGATCAACGTTTTATGGCGCCTTTCGGGTAGGCGAAACCGGCATGTTGTCAGCGGCCAACTTGGCCGTCTTCAACGCGCAGGAAGCGGGCACGATTCTCAAGCGCGGAAAATGCTTCACGATCTGTACCCGTCATCCAGGCTTGCGTCCCGAGCCGGAGGATCTCCTCAAACAGGGCGGAGCGGCGCGCGGGATCGAGGTGGGCGGCAATCTCATCGAGCAGCAGGATCGGCGCGGCCCCGTTCCGCCGTTGGCGGACGAGTTCGGCGTGGGCCAGCACGAGGCCGATCAGCAAGGCCTTTTGCTCGCCCGTCGAACAGAGCCTGGCCGGCATGACCTTTGGACCGTGGCCGACGTCAAGATCAGAGCGGTGTGGCCCATCGAGCGTCCGGCCGGCACCGCGATCGCGTTCCCGGGTGGCGGCCAACGTGCGCACATATCGCTCTTCGACGTCGATCGCTGGGTGGGTTGCGAGATCAGCCTCGATGGCGCCTTCGATGGCGAGAGTCGCCCACGGAAACGGGCTTTCCGGCGCGCGCAGGCGGCGGATGTCCATGGTGGCACCAAGCTGCGATACCGCTTCGGCGCGAGCGGCGGCAATGGCGATTCCGGTTTCAGCCATCACGTGCTCGATACCGATGAACCGCGCGGAATCGCGGACATCGTCGGCGAGGAGGCGATTGCGGCTAGCCATTGCACGCTCGAAATGGCCGAGGCGGGTGCGATAGTTCGGATCGAAACAAAGGATCAATCGATCGAGAAATCGACGGCGTTCCCCGGCAGGCCCCGTAAACAGTCCGTCCATAGCCGGGGTGAGCCAAACCATTTCCACGAGATCGGCGAGCGCGCCAGATCCACCAACGGTTTCGCCGTTGATGCGAACGATGCGGCCGGCGCGCGGGCTCGCCAATTGACCAGGTGCCTGACCAGTACCAATGTCGACGGCGCCTTCGGCAGTCATTACTCGGGCGGCGACGGCCCAATCGCCAGCGCCGCCGACTTTTGCGAGTTCGGGATAGGCGGCGCGACGCAAACCCTGGCCGGCAGCCAGCAGCGAGACAGCCTCCATCAGATTGGTTTTGCCGGCGCCGTTCGGGCCGGTGAGGACAACGGGGGTTGGCTGGAGATTGAGTGAGACATGTCGGTAGTTACGGAAGTTTGTCAGCGACAGACGCTCGACCCAGAGTGCGGGTGGGGGCGCGTCACTTGGTGCAGTTTGCTGGGATGCTTTATGAGTCGGTTCGCTCATGGTTGCGTCATCTTGCTCGCATTGAGGTCACGCGCCATCCGTAAGGAGTCGCCCCAGGTCGATAGCCAGATCAACGCGTCGGTACTCCAAGCAATTGCCGACGAGAGTAATCTCAATGCCGACGTTTCCTGAACAATGTTGCGCTCTGCCAAACGCAAATGTGACAGCTCTTCTTCGCGAATTTCGAGAATGGCCCGATAAAGCTCTGGATCACGGGTGACCAGGAATTGGAGTTGATCATCGAGGTGGCGATGGACGGCGGCTTCAACGGCTGCGGTTGTGGTCCAGATTGCTTGACGGCCAAACAACGCGGTCACGCACCCCAGAATGGTTCCGCCCACAGCCCATAGAAACATCATCCGGCAGGGGCGCGCATTTCTCGACGGCATTGCACTGGCAAAGCTTGCGCGGTGGGCGATTTCATGGCCGCGCATCTCTACCAACGGCGCCACGAGTTCAGGATAAGCAAGTCGCGCAATGGCTATTTGACCGCCGTAAATGCGGATGGCACCGTGCTCGCCGGCGTGATTGACCTTCAGAATGCGCGCGATGGTTAGAGCTTCTCGTGGTGGCAGTGAGGCCGAACCTGTTGCCGATGGATCGGTCACGGCAACCTCGAGACGTGTCCGTTCGGGCCGGCGCGCTGAGCGGCGAGTTGTTTGCGTGCAGCAGCTCCACCGGTCCGCAGCAATTCAAGTTCAGCTGGGGTGATCAAAGTCAGCGCCATGATATCGACCAGACCGAACGGCATGTCCGCTATCTGCGCTGCCCTGCCGGGGGGCACGAGATTGATGAAAAATCCCGCCATTCCCGCTGCGGTCAGCGCCGCGGCCGGAAGCATCCCGGACATTTCAAACTCCACCGATAAGACGCCCTGGCTTGCAATCTTTTGTGCAATCCCACCCCAGTCAGCGACGTTCATCGCGAAGTTCTCGATCGTTTTGAAGGCCCAGCTGTCACGCAACGCATCAAAACTTGCATTGGTGAGTTGTGGCGCCTCGATATAGACCTCGCAGTCAAATCCTTGCTGGTCGGTCATGTCGGTTCCGACAAAGGGATCGCTGAGACCGTCGGATGCAATGATGAGACTGCCGGTTGGGCGGACAACACGATAGGCCTGCCGCATGTTTGGCCAAGCAGGCTTGCCTTGGAATTGCGGATTGAGAAGATAAGCGATCAGGTCAGGATCGGATGGCCCGATGGTCGACCAAAACTGATCCAACCGCGCATGTCCTTGGGCAATGCGCGGGTCGTCATCGGCTATGATCTTGGCCATTGTCGGTTGCGCTCTGGGATCAGACCCGCATTGGCATCAGCACGTAGAGTGCACTTTCGTCGGCGCCGTCGCGGACCATTGTTGGAGAACCAGGATCGGCCAGCTTGAAACAGGCGGTGTCGCTCTCCAACTGGCTGGCGATGTCCAGCAGATAGCGGGCATTGAATCCAATCTCCAGTGGTGCCGCCGAATAATCGATGGCAATTTCCTCGGTCGCACTGCCGCCTTCGGGATTGTTCACGGAGAGGATCAATTTCTTGCCGGAAATGGCCAGCTTGACGGCGCGACCGCGCTCGCTGGCAATGGTCGACACACGGTCAACAGCGCTCATAAACTCCGCATTCGAGACTTTCAATTCCTTGTCATTGCCTTGCGGAATGACGCGCGTGTAGTCCGGGAAGGTGCCGTCGATCAGCTTCGACGTCAGCGTGACGGAGCCGATCTCAAAACGCACTTTGGCGGGCGAGACGCTCACCTCAATCGGCTGGTCCGTTGCCTCCACCAAACGCTGCAATTCATGCACGGTTTTGCGCGGGATAATGACGCCGGGCATACCGGAACCGCCCGATGGCAGATCCAGTTCGACTTGGGCGAGGCGATGGCCATCCGTTGCCACCGCGCGCAGGGTCGGCTGTTTGCCGCGCGCTGCGGTGTGCAGATAGATGCCGTTAAGGTAGTAGCGTGTCTCTTCGGTCGAAATCGCAAAGCGCGTCTTGTCGATCAACCGCTTCAGGTCGAAAGCGCCGACTTCAAATTTGTGCGGAAAATCGCCGCCTGCCAGATCTGGAAAATCCTCGGCGGGCAGTGTCTGGAGGGCAAATCGCGAGTGCCCGGCTGTCAGTGTCAGACGCTCCTTTTCGGCATCGCGCTGGATTTGCACTTCCGAACCGTCAGGGAGTTTTCTGACGATATCGTGCAGCAGATGGGCCGGCACAGTGACAGCACCTGGCTGGGCAACTTGCGCGGCAACCTGTTCGACGACTTCGCGCTCGAGGTCGGTTGCCTTGAGCATCAGGCTCGCGCCATTGGCGCGCAGCAGGACGTTGGACAGAATGGGAATTGTTGTTCGCCGTTCGACGACGCTGCTCACATGACCGAGTGCGCGCAGCAGCTCACCTCTTTCGATCACCAGCTTCATGACGTCTTTGGCCTCTTCATGTTGTCTTCTGGTCAAGTTGTCTTCTGGACGAAGTCAGTCGAGCAGTTTCGCCGGTTGCACCGCCTCACCAACGGCGATACGCGCGAGGGAGCGGACGAATGCAAAGGAATATCTGAGGGATATTCGGACCAGAATCGCTGCCACGTGAACTTGGCGCGGTCTGGTTGGTTTTGCAAGTGTTAGGCGACGGCAGTCCCACGGCTGTGCGGCGGTCTGGCGCGCGTCCCGATTAGAATTGCGGCGGGAAATGGACTATCGATCGCAACAATGCATTGCTCGCGACAAGCGCAGGAGCGGCATGATCCATGCCGCTCCTGCCCGCTGCTCCGCCTCCCGCCCCCTGGGAGAGCGGCAAATCTGCTGTTCAGCCTTGATTGACAAGGCCAAACTATCAGCGGTTCAACTGCTTCTTCAACTCTTCCAGCTCATCGCGAAGCCGGGTGTTGGCTTCCAGTTCCCGATCAATCTTGCGGATAGCGTGCAGGACAGTCGTGTGATCGCGGTCGCCAAACCGGCGGCCAATCTCAGGCAATGATCGCGAGGTCAGCTGTTTGGCGAGATACATGCCGATCTGGCGCGGCCAGACCACCGAACGGTGACGCCGTTGCGACAGGATGTCCGATTTAGAGACCGAATAATGTCGCGAGACGATCCGCAGGATGTCCTCGATCTTTATCCGCCGCGGTTCAATGCCTTGCACCAAATCGCGAATGATCGTCTCGACAACCTCGACGGAAATCGGGGTCCGCAGTGTCTGCCACGTCATGAAGAGGCGATTGACTGCGCCTTCAAGTTCGCGGCCGTTCTCGGTCAGCCGATCGGCCAGCATGTCGAGAACTTCGCGCGACAGTTCGAATGAGGGATCGGATGCCCGCTTTTCAAGCATCCGCTTCTCGACGATTTTCGTGCGCAGTTCGGCATCGAGGGCACCAATTTCGGTGACCAAACCGCGCTGCAGCCGCGACCGCATGCGATCGTTCATACGCTCCAGTTGACCCGGCGGACGGGCCGATGCGACAACGACTTGGCGGCCGCCGTCCAACAGCGTGTTGATGATGTGCTCGAATTCCTGCTCGGTCTTTTCGCCTTGCATGAACTCAAGATCGTCAATCAGCAGAATGTCGATGGCGCGGAACTTGTCCTTGAAGGCCATAGCCTGCTGCGATTTGAGCGCTTCGACAAACTCAAACCGGAAGCGTTCCGCCGTCAAGTAAAGAACGCTGGCGGTTGGAGTGCGGCGTTTCACTTCCCAGGCGATGGCGTGCAACAGATGGCTTTTGCCAAGCCCGACCGCTGAGTGGAGAAACAACGGGTTGAAGCCGCGATCGTCGGCGAATACGGTTTCCGCGACTTGGATGGCCGCGGCATGCGCCATGCGATTTGCGGAACCGACGACAAACGTCTCGAAGGTATACTTCGGATCAAGTGGCGAACCATCGACACCGTTCGAGCCCGTTCTGACGTAGGTCGCAACCCCTGGGCGCTGCCCGATGGCTGGAGCTGGACGGCGATCGGCTTCACGCCGCAAGGCCTCCGACGCCGGGTCGATGCCAGCGTTGCCCAACTGCTGTGTGGCTGGGCGAACGTTAGCCGCGATTGGTTGGCGCACTGTCACGTCGACCCGTTCGATGTCGTCAAACTCAGCTTGGCATGATGCCAGTAGCTGGTCGCTATAGTGAGACTGAATCCAATTCTTCAGAAACTTGACCGCAACGGACAGCTTCAACGTGCCTTCTTCAATGGCATCGAATTCGAGAGATGCGAACCAGCTATTGTAAACGTCGTCTCCGAGGCGCGTGCGCAGCAGAATTCTTACTTTCTGCCCGCGTTGCGCGAGATTGCCTGTGGTGCTCTTCGAGTCACGACGACCTTCACCGCGATCCTTTGATGGATCGCTGCTCACATGGTCCATGTTTGAAACCCCCGCACTAAAGCTAATGTTCAACACACCAGCCGAGACATAGCGATACCGATCCGCCCAGAACCCTCTGGATCGGCAACCCTATTGAAACGACTGTCTTTCGGCCTCAAGCCAGCACGTTATCGCACTAGCCCTGAACCCAAGGTAGGCCCTGGGCTTTCCAGCCGCCGACCCGCCCTCTGTGGCGCGCGGGATCGAGTCCGCCCTCGAAACCGTCCGTCACGTTACGACAGCGAGTATATCCCGCTGACGCCATTGCCCGGGCTGCCATAAGGCTTCTTCCGCCGGACCTGCATATAAAAAGCAGTTCAGTGTTTTGATCGGCACCGACACGGTTGAGAGCTTCCGCAAGCTGTTCAACGAATGTTGGATTGACCCGATTATCAGGGAAGCCTTGCCACTCAACCAGGATTGGTTGCTTGCCCAGCGACCCTAGGTCTGCGACGCCTACGAAGGCCCACTCGGCTTTCGTTCGCACGTCGATCAGAACTGCGTTCGCATGCTTGGTCAGCCTCGCCAAGGCATCCTCGACCGGAACTTCCTCGATAACGGTGCTGGCAGCTCCACTCACTCACAACTCTCCTCATACACATTGTCGTCATGCACATTTTCGTCGTATACGCGTCAGTCACGGGTGTGACAGACACGGACACAGTCCGAGATCATTCAACAATGACCGTCATCAAACTGTGCTTTGCTTTGGCGCATAGAACACGCGCCAAGCGAGGAGCAGTTGCTGTTTGTGACAGGTCGCTTCGTATGACGACCCAGCAATACTCCGGCGATATGCTTGTGGGACATGACAGGTGCGAACCGAAGATCGCGCCGAACGCAATGTCGACACATGAACACCCAGTGCAAAACTATCAACAGCCCTTGGGCTGTATAACATCCGCTGGGGACAACAGAGCAAAACTCAACCCAGGCATTCGAATTGGCCTCGCCGGGATTGCTACACCGCTCACTGCCTCTCTCGATCACGCAGATGCGTAGTTTCAAGCTGCAGTAGGGAGACGTTAACCACAATGAAACGGAGGTGGCAACCCCGGTTCGCCGCGCAAAACTTTTTACATCGCAGGCTGAGCGATTGATCAAAACGGTGCACAAGTCAGGCCGAAGATGCGGTTTGTTGGGGACAAGATGACTGAGACTCCAAGGAGAATCCACATCGTCCGGACGCACTGCGTCGATATGAAAGCGGCGCTCAGATGAGCGCCGCAGTGGATCGAAAAAAACATTTGCCACGTGGTGGGCAGATTGTCGCGTCGGCTTTCACTTGCAGGGCTGATTCTATTGGCCCGGCGCCCTAATTTTTTGAATCTAATCGCCTTTTGCTGACAAATGTCGAAACGCAAAGACGACAATGCGCTTCAGCTGCTCGGCGTCGGTTGGCAGATTGGCCACAGAAGGTGTCGGGGGAGCCCGCCTCAACGGAATCCCGTTCACCACTCAATCCTGCAGCGTCCGCAAACGGCGCGTGAGGCGCGAAACCTTACGGGCGGCTGTCTTCCCGTGCATGACGCCCTTTTGGGCGCTGCGTTGGAGAATCGGTTCAGCGACCTTCAGCGCGGCGACGGCATCGGCTTTCTTGCCGGAGGCTAGGGCTTCTTCGACCTGGCGGACGACAGACTTGACGCGCGTTCGCTGCGCCTTGTTGATCTCCGTACGGCGAACCGCCTGACGGGCGGCCTTCTTGGCTGAACTTGTATTGGCCATTGGTCTTTCAGTCCTTTTTTGCTTGGCTCGTTTGGGTTGCAACGTCTGATCTGGCCCTCGCCGACTCTCAATCTGGAGATTCTGCACTCGGGCCGCTAATGCTGTCTGCGTGCTACATGCATGACGTCCGGGCTACTCCACGCCGCAGCTGGACGATGTGCTCGTCGAAGGCGCTTGCAAAACCCGCCCGCAAGAACCGATCGCAAACTCACAATGCTGCCCGAAGTCAGACCTCGGGCAGCGAAAAGCTGCAGTGCTATAGCCTCATGCTGCCGACCCGGTCAACGGCGGATGGGCTCATTGAATGCGAAAAACGGCACTTCAGGCGAATAAAAAAGCCGCTCGTTAAACCTATTTAACCGCATTTCAACTTTCGTTGGGCACGATCAGCAGCGGCCACGGTTTGTTGACCGGACGGAGAGTTGACATGCTTGCGATGATGATCTGGGTTATCGGTTTTGCCTTCAGCATCAGCGTTTTAGCGCTTACAGCCGGTGGCAACGCACAGAGACTTCACCTGACCATTTCGGCGGTGATCGCACTGGCGATAGCCTTCTCCGCGACAATCGAGATTGGCAAGGCGCAGGCCGCCGGCCAAAGCCGATCGATCATTGCTGCGGCCGTTGCGCGCTATATGGGACTGCTATGGGCCTGGAGCGCTGTTGCGATCTCAGTGACCTATGCGCTGGTCCTGAGCTGGGTGAACTGGCTGCCGATATTCTTGATCCTGATGCTCGGCTCTAGCACTTGCCTTTTCGTCGCGCGGATACTGGATCGCGAAGCTGTTGCCACCGCGCCCGATCAACGCATTATCAGCTTGGTTCGATTTGTCGCCTGGAGCAAATTTGGTGCGACGTGTCTCGCCATCGGCGGGCTGCTGGCCGCTGGCAAACTCGGACCTGAAGGCTTCGGTGGCCAGTCTCGTTGGGCGGCCATGAACATCCTGCTCTGCACAGCTATTGGGTTAGCCGTGATCAGCGGCTATGCGCTGATGTCGCGCGATGCAATGCGTGTCGCGCCGGCGACTCCGCGCGTTACCTGAGCGCCATCTGTAGGACCACGGCTCCCGGGCTGATGCGTCGCTGCTTCAACCGTTCTTGAAGCTCGGCTTGCGCTTGTCGGCGAAAGCCGCCATGCCTTCCTTCTGGTCCTCGGTCGCAAACATGGCGTGAAAGACGCGGCGTTCGAAGCGAATGCCTTCGGTCAGCGACGTCTCATAGGAGCGGTTGACGCTTTCCTTGGTCATCATGATGGCCGTCAATGACATGCTCGCGATCATTTCGGCGGCTTTCAGCGCTTCATTCATGAGTTCGCTGGCCGGCACAACGCGTGAAACGAGGCCGCTGCGCTCGGCCTCGGCTGCATCCATCGTCCTTCCGGTCAGGCACATTTCCATGGCCTTGGATTTGCCGACGAACCGCGTCAACCGTTGCGTGCCGCCAGCTCCCGGCATCACACCGAGTTTGATCTCGGGTTGGCCGAATTTGGCGGTGTCGGCCGCAATGATGAAGTCGCACATCATGGCGAGTTCGCAGCCACCGCCGAGGGCAAAACCTGCGACGGCCGCAATCACCGGTTTGCGGCAGCGCGCGACACGATCCCACTGGCCGATAAAGTCTTCTTTGTAGGCTTGCATATAGCTTTTGGATTGCATTTCCTTGATGTCGGCGCCAGCCGCGAAGGCTTTCTCTGAGCCGGTGATGACAATGCAGCTGATTTTTTCGTCGGCTTCCCATTGATCGAGGACGCCATTGATTTCGGAGATCAGTTTGGCGTTGAGGGCGTTCAGCGCTGCCGGGCGGTTGAGCGTGATCAAACCGACTTTGCTGCGCGTTTCGACGAGGATTGTTTCATAGGCCATGGGAACCTCTTGTCTTGGATGCGTGTCCTGGTTCATGGCCTAGCGGAGGCAGCCACTTTCGGCAATGGCCGGGTGACTGGTTATTCCAGTCAGAGTCCTCGCGGCTTTGCCCGGGCGGTCGGCGCGGCGCTGGCTGGATCATCGGGCCAGGGGTGCTTAGGATAACGGCCGCGCATATCGGCTTTGACGTCGGCCCATGAGCCGGACCAGAAACCGGCGAGATCGCGCGTGATTTGTATCGGGCGATGTGCTGGCGAAAGCAGCTCCAGCGTCAATGGCAACCGCCCGCCGGCAATCGAGGGGTGCACTTTCAGGCCGAACAATTCTTGTACGCGAATCGACAACGAGGGGGCACCTGGACCATCATACTGGATCGGATGCCTGTTGCCGGTCGGCGCGGTGAAATGCGTTGGCGCATCGGCCTCCAAACGCCGCTTCAGTTCCCAAGGCAGCATGGTGTCGAGCGCTGAGCCGAGGTCATCGGCACCGATGTCGCTCAATCGGGTCCTGCTGATCAGGAATGGCGCGAGCCAGGCCTCGGCGGTTGCCGCTAAAGCTGCGTCTGAGAGATCAGGCCAAACAGCTGGATGTGCTTGGCGCAGGAATGTCACCCGATCGCGCAGTTGGATTTGCGCTGTGGACCAGCCCAATTTGTCGATGCCTGCGGCTGCAATGCCTTTAGCCAGGATTGCAGCACTGGCCTCGCCGGATGGAGCAGGGCGCGGGTCGGCTTTGAGGGTGATGGCATCAAGGCGCGTGATACGGCGCGCGCGGAGGCTGAGGCTCGTGGGATCGAAAGTCACGTCGTCTTCCATGCGGATGCGGTTGCCGGCGATGGAATCCAGAGCTGTCTCGTCGAGTTTGGCGGCGAGGAGGATGCGGGTGGCGGCGGCGGTGCCAGACATCTCGGCGACAACCAGGAATGGAGCACGCGCCAGCGCATCGGTTGCTTCGACCCGACCTCCACGACCATTGGCCAGGAGAAACTCGCCCTTGCCGCCACGCGCCTTGGCAATGCGATCGGGGTAGGCAAGACGCAAGCAGCTCGGCGGCAGGTGGATTGAGCTTACGGCGAGGATCGTGGCTTTCGCCGGCGCCACGCGACCACCCGGCGGCGAGTGCGCGCATCTGACGCGCGCGATCGCCGCGATCGCGGCGGAAGTCTTCGAGGCGGAGATCGAGATCGGTATCGTTGCCGCCAAGGCCGCGCTCGACGATGACTGCGGCGATTTCGGCGGCGGCAAGTGCCGCGCCGATGGGTGCTGCGGCCAGGATCATGCGCGCGAGATGCGGGCGGCAATGGCAGTGCGCGGATGCGGTGGCCAAGTTCCGTGATGCGGCCCGAAGCATCGATGGCGCCGAGGGCTTCGAGCGTCGCTTTCGCCTGCGCTGCGGCGGCTGCCGGTGGCGGGTCGAGCCAGCTGAGCGTTGCGACATCGGTGACGCCCCAGGCGGCGCAATCGAGGATGAGGCCGGCCAGATCGGCGGCGCGGATTTCAGGCTCGGCGAAGGCGGCGAGGCTGGTCGTCTCCGGTTCATCCCAGAGGCGATAGCAGACTCCGGGTTCGGTTCGCCCGGCGCGACCGCGGCGCTGGTCAGCAGCTGCACGCGAGACTCGGACCGTATCGAGACGTGTGACGCCGATGTCGGGCTCATAGCGGGGGACGCGGGCTTGGCCGCAGTCGACGACGACGCGGACGCCTTCGATGGTCAATGAGGTTTCTGCGATGGAGGTGGCGAGGACGATCTTGCGTTGGCCTGGCGGCGCGGGTTGTACGGCGCGATCCTGGGCGCGCATGTCCATGGCGCCATAGAGCGGGGCTATTTCGATGGTGGGATCTTTGATGCGCTCGGCCAGCCGGTCGGCGACGCGGCGGATTTCGCCTTGGCCGGGGAGAAACGCCAGGATTGATCCTGATTCCGATTTGAGCGCGCGCAGGATCGCATCCGTCATCTGGTCATCCATGCGACCGCGGGGGTCGCGTCCGAGGTAGCGGGTCTCAACCGGGAACATGCGGCCGGCGCTTTCGATGACCGGGGCTGTTGGTCCGAGAAGTTTCGCAACACGCGCGCCGTCAAGCGTTGCCGACATGACGAGGATGCGGAGATCCTCGCGCAGGCCCTTCTGCGCATCGAGCGCCAGGGCCAGGCCGAGATCGGCGTCGAGCGAGCGCTCGTGGTATTCGTCGAACAGAACCGCGCCGACGCCATCGAGTGTGGGATCATCTGAGGATCATGCGGGTGAAGACGCCCTCGGTGATCACTTCGATGCGCGTTTTGGGGCCTGATTTGGCAATCGAGGCGCGCTTTCAGGCCGATGGTTTCGCCAACGTTTTCGCGCAGTGTCTTGCGCCATACGATCGGCGGCGCCACGGGCGGCGAGGCGGCGCGGTTCCAGGATCAGGATCTTGTTTTTGCCCAACCACGGTTGATCGAGGAGGGCAAGCGGCACGCGCGTGGTTTTGCCGGCGCCGGGAGGCGCGACCAAGACGGCGGCATTGGTTTTGGCCAACGCGGCGCAGAGGTGGCCCAGAACATCGTCAATCGGCAAGGGTGTATCGAATTGCATGGGGTCTTTGATTTCATGTGGATGCGCGCTTGCGGAGCCGCGTGCAGACGCTTACCTGTTGGGCGCGAGGTATAGCAGAAACCGACCGACCGGAAGCGTGATGTCAATGACTGGGAAAATGGCGTTACTGGCGGATCGTGGTGTGGTGTCGGTGACCGGCGCTGATGCGCGCGCGTTCCTCGACAATATGATCACGAACGATATGGGCATGTTCGATCAAGGATGGAGCGGTATATTTGCTGGCTTGCTGACGCCGCAGGGCAAGATCCTGTTCGAGTTCTTTGTCGTGAAGGCGAATGACGGCTATCTGCTCGACACCCAGCGCGACAAGGCCGCTGACCTCGCTAAGCGGCTGGCGATGTATAAGTTGCGGTCGAAGGTTGAGGTGACCGATGTTTCGGATGCCTTCCAAATCTTCGCGCATTGGCCGCGCAATGACAGCCAAGTGAGCCAAGCACCGGCTGGGTCAGTGGTCTATGTCGACTCCCGCGATCAAGACATTGGTTTGCGTTCCTGCGTCATGATCCCCGAACAGTTGCGACCCAGTTCGACGATGTTGATCAAGCGAAACGATCCCTGGGGCGACTATGATGCCCACCGCATTGCGCTTGGCATCCCCGAGGGCGGGAAGGACTATCCACTCGGCGACACATTTCCACACGAAGCGAATTGGGATCGCATGCAGGGCGTGTCCTTCACCAAGGGCTGCTATGTCGGGCAAGAGGTGGTGGCGCGGATGCAGAACAAGGCGGTGGTGCGCAAGCGCGTCGTGCGGATCGCTGGCGAGCGACTGACGATAGGTGCCGACATTTTGCATGGTTCCGGCGTCATCGGTCGCATCGGTACCGTCGCTGGCGGTCAGGCACTGGCGATGCTGCGCTTGGACCGCGCAGCGGAGGCTGAAGACAAAGACGAGCCCTTGCTGGCCGATGGCGCGGTGATCGTCGTCGACGAGAAAGCGCTTGCCGACTACCGCAAGGCTGTCGCCAACCGCCCGGTGATCGACCTATGAGCGCGCGCACGGGGATCGCGATGGCTGTGCGCGTTGCACGTGGCCGGGGCTCGATGATGCCGAGTACACTCGCTATCACGACGAGGAGTGGGGCGTGCCCTGCGCCGACGACCAAAAGCTATTCGAAAAGCTGATCCTTGAAGGATTTCAATCGGGGTTATCGTGGATCACGATCCTGCAGGAAGCGGGACAATTTCCGCAAGGCGTTCCACGGTTTCGACGCCGCATGCATCGCGCGCTACACGGCGAAAGATCAGGCGCGGCTGATGGCGGACGCGGGCATTATTCGGAACCGGCTGAAGGTCGAGGCAACGATTGATAATGCGAAAGCCTTCCTGAAGATGCGGGAACGCCAGGGGTTGGCAGCGTTTCTGTGGGATTTTGTCGATGGCCGCCCGCAGATCAATGCCTACAGAGGGCATGGCGACGTGCCGGCACAAACCGAGACCTCGCTGAAGATATCGAAAGCGTTGAAGGCCGAAGGCTTTCGCTTTGTTGGGCCGACGACGGTTTATGCATTCATGCAGTCGATGGGCTTCGTCAACGACCATCTGAGCGGGTGCCACCGACACGCGGCATGCGCGACACTACAGCGGCCTTCAAGGCCCCGAAATAGACGTCCGGCGTGCTGACCGGCGTCAATTGGCACAAAATCGGAGCATTTGCCGAGCCGGGCCATTTGCGCTAAAGACCACTCTGCTGCACCCGTAGCTCAGCTGGATAGAGCGCTGCCCTCCGAAGGCAGAGGTCGTAGGTTCGACTCCTATCGGGT